>NZ_JACZCR010000033.1 GCF_014904735.1 Microbulbifer hainanensis | reverse complement strand
CCGGGGCACTCACAAAAAAGCCCTCACAATGAGGGCTGAAATTCCAGTCTAGAGAGAATGAACTGGTGAGGACGCCGGTACCTGGTACGCTTACTACTTCCACGACCGCAATTTGTGGCCTTTCAGCGCGTAATAAAGAATGAAAAGGTAACAGGGCAACGCTATCCAGTAGCCGTTTACGACAGCGCCAGAGACCTCTCCGATCTTGCCAAAGGCCAGTGGGATCACCGCACCGCCCGCGATTCCCATGATCAACAGTGCCGAACCCTGCGCAGTAAATTTACCCAACCCTTCCAGCGCCAGTGGCCACACCGTCGGCCAAACCAGGGCGTGAGCCAGCCCCATCAACGCGACAAAGAAAACGGGGTCAGGCACGGGCGGAATTCCGCTCCACCCCCAGATCGCGGCGGATATGGCACTGCTTTGCGCAGAACTGAACACGGCCCCCAGCACACACAGGCAACCGGCAACCGCCGATCCGGTGAGTGCGCTCGGCTGACTGATACGGCGCGGAATGAACAGCACACCCAGGAGATAGCCGATCACCATGAAGACCATGGTGTAGGAGGTAAGAGAACCGAAATTCGCGACACCCAGCGATTCACCGTAAAGGCCAATGGTGTCTCCGGCAATCACTTCCACCCCCACATAGGCGAACAGGGCCAGGGCTCCCAGTATGACCTGGGGAAACTTCCAGATACCGGAGCGCCCCTCTGAATTTTCAGAGGCGCCGTCTTCGATTTCCGGCAGTGGCGAGAATTTCACAAACCCCACCAGCAGAAACAGCAGCGCCGCCATGTAGATGTACGGCATGACCAGTCGGTTGGCGACTTCTGCCAGCATCGCTTCGCGCTCGGCGCCAGCCAGTTGGGCAACCGCCTGCGAATTGAAATCTGACAGTCCGGACAGCACCAGTGCCGTGAATACCAGCGGCGCGAGCACACCCGCACTTTTGTTGATAATCCCCATGATCGCGATGCGGGTCGCGGCACTCTCGACGGGACCGATTTTCACCACGTAGGGGTTCGATGCTGTTTGCAGGATTGTCAGCCCCGCCCCCAGACCGAACAGTGCCAGCAGAAAAATGGGGTAGCTTCCCAACTGCGCAGCGGGAATAAAAATCAACGCCGATACACCCATGATCGCGAGGCCGATTGCCATGCCGTCGCGGTAGCCGGTGCGGCGCAGTATCAGGGACATGGGCAGGGCCATCACCGTATAGGCAATATAAAACGCGAAGGTAACGAACAGCGCCTCGAAGCCATTCAGGTCACACAGAATTTTCAGAAATGGAATCAGTGATCCATTGAGCCAGGTCACAAACCCGAAAATAAAAAACAGCATACCGATAACACTCATCGGCAGCAGGCTGCTTCGGCTGGCCGCCGTGGCCGCAGATTGCGAGATTGCAGTACTCATTTCGACACCTGAATATCACCGCTAAAAAGAACCCGGCGCCAAGGTGGCGCCGGGTGGCTTTGCTCAAATATCAGAAATGGGCACTGGCACCCAGGTTGATGGTTCGGCCATAGCGCTCCAAGTGGCTGACCTGGTTCGAACGCATGACGTAACCCCAGTTACGCTCGTTGGTGAGGTTGGTCACACTCAGGCTGATGTTGTAGTTATCAGTCACGTCGTAGTCCGCGCTGAAATCCAGCTGACCGTAGGCCGAATTCCAGCTGGGGCCGCCCCAATCTTCTGGGTTGACCAGCACCTTGCCGCGCCAGTTGTAGGCCAGGCGCGCCTGGGCGCCGTCTTTCTCGTAGTACACCACGGCGTTATACGAATTTTGCGGCATGCCCACGAAGGGCAGACCTGCCTTGCGACGCTCGGGATCGTCGTATTCACTGTCAACATAGGTGTAGTTGACCTGCACCCCGAAACCGTCGAGCGGAGCCGGCAGAATGTTGCTCAGGGATTGCTGGTAGGTCAGTTCAGCACCGCGGACCATCGCGCCCTTGTCGCCGTTCACCGAACTGTAGACATCGAAGTCGTAACCATCGATGGTCCTGGTGCCGTTGCGGCCGTACTCGGTAAAGGAGTTGATATCCTTGAAGAACAGTGTGCTGGTCAGGGCGCCGTAGTCGGAGAAATACCACTCCAGTGATGTGTCCAGCTGGTTCGCGCGCATCGGCTCCAGCCCAGGGTTGGAGGTATGTAACTGGAATTTGTTCAGGTCGAGATAACCGTAGGCCTGCAGCGAGTCGATGCTCGGACGCGTGATGACCTTGGCGAGATCGAGGCGATAGACCAGCTCATCGGTCAGGTTCCATTTCAGGTTCATGCTCGGCAGGGCATCGACATAGGAATCGTCAAAATCCATCTTGTGCTGGTAGTCGGCCAGGGTACCCACAACCTTGACACCCGCACTCGGGTCGGATTCCAGCTTCACTTCACCCGGATCCAGGGAGTAGCCGGAACTGTCGACCGACGTCTGAATCACGCGCACACCGAAGTTGGCGATCAGCGGGCGATCCAGCAGGCTTGTTTCCATATCCCCCTGAATGTAGGCCGCCAGCGTCGATTCACCGACGTCAAACGACTGGGTCGGCTGGTAGGTAGCGCGGACCAGTGCGGCACCCTCCGGGCTGATGCCCTCGTAATAAGCCATCAGCTTGTTGTAATCGAAGCTCGGCCAGGGTGCCGGCAACTTGCTGGACTCGCCGTCGAGGAAGTTGTCGAACCGCGGCGCTTGCATGACATCGGCGGGCAGACGGAAGAACTGCAGGCCGCTGATGGTTTGCACCGTCGACAGGTCCGGAGTGAAATCCGGGTAGGACTGGAAGTAGTAGCCACCATTACTGAACATCGACGGGTTGGTAGAGGCGTAGGTGATCCGGTCTTTACCGTGGTCGCCGAGGTTCAGGCCAAACTTAACTGAATTGAACAGACCGTGCTGCGGCGCCCAGTCCGCGTCGAGGCGGAATTCGGACACGGCATCCTTGATGGTGCTGCCGGAGTTCCAGCTGTAGTGCGCGCCGAACGGTGAGTCGTAGCTCAGGGCGGGAGTCATGGTGACATCGGGGAGGTAGTTGCTATTTGACGCATCGATGCGGACCTGGTCCACAAAGCCGCGCACTACTACATAGCGGTTGTCGCCAGTATTGCGGCTCTCCGCTTCGGAGTGTGAGACATCCATCGCCACACGGAAATTATCGCTGACATCCCAGGCGACATTGGTGCCCACCTGGTAGGTCTGGGTATTGCGCGGGGTGGTCGTATTGAGGATTTCCACCATGGCCCCGTCGGTCAGCGTCAGCGCATTGACCAATCCATCCTTGTTGAACTGCAGGTCTCCGACACTGGGCACCCCGGGTGTCCACCACTCATCGTAGGTCACGAAGGAAGCCTGGGACTCCTCGCCGTTGGTGTCATAGGACGAGTAGATACCATCGAAGTTGACTTCGACATCGTCGCGCGGGCGCCACTGCAGCGCCAGGTTCGCACCAATGCGTTTGCGGGTATCCTGCCAGTTGCGGAACTGGACGTAGCCGGGAATCACAGTGCCGTATTCGTTGTCCACCGCCGGGTCAAACTCGCCGTCGCCATCCATGTCCTGACGCACGGTCATCCAGTCTTCCGCACCTTCATTGTAAAAACCGCTGCCGTAATAGCCGTCGGTACGCAGGGTACGCTCGGAGTAAACGCCGGTCAGCAGCGCGCCGAATTTGCCATCGAGAAACGTATCGCTGACAAGGAAAGAGGCTTGCGGGTTGGTGTCTTTGGTGCGGTCTTCATAAATTCCCTTCACCGACGCCTGCGCCACCAAACCGGGGAAGTCCATCGGGCGACGGGTCTGGATATTGATCACCGAGCCGATACCGCCCTCCTGGGTCTTGGCCACCGGTGATTTGTAAACTTCCACCCCCTTGAGCAGTTCCGAAGCAATCAGGTCAAAGTTGAAGTTGCGGCTGCTATCCTCGGAAGCCATGCGGCGACCGTTGATGGTTGTCACGTTGTAGTCG
This sequence comes from Microbulbifer hainanensis, assembly GCF_014904735.1. GTDB lineage: Bacteria > Pseudomonadota > Gammaproteobacteria > Pseudomonadales > Cellvibrionaceae > Microbulbifer > Microbulbifer hainanensis. Next base: position 290,317 of record NZ_JACZCR010000033.1, on the reverse strand, counting down.
CCACCGAGACCGCGCACGGTGACCTTCTGGCCCTCACCCGCGTTGCGGGTGATGGTGACACCACTCATGCGCTGGAGTGCTTCGGCAATATTCTGGTCGGGGAACTTGCCGATATCCTCGGCAACGATGGAATCCACCACGTTGATCGAGTCCCGCTTGATATCCAGGGAACTTTTGATACTGCTGCGGATACCGGTAACTTCTACCTCTTCCACCGCTGTCGCTGCAGTAGAGTCAGAGGCGACCTTGCTCTCTTCGATGTCCGTGTCCTGCGCTACAGCTTGCGATGCCATCACCAGCGCACCGATCACCAGGCTCAGTGTTCTTCTTTTGTTGTCGATCATAATTACATACCCAAATTATTGTCGTGTGTGTGGTTGTAATCGGGCACAGCGCACAAACTGCAGGCGTACAGCGGCCCCTTCGCCTGAAACAGGCAAATAACGGTATTTATGGTGTAAATCTTGCGGCCGTCCCTGGCCGGAGAATTGCGCTCTCGCTTAGCTCACGATGCCCAGCGGCTCCCGCGTCTGCCAGCCACCGCGGGTGAAATCCGGGAAGTCCTTGCTGTTGCCGCGGTCCGCCACCGATGCCTCGGAAAGTGCAGTTACCGAAGACAGGGCAGCCGCATCGTAGACATCCTGATCCAGGGGCTGGCCATTGCGCAGGCAATACACCATGCGCCACAGCATCAGGAAGTCCATACCACCGTGACCTCCGGCGTGCTCGGCCTCCCTACCCATGCGACGCCAGAGCGGGTGGTCGTACTTGCCGTGCCAGTAATCCATATCGAAGTCCCACTCTTCGTATTCCTTGCGGCCGCCCTCTTCCAGTGCAATTCGATTGGGATAACCGGCAAAGACACCATTGGTGCCCATGATCAGATTGCGGCGGGAATAGGGACGCGGCGTGGTGGTATCGTGCTGGACCATGATGGTGCGGCCTTTCACGGTCTTGATCAGGCTGGTGTTCATGTCACCGCAGATGTATTTCGCCTGGTTGAGCGGGTGATCCGCCGGGAATTCGCGCTTGGCATATTGCGCACGGCCCAGCGCCGGGCTGCTCATGGAAGAGAGGTAATCAAAACGGTCACCGCGGTTGACTCCCATGTACTGGGCAATGGGTCCCAGGCCGTGGGTCGGATAGAGGTTGGCGTCGCGCAGGGTGTGCCACTTGGTCCGCCAGGACCCGGTCATGCGGTCAATCTCCTTCATCTGCCAGCGCAGCTCGTGGAGATAGGCCCCCTCACCGTGGAGCAGGTCACCCAACATGCCCATGCGCACCAGGTTCAGAGCCATCAGCTCATCGCGGCCGTAGCAGCAGTTTTCCATCATCATGCAGTTCTTCTGCGTCTTCTCCGCAGTGTCCACCAGCAACCAGCATTCCTCGAGCGTGGTTGCCGCCGGCACTTCCACCATCGCGTGCTTGTCTCTCAGCATCGCATCTACGGCCATCGGCGTGTGCCAGCGCCAGGGGGTGGAAATAATCACGATGTCGATATCGTTGCGATCGAGAAGTTCGCGATAGGAGTACTCGTCCTTGCCGTAAGTGGCCGGCTTGGGTCGCCCGGTTTTCACCACAATATTGAAGGCACGATCCAGCACCTGCTGGTCCGTGTCACAGATCGCCTTGATGTCCACGCCGTCGAGATTGGCGAAATGGGCGACGTGACCGACGCCGCGCTGCCCCAAACCGATCAACCCCACCCGGACAGTCTCCATGCGCGGCACCACAAGCCCGGCGACAGACTGCTGGCCTTTGGCCCTGGGACCGGCCTTGGCGCTGGCCCGGATGGATGCCGCTGTGGAACAGCCAGCGGCCGTTGCTACCGCTGCGGCTGTCAGGCCGGCTTTCAGAAACTTTCGACGATTTATTTCACTCATTTATTTTTACCTCGGCTCCAGCGATGCGGTGTTCGATGGAATGAGACAATAACCAAGCGAAACCAAGCGTTCAACAAGAAAAAGTTTCAAAAACTTTCACATATTAATGGAGAAACATAGGGAAACGTTAGAGACTAGCGTATAAGCCATTGTTTATATTGGGATTACACAAACCGAAAGCCTTTGAAAAATAAATTCATTTTGAAAGCTTGCAAAAGTAACGTAGAATACCGACAGGCTTCGCGAAAGAATGACTTATGACCACGAACACCATTGAACGCAGACACGACATCGTGCAGACGACCCTGGATGCAGGGCGCGTCCTGGTACCGGAACTGGCGGAAAAGTACGGGGTATCGACGGTGACCATCCGCGGCGACCTCAACTACCTGGACCAGAAGGGGCTGCTAGTACGCACCCGCGGCGGTGCCGTGGCCAGCAATCGCGTCAGCCAGGAATTGTCGGTGCGGGAAAAGGTGACCGAGCATCTCGACATCAAGCGCCGCCTGGCCGCCGCAGCTGCACAGGAAATTGGGGAACAGGACACCATCATCCTGGATTCCGGCACCACGACCGCTGAAATCGCCCGGCAGTTGCACCAGTTCCGCCGCCTGATCGTCATGACCAATGGTCTCAACGTGGCGCAGCAGCTGGTGGATGCGGACGGTGTGGAAGTCCTGATGACGGGTGGCACGCTGCGCAAGAAATCCCTGTCGTTCTACGGACGCGCCGCGGAGGACACCCTGCAGTGTTACCACTTCGACAAGGTCTTTCTCGGCGTGGACGGCATCGATTTTCAGGGCGGCATTACCACCCACTTCGAATACGAGGCCAACCTGAATCGACTGATGTGCAAGGTCGCCCGCCAGGTGATTGCGGTGACCGACTCTTCCAAGTTCAAGCGCTCCGGAGTCCACAAAATCTGCGATTTCAGCGAGCTCGACGTCCTGATTACCGACAGCGGGATACCGCAGGCGTTTCACGACGTCATGACCGAAGCCGGCGTCAGGGTAGTCATCGTTGACTAGGGAACCTCTGAATAACGCCGTAATGTCTCTGCGAGACCTGAAGGCTGCAGATGTTAGGCGCAGCGCGCCATGAATGGCCGTCGCCCTTTGCAAGAGCTGCAACGCAGCAGCTGCGGCCTTCAGGGCCCGCCCGGCGGGGCTTTCAGAGGTTCCCTACAAATCCCTATGTATAAGAGTGACCGAAAAAAAGGATTTACCATGCTGCAACAACTGATCAGGAAAAACCTCGACGGTGCCCCGCAAGGTATATACGCGATCTGTTCCGCCCACGGCCTGGTTCTGGAAGCCGCAATGGAGCAGGCACGGGCGGATGGCACTCCGCTCCTGATCGAGGCCACCGCCAATCAGGTCAATCAGTTCGGTGGCTACACCGGTATGCAGCCGGTGGATTTTTTCGACTATGTCATGACGCTCGCTGCCCGCGCCGAACTCGATCCGTCCAAGATTATCCTCGGCGGTGACCACCTGGGTCCCGTGTGCTGGCAGGCAGAACCAGCCGCTGAAGCGATGGCCAAGGCTCGCGACCTGGTAGAAGCCTACGTAAGCGCCGGTTTTACCAAGATCCACCTGGACTGCAGCATGCCCTGCGCCGATGACCAGCTGCCGCTGGCCGATGAAATCATTGCCGAGCGCGCCGCTGACCTGTGCCGCGCGGCCGAGGGTGCCGCCGCACGGTGCGGCATACCGGACACAGTGATGTACGTCATCGGTACCGAAGTCCCTCCCCCGGGCGGCGCCAAAGAGGAAATTACCGAGCTTGAAGTCACCTCGGCCGCACACGCCCGCAACACGATCGAGCTGCACCGCAAAGCCTTTGCCCGCCGCGATCTCGACCACGCCTGGTCCCGGGTGATCGGACTCGTCGTCCAGCCAGGAGTGGAGTTCGACCACACGTCAGTGATCGACTACCAACCGCACAAAGTCGGTCAACTCAGGGCTCTGGCAAAAGAAACTGGCAGTATCGCCTTCGAAGCCCACTCGACGGATTACCAGACTGAAGACAACTACAATCAGCTGGTAAGGGATCACTTCGCGATTCTCAAGGTGGGGCCGCAACTGACATTCGCTCTGCGCGAAGCGCTTTTTGCCCTCAGCTATATCGAAGACGAGCTGCCCGACATTGCTGAGAAATCCGCCCTGCGCGCCGTGTGCGAATCCCGTATGCAGGCGGAACCCCGGTACTGGCGGAGTTTTTACGATGTGGCGGCGGAAAAGCAGCCGCTGTACCGGCGCTATAGTTACAGCGACCGCATCCGCTATTACTGGCCTGACAAAGAAGTACAGGCGGCAGTGACCCGGCTGCTGGACAACCTGTCTGCTACCGCCATTCCGCTGCCACTGTTGAGCCAGTTTTTTCCGCAAGAATATCGACTGGTTCGCCGGGGCCAGCTCGCCAACGAGGCCGGTGCGCTGATCAAAGCTCGCATTCGCCAGGTGACCACCGCCTATGCCAACGCCTGCTGGAAGCAGTAACACAGGATAATAACGATGTATAAAGCCCTGAATATCGACCCCACGGCCTTGCGCCAGAGCGAGGGAGAGCACACTGCGCGCGAAATTGCCCAGCAGCCGGATGCCTGGGAACGCACCGCAGCCCTGGTCGATGGCCAGCGCGCTCAGCTGGATCAATGGCTCCAGCCCCTGCTGCTGCAGAACGATCTGCGCTTCATCCTCACCGGTGCCGGCACTTCGGCCTATGCCGGGGAAACACTCGCACCCCATCTCACCCGAGTCTTGGAGCGCCGTGTCGAAGCCATCAGTACGACGGATCTGGTGAGCAACCCACACGATTATTTCCTGCGCCAGAAACCGACCCTGCTGGTGTCTTACGCCCGCTCCGGCAACAGTCCCGAAAGCGTCGGCGCCTATGACCTGGCCAACCAGTGTGTGGACAACTGCTACCATCTGGTGATCACTTGTAACCGCGAGGGCGAACTGGCCGCACGTGCCCAGGACAGCGACAACAGTTACTCGCTGCTGATGCCGGAAGAGACCCTCGACCAGAGTTTTGCCATGACCAGCAGCTTCACCTCCATGCTGCTGGCCACGCTAGAAGTTTTTACCCCACAGCCGGGCCAACTGCCGGCACTGGCGGCCCTGACCCGCACCCTGCTGGACACACGCCTCGAGGGTATCCAGGCGCTGGCCGAGAAAAATTTTCGCCGTGTGGTCTTCCTCGGCGCCGGCGGACTGAAGGGCATCGCCACCGAAGCCGCACTGAAAATGCTCGAGCTCACCGCCGGCAAGGTGGACTGCCACGCGGAGAGTCCGCTGGGCTTCCGCCACGGTCCCAAATCGATGCTGGATGAAAGAACACTGGTAGTACTCCTGCACAGCAACGATGCCTACTGCCGCCGCTATGACGACGACCTGCTCGCCGAGCTGCAGCGCGACGGCACTACCGATTGGATCGCATGCCCCGCGGCATTTGCCGATACTGCCGAACTCGGAGAGGCTTGGCTCGCGTTGTATTACATCGTATTTGCGCAGCTGCTGGCCTTCTATAAATCTCTCGATCTGGGCATCACTCCCGACAACCCCTGCCCCACCGGCGAGGTCAATCGCGTGGTACAGGGCGTGACCATTTACAAGCTCGCAGGGTAGACAGAAAGTTGATTTACGGACTGGATATCGGCGGCACCAAGATCGAGTTCACCTGCTTCGATGACGACCTGCACAAGCTGGACAGTCAGCGCACCGCAACACCTGTCGATGACTTCCAGAAGTTTATCGACACACTGGTAACTCTGATCCAACACGCGGACGAGCAATACGCCTGCCAGGGCATTATCGGAATTGGCATGCCCGGAGTGATCGATACCAGAGGGCGCTCGCTCTCCGCCAATGTTCCCTGTGCAACCGGCAGAAAGGTCGCGGAGACATTAACCGCGCGCCTGAAACGCCCGGTGGCAGTTGAAAATGACTGCCGCCTGTTCGCGCTATCGGAAGCACACGGCGGCGCTGGCGCAGGTTACTCCCATGTATATGGCGCGATTCTGGGCACCGGTGCCGCGGGCGGACTGGTGGTAGACGGCAATCTCTACCGCAGCCGCCAGGGAATTGCCGGCGAGTACGGGCACCACCCCCTGCCCGCCACCCTACGGGAAAAATACCAGTTACCACTGTTGAACTGCGGCTGCGGACTTACTGGCTGCCTGGAGCCATATATCGCCGGCCCAGGCCTCGCCAACCTGCACCGTCACCGCTGCGGGGAATCCGTCGATGTTCCCGCGCTGGTCGAACGCTGGCGCGCCGGCGATAAAGACGCTATCGCCACCCGGGAAATTCACATGGATCTGCTGGGCGCTGCCTTTGCCAACCTGACAATTGCCTATGACCCGGACATCATCGTGATGGGTGGCGGTCTGTCCCGTATCGAGGAAATGTACCGCGATTTACCACAGGCAATAGAAAGTCACCTGTTTGCCGGTTTCAACGCCCCTATTATCGCGCCACCGAAATTTGGCGATGCCAGTGGCGCCCGCGGCGCCGCCCTGCTTGCTCGCCAGACACTGGGAAAGTGACGATGTATTCCGACAGTTACACGCTACGGCCCGCAAAAATTTTTACCGAGGCGGCAGAAGTAAGCGACCGCTACCTCCGCATCGAAAAAGGCCGCATTGCCGCGATTACCGAAACACCGGGCGACGACCTCCCTGTCGTCGAACTCCCCGGGACCACCTTGCTGCCGGGACTGATCGATCTGCATATCCACGGCCGCGAAGGTTGCGACGTGATGGATGCTACGCCCGAGGCCATCGCCACCATCTCGCGCTCGCTGGCCCGGCACGGCGTCACCGGCTTTCTCGCCACCACCGTCACCAGCAGCTGGGAGGAAACCCTGGCCGCCATGGACAATCTTGGCCGCGCCGCACAATCGACCCAGCCCGGTGCGCAGGTGCTCGGCGGTTACAGCGAGGGCCTGTTTTTTGCCAGTGCGCACAAGGGCGCCCACAACGACCACTACTTCCTCGCACCGACCATTGAGCGAATGGATGCCCTGCTGGAAGCTTCCCACGACGAACTGAAAGTCATCGCCCTGGCACCGGAAGTGGATGGTGCCATGGATATTATTCCCTACCTGAAATCCCGCGGCGTAAGGGTCATGATCGGCCACACCGATGCTACCTACGACCAGACCCGCGGGGCGCTGGACGCCGGCGCCTGCGGCGGCGTCCACGTTTTCAATGGTATGCGTGGCATCCACCACCGCGAGCCCGGCTGCACCGGCGCCGTTCTGGTGCACGACGCCAATGTGGAAGTCATCGCCGACGGTGTACACCTGCACCCGGCCATCCTGCAGATGATCTGCAAACTGAAGGACCCGTCGCGGGTGACGCTGATCAGCGACTGTATCAACGCCGGCGGCCTCGACGACGGGCGCTACCAGCTCGGCAAGATGGACATCAACCTCAAGGCTGGTGTCGCCCGCACCGACAGCGGTTCGCTCGCCGGCAGCACCCTGACACTCGAACGCGCCGCCGCCAACCTGCATCAACTGGCCGGTATCGAATTTCGCGACGCGGTGCATATGGCGAGCCTGTCGCCGGCAAAATTCCTCGGTATCGATGAGCGCACCGGCTCCATTGCTCCGGGCAAGGATGCCGACCTCGCCGTGCTCGGCGAAGACGGCACTGTGCTGGCGACTTTCGTGGCAGGCCGCCCGGTGTTCTGTGACGCAGCACTGGAAAAGCAGCTCACCGCCCTTCGTTAGTCGGCAAAATACTGCCAACAAGAAAACCGGCCCACAGGCCGGTAACATTTGCAGGGATTACGGTCCCGATCAGGCAGATTCAGCCACCTCCAGTTCGGCGCGCAGCGAGCGCGCTGCCTCCACCATATTCAGCAGGGCCGAACCGACTTCCGCCCAGTTGCGGGTCTTCAGTCCGCAGTCCGGGTTCACCCACAGTTTTTCCCGCGGAATCACTTCCAGCAACTGGCGCAGCCGCGCAACCAGCTCTGCACGCTCCGGCACATTGGGCGAGTGGATATCGTAGATACCCGGACCGATTTCGTTCGGGTAGCCGCCCTGCCGGCCGGCGAAAGCGTCCAACAAACGCAGTTCCGAGCGCGCGGATTCAATGGTGATGACATCCGCATCCAGCGCCACGATCGCATCCATGATCGCGTTGAAATTGCTGTAACACATATGGGTGTGGATCTGGGTCTCCGGCTGCACCTTGGCACAGGTGTAGCGGAAACAGGCCACCGCCCAGTCGAAGTAATCCCGGTGCTCCGAGTCGCGCAACGGCACGCCCTCGCGCAAAGCCGGCTCGTCGATCTGGATAATGCCGATATCAGCGGCTTCCAGGTCCAGCACTTCCTGCCGCAGCGCTTTCGCAATCTGCAGGCAGCTTTCACTGCGCGGGATATCCTCACGCGGGAAAGACCAGTTGAGAATGGTCACCGGGCCGGTGAGCATGCCCTTGACCGGTTTTTTCGTCAGGCTCTGGGCGTGGCGACTCCATTCCACGGTCATGGGTTGCGGCCGGGAAATATCGCCGAAAATAACCGGCGGCTTGACGCAGCGCGAACCGTAGCTCTGCACCCAGCCGTTGCCGGTGTGCACGAAGCCGTCCAGCTGCTCGCCAAAATACTCGACCATATCATTGCGCTCGGCCTCACCGTGTACCAGCACATCGAGACCGAGAATTTCCTGGCGGCGGATCGCCTCGGCAATTTCCGCGCGCAGGTGATCCTCGTAATCGGTCCGGGAAATCTCGTCCTTGCGAAAGCGGCTGCGCACCTCGCGCAGCAGGTCCGTCTGCGGGAATGAACCGATGGTAGTGGTGGGCAGCAGCGGCAGCTGCCAGCGCGCCCGCTGCAGTGGCGCGCGCTCGGCGTAGGACTGCGGGCGCCAGGTGTCCGCCAGTGCCTCAGTGGTGTTTGCGGGGACAGCGGGCGCTCCATCGCCTTCAGCAATTTTGGCATTGGCGTCATCCAGCATTGTTTGCAGCTGCTTCAGCTCGTCGAGTTTCTGCCGCGCGTAGGCCAGCTTCTGCCGCTTTGCTTCCTCCAACGCCTGCTCGGTTTCGAGGTCCACCGGGCAGTGCAGCAGTGAACAGCTGGCCGACAGCCACAGGCGTTCGCCCAGCGCTTGCTGCACCGGCTGCAGCTGGGCCTGAAGTCTGCCCAGGTCGGCGCGCCAGATATTACGCCCGTTCAGCACCCCCAGCGACAGTACCTGCTCCGCTCCCAGGGTTTCCACGGCCGCGGGCAACTCTTCGGGCGCGCGCACGCAGTCGATGTGGACACCGGCTACCGGCAGCGAAAACGCAAGGGACAGGTTTTCCCGCAGCGGGGAAAAATAGCTGGCGAGCAACAGCCTGATCGCCGTTGCGGCACCGCCGATCTGTGCATAGGCCGGCGCAAATGCGTCGCGCCATGCCGCCGGCAGGTCCAGACCGAGAATTGGCTCGTCGATCTGCACCCATTCCACGCCGATATCCGCCAGCTGCCGCAGCAACTGCTCGTAGCAGGGCAGCAGTTGCGGCAACAACGCCAGGGCATCCCCGTCGCTGCGCCCGAGCCACAGGTAAGTGAGCGGCCCGATAATGACCGGCTTGACGGCATGGCCTTCCCCTTGCGCCTCGCGCACCTCGTCGAGCAGCCAACTGCTATCCAAAGTAAATTCCTGGTTGGCGGCAAATTCCGGCACCAGGTAGTGGTAATTGGTATCAAACCACTTGGTCATCGCACTGGCCGCCGCCGGCTCGCCGGACGGCGCGCGGCCGCGCGCCAGGCGGAAATACTGATCCAGTCGGTTGTCGGCGGCGCCCTCGCTGAAGCGCGCCGGCACGGCACCGAACAGCAGCGTGTGGTTCAGCAACTGGTCGTACCAGGCGAAATCCCCCACCGTGACCAGATCCAGGCCCGCATCGTGCTGCGCCTTCCAGTTGTCGCGGCGGATCGCGGCACCCGCCCGTAGCAGTTCCGCCTGCGTGACGTCACCGCGCCAATATGCCTCCAGGGCTTTCTTCAGTTCGCGCTGCGCGCCGATGCGCGGGTAACCAAGAATATGTGTCTGTGCCATCAGAGTTTCCCCAAATCCATTGATGCCATCGCCTGCCCGGCGGTGGCTGTCGAAATTCGGGGTTGATTCTGCGGGCCGCCTCATATTCAATCAATTTCATATTTTTTGCCTAAAACATGAATATTTCTAAAGATGATTGAATTGCGGCATTTGAAGGCATTGGCGCTGCTGCGGGAGACCGGCAGCATGGTGCGCGCCGCCGAGCGCATGCACTTGACCCAGTCCGCCCTGTCCCACCTGTTTCGCGAACTGGAAGACCGCCACGAGCAGGCACTGTTCGTGCGCAAATCGCGCCCACTGCGCTTTACCAGCGCCGGGCTGCGCCTGCTGCAATTGGCGGATAACGTTTTACCGCAAGTGGCCGTCGCCCAGCGGGATCTGGCGCGATTGGCGTCCGGACAGGCGGGTCGCCTGAACATCGCCATCGAGTGCCACAGCTGCTACCAGTGGCTGATGCCGACACTGGATGCCTACCGGGACGACTGGCCGGAAGTTGAACTGGACCTGTCCAGCGGCTTCCATTTCGCCCCGCTGCCGGCGCTGGTGCGCGGGGACCTCGACCTGGTGGTTACCAGCAATCCGGATGAATCCCTGAAAGGCATCCACTACGAGCCGCTGTTCAGTTTTGAAATGTGCCTTGCGGTCAGCCGCAAACACGCACTGGCAGAAAAGAAATGGGTCACCCCGGAAGACCTGACTGACGAAATACAGATCACTTATCCGGTCGAGCGCGAGCGGCTGGATGTTTTCCAGCACTTTCTCGAGCCGGCCAGCATCGAGCCAGCGGATATCCGCACGGTGGAACTGACAGTGATGATGGTCCAGCTGGTGGTGAGTGGACGCGGTGTGTGTGCGCTCCCTAACTGGGCGCTGCACGAATACCTGCAAAAGGGCTTTGTCAGCCAGTTACGACTGGGGAAAGAAGGCTTATGGAGCACACTCTATGCCGCAGTGCGGGAAGAGATGCTGGAACAGGCATTTTTACGGGACTTCTTTGAGACAGCGCGCAACACCTGCTTCGGCAGCCTGAACGGTATTCGCGGTATCTAAATCCAGCCCCGCCGTTCCTCCTGCACCGGCTCGATAAAAAATCAAAAGGCGAACCGGAGTTCGCCTAAAAAATTGCGGGTCTGGGAAAATCGGGGAAGGTGCAATGATCAGGGTTCCGACCAGCGCCGCAGCAAGTTGTGGTAGACCCCGGTCTGCGCGACGATCGCCTCGTGCTCACCCACCTCCTGACGTAGGCGGTTGATCGACATATCCAGATCGAAGAGCAGCGTACGCTGGCCGTCATCGCGCACCAGGCTCTGCAGCCAGAAAAATGAACAGATGCGGCTGCCCGCCGTCACCGGGGTGACCCGGTGCAGGCTGGTGGACGGATACAGCACCAGCGATCCCGCGGGCAACTTGACCTTGTGCGCACCGTAGGTGTCGTCGATCAGCAACTCACCGCCTTCATATTCATCCGGCTCGGAGAGAAACAGCGTGCACGACAGATCCGTGCGGATCTGTCCTCCAGTCGGCAAACGCCGGATGGCATTGTCCACATGGTTGTGAAAATGCTCTCCGCCCTCGTAGCGATTGAACAGTGGCGGGAACACGCGCTGCGGCAACGCCGCCGACATAAACAGGCCACTTTGGGCGAGCGCCTTCAGAATTACATCGCCGCACTCCCGCGCTGCGGGAGAGCCTTCCGGCAACTGCCGATTCTGCTTCGCCTGTGCAGACTGGTGTCCGGCAGTCACCCGGCCATCCACCCACTCTGCCTGCAACAGGGTCGCCTTCATGTCGGCGGCCTGTTGCGGGCGGAGGATTTCGGGAATTTCCAACAGCACGCTTAATTTCCCCTAATGAAATTAGTAATTGAAGTTCACGCTCAGCAGCGCAGTACGACCCAGCCCCGGGATAAAGTGACCTCCACCAACGTAGTCGATGTACTCTTCACCGGTCAGGTTCTGCAGGTTGAGTTGCGCACTGATATTTTCACTGAACGCGTAAACACCCGATGCCTCGAAAATCCAGTAATCCGGTGCCGTGCGCAGGTTGGACGTATTGTTGTAGCGGTCCCCCACATACTGCGCGCCCAAACCAAGCTGCAGCGTTTGTGTGACGATGTAATTGCCCCACAAATTGAAGGAGTGCTCCGGGGAGTTGGCCAGCTCCTTGCCGATCTCTTCCGGGTCTTTGCTCTCCATTACCTCGGTATCGAGGAACACGTAGCCGGCATTGAGGCTCAGGCGCTCGGTCAGTGAGCCGGCGACACCCAGTTCAACCCCTTGCACACGCTGCTCGCCGTCGAGCACCAGCACATCGTTGGGATCATCCGGATCCTGCGTGCGCGCATTGACCTTATCGGTGCGGAACAGCGCGGCCGTCAGCAACAGGTTGCCATCGGCCACCTGCCACTTGGTACCCAGCTCGACACTGCGGTTTTCTTCCGGATCCAGGTCAGCAATGCCGGGCTGGCGGCTGCTGGTGGATATGGACAGAGCCTCCGCCGTCGGGTTAAACGAAGTGCCGTAGCCGAGGTAGAAAGTACCCTCTTCCACAGGCTTGAACACCACGCCAGTACGGTAACTCAACATGGAATCGGTGCGCTCCATCAGCGGGCTGCCGTCCGGCGTGTATTCCAGTTCGAAGTGGTCGTAACGCAGGCCACCGTTCACCTGCCACTGCTCGGTGATCTGCACGGAATCAGACAGGTAAGCTGCCAGCGTGGTGGAATCCGCCTTGCTGAAAGTGCCGGTGCGCTGGTAGTTCTCCAGCACCGGATCGTTCGGGTTGGGGTTGAACAGGTCCGTGGCCTGGGAATCTCCGCCGAGATTTTCCTGGGTGTAGCGCTTCTCCCCTTCCAGGCTGACTTCCGCACCCAGCAGGATCTTGTGCTCCCAGCGCTCACCGGGATTCACGGTCAGGGAAAGATCCGTCATGTTGCTGACGATGTCGTCGTCCTGGTCGCGATACTTGCGGTCGGTACGACGGATATCGCTGCTGTCGATACTGGCAAATCGCGGCGCGGTGATAAAGGAATCACGATATGTGGTGCCAACGCGAGTGACATTGCGCAGGCTGGCGTTATCACCGAGTTTTTGTTCAACCTGCACCGTACCCAGCGTAGTTTCGGTCTGCTCGAAATCCCGCGACTTGAGGCCATACCAGTTTTCGAAATCTACCGGTGCCGGCTGATCGGCGTACTCGGCTAGCGCCTCGTTGTTGGAGGGTACCCAGGGAATACCGTAATCCGGCACATTGTCCTGCTCCATATGAAACAGGCTCAATGTCACTTCGGTATCCGTATTCAGACCGAACGCCAGCGATGGCGCCACACCCCAGCGGGAATTGCTTACCTCGTTGCGGCCCGCCACATCCTGGTCGTGCACCATCAGGTTAACCCGTGCTGCGGCGTTATCGATTCCCTCCAGAGTGCGGTTCACATCCAGAGTGGCGCGGTGGTAATTGTCGGTGCCGGCAATGATATTGGAACTGGTAGAGTCGGCCATGCGGGGCGACTTGCTCACCAGGTTTACCGAACCACCTGTGGAACCGCGTCCCGAGTAATCGGAAGACGGCCCCTTGACCACTTCCACCTGTTCGAGGTTGAACGGGTCGCGGGTATAGCCGCCGAAGTCACGCACGTTGTCGACAAAAATATCGGTGCGCGCGTTGTAGCCGCGGATGGCAAACTGGTCACCGGCGGGCGTTCCACCTTCGCCGGCCTGCATGCTGATGCCGGACACATTGCGCAGCACGTCGCGCAGTGTGGTGGCGGCGCGCTGCTGCATGACCTCTTCGGAAATCACGTTGATGGTTTGTGCAGTATCCAGCAGCGGGCGCGGGAACTTGACGGAACTGGGCGCCTCTTCCTCCTGCTGATCCACAACCTGCACTTCTTCCGGCGCGCGCTCACTGTCTATGGCGGTTGCCACTTCCTGCGCCTGGGCGCCGGCAATCAAGGTACTGGCCATGGCCGCCGCCAGTGGAATCCTGGCGAAATTTTTGGCCAGCGGCTTTACCTTGAATGCGTCCATGGAATCGAGCGGTGCGAGTTTATCCATTGCACTCGGCAACTTGGTCATGATGATTAACCCCAACGAGATGTTATTGATGATTCAGCGTTATTAGCAAAGCTAATGCGAACGATTATCATTTATTAATGTAAAGCTGACAAGCCACATTCGCGAATTAGCGCTGCCTTCTTTTTCCAGGGCGGTACTGGAGTGGGAATCCATTGCCCGAGCGGCCAATGGAGGAAGCGCGAGCCGTAGTTAGTCGCCGCACGGCCGGCAGCCGCCAGATGGCAACTGCCGGCTCAATGCAATCATGCGGGATCGGTTGCCGGGCTGGCAGCCGTGTCGGCGCGGCGACGCCGGCGTCGATCGAGGAAAGCGCGGAAACGACGCAGTGACAGCGCCAGTCCGGTCCAAACCATCAGGACCGCGGCCAGTGAAGCCAACCCGGCGAGCGTCTGCCCCCAGAAGCCCAGAGCTTCACCGGTGTGCAGGAAGCGAATCCACGAGCGCCACTGGCGGCCAGTGGACTGATCGGAAAAGCTCTTTGCTGAAAGCACTTCGCCGCTGCGGCCGTCGATGGTCAGGCTGGAGCGTTTCTGCGGCTGGCCACCAGTACCACAGTCCACCTGCACCTCCACCCGGGTGTTATCGCCACGCGGCAACTCGACGGTCAGGCTGCGCCACCCGGCACTCTGGTTCGCAGCGGACTGCAGTGCATTTTCGAGGGAAACCTCGCGATTCAGCGCTGTGGGTGCATCGTCCCGCCCGCCCCGCGGAGGACCACCGCGCCCGCGTTGCGGCGCCTCTTCGCCGGCGAGCCGGAAGACCAGACCATTGGCCAAGGAATAGTTGAACACCGTCGCGGTGGCGATAATCACCGCCAGCGGCAGCGCCATCCAGAAACCGAACACGTGGTGCCAATTGAAGTCCCGCGCTTTGCCGGATTTGGCATTGGGGTGAAACCAGAGGCGCAGCCGGAAAGTACTCCAGCGATAGATGGCCGGCAGCCACAGATACAGACCACTCAGCACCAGGAACAGGAAGGCGAGGTTGCACGCGCCGGTGATCGCCCGGGCCAACCCGCGGTGTTCGTTGCCGGCATTGAACCAGCGGTGCCAGCGCACCACCGCATGAAAGAATTCCTCCAGCCGCTCACTGCCCGGCTGGTAGATCTCGCCAGTATAAGGATTCATGAAGCGGCTCTCGGCGCGGCCCTGGCGCAGTATCAGGGGGGCGTCCGCTTCCGCCGAAACAGAGACGCTGCTGGGCGCGAAACCGCTGTCCAGTGATGCTGCCAGCAGATCATCCAGCGGCAGCCGCTCCTGCCCGGGTGCCGGTTGCGCGCTGTAATGCTGGCTATCGCTCCAGGCGAGAATCTGCCGTTCATAGGTCAGCAGTACACCGGTGACCGACATCATCAGAATGACCAACCCGGCCACCACCCCGCTGACGAGGTGTACCCAGAAGATTCCCTTGCGCAACATGTCCTGAGCCCCAATAAGAGATGTTATTGTTTGCGAATGATAATGCTTACCACTTGCGCCGACAAGAAATAGTGGAGGAAGGAAGAGGAGCGCGTTGCAAAAAACCTGCAAGAACCGAAAAAAAATGGCTAAGATAAGCAGCTGCAATAACAGATGGGGAGAAATCCATGGACCAACCGGTAAAGAGCTGGCACCCGCTCAGTAAGGGACTGCACTGGCTGATCGCAATTCTGATTCTGTGTGCCTGGGGCTCGGTGGAGCTGCACGAGTCTTTCAGCAAGGGCGACCCGATGCGCGGCTGGTTGATGGTCTTCCACTTTTCGGCCGGTTTTACTGTGCTGTTGCTGGTATTTTTGCGGATGTACGGACGCGCGACCCATCCGCGTCCGAAGCTTTACGGCAGCGCCTGGCAGCGCCCCGTTTCCGTGCTGGTAGAAAGCCTGCTCTACGTCGCCATGCTCGGTATGCCGCTGACCGGTCTGGCCATGCGCCAGTTTGCCGGGCGCGACACCACCCTGTTCTGGCTGTTCGATCTCCCCTCCTTTGTCGAGAAGAACAAAGACGTTGCCAAGCAGCTGTCGTTCCTGCACCAGGAACTGATCTGGAACAGCCTGCTGGCACTACTGGTGTTACATATCTCCGGTGCGCTCTGGCACCACTTCGTGACCAAGGACGCTACGCTGCGGCATATGCTGCCCTGGGTGAAGTCGAACTGAGCCCGGGCGGGGTCAACGCCGGTTTCATTCCGGCCGCGCATTAAAAAAGGCGAACCGTTTTCGGATCGCCTTTTTTGTTTTACTCGCTGGTCTTGCGCGGTTTACGCTTCGGCTTACCTTTGGGCTTGCCCCGCGGCTTGTCTGCGCCGGCAGTTCCGGTAAAACGGGAAATATTCATCGGCTTACCGGACACCCGCACCTGCTTCAGGTGCTCGAAGATTTCCTTCGGCATTCCCTCGGGCAGGTCCACGGTGGTGAAGCCTTCGTAGATCTCGATACGGCCGATATAGGAGCTGTCCAGTTCCACTTCGTTGGCAATCGCACCGACGATATTGCCCGGCTTCACACCTGCCTGGCGGCCGACTTCGATGCGGTAGCGCTCCATACCCTCGTCGGGCGCGGGAACGTTTTTATCCTTGTCGAAAGTGCGCTTCTTGCGCTCGCGTCCGCCGGAATCACCGCGCTCTTCACGGCGTTCCCTGAACTCTCTCGGTTCCGGCTCGCGCTCATCCAGCAGCAGGGGCTGATCGCCCTGGGCCATGGACGCCAGTGCCGCTGCCACTTCGAGCGGATCTACTTCGTTCTCGCCCAGGTACTGCTCCACCAGGTCGCGGAACGGCGCCAGATCCCGGCGACCGGCCAGGGTGTAGGTAATCCGCTGGCGGAATTTTTCCATACGCGAAGCGTTGACGGCCGCCGCGGTGGGCAGGTCCAGACGCTCGATCGGCTTCTTGGTTGCCTTCTCGATCGAGCGCAGCATGCGGCGCTCGCGCGGGGCCACAAACAGGATCGCATCGCCCTCGCGCCCGGCGCGGCCGGTACGGCCAATACGGTGAATATAGGCTTCGGTATCGTAGGGGATGTCGTAATTGATCACGTGGCTGATACGCTTCACGTCCAGTCCGCGCGCCGCCACATCGGTGGCCACAACGATATCCAGCTTGCCGCTCTTCAGCTTCTCGATCACCTGTTCGCGCAGGTTCTGGGCCATGTCACCGTTCAGGGCGGCGCTGGCAAAACCTCGTGCGGCCAGCTTGTCAGCCAGCTCCACGGTGCTGTTCTTGGTGCGCACGAAAATAATGGTGCCGTCCACCGGCTCCGCTTCGAGGATGCGGGTCAGTGCGTCCAGCTTGTGCAGGCCGCCCACCGGCCAGTAGCGCTGGCGGATGGTCTCGGCTGTCTCGGTCTTAACGCGGATTTTCACTTCCACCGGCTCGCGCAGGTGATGGCGGGCGATGTAGGCGATTTCTTTCGGCATGGTGGCGGAGAAGAGCGCAATCTGGCGCTCGTCGGGAATCTGCTCCAGCACCCATTTCACGTCGTCGATAAAGCCCATACGCAGCATTTCGTCGGCTTCATCCAGCACCAGGGTCTTCAGGTTCGACAGGTCCAGGGTGCCCTTGCGCATATGGTCCATAACGCGGCCCGGGGTACCCACCACCAGCTGTACACCGCGCTTGAGCTGCTGTATCTGGCCACGGTAATCGGCACCGCCGTAAATAGGCGCGACATGGAAACCTTTCAGGTTGGCGGCGTAAGACTGGCAGGCTTCGGCCACCTGAATGGCCAGTTCACGGGTCGGTGCCAGCACCAGCGCCTGGGGACGGCGGTCTTTCAGATCCAGCTGCGCCAGCAGCGGCAGCGCGAAGGCTGCGGTCTTGCCGGTGCCGGTCTGGGCCTGGCCCAGCACATCGCGGCCGTCCAGCAGCGAGGGAATGGTCTGCGCCTGGATCGGCGACGGGGTTTCGTAACCCAGTTTTTCGATGGCGTTGAGAATTTCGGACGGCAGGCCCAGTTGGTCAAAGCCAACTGACTCAGGGGTATCGGTCATTTCGGGATTCACTTGAAACTTAACAGGGGGCCGGGCGGCACTTATGGCTCCGCTTGGGTAACCATAGCTCACCGCCAAAGATTGCTGGGCAAGGCGAACAAGCCCAGTAATAGCACCGCTATTTCAAGCTAATTCCACTCAGTGACAGGGGCCTGTGGCGAGGAGGTCTGTTACCCAATAAGGCTAATGTCCAGCTCGGGGCCGCTGTGCGGTCGGGGACAAAAGGCCGCGCAGTCTAACAGAGTCGGGGCCGGCTGACAGTATATTTTTTAACCTGATTATTCGCAGGAGCGCGGCGGGTGCCGCCGGGGACATCCCGCCCGCCCCGCTCACAGCCTACGCCGGCTTTATCGGCTTGCGGGTGACCAGCGAGTGCCACTTCTCCCGCAGCAGCAGCCAGGCAAAGGTGCAATTGGTCACCAGATAGCGTTTCCACATGCGGCGCGGTTCCTGGATTACCCGGTAGAGCCACTCCAGCCCCGCGCGCTGCATCCACCGGGGCGCGCGCCTGACCCTGCCCGCCACCACATCGAAGGTACCGCCCACCCCCATGACAAAGTTCACCCCCAGCTGGTCGCGCCAGCGGTTGATGAAATTCTCTTTCTGCGGTGAGGTAATGGCGACAAACAACAGCCGCGCGCCCGAGGCTCGAATCGCCTCCACCATCGCCGCCTCGTCATCCCAGAAATAGCCGTGGTGATAGCCGGCAATCTGCAGGCCCGGAAAACGGCGCTGTACAGTCTGCGCTGTTTTCTCCACCACTTCCGCTCTGGCACCGAGCAGATAGACCGGGAACCCCCTGGCCGCGCTCATCTCCAGCAGGCGGTAAAACAGGTCGACCCCGGCCACCCGTTCGGGAACCGGGTGTCCCAGGAATCGCGCGCCCCAGACCACACCCATGCCATCGATATTGATCAGGTCGCAGGAGCGCACGGATTCCGCCAGTTCCGTATCGCTGCGCATATGCACCAGCTTGGCGACATTGACGACCACATGCTGGGTAAAGGTATTGGCCGTGACCTTGTCCTCGATCACGGAAACCGTTTCGCTCATGGACGCCGCATCCATCGGCGCGTTCATAAATTCGATGCGCTTCATACCGCATCCTTCAGCAGCTCGCGAATCGACAACCTCCGACTCGCCACCGGCAGCGGATCGAAAATCTGCAGCGTATGGCCCGCACCGTACACCTCTCCCAGCCACTGACGGATGTTCTGCAGGGAAAACTCGGACAGGGATTTGGGATGCCCCATCGCCACAAAATATTGCCGCTGTTCGTTGACCGCCTGCCGGTAGGCCTGCAGCAGCAGGGACGACTTGTACCCATCGATGGACACCGCCGCGTGGGATTTACGCGTCATCAGCCGCAGCAGTCCGGCGCGGCTGTTTTTGATGGGTACGCCATCGCCAAAAGTACCGTGGCGTTGCTTGTCGCCAAAAAGTCGGGTCAGCGCCAGGCGCCAGTAAAATGCCGGTGATACACAGCTGGAGGAAATGGGTATCTCGGTGAAGCAACCACCCTCCTCCGGCACACAGGGGTCTCCATCAAACTGCCAGCTGTCACGCGCGGGTGCTGCAGAAAAATCGAAACTGTGGGTGTCCGACTGACTGCGGCCACCGGCAAAAACCGTGCTGTCGACGTAGATACCATTTTCCACCAGTGCTTCGCGCACACGTTCGAATGGCTGGATACACCAGCCGCCAGCGCGGAAGGCGAAGACCGGGTTCACCAGGTGCCGGTTCAGCTCTGCAGTGGCGCGGGAAACAATCTGCAGTACTTCTTCGTGGCGCCAGTCGTGCAGCCGGTAACGTCGCGTCACCATTTCCCAGCGGATACCGTTGTAATAGGAATCTGCCCAGTGCGGATGAATGTGCAACTGAATCTGGTGCCCCTCAGATTCCATCTTCTGTATCTGCCTCACCAGCTGTCGGTAATCGTGCTTCAGCCGGGGAAAAAGGCAGGAGTATTCGCGTAATCGCAACAGGTAACAGGCATCGACAAAGAAGACCGCCTTCGCCTCGTACTCATCAAGCACCGCCAACAGGCGCTCCGTCGCACCGATCATCGAGCGCTGGGGCGTGCCCGAGTGATCTCCGAAAAAGAGTTCGTAGTCCAGAGTCAGGAGTGTGTTCATCCTTGAATCACCACAAGTTTTACATTGGTCAGCGGACCACCAGCGGAACTGGTGTGAGCCGCATCAACCGAAAATACCGCGGGTATCGATCACTACCTTGGCAGCAATGTAACTGCGGTCGATCGCCTTGAATTCCTGGTGGTCCACCAGCACGACCACCACATTGGCCCGTTCCAGGGCCTGCTGCAGCGGCAGGAAAGTGACCGATTTTTCCGCCAGCGCCGGCGGCAGCTCAGAGATATTCGGCTCCACCGCGATGATTTCCCCAACATCGGTGTCGGCCAGTGCGTCGACAATCTGCAGCGCCGGGCTCTCGCGCAGATCGTCGATATTTGCCTTGAAGGCCAGGCCCAGACAGGCAATCACCGGCTCTTTGAAAGCGTTGGCTGCCGCCATCGCCTGGCCGATCACGTGTTCCGGTTTGGCGTCATTGATATTGCGCGCCTGGGCGATCAGCCGCGCCTCTTCGGGGCAGCTACTGACAATGAACCAGGGGTCCACCGCAATGCAGTGGCCGCCGACCCCGGGGCCGGGATTGAGGATATTCACGCGCGGGTGGCGGTTGGCGAGCCGGATCAATTCCCAGACATTGATCTTCAGCCGGTCGCAGATCATTGAAAGCTCATTGGCAAAGGCGATGTTCACATCGCGGAAGGAGTTTTCGGTGAGCTTGGCCATCTCCGCCGTGCGCGCGGTTGTCACAATGCAGTCGCCCTTGACGAAGATCCGGTAGAGTTCTACGGCCGCCTCGCTGCAGGCCGGGGTCATGCCACCGATAATGCGGTCGTTCGCCACCAGCTCCTGCAGCACGCAGCCGGGCAGCACCCGTTCCGGACAGTGCGCGACGCGGATATCGGCAGCCTCGCCTTTATCGTGAGGAAAGGTAAGATCTGGGCGCTCCCTCTGCAGCCAGGCGGAGAGTTTTTCCGTGGCACCCACTGGAGAGGTGGATTCGAGAATCACCAGGTTGCCCTTTTCGAGTACCGGGGCAATGGATTCAGCGGCCGCCTGGATATAGGAGAGATCCGGCTCTCTGGAGCCACCTTCCGGTGTTTCCCTGAATGGCGTCGGCACCGCGATCAGAAACGCATCCGACGGTTCCGGCGTCAGGGTGGCGCGCAGCTTGCCGGTGTTGACGACGCCATGCACGACGATATCCAGATCCGGCTCGACAATATGGATACTGCCGGAGTTGATCGTATCGATGGCGCGCTGATTGATATCCACACCGATGACATCGATCCCCCGCGACGCAAAGACCGCTGCTGTCGGCAGCCCGATATATCCCAGTCCGATAACCGATACCCGCTTAAATTGCATGTGCATGCTCGACACCCGGTTCTTCTCCCACCAAAGATTCTGTATCCAGGCCGCCACCCAGGATGGCTTCCACAATTTTTTTGCAGGCCATACCGTCGCCGTAGGGGTTGTGCGCGACACTCATCGCTTCGTAGGTATCGGTGTCCTCCAGCAGCTCCCGGACGCCGGAAACTATCTTCTGGATATCCGTTCCCACGAGTTTCACGGTTCCGGCGGTCACCGCCTCCGGTCGCTCCGTGGTCTCGCGCATGACCAGCACCGGCTTGCCCAGCGATGGCGCCTCTTCCTGGATGCCACCGGAGTCCGTCAGGATGATGTGCGCCCGGTGCATTAGATAAACGAAAGGAAGGTAATCGAGTGGCTCGATCAGATTGACATTCGACAGTCCGCTGAGATGACGCTCCACAGGTTCGCGGACACAGGGATTCAGATGAACCGGATATACAACCTGTACGTCATCCCGTTCGGCAATCTGGCGAATTGCGCGGCAGATATTTTCAAATCCGGCACCGAAGCTTTCGCGGCGGTGGCCGGTAACAAGGATGAGCTTTCTGTCTGGATCGAGGAAGGGAAAGGCCGCTGTCAGCTCCTGGCGAAGCTCATCGTCGTTTTCGATTTTGCGCACGACGCTTAACAGCGCATCGATCACCGTGTTGCCGGTAACGACAATCTGCTGGGGGGCGACGGACTCATCCAGCAGGTTTTTGCGAGACAACGGCGTCGGCGCGAAATGCAGGTTGGCAATGGCACCGGTGAGTTTGCGGTTGGCCTCTTCCGGCCAGGGGCTGTAGAGATCCCCGGTGCGCAAGCCGGCCTCGACGTGCGCCACCGGTATCTGCCGGTAGTATGACGCCAGTGTCGTCGCCAGCGTGGTGGTGGTATCTCCGTGGACAAAGACCCGCTCCGGCCTGAAGTCAGTCAGGACTTCCCGCAGCCCCAGGAGAATACGCGAAGTGATCTGGTAGAGGTCCTGCCCCGGGGCCATGATATCCAGATCGTAATCAGGCACTATGTCAAACAGCTTCAGCACCTGGTCGAGCATTTCCCGATGCTGCCCGGTGACACAGACTTTCACCAAAAAGCGCGAATCGCGCTTCAACAACTCCACCAACGGCGCCATTTTTATGGCTTCAGGGCGCGTACCAAACACCAGCAGTACTTTCATCTTTTACAACGTTACTGACTTGTAAGACTTCCAACCGGTACTGCGAGATCAGCGCGCCAAAGAATCGCTTATAAATATCTGAAAGATTTATATGCCTTATTCTGACGACAGCATCCTGATAAAACCCGGCCCCTCATTGTCACTGCGCCTCGTTGTCGCTATGGCTAAAACGCTTGCCATGAATTCACTGTTAAAGCGCAGATTAATTTTGGGTATAGCCTCCAAGAATCTTTCCTGCTTGAAGTACGGATGTTCCTAATGCCTATTTTTTGATCGGCAGAATTTCTGGACAGGTATCACCTTAAGCACTATGAAAACCAGTGAAAGAATTGATGAAGTATCGGAAAGGGGGAGTGCGATTGCTCGGCACTCGCAAAAAGACAGGGAATTTATGAAGCTGGATAATCGGCAGCCCGAACGGACCGGACTGCCATAAGACGATTCAAGCTGTAAACGGGAAGACTATCGGCAACAGAACGAGGACTGTCACAGAGTAACTGAGTGTCAGTGGTAGGCCGGCGCGCAGAAAATCCCGCAGGTGGTATCCGCCGAGGTTTTGCACCATCAGGTTGGTCTGATAACCGAAAGGCGTCAGGAAGCTCGCACTTGCGCCGTAGGCAACGGCCATGACGAACGGCATCCAGCTGACACCAAAGCTCTCTGCCAGACTCCATGCCAGCGGGAAAGCCAACGCGGCAGCCGCGTTATTGGTCATCAATTCAGTCAGTGCCAGCGTCAGCAAGTAAATACCCACTAACGCCACAAATGGTCCAGCCCCTAGTAGCGAGCTCTTCATCGCCCCGGCCAATGCATCCGACAGTCCGCTGCCGGAGAAAGCCTCGGCCAGCACAAGCGCGCTGGCGATAATCAGCCAAATCTGGAAAGGGAATCGGCGCTGTAACTCTGTCGTGGAAACGATGCCCAGGCCAATCATGCCGCCGAGAAGCACGACCAGGCCTTTAAGTAGCGAGAAATACCCCAGCGCCGCACCAGCCACCACACAGGCAAAGCCCAGTCCCAGCGCCCAGTTATCGCGTCGGGAAAGTTGCCGCTGTACCTCGCCTCCACTGATGACATAGAAGTTCTTGTCGATATTGCGGTGGTGTTTAAAGTCCGGTCCCACGGCCAGCAGCAGCGCATCTCCCGGGCGCAACTCGATTTCACCCAATTTGCCAGAGAGGCGCTCGCCGCCGCGGCGCATCGCCACCACGGCCGCGTCAAAGCGGGTGCGGAACTGGCAGCTTTTCAGGGACTGGCCCAGGATACTGGAGCTGGGTGTGAGCACCACCTCAGTCAAATCGATGTTCAGCGCCTCATCTTCCAGCGCGAATAATCGCAAACCTTCTATATCCTGCAGGCGCCCCAGATCCCGCACATCGCCGCTGAAGATCAACTTGTCGCCGCTCCTGATGATCTCCGTCGGCGATACCGGGCTGATTACCCGACGTCGGCGGACAATTTCAATCAGGTACAGGGTCTCCAGCTGGCGCAGCTTATTCTGTTCAACGGTCTTGCCATCCAGGGGGGAATCGGCCACGACTTCCGCTTCCAGCAAGTATTCAGCCACCTCCTCCCGCGCACCGCGCCCCTCGGGCAGTAGCCAATTGCACAACAGCAGCACGATCAGCCCCACCACGGTCACGGCAATACCCACCGGCAGGAATGCAAAAAAGTCCAAACCGGCAACGCCTCGGTCCAGCACGAAACTGTTCACGATCAGGTTGGTGGAGGTACCGATCAGCGTCATGGTACCGCCGAGGATCGCCGCATAGGACAGCGGCAACAGCAGTTTGGCCGCGGGGTAGCGTCGCTGCGCCTTGATACTGGACGCCAGCGCAGCCACCACCGCCGTATTGTTCAGAAAAGCCGAACACAATGCCGTAGCGCTCGTCAGTCGCAACAGGCTACTGCGCAGGGAACCGTTGATTAGGCCGTCCGAAACGGCGCGCAGCCAGCGCGCCTTCTCCAGGCCGATGGAAGCCAAAATCAGTGCCACCAGTGTCACCAGTCCGGGATTGACCGCCTTCTGCAATACAGACTCGGCCGGCACCAACCCCGTCAAGAAACAAGCTGCCGCTGCCGAGCCAAATACCAGCGATGGTCGGAAACGGGTAAAGATGAGCGACGCGATCACCAGCACAAACAGGCCGGCTACAACGAACTGGGTCAGGGTCATGGGGGTCCTGGTACCAATCGGGCACACGATCAATGTGTGCTTATTTTTTATACGTGAGCTGCTTGACGAAGATTATGCCAAATCCCAACCTCTTAACCAAAGCATTTACCGCTATGGGTAAATCCAGATTGAACTGTTCAAAGGTATTGAACCCGAGAGGGGAACTGAAGCTAGAGACAGGGTATTCAATGCCTGAGCGAACAAACGAGCATATACCCCTGAGCCGGGCAAGCCTCGATCAAAGCACCGAAACGACGCTTTACCCGGTAAACGCAGTGCCTGGCTGATTCCAGCATAGCCCTCGTGCCGATGTCCCATTCGCGCATGGCCAACACGGCATTTTTTGCCAGTATGTCCATTACCGGTGTGCTGGGCCTGTTACTGATTCGCAAGAAGAGCCTCGGCCTGACCGTGTTACTGGCGAACCTGATGGCGATCGACGTGATGATCGTGGGCAGCTGGTTCGGGCTCGAAAAGGTGAAAGACCGGCTGGAAAAGACCAGCCTTGCGCAGGAAACCTGCGACGAGGTGAATCGGTACGGTATGGCGCCGATCGAACAGCATCCATTGGCGGGCACCGGCGGCGGCAGTTTTTATTCGTCTTTTCCCAGTGTAAAAGGCCCGGAGATCCAGAGCTTTTACGACCAAGCCCACAACGACTACCTGCAGTTTGCCATCGAGTCCGGCCTGCCCGCCACGCTGATGCTGGGCGCGGCGATTCTTTGGAGCCTGGCCCAGGCCTTCGTGGCATTGCGCAAACGGCGCAACAGCCTACTGCCGGGGATGTCCTTCGCTGCGCTGATGGCAATTGTGGCCGAGCTTATCATGCTCACCACCGACTTCCATCTGCAGGCGCCAGCGACGGCGATCAATTTTCTGCCGTGCCTGGCCGTGGCGTGGAAGGCGCGGCTCATGGAGGTGCAGCGAGCGGGCTAGTCCTCACTCCGGCCACTAGATACCTGTCTGCACCGGCGTAGCAGGGCATAGAGCTTACCAAGCTGCCGCTTCAACATAGCGAGATGTAACATCGTCAAGAATTCGGAACCATTGATTGCTTCAGGGCCGCGGAGGGGCAGGAAAATGCCGTATATCTCCCCCCCTCTTCTGTGTTCAATTAATGGTTCTGCTGATAACTCCAGACCAACACGACCAAGCATTAACCAGAGAGGAGCTGCAACCGAATCCACCTATGCACCTGAAAACAGAGCACCTGAAAACAGATCCCGTCGGTAATTTGCTGCCGCATTCTGTTTGGACAAGAAGGCTCAACTACGGATATCACCAAGAAGCCGTTGGAATAGAGATCGGGAGTGGGTCAGGGGGCTCCAGAGTCAGATCGAAGCCAATTGCCATCAGCCGACTTTCGCTCGCCAATCTGTCAGGAGGCCTGAATAGCCCCGGCAAGGCCGGGGCGGGGGAAAGGAGGGACTGCGGTAATCAGAGACGCGGCAGACCGAAACTCACATCCAAAAGATACAGGTTGCGGCTGTAGCGCTCCTCAGGCAGGTTGGAGTCGTTGTCGGTGTACTGGTATCTAAACCCCAGGTTCCAGTTGGACGTCAGCCGATAGCTGGCCCCGAGGGTGCTGCGCAGGCGTTCGTCCTCGCGGGTCACTGTCGCCACAGTGCCGTAGTCACTGCTGCGCCAGTCCAGGTCAAAATAGCCCTGCAGTGCATTCCAGCTGTTTTTGTAACGCAGTGCCAGGCTGTGGCGCTCGGGCGAATAGCTGCGTGAGAGGCTGTCGCTGCGGTCGTTGGTTTCGTACTGGTAGCGGCCACGCAACTCGCCAAATGCGGTGGGCACCTCGTATTCGAAGCGCAAGCGGTGGCGGTCGCCGGCAGTGGGTTCGAACAGCGGTTCCGAAGCGTCAAAATCCGAGTAGCGGTAGCTGGTGGTGAAGGCGTTGTTGCCGAAGTAGCGGCGCGCCTTGAGCTTGAAATCGAAGCCGTCCTGGTAGTCGCTGCCCATCAGCGTGGACTGGAATATGTTCACCGAGGGTAGCAGGTACCAATCCGCGGCGCGCATCGGGTAGTCCATGCCGACTTTGCCGATACGGAAATCCTGGGTATCCACATCCGCGTAGTTGATGTCGAACATTGAGGCGTAAACCCGGGCGGAGTTCGCGAAACCCAAGCGGGCGCTGACGTAGCTCTGGGTATAGCTGTCCGCCTGCTGGCTGGGGGCATCCTGGGCCACCAGGTTGACGTTGTCGTCATACCCCCCGGCGAAGTTCGCGTAGACATCCCATTCCAGGTTACCGAAGGGATGGTCGCCTCGGGCTCGCTCATCCCTGACGGTCTTCAGGCCGAGCCTCTGGCCGGCCAGGTAGGCGACCCTGTCATCACCGCTGGTGCGGGCCGCACGGAAAGCGCTCCGGGCCTTGGCTTCGTCGCCGAGAGCTTCCCAGCACAGGCCGATATTCAGCTGGGCGGGTGCGGCCAGCTCGGTGCCCTGCACCTGCTGGAAATCGGCGATGGCCTGGCGGTACATCTTGAGCTTGTAGTGCGTAACGCCCAGGTTGTAGAAAAGTTGCGGCTGGCGATTGCCGAACTGCTGAGCCGTTTCCAGCTGCATCAGCGCCGTCTCATAGTTGCCTTGCTTGAATTGCGCTATGCCCGCCGCCAATTGCTCCGCGCCGGGCTCGATAGCTGCCGCCTTCCCGGCGAACAACAGGCAGGTCAGCGCGGCCACCAGTGGATGCTTATTCCACTGACTTCGCCCGAAGAACGCGCTGTTCGCTTTTTCGGGCCTCTTGACTGGCCGGGCAGTCGAATACTTATTCATTACTATTATTACTCCGCTGAATCGAAAAAGCCGCCATGGGCATTCGCCCGGGGCGGCAGTCGATTTTCTTTTCCGCTGAATGGATCAGTCGTCGATTTCCTGCTGGTCTTCCAGGTCTTCAAGATCCTCCTGGTCGTCCTCGCGATCCTCATTCGCATCCTCGCGCTGGTCTTCCATATCTGCGCGCTGGTCTTCTACATCGTCCAGGTCGTCCATCTCGTCGAGATCGTCTATCTCATCGAGGTCGTCCATCTCGTCGTGGTCGTCCATCTCGTCGTGATCGTCCATCTCGTCGTGGTCGTCCATCTCGTCGTGGTCGTCCATCTCGTCGTGGTCACCCTTCTCGTCGTGATCCCCGTCATCCATGTGGTCATCGTCGTTATCGTCATCATCCCCGTCGTGTTCGGGCTGATCATCGTCTTCGAAATCGACTTCGATGCTGTTCAGCAGTTCGTCCGCATCTACCGATTCGACCACATCCATGGTCACCTGGGCCAGCTCGCTGAGTTCGTCTGCATCGGGCCTGTCATCGGCGTAGCTCACGACGGATGCCAGCAGGAAGTTCGCACAGCAGGTGATGACTTTCAGCGAGGCAATTGTTGCGTTTTTCTTTTTCATAGTGTCGATCCTTTTATGTCGATGGTGTCGTATGTGTCGCTCGAGACGCCTTAACTGCGTTTGGTCGTACTCAGGCGGAGCTCAAAAACTTTTTCCCAGTCGGCGGTGCGGATGCGCGCGATCATTTTGTCGTCCACATCGCTGGCGGCAACGATGGGCAGGCGCAGCAGGTTTTTGCCCTGTTTCAGATTCGCGCTCCAGCTCACCTGCTGTCGCTCGGGGTAACCCGGAAACTGCACATGGGCCGGCAACTCGATGGTGAAGGCCGCACCGTCCACTGCCTCATCACTGGTAAACATCAACTGCAGATGTTTCTCTTCCATCAGCGCCAGCTGTACGGTAGCTACCTTACTGTTCGTGTCCGGCACCAAGGCCGTCAGCAGCAGTGCCAGCACGAATCCGGCAGCCAGCGCGAGGCCCGTCCAGCGCCTGCCGGCAGCGCGCGTACTCTCCTGCTCACGCAGCGGCTGCCACACTCGCTGCTGCAAATCCGGGCTCGGTGCTTCAACGTCCAGGCCGGCGAGTTGGGCCTGCAGTGCACGGGCTTTGTCTCTCACCTTCCTGCAGCGGTCGCAATCGGCCACGTGGGCTTCTATGGCCCGCGAGATATCGGCATCCAGCAGTCCGTCGAGGTAATGGTCGAGAAAATTGTCGAAGTATTTACAGTTCATGATTCGCCAGCCTCCGACTGGTTACACGATATTCCGTTGTGGAAGGTTCCATCTCGATCAGTTGGTCGCGCAGGTTTTTCCGGGCGCGGTGCAACCGCGATTTCAGCGTTCCCAAGGCTATGTCCAGCTGGCGCGCGATCTCCGGCAGTGAGTGCCCCTCGATATCGTGCAGCACCAAAATGCTGCGATGCTCGACGCTGAGATCCATCAGTGCGTGCCGCAGGCGGCGGCTATCCTGCGCGGTACTGGCCTGTGCGAGGGGGTCGGGCCGCTCGCAGGGAGGCAGCCCCTCGGGGGTTTCGGCCAGTTGCTCAATCGAGTGCAGCTCCGGCTGCCGGACTTTGCGCCGCCACCCATCCACATAGAGGTTGTACAGTGCGCGCATGGCCCAGGATCTCACCTCTCTGATTTCCGCCAGGCGCGGACCGTCTCCATACAGTTTCAGCATCAGGTCCTGCAACAGTTCCTCCGCATCGAAGCGCGACTGGGTCAGGTGGAAGGCGCGCCGGTAGAGACTGTCGATATGCGGTGCGAGCGCGCGCTCGAACTGTGTGCGGCTTTTGGCTGGAAAGGAAAATATGGTCATCGTTCCTGTCTGTTTTTATTGCACAGTGCACTCAGTGGCGCGAAATCTTTGTTCTAGGGACTCTCACGAAAAAACGCTGGGCGGGGTTCCGTTCGCGGGGTATTTTTTTTGGGCTGATCTAAACCCGAACACTTTGCAAAAAATCGTACAAATCCAACGGCTCGGAGACGATTTCAGGAATTTGGGCAGTGTGCTTCAGCCTCCAAACCCACAGAGGCTTGAATCGCCCCCAATATGCTAGATCGGGAGAATGAGGCGGAGAGCCGCCCCACACCATCGCATCACACTGAAGGCGATTGAATGAATTGAATGATGAGAAAGGGAAGCAGCGCTCACCATTCAGGACGCCTTAAAGCGATCGGGCGATGAAGACGGGACATCACACCATCCAACGCATTTTTCCTTCGCCACTAGCGACAACAACGATCTAAAAAGCACCATCTGCACAGCAAATAACAACCGCTGCGGTGCTACAGGCTGTCCAGCGCGAACAGTTACCAGTCTCGTCCTGCCCTATTGGAGCACTACAAAGCACATTCAAAACGGAACAGGGAGGCAGTTTCAAAAATTTAGGAAGTTTCGGACAGTCTTGGATATGTGCGCGCGACCGATTGAAGGCGGATGCCCCTACCCTCGGGACATCCGGGGCAACGCGCCAAGAAATGCGTGAACCCTACAAAGAGGTGATGAACGAAGAGATTGGCAAAAGTGCAGATCTGGGAGGAATGGGCACTCGTGGAAAGTAGCACCAATAATCATGGGCTGGCAGCTACTCATCCGCCAACGCTTAGTATCTGGTAGAGCAAGGGCTGGTCGCCCCTACGGCCTGAAACCCCATGCAGCGGCACGCACACCAGACCCCGGGCAAACAAAAAACCCCCGCACCTTTCGGTACGGGGGTTTCTTTGTTTGGTGGAGCTAAGCGGGATCGAACCGCTGACCTCAACACTGCCAGTGTTGCGCTCTCCCAGCTGAGCTATAGCCCCAAATTGCTTTCTTTCCGTCGAAAGCGGGGCGCATTTTAACAGGGGGCGCCGGGCTGTCAACTAGAAAAACGACTTTTTAATCAAATAGTTAGGCCAACCGGTCACAAAGGCTGTAAGGGCACTACCGATCACGATCCGGTCACGTGCCACCCTTTGAACCCCACTATTCAGAGGTTCCTACAGTAACCTTGGCTTCACGCCCCTTTGCAGCCAGATAGTCACGCAGCGCTGCACCAACCTCACTGTGATGCACGCCGTAGGCGATCTGGGCCTTCATGTAGCCCAGTTTGTTGCCGCAATCGTGACTGCAGCCAACAATTCGGTACGCATCTACGGTCTGTATCTTTAACAGTTCGTCGATCGCGTCCGTCAACTGAATCTCCCCGCCCGCGCCCGGCAGCGTTTTCTCCAGCAAAGTCCAGATATGTGCTGGCAGTACATAGCGGCCCACCACCGACATATTGGAAGGGGCGGCATCGACACTGGGCTTTTCTACCAGGCCATCAATCTTTGCCACTCCGCCCGCCTGCAGGTCCGCACCGAGGCAGTCCACAACGCCGTATTTACTAACATCCTCCCAGGCCACCGGCTCAACCATAATCTGGCCGGAGTTGGTCGCGTTAAAGTTTCGCACCATTGCTGCGAGGTTGGCTGTAGCCGGGTCGGCGGCATACTGATCAACCAGCACATCCGGTAGCAACACGGCAAACGGGTTGTCGCCAACGACTGGGCGTGCACAGGCGATGGCGTGACCGAGCCCCTTGGCTTCTGCCTGGCGTACGGAAATCACTGTGACATCGCTGGGAACGATTGAGCGGACTTCATCGAGGAGCTGGCGCTTGAGGCGATTTTCCAGCTGGGCTTCGAGTTCAAACGAAGTATCGAAGTGGTTTTCGATGGCGTTTTTACTGGCATGCGTCACCAGTACGATTTCCTTGATCCCTGCGGCCACCGCCTCGTTGACCACGTACTGAATCAGGGGCTTATCCACAATTGGCAGCATTTCTTTCGGGATTGCCTTGGTCGCGGGCAACATGCGGGTCCCCAAACCGGCTACTGGAATCACGGCTTTTTTAACACCCGCCATCGTATTTTTCCTTATTCATATAAATCTGGTGCTGCTTATTCAGCTTTTGTATTCAATTGCCACTTTCGCGAACTGGCGCGTATTACCCACCTAAAACGTGACATGCATCACACTTTACCAAGTGATCATCGCCAGCCTCAATACCAATTCATGATCATTTAATGAGGCTAAAGCGCCAATCCTGTATATCTGACGGATTCCGGACGACCGTACTGCAAAAAAAACCACCACCACCACCGGAATGCTTACCGGTGGCGGCGATGGCTTTCGTTATCGAATTTTTAGGCCGCGATTACCCGAGTGACGCGTACTCTTTTTCCCAGCGCTTCATCACCTTCTTGCCGGCACCGCCGAGCACTTCGATAGCGTGGCGCAGGCGGGCGCGGCTGAGGTCCGGGCCCAGCAGGACCATGGCATCCATGACGGAGAAGGAGGCCGTGGTGCCGCTGATGGCGACAAACAGTGGCGCGTTGAAGTCCTTCAGCTTGATTTCCATGGCGGTGGCCAGGCCCTTCATCGCCTCAAAGATCTTGTCGCGATCCCAGGTGCGCAGGGCTTCCAGGCGCCAGAGGGCGAACTGCAGCAGTTTCTTCTGGTCTTCCAGTTCCAGCTTGTTGTCGGCGAAGCTGGCTTCGCTCAGCGGCAGCTGGCTGGCGGCTAGGAAGCTGACCAGTGGCGCGAAGTCGCCGAAGGTTTCCATGCGCGCGCGGGCGTGGGGCAGCACCTTGAGGAGGTTGTCGCGGTTGAACAGCCAGTCCTGCAGGCGGTCGGCCAGCTGCTCGTTTTCCAGTTCGCGGATCCACAGGCCATTCAGCCAGGACAGCTTCTCCACGTCGAACACCGGGCCGCCGAGGGAGACACGGTGGATATCGAAGTGTTCCAGCATCTCGTCCAGGGAGAACTTCTCACTTTCGTCGGGCATGGACCAGCCCATGCGGCCGAGGTAGTTCAGCAGCGCTTCGGGCATAAAGCCGGCGCGCTGGTAATAGAGGATGGACGTCGGGTTCTTGCGCTTGGACAGCTTGGTCTTGTCCGGGTTGCGCAGCAGCGGCAGGTGGCACAGCACCGGCATCACCCAGCCGAAGTATTCGTACAGCAGCTTGTGCTTGGGGGCGGAATTGATCCACTCCTCACCGCGCAGTACGTGGGTGATCTCCATCAGGTGATCGTCCACTACGTTGGCCAGGTGGTAAGTGGGCATACCATCCGACTTGAGCAGGATCTGCGCGTCCACCTGGGCCCAGTCGATCTCGATCGGGCCGCGCAGCAGGTCTTCCACGATGCAGGTGCCGCTCTCGGGCACATTCATGCGCACGACATAGGGCTCGCCCGCGGACTTGCGCTTTTCCACTTCCGCTTCGGGCAGAGCGAGATCGCTGGGCTTCAACGCGGTACGGCCGGCCTCACGCAGTTGTTCGCGCAGCTGCTCCAGCTCCTCGGCGGTGCGGTAGCAGTGGAACGCATGGCCCTTCTCGACCAGTTCGTCGCAGTACTGCTTATAGACGTCGCCGCGCTCGCTCTGGCGGTAGGGGCCATTCGGGCCACCGACATCCGGACCCTCATCCCAGTCGAGCCCCAGCCAGCGCAGGCTATCGAGAATCGCCTGCTCGGATTCGGGGGTGCTGCGCTGCTGGTCGGTGTCCTCGATGCGCAGAATGAACTGGCCACCCTGGGCGCGGGCGAAGCACTGGTTAAACAGGGCGATATAGGCGGTGCCAACGTGGGGATCACCGGTGGGCGAAGGTGCGATTCGGGTTCTTACGGTCATGACAAACCTGGTTGGAGGTGAGTGAAAGAAGGCTTCTTTGAGGCGCGCGATTATAGCGCCGGAGCAATCCGGGGCCCAGCCACCCGCGTATCAACTGAATAAGCGGAAAATAAGAAAAAAATGGCGCCATTATTTTGAATTGCACCTCACATAAAGCGTCAACCGTGTCACAAAATGAGTATTATTGCGCCCGCGACGTCCGTCCCAACTATTGACGCACAAGTCATCTTTGTGCTGGCGGGAAAGCGACCGCCCTTCGTCAATAGGGCACATAAAACTAAAAGCTACAAGGTTCCAGGAAATTTCATCATGTATAAGAAAGCACTCATCATCTCGATGGCCGCGACCCTGAGCGCCGCCGCACTGAGCGTGTCGGCCGCCACCCAGGGAACCGCCGGTACCAGCAATTCCAGTGGCACTATCGGTATCACCCTGAATGTGCCCACCCAGATCATCGCCAAGGGTTTTCAAGACATCCCGCTGACCACCACTGGCGCAGTCTCCGGGGATCCCATCAGCGGATTCACCGATTTCTGCGTGGGGGGTATTGGCTTTGGTCAATATAGCGTGCAGCTCACCAGCGCAAACGGCGCAACCGGCGGTGTCGGCGCGGGTTCGGATGATTTCGACCTGTATGGGACTTCACAGTACCTGCCCTACTCCGCCTCGTTCATTAACAACACCAGCGACACCACCGGTCTTCCCGCTGACAGCAGCGGTGATGTAGCGGGCAGTTTCAATCGCGTCGGCAACCTGGGCTGTGCCACGGACAACGCACGAGTGATTGTCGCCATCGCTTCGGCCGACTGGGAAGCCGCCACCGAAACGAACTACAGCGACACCCTGACGGTCACCGTGACCGCGAACTGATCGCCGCCGATTTCTGCCGGGGCTGACCTCCGGTAGAAATTGCCATCACATCATGAAGCGCGCGATCGGAGTCGCCCTGATTGCGCTGGTCTGCTGTGCCCGATGCAATCTGGCGCTGGCGGCCAGTGCGGCCTTTACGCTGGAAACCGGGGCGCCGGAGGGCTTTGCCGATCTCACCGGGCCGCAGCAACTGGTGGCTGACGTGTACTTTGGCGGCAAACCCGTGGGCACGACACAGGTCACCGTTAATCTGCATACCCTGCGGTTCAATGACCCCGAAGCGGTGCTGAATCTGCTGCCGGAAACTCTCGCGCCCGACGAAGTCCTGAACTACCTCGGCGAACCGCAGCTGCGCAACTCCCACCGCGTGTGTTACAGCCGGCAGCAGCCGGATTGCGGATTCCTCAAACCGGACACCCTCGGGGTGATCTATGATCCAGATCACTTCCGCGTGGATGTGTTTATTGCACCGGCGTTCCTGCCGCAGCAGGCGGCCATCCGCGATCCCTATCTGCCGGAATCCAGCAGCGGCGTCTCCTTCATGCAGAACCTCACCGGTACTTGGTCCGGTGTGCGCGCGGATAATGGCCGGGAGTCAGGCAGCGCATCCCTGTTCGGCCAGTCCATCCTGAGCTTTGGTGAGAGCGGCCTGCACAGCCAGTGGTCGGCTGTGGATAACGGGCAGTCGCAGGTCTACGAACTCAACTGGACACGGGATTACCGCGGGCGATCTTATGCGCTCGGCCTGATCCAACCACAGAGCGGGTTCGGCAGCTTCGTTCCGTCGCCGTATCTATACGGCGCCGAATACAAGAGTTCCAACAACAGCCGCAGCGACAACCGCTACCAACAGGGCGCGCCCATCGAGGTGAATATGCCGGTTCGCGGCCGGGCGGAAATCTTCCGGGACGGCCGGCTGCTACACAGCCAGATTCTGGAAGCGGGCAACCAGCTGATTGACACCTCCGGCCTGCCAGGCGGTGCCTACGATGTGGAAATCCGCACCTTTGACTACAGCGGGCGTCCGCTGGCGCAATACCAACAGTTTTTTGCCAAGGACGCGCAGCTGCCCGCACCGGGGGAATGGCGCTGGTCGATACAGGCCGGCAGGCCCGCGGAGATTTCCCCGGACAGTACGCTGCCCGAGGGCACCAGCGATTATTTTCTCCAGGCCGGTGTCGCCCGCCGCGTAACCGACAATGGTGCCTTCATCGCCAACGTGGCGGGTACCGGACACCAACAGCTGGCAGAACTGGGAGCGCGCTGGATCGGTGGACACCTGGAGCTGTCCCCGAGTCTGTTGCGCACCAGCGATGGTAGCAGCGGCCACCGACTCTATGCGCTGGTAAAAACGCCCTATTTCACTCTGGGCGCATCAGAGACGAAACTGGATACAGCCACCGCAAATGATGTCGATTACTCACTGCTGGGGCGCAGCTACTACAGCCGCAATGCCAGCCTGACCAGCACGCTGTACGGCGGCCAGCTGTCCCTGCGCTACTCGGAACAGGATCGCGGCGTATATTTTTCTTCACCCGATTATGTACTGGATGCGGAATTTACCGGGGCTACCTACCTGACGACGCTGGAGTATCGCCGCAATGTATTCCGCAGCCGCTACTGGCTCGGGGAGCTGTCGCTAGCCCACAGTGACGCGGACGGTGATCAGCTCACTACAGCCTCGATCCAGTTTCGCTATCGCAATGGCCGCTGGTCCCACAGTGCGAGGTTGCGTACCGACAGCGGGAGAAGTGACGGCCAGAACACCCGCCTGGGATTCAATTCAGCGTGGAATGACGGCGACCGCTGGATCGCCGATGTGGATCAGCAGTTTACCGGTGAGTTCTCGGCCGACGATCGATTCCTGGGCAGCTCGACCCGAATTGCCGGCCGTCGCGGCCGCCTGACCTCGACACTGGATTACCGGCGCGACGCGATCGACGGCGGCACATCCCTTAATTATCTGGGCAGTTTCAGCACCAACCTACTGACAACCGGCCGCCACTTTGCCTGGGGTGGGGAACAGGCGCTCAACAGCGCAATCATGGTAAATATCGATGGCAGTGCAGAAGAGGATTTTGAAATCCTGGTCAACGGTGTACGCCGGGGCACCGCAAAAGGTGGGGATAGTTCCGTGATCAACCTGCCCGCGTTCCAGAGCTATGACCTGACGCTGAAGCCGCTTTCTGACGGTTTCTACGACTACCGTGAAATGCAGCATACCCTCACCCTTTACCCGGGCAATGTCGCCACCACCAGCTACGATATCAAGCCGGTGATTCTGGTACTCGGGCGTATCGTCAGGGCGGGAGAGCCCGTCGCCAGGGCAAAAATTTCCATCGGTGGAACGACTGCGGAAACGGACGAATTCGGCGTATTCCAACTGGAATGGCAAACCGATCCGCGCAAACTGCAAGTGCCGTCGGTGCGCTGGAAAGACTGCTCGGTACAAGTGCCGCAGCAGGCATCGGGGGAAAACTGGCTCAACCTGGGCGATATCGATCTGGCATCTGCCAGTTGCATGCAGGGGGAACTGAATGTTGCACAACACTAGTTGGCAGGGGTTCGCGCTGTTCTTTTTCACCCTCGCCATTGCCTGGCAGCCCGCAGTGGCGGATTCAACCAATGCCCGTCCCTGCGATTTGGGTGCCGGGCCACCGAATGACGCCGCTGCAGCAGGTTACGACGAGCGCCTGATTGGCATCTGCAATCTGGAGGGCAGCCGCACGGCGCTCGCGTACAAATCCAGTATCCGGGACCAGGGAGATGTCAACTTCTCCGTGCGCAGTTGCTCCCCGAACTGGACCAGCGCCAACTGTGACTACGCGACGCCCTATGCGGTAACACTGTCGGGCCCCAAGCAGGGCAAACAGTTCGTACTGACCGGCTCAAGCGGCGATCGGGTCAAGATCAATTTCACTTATGCCAGCGCAGGACTAAGCGAAACTCTCAAACCCGACGCCGAAAGCAAGACGCTGTTTTCCGGCGGCGACAACGGCCAGCAGGTACCGGTCAGCATTCAGGTGGCACTCGCTGTCGGCTCTCCACCGAAAGACAGTTATTATTCGGGCGAATTTACCCTTTCCATCGATCAGTGTGGGAAAAATGATTTCGGTGGTTCCTTTCCCTGCGATGGCAGCAAGCCCACCACAAAACTGCAGAGCGGTTACGAAATTCATTTTATTGTCGAGCTGGTGCAAGATACGGAAATTCGCATATCCGGTCTGCAGGACCTGCCACTGACCGCGAGCGGCAGCGGCGATGTACAGAATAGCGAGGACTTCTGTGTCTACAGTGCGCTCGGCGCACAGTTTCGGTTGACGGCCGACAGTCAGAACGGCAGCGGCAACTTTATTCTGCGGGGACCGGAAGACCTGAGCTACAGCGCCACGGTGTCAGACATTGCCAGCGGCAGCAGCGAATCCCTGAGCGACGGTATTCCATCCAGTAACACCTGGAGTGGCCACGCCAGCAGTGACTGCAATCAATATCTCGAAAACAATATGCGCATCACGATCGTGGTACCGCAAACAGAGCTGCAGAGGGCAACCGGAGCCAACTACACCGACACCCTGACGCTGACGGTGGAACTGCAATAAGCGACCTCAGCTCCGACCCGGCACGGGAATATCCACAGTGCGGCTGTCACGATTGCTGCGCGCGTGCAGGGACAGGTGGCCGCCACTCAACGTTTCGTCAATCGGCAGCGCGGCGCCTGCATAGATGCGGCCTTTCACACCGAGCGCCCGGCAATCGGTGGCGGACTGGCAGTACTGCAGTTCACTCACATCCGCATTGATGTTGCCCCGGTTTTCCAGCGCCCAGCCGCTGTCGCGCTTCACCAGCTGCAGGTCGTATTTGCCATTCTGGGGCTCCACAAACACCAGCGCTTGATAGGCCACCAGTATTTTTAGCGCCGTGCGGTCGCTCTTGATCTTCCCGACCACCGGCTTGAACGTCACCCGATACACGACTTCCTGTTCCAGGTTGCGTTCCAGCGACATCAGGCGAAAACGCTTCTGTTCACCGGGCGCCAAGACCGCCTTGGACGGGCTGACCAGCAGTTTGAAGTCTTTCGGTGTCACCACTCGCACACGCTTTTCATCCGGCTTGCCGGGGTTGTCGACCCGAAAAATTTCCGTCTGCAGGTAAAGGGGCTCTGCGTCCGGGTTGCTGACCACGATGTCATCGCGGGCATTGGGCGTGTCATCCAGATAGACAATGATCTTGTCCAGGGACATGGCAGCCAGGGCCGGTTGCGTGAGCAAAACAAGACAGGCGAGCGCTATTTTTTTCATGAAGGCTGGCATTCAGAGTGAGAGAAAACTCCCGTCATTTTAAGGGGCCGGATGCCAGATACAACTACTGTGCCACGACCATCACGTACCCGGTTTGAGCAGTCACCGCCGACTTGAGACAGTAGCTTCCCTGCCGCCCTACAACGTGACCTGCGGTCGCAAGCGCCTGCGAGTCTTCCGCAAGCAGCAGATAGTAATTTTGCGCGGGAACTTGGCTGATACAGAGTTGCTGAGGCGCACCGGGCACCGGCGATTTCAGCTGCAAGCGTGCGGAAACATGCAATGTGATTCTGGCGGACGCCGATGCCGACACTGCCTCCGCTACGGCAGCCACAGAAGAGAACAGGCCGACCGCCGACAGCAAGGCACAGACGGCAGCTCTTCTGAATACCATGGCGCCAACCTCCAATCCCTGAACTCTGGTTATCACCGCGCTCGCTGCCGACCGAACGGTGCCCTTTAATCCAGTCTAGACAGGTGTACCGAGACGCCCCGACTGGAGCATTTCGCGCCAACTTTTCATCGGCCCACGTCTTGCAACATCAGTCGCAACGACTATTTTTTCAGTAAGGGCCGACCCTCCTGGTCGGCGCGGGTTCTACCCGCCCGCCTTGTAACAAGAGGATCGGCGCGACACGGTTTTCGCGCCACGACGACAATAACGTCCGCCACCCGGATCTGACCCGAATGCTGATTGCTCATCGAGGCGACAAAATTCGCCATCTGGAGAACACCATTGACGCGTTCGAAGGTGCGCACAGTCTTGGCGCCTGTGCCATCCAGACGGAGATACAGTTCAGTGCCGACGACACCCCCTGGTGCTTCCACGAACCTCATCTGCGCACTGGCGGCGGTCGTCTGCGTCCGTTCTACCAGTTGCGCGATCGCGAACTGAGCCAGACTCCACTGAACAGGTTCGCCGAGGTCGTGGACTGGGCCGGCCGCCACCGGCACCTGGACTGGTTTGTTGAGCTCCCGGCTGACGTTCTCGAGCGCATGGGTACCGACGCAGCGGTGGCGCCTGTGGTCTCACAGCTGCTCGCGCACAGCGATTCGTTTGCCCTGCTCACTCGCGATTTCCGCAGTCTGCGCATGGCGCGGAATCTGGGCTGCCACCAGGTGGCTCTCAAGGTGTCCAGTGTGGCGCAAAGTCTGTCCGCAGGCGTTGTCACCCTGGCGCCGGACTACCTGCTGATTCGCGACAGTCGCATTGACTGCGAAGAACTGCCGCCGGGGCCCTGGCAGTGGGTGGTCTACGAGATCAACTCCCCGGAGGACGCGGTGCGCTGGCGCGCCCGCGGCGCTCATCACATCCTGACGGGAAATCTGCCGCTGTTGATGCGTTCCCGGGAAGCGAGTGATGTCTACGGATTTTGATGCCCTGGTAGTGGGAGCAGGCATTCAGGGCGCCGGCGCCGCGGAGGCCCTGGCGATGGCCGGCTACCGCGTAGCCATCCTCGAGCAACTGGGAGTCGCTACCGCTACTTCCTCACGCTCGTCCAAACTGATTCACGGCGGACTGCGCTACCTGGAGAGCGGACAGTTCCGGCTCGTGCGCGAGTGCCTGCGCGAACGCCGCTGGCTGCTGGCGAACAAGCCGCAATTGGTGCGCATGGTGCCCTTCTACATTCCCGTGTACCGCTTCAGCAAGCGCCCCGCGTGGCTCATTCGTCTCGGGCTCTCGCTTTATGCCCTGCTGTCCGGCGTGACCAGCGGTTACTCGCGATTTCGCGCCGTACCGCGCGCGGAGTGGGACAATCTGTCCGGACTGAATTGCGACGAACTGGTGGCCGTCTATCGCTATTACGATGGGCAGACTGACGATGCAGCTCTGACGCGCAATGTGGTGGACTCGGCTGTCGCCCGCGGCGCCCACCTGATCTGCCCCGGCAGTCTGGTCGGCGCGGAACTGACCCCCCAGGGAATGCGGGTCGACTATGTTGCCGACGGCCAGCTCAGCACGCTGCGTACGCGGGTGCTTATCAACTGCAGCGGGCCCTGGGTTGCCGACACCAATACACTCTGCGCGCCGGCCGCGCCACTGCCGCCACTGGAACTCGTCGCCGGCACGCACATCCTGTTATCTCTGTCGCTGGGCGAAAAGATATTTTATGTCGAGGCAGAAGATGGTCGCGCCGTCTTCGTGATGCCGTGGAAGGGCAAGACCCTGGTCGGAACCACCGAGCGCAGCTACGAGGGCGACCCGCGTGATGTCACCCCCACGCTCGAGGAAGAGAGCTACCTGCTGCGTACCGTACAGCGCTACTTTCCGCAAACCCGTACTTTGCAGGTACACGATATCTGCGACAGCTTCGCCGGCCTGCGAGTCCTGCCGCAAAATGGCACATCGCCGTTTTCCCGCCCCCGCGAGACCCTGCTGTGCTGCGATGACGAAAAGCACCCGCGCGTGTTGGCCGTCGCCGGTGGCAAGCTCACCAGTTACCGGGCCACGGCGCGCAAAATCCTGCGCAAGCTGCGCCCGACCCTGGACGCCTCCAGCGAAGCCGGGATCAGCGAAGTGGAACAACGCTCCGGCGCCGGTCGCTCCGAAAAAGAGCGCAATCTTTAGCGAGCTTTAGAGCATCGGCGGCACATCCCCTATAATGCCCGGAACCACGAATCCCACGCCCGACTCCGGCACGCAGTATTTATGTCCGATACCCTCTCCCACCGCTTCTGTACCGCTCCGCTGATGGACTGGAGCGACCGGCACTGCCGTTACTTTTGGCGGCTGTTCAGCAAGCGCGCCACTCTCTATACGGAAATGGTCACCACCGGTGCGATCCTCCACGGCGATCGCGAAAAATACCTGCAATTCGATGCGGCGGAGCAACCCGTCGCACTGCAACTGGGGGGCAGTGATCCGCGCGAACTGGCGGAATGTGCCCGCATCGCCGAGCAGTGGGGCTATAGCGAAGTCAATCTCAATTGCGGTTGCCCGAGTGATCGGGTGCAGTCCGGCCGCTTCGGCGCCTGCCTGATGGCGGAGCCGGAGCTGGTGGCGGCGGGACTGGCGGCGATGCGCGAAGCCGTCGCGATTCCGGTCACCGTCAAGCACCGTATCGGTATCGACGATATGGAGGACTACGCGGGGCTGACGCGCTTTGTTGAAGCCCAGGCGGCCGTCGGTATCACCACCTTTATCGTGCACGCACGCAAGGCCTGGTTGAACGGCCTCAGCCCGAAGGAAAACCGGGAAATCCCGCCGCTGAAGTACGACATGGTCTACCAGCTGAAACGCGATTACCCGAACCTGGAAGTCGTCATCAACGGGGGCATCAACTCCCTCGACGAGTGCAAGCAGCACCTGCAACAAGTCGACGGTGTTATGCTGGGGCGCGCCGCCTACCAGGTGCCGGCATTACTGGCGCAGGTGGATAGCGAACTGTTTGGCGGCGAAGCGGGTCCAAGCCCCGCGGAAGTTGCCCGGCAGATGCTTCCGTACATCGAGCGCGAACTTGCCCGCGGCCAGCGACTGAATCATATCAGCCGGCATATGCTGGGGCTGTTCCAGGGCGTGCCCGGCGCGCGGCGATTTCGCCGCCACCTGAGCGAAAACGCCCACCGGCCCGGCGCGGGCCCGGAAGTGCTCGAACAGGCACTGTCGCTGGTGACCCAGGCGGCGTAACGAATATTTACTGTGGATATGAACACGAGGTTCAATCCCCAAGGACATCAGCAATACTCGAGGGATAGGAATGAACAAACTGGAACAGCTCAAGCAACGCAGTCAGGTGGTGGCCGATACCGGTGATATTGAAGCCATTCGCCGCTATTTGCCCCACGATGCCACGACCAATCCCTCCCTGCTTTTTAAGGCCGCGCAGCTGCCGCAATACCGCACACTGATCGCCGATTCACTGCAGTGGGCGACTCGCCACGGCGGCGACAGCTCTACCGCGGGCACCGCCAAACTCGCGGCGATGAAACTCGCGGTGGCCATTGGCACCGAGATCCTGCAGCTGGTGCCCGGCGTGGTGTCGACCGAAGTGGACGCGCGCCTGTCTTTCGATACCCGCGCCACCATCGACTATGCCCGGCAGCTGATCGCCCTGTATGAACAGGCCGGCGTGCCCCGGGAGCGGGTGCTGATCAAGATCGCCTCTACCTGGGAGGGAATCGCCGCGGCGGCCGTGCTGGAGCGCGAGGGTATTCACTGCAACCTGACCCTGCTGTTCAGTTTCTGCCAGGCCGTGGCCTGCGCCGAGGCCGGCGCAACGCTGATCTCGCCGTTTGTCGGGCGCATTCTCGATTGGCACAAGGCCAACAGCGACCGCGACGATTTCAGCCCCGAAGAGGATCCCGGCGTGCTGTCGGTACGCGCCATCTACCATTACTACAAGTCGCGCGGCTACCCCACTATCGTGATGGGGGCCAGCTTCCGCAACACCGGCGAGATCGAGGCGCTAGCGGGCTGCGACCGACTCACCATCAGCCCGCAGCTGCTACAGGAACTCGCCGAGGATTCCGCGCCACTGGCCGCCGGACTGGAGACACAGATCGCGAGCGAGCCCCGACCGGCTCAACCCCTCAGCGAGGCGGAATTCCGCTACCAGCTGAACCGCGATGCTATGGCGACGGAAAAACTGGCCGAAGGCATCCGCAATTTTGTACAGGACCAGGAACGCCTGGAGCAGTTGCTGCAGGCCGAGATCGCAGGGCGCGAAGATGTTGTCAAAGATTCGAAAGTTGTTTGAACAGATCGGCAACAGTGCCGATGTGGAAATGCGCCCCAACAAGGATGTGCGCATGATCAGCGCCGCGCTGCTGGCGGAAGTGGCCACGGTCGACCAGAGGCTGGATGAGCGCGAAATCGCCAAACTCAGTGACCTGCTGCAGCAGCATTACAAGCTGGATACCGATGCGACGACCGCGCTGGTAGAAAGCGCCCTCGCGCGGCGCGAACAGGCTACCTCGCTGTACGAGTTCACACAGACGGTCAACGACCAGTTCAGCGAACAGGACAAGTACCTGCTGGTCCTGCAGATGTGGCAGGTGGCGTTCTCCGACGATGTGATCGAAGCCTTCGAAGAGCACCTGATTCGCCGGGTCGCCGAGTTGATCTACCTGCCCCACGGGCTGTTTACCCGGGCGCGGGCCGAGGCCCGGGAATTGCGCAAAGCGGAAAAGTAAGGATCACAGGAGACGGCCGGTCCGGCGTCAGTTGATCGCGTAGAACCGGTTTGGGGACTTATATCGGGGGAAATAGACGGGCGGGATCGATGCCGAGACTCAATGCATGCGCGCCGAGGGCTTCTCCATCGGCGTGCACTCCCTTTCCAGCGTGTGCACCAGATCGCGGAAAGTCTCCGCGTTGTGCTCGTTCATGCTCATCAGCACCCGGTGCGCTTCCAGCACCTTCTCGCGGGCGGCGCACTCATCCGGTGTCTTGCACTTGAGCGGCTTGGTTTCCGTGGCGAAATCGCGGCGCTCGTCGCTGACCTCGATCAACGCATCGAACCCCATCGCGTCCAGCAGGTGCCGGATTCCCTTGTCTGCGGACAGCGCCAGCGGTTTCTGGCAGCCGCGGTCGAGTGCGCGAATGGCGATCTTTGCCATCAGACCCAGGGTCGTACTATCCACACCTTCCGCGCCGTGCAGATCGAACACCACATCGGTGAAATCATCGTGCGCAAACATATTGTCGATAAAGTCATCGAACGACGTGCACAGATTGAGGCGCACATCGCCTACCAGCTTGATGACGTACACGCCCTCGTGGGCGCCAACCATAATTTGCCCGGACTGCATAACAACCCCTGGCTCGTCCAAATCGCACTATTTGAGCGCGCTTACAGACGGCAACTGTTCACTTGTGGAGAACCCAACACAAGGCGATCCGGTGAGATCACCACGTTTGTGCATAAAGTGGGCGGAGCTTACTCCTGCGGGTTGGTACTGACAAGGGGAAAAGCGCCGGCAATATCAGACTTTGTAGTCACAGCCTTTGCCAACCAACGCACACCCCACCCGCAATTTTCCATGCAGGAATCGTGCACAGCCGGTCAGGCGAGGAATTAGTTCTGCCGCAAGGTGAGTATCGTGACGTCGTCCGGCAGGGCTTCGGACGTATCCAGGTGGAGTTCGGCGCTGAGACTATCGAGGTCGCCGCGACTGTTGTCGATCACTTGCAGCAGCTTGGCTTCCCGCTCCAGCAGATCGCCTTCGAACAGCTCCAGCACACCATCGGAGCAGGCCACCAGCCGCCAGCCCTGCGGCAAACTGGTGTGCGACACCTCCCAGTCACCTTCCTCAAACAGCCCCAATGGCCGCCCCTTGCCCGGCAGCCACTCGGCACCCCCGGCAGTCACCAGAGCCGGCATGGGTACCTGGCCGGCCACGGCGTAGTGGAGTTTGCGTGCGCGGCTGTCGACCACGCCGACAAACATACTCGCGTGCTTGTCCAGGCGCG
The DNA here is from genome assembly GCF_014904735.1 of Microbulbifer hainanensis. Taxonomy (GTDB): domain Bacteria; phylum Pseudomonadota; class Gammaproteobacteria; order Pseudomonadales; family Cellvibrionaceae; genus Microbulbifer; species Microbulbifer hainanensis. The sequence goes on along the minus strand of NZ_JACZCR010000033.1, from coordinate 245,456 downwards.
TCGACAGCAGCTCGCGATTGATCAACTCGAGGACGTCCAGCACATCGCGATCCAGACTATCCAGCTGGGCAAACAGCGATCGCTCGCGCAGTAGGTGCATGATGCTGTGCTTGATCAGCGCGGTCACCAGCGCCGAGGAGACGCCGTGACCAGATACATCGACCAGGTAAAAGGCGACGAATCGCTCGCCGAACAGCCCGTAGTCGATAAAGTCGCCGCTCAGGTAGAGGGAGGGCACCAGCCGGTAGGCGGCCTCGATGCCTGCGGGATAGCGGTAGGGGGTGCGCGGCAGCAAATGCTGCTGCAGCAGACGGCCGGCCTGCTGGTCCCGCTGCAGCACCTCGATGTGATCGCGGAGTTCGCGATTGCGACGCTCCAGTTCTTCTCGGTACTCGCGGTTCTCGCGGGCGAGCGTGTCGGCACTGGTGATCCGGCAAATGGCGTGATCGATCACCGTCGCGTCTTTGAAGGGTTTCAGGAGGTAATCGGCCGCGCCCAGGCGCAGGGCCTGCACCACATCACTGACCTCGCTGTCGGAGGCGATGACCACTACCGCAGTCTCCGGGGAAATCTGCTTGAGCTTGCGCAGCACTTCCAGACCGCCCATATCGGGGAGATGCAAGTCAGTGATCACTAACTGGAAGAGTCCGGGGGCGAACTGACCTATTCCCTCGACGCCGCTCTGCGCCGTGGTCACTTTGAACCCTAGACGCGCCAGGGCGCGCCGCACAAAATCGCGCGACGCTTCGTCTTCTTCGATCAGCAACAGGCTTTGGCAGCCAGACATGAAACGGCTCTTAGGCAGGAAATGGAGATGCTGGTTCCAGCGCTATCAGAAGTCATTCTCATCGACTTCAGTGCCGAAATCATCCTCCAATTCACCATCCTTGATCAAGTATTCGCGCCGCTGCAGGTAGGCGTCACGCAGTAGGACGTAACGATCTCCCTTCAGCAGGGTCTCGGCCTTCAGCAACCCCGCACGGGTCTGCACCAGATCCGTGACCCGGAAGGCCCAGTAGGTCGGCTCGTGCTCGATATAAGTCAGTGGGTTGGTGTACCAATCCACCACGACACCGGGCGCATCCCGCACCGTGGAAGGACCCACGAACGGCAATACCAGGTAAGGGCCTTCCGGCACCCCCCAGACAGCGAGAGTCTGGCCAAAATCCTCGCCGTCACTGGCTTCCAGGCCCATGTGCTGCGCCACATCGAACAGTCCGGCGACACCGACAGTGCTGTTGACGAGAAAACGGCCGGCGTCATTGCCCGCCTGGCCCCATTTCCACTGCAGCACGCTGTTGAAAGTGTTGGCTACTTCAAGGAGATTACCGAAGAAGTTGGTGATACCGAGCTGCATGAACACGGGTGTGACCTGGCGGTAAGTCGTCGCCACCGGCTTCAGCACCCAGCGGTCGGCCGTATCGTTGAAGCGGAAAACCGCCCGATTGAAGCCCTCCCACGGATCGCGCTCCGCCGGCTCCTCATCACTGGCGAACTCATCCGCCGGATCGAAGCCGTACTCGTCTTCCAGGCCGGAACTGTCGGAACCGGCTGCGCCGTCACCGAACGGATCACCATCACCGCTGGCATCGGCCCCGGCCGTGCCGGAGTCGGTAGCATCTTGATCGCCTGTGGCGCCTTCGGTATTTTTACTGGCTGCGGTGCCAGTGTCGGGCATTTGCGGCGCCGACACATCCTGAGTCGTCTCCGCAAAAGGATCCTCGGCTGCCAGCGACAGGGACGGCGCAAAGGCCAGCGTCACGGCGAGCAACCAGGGCGAATAAACTGTGCGTCCCAGCAAACCCTGCTCCTCTTTGTCTATGTGGTTAATTCGGGGATTTTACCGCCCCAGCAATACTTAAACCACCCTCGGCAGCATAGCAGCTGGGTTAAATATCCGATCTTAATCATCGATAATTTGCGGGCGCAACTGCCGGCGCAGGAGCCCTCATCGCCGCAATCCGGCGATGCATTCCAGGTCAAGCAATATCTGCAACAGCCCCCGACCGTAAGTCATCAGTCCATCGGCAGCGTTCTGCTGTATCGCCAGCATCTCGTCGCTGCGCGACCCGCCTTGCCCCCGATTGTCCGCTAATTGCTACACCCGCGCCGTGACCGCGTTGACTTCCATAAAGCCGACTTCGTCATGCTGACCGCGGCAGGCCAGTAGAATTGCCGGCTTTTCCGGCGCCTCGCGCGGTAAAAGTGCTTCTTTAATGCACCTTGATGGAACATCAAACGGGAGAGCAGTACACGGGTACCACTGGCACCCTATGCATCGTGATACTGGCACAGGAGCGGTGTGGCGCCACAGCGACAGCGGTCGGACATTCTGACTGATGCGCAATCAGCAAGGTTCCCGCGCATTGCGAAAAATGCGCAAGATGTCGGAACCTTACCTCACGGCAGCCCGGACTGACCAATCAGCCGAGCGGGATCGCCTGTTCAATCTCCTGCCAAGCCTTGCGCAGGCGCTTGGCGGATACCGGCATCAGGGTTTTCAGTGTCTGGGCAAAAAGAGACACGCGGAACTCCTCCAACATCCAGCGGAATTGCCGCAGTTCGGGTTCCGCCGCCAGCATGCGCGGGGAGTGACGTTCCGCCAGCGCCTGAAACGGCTCGGCCACTTGATCCCACTCGGCCTGCAGCTTGCGGTCGCGGTTGGGGTCCAGCGCCGCCTTTTCGAGGCGCAGTCCAATTCCTTTCAGGTAGCGGCCGTACTGTCGCAGCCACTCCAGCGGCGTATCAAACAGAAAACCGCGGTAGAACAGCTGCTGCAGTTGCTGCTGAACAGCGCCCACCGCCATCGCCACGGCCAGGTTTTTTTGCTGTTTGATCTGCTTGCGCAGCGGCACCAGCTCTGCCAACACTTTGACCAGCAACTGGCCGAATTCCTGCGCCACCGCCACCAACTCGGTTTTGCGCGCTTCCAGCCGCTGTAGAAATTCCGCTTCGCTGCGCGGCCAGTCCTCTTGCGGCCAGAACACCTCCCGCGCGGCCGCGAGCAGGATATCGTCGGCGGCGTCTTCGCGACGTCCCAGATCGGCCGCCGAAAGCCCCAGCTCCTTGCCCCGCAACAGCTCTTTGCGCAGGTATTTCACCGGTTCCGGCAGATGTAGCAGCGCCAGCCGGCAGATGGCAGCGCGGCTCAATCGCCGGGCCTCGGCAGGGTTGTCCAGCAACTTGAGTGACACGCTGTCCCGGCCCTCTACCAGCGCGGGATAGGCGCGGACTTTCAATCCGCCGCGATCCAGTATGTGGGTCTCCGGCAGGTCGCCAAAGTCCCAGACCTCGATACCGTCGCGCTCGAAATCGTCGCCGGCGCTGGCCAGCTCTTTCTGTACCCGGTCGCGATAGCGCTCCTGCAGCGCAGCAAGGTCGCGGCCCTGATCGAGCAACTTGCCCTGCTCATCGAGCACCTGGATGTTGAAGCGGTAAAAATCCTCCAGCGACTGCTCGGCGGATTCCCAGGCTTCATCCGGAAGCTGTTGTGCGGTCTGCCGCAACAGCTCTTTGGCGAGCGACTGCCACAGCGGTGTATTGTCCGCTTTCATTTGCGGCAGCGCGCGGTCCACCGCCGCCGGCACCGGCACGAAAACCTTGCGCCACTGTTTCGGCAGCGCCTTCACCAGCGCAATACACTTGTCGCGCAGCAGCCCCGGCACCAGCCACGACAGCCGTGCGGCGGGCACCTGGTGCAGAGCGCCTACCGGCACCTGCAGACTGACACCGTCGGCAGGACTGCCCGGTTCAAAGTGATAGCCGAGTGGAAACTCGATCCCGCCGGCCTGCAGCTCGTCGGGAAACAGCGCTTCGCCAACATGGTCGGCACTCTGCTGCATCAGCAGGTCGCGGGGAATAAACAGCAGTTGCGGGTCTTTTTGCTCGGCCTGTTTGCGCCAGTGCTCGAAACCGGCCAGGTTGACGATCTCTTCCGGTACGCGCTCGTCGAAAAAGCGGAACACCACTTCGTCGTCGACGACAATATCGCGCCGACGCGACTTGGCTTCCAGATCTTCCAGCTCGGCAAGGAGGTCCCGGTAGTGCTTCAGAAAACGGCCTTTGCCGCGGTAGCGCTGTTCTACCAGCGCCTGGCGAATGAATACCTCGCGCGCGGTCTCCGGATCCAGCTTCCCGAAGTGGATACGGCGCTTTTCCACCAGCACCAGGCCGTACAGGGAGATTTTCTCGAAGGCCATCACCTGCCCGGCGCGGGCATCGTAGTGCGGCTCGAAATAATTGCGTTTGACCAGGTGCTCTGCTGAGGCCAGCACCCAGTCCGGTTCAATCTTGGCAACCGTGTGTGCAAACAGGCGACTGGTTTCCAGCAGCTGCGCCGCCACCACCCAGCGCGGCGGCTTCTTGAACTGTCCGGAGCCGGGGAAAATATGAAAACGGCGGTTGCGGCAGCCGAGAAATTCCTTGTTTTCGTCGCGCACGCCGATATTGCCCAGCAGGCCGGGGATAATCGCGCAGTGCACCGCCGCGTATTCGGCCGCTTCGCGGTTTTCCTTCACTTTGAGTTCGCGGCAGGCGACGCGCAGCTGGTGGTGGATGTCCCGCCACTCGCGCATGCGCAGCCAGGAAAGGAAATTCTTCTGGCACCACTTCCGCAGCTGGTTCTGGCTCAGCTCCTGGCGCTGCGCCTCAAATGCATCCCAGAGCAGAACATAAGAGAGGAAGTCGGACTGCTCGTGCTGCCACTGGCGGTGTTTCTCGTCCGCAGCCTGGCGCTTTTCCGCCGGGCGCTCGCGCGGATCCTGTACGGCCAGTGCGGCGACGATGATCAGTATTTCGCGCAGACTGTCGCCATCGGCCGCGGCCATCAGCATGCGTCCGAGGCGCGGATCCAGCGGCAGGCGCGACAGCGCGCGGCCGAGCGGGGTCACGTGGCCCTGTGCATTGACCGCCTGCAGTTCCTGCAGCAGCTTGTAGCCGTCGTTGATCAGGCGCTGATCCGGCGGATCGACAAACGGGAAGTCGCGGATATCGCCGATGCGCAGCTGTAGCATCTGCAGGATGACCGCGGCGAGATTCGTGCGCAGGATTTCCGCATCGGTAAATTCCGGGCGCTGCTCGAAGTCCCGCTCTTCGTACAGACGGATACAGACCCCCGCACTGACGCGGCCACAGCGGCCGGCGCGCTGGTTGGCACTGGCCTGGGAAATGGCCTCTACCGGCAGTCGCTGAATCTTGCTGCGGTAACTGTAGCGACTGATACGCGCAGTACCCGGGTCGATCACGTAGCGGATACCGGGCACGGTGATCGACGTTTCCGCCACGTTGGTTGCCAGCACGATGCGCCTGCCCTTGTGACCGTGGAACACACGGTTCTGCTCTGCCAAGCTCAGGCGCGCATACAGGGGCAGTACTTCCATCTGCGGAATCTGCGCGTCCCGCAACGCCTTCGCGCACTCGCGGATCTCGCGCTCGCCGCTCATAAACACGAGGATATCGCCACCGCGCTTGCCACCGGAGTGCCGGCCACTAGCTTTCTCCTCGCGCAGTAGCTCCTCTACCCCTTCGACGATCTGCGCATTCAGGTCTGCATCGCTATCCACCGGCGGTCGGTAGTGGATTTCCACCGGGTAGGTGCGCCCTGAGACTTCGATGATCGGCGCATCGTCGAAATGCCGTGAAAACTTTTCCAGGTCGATGGTGGCCGACGTAATGATCAGCTTCAGGTCCGGGCGCCGGGGCAGGATGGTCTTCAGGTAACCGAGCAGGAAATCAATATTGAGGCTGCGTTCGTGGGCCTCATCGATGATCAGCGTATCGTACTTGTTCAACAGCGGATCGCGCTGGATCTCCGCCAGCAGGATGCCGTCGGTCATCAGCTTGATATGGGTGTGTTCGGTGCTGTGATCGGTAAAGCGCACCTGGTAGCCGACCGAGTTGCCCAGCGGCTGACCCAGCTCTTCGGCGATCCGGTTGGCCACCGTGCGCGCGGCGATCCGCCGCGGCTGGGTGTGACCAATCTGGCCCTGAACACCGCGCCCCAGTTCCAGGCAGATTTTCGGCAGCTGGGTGGTCTTGCCAGAGCCCGTTTCCCCGGCGACCACGACTACCTGATTTGCATCGATCAGCTCGGCAATCTCGTCGCGCCGCGCCACCACCGGCAGCGCTTCCGGCCAGGTGACCTTTGGCTGCTTGTCCCGGCGCTCCGCCGCGAGCGCGCGCGACACCTCTATCTGCTCGCCCAGCTGCGCAAGCATGCGATCCGCCGGTTTCCCTTCTCGCAGGCGTCGCCGCGCGTTGCCCAGGGTCTTGCCCAGGCGCTGGCGGTCGACGCCCATACACAGGGGTAACAGGGCTTCCAGGGCGTCGAGTTGGGTACTGGCTTCGGTGTGACTCATGAGTTACAGCAAAATGGCAAACGGCGGATTATACCGCGCGATAACCGCTCAGCACGAGGCGAAACTGCCCGGCCCCTGTTCTGCGTTGGCGCTGAACTATACTCAGGTCGACACCGCCATTCGCGCCTGTTCGCGCCGGCTGCTGCCCGCAACTTGCCAGAGGTACCCCAATGCAAGAGCTCAAGCCCAGACCGCCCGCCAGCGCCGGAGAAATGCTCGGCCACCCCAAAGGCCTGTATCTCCTGTTCGGCACAGAGATGTGGGAGCGACTCAGCTATTACGGCATGCGCGGCATCTTCGTCTTCTATCTCACCTCCGCCGCTACCGCGGCGGTATTCGGCTGGCAACAGATGTCCCAGACCGAGCTCCAATCCCAGGCGCTCAGTTATCTCGGCTGGTACGCGATGCTGGTCTACCTGACGCCGATCGTCGGCGGCTGGGTCGCGGACAATGTCTGGGGGCAGCGGAGAAGTATCATTTTTGGCGGCATCCTGATGATGTTCGGCCAGTTTTCGCTGGGCTTCCCGCATAAATGGCTACCGGACGGTACCGAAATTTACTTCCTGTGGCTCGGGCTGGCGCTGATGATCATCGGCAACGGCTTTTTCAAACCCAATATATCCACCATGGTGGGCGACCTTTACGAAGAGGGTGACAAACGCCGCGATACCGCCTTCACCATCTTCTACATGGGCATCAACATCGGCTCCATTCTCGGCTACCTAGTGGTGGGCTGGATTGGCGAGAAGGTCAACTACCAGCTGGGCTTTATCGTCGCCGGTATCGGCATGCTGCTGGGCGTGATCCTGCAGCTGCTCAAGTCGCACCATTACCTCGGCGAAATCGGCGTAAAGCCCTCCGCCAAACTGGGACAGAAAACCAATGCGGCGGACAAACACAAACCGCTGACACCGGAAGAGCGCGACCGCATCAAGGTCATCCTGATTCTCGGCCTGTTCACCGTCGTCTTCTGGGCCGGTTTTGAACAGGCGGCCGGGTCCATGAACCTGTTTGCCAAATACAACACTGACCTGCATATTTTCGGCTTTGAAATTCCGGCGAGCTGGCTGCAGATGGTCAACCCGCTGTTCATCATCATCCTGGCCCCGATCATGGCAAGCCTGTGGGTTGGCCTCGGCGATCGCGAGCCCAATTCGCCGACCAAATTCAGCATGGGCCTGATTTTCCTCGGCCTCGGCTTTGTTTCCATGTGCGGTGCGGCATTGCAAATCGGCGACTCGGAGACCATCAAGGCGAGTCCGTGGTGGCTGGTGCTCGCCTACGTATTCCACACCATCGGCGAATTGTGCCTGTCGCCAATCGGCCTCTCGATGGTGACCAAACTCTCGCCGCTGCGCTTTGTCTCGCTGATGATGGGCCTGTGGTTTGCCTTTATCGGTATCGCCAATAAGGGCGCGGCGGAAATCGGTAAACTGGTGGGTGAAAACGGTCCGCTGGAGACATTTGGCGGCGTAGCACTGGCTGCGATCTTCGCCGGTATATTGCTGTTCTTCCTGCGCAACAAACTGGTGGACTGGATGCACGGTGCGGAACAAGAGCACACGGAAATCAGGCCGGCCACCAAGGAAGAAATCAGTATCACCGCCGACCACGAGGGCACACCGCCCCGCCACTTCTCCGCCGACTGACGGCGGCTCGGTGCAGGGCGACCGTTTCAGGTCGCCCTAGCGCCCCTTGACCAGCCGGGCGATCGCCCGGTCCAGGCCTTCCAGCGTCATCGGGTACATCTGCCCGTTTACCAGCCGCTCGGCCAGACCGATACTGGGCGTGTACTGCCAGTATTCCTGCCCCACCGGGTTCAACCAGATCAGATTGCTGTAGGTATCGGTAACCCGCTCCATCCAGGCCGCACCGGGCTCCTCGTTCATATGCTCGACACTGCCGAAACGGCTGGTGATTTCATAGGGCGCCATGGAGGCGTCGCCGACAAAGATCACCTTGTAGTCTTTGCCGTATGTGCGCAGCACTTCCAGCAACGGGGTAGTTTCGCTGTAGCGGCGCTGGTTGTCCTTCCACACATGCTCGTAGACAAAATTGTGGAAATAAAAATACTCCAGGTGCTTGAATTCGGAGCGACACGCGGAAAAAAGCTCCTCGCAGACGCGAATATAGGGATCCATGGATCCGCCAACATCGAAGAAAATCAGGACTTTTATCGCATTGTGGCGTTCCGGCACCATCTTGATATCCAGCAGGCCAGCATTGCGGGCGGTGGACGAGATGGTATCGTCGAGATCCAGTTCTTCTGCCGCCCCCGATCGCGCAAACTTGCGCAACTTGCGCAGGGCCACCTGGATATTTCGCGTACCCAGGGTGACGCTGTCATCGAGATTCTTGAACTGGCGCTTCTGCCACACCTTGACCGCCGAGCGATTGCGGCTGTTACCGCCAACACGGATACCTTCCGGGTTGTAACCGCTGTTACCGAACGGACTGGTGCCGCCGGTACCGACCCAGCGATTGCCGCCGCTGTGACGCTCTTTCTGTTCGTCGAGACGCTTCTGGAATTCCTCCAGCAGTTTTTCCAGTCCGCCCAGGCTTTCGATCTTGGCTTTTTCTTCCTCACTCAATTGCTTGAGAAATTCCGCCCGCAGCCAGTCCTCGGGAATCATCTGTTCAAACAGATCATCCAGGGTTTCCAGGTCTTTGAAATAGGCGTCAAAAGCGCGGTCGAATTTATCAAAGTGCTTCTCGTCCTTGACCATGCAGGTGCGCGCCAGGAAATAGAACGATTCCAGGTCGGCAAATACCAGGCGCTGCTGCAGTGCCTCGAGCAGGGCGAGTAACTCGGTGACGGAAACCGGCAGCTTGTAGCGGCGCAGATTGAGGAAAAAACCGATAAGCATAAAAACCTTGCAGAACCTTAGGAGCGGCGCCGGGCACGGTGCCGCCCCGAACACATATCGTTAGCGATTTTCCCGGCGCGCCATAAAGGCGAGGCGCTCCAGCATATGTACATCCTGCTCGTTTTTCAGCAGGGCGCCATATAGCGGCGGAATCGCGCTTTTGGTATCGCGGTTCTTCAGGACTTCATCCGGGATATCGTCGGCCAGCAGCAGCTTCAACCAGTCGATCAATTCGGAGGTGGAGGGCTTTTTCTTCAGACCCGGTACTTCGCGCAATTGGAAGAATATATCCATTGCTTCGGCGACCAGCTGCTGCTTGATACCCGGATAGTGCACATCCACGATACTGTGCATGGTGTCGCGGTCGGGGAAACTGATGTAGTGGAAAAAGCAGCGGCGCAGGAAGGCGTCCGGCAGTTCCTTTTCGTTGTTAGAGGTGATGATGACGATGGGGCGCTGCTTGGCTTTGATGGTTTCGCCGGTTTCGTAAACGAAAAACTCCATGCGATCCAATTCCACCAGCAGGTCGTTGGGAAACTCGATATCCGCCTTGTCGATTTCGTCGATCAACAGCACCACCTGTTCATCCGCAGCGAAGGCTTCCCATAATTTGCCGCGCTTGATGTAGTTACTGATATCGTGAACCTTGTCCACCCCCAGCTGGGAATCCCGCAGACGCGAGACGGCATCGTACTCATAGAGCCCCTGCTGCGCTTTGGTGGTGGATTTGATATGCCACTGAATCAGTTTCATCCCCAGGCTGCTGGCCACCTCTTCGGCAAGCAGGGTCTTGCCGGTGCCCGGCTCGCCCTTGATCAACAGCGGTCGCTGCAGGGTGACCGCCGCGTTCACGGCCATCTGCAGGTCTTCGGTAGCTACGTAGCTGTCCGTACCGGTAAATTTCATCGTCACTCCAGATTGCCCAGACTCTCTAGTAAGAACGCATAATAATTGATCGGGACAAGCAGGGAAAAGGCGGGACCGCTCAATCCGCTTGACGAGTTTTCTGGGCGGGATACGGAAAGCTGAGATCGCCGACCCTCGATGATGGCGAGGACCGGCGGGAAAGCGCGGTGGCTTGCAGGGGAGAGGAGGCGGGAGCGCTAGGCGACCTGGGTGCTGCGGCGATGCACTACCTGGCGGCCCTTGTCAGTGATATACCAGCGGATTCCCAGGTGACTGTGGATCTTGCCGACCATTTCCAGTACCAGCAGGCTGTTGAGGGCGCGCGCGGCGGAATTGGTTTCCATGCCCCCCTCCTGCACCATGCCGGACAGGGAGCGGAATACGCAGTCGCCGTTATTCAGCAGACTGAGTACATGCAGGGCATTGTCATCCAGCTTGCGAATCTGGTTGAAGTCCAGGGTCGGGCCCTGCTCCGGGTCACCCTCGATCTCGTGCTCCAGCAGCGGCATTATTTCCAGCTGCATGGCGCGCAGTTCCTGCTCCAGGTTTTCGACCCGCGCGCGCGCGATGCTGGCGTCGCGCAGCTGCCGGCGCGCGGCATTGAACACAAACATGCGCGATGCAATCGCCGCCAGCAAGCAGTAGCCGGTAAACAGTAACAGCCGCGAGGGATCCCCCTGGATCTCGATCAGCAGGTCGCTCTGGGTAAATTTCAGAAAGATCGGCACCATTAATGCGCCGCACAGCCCCATGATCAGGCAGCGCGCGAGGCCGGCGGGATCCTCTTCGGTAAACAGCATCTGGTAGTAATTCACCAGACCGCCGAGAATTCCGGACACCAGCATTACCGCGGTCAATATGAGCAGATGGTCGAGCATCCGTGTTCCTCTGCCATGCGCGGCCGGGAGTTCGAGGTATCAGATCGCCCGCGCGATGACTGAAAGTTACCCATTTGTCCCGTTTACCTGCCGGCATTTTTCTATTGTGATCGGTCCCGCGCCAGGTCGAGACCAGCCCTATAGATATAGCAGTTGTCGCAGAAGACAGTGGTCGAGAAGAGGGATTAAGGCGCCATTGATCGGCGAACGGAGTAACAATGTGAGATATGTCTCGGCCGGTGCCACCCCACCATCAAGGCGAGAATGGCAACAGACCGGACCGGGATAGCAGGGAGACTCAGCGCTCGCTGAAATAGGGATCCTCTTCGAACTCGCGGCGTTTTTCGCGGCGGTGCCCGACATAGAGCCCAATCAACCCCCAAATGGTCATAAGCGCAAGAGCGCCACCGGCAGCAAAGATGAGATTGGCGGTGACTTCCGGAGTCGCACCGCCCTCCTCAAAAACTGTCTGGTACGCAAACAGCGGCAGCACCGGGCTGATCGGTGCATCTTCAACGCCGCTGTGGACAGGTACCAGCAGCGAAGCAGCGGACACCAGCAACAGGGTGCGGCGCAGCCAGCCCCAGCGCCATTTGCGCATAAACCACCAGCCCGCCAGCAGCAGAACAATGGTACCGGCGATATAAAACATCCAGGCTAAGCGATAATCTTCTGGCATAGTGCTTTTTTACTTCTTTTCGTCAATACAGATATTTGGGATCAGTTGAGGTCACTATTGTACGCACCGTCCGCTGCGCAGAACCGACGCCGTTCAACTTAATGGCAAATTACTCGTCGCCGACCCAGGTGACAATATGCTCTTCAAAGTCGTCCGGGTGTACAAGCTCTTCACTGATGACACAGCCGCGCACCGAGATCCCGGCCTCGTGTACCGATTCTGCACTGCCGGACAGCAGTGGATGCCAGGACTCCAACGCACGCCCCTCCGCCAGGGTGCGGTAAGCGCAGGTGTACGGCAGCCAGTCAAACTTGCGCAGATCCTGTTCGCGCAGCTGAATACAGTCCGGCACGATTTTTTTGCGGTTGGTATAATCGCCGCACTGACAGGAGTGGGTATCCAGCAAACGGCAGGCAATATTGGTGGTATAGACCTCTTCGCTGTCTTCATCCTGCAGCCGGTGCAGGCAACAGCGGCCACAGCCGTCGCACAGCGACTCCCACTCTGACTCGCTCATTTCACTGAGCGCCTTGCGTTGCCAGAAGGGTGTTTCCCGATTTGGCATAGCCAGACCTCAGCGTTGCAATTTGCTGTTCTGCACAGCAATCGCTCGCATCTCGTGGTCCCGCGCGGGCGGCATCTGCAGATAGTAACCGCGTTCGCGGATCTCGCTGAGTACCTTGTCGGCGCCGGCGCGAGCAAGCTGTTTGTCCGGAGTCAGCACCATGGTCATCAGATGCTTGGGCGTCCCGAAGAGTTCCAGCAGTTTTTCCGGCACCCGCACCGTACCTTCGCGCTTGTCGACATAGAGGTACATCTCCTCTTCGCGCGGACTGCGATAGATATCACACAGGGTTTTCACTTTACTTCCTCCGCGCGCACTTCGCGCAGCGTATCGATTAACGGCTTGCCGATCACGTCTGCGCGCCATCCGGAGAGCCGTCCTTCGAGTCGCGCACGCGGCGACTGGACGAGCATTTCCAGCTCTTTTTTCCTTACCAGGATTTCCGGCGGCAGACCGCTCTGCTCGGCTATCCCGTTGACTTTCTGCCGCAGCAGCTTCAGCCACTCGCCCTGGCGGCGATTGAGCGGTTGCGGCAGCGGCGGCGGCGTATCGGAGCGCTCGGTGGCACGACCGATGATTTGCAGTAGCACATCGCCATATTCGCGCAAGGTGCGCCCCTCCAGGCCCGGTTGCGCCAGGGTCGCCTTGTACTGGGGGAGCTGCTGCGCCAGGCTCAGGCAGACGCCCTCTTTCAACAGGTGATTGCGCGGCATGTCGCGCAGGCGCGCTTCGCGTTCGCGCCAGGCACAGATATCCTGCAGGGCAGCGAGATGCTTGTCGCGCAGGCGCCAAGCGCCCTTGACGCGCTGGTAATACAGCTCTTCCGGCTGCGGATTACGCGCTGTGACAACCAGGGCCTCGCAGTCTTCGTGCAGCCAGTCCAGCCGCTCCTGCTCGCGCAATCTTTTGATCAGCACGCCGTACACCATTGGCAGCCAGGCCACGTCCAGCGCTGCGTAGTTTTTCTGCGCCTCGCTAAGGGGGCGCTGCAACCAGTCGGAACGGGTTTCGCTTTTCGGCAAATCGACATTGAGCAGCTCTTTGACCGTGGCCGCATAGCCGAGGCCCGCGCCCATACCGGTCATGGCCGCGGCAATCTGCGTATCGAAAATCGGATCGGGAATGGCGCCCAGCAGCCGATCCAGCGTCTCCAGATCCTCGCTGCAGCTGTGCATGATCTTGGTGACCCGCGTATCCAACAACAGATCGCGCAACGGCTCCAGGTTTTCAATGGCAAGATTATCGATCAGATAGCAGCGCTCGCCATCGCCGACCTGCACCAGCGCCGGCTGGGGGTAAAAGGTGCGGCTGCGCATGAACTCGGTATCCAGTGCTACCGCACTCTGGCCGCGCCACTGTTCGCACAGACGAGCCAGTTCTTCGCTACTGTCGATCCAGATCGGAGTGGTATCTACTTTCAGCATCACAGCCCTCAACCGCCGGGGAAAAAAGCCGAGCGGCTGTTAAACGCGTGGGCGAGCGTACCGCCATCGATATATTCCAGTTCGCCGCCGATGGGCACGCCATGGGCAATGCGGCTCACTGCAATGCCTCGGGATCTGGCCCGCTCGGCGATAAACTGCGCAGTGGCCTCGCCTTCGACGGTGGGATTGGTGGCAATAATGAGCTCCTCCACCGGTTCGTCGGCGAGCCGCCGTTCGAGCAGGTCGATGCCCAGGCTTGCAGGGCCGACGCCGTCGATGGGCGAAAGATGCCCGTGCAGTACAAAATAACGGCCGTGGTAATTACCCGCCTGTTCGATGGCCAGGACATCCGCCGGCGTTTCCACCACGCACAGGGATTTCCCGTCGCGACGGCTGTTATTGCACAGCGCGCAGACTTCCTGCTCGGTAAGCGTCCGGCACTGGCTGCAGCGCCCGACTTTTTCCACCGCCTGTTCCAGCGTGCGCGCGAGCAGGCCGGCGGCATCCCGGTCTTTTTCCAGCAGGTACATCGCCATACGCTGGGCCGACTTGGGGCCGACACCCGGCAGGCAGCGCAGTGCGCGGATCAATTCTTCAATCAGGGGGCTAAACATAAATTCCGGTATGGTTCGCCAAATGGCGGATTAAAAAGGAAACTTGAAGCCTTCCGGCAGATTCATGCCGGATGCCAGCCCACCCATCTGCTCTTTCTGCAGGGCCTGGGCTTTTTCCTCGGCCCGACGCACAGCGTCGTTTACCGCAGCGGCGATCAGGTCTTCGAGCATCTCCTTGTCTTCACCGAGCAGATCCGGGTCAATTTCTACCGCGGTCACATCGTGGCGGCCATTCATGGTGACCTTGACCATTCCGGCACCAGCCTCACCGCAGACGCGCAGCTCATTCAGCGCCTGCTGTACTTTCTGCATCTTTTCCTGCATTTCGGCCTGCATCTTCTGGGCCTGCTGCATCAAGTCGCCCAAACCTTTCATTGGCTTTGCTCACTCTCTAACTCTTTAAGGTATTCAACCGAGTCGGGTACCAGTTCGGCACCCAGCTCGCTTTGCAGTTCCTGCACCAGCACATCGCCAGCCAGTGCATCGCGGGCCGCAGACGCCCGCGCTTCGCGCGTCGCCGCTGCCAGCCGCGCCGGCGTGCCACCCTGCACCTGCCCCACTTGTATTTGCACGGTCACCGGCTGCCCGAAGAAATCACCGAGTACATCCGCTAGGCGGCGCTGGTGCACCTCGTCATACAGGCTGCTGTAGGACTCATCCAGGGTAAAGGACAGTATATTGTCCTGCCGTCCGACCAGCTCCAGATGGAACGCAATGGAGTGGAGGATACCGGTGACACCCAGCTGGCTGTATAGCGCCGGCCAGCTCCCGGGGCTCAGCGCATCCAGGCGCGCGGCAGTGCCCTGCACTGCAGGGGTCACCTGCGGCTGGGGCTTCGGTGCGGGCTGCACGGGCGTGGACTCCACCGCTGCGACCTGCTGCTTGAGGCGCTCGCGCATCGCGGCGCGGTCGTCCGCGGCCACAGGGTTCGACGCTTCTGGCGGAACTGATTGCGGCTGCTGCGCCGGTATTTCGACGGCGGTGTGAACGCTCTCCCGGTCAGGAACCGCAGTGGTCGGCGCCGGAGTTTGGGACGCATGCGACAAATCAGCATCGTACTCCGGAGCCAATGCCACCGGTTCTTCGACGACCGATTCCGTCTGGCCGACCGGTGCTTCCGGCTCCACGTGCGCTGGCGCCGGTACTACGGGCACAGCCGCGCGCGCCTGTGCGGGAGCAGGCGGCGCTTCCGGGGTCTGTGGTGCCACCGAATTCGGAACCTCCTGCGACGTATCCGCTACCCCAGCAGGTACATCGGGCGCTGCACCGGCCTCAGCCGGTGCGACTTCCGCCGGAGTCTTTTTTACAGCGGGGCGCTCCTGCGTAATGTGCGGATCGCCGGCCTGCGTGGCGGTACCCACGGATGCTGCGACTGGCGCTGCTGCATCGCCCGCCGGGAGCTGTGCCGTGGGAATATTGGCGACGCCCTGTGGACGGAACGCCAGCATACGCAACAGGGCCATTTCAAAGCCGCTACGCGGATCGGGCGCGAGCGGCAGATCGCGCCGGGCGTGCAGCGCCATCTGGTAATAGAGTTGTACGTTTTCCGGGGCCATGCGGGCCGCGTGCTCCTGCAGCCGCTCGCCATCGCCCAGCGCGTTGTCCACCGACCCCGGCAGTACTTGGGCCACCGCGATGCGGTGCAGGTTATTGGCCAGTTCCGCCAGCGCAGCACTGTAGTCGGGAGCCTGCTGGGACAGTTCTTCAACCGCGTCAAACAACCCCGGAGCACTCTCTTCGGTCAGCGCCTGCAACAGCTTCCACACCAACCCGGAATCGATGCTACCGAGCATCGCGCGCACTTCCGCCTCGCTGACCTTGCCGCCCCCAAAGGCGATAGCCTGGTCGGTCAGGCTCATGGCATCACGCATACTGCCGTCGGCAGCGCGCCCCAGGTGCCAGAGCGCCCCCTCTTCGAAGGGCACCATTTCCTGCTCCAGCACAAAGCGCAGATGCTCGACCACGCGCTCAGGGCTCATGTTTTTGAGGTTGAACTGCAGGCAACGGGACAGGACAGTCACCGGCAATTTCTGCGGATCTGTCGTGGCAAGCAGGAACTTGACGTGGGGCGGCGGCTCTTCCAGCGTCTTCAACAGTGCATTGAACGAACTGTTGGAGAGCATATGGACTTCGTCGATCAGGTAGACCTTGTAACGGCCTCGTGTGGGCGCGTACTGCACATTTTCCAGCAGCTCGCGGGTGTCCTCCACCTTGGTGCGCGAGGCGGCGTCCACCTCGATCAGGTCGACAAAGCGGCCGTCGGCAATTTCGGTACAGGCCGTACACTGGCCACAGGGCTCGGAACTGACCCCGCTCTCGCAGTTCAGGCACTTGGCGAGAATACGCGCGATCGTGGTCTTGCCCACACCGCGGGTACCGGCAAACAGGTAGGCGTGGTGGAGGCGGCCGTTATCCAGGGCGTTGATCAGCGCCTGGAGCACATGCTCCTGCCCCACCATCTCCCGAAACAACCGCGGCCGCCACTTGCGCGCCAGTACTTGATAACTCATCCGCTCTCCAGCGCCCGGAGACGCCATATCCTGTGTTTGATTGAGCGCCAGCGGCGCGGCCCCCATTATAACGGCATCGGCAGCGAGGCATAGCGCGGGGAATGACCTCTATTACTGCCCAGCTCGCCGCTCCCCCCTCTCCAGCCCCCATACACAGACAGGCGCCGCCCTTACCAAACCGCCGCAATAAAAGGACCGCAAACATGGAAACCCGACACCAAATGACAATGGAGAGTCACCCGGCGCCCCTCGTCGCACCCTCCAGGCCTGTGATATAACTGTGACTTGGCCTACATTCCTGACAGATATACAACAGTGGCGTCGGGCGGCTTGCCCTTCGAGACCCGCCGGGAATGCTGGCCCACTCGCAATACAACAACCACAAGTGCGCAGTATGGGGATCCCACCGACCAATGAATAGAGCTCGGAAAACGCTTCTGGAAAAGCTGTTTGCCGAACACGGCCAGGCATTGGTGCGTTTCGTGGCGCGCATCGTCAGAAACACGGAAGATGCCGAGGATATCGCCCAGCACGCCTACCTGCGCCTACAGAAGCTCAGCGACGAGAAAGAGCTGGATAACCCCCGCGCCTATCTTTACCAGATTGCCAACAACCTCGCTGTCGACCAGTTGCGCCGCGGTAAGCTGCATATGGAGTATGTCAGCCAGCAGATGCCGGCAGAGGGCGAAACAGTCGGCGACGATCACGCTGACCACCAATCACCCGAACGGGTCCTCGCCGCGCGCCAACAACTGCAGTCTATCCACGATGCCATGGACAGCCTGCCGCTAAAATGCCGACAGGCATTCCTGCTACACCGCACCCGCGGACTTTCCTACAACGAGATTGCTCAAGAAATGAACACCTCCGTCAGTAGCGTGGAGAAATATATCCTGCAGGCTCTCAAAGTTTGCCGGCGGCGGGTGGACATGAACCGCTGACAGAAAAGCGGCAAATATTGAACAGGTTTTCAGCGTGTGTGCCGATAAAAGCGAATCTCGACGTGGGCAACTCCCAATCCACCGCAATTCGTTTGCGAAAATGTGGCGAAGCGCACAGGCTTTGTGCACGCCACTGCCGATTTCGGCATGAAATATCTTGAGGGAGTGGGCCGGTCGACCGTCTTATTACTAAGCCCAGACACTAGATCACAAAAATCCGGGCAAAATGGGAATAAATAGCTAAACTATGGCGCACCGAATTCAATTTGTTGCGCCAAAGGTCCCAGGCACGAAAAAAATCGCGCCAAACGGGTCACTTTTATTAGAATGCACCAAAAATGGGCGGCGTCACAACAAAGTGCCCCCTTTTTAGAGTCGAATCAAGGTTAGGTAGCGGTGAAATCTGCGGACATTGAGCAAACAGCCAGCGAAGAAGCGCTCGACCAGGCCTGCGCCTGGATTGCGCGCCTGCGCTCGGACGCTGTCAGCGCTGCCGACCGCCGCGAGTTTAGCGCCTGGATGACCGCTTCGACCGGCAACCAGCAAGCGTTTGAAGAGATGAGCGAGCTCTGGGGCGACCTGGGCGCTCTCGCTCACATGCCCATCGACGAACTCTTCCCCGAAAGCCGCCCGAGCACACGCACTGCGACCAAACGCAGCACCGCACAATCGACTCCAGCATATAGTGACACCGCTGTGGCCTCCCATGGCTGGAACCTGTCCCAATGGCTCATGGGCGGCGGACTGGTTGCGGCCTGCCTGATGGTGACCCTGTGGGTCGGCAATCTGTGGATGAGCAACAATCAGCTGGGCGAACAGGTTTACGCCACCAACGTCGGCGAAACCCGTACCGTGACCCTATCGGATGGTTCACAGATCGAACTCAACACCAACACCGAACTCCGTGTCGCCTACACCCGGAATGAGCGCCACACCCGCCTCTTACGCGGTGAAGCGTACTTCCAGGTGGCACGCCAGACCTCGCGTCCGTTCACCGTCGCGGCCGGCAAGGCCAACATCCGCGTGCTGGGCACCAAGTTCAATATTGAACGCAACCCGGAGTCCACTCGCGTGTCCGTGACTCACGGCGTCGTTGCCGTGAGCGAAGCCCAGAGTGCTCCCGGCCTGCGGCCGGATTCGGTCAAGCTGGTCAAGGACCAGAAAGTCAGCGTTTCCAATACCGGCCTCGGCCGGGTCAGCCATACCTCCACTGAAGAGGCCATTGACTGGACCCGTGGCGTGCTGGTGTTTGAACAGACGCCGCTGGCCGAGGCCCTCGAGGAGCTCAACCGCTATCTGCAGACCCCCGCAAAGGCGGACAATACAGTGCGCGAGCGCGCTCTGTCCGGTACTTTCGAACTCTCCGACCCGGAACACACCCTGTCAGCGATTGCAGCCGCACTGGATCTGGAAGAAGATCACAGCGACCCCAACCTGACTCTCTTGTCTCCCAAGCCCAACTAAGTTATAAACTCGCACGGGCGTTCGATATTTGTACAGTTTCCTACGCTGATAGCGCCCTAATCAAATTATTACAAAGAAAAAGCTGCTCCACGCAACGCGGCGTGAGGGCAACCATGGTGAGACGGGCACACACTTGATTAGCAGGCACTGGGCGACACTGTCATTGGCGACCCTGATGGCATTTTCAGGCAAGGCGGCCGCCGTATGCCCGGAAAATGGTGTCCAGCTGCCCGCCGACACACTGTCTCGTGCACTAATTGCCCTCGGCCGCGAATGCAAAGTGTCGGTACTGATACACGCCAATTCTGCCGCTACCTTCGCCCTGCCTGAACAGACAATCAAAAGCGAAAACGGCGAGTTTGAACCCGCCCTGCGGTCATTGTTGCAGGGGACCCCTTTCACCTATCAGCGCGTTGGCCCTGCCGCCTTCGCTGTGGTTGCCAACCCAACTGAGACCATGGACTCGAACGGGGCGCCGCCGTCACAAACCGAAGAAATCACGGTGACGGCGCGCAGCTTGACTGGTAGCCACCTGCGTCATGCGCGCCTCGAAAGCTATGCGCCCATCGACGTGCTTGCCCAGCCGGAGCTGGAGATCACCGGCGCCCAGACGATCGCCGAACTACTGAAGTTCCTGCCCGCCGTGGCCGGCAACTCCACCAGCACCTCGGTCAGCAATGGCGGCGACGGCACAGCCACCGTGACCCTGCGCGGACTGCCCGCGAGTAATACTCTGGTTCTGATCAATGGCCGACGTATCGTCAGCAACGGCTTTGGTGGTGAAGCGGCGGACCTGAACAGCATCCCGTTATCCGCTGTAGATCGGATTGAAATTCTCAAGGACGGCGCTTCAGCCGTCTATGGTTCCGATGCCATTGCGGGTGTGGTCAACATCATTCTGCGCCGCGATTTCGAGGGGCTCTCGGTCAATAGCTATTACGGTGCCGCTGAGCGCGGCGACCAGGAAACCCAGTCCTACCACGTGACCTGGGGGAAGAGCGGCGAACGGGGCCATGTGATGCTGAGCCTCGCCCATTTTCGGCAAGGCGCACTGATGAGCCGCGACCGCGAGCTTTCAGACTCCGCCGACAACCGCGAGCGCGGCGGCACCGATCTGCGCTCTTCCGCCTCCCCCGGGGCCTTTATCGCGCTAAATAACGGCACCGTCGTTACCAACGATGGCCAGGACAGCTACAGAAACTGGAACCAGGAGGATCGCTACGACTATAGCGAATATACGTCCGCAGTCGTTCCCTCCGAGCGCCAGTCCGTCTATATCGAGGGCAATCTGGATCTGGACGAAAACTCCCTGTTTTTTGTCGAGGCCATGGGCGTCGGCACCCGTTCGGAAACCACACTGGCACCGACACCGGTATTTACCCGCTTTGACAACGGCGATCTCACTATCAGCGCCGACAACATCTACAACCCATTCGGCCAGGACATCCTGGACGTCCGCAAGCGGGTTCTGGAACTGGGCCCGCGCAAGCAAAACAACCAGACCAAAACCTTGCGTTTCAATACCGGCTTCAAGGGCCAGTGGGATTCCTGGCAGTGGGAACTGGCCATGGCCTTGCATTACACAAATGCCGAAGAGAGCCTGAGCAACCTGATCGATCCGACCAAGCTGGCCATCGGCCTGAAAGGGTCGAGTCTGTGTGGCCCGGCGAATGACTGCGTACCAGTGAACCTACTCGGGCCCAGCGGTGGTATTGATGCTGCACAGCAGGATTTTATACGCGGTGAGAGTCTCGTGGATGGCAGTGCACATATGTCATCCCTGATCTATATGGCCAACGGCGTTCTCGGTAGTTATAGCGCCGGTGACATTCTGGCGGCTGCGGGTATCGAAGTGCGTCGCGAGTCCATCAACGTTGAATCCAACGATGCCATGGGCATGTCATTTATCGGCGGTCACGCGTCCGGTTCCGCCGAGGGTGAACGACTGATTGCCGAAACTTTCGCCGAAATATCCATACCACTGGTTGCGGATCACCTCTGGGTCGACGGCGCCATTCGCTATTCCGACTACAGTGATTTCGGCAACACCGCCAACCCGAAAGTATCGCTGCGCTGGCGGCCACTGCCATCCATTTTGTTCCGTGCCAGTTATGCTACGGGCTTCAAAGCGCCGACCCTGATCGACATGAATCAGAGTGGCTACCAAAGTCAGGAATATCTGTTCGATCCATGCACCGGAAGCGACGCGGCCAGTTTGCCCGGCTGTCGCGGCCAGGCCGACGGCGCTCGCATTCAATACCTGACTGAGTTTGGCGGCAACCCGGACTTGCAACCAGAGACCTCCGATAACCGTTCCTTTGGCATTGTCTGGACACCGACATTGTTGAAAGGCTTCAGTGCCACACTGGATCTTTTCGATATTCGACAGAACGATGTGATCGATACCAGCCCCCAATACCTGATCAACAAGAACGCCTATGGCGGACTGTTTACCAATCGGGTCCTGCGCGACGAGCGCGGTGATATCGTCAAGATTCTCGCCACGCGCTTGAATATAGGTGCAAGGGAAGTACGCGGGTTAGATCTTTCCCTGCGTTATGAACGCACCTCTGAGCGCCTCGGCCAGCTGCGCCTTTCACTCAATGCCAGCCATATGGAGCACTATCTCAACCAACCGGCGCCAGGTTCACCGATCGAAGATCTGGCCGGCACCTTTGTCGATCCTGCCAGCGGCGGTGCGGGCTCATTACCACAGTTAAAAGCCAATACCGGGATCTACTGGCACAAAGGAAACTGGGAAGGCGGCTACACCATCCATTATGTCAGTGACCTTGACGAGACATTTACGCGCGACTCGGCGAGCGTGACCCGAAAAGTTAAAAGCTGGACCAGCAACGATCTACAATTGGCTTATATTTTTCGCGCGGGCCTGCGTTTCGCCGTCGGAATCGACAATCTTTTCGATCGGGAACCACCGTTCGCAGCCACCGCATTTAACGACAATTACGACGGCAGAACCTACGATCTCAGTGGGCGCTACTTGTACACGACGCTCGCCTACAATTTTTAAATTTCCGCCACTTCATCCCTTCCCCTGCAACGCATACCGTCATCGCCAAGCGCCGGGCTGACATAGAAATAACCGGCACTGAATGCCAAAGGCGTGTGAATGTTCGAACAAACCTCCCCATGTAGAAAAAATGTTCTAGTGTTTTAGCAAGCCTCTGTTGATAGTAGTTTTGCAGTTGTCAGGGAGGACACTGCCGTATTCGGCGTTTAGAACCGGTATCAGGAGAGGTATACCATGGACAGATCCCGTCTATCCCGGGCAATCAAGGGCGCAATCGCAGCCACCGCAGCCGTAACCACCACCAGCTTTGCCACTTTGTCGTTTGCTCAGGACCAACCGCAACAACAGGTTGAGGAAGTGGTTGTCACCGGTTCGCGCATCCAACGCACTACCGACGCAACCAGCGCGACGCCAATCAGTGTTTTCGATGCGGCGGCGCTGGAAAAGTCCGGCCAGACTACCCTGGAAAATTTCCTGCAGGAAATTCCATCCGTGACCGGCGGCCAGCTCGGTTCATCGGTTAACAATGGCAACCCGGGTCTGGCGACAGTATCCCTCCGGGGCCTGGGTTCACAACGCACCCTGGTACTCGTAGATGGCCGACGCATGGTATCCGCCGGCACCTCCACTGGCGTCGTCGACCTGAACACCATCCCCACATCGATCATCGAACGGATCGAAGTCCTCCGGGATGGCGCTTCTACCATTTACGGCTCAGACGCCATTGCCGGCGTCATCAACATCATCACCAAGAAAAACTTTGAAGGCGCAGAGACAAGCTTTTACGCCGGTACCTCCACCCACAACGATGGCCAGGAATACAGCGCGAACTTGACGCTCGGCACCGGTGGCGACAATGGCCATGTCGTCTTCAACACCGAGTGGAGCAAACGCCAGGATGTCTTCCAGGGCGACCGCCGTTTTTCGGACTGCCCCCGGTTTGAAACTGGCGACCGGGTGCCCTGCGGCGGCAGTGGTACCACAAGCCCGGCGCGCTTTTCCCGCGCCGATGGTCTGAGCTATGTCGTAGATCCAAATACCAATCAGGTGCGGCTCTACGACTCCACCATCGACTCCTTCAACTACGCAACGGCCAGTTATCTGATTACGCCGCAGGAAGTCGTCACCATGTACGGCTACGGCGAGTACCAACTGGCGGACTTTAAGGATGTCACCACGCTGGATACCTTTGGCCAACTCATGTATGCCAACCGGCGGTCTGATCAGTTACTCGCCCCTGAGGGTACCTTCTGGGGACCGAGAATCCCGGCGGACCAGCCCTTCAACCCGGTCGGTGAAGACGTCAATATCGGCCGGCGGATCACCGAGACCGGTGGACGCGCTTTCTTCCAGGATGTCAGCACCTGGCGCGGCGTGATCGGCCTGAAAGGCGAATGGTGCAACGAGTGGAACTGGGATGTTTCCTATAATTACGCTCGCTGGGTGGATCCGCAAATCGAACTGGGGCGGGCCAACCAACCGAGATTCGATACACTGCTCGGCTCTGTCGACACCGATGGCAACCCGGTATCCACGCCCTGCTCTGAGGACGCCGACTGTCCCGGGCTCTGGGATCCCTTCCACAGCGACACCCTGACCCAGGCCCAGATCGACTACGCCACCGTGACCAACTCACCGGTAGAAAAGTCGACCCTGCGCCAGCTACAGGCCAACCTGACCGGCGATTTCGGCGATTTCTCCCTGACCAGTGAGCCCTTCCAGTGGGCAATCGGTTACGAGCACCGCTCCGAATCCGCCGAGGTCACCGCAGACGGCGCAGCCGAGCTCGGGCAGATCTATTTTGTCACCGGTGAATCCTGGGGTGGCAGCTACAAAGTGGATGAGGCCTACGGTGAGATTCGCATGCCGTTTTTCGAAGGCGAATCCTGGGCCGAGACCCTCGCCGCCGAAGCCTCGTTCCGCTACTCCGACTACGACACTATTGGCGCGGACACCACCTGGGCCGCAGTTATCGACTATGCCCCGATAGAGCAACTGCGCTTCCGCGGCACCTGGTCACAGGGTTTCCGCGCCCCGGGGATCGATGACCTGTACTCGCCGCAGGAACTCTCTGCTGAAAGCTATAGCGACCCATGCTACCAGTGGAACCAGAGCGGCAACGCCACCCTCCGCGCCAACTGTCAGGCCGATGGCGTCGACCCGACCAACGCCCTCCTTGCCGCCCCGCAAGCCACAGGGTTATTTGGCGGCAACCCGGATTTGAAGGAAGAGACATCCGAAAGCTGGACCTTCGGTATTGTCTGGACGCCCACCTTTGTGGAGGATATGAGCTTCACCCTGGATTACTACTCCATTACGGTGGACGATGCTCTCGGCACCTTTACCACCAACACTCTGGTCCAGAGCTGCTTTCTAAGCCCCAACTTCTCCAGCCCCAATTGCGACCTCTATTTTTCTGGCGCCCAATCGGTAGGAAGCCAACCGCTAAATACCCCCACTGGCCCCAGTCGGTTCCGGCAATCTGACGGCACCATCGCCGGTCAACTTTTGAATAGCCAGAATATCTCCACCTTCGAGACCTCCGGTGTCGACCTGGGCTTCGACTACAGCCAGGATTTCTGGAACGGCACCGTGACCGCCCGCGCCCAGACCACCTGGTTGAATGATTACAAGTTCCAGGCCAGTAGCGAGGAGCCGGAAATCGATCTGGCGGGTTATTTCGGCGCGGATCCGGTAACCACCGCCATTACCGGCTTTCCGGAGTGGAAGGGCTTTGTCGGCCTGGACTACGAGGAGGAAAACTGGAGTGCGGGTGCACTACTGCGCTGGATTGGCCCGGTGGACGATGTCAACCCCGGTGACACCGACCTCTCCACCCACGGAGATACTACCTGGTATATGGACGTGCAGGGCAGCTACTTCTGCTGGCAGAACATGAAAATCTCCGGCGGTATCCGCAACGTCTGGAACCAGCAGCCGCCCTATCTCACCAACTACGACGATATGAACACCCTGCCGATCACTTATGACACGCTGGGTCGCTTCTTCTACGGTACCGTGACTTTCACCTTCTGATCCACCTCCCCCCGCCCGCTTCCGGGCGGGGGCTCTCTCCTCCCCACCTCGCCACCATCGTTAGCAGTCTCCCCCCCTTCCTTTCTGATCAAAATTTGACCACCCAATCCTACCAAAGCTGTCATTGCGCTTTTTTGGAAAAAAAATGAATTTTTATTGAGGGGACTATCGTGCCATTCGTTCATAGGTATGTTGGGAGGGAAGCGGCCACGTGGGGGTAGCCGCTTTCACATACCGCCCTTTGAGGCAAAACACAATAAATCCAACGATTTAGAGAGGATTTACAATGAAAAAGAACCTTCTGTCCGCAGCTGTGAAGGGGGCTCTGGGCCTGACCGCAGCCGCAGTACTGGTTCCCGCCATGCCCGCCTTCGCACAGCAAGATGCCACCATGGTGGAAGAGGTTGTTGTTACCGGCTCCCGTATTCAGCGCGACGCGAACGAGACCAGCGTCAGCCCGGTGACTTCCGTCAGCTCCGAAGACATGAAAGCAACCGGTGTTGTCCGCGTTGAAGACATGATCAACAAGCTGCCGCAGGTAGCGGCTACTCAGACTGCTGGCATGGCCAACGGCGCTACCGGTACCGCCACTGTTGACCTTCGAGGTCTGGGTTCCGAGCGCACCCTGGTGCTGATCGACGGCCGCCGCATGCCCGCAGGCTCTCCGATTTCCGGCGGCTCCGGTGCCGACCTGAACCAGATCCCAGCCGGACTGGTTGAGCGCGTAGAAGTGCTGACTGGTGGCTCTTCCGCAACCTACGGCTCCGATGCGATTGCCGGTGTTGTCAACTTCATCATGAAGGACGACTTCGAGGGAGTGCGCTTCGAGACTCAGACCAGCGCATACCAGCACAACAACGACAACAGCCGCATCCAGAGCGTCGTAAAATCACAAGGTTTTGATGTTGCTGACGGCAGCGTGACCGACGGTGAGACCAACGATTTCTCGCTGATCATGGGTGCAAACCTGGACGGTGGCCGCGGCAACGTGACCGGCTATGCCAACTACCGCAAGATCGATGCCGTTCTGCAGTCTGACCGCGATTACAGCAGCTGCTCGCTGAAAGGCTCTCCCGATTCCTTCGGCTGTGGTGGTTCCTCCACCATCCCGACTGGCCGCTTCACTGATTTTGTTAAAAATAGTGGCAACGACTTCACTGTCTCGGGCGACCAATTCGTACCCTGGGATGGCACAGCATACAACTACGGCCCGCTGAACTACTTCCAGCGTCCGGACGAGCGCTGGACCATGGGTGTATTCGGTCACTATGACATCAACGACAATGTCACTGCCTACACCCAGCTATCCTACGCCGACGACCGCACCGTTGCGCAGATCGCCCCGTCTGGTAACTTCTTCATTACCGACAGCATCAACTGCGACAACCCCCTGCTGTCGGACCAGCAGCGCGATCTGATCTGCACCAGCGCCGGCCTGACCGCTGACGACAGTGCACCTTTCTATATCGGTCGCCGCAACGTAGAAGGTGGCCCGCGCCAGGACGACCTGCGTCACACCACTTTCCGCGGTGTGTTCGGTCTGCGTGGCGACATCAACCAAACCTGGTCCTACGACGCCTACGCTCAGTACGCTGAAGTGAGCATGCAAGAAACCTATCTCAATGATATGTCTTCTACTCGCATTGGCCGTTCACTGAATGTCAAAACAGATGACCGTGTGGGCTCAGAAACCTTTGGCCAGCCGGTATGTCAGTCCGTATTGGACGGCTCCGACCCAAGCTGTGTGCCCTGGAACATCTTCCAGGAAGGCGGTGTAACCCAGGAAGCCCTGAACTACCTGATCCTGCCGCTGTTCGCACGCGGCACCACCGAACAGGAAATCTACTCCGGCTACGTTACCGGCGACCTGGGCGACTACGGTGTGCAACTGCCTACTGCAGATTCCGGCATCGCGGTAGTATTTGGTCTGGAAAGCCGTCGTGAAGCGTTGACTTACAATCCAGACAATGGCTTCCAGACTGGTGACGGCGCCGGCCAAGGTGGCCCGACCAAAGGTGTTAGCGGCTCCCTGAGCGTGAAGGAAGCCTTTACCGAGATCAACGTACCGCTGATTTCCGGTAAGCCGGGTGCCGAATACCTGGGCATGGAAATGGCTTACCGCTACTCCGACTACAGCACCGACGTTCAAACCGATACCTACAAGGTCGGCCTGGACTGGACACCGGTTTCCGACATCAAATTGCGCGCCAGCTTCCAGTCAGCCGTTCGCCACGCCAACATCCGCGAGCTGTTTACTCCTAACGGCATCAGCCTCTTCGATATGGATTCCGATCCCTGTGGTGTTGATCCGACAGCCACACTGGAAGAATGTATGCGCTCCGGCGTTACTGCCGACCAGTACGGCAATATCCCGCAGAACCCGGCTGGCCAGTACAATTACATCGGAGGCGGTACCGCCACCCTCAAGCCGGAAGAATCTGAGACTTTCTCCGCCGGCTTCGTTTACAGCCCGAGCTACGTGGAAGGCCTGACCGTCAGCGTAGACTACTTCGATATCGAAGTGACCGACGCCATCAAGGAAGTCGACCCCGGCTTCATTCTTGACCAGTGCCAGCTCAACAACGACGCTGCCAGCTGCGGCAAGATTAACCGTGGTCCCAACGGCAACCTGTGGCTTGGTGAAGCATCCATCGTTTCTCCGGCTGCAAACATCGGCTTCTTCGAGACCGCAGGTGTCGACATCAATGCCAACTATGGCTTTGACATCGGCTCCATGGGCTCCATCGATATGAACTACATCGCCACCTTCCTGACCAAGTGGGACCAGCAAGAAATCCCGGGCGCGGAAGTTATCGACTGTGTAGGTTACTGGGGCGCCTCCTGTGGTGCGCCGACCCCGGAGTTCGTAGGTACAATGCGCGCTACCTGGGCTACCCCACTGGCAGGTCTGGATGTGACCGGTGCTTGGCGACACATTGGCGATGTAGAAGACCTCGGATCACACCAAGCTGATTTCGATGCCGTCGACTACTTCGACCTGTCTGCGTCCTGGGCCGCTACCGACAACCTGACTGTACGTAGTGGTATCAACAACGTTCTGGACGAAGAGCCGCCGCTAACTTCCGATGCTGGCCCCAGCATCTACGGCAACGGCAACACCTTCCCGGGCACTTACGATGCTCTGGGTCGTTACGCCTTCCTGGGCTTCACTGTAGACTTCTAATTAGCTTGTAGCAGCCTATAGTGAAAAGCGCGGCAGAGTAATCTGCCGCGCTTTTTTATGCCGGCCACCTCGCCACCCACCACCTAAAAAGTTCACATATAAGCCCCCGTTTCAAGGAGCATTTACGAATGTTCATTTTGAAAAAAAACGGATAGGAAACCGAACCCCACCAGCCGTAGAATCCTGCAAGTTATCCTAACGTAACGACTGCTTGAATTTCGATTAAGGAAAAATCGAAGATCTCTACAAATTACTCAGCCATAGCCAATAAATACGCTAATCCTTGTATTTATCCAGAACACCAATAAACGTCGTGTAATGCTCATGCCTGGACTTGGCTCGCTTGTGAACCGACTCCCTAACCTGCCAGATACTGGCAGTTTTCACGTAGTTGTCCCGATTACTGAAATCCAGGCAGGTAGAGTTCCACTCCAACCCCAGGAATTCGAGCAAAGCACGGACTTCCCTATCAGGGAAGTCCACTAGGTTTTCATAAGAAATCGGATAGATAGTTTCAGGAAATAGCGAACACCAGTGCTCCATCAATTTACATTGTTGCGTGTAGTAGTGCCCGATAAAATCCAGATCCACTGAGTAGTTCATATCTCCGCCCAGATACTGAAAGTAGATAGAAAGGCAGTTATCGAGCAACCCCCTTCTGGTCCAGATCACCTTGGCTTGCGGAAATAGCGTTTTTATAACCCCAAGATTCAGATAGTTGTCCGGGCGTTTGTCAGTCACCTGGCTGGCACTCTCGAATCGCTGAGCAAGGTAATCCAAATAACCACTGGCAGCAGACTGGATGTACTCATCTCGAGTTCCAGTATCGGCAGAAGCCAACAGCCTATCCATCCCAATCGTTGGAAAGTAATCCAGCTCGCCACCCGCAGTCACCCTCGGATGCCCACTCAAAATCTGCTCAACCAGTGTCGACCCGGACCGGTACATCCCACAAATAAAGACAGGCGCCAAGCTGGAACAACCTTTTAGATTCGAAAACCAGTCGCGATTGAAAACATTGATGATTTCTTCAATCTTTTTCTCATGTTCAACTTTACTATAGGCTGGAAACCTCCTGCGCCCCAATTCATTGGCATCGCGAAAAGCTTTGAATGCCTCAGAAAATTTCCGGCACTCATCAAACAATTTACCCTTAGAGAACAAAAGCTCCTCGCGAACTCGAGTCTCGACACTGGGCTTTTCGAGCGCTTTTTGAATCTCTATTAATAGCCAATCAATATCGATGGAACCACGTGGCATATTGGCAATTCGACACAGCGCTGGAAAGCAATCAGGATCGAGAGAGAGGATTTTCTTATACTGCTCAAGCGCCTTTTCTGGATCACCGCTTTCCTCGTAAATGCCCCCCAGATTAAACCGGGCAGAGATATATGCCGAATTGATTTCGATAGACTTAACCAAAGCAGCAATAGCTTTGGACTCCTGCCGCATTTCAGAAAAGATTACAGCAATATTGTTATAGACTTCTTCGGGCCTTGAAACGTTATAGCGCAACGACTCCTGATAGGCAGCGAGAGCTTCTGAACTTCGCCCCAACCGCTTGAGTAATCGCGCGAGGTTATACCAAGTATTGGGCAGGTCTGGTTTGCGCTGCAACAGTTGCCGATAGCTTTCGGCCGACTTCTCCAGATCTCCCGCCTGCTCGCAAATATTGGCCAAGTCCAGGTAAAAACCCAACTCATTGGGTGCAAGCCGAATCAGTTTTTCCAAACTGCTGATCGCCTGATCAGCTTTTCCCCACTCCCAATACAGGCGAACCAGTTCGCGCAAGAGAAGCTCCTGCTCCTGCCCCAGATTCAGGAGCTCAAGAAAAACAGCTTCCGCCTCGGAGAAGTGCTTAGTGGACAGCAGACGCCTGGCGCCTGACAGCTTCTCATTAAATTTTTTTGCACTAATCATTTGCGTCACTAGCAGGGAAAAGAGGGGGGGGTCCTCCTACAGGGGGAGGGGGGGATCGAGTTCGGAAACAGTAGCCGTTACATGCGATTGTATTGGCGGGTGAATACCGACATCCCGATCGGCATCACCCGTCAGATTAGTCGGTATAACGAACTTTGTTACGCGTTGCTTTATCGACCACCCTCTTCGATTCGTTGGACATTGTTTCCCACTCTTTAGCAGTCATACACGTCTTCTGTTTAAAGCGGGAACCAGTAATGGCGCGCTCTTTACAAATGACCCGATTTTGGGGATCGATATCATTCTTGGCGATCATGGAATTGGCGGTTGCTTTCTCAGAACCGGACGATATTGCGCCCTCTTCGCCTCCCGGCGGAGAATTGCTGGCGCAAGCCACCAACAGGCTAACAGCGAGAGCTAATAAAATTTTATTCATTACGCGCATTCCAAACTCCTAGAATATCTGAACAGCGTCTTTTACGTGGTATTTAAACGCTAATTCTACCCCGCAACGTCCACTATTGCAGCGTCAAGTTGACCGATTACATTCGCATTTCAACTCATTCCAACGCGTCGCTAAGTTCGTTCTTGTTACCTCAAGAGGAGAATACTAATTTAGAAACCCAAACCGCCTAATCGTCCCTCTTCGTCACAAATCCACGGGGATATATGCCGGTTTTCCCGGCGACATCAATAAATATTCACCTCCAGCGCCACCGCTCCGCACGGGCGGGGATAAACTCCCGCCCAGATCCATCTGCGCGTGCTTCGCGTCCTGAACGGCCCACGCCGACTTGGCAGTCGCCACATGGTGACAACCCCTTATGCAGGTAGCGGTTGACCCGCCTTTGACCACATTCGTCAAGACCCCCTCGAAAAAACAGAACACTCAACCAAACCTGACTATCGTGCCCATCATCAACATTATGCCATTAGGATATTTATAAAACTTACACGCTTTGAGGAAACGCCATTTTCATCCGTTGAAAAAGGTGTTGGGAGGGAAGTGGCCGCTTGGGGGTAGCCTCTTCCACATATGCCATTCAAGGCAATCCACTATAAGTCCAACGATCTAGAGAGGATTTACAATGAAAAAGAACCTCCTGTCCGCAGCTGTAAAGGGCGCTCTGGGCCTGACAGCCGCTGCGATCATGGTTCCTTCCATGCCTGCCTTTGCGCAGAGTGATTCACAAGACGCACAGATGGTAGAAGAAGTCGTCGTTACCGGCTCGCGCATCAAGCGCGCGTCTAATTTTGACGATGCTGCACAAGTAGTTGTAATGGACCGGCAACACATTGATGCTACTGGCTCCCTGATGGTTGCCGACGTTCTGCGCTCCTCCGCGCTGAACTCTCTGGGCTCTTTCAGTGAGACGTCCGGCAGCTCGGCCCAGTCTAACGCCACTATCGACCTCCGCGGCCTGGGCGATTCCCGTACCCTGGTAATGGTTAACGGCCGCCGCCTGCCCGGCTCTCCGAACCTCGGCGCCGCGTCTGTAAACCTGAACATGATCCCGATGGCCGCCGTTGAGCGCATCGAAACTCTGGCCGACGGCGCATCTGCTGTATACGGCTCCGACGCCGTAGCTGGTGCCGTCAACCTGATCATGCGCGAAAAGTTTGATGGTTTCGAGATCAATACCCGTCACGGCCAGCGCTCAAATGACGACGGTATCGAAGAAAGCCTTAGCTTCATCACCGGCGTCAGCAACGATCGTGGCAATATCACCATCGCTGCCGAGTGGGACCGCCGCGACCCGATCTATGATGGAGACCGTGATTACACTGCCGCTTGGCAGAAAGACTTCAATGGCGATGGCGTCATTGATATCTATTCTGAGTCCGACGGCATCTCCTATTACGGTGCTGCCTGGGAGATCTATGATCCGAATACCAATTATTACGACCTCCAGGCCGCCACTGACTGCTCCAGTGAAAATGGCTTTGTTGGCGTGATGAGCGCGGAAGTCGGTCTCGGCGGCGGCCCTGGCACCACAGTATGTGGCTATGCCTACGCCAACGTCTCTGCCAACAAGGCGGAACTGAACCGTGTCAACACCTACATGAACGCTAGCTACGAGCTGACCGACCAAGTCGAGTTCTACACTAACGTTCTGTTCTCTAAAGTGGACTCTTTTGGCCGCTATGCGCCGCCGGCTGCGCCGTGGATCAACCCACCGGCCGACTACGCTACTAACCCGATTGACGTTGACGGATTGCTTGCGAGCGGTGATATCACTCCTGAATACGAGTTGACTGGCTACTATCGCTGGACCAATATTGGGCCGCGCGATAACTTCGTTTCCGACCAGCAATATGATTTCGTTGCAGGTTTCCGTGGCGATATCAACGCCAATGTCAGTTACGACGCCTACGCCCAGCGTAGCCGCTACACCTCCAAGGAAAATGGCTACTACTACCTGTCCTACCCGGGTCTCGACTACGTCCTGAATAACGGTATCGACCCCTTCTCTCCGGAAGGCGCCGCTGCCATGAAGGCGACCACTACCCAGGATAACTACACTGCATTGAGCAAAGTCTACGGTCAGCTGCAATTCGCAGCCGGCGACTGGTTTAGCGCTGGTGAAACCCAGATCTTGGTGGGCAGCGAAGCCTTTACCCTGGATTACTCCAACCAGTACGACGCCGCTTCCGAAGCAGGCCTTGTTGGCGGTAGCTCCGGTAACTCCTCTGCGGGCGATCGCGACGTATATGCGGTATTTGCCGAAGCGGTAATCCCCGTAACTGAAAAGCTGGAACTGAATCCGGCAGTCCGTTACGACAATTACAGCGACTTCGGTACCGCAGTATCCCCGACCATCGCTGCCACCTTTATGGCAACCGAAGACTTGAGCTTCCGCGCTCGCGCCGGCAAAGGCTTCCGCGCGCCGGCCCTGTCTGATCTGTACGGCCCGGTTACCTTCTCCGCTGAGACTGCAACCAGCAACGCAGGCGTCAAGCGCCAGTGGGATACCTACTATTCCTCTAATGAAAACGTAGATGCCGAGACCTCCACCTCCTTCTCTGTCGGTGGTAACTGGGCGTTCGCGGAAGGCTGGTCTGTCGACGTGGGCTACTGGAGCGTGGAAGTAGAAGATGCGATTTCAACTCCGAGCGTTCAGGAAATTTTCTGGGCCATGGGCGCAGGCATCGATCTCGACCCCGCTAGCGGCGTGAGCTTCACTGGCACTGGTACTGGTCCGGACACCAAGTTCTATTCCTCACCAACCAATGCCGGTACTCTGGACGTATCTGGTATCGACCTGCGCCTGAACGGCGTTATCGACACCAGCTTTGGCCAGTTCACCACAAGCTCCCTGGTGACCCACACCCTGAGCTACGAAACCGATGCCTACTTCCTGGGCCCGGTTACAGACCGTGCCGGCCTGAACGAGTATCCGGATCTCAAGGCCCAGCTCCTGTTCGGCTGGAACATGGATAGCCACAGTGTCAACCTGACCGTTGACTACACTGGCAAACACGATCAGGAAACAATCATTGTTAATCGTCTGCCGGAAGCTAGCGGTACTGATCTGGATTCCTGGACCACGTTGAACCTGGCTTACGGTTTCGACGCTGGCACTCTGGGCAAGATCAAAATCGGTGCACGCAACCTGACCAATGAGGACCCGGTACTCGACAAAGATGGCCTGTTCTCCATGGCAGAGCTGTATGACAATACCGGTCGCGTATGGTACGCAGAGTACAAGAAAGACTTCTAAGAAAGTCTGATCAAAAGACAAAACTTATTGATTTGATAAGTATTTGTTGACACGATAGGCCTCCTTCGGGAGGCCTTTTTTATGTCTAAAAGTAACGTATGGACCACATTCTGGAAACAGGGGTTCCCTACATCTTTCGCAAGCCAATTCCCGGATAACTACACAGGAACACTCGCCAAGTTTTGGGAGGATCAGTTTGCGTCACTGAATAACGCCAAGGTGCTTGATGTTGCCACAGGAAATGGCGCCATCGCTCTTATAGCTGCAAAAACTGCGCAAGAAAAGTCCAACAACCTTGACATCAGTGCCGCTGACTTTGCAGATATCCAACCGACGGAAAATTCGAATAACCCGAAATTAAAAGACCTGTATAAAAAAATCAGGTTCTATCCATGCACGCCGATTGAAGAACTCCCCTTTCCTGATAAAACCTTTAACCTGATCACATCACAGTTCGGTTTTGAATATGCAGATAGAGCCAGAAGCATAAAACAAATCGCGCGCACGTTGGTCAAAGGTGGGAAGTTCTTGGCCATATGCCATCACGAAAGATCGACCATTCACAAAAGCTGCCTAGAAGATCGCGATGCCTATATGAAGGGTGTAACCAAGCTGGGCATTGACAAAAAACTGATTGAGCTTGCCAAATTACTCTTCGAGGTAGCATCTGCTGCACAGGCCCGAGATATTGTAAACAAACAACCAATCCGCAGATTAATAGAGACTTTAAAAGCAGACTTACTCGACCTATCCAAAGCATTCCCCAGAGCCACCACTTCTATTTACCTCAATGGCGCGGCGAGATATCTATTTGGCTCTTTTCTAACCTCATCAGACGAACAAAAAGCAAAAATAATTTCTGCATTGAGTGACGAACTACACGCATCACAAAGTAGAATTGAGCAACAAATCCATGCGACACTTTCAGACCGTGAGGTAGGAATATGTGAAGATCTATTCTTATCGGAGGGACTAAAAAAAGTTAGAAGCAACTTTCTAGTTGATAAATCCGGTGACAATATTGGCTGGATTTTTGAATTCCACAAACCCAACTGCTAAACCAACACTAGAGTCACCCACATGGATGCACTGACGGCCTTCTTAACATTACTCTTCGTCATGGATCCTCTTGGGAACATCCCCGTATTTCTGGCGGCGCTAAAAAATGTCCCTCAAAGACGCCAGCTCTTCGTGATCATGCGTGAATTGATCTTTGCGCTGATCGTTCTACTAGCGTTTCTCTACGGCGGCCGGTTCGTTTTGGCGTGGCTGGGCCTGTCTCAGGAGGCAATCAGGATTGCGGGGGCGATTATTCTGTTCTTAATTGCAATCCGCATGGTCTTTCCGACGGAGGGAGGCATCATGGGTGAACGCCTCGAGGGTGAGCCTTTTTTTGTGCCATTGGCAGTTCCGCTGGTGGCCGGCCCTTCCACAATGGCGATCTTGATGTTGATGACCAACAGCGAAGGAGAGCAATTGCTCGACTGGACGCTGGCACTTCTCGGGGCCTGGGGCGTGTCGGCAATCATATTACTCGCGTCCGCACCCCTCGCTAAATTGCTCGGAACTCGCGGTCTTATCGCTGTAGAGCGATTGATGGGGATGGTACTGGTGATGCTCGCCGTGCAACTTTTCCTTGATGGCGTCAAGCAAAGCCTGGGGTAATTCACGCAAAAGTTCGACTCGAAGTCGAACACGGACTGTATGTTTTTTATTCGAACTCGCTTCACAATGACGTAATTCTATACATCTCGACGCTCAATCTAACGCTGTCGCTTATTTTTTAACCATATCGATGTATGGTTGAAAATTTACACTTTCAAGCGTCTCATACTATAAAAACCATTTAAAAAAAGATTATTTAACGCAGATTACGAATATATGCGGATATATATTTTTTCCGCTGTTTATACAAAAAACAAAAAGTTTAAAAAATACACAACCTGTATTAGTGCTCGGTGATACCCCAAAGTCACGTTAGTTCCATAATGACACCCAATGCATTAAAGTCAGCTCGCGCATTAAATGCTACAAGCTAATAAACGCATTATAAGTACCCTAAGTACATAGAAGGATGCATTATGATCAAGACCAAATTGAGCGTCGCAATCGCTGCGCTGGGCACACTCGCCGCAACTGGCGCAATGGCTCAAAGCACAGCTCCAGGACCCGGTGTTGAAGAAGTTGTTGTCACCGGTTCTCGTATTGCCCGCGATCCGCTGTCCACCTCCGGACCGATTACCATCGTTGACTCCGAGGCCATCCAGCGTTCCGGCGTTGGCACCATCGACGAACTGCTGAACCAGCTGCCGTCCATGGGTACCACCGGTATCAATGCCAACGACAACAACGGCGGTGGAGGCGTTTCCTTCGTCGACCTGCGTAACCTGGGTTCCGAACGCACGCTGGTCCTGGTCAACGGCCGCCGTTTCGTATCCTCCAGCTCGGGCACCAGTTCCGCAGTGGATATGAACAACATTCCGGTCGACATGATTGATCGTGTTGAAGTACTGACCGATGGCGCTTCCGCGATTTACGGCTCCGATGCTGTCGCCGGCGTTATCAACGTTGTATTGAAAAAATCTGTCGAAGGCGTACAGATCAGCGCGAAAGCCGGCACCACCTCCGAAGGCGGTGGCGACTCTGGCGACCTGTCCATTACCTTTGGTAATGAAGGCGCGCGCGGCAGCTTTATCGGCAACATCAGCCACACCAAGCGCGACGAAATAACCTACAACGATCGCGACTGGGCTTCCCTGTACAGCTCCATGTCTCCGACCGGTAATATCTTCACCGATTACGGTAGCTTCAGTGTCGGCAATGACGGTAAGACTCTGACCGACGGTTACACGCCGTACGATATCGGCCAGTACATGTGGCTTTCCGGCGCCATGGAGCGCTCTTCAGCGACCTTTAACGGCACCTTCTCCGTCAGCGACTCTGTTGAGCTGTACGGCGAAGCCAGCTACACCACCAAGACCACCAACCAGCAGCTGGCCGCGCAGCCGATGTACGGCAGCAACGGCCTGAACCTGACTCCGGCGCACATGCCAGCAGCCGTTCAGCAGCAGCTGCAACAGGCATGGCAGGAAGCGGACGACGCTTACCAGATCGAGCTGGCTGGCTACCAGGCCGCGCATGATGCCTGGGTAGCCCAGGGCAGCCCGAAAGATCTGGAACCGGAAATGCCGGAAGCCAATTACGGCGACAGCTGGGACAGCGGTTCTTTCGACGTTCGCCTGCGCCCGGTTGCCGCTGGCACCCGCGACTCTGAACAGCAGACCGATACCTATCGCGCTATCTTTGGTGCGCGCGGCGACCTGGCCAATGGCTGGGGATGGGATACGTTCGCGAGCTACGGCCGCAACGAAGGGGACAACAGCACCTCTAACTCCTACAACAAGGACAAACTGCAGCAGGTTCTGGACGGCACCTCCCCCATAGCCAACCCGCAGTTCCTTGGCGGTATCAGCAAAGAAGTCACTGACTACATCAGCTACACCGATAAGGAAGACAACCAGTACACCCTGAAAAACTTCGGTGCCAACCTGACTGGTGATATCGAAGCGATTCAGTTCCAGGGCGGCGCCCTCGGCTTTGCCACTGGCATCGAGTACCGTGAAGAGTCCGGCGAGTTCAACCCGAGTGCGGAAACTCAGAGCGGTGCGACTTTCGGCAACCAGCAGGATGCTACTGAAGGTAAATACTCCGTCACTGAAGCTTACGCAGAGTTCAACATGCCGATCCTGTCCGGCGTGAAGTACGCGGAAGAGCTGTCTGCCGACCTGGCGGTACGCTACTCCGACTTTGACACCTTCGGTGGTCAAAGCACTGGTAAGTTGGGTCTGGTTTACGCTCCGACGGAAGACGTACGCTTCCGCGCCAGCG
This sequence comes from Microbulbifer hainanensis, assembly GCF_014904735.1. GTDB lineage: Bacteria > Pseudomonadota > Gammaproteobacteria > Pseudomonadales > Cellvibrionaceae > Microbulbifer > Microbulbifer hainanensis. The sequence goes on along the minus strand of NZ_JACZCR010000033.1, from coordinate 207,471 downwards.
CTTCTACCTCTTTCCGCGCACCGGGTATCTACGAGCTCTACAGCGGCTCCGCACAGAGCTACGAATACCTGATCGATCCGTGTGACACTGGTACCACCAACTCCGATGGTGTCGGCAAAAACTGTGTGGCTGGTATCGTACAGTCCGGCAACCAGGTCCCGACCAACATCGGTGGCAACTCCGAGCTGGAGCCTGAAGAGGCCAAGACCCTGACCGCAGGCGTTGTGTACACCCCGTCTTTTGCCGAAGATCTGTCTATCACCCTGGATTACTTCGATATCCAGGTGAAAGATGCCATTACCTCACCGGATCTGCAGCGCATCCTGGATGACTGCTACCGTGAAGGTATGGCCACTGCCTGTGAGCGCGTTGTACGCGACAACGGCGGTGCGGGTCAGATCACTGCGCTGGAAGGTGCTCTGATGAACATTGGTGAGATCAACACCCGCGGTGTGGATATCGATGTTGTACAGAACTTCCACTACGACGCTGGCGAGCTGGCACTGCGTGCCCAGGCGACCCGCCTGCTGGAGTACGAAGAGTACAATTCGCAGACCGGCCAGACCACCGACCGGATGGACTACATCGGTACTACTAACGAGGCCTATGTAAAATGGCGCGGCCTGGCCAGCGCTACCTGGTATGGCGACAACTGGAACCTGGGTGCGGATGTTCAGTACCTGGGTGACGGCCACAGCCCGTACATGGCCATGCCGTCTCACACCTACCTGAACCTGAAAGCAGGCTGGGATGTGAGCGACGCGGTTCGCCTGAGCGCAGGTGTGGACAATGTAACCGATCGCGAACCGGCCACCACTTCCGGTTCCGACTGGAACAGTGCCTACGACTTCCAGGGCCGCTACGCCTGGGCTGGTGTTAACTACCAGTTCTAAGCAGCGACACGACAAGTCGAATAAGAAGGGGCGCCTATGGCGCCCCTTTTTTATCCCGCTAAACCTTATTTTTTCCGTTAAACCAAGACGACCGAAACAAGATATCGCCGCATCTTGCCGCTGTTAAAATCCCAATAAGTCTAAGTTAGATCGGTACGGCCGCCTTGAAACATTAACTTTCGGGCTTGAATTTTCCACCTTCTGATCTGGTTGCGCTCGCTGAAGATACTCCAACTTATGTAAATAGGCGTTTCTGGTGCCCTGATTTTCTGCCAATAAAAATGCCTCACGAAAATCCTCTCGCGATCCTTCCATATCTCCCATGCGATATTTAGTCAGAGCCATCAGAAAGTGGAAACGGTGATCGTCCTCGTACTGCCGTAGAGCATGCTTAAGCTGTTTTTTTGCCAGCGGATAATCTCCGTGCTCATAGGCCGTTCGGGCCTGGTAATAGAGGTAATAGGGATTGCGCTCGCGGTGATAGCGCGCCCGCTCAGCGTATTCATCGGCCAGTACAATACGGCCACTACTACGGTACAGGCGTTCAAGATTACTGATCGCCACGAGGTGGCCGGAGTTTAACGCCAGGGCCTGTCGGTAACTCTGCTCCGCTTCATCCCTGTACCCGAGTCGACTATAGAGTGACCCCAGGTTAGACCAGAGATCGCTGCCGCCGGGCCGCAATTGCAGCGCCTTACGCAGATAGAGAAATGCCTCTTCACTCCTGTCGTGACGCATCAGTTCCACACCGCGATTACTGTAGTACTGCGCCAGCGCCTCGGTATCCGTGAGCTTTATCTGGTCGTAGACGGGATCGTAGGCCGCGAGATTGAAGTCGACCACGCGACGCCCGCGCGAGCTCTCCGACACCATATTGATATGCCGGTAAATCACGAACGACTGCGGTTCGTCCTGCCCCCAGACCGGCGGGACGTCCACTTGATTGAAATAGGCATCAGCGCCAAGTTCCCGGGCCATGGCGACCATCATCAGGGTGAACGCCATGCAGTTGCCGCGTCGTTCGGCATAGGTTTCACTGGCTGTCAGCGTGCTCTCGGAATCGTAATCGACATGGAATTCGCGCGCTTCAAAGGCGCGGATCAGCGCCGCCAGGCGCTGGTCGGGGCGCCTGCCCGGGGCGATTGTTGCCAGATAGGCGCGCAACTGCGGCGTCAGTGTCAAAGGCTGATCATCGGGTAGCCGCGCCGGATCGAGCGGACGCCCGAGTATGGCCTCGCCACTAATTGCCGCCCCGATGTCGGGCGGGGGCACCCTGGTAGGCGCCGTGGTGCAGGCGCCCAGCATCAGGCAGAGCGCCACAACAATTGGGGTTTTCATCGTTATTATCCCCTGCAGGCAGTGTTCACTACAGGATTTACCACTTATTCCCTCCAATGTGAACCCCTTTGGCGCGGACGTCCTGTTTCACCTGTAACGATTCGCCTGCCAAACATACAACTGTTACACTGCGAAGGTTCGATCCGGGAGATCTCGCCGCGACCGGCACTTGTCCAAATTTGGCAGGATGCCACCCCGGCGCGGTAAATATCATTGCCATTTTTGCCGGTCTGCAGTTTGGCTGGATCTCTCGAAAAACAATGACTGGCGGAGGATCAGGCGCGCACTTCACATCGCGAGTATATTTTTGGCGGACCTTACTACCGCCGCCTGTACCTTGCAGGGCCGCGCCGCGAAGCAGCGCCTGGCAACTCCGGTAACTGGGGGAGCTGCCGCCGGGCATGTTCCACTAGAGCGATAACAACTGGAAATTCAGCTTATGACGTCGAAAACATACCAAAACAGCGACGGCTTTTTCGGGCATCCCAAGGGCCTCTCGACCCTGTTCTTCACCGAGATGTGGGAGCGGATGAGTTACTACGGCATGCGCGCACTGCTCGTGTTGTTCATGACTGCAAGTTTGCAGGAAGAAGGACTCGCCTTTACTGTGGCCGCGGCAACAGCGATCTACGGTCTCTACACTGGTGCAGTTTATTTTCTCGGCCTGCCCGGCGGCTGGATTGCTGACCGCCTCATAGGCGGCCAGCGTGCCGTCTTCTACGGCGGCGTCGTTATTATGTGCGGCCATATCGTGCTCGCGATCCCCAATGACGGCACCTTCTTCGTTGGCCTGATCCTGGTCGCCTCCGGTACCGGTCTGCTGAAACCGAACATCAGCGCCCTGGTCGGCCACCTGTACCAGCAGGAAGACGTGCGCCGGGACAGCGGATACGCCCTGTATTACATGGGTATCAATATCGGCTCCTTTATCGGCTACACCATCTGTGGCTACTTTGGTGAGAATGTCGGCTGGCACTGGGGCTTCGGCGCCGCTGCCGTGGGTATGGCCGTCGGCCTGATCCAGTATCGCAAGACTATCCACAACCTGGGCGATGCCAGCCTGCTGCCGGAGAACCCGATGGCGCCGGAAAAGGCCAAGGTCGCCTGGCGCGTCATTGGCGCGATGCTGGTCGTAGTAGCCGTGATCACCGGCCTGGCACTGTCAGATATGATCACCATCAACCCGGTGGTCGTGGCCCAGTATGTGGCCGTAGCCTTCACCCTGATGTTCTTTGCCTACTATGGCTTCATCTATTTTGGTGGCGATCTGAGCCCTGCGGAAAAAAAGAAACTGTGGGCACTGTTCCTGGTCTGTCTCGCTTCGGCCTGTTTCTGGTCCGGCTTCGAGCAGGCGGGCTCTTCCCTGAACCTGTTCGGGCGCGACTACACCGATCGCCTGCTTGGCAGCTTCCAGTTCCCGGCCTCCTGGTTCCAGAATGCCAACCCGATGTTCATCGTACTGCTGTCGCCCTTCTTTGCGGCACTGTGGGTGAACCTGGGCAAGCGCATGATCTCGCCGTCCTACAGCATCAAGTGTGCAATCGGCCTGATCATCATGGCGTCCGGTTTTATCGTCATGTTCTTCGCTGCCCAATATGCGGCAGCTGGTCTCAAAGTAGCCCCTTACTGGCTGATCACCACTTACTTCCTGCACACCGTCGGCGAGCTCTGCCTGAGCCCGGTTGCACTGAGTGCAGTCAGCAAGCTGTCGCCGCGTCGTTTCGCCGGCCAGATGATGGGTGTATTCGTACTGACCTATTCCATCGGCAACATTATTTCCGGCCTGTTGGCAGGTAACTTCGATCCGAATAATATCGAAGAGCTCCCCAACCTGTATCTGCAAATCAGCCTGTTCAGTATCGGTATCGGTATCATCATCGCGCTGATCAGCTTCAGATCTAAAATCTGGGAAAACGGTGGCGAAGCCCCCGCTGCCCCGGAAGTCGAAGCGAAAACTGCCTGATCGCACTTTCGCTTATGCCCGGCCAACGGGTGTTAACGACATAAAAAAGGCCGCTGTTTCCAGCGGCCTTTTTCGTTACCCCAAACTCCAACCCGGAGCGCAAGTTCCTAGCCTCCGAACAGCAGCCCGCTATTCAGCCAGATAAACCGCACGCCGATGACCAGCAACAGTCCGGCAAAGCATTTTTTCAGTAGCTTTGGAGACAACCGGTGCGCAAGCAGGGCACCGAGGCGCGCAAACAGCGCGCTCGTCAGTACGATTCCGAAGAACGCCGGCCAGTAGATATAGCCGGTGGTCCATGCCGGCAACAGGGAATCGCCCCAACCCTGCACAGCGAAACTGAAGGCACCGGCAATCGCAATCGGCAGGCCACAGGCAGCAGAGGTGGCTACCGCGCGCTGGATCTGTACGCGACAGCGGGACAGGAAGGGCACCGTCAGCGAACCGCCGCCAATACCGAAAATGGCCGATCCCCAGCCGATAAACGCCCCCGCAGCAGCCAGCCCCGGTCCTCCCGGCACGCGAGCTTCATCTGCCGGCAGGTCGGCATGACGCTGGCTACTCAACGCCATTCTGGCGGCTATCACCAGCGCGAATATGCCGATCAGTAACTGCAACCAGGGGCCGGGAAGTAAGTGGGCGGTCACCCCGCCGAACCAGGAACCTATCAGGATACCCGGCGCCATGGCCTTGAAGATGGACCAGTTCACGGCCCCCTTGAGGTGATGCGTGCGAATTGAGCTGAGCGAGGTGATAACAATCGTCGCCAGTGACGTAGCCACAGCCATCTGGGTAAGGATCTCCGCAGATATGCCCAGTGCGGCAAAGACCATGACCAGTGCCGGCACAATGATCAGACCACCGCCGACGCCGAACAGACCCGCAATGGTGCCGGCCACCGCACCGACCAACAGATAGATGAGTAGTGTTTCCAAAATTGCCCCCGAATAAAAAAACGGTGGCCACGCCACCGTTCTTATTTCCTTTCAACTGTATACGGGAAAACCGCTCGCCGATTAACCGGATCAGTCGCCCTTGTCGATCTGAAGCCAGTCGAACCCTTCCTGCTGACAGGCGAAGAGGCAATTGGCTACACGCCCCGCCGCATCCGCCAGCGCAGTGCGCGCCAGTTCGACCGTATTGTTCTTTTCGCTGATATGGGCAACCACCAGGTGCTGTAGCTGTTCGTAGCCAACCCGCTGCAGGAATCCCGCCGCCTGCTGATTACTGAGGTGTCCGTAGGCCCCGCCGACGCGCCGTTTCAGCGACGGAGGATAGGGCCCCTGTGCCAGCATCTGTGGATCGTGATTGGCTTCGAGCACCAGCGCATCACAGCCGCTGAAGTGCTCCTCGACGTGGGGAGTCACCGTGCCCAGATCTGTCAGTATACCCAGGCTGGCGCCGCGGCTGCGAAAAACGAATTGCGCGGCCTCGCGCGCATCGTGGGGCACCGCCACCGGTGTTACCTGGATATCCGCCACCGCAAACGGCTGGTGCCCTTCGATCAGGCGGACTTCCGGCAGTTTACCGATATCACGCGCGCGCAGGGTGCCCGGGGTCAGATAGACCGGAATCCCGTACTTGCGCGCAAGCGGCGCCACACCGGAGAGGTGGTCGCTGTGTTCATGGGTGACGAGGATTGCACTCAGGTCGGCAGGAGAAAGACCGAGCCGCGCCATACGCCGCTCGGTCTCCTTAATGGTAAAACCGCAGTCCACCAGCAGGCAGTGGCCGCCACTGGCGACCAGGGTGCCATTGCCCTTGCTGCCACTCCCCAGGGAAGCGAAGCGCAGCGTCATCAGATCAGGTTCTGGCGAATCGCCATCAACATCTCTGCGGCCTTGGTGCGGGACAGGCGCTGTCCGCGGCTATTGCGCACGCGCACTTCGATGGAGTCGTTGGTGCCGTGCAGTATCACCAGGTAGCCAGGGTATTCTGTCGCCGGTGCGCCACCGACGCCCGGGATATCCTTGAACAGTTCCGCATCGCCCTTGTTGCTGGTGTCGATATTGGCCAGCACCTGCTGGATCGTCACCTTGTCGGCGGACTCTGCCAGTTCGTCCTCGCCTTTTTTGTTTTTACCCCAGGAGAACCAGCCGCCGTCATCCTCGTCGGAAAGCTCGCGCTTCTCATCGTAGGTGACATAGAAGATACCGATATCCGAATCTTCTTTGTGCAAGCGGTAGGCACCGACGTTGAGGGCGTGGGCAACCGTTGCCCAGGCGCGATCCATCGCCAGGTTCATGGAAATGTACGGTTCTTTACCGGCGGGTTCCTGCACCCGCACCTTCACGGAACCGCCGCCGATGGCCTGCGCGACCAGGGATGCCGCCGCACCGGAAGACTCTGCGGCCAGGGCGCTGGACATTTCATCGATCATCCAGTCTTCCCGCTCGGGGCTGGTAGACTGATCCGGCCACTGCACAGGACCGCTTACTTTCCTGTCGATGGGCACGGAGAAGTGGCGCACATGGACTTCAGTGGTATCCGGCTGCACTCCATCTTCCACCCGCAGGCGGTATTTGTCTTTGGTGGTAGGGCTGTCACCGAAGGTCAGCCAGCGGGTCTCCATGATACCGGCCGAGGCATCGGAGCTCTCCAGTTGCAGGCCGGAAGTACGCAGGAAATAGTGCAGCTGCGGCCAGACTTCCGCCGGCGGCTGGGATACCAGTACCCAGCGGCGATTGCCCAGCTTCTGGATTTTCACCCGATCCATACCGGCGTTGACGGACAGAGCCTGAGGGCGCGGCACTTCAAAGTCGCCGCGATCCACACTTCCACTGCTGACATGGGGAATTTCGTAAAGCTCTTCCTGGCGTTTCTCACTGACACCCGGGGGCATCCGCAGGGGCGGCAGGCTGTCTGCCATCTGATAGTCGTCGCTGCGATCGCGGAAATAGCCTTCTTTGCCAAAGACGCCGCACCCGCTCAGCGCGACACTGGCGATACAGAGCGCGGCTCCAGCAGTCAGTTTTGTCATTATTGGATCCCTAGTTAATTCTCAGGTTGCGGGCTCACAGCACTCCGGCAGTACGCAAGGCCTCGCGCACGGTGGCGTGGTGAATACTGGAAAGTGGAGTCAGTGGCAGGCGAATGCCGCCTTCAATCCGCCCCATTTCTTTGAGCGCCCATTTCACCGGTATCGGGTTGGACTCCAAAAACAGCACTTTGTGCAATATCTGGATGCGCTGATCGATGGCACGCGCGGTCTCCGCGTCGCCTGCCAGGGCCGCCTCGCACATCTGCGCCACGGCAGCAGGTGCCACATTCGCGGTCACGCTGATATTGCCACGCCCGCCCATTAACATCAGGTCGAGGGCGGTAGCGTCGTCACCGGAGTAAATGGCGAAATCTTTCGGCAGGCTATCGAGCAGGATGCGGGCTCGCTCCATATCGCCGGTCGCCTCTTTGATCCCGACGATATTGCCGATCGCTGCCAGGCGCTGCACGGTTTCCGGCAGCATGTCCACGGCCGTGCGCCCGGGCACATTGTAGAGAATCTGCGGGATGGAGACGGCCTTGGCCACGGTCTTGTAGTGCTGGAACAGGCCTTCCTGGGTGGGCTTATTGTAGTAGGGCGTCACCAGCAGGCAGGCATCGGCGCCACATTTGGCCGCCGTTTCGGTGAGTTCGATCGCTTCGGTGGTGGAGTTTGCGCCGGTACCGGCGATGACCGGAATGCGCCCGGCAACCTGGTCTACCACGCGGCGGATCACTTCCAGGTGCTCGTTGACGTTGAGCGTCGCGGATTCCCCGGTCGTGCCAACGGCCACCAGCGCGCGGGTGCCCTGCTCAATGTGCCACTCCACCAGGTTGTGCAGACTGTCCCAGTCGAGGCTGCCGTCTGCATACATTGGGGTAGCCAGCGCCACCATACTGCCGGAAAACATCCTAACTCCTTAACTTTTGCACTTATCCCGGAACGCCAGGCCCCTTGTGAAACCGGAGAGCGCCCGAAAAAGGAACCGGTATGTTACTGAGGGCGCCGGGTCTATGCCAGATCTAATAATTTGCTCACTTTTTAACCGGTTTTTTGCGTTTCTTTTTCTTCTTTTTCCGCACACCTTCGTAAATATTTTCCGCACCCTCGGGGCGGGTTTTGAAGCGCCGGTGCACCCACATGTATTGGTCCGGGTTCTCGCGCATCCGGGCTTCGACAAACTGATTGACCAGAATTGCGTCCTGCAGTTCGTCGCCGGAGGGAATTTCGTCGATCGGCGGGTAGACTTTCATCTGGTAGCCACCGGCGCCCTCCAGCCGTGTCACTGTATAGGGCACTACTTGCGCGCGGCCGACGCGGGCGAAACGCGAAGTACCGGTCACTGTGGCCGCGGGCTGGCCGAACAGCGGCGCGAATACCCCCTGCTTGATGCCGTAATCCTGGTCCGGTGCATACCAGACGGCACGTCCGCGCTGCAGGGCGCGCAGCATGCCACGCACATCCTTGCGCTGGTAGACCTCGGAATCCTCGCCGTGGCGCTCGCGCCCCTTGCGCTGCATATAGTCGTAGACCGGGTTCTTGTGGGGCCGGTACATGCCATCCACCTTGTGGCACATGGCCATAAAGGCCGCGCCAATCTCCAGCGTGGTGAAATGCATCGCCATCAGCACCACGCCCTGTCCCCGCGCCTGTGGCGCCTGCAGGTGCTCGAGCCCCTCCACGGTCAGGCGCTTGCGCAACCAACCGCTGCTGCGGAACCAGGCCATACCGGTTTCCATCAGCGCGATGCCGTTGGACTCGAAGTTGCGGCGCAGCAGCGCGGCACGCTCGTCGTCATTCATTTCCGGGAAGCACAGCGCCAGGTTGCGCTCGGCAATAGTTCGGCGGCTCGGCGCGACCCGCAGCATCAGCCGACCGACGAGTCGACCCAATCCGAGCTGCCAGCGGTACGGCAGCTGCGCTACTAAGAACCAGAGGCCGAACAGCAGCCAAGTAGGCCAGTAGCGGGGATGCAGGAGTTCAGCGCGAAAACGGGGTTTTTCCATCGGAGATTATCTGGACGCGGTGGCGGTCGAAAGCGGCGCATTATAGCGGTGCGGCGGTCAAACCGATACCAGTGGCGCCGGGTCCGCGAACAGCATTTGTCCACACATCTACGCAGGGACTGCCGGGAAGAGCCGCGGCCGGGATTGCCGGCCCGAGTTATTGGTCGCCGAGCCTCATGCGCCCTGAACGGGCAATAAGGTTCGGCGGAAAGGACTCTATTCAGTGACGCAGGAGCGTATCCAGCTCATCCACTGCCTCGCACCAGTCGGAATCGTCCTGGATGGCTTCTTCGAGAAACTCCCGCTGACCGTCGGACCAGAAAGGGGCCCGAGCCAGCTTCTGGTCGCCTTCCAGATGGTGGAGGGCGAGAAACTCGTCGATGGCGGCATCCTCGGTGGGCAGCCCCAGCTGGGCAAAGAGATCGTTCAGAGAGTGAAAGCCGGTGGTTTCCATTTCAACAATTGCTCCGGAAATCGTGACCTTGCCGTGGGGCCGGCAAGAAAAACCAATGGGACAAGTATAGTTGGCCCGGCTCTGGCGAACGGCCGGGGCCAGGCCCCTCCAGCTGACTGAAAAAATGCCGACAGTCACCGGGCTGGAGGTATCCCCGGTCACTGCCGGCAGTGAATCAGAGCTCGGTTTCCAGTTCTGCGCGCAGTTGTGGCTCAGCTGACTCTCCGCGCAAGCGCTGTACATAGGCATCGACGGTGTAATCGCGCCCGAGGAAATCCCGCACCAGTTCCGCGGCGGGCTTCAGGCCACCGGCGGCCAGTACCCGATCCCGGTACTCCGCCGCCACCTGCTTGTTGCGCAGCCCCTCGCGCTCAAACCGGCTGAACATGTCCTGGGCAATGGCCAGTGACCATTGATAGGTGTAGTAATTGGATCCGTAACCGTCGAGGTGCCCGAAGCTGGTATAGAAATGCGTATCCGGTATCGGGGGAAATGGCGAATACTTTTCCGCCGTCTCCGCGGCGACCACATCCAGGTCGAACTTCGTCGGGGCGCCGCTGTACAGGTTGTAAGACAGCGCCGCGAAATTCAGCTGACGGGCGGTGTTGCTGGCCAGGGCGAAATCCCGCGCGGCGTACATCTTGTCGAACAGCGCATCCGGCAAGACCTCGCCCTCGCCGTTGATCGCAAACGACTGCAGCGTGGGCTTGTCCCAGATCCACTCTTCCAGCATCTGCGAGGGTGCTTCGACAAAATCCCACTCGGTGGCGATACCGGATATACCCGCCCAGCGCTGATGGCCACCGAACATCGCGTGTATCAGGTGGCCGAATTCATGCAGGAAGGTCTCGACCTGGGTGAACTCCATCAGCTCCGCCGGATCTTTTTCTCCGGGGAAATTACACACCAGTGCCGCGACCGGTTGCTGCTGGCCCTCGATGCCGATCTGAATCGGGAAAGCCGCCGCGTGCTGGTACTTGCCTTCGCGCGGGTGCATATCGAGGAAGAAGCGCCCCACCAGGGTATCGCCGGACCACATTTCGTAGGCCTCGACACTCGGGTGCCAGACCGCGGTATCCCAGGGTTTGAACTGCACGTCAAACAGGTCGCTGACAAGCCCGAAAATACCATCGCGCACCTGGCCGTACGCGAAGTACTGGCGCAGCTCGCGGGAATCCACGTCATATTTTTGCTGGCGGATTTTTTCTTTCAGGTAGCGAGTCTGCCACTGCTGCACCACATCGGCATCCGGATTGATTTCACGCAGGCGGGCCAGCAACTGGCGCCGGTCCGCCGCGACGCCGTCGCGCACCTGCTCCGACAACAAATCGATGAACTCCCGGACTGCGCGGCCATTGCCGACCATTTTGCCGGCGGTATAGAGGTCGGCAAAATTATCGAAGCCCAGCAACTGCGCCTTCTCGTAGCGCTTCTGCAACAGCTTTTCCAATACTGCCTTGTTCTGTGGATAAGCGCGGTTCTGGAACGCCGTATAGAGTTCGCGGCGCAGCGCGTCGTCTTCGGCGTAATCGGCGACGGGAAACAGGTCGGGGTAGCGGGTGGTGATGGTAACCAGACCGTCCTCACCGGCGGGATGCGCGGCGATATAGTCTTCCGGCAGCCCCGCAAGGCGCTCAGGTTCCACTTTGATCGAACGCACATCATCGCGGATATTGCGCGCGAACTCCTGCCCGGTGGCGAGGATTTCCTCGCTCAGGGTTTTCAGTTTGGCGCGCACCTCTTCGCTCTTGTCCACGCCGTTGAGCCGGAGATCCTGCAGGTTTTTTTCGACATAGCGGCGGGAGTCGTCCGCCAGTCCGCCTTTACTGAGTGCCAGCGCACGATCGTACAGCGGCCGGGACATATTCGTGTCTGTGGCAATCTGGTTCAGTGACTGCACACAGTCGGTCGCCGTCTCTCGCAGTTTTTCGTCGGGGTGGACCTCTTCCAGCGTCGAAGTCATCCACAGCGCATCGACCAGCTGCACTTCAAAACGGTTCACCCGGGGCAGGAAAGCCTCTTCGGTATAGGGCGGTTCGGCCTTTTCCAGGGTCTGCAGCGATGCCTGCAATTCGCTGAATTGCTGCTCGCAATGCGCCTTCAGTTGTTCGGCGGTAATGCTGTCAAAAGGAGGGAGAGAAGATGTCTCGGGTGCGGCCGACGCCGGGGCGGCGACCACATCCTGAGTCTGTTGCGCAGAGTCTTTTCCGCAGCCAGCCAACACCAGCGACAGGGCAATCGCGGTCGAGGTGGCGATACATCCGGGGGCAAATCGGGTCATGGGTACACTCCTGTGTATTTTTGTTTTACCTCCTGGAATCATCCACTGCGCCGGGCAGTCTCAACCACCCATCCGACAAACCATCTCCCGGCTGAATCCCGCGAGCCATTGCGCGAAATCGCTAGGGCGCGGGATTGGGATCTCCCGAGTGTATCGCTTCGATCGCCTCGAGCAAACCCGGCTGCAGCTGCAGGTCGGCGCTGGCTATATTCTGGCGCAGCTGCGGCATAGTGGTCGCGCCGATGATGTTCGAGGTCACGAATGGCTGGCGGTTTACAAACGCCAGTGCCATTTGCGCGGGATCCAGGCCGTGATCGCGGGCCAGGGCAACATACTTTGCAGTTGCCTCGATGGCGCGCTCCCCGGTGTAGCGCTGGAAGCGCTCGAACAGGGTCAGGCGCGCGCCGGCCGGCTTCTGTCCGCCGAGATATTTGCCGGACAGGACCCCGAACCCCAGCGGTGAATAGGCCAGCAGACCACACTGTTCGCGGATTGCCATCTCCGCACAGCCCACTTCAAACGTCCGGTTCAGCAGGCTGTAGGGGTTCTGGATCGAAACAATCCGCGGCTTGCCCTGCCCTTCCGCCAGGCGCAGGTATTCGTGCATGCCCCACGCTGTCTCGTTAGACAGACCGATATGGCGCACCTTGCCGGCTTTCACCAGCGCCTCCAGTGCGTCCAGGGATTCAGCAATGGCGATGCCCTCTTCGCCACCATGCTCGTAGCCAAGGCGGCCGAAGAAGTTGGTCTGGCGCTCCGGCCAGTGCACCTGGTACAGGTCGATGTAGTCGGTGCGCAGGCGCCGCAGGGAGTCATCGCAGGCCTTGAAAATCTGCTCGCGATTCAAGCGCGGCCCCCCGCGAACATGGGCGACGCCGGGATTTGAGTCGCCGCGACCGGTCACCTTGGTGGCCAACACGACTTTGTCCCGGAGGCCCCGCGCCGCCAGCCAGTTACCAATATACGCTTCTGTGTGCCCCTGGGTTTCCGGGCGCGGCGGGACCGGGTACATCTCCGCGCAGTCGATAAAGTTCACCCCGTGATCGACGGCGTAATCCAGCTGTTCAAATGCTTCCGCTTCACTGTTCTGTTCGCCATAGGTCATGGTGCCCAGGCAAATTAGGCTGACTTCAAGATCGGTTTTGCCGAGCTGGCGGTATTCCATGGAGAGACTCCTGCGGGCCAAAAACGGCCATTATGCAGGGAGAGGGGAAGGAGTTGTAGGCGCGGCGCTTTAGTGAGTATTGTCCGCTAGAGGAATTCGGGGCGGCCCCGCCGTCAGGAGCCGCCCGCTCAACAGCCTTATCGGCAATTATTTCGCGAGCGCCTCTCGACAGCGGCGCCTTGGCTTCGGGTTTCGGAGTTCTGCTCTGCCCCTAAATCCCGCCGATTACTTGAAATCAGCCTCAACGATCGGGCTGGTATCCGCATCGTAGTCGACACCGTCGATCCCGAAACCGAACAGCTTGAGGAAGTCGGCCTGGTAACCCTTGTAGTCGGTCAGGTCGAACAGGTTTTCCTCGGTCACTTCCGGCCACAGTTTTTCGATCTTGGCCTGGGTATCGGGGCGCAGTTCCTTGTCGTCCATGCGGAAACGGTTGCTGTCGTCCAGGCGAGGGCTGTCGGTGTACAGACCCTCGGTGTAGAGGCGGTACAGCTGCTCGATACAACCCTCGTGGGTGCCCTCTTCTTTCATCACCTTGTAGACCAGGGAGATGTACAGCGGCATCACCGGAATCGCAGAGCTGGACTGAGTTACCAGTGCCTTCAGCACTGCCACGTTAGCGTCGGCTTCGCCGCTGCCGGTAATGGCCTTGGCGGCGCGGTCCAGGTCTTCCTTGGCCTTGCCGATGGTGGCATGACCGTAGATCGGCCAGGTCAGCTTTTCACCGATATAGGTATAGGCCACGGTCTTGCAATTATCGGCCAGGACTCCAGCGTCCTTGAGCGCGTCCATCCACAGTTCCCAGTCCTCGCCGCCCATGACCTTGACGGTCGCCGCGATTTCTTCGTCGTTGGCCGGCTCGACGGTGATATCGGAAATTTCGAGCTTGTCGGTATTCAGGTTCTTGGCCGTATAGCCCTCACCGATCGGCTTCAGCACGGAGCTGTACAGCTCGCCAGTTTTCGGGTCGGTGCGGCGCGGAGAGGCCAGGCTGTAGACCACCAGGTCCACCTTGCCCATATCCGCCTTGATCATGTCGATGGCCTTGGCCTTGATCTCGTCAGAAAACGCATCGCCGTTGATACTCTTGGCATAGAGACCAGCCTTGTCCGCCTCTTCTTCAAAGGCGGCGGAATTGTAGTAACCGGCGGACGCGGTGCGCTTCTCGGTCGGCGGCTTCTCGAAGAAAACGCCCAGGGTCTTGGCGCCACAGCCGAAAGCCGCGGTGATGCGCGAAGCCAGGCCGTAGCCAGTAGAGGCACCCACTACCAGTACGTTTTTCGGGCCGTTTTCGATCGCCGGCTGGGATTTGATGTAGTCGATCTGCTCGCGCACATTGGCGGCGCAGCCCTGCGGGTGGGCGTTGGTACAGATAAAGCCCCGCACTTTCGGCTGGATAATCATGCCTTGCGTTCTCTCTCTTCGCGGTTGAGATACGGTCGCCGGCCCTTACTGGGCCCACGGCGCACCGTGGTTAATCGGTCACATTGGGCGCCCATTCTAAGGACGAATGCAGCCCAGTCCATAGGCATGGCGCACACAGCGCAGATTTCATGTCCAGAATATCCCGGCGGGCGGCCAAAGCGGCCGGAATCCACCAGCTGCCGCCCTATGCAGGGGCACAAGCACGCCGGGAGTGCGTGTTAGCAAGCCAAGGATCCCGCCTGTTGGCGCCAGATCCCCGGATTTCGCCGCAATTTTTGTAACGTCACATTGGCACACTAAGTGCACCAACCCCGGTAGGGGCCGCGCATTCCGCACTGCCCCAATATCGCTACGGAAAGCGACGCTCTCTAAGCACATGATAGAGAGTCTTCAACCCAGGTAAGGCTAAGAGTCTTCAACCCATGCAAGGCGAGACGCCTTCAAAACAGGCAAGACCAAGAGGTAAGCATGAAATACTACTCACGTCACTTCGTAAAACCCGGCGATCTCAATCCGGCACAACGGCTGTTCGGTGGCCAGCTTCTGGCGTGGATAGACGAGGAAGCGGCGATTTTCGCCGGCTGCCAGATGGGCACGCCGATGGTGGTCACCAAACTGATGTCGGAAATCGACTTCGTCAGCTCTGCATTCTGTGGCGATGTGGTGGAATTCGGTTTCGAGGTCGTGGAGATCGGACGCTCCTCACTGACCGTACACTGCGAGGTGCGCAACAAACAGACTCAGGAACTGATCATACAGGTCGAACGGATCGTGTTTGTCGCCCTGGACGCCGAAGGCAAGCCGACACCGCACAAAAAAGCCGGCATGACGATCGAAGAGGCGCGACTGGCAACCCAGCACGAGCGAGAACTGCGGGAGCAGCGACTGGCCAGTTAATTCGGATTCGGGGCGGGCTGTACTCCCGCCCCGCTGATCACTCGGCGGTATAATCGAAAATTTCCAGCAGATTACCGCCAACCATGTTCAAACTGAGATTCACCACCCCCAGCTCCTGGACCGAACCGGTTCTCGCCGATTTCAATCGCTTCCTGCAGGATCACGCCGCCGCCGAAAAAAAAGCCTCCGGCATGGCCGTGTCGATGTTCTCCCACTACCCGGACAAACCGCTGCTGGTGGAGGCTATGGTGAACCTGGCACTGGAAGAGATGAACCACTTTCGCCAGGTGATCAAGCTGATGCACGAGCGCGGCATTTTCCAGGCACCGGATGAAAAAGATCCCTATATCAACCAGATCCGCGCGCTGATCCGCCGCGGGCCCGACGAGTACCTGCTCGACCGGCTGCTGACCGCCGCTATTATCGAGGCGCGCGGCTGCGAGCGCTTTGGACTGGTCGCAGATGCCCTGCCGGAGGGTGCACTTAAAACCTTTTACCGGGTCATCACCGAAAGCGAGGCGCGCCACCACGAACTGTTCGTGGAACTTGCGCTGGAATACTTTTCAAAATCCACGGTGGAGTCACGACTCGACCAGTTGCTCGACGCGGAAGCGGCGATCGCCGCAGAACTGCCCCACCGCGCCGCGCTGCACTGATATCGCAGGAAAAATACCTGCGCCCACGGGGAAAGCCGAGTTGCGGTCCTACACGACCGGCCCGGTCAGCGCGACAGCTCACCAAAGTGCTGGCTGCTTTTGAAGCGGATTACGAAAAGGCCTGATCAGGCCGTCGCGGGTGCCGGCCGCGGTCGATACAGGGTGCCGAACAGCCAGTCGCCGATGGGATAGGTGATATTGAAGTTGCAGTGGTGCATCAGGTGCGGATCGTGATGCTGCGTGTGCAGGCGGCGCAGGGCAGCCATGCCCGACAGCTGCCCGATCCATGAGCTTTCACTGGTGTGATAAGCGAAGTGCAGCAACTCGTAATTCAGGAAATAGCCAAACACCGTGGCGATATACAGCCAGGCCACATTCGGCCCCAGCAGCCAGCCCACCAATAGTGCCGACGGCACCACAGTCGCAGCCAGAAAGAACACCACCAGCACCGGCGGAAACAGCACCGCATGAAAATCGCGGCTATTGCCGAAAGCCATGGCATCGTGATGGAAGAAGCGGTGATGGCGCAACGTGTGGCGGCGGTACACAGCGCCGAGCCAACGGCGGCGATGGTGCATCGGGCCCCGGTGCCCCCAGTACTCCATCAGGTTCGTGTACAGGAAGGCCACGGGGACCGTCAGCCATTCATACCAGGCTGGTTCGTGCAAATGCCCGATGGCAAAGGCGCACACTGCCAGGCTAACGCTGACGGTAAACGCCAGGTGTAGCCAGCCGTTGTAACCGCGGCCGATAAAGCGGGCGCGGTAACGCCGGCGGTAGGATTCAGTCGACGCGAATTTTCTGTCCGCTGTCATCGTCGCCACTCTCTTCCGTTGAGGTCGCCGCTCAGCCGACCGATGCCGTCAGCGCAACAGCAACAGCGGCTGTTTGGTATTGAGCAACATTTTCGCAGTAATGCTGCCCATCAGCAGGTCGCGCAGCCGGTTGTGGCTGAACGCACCCATTACCGTCAAGTCGATGTCATGCTCGCGCTGGTATTCAATCAGCGCCTCCACCGTTTTGCCGCCCAGGTGATTGGCGGTCACCTCGATACCGGCCTTGCGCAATTCACCACCGGCTTCCGCCAACAGTGACTCGGCCTTGTCCGGATCGCCCACGTACACGAGGTGGCAGGACACCTCACGGAACAGCGGGCTGGATGCCACCATCGCCAGTGCCTTGCGCGCCGCCTCGCTGCCGTCAAAAGCCAGCATCACATTGCGCGGGGTCTCAAAATCTTGATTCACCACCAGGATCGGCTTGTGCAGGGAACGCACCACAGTTTCCAGCTGCGTACCCAGGCCGACCAGGGAATCCCCGTGCTCTTCGCCGCGAATGCCCAGCACCAGCACGCGGATATCGTCTTCCAGTTCGATCAGGGTATCGCTGAGACTATCGTGGCGCTGGCAGGTCTCCACCTGCTGCACACCGGCCATCTCCGCGCGCTCCCGCGCTGCCTGTAGCATCAATTTGCCCTGCTGCACCATCAGGCGCGCTCGCTGCTCTTCAAGGGAAGTAAGCTCCTCGAGCAATTCTTCCTGGCTACCGAGACCGATACTGCCGGTCAGGTCAGCCACTGCGGGCACATTGCCCCGCTCGATATTGTGCAGCAGCTTCAGTGGCGCACCGGTCGCCGAGGCAATCCAGGCCGCGTAGTCGCACACCGCACTGGTATAGCGTGAGCCGTCGATACAAGAGAGCACCACCGGCTGTGTATGCTTGCTGTGACCATTCATTGTTTTATTGTTGCTTTTATCGTCACTCATCAGTGCCCTCCGAGGACCCGCTCAATTTCTTCCGGCTTGTCGTGTATCCCGAAGCGGTCGACGATGGTCTCACTCGCTCCGTGCAAGCCGATCAGTTCCACTTGCGCCCCATCGCGGCGGAATTTCACCACCACTTTATCCAGTGCGTAGACTGCCGAAACATCCCAGAAGTGGGCCCGCTCCAGATCGATCACCACTTTGTCCACCACCTCTTTGAAATCAAAGGCGGCGACAAACTTATCGGCGGAGTTGAAAAACACCTGCCCAACCACTTTATAGGTGCGGCAGCTCTGGGTTTCATCCAGCTCCGATGCCACGTACATGAAGTGGCCGACCTTGTTGGCAAAAAACAGCGAAGCCAGCAGTACGCCGACCAATACACCATAGGCCAGATTATGTGTCCACACTACCACAATCACCGTGGCCAGCATCACTATGTTGGTCGACAGCGGGTGCCTTTTCAGGTTGCGGATGGAGTCCCAATTAAAGGTACCGATGGACACCATGATCATCACGGCCACCAGCGCCGCCATCGGGATAACCGCAACCCAGTCACTCAGGAATACCACCAGGGTCAGCAGGCCGACGCCGGCCACCAGAGTGGACAGGCGGCCGCGGCCACCGGATTTTACGTTGATCACCGACTGCCCGATCATCGCGCAGCCCGCCATGCCGCCCAGCATGCCAGCAGCAATATTGGCTACGCCCTGGCCCTTGCACTCCCGGTTCTTGTCGCTGCCGGTATCCGTAAGGTCATCGACGATAGTCGCGGTCATCAGGGACTCGAGCAGGCCCACCACCGCGAGCGCAGCGGAGTAAGGAAAGATAATCTTCAGCGTCTCAAAGTTGAACGGCACATCCGGCCACAGGAATATTGGCAGTGTGTCCGGCAGTTCGCCCATATCGCCGACGGTGTGGATGTTCATCCCCATCGCCACGGCCACAAACGTCAGCACCAGAATACACACCAGCGGTGACGGCAGCAGCTTGCCGATCACCGGGACATAGGGGAACAGGTAGATGATACCGAGCCCCGCCGCGGTCATTGCATAAACCTGCCAGCCGGCGCCGACCAGTTCCGGCAACTGCGCCATAAAGATCAGGATCGCCAGCGCGTTGACGAAGCCGGTCACCACCGCCCGCGACACAAAGCTCATCAGGCTGCCCAGTTTCAAGTAACCGGCGCATATCTGCAGAGCGCCCGTCAGCAGCGTCGCCGCCAGCAGGTACTGCAGTCCGTGCTCTCTCACCAGAGTCACCATCACCAGTGCCATGGCCCCGGTTGCCGCCGAGATCATACCCGGGCGGCCGCCGACGAATGCTGTCACCACCGCAATACAGAAAGACGCGTACAGGCCGACCCGCGGATCCACGCCAGCGATGATGGAAAAGGCGATGGCCTCGGGGATCAGCGCCATGGCGACCACGAGACCCGCGAGCACGTCGCGGCGAATGTTGCCGAACCAGTCGGCTTTGGTAGAGGAGAGCAGCATAGAGAGGGTATACCCGCTGGGAGCGTCCAAAATTGGTCAAAAAAAGGGCGCGCACTCTACCACGCCGACCGGTTGCATTCACCCCCGAGCCCCCTGTCCGCCCGCCCGGACAGGCGGACAGCGGACACTCCGCGCGGACACATGGCGCGGACACCGGCACCAGGAGAAGTCAAAAAAATCTATATTTTTCAATGAGTTGCAACAAAAGCAAAAACTGGCACAGGCCTTGCTCTGATAGCAGTCAACGGACCGGCAATCCCGCCTTTCGCCAGTGCATCCAAACCGCTGCCTCGCAGCGTCACAGGAACGATAGGCGGGGGACGCCAATAACAATGATGAGTGATGGAATTTTAGAATGATCAGAGATACCTCGGGGCAGGATATACAACTCACCGCCCCGCCCGCCTGGAAGAAACCGCGCAACCTCAAAGTCGCCGCCGGACTGCTGCTGGCCGGTGCTTTTCTCACCTGGGGTGTGTCCGCGTGGCAGAGCACCAGCTCCGTGGACGCAAGCCTGTCGCTGTCCCAAGTGAATATCGCCCAGGTAAAGCGCGGCGACCTGGTGCGCGACCTGGTCGTGCAGGGCAAAGTGGTTGCGGCCAATAGCCCGACGCTTTATAGCCCGGCCCAGGGCATCGTCAAATTCGCCGTCAAGGCGGGCGACACCGTCAAGCGCGGCCAGCTGCTCGCGGAGGTGGAAAGCCCCGAACTCACCAACCAGCTCGCCCAGGAGCAGGCCAAGGTCAGCAAGCTCAGCGTGGAGCTGGAGCGGCAGAAAATCCAGGCCAAGCGCCAGAGCCTGGAAAACCGCCAGAAAGCCGACCTGGCCAAGGTCAACTTGACCGCCGCCGAGCGCGAACTGCGCCGCGCAAAGATTTCCATTGAGAAACAGATCATCTCACAGCTGGACTTTGAAAAAACCAGCGACGACCTGGCCCGCGCCAAACTGGAATACCAACAGGCCGTACAGAATGCCGACCTGGAAAAGGAATCCCTGGCATTCGACACCAAGACGCTCGAGCTACAGGTATCACAGCAGAAACTCCAGCTGGAAGAGCTGCAGCGCAAGGTCAACGAGCTGAATATTCTCTCGCCGGTCAACGGCACCGTCGGCAGCCTGACGGTGGCACAGCGCAGTGCCGTCGCCCCCAATGCTCCGCTGATGACCGTAGTCGATCTCACCAGTTTCGAACTGGAAGCCGCAGTACCGGAAAACTACGCCGACGACTTGGGACTGACCATGGCCGTGGAAATTAATCTGGGCAACAGAAAACTGCCCGGTGAGATCACAGCCATCTCGCCGGAGGTGATCGGCAACCAGGTGCTGGCGCGCGTGCGCTTCACCGACGGCCAGCCGGAAAACCTCCGCCAGAACCTGCGCCTGACCGCCCGCATTCTGCTC
Organism: Microbulbifer hainanensis; assembly: GCF_014904735.1. Lineage (GTDB taxonomy): Bacteria > Pseudomonadota > Gammaproteobacteria > Pseudomonadales > Cellvibrionaceae > Microbulbifer > Microbulbifer hainanensis. The sequence continues at coordinate 186,752 of NZ_JACZCR010000033.1, read as the reverse complement.
GAAAACCGCAGCGACGTAATACTGGTCAAGCGTGGCGCCTTCCTCGATCAGAGCGGCGGCCACTACGCGTGGAAGCTGAACGACGAGCAACAGGCCGTTCGGGTGCCGATACAGATCGGTGCTCTGGGGCTGAACCAGGTCGAGATTGTCTCCGGCCTCGAGGTGGGTGACCGCATTATCGTCTCCGCCGCCGACGAACTGAAAAACGCGCAACTGGTCGCGCTCAAACAATAATTTCGCACAAGGAACTGACGCCATGTTGAAAATGCACAATATCCGCAAGAGCTACCGCACCGACACCATCGAAACGCACGCCTTGCGTGACTTCAGTCTCGAAGTTGCCGAAGGTGAGTTTGTTTCGGTCACCGGCCCCAGCGGCTCCGGCAAAACCACCTTCCTGAATATCGCCGGGCTGCTGGAAACATCCACCGGTGGCCAGTACCTGCTCGACGGTGAAGACGTCAGCGGGCTCAACGATCGCGACCGCTCGCGCCTGCGCAACGAAAAAATCGGCTTTATCTTCCAGGGCTTTAACCTGATTCCGGACCTCAACCTGTTCGACAACATCGATGTACCGCTGCGCTATCGCGGCTTCAACGCCAAGGAGCGCCGCAAGCGTATCGAGAAGGTACTGGAACAGGTGGGCCTCGCCGCACGCGCCAAGCACCTGCCGGCACAACTGTCCGGTGGTCAGCAGCAGCGTGTCGCCATCGCCCGCGCCCTCGCCGGCGAACCGCGCTTCCTGCTCGCGGACGAACCGACCGGTAACCTGGACTCGCTGATGGCACGCCAGGTAATGGAGTTGCTGGAGTTCATTAATGAGTGGGGCACCACCATTGTCATGGTGACCCACGATCCTGATCTGGCACGCCGCGCCCACCGCAATATCCAGATCGTCGATGGACAGGTTTCCGACATGCGCAATGCCAACTCGGTAGCGGAAGCGGCAACGGCCTGAGGAGAAAGGAAATGTTCGGATATTACATATCACTCGCGCTCCGCAGCATCCGCGGCACGCCGATATTGAGCGCGCTGATGATCGCCGCCATCGCCGTCGGCGTCGGCGCGGCCATGACCACGCTGACCCTGAACCACATGATGTCGCAGAACCCGCTGGACCGTAAAGACAGCGTCCTCTATGCGGTGCAGCTGGACGGCTGGGATCCCAACGAGGCTTACGACAGCAATAACCAGATGCCCTGGCAGCTGACCTACAAGGACGCGCAGGCACTGCTGCGCTCGGATATCCCCACGCACCAGATTGCAATGCATCGCACCGGCTTTACCGTTGAAAAGGACAATTCGGATCTGCGTCCCTTCACCGCCGATACCCGTGCGACCACGCGGGATTTCTTCACACTGTTCGACGTGCCCTTCATTTACGGCGGCACCTGGAACGCCGATGCCGATAAGAGCCCGGTACAGCAGGTCGTCCTCTCCAAGGAGACCAATGACAAGCTGTTTGATGGCGAGAACAGTGTCGGCAAGAGTATCAGCCTCAATGGCGAGCCCTTCACCGTGGTCGGTGTTATCGATCACTGGAACCCGGTACCCAAGGTTTACGACCTGAACAACGGTCCCTTTAACGATTCCGAGGAACTCTACATTCCGTTCGGCCTGCACCGGCGCTTCGAAATGTACAGCTGGGGCAACACCAATGGCTGGAAGAATGACGACAGCGAAGGCTATGAGGGATTCCTGCAGAGCGAGAATATCTGGATCCAGTACTGGGTACAGCTCGACACCGCCGAGCAGGTGGAACAGTACCGGGATTTCCTCACCGGTTATATTCGCCAGCAGAAGGAACAGGGACGCTTCGAGCGCCCGCTCAAGTTCGGCCTGTCACACCCGTCTGAGTGGCTGGTGCTGAACGAGGCGCTGCGCGACGATAACCGCGTGCTGGGCTGGCTGTCCCTGGCCTTCCTGCTGGTATGCGTGGTCAATGCAGTCGCACTGTTGCTGGCGAAATTCCTGCGCAAGGCGCCGGAGGCAGGCGTGCGCCGCGCACTGGGTGCCAGCCGCAACGCCGTCTTTACCCAGCACCTGATTGAAAGCGCGTGTATCGGAATTACCGGTGGCCTGTTCGGCATACTGCTGGCCATTCTCGGCCTTCAGAGTGTCAAGCACCTGGCCATGGGCTATATCGACCAGCTGGCCTATATGGACTGGCAGATGGTGCTCGCCGCCATCGGTCTCGCCATTCTCGCGAGCCTGCTGGCCGGAGCCTATCCCGCCTGGCGCATCAGCCGCACCAATCCGTCCATTTACCTGAAAACCCAGTGAGGACAATATCATGTTGGAATTGAGACCCATGTTGTCCGCCATCTGGCGCAACAAGATTTCCGCGCTGCTGATCGCACTGCAGCTGGCCCTGACCCTTGCGATTATCAGCAATGCCGCGGTGATTGTCGGCGACCGCGCCGACAAGATGAAACGCCCTACCGGCATGGCGGTGGATGACATCATTTCACTGACGTTCCTGGCTATTCCCCAGGATTACGACATGAGCGCTGCGGTCACCGCCGATATGGCGCTGTTGCGGGAAATGCCAGGCGTGATGGACGCGGCGCCGAGCAATCAGCTGCCGCTATCCGGCTCCGGTTCTGCCAGCGGCTATCACACCAAACCCAACGAGGAAATCGGTGGTGAGGGGGCCAACCAGTTTCAGTCCGATTCACACTTTATCAATGCATTGGGTATGAAGTTGGTTGCCGGGCGCAACTTTACCGAAGCGGATATGCATGTGGTCGGCCCCAACGACAACTACACACCGAGCATTGCCATTGTTACCCAACAGTTTGCCGACACGATGTACCCCGAAGGCAACGCACTGGGTAAATACTTCTACGGCGGTGGCGACGATCACCCGATCGAAATCGTCGGTATTGTCGAGCGCAATCTGGGTTCCTGGGTAAATTGGAACAATGCCGGCAATGTGGTCGTATTCCCGACACTCGTGGTGGGTAATTTCAAACGCTACGTGATCCGCGCCGAACCCGGCCAGCGCGACGATGTCCTGAAGCGGGTGGAAGATGTGCTGGCGGAGCGGGACCCACGCCGGGTGTTCCGCATCGAGACCATGTCCCACCATAAGGCACGCAGCTATGCCGGTGATAACACCATGGTCATGGTACTCTCCGCGGTCATGGGGCTGTTGACGTTTATCGTTGCGCTGGGCATCATCGGTCTGACCTTTTTCTGGATCAACCAGCGCCGCAAGCAGATCGGTGTACGCCGCGCTCTGGGCGCCACCCGCACTGCCATCAGCCGCTACTTCCTGCTGGAAAACCTGATCATCGCGGGCACCGGGATCGCCCTGGGGCTGGCCGCGGCACAGATTTTCAATCACATGATGGTTTCTTCCTTCAAGCAACCGCCGCTGACGTTGCCTGTCATGCTGGCCTGTGCGTTAATACTGCTCAGCGTCAGTATTGTGGCGGCACTGGTTCCGGCGCTGCGCGCAGCCAACATCTCGCCGGCCACGGCGACGCGCAGTGTTTAAAAGCACGGTACCCTGACCACGTAGAAAACGGGCGCTCGCGCCCGTTTTTTTGTTTTAGGTGATGGATTACGAATGGATAAAGTCCTGCTCATCGATGATAACCCCGGCATCCTGTCGGCACTGGAGCTGCTGCTGTCGCTGCATCACATCGACAGCGTTAGCGCCGTGACGCCGCAGGCTGGTCTGCAATTGCTGCGCGAACAGCCGGATATCAGCCTGGTGATCCAGGATATGAACTTCACCGCCGACACCACTTCCGGTGAAGAGGGGCGCGAGCTGTTTTTCGCCATCCGCGAGATAGCACCGGATCTACCCGTCATATTACTCACCGCCTGGACCCAGCTGGAAATGGCCGTGGAACTGGTCAAGGCTGGAGCTGCCGACTACCTCGGCAAACCCTGGGACGACAATAAACTGATCGCCACGGTCAAAAACCTGCTCGAACTCAGTGAACTGCAGCAGCAGCGTCGCCAGACCCAGCAAAAGGCACTGCACGCGCGCCAGCAGTTGCGCCAGCAGTTCGACCTGCAGGAGATCATCTACTGCAGCGACGCCATGCAGCAGCTGCTGGAAATGACGACCCAGATCGCGCGCTCCGATGTACCGGTGCTGATTACCGGGCCCAATGGTGCCGGCAAAGAGAAAATTGCGGATATCATCCAGGCCAACTCCGTCCTGCGCGATGGTCCCTACATCAAGGTAAACGTGGGCGCGTTGCCGGAAGAATTGATGGAGGCGGAGCTGTTCGGTGCCGAGGCCGGCGCCTATACCGGTGCGGGCAATCGCACCCGCCAGGGGCGCTTTGAAGCCGCCGACGGCGGCACCCTGTTTCTCGACGAAATCGGCGAGCTCTCCGCCAGCGGCCAGGTCAAGCTCCTGCGGGTTCTGCAAACCGGCGAATTCCAGCGTCTCGGCAGCAGTCAGACGCGCAAGGTAAAAGTGCGCGTTATCAGCGCCACCAATAGCGACCTGCCACAGCAAATTGCCGCGGGCGAATTCCGCCAGGACCTGTTTTACCGCCTGAACGTCATCGAGCTGCAAGTTCCCGCACTGCGCGAGCGCCCCGAGGATATACTCCCGCTCGCCCGGAGCTTTCTGCCCGACACCCTCGGCGATCGGAAAAAACTTTCGCCCCAGGCGCAGAGTGCGTTGACCCGCTATCACTGGCCCGGCAACGTGCGCGAACTGCAGAACACCATGCAGCGCGCCGCCCTGCTGAGTCGCAGTGAGACCATCGACGAGGAGACCCTCGCCCTACCGGTCGCTGAAGTGAGCACCAAACCAGAACTCAGCTTTGAGCCGAGTCGCGAACTGCTCGAACAGACTCTGGCCAACTGCAACGGCGTCATTGCACAAGCAGCGCGTGAGCTCGGCATCAGCCGTCAGGCACTGTATCGCCGCCTCGACAAATACGGCATTCCCTATTGAGGTCACCGATGTCCGGCAAACTGTCCCTGGAAGCCCGTATCGTTGCGGTATCGCTATTGGCGGTTGCCGTCGGCACTTCACTGCCCTACGCACTGACCGAGCTGGGCACAGAGCCGAAGCTGGCGTGGAGCGGTGGTCTGCTGCTATCCGCAATCGCCGTCATACTGCTGCTCCGTACGATCACCGGGCCACTGAACCGCGCCCTCGGCACCCTCGAAAGCGGCCTGCTGAATTTTCGCGACCGCGAGTTTTCCATATCCCTCAATATCCGGCGCGCGGACGAGCTGGGCCGCATCGCGCAGCTCTACAATGAAGTCGGGGAAATCCTGCGGCGGGAACGCGCGCATATCTACCAGCGCGAACTGTTACTGGATACGGTCATCCAGAGCTCGCCGCAGGCCCTGCTGCTCGTCGACCAATCCGAGCATATCGCCTACGCCAACACCAGTGCCCGCCATTTGCTGAATCGGGGCAGGCCGCTGCAGGGATTGCGCCTGGACGAAGTACTGTCCCGCTGCCCGGCCGAGCTGGCCGACGCCATAGAACACGGTAAAGACGGTCTGTTCAGCTTCAACATCGACGACACACCGCAAACGCAGCACGTCACCAACAGCCAGTTTGTATTGAATAGCAATCGCCACCGCCTGATCCTGATTCGCGAAATGACCCGCGAACTCACCCGCGCTGAGGTGCAGGTATGGAAAAAAGTCATTCGCCTGATCAGCCACGAACTGAATAACTCACTCGCGCCCATATCTTCAATGGCCCACAGCGGCAAGATGCTATTGCGGCAGCAGGACACCGCGGATCAGGCGAATTCCGCCGACGGAAACGCAGCGCGGAACGCTGCAGCGCTGGAAAAAGTCTTCGACATTATCGGCGAGCGCTGCCAGCACCTGACCGAATTCACCCAGGGTTACGCGCGCTTTGCCAAACTGCCCCCACCCAGCTGCGAAACCGTACAGTGGCGCCAGCTGGTCGATCGGCTATCGCCACTGCAACCATTTGCCTTACAGGGTGACCTGCCCGCACGGCCCGGCTATTTCGATCCGGTACAAATGGAGCAGGCCCTGCTGAACCTGTTCAAGAATGCTGTCGAGGCCGGCAGTGATCAGACCACACTCGCCATCCGCGCCGATGCGCGCGGCCAGCAGATTACGGTGGAGGACAATGGTTGCGGCATGAACGAAAAAGTACTGCAGCAGGCCCTGCTACCCTTTTATTCCACCAAACCCCAGGGCGTCGGACTGGGCCTGGCCCTATGCCGGGAAATCGTCGATGCCCATGGCGGCAGCATCCAGCTGCACAACCGCAGTGAGGGCGGTTTGCGGATCACGCTCCAGCTGCCGTGGCCACCGGCCGAACTATAGATGCAAGAATTTGTTCCGCACAGACCCACATTTAAAAGCCTGCCCACGCCTGCAACAATCTTCCACAAAATTCCAGTAACCCAACCTCAAAAAACTGGTACAGAAGCCAATTAATTGCCACCGAACTTAGGACGGTACGTACCAGAAAATTCCTTTTTTGAAAGGTTTCTCATCTATTGGCGCATGGTTCATTGCGCATTTTCCTCCCTCACGCGTTACAGTTTTCAGGCCCGGCAACCCGCCGGTCCTCCGCGGGCTAAGGATAGCTCGACGACATCAACCAGTGCTCAGGGAGACCCCCTTCGCTGTAGTCCGCGATTTTCAGAAATTCCCAACAGGAAAATAACGAACGAGGGAAATATGTTGAAACCCCAACACTTACTTTCAGCCGGTGCCCTGGCGCTCGGGCTTTTTACGGCGACCGTACAGGCAGCTGACCGACCGGCACACAGCAGTGGACCGCTAGATCTGGCAGTCGCCAATGAAACCAAGCTCATGGAAATGCTCAGGGCCTCGGGACGCATCGGGGAGAATGCGACCCTGCCGGAGGCAGAGCAGATACTGCGGGACTACCTGAAAGCGCGCGCAAAACAAGCGAAAACGCAAACCCACGACCTTTCCGACGAATCCGTACAGTTGCTGACCAATGCGCACGGCAATTCGATGAACCTCTCCCTGCAAAATGGGCGAGGCAACAAACTGGGCGCCGCCAAGAAAGGCGCACCCGCTCCGCTGCAGCCGGAATCCTACGACGGCGGAGCCCACACCGCGCGAATCCTCGCGATCCTGATGGAATTCCCCGATTTCCCCCACAACAGCATCCAGCCCGGGGAATCCGATATGTACTACGCGGATTACACGCCGGAACACTATACCGACCTGCTGTTTTCCAAGAGCGGTTTCGCCGGCCCGAACGGTGAAAGCCTGATTTCCATGGAGCAGTACTACTGGCAGCAGTCCGGCAACAGCTACACCGTCGACGGTGCCGTGGCCGGCTGGTATATGGCCAGCCAGCCCGCCGCCTTCTACGGCAATAATGTGAATGGCGATGCGCGTGCGCTGGTGCGCGAAGCGCTGGTAGCCGCGGCCGCCGATCCCTCCGTCGACCTGTCCGACTTCGATATTGAGGATCGCTACGACCTGGATGGTGACGGCAACTTCTGGGAACCGGACGGCCTCGTCGACCACGTACTGATCATTCACTCCTCCGTGGGCGAGGAGGCCGGTGGTGGTCAGCTGGGTGAGGATGCCATCTGGGCGCACCGCTGGTCGCTAGGCAATCCATACCCCATTGCGGGCACCACGGCTGAAGTCGGTTACTGGGGTGGCCCGATGGCCGCATACGATTACACCATCCAGCCCGCCGATGCGGCCGCCGGTGTAGTCAGCCATGAATACGGTCACGACCTGGGTCTGCCCGACGAATACGACACCAACTATACCGGTCGCGGCGAACCGATTTCGTCCTGGTCGATCATGTCCAGCGGCAGCTGGGCCGGCACTATTCCCGGTGCGGAACCCACGGGTTTCTCGGCCTGGGCCAAGGAGTTCCTGCAACAGTATCACGGTGGCAACTGGCTGCAGGGTGTGACCATAGCACTCGAAGATATCCCGGCGGGAGGCGTCGAGGCACTGCTGGATCAGGCGGCGAGTAAGGGCACCAACAACGATGCCATCCGCATCGACCTGCCGATGAAGAAAAAAGTCATCACGGTTCCCACTAGCGGCCAGTACGCCTATTTCAGTGGCAGTGGCAATGCGCTCAATAACGTGATGCTGACACCCGTCGACCTGACCGGCGCCACCAGTGCCAAAGTTACCTTCAAGGCCTGGTTCGATATCGAAACCGACTGGGATTACGCGTATGTCGCTGTCGATGATGGTACTGGTAAGACGCCGATAGCCGGCAATATCTCCACGGAAATCAACCCCAATAGTCAGAACTTTGGTCACGGTATTACCGGCGCTTCCGGCGGCTGGGTCGATGCGGAGTTTGACCTGAGCGCCTACGCCGGCCAACAGGTCAACTTGGTCTTCTCCTACTGGACCGACGGCTATGTGGCCAATCCCGGTTTCTACGCCGACGATATCCAGATCACGGTGGACAATGACGTTGCCCTTGCCGATGACGCCGAGAGTGAAGGTGCCTTTATTCTGGATGGATTTACCCGCAATGTCGGTTACACCATGAACGACCACCACTACCTGCTCGAGTGGCGAGCACACGCCGGTGTCGACATGGGTCTGAAACACATCAATGTCGCCGGGCAAATGTTCCCGTTCAATGAAGGACTGGTGATCTGGTATGCCGATGAGGGCTACGAGAACAACTGGGTCGGCATTCACCCGGGCAACGGGTTCCTCGGCGTCGTCGATGCCGACCAGCATGTGAATACCTGGAACGACAATGCTGTGGCGTCGACCCGCTATCAGATTCACGATGCCGCCTTCGGTGTCGACAAGGCAGACAAGTCGATTCTCGACCTGCTCGACGGTTACGGGCTGCTACTGCGCGACTTTTACACCAAGCGCAACCCGGTATTCGACGACAGCGCCGATTACAGTAACGGCGCCATTCCCGATGCCGGTCGGGCCATCACGTCTTACGGCCTGAAAGTCCGTGTTGTCGCCCAGAGTGACGACAAATCAGTTGGCAAGATACTGCTGTATCGTTAACCGGTAATCTCACCTGCAACGCGGGCAGCGCACACTGCGCTGTCCGCGAAGCGCTCCCCCACTACCCCTCCGGTCAATTTCCCGCACGGCACGATTTCGCACACGCAAGAATGCGAGTGATTCTCGATTGCAATCAGGTATTTTTTTACTGGCTTCGGCAGCCTTGAACTAACCTGAAAAGCGAATGCAGCGGTTACACGGCCATTGCGCAACCAGAAATTTCATGAGGAAGAACCGCCATGAGCAAGCGGAATCGGGATTTGAAACGTCGCGAGTTTCTCAAGCTCGCGGGCTGCTCACTTGCACTGATACCGGTCGCACTGATCGCCACGGATCGCGCCACCGCACAGAGCAAAGTGAGCAAGGAGACAGTGAAGTACCAGGACACCCCAAAAGACGGCCACAAGTGCGTGGATTGCCAGTTCTTCCAGGCGCCCAACGCGTGTCAGCTGGTCGAGGGCACTATCAGCCCCGACGGCTGGTGTAGCCTGTTCGCACCCAAGCAGTCCTGATTGATCGCGATGACCGCGGCAGCAGCGGTTACGCTGATACCCGCTGCTCGCCGCGCAGTTTGTTGACATCCGCACGCGGCGGCGCGCCGAACAAGCGGCTGTACTCGCGACTGAATTGCGACGGGCTCTCGTAGCCGACGCGATAGCTCGCCGACGCGGCCTCCAGCCCTTCACTCAGCATCAACCGCCGCGCCTCGTGCAAGCGCAGTTTCTTCTGGAACTGCAGCGGCGACATGCGGGTGACCTGCTTGAAGCTGTGGTAGAGCGATGACTCGCTCATGTTGGCCCGCTCCGCCAATTCACCAATACGCAGCGGTTCAGTGAAGCGGTCCTTGAGTACGGCGATCACCCGCGAAACCCGGTTCGCCTGGCTGTCCACCATGGCGAACTTGCGCATGCGCGGCCCCATTTCTCCCATCAGCGCACGATAGAGAATTTCCCGGCGTGCCAGCGGTGCGAGGATCTGTGCATCCGCCGGCGTATCCAACAGGGATACCAGGCGTCTCACTGCGTTCAGCATGCCCGCATCCATCTGCGCGACGCACAATCCACAGGACAGCTCCCGGCAGGGCGCTTCCGCATCCAGATAGGGCGCCTTGTCACCGAGTTCAATTACCAGATCAGTCACTTCCTGGGGATCGACCGTCAGCTTTATCGCCAGGTAGGGCTCTTCCGGTGTTGCCTGCATCACGTGACCGACCACGGGCAGGTGCACATTAGAAGCGAGATAGCTGAGCGGCCCATAGACGATTTCCCGATCTCCCAGCTGCAGGGTCTTGCTGCCCTGCACGATAAATCCCATCGAGGGCTCGTAGACGCTGGAGACACAACTGGAACTCTCGTCTGCCCGTCCCAGTGCGACGCCGGGCAGCGCCGTCTCCTGCAGGCCGGTTTCCGGCGCACTGCGCAGGATGACATCCGCGAGCGCAACTCGCTCGCGCTCCAGTACCGCACTACGATCAGTAGTCACCTGTTCGTTCAACATTGTCACCCTCCCCGAGACTGGCGGTGTAGCGTCTGTAACAGACGCGGGCTGATTAATACGAAGGAGGCAGTATACGGAGTTTTAGGCAACCGCCTTATACTTTTGCAGAATTAGGCAATCAACACGTAGTTATAAGCAACTGTTTACGATTTTGCCAGACTGAGTAACCGCAACGCCTGCAGCGCAATGACCGACTATTTTCGAATAGTGCCTGAGACCACCCCCCACCTGCAAAATTCCACGCTCCTCTCCCAAAGACCAGACAGTCCGCAGAATCAGGCAATCAACGCACAGTAACCGGATACCGCCCCAGCCCCCGCCACCGTTAGGGTACTCGTCCACTGGGAGAGCCAGATTTCGAGCCGACGGCTCTCCCCCCAAACGAGGAAGCACAAACGTTATGGCAAGAATCCGCACTTTTTCGCTGATCACGATCGCGCTGCTACTGGCCGGCTGCGGCAGTGACGAGTCGCGCAGCCACCCGACATCGCCGCCGGCGGTGGAGGTCGCCGAAGTAATCGCAGAACCGACGACCCTGTGGAATGGATTCACCGGGCGCGTGGTCGCCCCGGAAACGGTGGATCTGCGCCCGCGGGTCAGCGGCTATATTGAGGACGTGCAGTTCACCGAGGGCGAGCTGGTGAAGCGCGGCGACGTGCTGTTCACCATCGACCCGCGCCCATATCGCGCGCGTGAAAAAGCCGCAGCGGCGGAACTGGCCAGCGCCCGCAGTCAGCTCGTGCTCGCCGAAAGCCAGGCCGAGCGAGCGCGACAACTACTACACAGTCGCGCGATATCACGCGAGGAGTTCGATCGCCGCAACGCCAACCGCGATGCCGCCCGCGCTGCCGTGGATGCGGCCGCGGCAGCACAGGAAAACGCGCAGCTGGATCTGCAGTACACGCAGGTCAAGTCACCGATTAACGGGCGCGTCGGCCGCGCCCTGGTTACTCGCGGCAACCTGGCCAGTGCTGACCAGACTCTGCTGACAACACTGGTCTCTGTCGATCCGATGTACGTCTATTTCGAGGGCGATCAGGAGACACTGGTAACCGGGCGCGATCTACTCGACAGTGATGAGCAGGTTGGGGTGCACATCGGCCTCAGCGGTGAGTCGGGCTACCCCCACCGCGGCACGCTCGACTTTGTCGACAACCGACTCAACAGCCATACCGGTACCATCCAGTTCCGCGCGGTTGTGGATAACTCCCGCGGCAGTTTTAAACCGGGGCAGTTCGCTCGAGTGGAAATGCCGATTGAAGTCCTGTCCAGCGCACTGCTCATCAATCGCAAGGCGGTATTGACCGACCAGGATCGACGCTTCGTCTATGTCGTGGATAACGACAACCACATTGTGCGCAGGGAGGTGCAGGCCGGCCCGGAGCAGGACGATCTGGTTTTGATCCGTAGTGGCCTGCAGGCTGGCGAGCGCGTCGTCGTCAACGGACTGCAGAAAATTTTTGCCGCAGGCGTAGAGGTAAATCCGCAGCTGGTGCAAATGCGCGAGCCGGATCCGGCCCGCCAGGTCGCCGGCCGCTGACCTCCGACAGATTCCCTGTTGCAGGTCGCAACTTCTCCCCCGCAAACAGACCGTAAACAGAATCGAGACAACCGCGCGGTACAGCAGTACCGCGCACAGGGTAGCGCTGTATGAACTTTTCACGTTTTTTTGTCGACCGGCCGATTTTTGCCTCGGTGTTGTCGATCATAATTTTTGTCGTAGGCCTGATCAGCATCCCGTCGCTGCCGGTCAGCGAATATCCGGAAGTAGTGCCGCCCACCGTGGCCGTCACCGCGCACTACCCCGGTGCCAACCCGAAAACCATTTCCGAAACCGTTGCCACACCGCTGGAAGAGGCGATCAACGGCGTGGAAAACATGATCTACATGAAGTCTGTCGCCGGTAGTGACGGCACCCTGTCGCTGACGGTGACCTTCAAACTGGGCACCGATCCGGACCAGGCACAGGTACAGGTGCAGAACCGCGTGTCCCAGGCGCTGCCACGACTGCCGGAAGATGTGCGTCGCCAGGGTGTGACCACGCAGAAGCAATCGCCCAACCTGATGATGGCCGTACACCTGTTGTCCCCGGACGATCGCTTCGACGCAACCTATATCCGCAACTACGCGGTGCTGCACATTCGCGATGAATTGGCGCGCATTCCCGGTGTCGGCCAGGCCGGCCTGTTCGGTTCCGGTGACTACGCCATGCGCCTGTGGATCGATCCGCAGAAAGCCGCCTCCCTGGGCGTCACCGCCGCGGACATCACCCGCGCTGTGCGCGAGCAGAATGTACAGGTGTCGGCCGGACAGATAGGCGCGCCGCCGATGCCATCCCGTTCCGATTTCCTGATCTCCATCAACGCCAAGGGACGCCTGGAAAGCACCGAGCAGTTCGGCGATATCGTGCTGAAGACCGGCGCCGACGGCGAAATTACCCATCTGCGCGATGTGGCGCGCATCGAACTGGCGTCTTCGGACGATTCGCTGCGTGCACTGCTGAACGGCCGCCAGGCGGTGGCTCTGCCAATTTTCCAGGCCCCCGGCTCCAATTCCCTCGAGGTCTCGCAAGCCGTTCGGGAAAAGATGAATGAGCTGGACGACCAATTCCCGGAAGGGCTGGACTGGGAAATCGCCTACGATCCGACGGTATTCGTCAGCACCTCAATCAAGGCCGTGATCAAGACGCTGCTGGAAGCCGTACTGCTGGTGGTACTGGTTGTGATCCTGTTCCTGCAGACCTGGCGCGCGTCGCTGATCCCGCTGCTGGCGGTACCGGTTTCCATTGTGGGCACCTTTGCGGTGTTGTACCTGCTCGGTTTTTCCATCAACACACTGACGCTATTCGGCATGGTGCTCGCCATCGGCATTGTTGTCGACGATGCCATCGTGGTCGTGGAAAACGTCGAGCGCAATATCGAGAACGGGCTCGCGCCGCTGGCTGCCGCCCACCAGGCAATGCGCGAAGTGAGCGGCCCCATCGTTGCGATCAGCCTGGTGCTCTGCGCCGTGTTCGTGCCCATGGCGTTCCTCGACGGTATTACCGGACAGTTCTACCGCCAGTTCGCCATGGCAATCGCGATTGCCACGGTAATTTCCGCCATCAATTCGCTGACGCTGTCGCCGGCGCTCGCGGCGGCTCTGCTGAAACCCCATGGCGCGAAGCCGGATCTGCCTGCGCGCATCATCGACCGGTTGTTCGGCTGGATCTTCCGTCCGTTCAACCGCTTTTTCCAGCGCAGCGCGGAAGGTTACCAGGGACTGGTCGGACGCAGCCTGGGTCGACGCGGACTCGTATTCGGTGTCTACGCCGTGCTGCTGGCAGGTACAGTCGCCCTGTTCAACCAGGTCCCGGGCGGATTTATTCCCACCCAGGATAAAACCTACCTGGTGGGTAGCATCCGCCTGCCGGAAGGCGCCTCACTGGATCGTACCGAGGCGGTCGCGCGGCGGGTCAGTGAACTTGCACTGGAGACCGACGGCGTGGCGAACGCGGCCGCATTTGTCGGCTTCAACGCACTGCAGCGCACCAATACGCCCAATGTCGGCACCGTTTTCATACTGTTCGACGACTTCAGTAAGAGAACGCGCAGCGCGCAGGAAATCGCCGCGGAGCTGAACGGCAAACTGGCACAGATCAAAGAAGGGTTTGCGGTGACATTTATGCCGCCGCCCATTTTCGGCCTCGGCGCGGGCTCCGGCTATTCGCTGTATGTACAGGACCGCACCGGCGCCGGCTACGGCGCCCTGCAAACCGCAACCAACCAGCTCGCCGGCGCCCTGAGCCAGACTCCGGGACTCAGCTACCCGTTCAGTTCCTATCAGGCCAATGTGCCGCAGCTGGATGCCGACGTGGACCGCCTGCAAGCCAAGGCGCAGGGCGTCAGCCTGGATGACCTGTTCGGCACCTTGCAGCTGTATTTCGGTTCCATGTATATCAACGACTTCAACCTGTTCGGGCGCACCTATCAGGTAGTGGCGCAGGCCGATGCGCCCTACCGCGATGAAGTCCGCGATATCGATCTGCTCTATACCCGCAACGATCGCGGCGAAATGGTGCCGATCAATACCATGGTCAAGCTGACCCGCAGCTTCGGACCGGATCCCGTGATCCGCTATAACGGCTACCCGGCGGCTGATCTCATTGGTCAGGCGAACCCCGCAGTGCTTTCATCGAGCCAGGCGCTGGCACAAGTCGAGGCCGTCGCCGGCAAAACACTGCCCAGCGGTATGAATATCGCGTGGACCGACCTCAGTTTTCAGCAGATCACCCAGGGCAATGCGGCCATGGTGGTTTTCCCGCTGGCGCTGTTGCTGGTCTTCCTGGTACTGGCCGCACTCTACGAAAGCTGGGTACTGCCACTGGCGGTGATCCTGATCGTGCCCATGTGTCTGCTCGCTGCACTGTTCGGTGTCCGGCTGACCGGCGGCGACAACAATGTGTTCGTCCAGGTTGGACTGGTCGTACTGATGGGGCTCGCGTGTAAGAACGCGATCCTGATCGTCGAGTTTGCGCGGGAACTGGAGCAGGAGGGGCGCACAACCATGGAAGCTGCGCTGGAAGCCTGCCGCCTGCGACTGCGTCCGATCATCATGACATCCGTGGCCTTTATTGCCGGCGTGGTACCGCTGGTATTCGCCCACGGTGCCGGCAGCGAAGTGCGTAACGCCATGGGTATCACGGTATTTACCGGCATGATCGGCGTGACCCTGTTCGGGCTGCTGCTGACACCGGTGTTTTATGTCGCATTGCGCAAGCTGTCCGGTGCCGGGCAGCGACACAGTGAAGTCTCAGCCGACGAAGCGGCGCCCAAGGCCATCGCAGAAATACAGTAACGCCTGTCACCCCCGTTGAATCCGGTACCGATCGCGAGATCCGTGCCGGATTTTTTTGCACAGTCGCACGCGCCTCGTATGGGCATCCTGCAAACGCGTCTTATCCGGGCACTCCGGTATTTCTAGAAGGAGTTGCGGAGCCACTCAGCCGCGGTGGCGGGCCGCAGGTACAACGAGTATAAAAAGGCGGGTAACCAGCGCCAGCGGTATACAGACCATCAGGATGATCAACCCGAGCAGCCCGCGCATCAGGTCGCTGCCCTCCTCGTGCAATTCATCCCTGTCGGCGAGATAGGCGTTGAAACAGTGATCGGGGCCATCGATAGGTAGAAAGGTCAAATCGATTACGCGCTGCATGCACTGCCACCAGGGTTTTAGCGGTGTCTCTGCAACGCGGGCAAAATAGCCGGTGCGGGCGGAAATGGTCGCGTCCGGGTTACCCCCGGCAATGGCGTTGCCCAACTGGTCAATCGCCACCAGTACGCCGCGCAACCATCGCATTCCGCCTCCTCGACCGGCATTATTGCCGGAATCATTTATCGCTCGGCAGGCCCTCGAAGAAATCTACGGCGCCGGTTTCCAGCGAGTACTCTGCGCCGACAATCAGCAATCCATCCTTTTCCACCAGCTCCTCGAGGATCTGCGAACCATAGCGCAGCTGTTTGGCCGACGCGCGGATATTGGCACGCACCGCGCGCTCCACCAGCTGCTCGCCGGTATCCGCGGGCGCTGACTCCACCAGGGGCTCGATCGACGGGCGAATGCGATCAACGATGGAGCGCAGGTTCGGCGAGCGGTTCTCCTGTGGGCGCTTTAGTTCGTCGAGGGTGGCCTGAATGGCGCCGCAATTAGAGTGCCCCAGTACGACCACCAGACGGGTGCCGAAGGCTTCGGCCGCGAATTCGACACTGCCGATCTGCGATGGCGCCACCACATTGCCGGCCACGCGGATAACGAACAGGTCTCCCAGCCCCTGATCGAAGACGAGCTCCGCAGGCACACGGGAGTCGGAACAGCCGAGAATGATCGCAAAAGGCGCCTGCCCTGCCACCAGTTCGCGGCGTTTTTCCGACGCGGTGTCCTGCTCCTGACGACCGGCGACAAATCGCCGGTTACCTTCAATCAGCCGCTGCAGTGATTCCTGTGCTGACAACATTTCACTCCACCTCTCGAATATCCTGACAATTCCTATGGTCATTGCCTTGCGTGTTTCCGCTCATCGAGCCCGCTGAAACGACCACCAATATTTTGCTGCACGTCGACGTCGTCGACCAGGTTTATACGCAACCACATAGTTAACCGGATCATCGCTATTGAACCGCACGCGCGGCCAATACAGATGTCTGCTCATTTTACCAAAGCTCCGCCGACGATCACGGAAACAACGCTCAGATTTCGCGCCGGAAAATGTTGCCGGACCAGCACCGGGTAATGTGCGATTCAATAAAAGAAATGCCCGGCGGAGCCGGGCAGTGAGCAGGAGAGTAAGAGGAAATCTAAAACGACTGACGCCTGGTAGCCGGTCAGTCAAAATCAGCTAGACGGAGCGACAGCGCAGATTCGGTGAATACATCCAGCAGTCGGCGCCCGCGGGACAATCCGCTTCCTGATATTCGGGCACGGTGTCGCTCGGGCAGATGCCCGGTCGCGCTGCAGTGCACCAACTACCGGTATCCAGCTGATAACAGGCGGCACTCATCGTCGAGCACTGCGCGAGATCCAGAATTTCGCTATCGCCGGCCAGGCATTGGCGCGGGAACGCCTGCACCTCTTGCAGTGGTACCGTGCGCTGGCTGACATAATATTGGGGCGTGCCGCGCAGATCGCACCAGAAGCCGTCCATTCCGGCACAGCCACCGAGCAGGCACGAGGTAATGAGTGCAACAATCAGCAGATTATTTTTCATAGACAATACAACGCTTGCCACCTGAGATTTCGTAACACTGCGCCGTTGAGGGGCAGATGGAGCCGGGCGCCAGCTCTTCCGCATCGGCCGGACAGGCCGATGAGTAATTGGCTTTCTGCGTGCTGGGTTGCGCGGCGGGCGCACGATACTGGGGGGCCGCCCGATATTCGGCCGCACGCGGTACTGGCGGGCTGTAAGGATAGACCACATCATCGCGGGTATCGGCAACTCCGCAGCCACCGAACAAGATCGGCGCAGTAATGGCGGCGAAAACAAAGATACGATTGCGCATGGGGCTTTCCTCTTTCAGGTTCGCGTGTACCGGGAATGCATCAAACGTCACTAATCGGTTTTATGTCGGCCCGTCGACCACTGTTCACGACCGGGCGACACTGCCCATCAATACACTCGCATCACCGGAAAAAACCAGCACGCCGAACCGACTTTTCGCATCCCCGAATCCACTTCACAGTGACGACTGCTGGCCGGGGGGTGGTAGGCGCTGGGTTGGTAATTGCCGACTTCAATGAAATCGGCGCTCTGGGTGGCATCATCCGGATCGAAGAAGAATGGATCGTGCCGACCGCCGTCTTCTACAGGTAAAAAGATGCAACCCTGCATCGCCAACGCTGCCGCGACGGGCAGTGCGAATGTCCCTATGCGCTTCATTTCCGAATACCTCTCTCATTCAGAGTGCGCGTCTGGTCTGTACTTTTTCAGTGTAGTTGGCGGAGGTTTTGACTTGCCGGTGGCGGGGGAATTTATGCGCGAAATTCCACATGACGTGGATGCGAGAAAAAAAGCGGATTAGAGGGCGGAAAAGCGCGGCGCACTGATTGCCAGTGCGCCGCGCAGTCGGTCAGAGCAGCAGGCGACGGACGTCGCTCAATACGCCGACCAGATAGGTCATGAAGCGGCCGGCATCACCGCCGTTAACCGCGCGGTGGTCGTAAGACAGTGCCAGGGGCAGCATCTGCCGCGGCATGAATTCCTTACCGTTCCATACAGGCTGTACCGAAAGCTTGGAGACACCCAGGATACCCACTTCCGGCGAATTGACGATCGGCGTAAAGCCGGTGCCGCCGATGGCGCCGAGGCTGGAAATGGTGAAACAGGCGCCCTGCATATCCCGCGGCTTCAGCTTGCCGTCGCGGGCAGCAATAGCCATCGCGGTGGCTTCTTCCGCCAGTTCGTACAGGCCCTTCTTATCCACATCGCGGATCACCGGCACCATCAGGCCCTTGGGCGTATCCACGGCCATACCGACGTGCACATAGTCCTTGCGCACAATATGTTCGCCGTCATTGTGCAGCGACACGTTGAAGCTCGGCTCGGCGCGCAGTGCGGCGGCTACCGCTTTCAGCAGGAAGGGCACCGGCGTCAGTTTTACACCGTGCTTTTCCGCGTCCGCTTTCATGGACTTGCGGAATTCCTCCAGCTCGGTGATATCCGCATCGTCGAACTGGGTCACGTGGGGCACGTTCAACCAGTTGCGCGCCATATTGGCCGCGGTGAGCTTGTGAATCTTGCTCATCGGCTCGGTTTTCACCGGGCCAAACTGGCTGAAGTCGATCTCCGGCATCTTGGCGATACCGAGACCACCGCCAACGCCCACGGCACCGCTTTCCGCTTTCTTCACCTGCTCCTTGATGTAGGCGTGCAGGTCGTCTTTGGTGACGCGATTGCGCGGGCCTGTCGGCTTCACCTTGTTCAGGGTCACGCCCAGTTCGCGGGCCAGTTTGCGCACGGCCGGGCCGGCATACACCTCGGCAGAAACGGTGTGGTCCCGCTCCAGGTGGTGATCCTTCTGCGGTGCTGCCGGCGGTTCCTGGCTTGCCGCGGCGGCGGGTACCGGTGCCGCCGTGGGCGCCGGCTCAGGCTTGGATTCCGCCGCTGCCGGCGCGGGCGCACCGCCACCGGAAACGGTTTTCATCACGCCAATGACGTCGCCAGTCGAGACCTTGTCGCCTTCCTTGACCGCAATGGACACGATGGTGCCCGCCGCCGGAGAGGGAACGTCCATGGAGGCCTTATC
The DNA here is from genome assembly GCF_014904735.1 of Microbulbifer hainanensis. Classification (GTDB taxonomy): domain Bacteria; phylum Pseudomonadota; class Gammaproteobacteria; order Pseudomonadales; family Cellvibrionaceae; genus Microbulbifer; species Microbulbifer hainanensis. The sequence goes on along the minus strand of NZ_JACZCR010000033.1, from coordinate 167,502 downwards.
GCCCTCCACCACGATCAGGGAATCGCCCTCGCCCACTTCGTCGCCGGCCGATACAGTGATCTCGATGACATCGACGGCATCGGCGCCACCGAGGTCGGGCACCACGATATCCTGCTCGGCCTCCTCGCCAGCGGGCGCTGACGCAGGCGCGGACTTCTCCGCTGCCGGCGCCGGAGCCGCCTCTTGTGCAGGCGCCTCCGCTTTCTCTTCCGCGGGCTCTTCAGCACTGTCGCCGGCCACATCGGTTTCGATCTCACCGATGACGTCGCCCTCGGAAACCTTGTCGCCCTCGGAAACGCTGAGGCTGAGGATCTTGCCCGCGAATGGCGCAGGTACATCCATGGAGGCCTTATCGCCCTCCACGACAATCAGCGCATCCTCTTCCGCGACGGTGTCCCCCACTGCGACAGAAATTTCAATCACATCTACCTGATCGGCGCCGCCGAGATCAGGCACTTTAATGACTTGTTTTGCCATGCTTTTGCCTTCCTTATCCAGCGAGCCTTAAGCCAGGCGCGGGTTGATTTTTTCCGGATCGATGTTCAGTTTCTTGATTGCTTCCGCAACCTCACTCGCATCGATCACCCCCTGCTTGGCCAGGCCAGTAAGCGCAGCGATGGTCACGTAGTTGCGATCCACCTCGAAGAAACGACGCAGTTGCTCGCGGCTGTCACTGCGGCCGAAACCATCGGTGCCCAGCGCGATCATGTCGCCGTCGATAAATTCGCGCAGCGGCTCGACATAGGCGCGGATGTAATCGGTGGATACAATCACCGGAGACTCGTTGCCTTCGAACTGCTCGGAAACCCACGCTTTGCGCGGCGTTTCGGTCGGGTGCAGCATGTTCCAGCGCGCGACGTCCTGAGCTTCGCGGGCCGCTTCGGTCGCTGAAGTCAGGTTCCACACATCGGAGGTCACACCGAACTGGTCGGCGAGGATATCCGCCGCAGCCAGTACTTCGCGCAGAATGGTGCCGGCACCAACCAGCTGTACGTGCTTCTTCGCCGCCTTGCCTTTGCCGGCCTTGCGGGAATTGCCTTCCAGCTTGTAGACACCGCGGATGATGCCTTCCTCGACGCCCTGCGGCATTTCCGGCTGCAGGTAGTTTTCGTTCTCGATGGTGACGTAGTAGAAGAGGTTCTTCTGCTCTTCGTACATCTCCTTCAGGCCCTGGCGCAGGATCACGGCCAGGTCGTAGCCGTAAGCCGGATCGTAGCTCTTGCAGTTGGGGATGGTGCCCGACAGTACGTGGCTGTGGCCATCCTGGTGCTGCAGGCCCTCACCATTCAGCGTGGTGCGACCGGCAGTGGCACCGATCAGGAAGCCGCGTGCCTGCATGTCGCCCGCCGCCCAGGCCAGGTCGCCGATGCGCTGGAAGCCGAACATCGAGTAGTAGATATAGAAAGGCACCATGGGCACGCCGTGGTTGGAGTACGCCGTGGCCAGCGCCATCCAGGCGGACATGGCGCCGGCCTCATTGATACCCTCTTCGAGTACCTGGCCCTTCTTGTCTTCCTTGTAATACATGATCTGGCCGTGATCGACCGGAGTGTATTTCTGCCCCTGGGAGGAGTAGATACCCAGCTGGCGGAACAGGCCTTCCATACCGAAGGTACGGGCTTCGTCCGGAACGATCGGCGCAATGTTTTTGCCGATGTTCTTGTCTTTTACCAGCGCGGAAAGCGCGCGTACGAACGCCATGGTGGTGGAGATTTCGCGATCGCCGGAGCCTTTGGTCAGTGCGCTGAAAGCATCCAGGCTGGGGGTTTCCAGCTTCGCCACTTCGGTGCTGCGGGAAGGTACCGGGCCACCCAGCGACTTGCGACGCTCGGCCATGTACTTCATTTCCGGGCTGTCCGGCGCCGGACGGTAATACGGAACTTCCTCGATTTCCTTGTCGGTAATCGGGATCGCGAAGCGGTCGCGGAAGCGCTTGAGCGCCTCTGTGTCCATTTTCTTGACGTTGTGAGTGTCCATCGCGGCTTCGCCGGCGGCACCCAGACCGTAGCCTTTTACAGTCTGCGCCAGAATCACAGTGGGCTTGCCCTTGCTCGCCATCGCCTCGGCATAGGCTGCGTACACCTTGTACGGATCGTGGCCGCCGCGATTGAGCTTCATGATCTCGTCGTCGGACATGTCCTTGACCATCTCGAGCAGCTCCGGGTATTTGCCGAAGAAATGCTCGCGGGTATAGGCACCGCCGTTGGCCTTGAAATTCTGCATTTCGCCATCGACGGTTTCGTCCATGACTTTCTGCAGCAGGCCCTTGTCGTCTTTTTCCAGCAGCGGATCCCACAGGCGGCCCCACAGGACCTTGAGCACGTTCCAGCCGGCACCGCGGAAGACGCCCTCGAGTTCCTGCACGATCTTGCCGTTACCGCGCACCGGGCCGTCCAGACGCTGCAGGTTGCAGTTGACCACGAATACCAGGTTTTCTAGGTTTTCGCGGCCGGCCATGGAAATAGCGCCCAGGGTTTCCGGCTCGTCACACTCGCCATCACCGAGGAAAGCCCAGACCTTGCGATCGCCGCGAGGCGAAAGGCCGCGCGCGGACAGATAGCGCATGATGTGCGCCTGGTAGATCGCCTGGATCGGGCCGAGCCCCATGGATACGGTGGGGAACTGCCAGTAGTCCGGCATCAGCCACGGGTGCGGGTAGGAAGACAGGCCATTGCCATTCACTTCGCGGCGGAAGTTGTCCAGCTTTTCCTCGTCGAAGCGGCCTTCCAGGTAGGAGCGGGCATAGATGCCCGGTGCGCTGTGGCCCTGGAAGAAGATCAGGTCGCCGCGCTCTTCCCCTTCGTTGCCGCGGAAGAAGTAATTGAAGCCGACGTCATACAGGGTCGCCGCGGAGGAGAAGCTCGCGATATGGCCACCCAGGCTATCGCTGTTGGAGTTGGCGCGTACCACCATGGCCAGCGCATTCCAGCGGATCAGCGAGCGGATACGACGCTCCATGAACAGGTCGCCGGGCATGCGCTTTTCCGCATTCGGCGGAATGGTATTGCGATATGGGGTGGTAATGGCCGCAGGCAGCTTCACGCCCACGTCGGTTGCGCGATCGGTCAGCTGTTTCAGCAGTGCGGCGGCGCGTTCTTTACCGCTGTAGCGAATGACCGCCTGCAGCGCGTCCAGCCACTCCTGCGTTTCCTGGATATCAGTTTCGTCTTGCATCAAACAATGCTCCTCGGCGAATTGTGCGACGTCGAGTCGGTAGCGTCTTTAATTAAAGGCTTTTATGAGTAACTTTTGGCTTTCGCGCAAAGTACAGCTCAGGCAGAAAAATGCTCCCCTTTTTTCGGTATGTCCGCCAATTCGCCGCCATGCTTGGCGGAAATGCAGAGTGTGCAGGTACTCACTTCTGCCGTGGCGGGTGGGGATTGGCCGGCACCAGCTCTTGCTGTGCTTCAGTAAATTCGGTCGTGACAGTGGGCCTGCAGTCCGGATACCAAAGCGGCTCTCCGGCCACCCAGACCCCAAAGCGGGAGCGATTGTAGTATTACTACAAAAATTTTTCCAGATAGCACGATTAGTAACAATTAAAACCAATTTCGAAAACAAATATATTCCAAACACCCACCTGCACGGAGGATATTGCGGTAAAAAGCCGAAAATTAATTACAAAGTTGAGTCCAAAACCCCAGACCCAGTCATGGTCACACTGGCGACCCGACGGAGATGCCTTGAGCGTAGACCAGACGGTACAAAGGGCCACCGGTTCGCCAGCATCAATTGCAATGCCGGCATATGCATTGGAGCCGCGGCAACGGCGATCTGCCACTGCAGCGGGATATGATGCTGTTTTGGAGGAAGAGGAGGGAATTGGGACACGCCAGGGGCGCCCCTTACTGCCGGCCGCGCAGCCGGATACGGGCAAGTACTAGAGCTGGACCACCTGCCCTTCCCCCAGGTACTCGGCGTATACCAGGTAGCGCAACGGGCCACCGGGATTGACGGCGTGAAACGGATAACAGGTAACCAGCAGCAACCCGGGCTCAGCATAGATCGGCAGCTGCTCCTGCTCGCTGTTCACCACCCGCGTGCCCACCACGCGGTAGTCATACCAGCGTCCGTCGCTATCCTGCAACGCCACGGGATCACCGAGCTTCAGCGCGCCGAGGTTATCAAAATGGGTATCGCGGTGGGCCGCAATCACTGTGGTGCGCGACTCTCCCGGGCGACCGGAGCTCGCCAGCAGCCCGGGACCGAACGCCAGCGCCTGGCCACTACCGCCGTCCAGTACCATCAGCGGATCGCTGCCATTTACAACCAGTTTTGCCACCGGCCGCGTGTCCGCCCAGGGCCAGGGTTTCGCCGCCTCACCGGTCTGCAATTGATCATCCCAGGCGCGGCCGATCAGATACTGGGCCAGCTCCGCTTTGGCCATCAGCCAGGTCGCGCCGCCCAGCTGCCAGAGCCCTGCCGCCAGCAGCAGCGAGGAGATGATGGCGCGCCACATCAGCGCGCCCTCACCAGGCCGGTTTCCAGCGGGTGGCGCGCCCGGCGCAGATCCGGCAGTAATCGTCGCAACCACTCGCGCAGCCGGTGGGACAGGCGGCCGCGCAGGCCCCCCCCGCGCCGCAATGTATCTCTGCCACGCTGTAACGCGCTCCTGCCACGGAGCAATAGACCAAGGCCGAGCAGGCCCGCGGCCGACAGCAACTGCGCATAGATACCTGCCGCCGTGCGCGGGTAGGTCTGGCGCTGCAGGATCTGGCCACGCGCGACGGCATTGGGAACCGGGCTTTTGGAGAGCCCCTGCCCCTGCGGCCGCACCACTTTTTCCTCGACAGCGACAAAACTGGTGTAAGGACTCGCCAACTGGTGATCCAGTGCCAGCTGCAGGATCTGTCCGCGCAGCGACTGCCCCTCTTCGGTATTTTCACCGGTTGTCAGCTGGCGGTCGCGCAGGGCGTCGATCTTGCTGCGCGCCCACACACTGCCGACACCCTGTCCCGAGTCGCCACTGCTCGACTGCAGCGTCAGTTCGCGCTGAAACTGCTGGCCGGCGAGGCGACCGTGTAATTCGACTTTGCCGTGCAACTGCCCGCCTTCGATCTGCGCCACCAGCTGCAGGGGCTCACCGCGGTACAGGTCCGGGATGCGCTTGGGGTAGGCATCGACAACCAATCCCTGCGGCCAGCGAAGCTGCAGGTCGGTCACCAGCGGGTTCTCCAGCTTGGCGAACAGCGCCTGCATGCGCTCCTGCACCTCGGACAGATCGCCAATGGTCACGAAGGTACCGCGGCCGAACTGGGCTGCCTTGCGCATAAAATGGCTGTTGGGTGCAGAGCCAATACCCACGGTAAACAGGCGCGCATCGGCCAGCGACTGATGGATAAGTTCAAACAGGGCCCGCTCATTACCCACGGCACCATCGGTAATAAAGATTACCTGCCGCACCAGCGATTCATCACCGGGTAACTGCTGGCTGAATGCGAGACGCAGGGCCGGTGCCATCTCGGTGCCGCCGCTGGCCTGCAGGTTTTCCACCTGGGTTCGCGCGTGCTGGATACTCTGCGCATCGGCGACAACCGGGCGCGGAAAAAACGCGCGGGTGACACTGTTAAACTCGATGACATTGAAACGGTCGCCGGGCTGCAAGCGCGACAGGGCCAGTAGCAGACTCTCCTTGGCCTGGCGGATGGAGTTGCCGCCCATGGATCCGGACGTGTCGATCACATAGACCACTTCCCGCGGCAACCGCCGCACTTTACCCACCGCGTCCGGCGGCAACAGCAGTAGCTGCAGGTAAGTGTCCTGCTGCCCCACGCTATCCCCGTTAGCATCCGCAGCTACAGCGGGCTTTGTTTCGGTAAACAGCGCCGCCCGTGGCATTGCCGAAGCGCGCGGGCGCCAGCGCAGCACGAAGTCGCGGTCCATCAGCGCACTGCCGCCACGCAGCGCGATGGCATAGCCACCGGACGGCGTTTTGCTGGAATCGATGTCGTGGTAGGGACTGCTGATATTCGCCAGCGGCAGGCCGCCGTCCAGCGCCACGTCGATGGAGATCCTGTGGCTGCCGAGACCATCCAGCTCCGCAGCCGGCTGCATGAAGGGTGTGATTTTATCGGCATCCGGCACCTGATCCGTGGGCAACGCCCAGCCCTCGGAGTTTAATGCCAGTGGTGCTTCGCCCTCGCCCGCCACACCTGCCCCGATGATGTCGCCGGGAATATAGCGCGGGGTCAGGGTGGTGGGCAGGCGCAGGCTGAATGCGCCGCTGTCGTAATTGACCGGCTGCAGATAGCGGATATGCACCCGAACGGTTTCACCGGGTGCAATATTCGCAACCTTGTTGGTAAACAGGTTCGGGCGCTGCTGTTCCAGCAGCGCGGCGCGTTTACCCGCAGCGCGGGCAGCCCGGTATATCTTTGCCGCCTCCTGACGCTCGCGCACCTTGCCGACAATACGGCGTTTGCCGACCTGGATTTCAAGTCCGTTGACGGCCGCCTGTTCGGGCAGCGGCAGCACGTAAACCGCCTCCTGCCATTGCTGCGTGCGGTTGATGAACTCCTGCTCCAGGCGCACTTCCGCCACCAGCCCGCGCACGGAAACCTTCGCGTGGCTGGCCAGGTGAACCGACGGCACATACTGCCCCCGCAGCCCAATGCGGAACAACAGGTCGCCGGCCTTCACGTCATTCAGGGTGACGGTTTCGCCCTGCCCGGCCACTGCGGGTAACTGCTGCGCCCGCGCGCCCATTGCGGCGACAAATACCGCCAGCGCCGTCACCAGGAACAGCAACCAGCGACCGCGGTTACTGCTGCGATAGCGGCGCCGGTAATACTCCTCGGTCGGCAAAACCAGCAGCTCGCGCGGAATGCGCTGACCGGAAAAAATTGCCCTGCTCACAAGCGTCCCTCCAGAACTGTTGTCAATGGAGGTCATTACACAGGGGAAAAACGGCAAACTTGGGGGAGGATTACGGCGGGATTATGGGGCAATTCTGACGAATTGTGGCAGGGCAGTTTGAAGAGGCGTTACCATAGAAAAACGGCGCCATTGCCATAATTCTAGCGCATTGCCCCTTCGACAAGAATTGATTTAGAGCTTGTGCTGATCATTGACACCTGCGATATCGCCAATAATTAGCCCCACCCCCTTGTCACGCAAATCGTAATCCACCTGAAAGGGACGATGTTTTACCCAAAGGTAGACTCGGCTACCATGTCTTTGCGCGCGACTAGCGAACTGTTCCGGCCAACCCCACAGATAGCGCGCAAGCTTCGGCGGGACGACAATATTGGTATTGGAGCAGGACTCAGGGAAAACACGGCTCCATCCGTACAGCACGTAATCCTTGATGCAGCGTTTATCGGATTCGATACTTAGGGCGGACGCTTGAACGGTGGCACTGTCGCTCTTCATTTGGGAATTGTAGAGCGGAAGATTCTTATCAGCGGCGAAGTGAAAAAAATGCCCACGCTCCCCTACAGGCAACCCCTGCTCAAATTTCAGTAACGCCATCACCGATTCCCGATCTGCCGTTTTCAAGTTCAACCAGAATTCGGTCTCCGGATATTTTTTCACGATATCTCGCAGTGCAGGAATACGATACCCCTTGCCCCGCCATGGAAAACTATCGCCTTTATCTGATGTATATCCGAATCCGGCATCCAGTGATTTCAAGTAGTCCATCGTTTTTTCGGAGGTAACTCCCGTCCCATTAGTGGCGCAATCGAGCGTCCAGTCATGAAACACCGCGAACTGGCCATCTGCAGTCCGATGAACATTGAGGTGAATAATCTGAAACCCATTTTTCAGTGCGTTACCAATACCATCAAGGGTATTTTCGATTCCAGAGTTTTCCGATTTTACGATCTGGTTGGCCGTACAACCACGCTCATCGAACGTGGCGTAGTCCAGTAACTGGCCACCACCACGGTAGGCGACCAACTGCCCTTTATCTGGTGCCCCATAGGACGGGGCCCTTATGACAAGAAACAATACAGCGAAGAATAGAAAGGCAGCGATTATTTTATTTTTCAACACTTTGATTCCCGGACATATCTATAATGGACGGCATACAGGTAACTCCCACCCACAACTTCGGCGGAGTACGCAATTCCACCCTATAACATAGTCGCCGTTGGGAAAAGTTGCATTCCTGGCTTTGCCGTGATCAATTATGGCGAATTGTGGCAACTGCGTTCGACTGCGCATAAAAAAACCGGCGCATGCGCCGGTTTTTTTTCATCAAGCGACTATAAGATCAGTCGATCAGGCCGTAATCGTCGCGCAGCACCTGGATAATCTCCGCCTTCGGGTCGTCGGAAATCTCCAGTTTCTTGCCGATGATCTTCTCGGCGATGCCGACATAAGTCGCGGACAAATCCGTGAACATGGATTCCGGCAACTCGTTGTCGCGGGCCAGCGCCATACGCTCGTCCATGCGGTCCTTGTTCAGCAGGATATCCGGATCGGGGAAGTAGTTCAGCAGCGCCTGGCGGAAGCCCTCTTTGGAGTTTTCCACCACTTTACCCGCTCGGTATTGCTCGCCATCCCAGATACGAGAGGAATCCGGCGTACCCACTTCATCCATGTAGATCAGTTTCTCGTTGCCATCCGCATCGGTGACATAACCAAACTCAAACTTGGTATCGACAAAGATCTGGTCGAGCTTCTCCAGCGCGGCGGAGATGACATCAAAGCCCTCTTTCAGCAATTTCTCGTACAGCGCGATATCGGCTTTACTGCGGAAATTGAACGCCGCGAAATTGTCTTCGATGTTCTTGCGGGTAACATTCACATCGTCCGCTTCCGGAACACCCGGAATGCCTTTCAGGATCCCCTTGGTGGACGGGGTGATCAGCAGCTCCGGCAGCTTCTGGTCCTTTTGCAGGCCGTCGGCGATCTCGATACCACAGAATTCGCGTTCGCCCTTGGCGTAGGCGCGCCACATGGAGCCGGTGATGTACTGGCGCGCGATGGCCTCGATCATTACCGGGCGGGCCTTCTGCACGATCCATACCGCCGGGTGCGGGATGTCCAGAATATGGCTGTCGGCCAGGCCGTTGTCCTTGAACAGCTGGAACCAGTGATTGGAAATCGCATTCAGCGCCGCGCCCTTGCCGGGTACGCCGCGCATGCCGCCCTCGCCCCGCCAGATACAGTCGAACGCGGAGATACGATCGGAGATGACCATCACCGCCAGCGGCGCATCGGGCGCTACCGGGTAACCTTTTTCGTCAATCAGGCGGCGGCTGTCGGCCTCGGTCAGCCAGTACACCGAGCGGACCTTGCCGCTGTGTACAGGTTTACCCGTGCGAATCGGTAAATCATCGTTGACCGCCAGTACTTTGCCAGCAAGGCTCATGGGTTTGTCCTATCTATAAGCTATAGGGAAATCAGGATGGGCTGATATATAGAGGCGCGAGATTTTAGCAAATGGGTCCAAGGGTAGACAGGGGGCGGCGCAGCGCCCCCTGTCACTGGCGGCTCATTCCGCCGGCGCGACCGGCTCTGAATCGACCCCGCTGCTGGAGGCCTCCTTCGCCTGCCACTCCGCCTGGTGCTCCGTTGTGGGCCAGGCGTTCATGATCGCCTTCAGCAGGGTGGCCAGGGGGATCGCAAAAAAGACCCCCCAGAAGCCCCAGATACCACCGAAAACCAGCACCGCCAGGATAATAGCCACCGGGTGGAGGTTCACCGCTTCCGAAAACAGAATGGGGACCAAAACGTTACCGTCGAGCAACTGGATCATACCGTAAGCGAACATCAGCCATAAAAATTCGCTGCTCCAGCCCCACTGGAACAGGCCGATGGCCGCCACCGGGATGGTCACCACCGCGGCGCCAATATAGGGAATCAGCACACTCAGCCCCACCGATACCGCCAGCAGCAGTGCATAGTTGACCCCGAGCGCAAGAAACGCGGCGTAGCTGACCACGGCGACAATCGCAATTTCGATTACCTTGCCGCGCACATAGTTGGCCACCTGGTCGTTCATCTCGTGCCAGATCTGGCGCATCATCGGCCGCTGTTTCGGCAGGAAGGAGGCGCACCAGCTGATCAGCTTGTCGGAATCCTTAAGGAAGAAGAACACCAGGATCGGCACAATCACGGTGTAGATCAGCACCCCCGCCAGTATCGGCAGGTTGGCCAGCGACAGCGTCAGCAGGGTCTGGCTGATGGAGCCGAGTTCGTCACCAATGGTTTTGAACATATCGTCGATCTGCGCCGATGAAACCAGTCCCGGGTACCGCTCGGGCAGCAACTGCAGCAGTGCCTGCCCCTGGGAAACCATGTTCGGCAATTCGTTGAACAGGCGCTCAACCTGTCGCCAGATAATAGGCAGCACGACAAAGAACAGCGCGGCGATGATTCCCACCAGCACCAGGCAGGCAAGGCTCACCGCCAGCCAGTGGGGCAGCTTCCAGGATTCCAGCCGCAGCACCATACCCTGCATCAGGAAGGCGATGATCAGCGCCGCCAGCACCGGTGCCAGCACCTGCCCCAGGGTGGCCAGCACCACCATTGCGGTCAGCAGCAACAGCACCAGCAGGACCACTTCTTCCTGGCTGAAGTAGCGGTTAACCCAGTTTTTAACAATGGCGAACATAGAGTTTTCGGTCTCGTCGTTACGGTAGGGCACGTAGCCAGTAGCTGAATTCGTCGCCGGAGTGCTCGGCGCGCAGCAGGGCCTGCCCGCTCAATTCGGCAAAGCTGTGGAAGTCGCGCCAGGACGCGGGATCGGTCGCCAGCACCCGCACCAGGGCACCGGCGGGCTGCTCGCGCAGCGCCCGGCGCAACGCCAGCAATGGTTGCGGGCACGGCAGGTCCCGGGCGTCCACAGTCACGGCCGCGGCCCAGTCCGGGGATTTTGACGGTATCTTGTCGGCGGCGAAAACGGTCATCGGCTGCGCGGTCACAATAATTCTGTTGCGGCGGATTATAGCGCGGACTGGGAGCCGGAAACCGCGCCAGTCGCGGCAAGAATTGCATCTCGGGACACGCGGTGCAAGCCATGTATTGCGGGCGCTGATCACGATTCCACGAACCATTTGCCGCGCGACTGGTCAAAACCTCGACAGTTCAATGAGGTTGCGTATAGAGTTGTCCCATAGATCGATTCCGGAACAAACCGAGCAGTAACCCAGATGATCGAGCACCAATCACTGATATCCCCCCGGGCGGCCGCGCGGGCCCTGTGGCGGCGCACCGGCGGCAGTCTCGCGGCGCTGGGCCTCGGCGTACTGCTCGGAAGCGCGCCGCTTGCGGCAGTCGCCGACGACGACCAGATCCGGTTGCCGGAACTCGGGGACAGCAGCAGCGGCCTCGTCTCTCATGCGCGCGAGAAAGAGCTCGGCCAGATGTGGCTGCGCATGTTCCGCAGCCAGGTGCGTACCTCCAGCGACCCCCTGCTGCAGCAGTATGTGGAAAGGACCGTCAAAGGGCTGGCGGAGTACAGCCCGCTGGAAGACAAATCCATCAATGTCGTGGTGGTCAAAAACAGCACCATGAACGCCTTCGCGGTCCCCGGCGGGGTCATGGGCGTCCACACTGGCCTGTTCCTGTTTGCGGAAAATGAAGACCAGTTTGCCTCGGTCATTGCCCACGAACTCGGACACCTGAGTCAGCGCCACTACGCGCGCTCGCTGGAGGCTCAGCGCAACAGCACCATTCCTACTCTCGCCGGCATGCTCGGCGCCCTGGTACTCGCGGCCACCGCCGGTGGCGATGCGGGTATCGCGGCGATGACGGCGACCCAGGCGGCGGCGCTGGACAACCAGCTGCGCTTCTCACGCCAGAATGAACAGGAGGCCGACCGGGTCGGCATCGAGACCCTGGCCCGCTCCGGCCGCAACCCGGAAGCCGCCGGCGAAATGTTCGAGCAGATGCTGAAGGCCACGCGCTACTATCGCCGGCCACCCGAGTTCCTGCTGACCCACCCGGTGACCGAAAAGCGGATCGCAGACGCAAAGCTGCGCGCCAGCCGCATGCCCGCGGTCCCTACCCACGACACCCGTGAATACCACCTGATGCGCGCCCGCGTCCGCGTGGCCGCAGAGGCAACGCCGCAACAGGCCGTAAAGCGCTTCCAGGCGGAATTGCGCGGCGTCAATGACAACGAGGATGCGGCACGCTACGGTCTGGCGCTGGCGCAGACCGCCGCCGGCAAACCGGACGAAGCGGAGGAAACCCTGCAGCCACTGCTCGACGCCGAACCGGAAAAAGATGCCTTTGTAATGGCGCGCGCAGATATCGATATCGTCCGCCACGACTACAGCAACGCCACCAGGCGCCTGCAGAAAGCACTGGAGCACAACCCCGGTGATCACGCATTGATCATGGGCCTGGCCAACGCAAACTTTAAGGCCGGCAACTACCTGGCGGCAGAGCGTATCCTCGCCAAACACAGCCGCGTGCGCCGTAACGACCCATCAGTCTGGTACCTGCTGGCGGAGACCCACGGACTCGCCGGCGACATCATTGGCGTCCACGAGGCCCGCGCGGAGTACTACATTCTGAACGGCGTCTTCGACAAGGCCGCCCAACACCTGCGCCACGGTATCCGCCTGGCCAAAAACGACTACCAGACGCATGCGATTCTGGAACAGCGCCTGAAAGACGTACTGAAGATGCAGCAGGAAGCCAAGGAACTCTGATTTACTGCTGACGGACAAAAAATAGCGGCCATTGGCCGCTATTTTTTTATGTCGCTTTGCGACCGCAATGCGCGGTCAGTCCAGCGGCTTGCGGAAATCCAGCATTCGCTGCAACGGAATCATCGCACGCCGGCCCAATTCCGGATCCACCAGAATCTCATTGTCCCCGCGTTCCAGCACCCCGCACAGGTTTTCCAGCGAGTTCATCGCCATCCACGGACAGTTGGCGCAGCTGCGGCAGGTAGCGCCGGCTCCGGCGGTCGGGGCGATGATCAGTTCCTTGTCCGGGCACTGCTGCTGCATCTTGTAGAAGATGCCCTGGTCAGTGGCGACGATAAAGCGCTTTTCCGGTCGGGTTTTGGCCGCATTGATGATCTGCGACGTAGACCCGACGACATCCGCCAGTTCTACAACTGCCGCCGGTGACTCCGGATGCACGAGCACCACGGCATCCGGATAGAGAGCCTTGAGGTCCTCGACACCCTTCGCCTTGAACTCCTCGTGCACGATGCAGGAGCCGTTCCACAGCAGGACGTCGGCACCGGTCTCGCGCTGCACGTAGCTGCCGAGATGCTTGTCCGGCGCCCACAGGATTTTCTCTCCCTGCGCATCCAGGTGATCCACCACGTCCAGTGCGATACTCGAGGTCACCACCCAGTCAGCACGCGCCTTTACCGCCGCGGAGGTATTGGCATATACCACCACGGTGCGGTCAGGGTGTGCATCACAGAAGGCCGAAAACTCTTCCGGCGGGCAGCCCAGATCCAGCGAACAGGTGGCCTCCAGTGTCGGCATCAGAACACGCTTTTCCGGAGTCAGAATCTTGGCGGTTTCCCCCATGAACTTCACCCCGGCGACAATCAGCGTATCCGCCTGGTGTTCAGCGCCGAAGCGCGCCATCTCGAGAGAATCGGATACACAGCCACCGGTCTCCTCGGCCAGAGCCTGAATCAGCGGGTCCGTGTAGTAGTGAGCTACCAGTACCGCATTCTGCTCTTTCAGCAGTCGCCGGATACGCTCGCGCCACTGCTCCAGTTCCTCTTCGCTGTACTGGTGAACAGCCGGTTCCGCCAGGTGGGTCTGTACCAGGGAACGGGCATCTGCGGACTCTATAGAGACTGACTTTTCGCTCATGACTGCCTATCGGTTGCGGAAAAGCGCGCATTATAGCCTGAGTTTGTGGCCGCGGCCCTGCTCAGTCTGATTCCAGTTTAATGCGGCCGGGTATCCGTGACCTCCTTATCCAGACGCCATGGCAGAGCCGAAAATCGATTTCCGCAGCTCCCGGAATCGCCAGCCGGACCCGCCCCCTCGCTATAATCTATTAATCTCTAGGTAGGCGCTCTGAAGCAGCGCTGCAGCAACCAGGGGCAGTACGATGATCAAGCTCGAAATTAGCGCTGAGCAATACAACCTTTCCGGTGAGCTCAAGGGCCGCATTCTAGAAAGGTTCGGCGGATTGGACGAATATATGAACACCCTCCACCGAGGCCGGGTGGCCGTTTCCTGGGACGGCGATGACAGCAAGCAGACAAAGGTCAGCGCCCAGGTGTGGGGCCCCGGTCATGAATTCGAGGCGTCAGACATTGAATGGGATGCCGACACCGCCATCACCAAAGCGCATCATAAGCTGGAGACCCAGATTCGCCGCGAGCACAAAAAGGAACTCGACAAGCGCAATCACCGATAGCGACACTCCCGGCGGTCAGTAGTTTTTCAAGAGGCTCCCAAAAGGCCGCGACCAGCGCTCAGGGGCATTCCGAAAAGAAAAAGGGCTAGTGGCAACGCGCCACTAGCCCTTTGTTTTGTATGGTGGGTCGTGCTGGATTCGAACCAGCGACCAATTGGTTAAAAGCCAACTGCTCTACCAACTGAGCTAACGACCCCGAAACTGTTGTCAACGCATCACGACTACTGCTCGCAGCAGCCGGTACCTGTAGAGAAGTCGCGCTGACCATAAAAAAGGCCGCCCGTTGGCGGCCCTTTCGGAATATGGTGGGTCGTGCTGGATTCGAACCAGCGACCAATTGGTTAAAAGCCAACTGCTCTACCAACTGAGCTAACGACCCGTTGATGCCTCGATGTGAGGAGCTGCGTATCTTACTGATCTATTTCCGAAAAACAATACCTGATCGAAAAAAATCTGTAGTGAATTTAAGGGCTTACGAAGTCCTCGGGGCAAAGTGGCAATCAGGCGTAGACCGTGGGGTCCGCGAGCCCTGCTTCTGCGAAGCCTGCGGCACGCAGTCGACAGCTGTCGCATCGGCCACACGCAGCACCGCCTGGCAGCGCCTGGTAACAGGATACTGTTAAACTGTAGTCCACTCCCAGTTCAGTACCGCGCCGGACGATTTCCGCCTTGGACATATGCATCAGCGGCGTACGGATACTGAGTTTGTGCCCCTCTACACCCGCCCGAGTGGCCAGGTTGGCCATACGCTCGAATGCCTCAATGTATTCCGGGCGACAGTCCGGGTAGCCCGAATAGTCGACGGCATTGACGCCGACAAAGATTTCCTGGGCACCCAGCACCTCGGCCCAACCCAGGGCGATCGACAGGAACACGGTGTTGCGTGCGGGAACGTAGGTGACCGGAATACCGCCAGTCTCCTCTTCCGGCACATCAATACTGTCATCGGTCAGGGCGGAGCCGCCGATGGCGCGCAGATCCAGCTTGACCACCTTGTGCTCGCGCGCATCCAGATCCGCGGCAACGCGCTGGGCAGCAGTCAGCTCGGCACTGTGCCGCTGGCCGTAATCAAATCCCAGCGCATAGCATTCGTAGCCGTCTGCCCGGGCCATGGCCAGCACCGTGGCGGAATCCAGGCCGCCGGACAACAGAACTACTGCTTTCTTATCCGCCATATCTTCCTCTGTCGCGATCCCTTCAAGGTTCCCCTCCGGAAACCTGTCGATTGGCGCCGCGGTCATCCGCCGGCGCGAGGTAAAACTGTACTACACCCCGGGGACATCGCCCCAGAGCAGCTTGTGGACCTGCATCTGCATCCGCACGGGGATGCCTGCTTCAAGTATCCACTCCGCCAACTGGCGCGGCGCCAGCTGCTCGTAACTCGGTGAAAACAGTACTTCGCCCACCTTTTCGGTGAGGCGGTACTGATCGACAGCAAAGCATGCCCAGTCGAAGTCACCACGATCGCAGATCACGAACTTGACCTGATCCCGCTCGGTAAGGACATCGATATTCTCCATGCGATTGCGGTGTTGCTCACCAGAGGCCGGTGTTTTCAGGTCCACAACCCGGGAAACCCGCGCGTCCACCTGCTCCACCGGCATGGCGCCACTGGTTTCCAGGGAAACCCGGTAACCCGCGTCGCACAGGGCCGTCAGTAGTGGCAGGCAGCCCGGTTGTGCCAGCGGTTCACCACCGGTGACACAGACATAGCACGCCGGGTAGCTCTGCACTTTCTGCAAGATCTCCGCCAGGCTGAGACGCTCGCCACCGTAAAAAGCGTATTCCGAGTCGCAGTAGGTGCAGCGCAATGGGCAGCCGGTCAGGCGCACAAACACCGTCGGCAACCCGGACTCCCGCGCCTCCCCCTGCAGGGAGTAAAAAATCTCGCTAATTCGCAGTGACTCAGTATTCAAATCAGTCATAGATAGCCGGCCAAAAACACAAACGCCCGGGGAGCTAATGCCACCCGGGCGCGGATCATAGGACTTTTGTGATCAAAAAACCAGCGGACCCCAGTCCGCCAGCCCGATCTACTGGAAATTCTGTTCCAGGTATTTTTTGGCCAGGCTTGCGGCGCGGGCGTCGCTGCCGGCCACCTGCTCGAGCAGCTCCCGGGCGCGCGTGTCATCACCCAGCTGATGATAGACAGTCCCAAGCTTATAGCGGCCATCCCACACCTTGGTGGAATTCGGGTAGCCATCGAGCAGAGCCACGAACCACTGGCGTGCCTCCTCGAGATTGCCCTGCACCAGGGCAATTTCGCCCAGCCAGTAATTGGCGTTCGGGGCGTAATGGCCATTCGGGTAGTCCTTCAGCAGGCGCTTGAACTCCTCACTGGCGCCAGCGTAATCGCCGTTGCGGGCCAGCCCAAAACTGGCCTGGTAACGCTTGCGCTCTTCGTCGCTGGCCTCAGGACTGCTCGCCGCCGCTGGGGCGGTTTGAGCGCTGCTGCCATTGATGGAAGCACCCTCGTCACCATTGTCGTCGGCTTGGGTCTGACTGCCAGCGCCGGGCGGCTTGGACGACGGTTCGGCACCGGACAGCCGGGCAATCCGGCGATCCAGGTCCATATAGTCGTCGGTGCGCTGCTGCTTCAGGCGCTTGACCTCATGTCGCAGCTCTTCCACCGTACCGCGCAGTTCCTGGACTTCCTGCTGCAGGACCTGCATCTGGTAGTAGGCTTCTGCCTGGGGGTTGGACTGCGCCCGCTGCTGGTAGCGGGGAGACGGTGCGGCACTCGCAAGCTGCGTCTCCCGTGCGGGAGTCTGCTGATATGCGGGCGCCGACTGCTGTGCACTGTCCGAGGACAGGTCAACAATCGGCGCCTGCGAGAATACGGGCGATGCCGCAGCCAGAGAGGCTGCGGCGATCGCGATCTTTCTAATCGTTAAAGCCATTGGCATCCATTGACGATCAGTTAATCACAACGCGACGGTTCTTGGCGCGGGCAGCTTCGCTGGAGCCTTCAACGGCCGGACGCTCTTCACCGTAGCTGATCACTTCCAGGTTGGCCGGATCTACACCCTGCAGTACCAGGAAGTCACGCACGGCGTTTGCACGGCGCTCACCCAGGGCCAGGTTGTACTCGCGGGTACCCAGTTCGTCGGCGTGACCTTCCAGACGTACGTGAGCGCTGGTGCCGCGCATGCGGTCAGCGTGCTGAATCAGCAGCTCGCGAGTGGAAGGCTTCAGCAGGGACTGGTCAAAATCGAAGTAAACGACATTGTCCAGCGGTACTGCTTGTTCGGTGGTAGTGGTGTCTACAACCGGCTCTTGGGTTTGGGTCATTTGTTGTGTTTGTGCACTGTCGTCGGTATCGGTGCTAGAACAACCGCCGAGAACTGCCAGGACACAGGCCAAACCCAGGCCAGCTTTTACTGATTTCAACATAAACAACTCCGCTTTAGTGTTATCGAAAAATCCTGCAAGACTTTTAACTTGTCTTTATCCACACCCGCCGCAGACACGTAACCGTGAAGTGCGGGCACCCCTTATCAATCAAAATACGGCGACCACGCCGGTTCGCGCACACTGCCCCGCTGAGATGGAAGGTTGTACTTCACCCCGGCATCCAGCGACACAGCGGCAAGAATCCCCTTGCCCCCCTGCTTGGTCGCATACATCAGCATCGCTCCATTCGGTGCAATACTGGGGGATTCATCCAAGCGCGTTTCCGTAAGGACACGCATTCTGCCGGTCTTGATATCCATCGTCGCAATCGTGAATACCCCCCTGCTACGATGCACCATGACCAGCGTTTTCCCATCTGGAGACACCCGCGGCCTTGCGTTGTAGTCGCCATCGAAGGTTAAGCGGTCTACTTGACCAGTGGCAAGAGTCAATTGGTAAATTTGTGGCTTACCTCCCCTATCGGAGGTAAAAACCAGCGATTTCCCATCCGGCATCCAGTTCGGTTCGGTGTCGATGGCAAAGTGCCGGGTCAACCGGGTGAACTTGCCAGACCTCAAATCCAGTACGTAGATCTCCGGATTGCCGTCCTTGGACAGCACCATTGCCATCTTGGTGCCATCAGGTGACCAGGTTGGGGAGCTGTTGAGCCCCTTGAAATTGGTCAGCTGCTGACGCGCCCCCGTCTTCAGGTTCTCCCTGAAGATGGCCGGGCGCCCGGTTTCGAACGAAACATAAGCCACTTCCTGCCCATTGGGCGACCAGGACGGTGACATCACCGGCTGGCTGAAGCGGCGGATTTGCTTCGGTCGCGCACCGTCAATATCCGACCGCATCAGCGCATAGCTGGGGCGGCCGCCGCGTTTCTCCTCCTGGACGTAGATCATTTCGGTGGCAAAGGCACCGCGAATGCCGGTGATTGCCTGAAAGATCTCGTCAGCCGCCCGGTGCGCGATATCGCGCAACTGGCGGCTGCCGCCGCTAACCTGCTTCGTGAACATCTTGTGCTGGCCAAAGATATTGACCAGATCGAACGTCAGCAGGTAGCCGGTGGCCTGGGGTTCTATACGACCAGTGACAACGTATTCAGTTCCCAGCACCCGCCAATCCCGGAAATTAACTTCTTCCGCCGATTTCGGGAAGGACAGCATGTCCTCCTGGGGCACCGGTGCAAACAGGCCACTGCGGCGTAAATCCGCAGAGACGATACCGGCCACATCCTCCGGCAATACGCCGCTGCCAGACCAGCTGAACGGCGAAATGGCTATCGGAGTCGGGTTTTCGTTACCCGTCTTAATTTCCACAACCAGCTGTGCGTGCGCCCCGATACTGAGGGAGGCTACAGCCACTAAAAACACGGTTTTCAGTAAGTTCTTTATCATTGGCGCAGATCTTCGACAATAAATTTCAATACGGTAGTACGGACTTCACGCTCGAACACGCTCGGCTCTTCCCGGGCCAGGTCCGCCACTTCGGGGAACACTTCCACCTTGCGGATGGCCTGCAGGACCGAACGGTCAAGCGCCGCATTACCACTGCCTTCGATAATGTTGGCCGCCACCACCCGGCCGGTGGGTACAAAGTTGATTTGCACCACGGTGAGCATGCCGTTGCGTGCGCTGGGCGGGCGACTCCACACGGACTCGATGCGCGCCTGAATTGCCTGGGCGACCGACATGACCGCCTTGGCATCCTCGCGCGCATCCATGAGATCCTCTTCCTCTTCGAGGGCCTCGTCAAAAGCGCTCTTGCGCTCCTGTTCCATCTGTTCTTTGCGCTCTTTTTCCTTGCGCTCCTTCTCCTTGCGGGCCTTTTCTTCCGCAGCCTTCTTCTTGCGCTGGGCCTCGGCCTTTTTCTTCTGCTCGGCTTCCGCCTTCTTCTTTCTTTCGAGTGCGGCGCGGCGTTTTTTCTCCGCTTCCGCCTTGCGCTGGCGCTCGAGCTCGCGCTGTTGCTGGCGCTTTTTGATCAGATCGGTCTTTGGCGGCGATTTCTTCTGTTTAACCGTCGCATCCATGGTCACCAGCTTCGCCTGCACGAACTTCGGCATGGGCTTGCGCTCCATTTTACTGCTCGCCTCCCAACCAAAGCCGATCGCGGCGACCAACACCCCGTGCAACACGAGGCTCAGGAATATCGCGAGACCGTAGGAACTGCGGGATCCCATGCTCAACCTACTCCTGCGGCGGCTCGGTGACCAGGCCGACGCTGGGCGCACCGGCCTTCTGCAGCTGGGTCATGGCACCGACGATCAGGCCGTACTTGGCATCGGTATCACCCCAGACCAGGACCGGCGTCTTCGGCTTCTGCCGCAGCACCTTGGCCACCGTCTTCTGGATCTCTTCCAAGGGCTTGGCCACCTTTTCCTCTGAGCCGAGGTTCAGGTAGTAGGTGCCGTCGGCTCGCACAGAGACAATCAGGGGTTCGTCGTCGGTGTCCTCGATGGGTGAAGAGGGGGCATTGGGCAGGTCAACTTTCACGCCCTGCATCAGCAGTGGCGCGGTGACCATGAACACCACGAGCAACACCAGCATCACGTCGATGTAGGGAACAACGTTGATGTCTGAAACCAGTTTGCGCTTGGGTGCCTTGCGAAAAACGCTCATATCTATCCGCTCTCTATCAGCACCCGATCAGCCGGAGTGCACCTTGCGGTGCAGGATGGAGGAGAACTCCTCGGCAAAAGTCTCGTAGCTGGACAGCAGCCACTCCGCCTTGGCCGAATAGCGGTTGTAGGCGAGCACTGCCGGGATGGCGGCAAACAGACCCATCGCCGTGGCGACCAGCGCCTCACTGATGCCGGGGGCAACAGTGGCGATGGTAGCCTGGTGCATAGTGGCCAGGCCGCGGAAGGAATTCATGATGCCCCAGACGGTACCGAACAGGCCGATATAAGGGCTCACCGAACCCACACTGGCGAGGAATGGCAGGTTCATTTCCACCTTTTCCTGCTCGCGGGACATGGCCACACGCATCGCGCGCTCGGCCCCTTCCATCACTGCTTCGGGCCCGCTGCGGCCCTGCTGGCGCAGCCGGGTAAATTCGGTAAATCCGGCGCGGAAGATCGATTCAACCCCGTCCATCCGGCCTTTTTCGGCACGGGCGTTCCCCTCGCGGAACAGCTGATTGAGGTCGGCCCCTGACCAGAAGCGGCGCTCAAAATTGGACATGGAGCGCTTAGCGCGCGACAGGTACAGACCGCGCTGAATGATCATGACCCACGAGATGACCGAGGCCAGCAGCAGTAGCATCATGACCAACTGCACCAGCAGACTGGCGTTCTGTATCAGCCCCCACAGGGAAACGTGTTCACCGGCGTTCATTTCTTAACAAGCTGCCTTTAATGCTGAGTAAATGGATTCTGGTAGCGCGCAGGGTTTGCGGCTGTCTTCTGCCACGCAGGCGACTTTGACCACAGCCTCGCAAATAATTTCATCATTGCGCCAGATTTTCTGCTCGAAGGTCACTGCGGCCCGGCCCAGTTTGCCAATCGCCGCGGTGGCCCGCAATGCGTCGTCCAGCCAGGCCGAGCGGCGGTACTGGACTTCGGCCGAGTGCACCACCAGCAACAACCCCTGTTGCGGCATTGCCGGCTTATCATAGCCGAGCGAACGCACGAATTCTGTGCGCGCGCGCTCCATATACTTCAAATAATTGACGTAATAGACGATTCCACCGGCATCCGTGTCCTCGATATAGACGCGAATGGGGATACTGAAGGGTTCTGCCAACACGCTTCCTTATTGTTATCTACAGGGCACACCCGCGACCCCTGGCCACAGGTGACACCACCGTTAAATCTTGCTGTCCGGCTTCGGGATGCCGAAATGCTCGTAGGCCAGTGACGTCGCCACGCGCCCCCGCGGAGTCCTGGAGATGTAGCCCTGCTGGATAAGGTAGGGCTCCAGCACATCCTCGATGGTGTCCCGCTCCTCGCTCACCGCGGCGGCAAGGCTGTCGACACCAACCGGACCGCCGTCGAACTTCTCCATCATGGTCAAGAGCATGCGGCGATCGAGCTGGTCGAAACCGCGCGCATCCACGTTGAGCATATTCAGCGCGGCGTCGGCGGTGGCGGAATCGACCCTGCCGTCACCTTTGACCTCGGCATAATCGCGCACCCGGCGCAGCAGGCGATTGGCGATCCGCGGTGTGCCGCGGGCGCGGCGTGCCACTTCCAGCGCGCCGCCCTCGTCCATCTCCACGCCCATCAGGCCGGCGGAGCGGCGCACGATGCTGGTCAGGTCCTCGACATTGTAAAACTCCAGACGCTGCACGATACCAAAGCGATCCCGCAGAGGTGAAGTCAGCAGGCCCGCCCGGGTGGTGGCACCGACCAGCGTAAACGGCGGCAGATCCAGCTTGATCGAGCGCGCCGCGGGGCCCTCGCCGATCATGATATCCAGCTGGTAGTCCTCCATTGCCGGGTACAGGACCTCCTCCACATGGGGGCTCAGGCGGTGAATCTCATCGATGAACAGCACATCGCCGGGCTCGAGGTTGGTCATCAGCGCCGCCAGATCCCCGGCTTTTTCCAGCACCGGGCCAGAAGTGGTCTTGATGGCGACACCCATCTCCTCGGCGATGATATTGGCGAGAGTGGTCTTGCCGAGACCCGGCGGGCCGAACACCAGCGTGTGGTCCAGAGCCTCTTTGCGCAGCTTGGCGGCCTGGATAAAGATCTCCATCTGCTCCCGCACCACCGGCTGGCCGACATAGTCCGCCAGCGTCTTGGGTCGCACGGCCCGGTCGTATTGCTCTTCCTGGCCGGACGGACCTATGGGTTCCGGCGCAATCAGGCGGTCGGCTTCGATCATCGCGGATACTCCGAATTAGGCCGGGGCCATGCTTTTCAGCGCGAGACGGATCAGCGTCGCGCTATCGGCGTCCGGCTGCTCTTTGCTCGCGCGGGCAATCATCTTGGTGGCTTCAGTGGGCTTGTAGCCCAGCGCGGCCAGCGCGCTCTCCGCCTCGCCGACGTGGTCGACCTTCGGAGTCACCGCTGCCAGCAGCGGGATATCGTTGCTGTCGCCGAAGTCCGGCGCCAGCTTCCCGCGCAGCTCCACGATCAGGCGCTCGGCGGTCTTCTTGCCGACCCCTGGCACCTTCACCAGCGCCGCCACATTGTCTTCCGCCACGCAGCGCGCCAGTGCCGCGCCGTCGAGGCCGGACAGGATGGCCAGCGCCATCTTCGGCCCCACGCCATTGACCTTGACCAGGGTACGGAACAGCTGGCGATCGCTATCGCGCAGGAAACCGTAAAGCGTCTGGGCGGTCTCAGATACCGCCAGATGGGTATGCAGCTGCACCGCCTGCCCCAGCGCCGGCAGCTCAAAAATAGTGGTCATGGGCGCGAGCACTTCGTAGCCGACGCCCTGCACATCCACCAGCAACAGTGGCGGTTGCACTGCGGCAAGCGTGCCACTCAATCTTCCGATCATTATTCAATCTCTCAATTCTTATCGACTTCGCCACCAACAAAGTGCTTGGTGTGAAGGCGCTGATGCCGACACCAAACCATCAGGAGATGCTCAGGCGTCCCCGGCGGAAACGGCTGCGACCGCTGCCGGCAGTCTGCAACAATGTCTGCGACGTGTGCATATGGCACAGCGCCACCGCCAGCGCATCGGCGGCATCTTCCTGCGGCGCCGCCGGCAGGGCCAGCAGAGTCTTGACCATATGCTGGACCTGGAATTTATCGGCTGCGCCGGTGCCCACCACCGCCTGCTTGACCTTGCGTGCCTCGTATTCCGCCACCGGCAGATCCGCATTGGTGGCAGCGACAATGGCCGCCCCGCGGGCCTGACCCAGCTTCAGCGCCGATCCGGCACTTTTGGCCATAAACACATTTTCGATGGCCATCTGCTGCGGCTGGTACTGGCCGGCGATCTGGCTGACGGCATCGAAGATAAGCTTGAGGCGCTCGGGCAAGGGTCCCTCGGGGATACGGATCACCCCGCTGGCCACATAGCGGGCCCTGCCGCGCTCGACGTCGATAAGGCCGTAGCCGGTTTTGCGAGAGCCGGGGTCGATACCCAGTATGCGGATCACGGCGGCCTGCCCCCTGTACATTTATACAAATAATGGCGGGAAGTGTCCCAAGGCGGCGGTAAAGCGTCAAGGCGAACCCGGCCCGGTTACAAAAATGCCCCGGCGAGCGGGGCATTTTCAGGAGCGGGTAGTGTGGGCTCTAGCCCAGCTCCGCCATGACATCCTCGGGGATATCGGCATTGGTATAGACGTTTTGCACGTCGTCCAGGTCTTCCAGCATATCGACCAGCGCCATCACCTTCTCCGCACCCTCTTTGTCGAGGGGAATCGTGGTGGACGGGATCATGGCGATTTCCGCATTATTCGGTTTGAAACCGGCTTCGCTCAGCGCGTCCTTGACCGGCATGTAGTCCTGGAACTCGGTGGTAAGCTCGATGCTGCCATCGTCATTGGTCTCGATGTCCTCGGCACCGGCTTCCAGCGCGGCCTCCATCAGCGCATCTTCGTCGACACCCGGCTCGTAGTACATCTGTCCCTTGCGGGAGAACAGGTAGGCCACCGAACCGTCGGTACCCAGATTGCCGCCGCGTTTGGTAAACGCGTGACGCACTTCGGCCACGGTGCGGTTGCGATTGTCGGTCAGGCACTCCACCAGTACCGCCACACCGCCAACACCGTACCCTTCATAGGTCACCGCCTCGTAGTTGTCCCCGTCGGCGTTGCCGGCACCGCGCGCAATCGCCTTGTCGATGGTATCGCGCTTCATGTTCGCGCCCAGCGCCTTGTCGATGGTAGCGCGCAGCGTGGGGTTGTCTTCGGGGTTGGGGCCGGACTTCGCGGCCACGGTCAGCTCGCGGATGATCTTGGTGAAAACCTTACCGCGCTTGGCATCCTGGGCCGCTTTGCGGTGCTTGATGTTGGCCCATTTACTATGTCCCGCCATCGATATCTCTCCGGTCGTTTGCGTGGAGCCCGCGCCCCGGGCTCCCCGTCTCTCTCTTAACTAATCTGCTCTTCTTTGAGGCGCAGGCGAATATTCAGTTCACGCAACTGCTTGGCATCCACGGTGCCCGGGGCATCGGTCATCACGCAGGCTGCGCTCTGGGTTTTCGGGAAGGCAATGACGTCGCGAATGGAATCGCTGCCGGTCATCAGCATTACCAGGCGGTCGAGACCGAAGGCCAGACCACCGTGAGGCGGCGCACCGTATTTCAGCGCGTCCAGCAGGAAGCCGAACTTCTCGCGCTGTTCCTGCTCATCGATGCCGAGAATGCGGAACACGATTTCCTGCATTTTCTGGTCGTGGATACGTACAGAGCCACCGCCCAGTTCGGTGCCGTTCAGCACCATGTCATAGGCGCGCGACAGTGCACCCAGCGGATTCGCCTCCAGCTCCTCCGGGGAACAGGACGGCGCGGTGAACGGGTGGTGCAGCGCAGTCAGGCTGCCGTCGTCGTCTTCCTCAAACATCGGGAAGGCCACAACCCACAGCGGTGCCCACTCACAGGTGTACAGGTTCAGGTCGGCGCCGAGCTTGCAGCGCAACGCACCCAGGGCTTCCGATACGATCTTCGCCTTGTCCGCACCGAAGAAGATCAGATCGCCGTTCTCGGCCTCCATACGCTCGAGAATCGCCGCGCGGGTTTCGTTCGGCAGGAACTTCACAATCGGCGACTGCAGGCCGTTTTCCAGGTCAGACTTGTCGTTGACCTTGATATAGGCCAGCCCTTTGGCCCCATAAATACCGACGAACTTGCCGTAATCGTCAATCTGCTTCCGGGTCAGCTTGTCGTTACCACCCGGCACTTTCAGCGCGGCAACACGCCCTTTCGGATCGTTGGCCGGGCCGGAAAACACCTTGAACTCCACCTCGGTCATCAGGTCCTTGATCTCGACCATCTCCAGCGGAATACGCAGGTCCGGCTTGTCGGAACCGTAGCGCAGCATCGCCTGGTAGTGGGTCATGCGCGGGAACTCACCCAGGTCCACACCCTTCAGTTCCTGGAACAGGCCGCGCACCATGCCCTCGGTAATCGACATGATCTCCTCCTCGTCGAGGAAGGAGGTTTCGATATCAATCTGGGTAAATTCCGGCTGGCGGTCCGCGCGCAGGTCCTCGTCGCGGAAGCACTTGGCGATCTGGTAGTAGCGATCGAAACCGGACACCATCAGCAGCTGCTTGAACAGCTGCGGCGACTGCGGCAGCGCAAAGAACTTGCCGTCGTGGGTACGGCTCGGCACCAGGTAGTCACGTGCACCCTCTGGGGTGGCGCGGGTCAGGATCGGGGTCTCGATATCCAGGAAACCCTCGCCGTCGAGGTAATTGCGGATCGCGTTGGTCAGCTTGGAGCGGAAACGCAGGTTTTTCTGCATCTCGTTGCGGCGCAGATCCAGATAGCGGTACTTGAGGCGCACGTCCTCGCCCACGGCTGTGTGCTCATCCAGCTGGAAAGGCACGGTTTCGGCGGTGTTGAGAATTTCCAGCTCGGTACCGTAGACCTCGATCTCGCCGGTGACCATATTCGGGTTCACCGCTTCCAGCGCGCGGGCGCGCACGCGGCCGGTGACCTTCAGCACATATTCACTGCGCACGCGGTCGGCCATTTCGAAATGTTCCGCTGCGTCCGGGTCGAACACCACCTGGGCGATACCGTCGCGGTCGCGCAGGTCGATGAAGATCACTCCACCGTGATCGCGGCGGCGGTCTACCCAGCCACAGAGGGTTACTACGCGGTCAATATCCGCGGATCGAAGGGCGCCACAGTAGTCGCTGCGCATGGATACAATTTCCCGTTGTCGATATTTGAATTCTGGGCCGGGGCCCGCGTGTCCCTGTCCGGGCGTCAGCTGGCCTTGGCCGGCTTGTCCGCTGCGGGCTTAGCCGACGATTTTCCAGCATCGCCGGCCAGGTTCTTCTTACTGCCGGTCTTGAAATCGGTCTCGTACCAGCCGCCGCCCTTGAGGCGGAACCCGGCCGCGGAGATCTTCTTGCGCAGTTCCGCCTGTTCACAGGCGGGACAGTCGGTCAGCGGAGCGTCGCTCATGCGCTGCAGGGCCTCCATCTCGTGGCCGCAGGCGTTGCACTGGTATTCATAGATCGGCATGGCTAATACCCGGTACTTTGAGGGGCGCAGATTATACATGAGCCCTACAGCGGGAAGAAGCTGCCCGCGCAAGAGGCAATGCAAACACTGCAATAGGAGCACGAAGACGCAGTCCCACCCCCCAATCCGCGAAAAAAAGCACTATTTTTCCCGTATTTCCCCGTGCGCGCGAAAAAAAACTATATATACTTCCCCTCAGTACCCGTTGCGGGCCTGCGCCATTCTCAGGCGGCACAGCGGGACGACGAACACTCTTTCTCTGGAAAAACACTATTTAGAAGGAAGCTACCATGGCCGCACGCAAGAAAGCAGCAGCTAAGAAAGCCCCCGCCAAGAAAACCGCTGCCAAGAAGGCACCCGCCAAGAAAGCAGCAGCCAAGAAAGCCGCTCCGGCCAAGAAGGTCACCGCGGTCAAAGAGAAGTACACCAAAACCCAGATCCTGAACCAGATCGCCGAGAAGACCGAGCTGAGCCGCAAGCAGGTTCAATCCGTTCTCGACGAGCTGACCGACGTGATCGAGGCCCACGTGAAGAAGCGTGCTGTTGGCGAATTCGCCCTGCCGGGCCTGATGAAGATCACCACCGTGAAGAAGCCGGCCAAGAAAGCCCGCAAAGGCATCAACCCCTTCACTGGCGAAGAGACCGTCTTCAAGGCGAAGCCCGCCAGCATCCAGGTGAAGATCCGCCCGCTGAAGAAGCTGAAGGAAATGGCCGAGTCCTGATTCGCGCCCTATTCCGCAGCAAAACCCCGCTCCGGCGGGGTTTTTTGTGCCCCGCGACAAACTCTCCGGCTCCGTCGCACCGCGCCCCTACCATCCGGTCCCGCCTACGGCGTAAAATGTGCGGCCCTAGAAGCAAGACAAACCGAATACTCCTATGCGCGCATCCCGCTATCTGATCGCCACCCAGAAAGAAACCCCGAACGACGCCGTCGTCATCAGCCACCAGCTGATGCTGCGGGCCGGCATGATCCGCCGCCTGGCTTCCGGACTCTATACCTGGCTGCCCACCGGCCTGCGGGTACTCCGCAAAGTCGAGCGGATCGTGCGCGAGGAGATGAACAACGCCGGCTCGCTGGAAGTGCTGATGCCGGTGGTGCAGCCCGCCGAGCTGTGGGAGGAATCCGGCCGCTGGCAGCAGTACGGCCCGGAACTACTGCGCATTCAGGATCGCCATGACAACGCCTTCTGCCTGGGCCCGACTCACGAAGAAGTGATCACAGACCTGATCCGCACCGAGATCAGCAGCTACAAGCAGCTGCCCGCCAACTTCTACCAGGTGCAGACCAAATTCCGCGATGAGATACGCCCGCGCTTCGGCGTGATGCGCGCGCGCGAGTTCACCATGAAGGATGCCTACTCCTTCCATGTCGATGCGGACTCACTGCAGGAAACCTACGATGTGATGCACGCGGCCTACTGCCGCATCTTCGACCGCATCGGCTTGGACTACCGCCCGGTGCTCGCCGACACGGGATCCATTGGCGGTTCCAGTTCCCATGAATTCCACGTGCTCGCCGCCAGCGGCGAGGACGATATCGCGTTTTCCAGCGAGAGCCGCTACGCGGCCAACGTCGAGCTCGCGGAAGCCGTGGCCCCCGCTGGCGAGCGCCCGGTGCCCGCGGCTGAGATGGAAGAGGTCCATACTCCCGGCCAGAAGACCATCGCCGCGGTGAGCGAATTCCTCAAGGCGGATCCGGCGCAGTCGGTCAAAACCCTGATCGTGCTCGGCGAGAGCGAGGAAGGAGAAACCGCACCGCTGGTCGCGCTGATCCTGCGCGGCGACCACGAGCTGAACGAACTGAAAGCGGAAAAGCTGAAGGGTGTCGCCAGCCCGCTGGAATTCGCCCCCGAAGCACGTATCGCCCAGGAACTGGGCTGCGGCATCGGCTCCCTGGGCCCGGTGGGAATGAACATCCACACCATCGTCGACCGAGCCGCAGCGCACCTGGCGGACTTCGTCTGCGGTGCCAACAAGGACGACTACCATTTCACCGGCGTCAACTGGGATCGCGATACACCGCTGGGCCGCGTCGAGGACCTGCGCAATGTGATCGCCGGCGATGCCAGCCCCGACGGCCAGGGCACCCTGGAAATCAAGCGCGGTATCGAGGTGGGCCACATCTTCCAGCTGGGCGACAAATACAGCCGGGCCATGAATGCCACGGTGCTGGATGAGAACGGCAAAGAACAGGTGATGTCCATGGGCTGCTACGGTATCGGTGTATCCCGTATCGTTGCCGCCGCCATCGAGCAGAACCACGACGACGCCGGTATTATCTGGCCGGACGCCATCGCCCCCTTCCAGCTGGCGATCGTGCCGATCAACATGCACAAGAGCGATGTCGTGCGCGAAAAGTGCGAGCACCTGTACGACTCCCTGCGCGCGCAGGGAGTGGACGTACTGTTCATGGACGAGCCGAAAGCGCGCCTCGGCGCCATGCTTGCCGACGTCGAACTGCTGGGCATCCCACACCGCATCGTGGTCGGCGACCGCGGTCTGGAAAAGGGCGTGGTGGAGTACAAGGGCCGCCGCGACGCCGAGAGCCAGGAATTCGCCGAATCACAGCTGGAAGAAGTGCTGCTGAAAAAGCTGGGCGTATAAGGAAAACGCAGTCGTCATACCGGCCCTGGCCGGTATCCAGCCCCACTGGGCCCCGGACTGTGTCCGGGGCGGCGACCGCATCGAATCAGCGCAATTGGCCCTGCCCTTCCCGCCCGCCTTTTCGTAAAATCCCTGTCATGATAAGAAAAAGCCTGTCCACACTGTTTCTGTGCCTGGCCGCGACCGCCGCCGGCGCCCAGTCGAAGCTGCCGGAAATCGATCCGGAGCTGCGCCTGGCCCTGAAAGAGGCTGTGACCCAGGCCGACAGCTTTGTCGATCGCTATGATGCCGAAGTCTGGCTGATGGCCAAGTCCCAGCCCCTCGCCCGCTATATCGATGATCCCAAGGAGCGCCTGCGTGTGCTCAAGGCCGTACACCGCGAGGCCACCCTGGCGGGTCTGCGTCCGGAAGTGGTGCTGGCGGTCATCCAGATCGAGAGTGCCTTCAATCCCTACGCTGTGTCGCGGGTCGGCGCCCAGGGCATGATGCAGGTGATGCCGTTCTGGAAGAAGGAAATCGGCCGGCCGGACGACAACCTGATCGATATGGATACCAACCTGCGTTACGGCTGCACCATCCTCAAACACTATATCGCCAAGGCCAAAGGCAACCTGGCCAATGCGCTGGCCTACTACAACGGCAGCTACGGCCGCCACACCTATAGCAGCAAGGTGCTGGACGCCTGGGCTGATCGCTGGCGCTAGGCGGACAACATCGATGCACAGCAGTTACGATTTCTTTACCGGTTCCGCCTGCGGCCTGCTCCTGCTGGCCGCAGCCAAACTGGCGATCAGCTACCACCAGCAGGCCGCCGGGCGCTGGCTGATACTGCTGTTGGCCGGTGTTTTCTGCTACCTGCTGCGCCCGGTACTACCGCCCCACGGCGCGGTCGTCAGTCTACTACTCGATCTGCCCACCGTACTGATTCCCATGGCCTTCTGGCTGTTTGCACACCAGCTGTGCAGTGAGGGGGAACGCTTCCCCCGCTGGGGCTGGGTGTTGTGCGCGATCACCGTGCTGGTCAGCCTGGCTGCCAACCACCTGGACTTTGCCGAATCGCCGCAGTTCCAGCGCGCCATGTACCTGCTGTCGCAGCCGCTCAAGCTGAGCCTGCTCTGCGCCGGGCTGATCGCCCTGCAGCAGCAATTCCAGTCGGACCTGGTTCAGGCCCGCCGGCGCCTGCGCGCCAGCCTGCTGATTGCCGTCGGCAGCTATATGTTGATCGTCGTCTGTGTGGAATTCCTGTTTGACTACTTGCCGGTGCCGGCCGGCGTCCCCACCCTGCACGCGATCCTCGCCAGTCTGCTGACCCTCGCCGCCTGCCTGTGGCTGCTGGCGCTGTCTCCCGGCGCGCTGACGGAATCCCTGCCGCAAGCCAGCGAAGCGCCGGCCGAACCGGCGGAAACGTCGGCAGAGCCAGCGCCGGAGCCGCTGGATCCGCAGCAACACCAATTACTGGATCAGCTACAGCAACATATGCGCAATGGCGGCTACCGTCACACCGGTCTGACGATCCGCGAACTGGCCGAGCAACTGGACGCGCGCGAACACGTGCTGCGCGCGCTGATCAACCGTCACCTAGGCTACCGCAACTTCAACGAATACCTGAACCAGTTCCGTATCGACGAAGCCAGCGCGCGGCTCGCCGACCCTGACCAGGCTCATCTGCCGGTACTGAGCATCGCCCTGGATATCGGCTACCGCTCCCTGAGCCCGTTCAACGCCGCCTTCAAGCGCCGCCACAACCTGACGCCCACCGAGTACCGGCGCGAGCGATTCCCCGCATAAACACTCGTATTTCAGAATCCGTCAGCTGTTTTGCGGATTCCGTAAGCGCCGATCCGCGCTTTGCTCCAGACTGGTCAGATAACAGGAAAGGAGCAGTCCGCTAGCCGCTCCTTCATGACCACCGATGAAAGATTCAACAAGGTGAATGTATGGAGTTGGCGTTTCTCTGGGATATGGCTCAGCACTGGGTGTCCCACTTCAAAACCGACCTGTTCCGCTACCTGCTTGCGGCCACCGTCATGAGCCTGTGCGTTAGCCTGCTGTTCCGCGGCTGGATGAACCGGCGGCGCCTGCAGACGCGCCGCGCCAAGTGGCAGGATATCCGCCGCGAATTCAGCTACTCGATGCTGACCCTCGGCGTGTTTGCCACCGTCGGGCTCGTCACCAGCGTGCTGCGCGACTGGGGCCTCATCAAGCTCTATTGGCACTGGAACGAGTTCCCTCTGTGGTGGAACCTCGCCAGCCTGCCGGCCGTCATCCTGATCCACGACGCCTATTTCTACTGGTGCCACCGGGCCATGCATCACCCGAAGCTGTTCAAGCACTTCCACCGGGTGCATCACCTATCCCGCACGCCAACCCCCTGGGCGGCCTACAGTTTCTCGATCGGCGAGGGTGTGCTGATGGCAATCTATTCGCCGCTGATCCTGATGCTACTGCCGCTGCACGTGCTGGTGTGGCTGGCGTTCATCTTCGTGATGATATTCCGCAACACCATGCTGCACGCCGGCTGTGAATTCCATCCGCGCGGCTGGGTGGACGGTCCACTGGATATACTGACCACCACCACCCACCACGACCTGCACCACCAGCGCTTCCAGGGCAATTACGGCTTCTATTTCACCTGGTGGGATCGCTGGATGGGCACAGAATTCAAGAACTACAAGCAGGTATTCCGCCAGGCGGTGGATGGGGAATTCAGTGATAGTGCGACGGCGGGGGAGAAATCACCCGCGGCGACCTGAGAATTGCGGCTGATCGGCAGATGTCCGCATGTCTTGCGCGCTCCAGTGGAGCGCGCTTTTTTATGGCTTTCGGCACGGCCTAATGGCCATACTCCTTCGGCAGCCAGCGCATTTCCCGATAGCAGAAAATACCCCACACCAGCAGCAGTATTTCTAGCGCCAGGAAGACGCCGTTGCGCCAGTCAAAACCACTGAATACCAGCATGCCGTACAGGCGCCCGCTGGCAAAACCGAGATAAGCCAGTGACAGGGCCGCGTAGGCCGCGCGTCGGTGGCGACGCAAAATCAGCGCCAGCAGTAATCCCAGGGCGATGGCCAGCATCAATCCGCTGAAAGTAGCGAGAAATTCCGGCAGTGCCGACGGCGCGACAAAGCTCAGGTCGATAGCGGCGGCAAAGGCCTCTGGCACAATGGCAGCCCAGGCTCCGATGGCCGCATAAACCAGCAGGTTCACGACCAGATAAACGACGCCGTAATATTTCATGCTTTCTCCCTGAACCTTAATGCTCGCACCACGACGGCCCCAAGCCAGAGGGCCACTCACCGGTCATTCTATCGGCTTCAGCGGATTCGTCGAAACCCGCAACGCCAGAATTTCGCCGTCGCTCGTCCAGCGCCAGCTGGCGAAGTCCTGGCAAATGGCCGCGCACTGGAAAACTCGCTCTGGCAAACCATACTTACCGGTCACAATTAACCAGGATTCACAGCGCCGGTATTCCATGGACTCGACGCCCAGAAACCCGCCAAACGCGGCCCCGACAGAAAGTATCACAAGCCAGCCAGGGAAAAGCCGGCACACATATCGGCAGTCGCCACTATCCAGTCGATAAACAGGTACAACCGGGATAAATGGAGTTATCCGATATGCCCTCACTGAAAATGCTTTTACTGGGTGGTGCTGTCAGCCTGCTGTGCGCCTGCGGTCCCGACCGCGCGGAAAGAACCGCGAAAAACGGCGCCGAGGAAGGAAAGGTCGCCGCTCCCGCCAGTGAAATGCGCGCAGAACAAAGTCGCAGCGCTACATCAGCCGATACCAGCGGCCTGAAAAACGTCTATTTCGGCGAACTACACCTGCATACTGCCTACTCCCTCGACGCCTATATCGGCGGTATGGCATTAATGCCGGAAGACGCAATGCGTTTTGCCAAAGGCGAAACCATTCAAGTGAATGGGCAGGGTTACAAGATTCACAAGCCGCTGGATTTTTTTGCCATTACCGATCACGCGGAGTTTATCGGTGAAATGTACACGGTGCTCCATGACGACGCGCCCGGGCATGACACCGAATCGGTACAGCAGTTACTGTCGCTGGACAATATCAAAGACCGCGAGAAGTGGTTCCTTGAAAACGTCGCCATGGCCAACCGCAAAAAACCACAACACGCGAGCTTTTTTGTCGGCAACGAATCCACCGCCAATGGCTGGAAAGAGATCATGTCAGCGGTTGAGCGCTACAACGACCCGGGCAATTTCACCACCATTCCCGCCTACGAGTGGACCGCCACACCCGGCGGCGCCAACCTGCATCGCAATATCTACTTTCGCGATATGAACCTGCCGCAGCGGCCGATGAGTTACATCGACCTGCAGACCGAAGAGGAACTCTGGCAGTGGATGGAGGAACTGCGCGGCAAGGGCATGCAGGTCTTCGCCATACCGCATAACTCCAACGCGAGCCGCGGGCGCATGTTTCCCGCGCTCGACTCAGGTGGCAAGCCATTGAGCGAGACTTACGCCAAAATGCGCAATACGATGGAGCCCGCCATCGAAATCATGCAGGCCAAGGGCGACTCTGAAGTACATATCAAATTCTGGCCCAACGACGAATTTGCCGATTTCGAAAATGCCAACAGCATTCAGGATTTCAGCAACCGCAGATTCAGCAAGCGCGATTTCGTCCGCGAAGGACTCAAGTACGGACTCGAATACGAAGACAAACTCGGGGTGAACCCCTTCAAGTACGGTATTGTCGGCGGTAGCGACAACCACAACGGCCGCCCCGGCAATGTATGGGAGTCGAACTACCACGGTGGCCACGGCGCCTCCGACGACACTGCCGAGGCGCGCCGCACCGGTAAAATTCCCGATTGGATGAAGACGATCGACGCCAACCCGGGGGCAATTACCGGTGTCTGGGCGCCGGAAAATACCCGTGCGGCCATCTGGGACGCCATCTACAACCGCGAGACTTTTGCCACCTCCGGCCCGCGCATCAAGGTGCGCCTATTCGGCGGTTTCGGCCTGTCGAAGAAACCGGGCGACTACGAAGGCCTGGTGAGGACCGGCTACGATGCCGGCGTCCCCATGGGCGGCACCCTCACCCCGCCGCCGGGCAATGGCAAAAAGGGGCCGACTTTTTATCTCTACGCCCTCAAGGACCCCGATGGCGCCAACCTGGACCGCATTCAGATGGTCAAGGGCTGGGTGGATGGCAACGGGCAACACCACGAACATATCTACGATGTCGCCGTTTCCAAGGGCCGCTCGATCAGTGCCCAGGGGCGCGCCGAACAGGAAGTGGGCAACACCGTTAACGCGCAAAGGGCCCTCTATGAGAACACCATCGGCTCCACCAGCCTGACCGCGGTGTGGACAGATTCGGCTTTCGACCCACTGCACCGCGCCTATTACTACCTGCGCGCCATACAGATCCCCACGCCGCGATGGAGCACCTACGACGCCGCGCGCAAAAATCTGCCGCTGCTCGACGGCGTACCCACCAGCATCCAGGAGCGCGCCTGGAGCTCGCCGATCTGGTACGAACCGGGGCAGTAAGTCGGGTTGGTATTACATCGGCGAAATATACCGGGCAAGGAGCTTCACCATGACCATGAAAAATTCGCTGCTGCGCGAGCCACTGCTGCACTTCGCAGTCATCGGCGCCCTGCTGTTTGGCGTCAATGCATGGTTCCAGCCCGGGCATAAGCCGGAAGCGATTGTCGTCAACCAGAACCGCATCGATCACCTGGTGGCGGTCTTTGCCCGTGGCTGGCAGCGGCCGCCGACCGAGCGGGAGTTGCGCACACTGGTGGATGATTATGTGCGCGAGGAAGTGCTCTACCGCGAAGCGGTGAAACTGGGGCTAGATCGCGACGACACCGTAGTGCGCCGCCGCCTGCGCCAGAAAATGGAATTCCTTTCCCGCGATCTCGTCGACACGCTGGATCCGGGCGACGAAGTGCTGCGCGATTATTTTGCCCGGCACGGTCAGGCCTACCTGCGCCCGGCCCGGATCAGTTTCCGGCAGCGCTTTTTCAGTGGTGATACCCGCGCGACTGCCGCCAGTGATGCGCGCGCAGCACTGGCGTTGCTGCAGACCGGCGCACCCGCCGACAGCGTCGGCGACAGCAACCTTCTGCAGGGGCACTATTCCGACGAAACTGCCGGGCGCATCGACCGGGTCTTCGGAGACAAGTTCTCCGACCAGTTGCGTGAACTGCCGCGCGGCCAGTGGGCCGGCCCCGTGCGCTCCGCCTACGGCCAGCATCTGGTATTTATCGAACACTACGAGCCACAGCGGCCGGCGAATTTCGCCGAAGTGCGCCCACAGGTATTGCGGGACTGGCAATTGCAGGAACAGAAAGACGTTCTCCAGCGCCAGTATGAATCCCTGCGGGCAAAATACGATGTGCGCATAGAGGGCGAACTGCACGGCAGCGCCGGCGAGGTGGCCCGGCAATGAGCAAAACCCTCGCGCCGATCCTGCTGCTGTTTACACTCCTGCTGTCGCCGCCGCTTTTCTCCCATGAGCTGCGCCCGGCCTACCTGCAGATTGAACAGACCAGCGCAGGAGAGTTCGCCGTAACCTGGCGGGTGCCGGCCCGCGGCGAACTGCGTCTCGCCATGAACGTCCGATTCGATGACAGCGTGGTGGCCATCGCTGCGCCTCAGGCGCAACTGGTCAACGGCTTTTACGCGGAGACCTGGAAAATCCGCCACGCACACGACCTCGCCGGAGTGACCATTAACATCGACGGCCTGCAGCAGACCATGACCGATGCCCTGGCACGGATTACCTGGCTTGATGGCCGAGAACAGGTTTTGCGGCTGCTGCCGGATCAGCCGCAATTCACTGTGGATGGCAAGGCGGGTAACGGCCAGGTCGCCGGGACCTATTTCGCCCTGGGCGTGGAACACATATTGCTGGGAATCGATCACCTGCTATTCGTGCTGGCACTGATCCTGCTGGTGACCGGTGGCCGACAGCTACTGGGGACAATTACCGCATTTACGCTGGCCCACAGCATCACTCTGGCAGCGGCGGTCCTCGGTATCGTAAGCGTCCACCAGGCACCGGTGGAGGCGGTCATCGCGCTGAGTATTGTTTTCGTGGCAACCGAGATACTGCACAAGCTCCGCGGGCGCAGCACCCTGGCAATCCGCAAGCCCTGGCTGGTGGCCTTTGGCTTCGGCCTGCTGCACGGACTGGGGTTTGCCGGCGCGCTGGCCGATATCGGTGTGCCTCAGGACGCTATTCCACTGTCGCTGGCGATGTTCAATATCGGTGTAGAGGCCGGGCAGCTGCTGTTTATCGTCGCCGTCACCGGGCTATTTGTGCTGTTCCGGCGTCTGCCGCCGGTCCAGCAGTGGCAGCAGTACAGTAACGAATCCGCCGCTGTAGCTGTCGCCTGGCCGGTGTCCTATCTGGTGGGTGGGCTGGCCGCCTGGTGGCTGATCGAGCGCACTGTGTCGATGATGATCTAGAGACTGGCGCCCGCACCGCCGGGCGTCGGCTTTCAGTCCTGGAAGAGCATGTCGAGGGGATAACCGGTAAACGGCTTGGTCTTTTCGATGACCAGGTGCGATGTCATGCGAGAAATGGCTGCATCCTCGTTGGCCAGCAGCTGTTCCGATACGCGATTGAAATCCGCCGCGTCCGGGCAGACGAAGCGCAACATGTAATCGAATTCACCGGACATCTTCACGCAGGACACGATCTGCGGAATATCGTTGATGGCACGGCGGAAGCTTTCACTGGTGCGCGCATCCTGTCGCTTGAGGGCCACGTTGACGTAAAACTCGGCATGGCGCACCTTGTCCAGGTTCACCTCCGCATGAAATTCACGTACGTAGCGTTCGCTCGTCAATCGTTTGACCCGCGCTAGGCAGGCACTCTCGGACAGGCCGATCTGTTCACTCAGATTCAGGTTGCTGATACGCGCATTGGTCTGCAGCACCTGCAGGATACGCAGGTTGTGGCGATCTATTTTCACGCTTTGATTCTTCTACTCTGGGGTTCTCGCGAAGGGGGAAGGATAGCGGCATTCGCCACCGGCTGGAACTCTGTCGGCGAAGTCGCCATCCGCACCGCACCGGATCGCGCCACCGCATCCCGGTATCCTCAGCCCTTTGAGACGGCGGGATTCCGAAATGCGCGCAGTGACGGGTGTGGGGGTAAAGGCGCGGCTCAACCGGCTCTGCGGCTGCCGCTGGTTACAAAGTGCTCGATACGATCCAGGGCGCGGGAGAGCTCTCCCTCGTCCGCGGCAAGGGTCAGTCGCACGTGGTTGACGGCGCTGGCACCGAAAGGCGTACCGGGCAGGACGGAGACGCGTTCGGCGTCGAGCAGTGCCTCGGCAAAGGCCTCGCCGGATTCCGCCACCTGGGATACATCGACCATCACGAACATGCCCGCGTCCGGTGAGTAGCAGCTGAGTCCGGGAATGCGTCCGATGCGCTCCACGATCAGGTCGCGGCGGCGCTCGTAGGCGTCGCGCATCTGCTTGACGAAGTAGGTATCAAACTCCAGAGCAAAAGCGGCGGCCTCCTGAATAAATTGCGGGCAGCCAAAGATGGTGGCGCCGGCGAATTCAATCAGGCGTTGCACCAGCGGCCCCTGCGCTACCGCCCAGCCCAGGCGCCAGCCGCTCATGGCGTGAGATTTGGACAGGCCATCGATGACGACCACATTGTCCAGATGTTCGGCCGCCGTGCGCAGCGAGGTGTGGCGACGGGCAAAGGTGATCATCGAATACATTTCATCGCAGACCAACCAGATACCCAGCGCCCGGCAGTGGGCCGCGAGTTCGCGCAGCTGTTCCGGGGTGGCCATGGCGCCGGTCGGGTTGACCGGGGTGTTGATCATCACGGCGCGGGTATCGGGACCAATGGCCGCCTTGATCGCATCCACGTCGAAAGCAAAATTCTGTTCCGCCGGACAGGCGACTTTATTGACTTTCAGGCGCAGGGAATCGCAGATGGGGACATAACCGATATACATCGGTTCCGGGATCACGATCTCTTCACCCGGGTTCAGCAGGCAGGCGAGAACTGCGTAAATAGCGTTGGTACCACCGGGAAAAACCACCACATCATCCGGGCTGCAGGGGTGCGGCGAGACCTTGCTTTCGATATCCGCAATCGCGCGGCGCAGCATCAGTTCGCCGGCTGCCGGGGAATAGTGGGTTCGGCCGACGCCGAGGCGCGCGCGGGCGTAATCGAGAATGGGCTCGGGGGTGTCGAAGTTGGGGTCGCCGACACAGAGAAAGATCACGTCCTCGCCCTTGTCGGCCAGTTCGTGGGCGCGATCACTGACCGCCCAGACGTCGGCATCGGCACTGTCCAGGGCATCACTCTGTTGGCTGAATCGGGGGCTGAACTTCGTCACGGCAATCACATTCCGGTTGTTATCAATACCTATACGGTAACAACCAGGCGGGTAATCAATGCCGCGATAACGGCACCGATTTCGCATTCCCGCGCCAATTTCACCCCCATTGCCGCAGATAATTCTGTGACATTTTTGTGTCACCGGGAACAGTGACTGCCCGGCAAATCCCGGTTCCGCCCGCAACAGTTAAAAGCGGTAATTCAGGTTCAGGCCACCGACGGTGTTCTCCGGATAAACATGGATATTGCCGCTGACCTGCAGCTTCTCGGTGAGGTTGAGCCCCACCAGGCCGCCGACACCATTCTGGAAGTAACCGTCATTGTAGCTATCGTAGCCCGCCATATAGGCGCTGTTGCCGCGGATCGACTTGAGGCCGATCCCCACGGTATCGCGGTCGTCACCGTCATTGACTTCCAGCCACACTTCGCCAAACCAGCGCCAATCGGCTTTCTCCGGACCATTGTAGAAATAGCCCGCACGGTAGCGCTGGTAGTCGCGGTTCTGGTGGCGCACCTTGAGACCAATGGGATCCAGGTCCTGTCCGTTGTCGCCAATGTACGTCAGGTCCCGCCAGGTCTTTTCGCGGAAGCTGTCCACATCCACCCGAGTCAGCTCCACCGAGACAAATGGTCCCAACTGGCACGGCAACGCCGGCGCGCTGTCGAAACCCGCATTCAGGAACAGGGTGCTGGTATCGCCGTCACTATCCGCTTCCATGCGCCGGTTGAAGACGCTGCCGATATGTACCTGGCGATCAATTTCCTTGTAATCGATGTTCCCGTATGTGTAACCGCCATCGACAAAATAGCGCTCGTTGTCCCAGCGGGCCAGGATGCTGAAATTGAGGTTGCGCGCTTCCAGCGACCAGTCCTTCGGATCGTAGTCGTTGCCGGCATACGACAGCGCCATGGCCCATTCCAGGTTATCACCGGACGCGAAACTGAAGCCGAAGAAACCGTCCCAGCCGTTGTTCCGCTCATTGATTGCGGGGCCAAACCCGATATCCGTGCGCTGCCAGGCGGCGCCGAAGAAAATCGTCGTGGTGGGATCGCGAAAGCGCTGGGCCACCAGGTGGTGATTGATGTTCGACTGGTGCGCCTGCAGATTTGCGTAACCGAGATCCGGCAGCAGGCCATAGCCCACCGGCGCACTCAGCACCGAAGCGTAATAGTCACCGACAGTCATTCCCGCAGCCAGCGTCGGGTGCACACCATCATTGAACAGCAGGCGGTTGGCATTCGGGGCACTGCCACCCTGGCTGTAGACCGGGTCTGGATTAGCGCAGGCCCCGGCCTGGTAGCAGGTGGCGGCCTGATCGATATTGGCAAAACCGAACAATCCGGGCCGCTCGTGCGCCAGGGCGCTGAACCCCTCGGTATCCAGAATCAGTACATTGCCGATGACATTGAGCTTGCGCCGCAGCGCCTCGTTAAACAGCGCCGTGCCGGTGTTGCCCGCACTGACCGCCGCCGGCCCCGCATCGTTCATCAGCGGTGTGTTGCCGACCCGCGGGGCATTCGACACCGCGATAAAGCGGGCACCGGCCCCCCGCAATTCAGCGGCGGCTGTCGCCAGAAAGGTGGCGGAACGCGTCATGGAATCCGGCGTAATAGTACCGGCGAATACCCCGGCAATGATGTCATTGCCACCGCCGTTCAGATAGTAGAGCGCGTCGCGGTTGACGGCATTCTGCGGCAGGTATCCCTGGCCTGTGGCAAAGGGCACACCGGTGATAGTGATATTGTTGGAGGGGTCATCGACCAGTGCCTGCAGGGCGGCGGGGTTACCGAAAGCCGCCACCGCCTCGGCGGTTTCCGCCGGCGATAAATAGGGGCTCTCGCCGGCGGCCGGGTCGCAGACGCCGTCCGGGCCACAGCGGGTGGAATCCGGCAGTATCGTGTTCAGGCTGTTGTGATCGGCAACGGTGGTGTCGGGGAAGAGCTGGAGGAAGCGCTGCGGCCCGACGAGATCGAGCAACACGTCCGCGGCGCGGTTGCCTCCGACCGCCCAGTTGCTGCCATTGGTCAGTACCGAACCGACAATCTGCTGCAGTTGCTGATCCGTCGTTCCCGGCGCCGGCGCACAGGGAATAGCGCCACCAAACGCGGGGCCCAGGCCGTAACAGGACGGTAACAGCGGCGCCAGCCCCAGATCCTGTGCAGTAAAACTGATCGCCGGTTGTGGCGGTATTAACCCGGCGGGATCGTTACTGGTAAAAACACCCGCGTTACCACTGTCCGACAGACTGTCCCCGAACACCACGATACCGCTGTACAGTTCGGCGATATTGCCGTCGGCGTAACTGTTGGCAGCGGCGGCGAGAGCCACCGCCAGTGAGAGGGACTTGCAGGGAAAACCCATGGCGCACTCCATTGCGTCGTTGGCGATGGAGCAAGTATAGACGCGGCAAATTTGCCGATTGGCGCCGCGCAACCCACTTTCGACACACTCCATCGCGCTTGCGGGGGAAGGCCCGCGCGCCCGCGCAAAACAACGCTTTATTTCAGCGCCGCATAAACCTCGATCGCGTGCTTGCGGCTCTGCGCCACGTCGCAGATCGGCGCCGGATAATCCGCCGCTGAGTCGGGGCAGTGAATTTCCTTATCATTCAGTTCGTGTAATTCCGGTACAAACCGGCGGATAAACTCCCCGCGCGGATCGAATTTTTTCGACTGGCTGTAGGGATTGAAAACGCGGAAATAAGGCACTGCGTCAGTACCGGTGGACGCCGCCCACTGCCAGCCGCCGTTGTTGGCCGCAAAGTCAGCGTCGATCAGGTGGTTCATGAAATGGCGCTCGCCCCAGCGCCAGTCGATCAACAGGTTCTTGCTGAGAAACGACGCCACCACCATGCGCAGGCGGTTGTGCATCCAGCCGGTTTCCAGCAATTGGCGCATTGCCGCGTCGACGATCGGCACACCGGTTTTGCCCTGGCACCAGCGGCGGAAGGCCAGTTCATCCCCGGACCAGGGCACCCGGTCGGTTTCCGGCTTGAATGGCTGGTGTTTACACAGGCGGGGAAACGCCACCAGCAGGTGCGTGTAAAATTCGCGCCATATCAATTCCCCCAGCCAGCAACTGATACCCTCGCTGCCGCCGACCCAGCGCCCCTCATTCAACCCGAGCGCCAGCTGCGCGCACTGGCGAATCGAAACCGCGCCGCAGTTCAAATAGGGGGACAGCCTGGACGTGGCATCGATCGCGGGAAAATCGCGTTCGTCTTCATAGCCATCGATGATTTCACCGAATTCGCGCAGGCGGCGTGCCCCCGCTTTTTCTCCCGGCATCCAACCGAATATCTTGCCGTCTTTCTGGGGCAGCGCCCGATAGCCGCGCACCGTATCGGGAATCGTCTGCACCAGGTTGTGCGCGCCCGCGATCTGCAGCCATTGCGGCCAGCCTTTGTCACCGTCGAACTGCCGCGGCGGCGGCAGCGGGGAGAAATCCGTGGCGCCGCACTGGGAGACGAAAGCGCGCTTGAACGGTGTGAACACTTTGTAGGCGTCGCCGCTGCCGGTCCTGACTGCGCCCGGCGGCACCAGGGTCCGGTCGGTGCTGTACTCGATCGGCACCCCGGCCTCTTGGAGTGCGGCCCGCGCCGCGCTGTCGCGGCGCTGCTCGTTAAATGGATATTCCGCGTTGGCGAATACCGCGTCGATTTGCAGCTTGCGGACAATCTGCTGCAGTGCCGACGGCACTTCGTCAAACGATGCAACCTCGAGGAAATACAGGGGAATACGCCTGCCCGCCAGGCTCTCCTGCAGCTCGCGCAGGCAGGCGAGGCGAAAGTTCACTACCGGGTCGCCGTCGTCATGGCTCTTCCAGGTTTTCGGGCAGGCAATGAAAACTGCCGCGACGGCGCCGCAGCTGACCGCAGCGCGGTACAGGGCCGTATTGTCGCGCAGGCGCAGGTCGTTGCGCAGCCAAACCAGGCCGCGCCCGTATTGCAGGTTGCGGGTCATGGGAGCTGCTCCCGCAATGCGCGGATTGCCGGGTCGCACTCCGCCGGTAACACACGGCAACCTTTGTGCCGGGCGAGTCTCTGCACATCGCCGCGCTGCAGCTCGACGATACCGCCGGCCAGCCACAGCGGTTTATTGAGGCTGCGCAGCGCGCGCTCCAGGCCGCTGCCCAGGACCGCCATGGGTAGCGCGTTATGGCTGTAGCAGATGACACCGTCGGCACCGAGTTTTTCCGCGGCAAATGCCAGCTCCCCCAGTTCCACATCCGGACCCAGGTGCACCGCGTCCCAGCCGGCGGCAATCAGCGCGGCGCAGAACAGCCGGGCAAATACCTGCTGCTCGCCGCCGCTAAAACTCACCAGCAGTAGTTTGCCGCGACTGTTGCGACCGGACTGGCGGATATTCTTGCGCCCGGCGCGCAGTACGATCGCGAGTTC
The DNA here is from genome assembly GCF_014904735.1 of Microbulbifer hainanensis. Classification (GTDB taxonomy): domain Bacteria; phylum Pseudomonadota; class Gammaproteobacteria; order Pseudomonadales; family Cellvibrionaceae; genus Microbulbifer; species Microbulbifer hainanensis. The sequence goes on along the minus strand of NZ_JACZCR010000033.1, from coordinate 124,332 downwards.
CTCTGTCAGCAGCTGCCAGAAAAAACCCTGTGCCACACTGCTGCCGAAGCGCTCGCGGCGATGCAGCCGGCGCTGCACCGGCGTCAGCCAGCGATCGAGAATCAGCGGCAGCGGATAACTCGACAGCAACTGTTCCAGTTGCCGCTGCAGCTCTGGTGCCGCGAACTGCGACACCGCCACAGTAGTCGCTTCCACCATACCGCTCCAGCTGTCCTCCTCCACCGCCGCGGGCGCGCCCTCGTCCAGCAGTGGGCGCACCTTGCCGATGGCGACGCCGCGCGCCAGCCACGCGAGTATCTCCTCGACACGGCGGACATCGTCCTCACTGTACAAACGGTGCCCCTTGCCGGTGCGCGCCGGTTTCAGCAGCCCGTAGCGGCGCTCCCAGGCGCGCAGGGTGACGGGATTAACGCCGGTGCGCTGGGCCACCTCGCGAATGGGCACGGCAGCGTCTCCCGCGGGCAATTCGCTGCCCATCCCGGCAGTTTCTGCGGCAATCATTTCAGCGTCGGTTTCGGACATCGGTAACAGACCTCGCGGCAAAGCGAATCAATGGAAATCACAGAAACCCATTTCTGCGGGCTCCGCCGCCAGCAGCAACTGGCTGTGAATAAACTGGTGGGGGCTGCGCGGCAGGTAGTGGCGCAACAGGGTCAACACCGCGGACACCGGCTTCAGGCCCAGCCGGTACTCCTCGATCAGCCGGGTCAACTCGGCAGTTTCCTCTTTATCCAGGTAATCCTTGAGGTGCCCCTGCACATGCATCAGCGCATTGGTGCGGTCCTTGCGGCTGGCCGGGTGCGCCAGTATTTCCATGATGCCGCCGCGAACCTGGTGGGCGAATTCCCGCGGCTCCAGGGCGCGGGCATTGCTGACTAGCTGCCCCAGTTCACGGGTTTTCTGCTGGTGGTGGGCCAGCAGCAGGTATTTGTAGGCGCTGTAAAACTCGATTACCCGCCCCGCACGCGGCGCGTCCTGGCCGTCTTCGACATAGCGGAACCAGGCATCGTAGGCGAACACGCGGGTGAGGAAATTTTCGCGAATCTCGCTGTTGTTGAGCCTCCCCACCTCCTCCATCGGCAGGTGCGGGAAATGCTCGCGCAGGCGCTGGGCAAAGATACCCACCCCCTCGCTGTCGATACCGTGGTCATTGGGCAGGTAGCGGCGCACGCCGCGCAGACCGCAGCTGGGGGAGTTCTGCATAAAGATGTAGCCGCGCACCTGTTCCAGCGCCGGCACAACGCTGTCGGCGTATTCCATCAGCGGCTCGGTGACATCGAGGTTCTTGTCCTCGACGCCGATAACGCGCACTTCGGCGTCGGCGGCGGGACTGCTCTTCACCAGCCGGATCGGCTGGCGCGGCACACCCAGGCCGATGGCCACTTCCGGGCACAGGGGCACATAGTCGAAACAGCGCCCCAGCAGCTGGGTGCAGACCTTGCTGTGCTTGTGTCCACCGTTGTAGCGCACCGGCTCGCCGAGGGCGCACTGGCTGATCCCGATGGGAATCTTGCGGGTCAACAGCTGGATATCCATAAGACTTATACACGCCTTTAATTTTGTACAACTTTTATAGCGTGATGGACAAAGTTGTACAAGAATTAATTTTGTGTAGCCCGTGGCGGCAGTGCAGCCCTGGCAACTGGATCCTGGCAAGTGGAATGGGAGGTGGATTGGAACGACCCGAGCCCGCGCTGCACCTTGCGCAAACAAGCGCCACCGCTACAATGCCAGACCCCCTGAGAGCTACGGTTTTGGCCCCATGATTCCAGCACTGCGCGAAGTCGACGAGGTACAGGCGCTCTACCTGCAGTTCCTGCAGGCATTAAAGGACACCGGTTTCCGCGGCGATACCAGCCCCAGTTATGCCAGTCGCACCGTACTGGCCACTGATAACTCCATTTACCAGGTATTGCCACAGGCGGTGGTCTATCCCCGCGATGTGCGCGACTTACAGCTGCTGGCGGAACTGGCCGAGCGCGAGAATTTCCAGCAGGTGGTGCTGTCGCCCCGCGGCGGCGGCACTGGCACCAACGGCCAGTCGCTGACTGACGGTCTGGTGGTGGACATCTCCCGCCATATGAATCGCATCCTGGAAATCAACGCCGAAGAGCGCTGGGTGCGCGTGCAGGCCGGCGTGGTCAAGGACCAGCTCAACGCGGCGCTGAAACCCCACGGCCTCTTTTTTGCGCCGGAGCTCTCTACCAGTAACCGCGCCACCATCGGCGGCATGATCAATACCGACGCCTCCGGCCAGGGCTCCTGCGTCTACGGCAAGACCCGCGACCACGTGCTGGAACTGTCCACCGTACTGCTCGGCGGCGAACTGTGGACCTCGGCTCCGCTCGGCGACGGTGAACTGGACGAGATCAGCGCGCGCGAAGACCGCGCCGGCAGGGTGCACCGGATCTGCGACGAGATCGCCCGGGACAAGGCCGCGCTGATCGAGCAGAAATTCCCCAAACTGAACCGCTGCCTGACCGGCTACGACCTGGCCCACCTTCGCCAGGAACAAGATGAAAACGACGGCAGCACCTTCAATCTGAACAGCGTGCTGTGCGGCTCCGAGGGCACCCTCGGCTTTATCGCCGAGGCCAAGCTGAATGTATTGCCGATTCCCAAGTGCGTGGCGCTGATCAACCTGAAGTACGATCACTTCCAGGACGCCCTGCGCGACGCCAAGGACCTGATGGGCGCCGGACCGACTTCTATCGAGACCGTGGACAGCCGGGTGCTGCAGCTGGCGATGGAAGACATCGTCTGGCACAGCGTCAGCGAGTTTTTCCCCACCGACGAGCGCCCGGTGCAGGGCATCAACCTGGTGGAATACACCGCCGATTCCGCAGAGGAACTGGATGCCGCACTGGAAAAATTCACCGCCCGCATCGACGCGGTAATCGGCCAGTCCGGCAAGAGTTTCGGCTACACCATCGCCCGCGGCCACAGTGAGGTAAACCGCATCTGGGGCATGCGCAAGCGCGCGGTGGGGCTGCTCGGCAATGTGCAGGGCGAGAAGCGCCCGATCCCCTTTGTCGAGGACACCGCCGTACCCCCGGAAAACCTGGCCGACTATATCGCCGAGTTCCGCGCGGTACTGGATGAAGCCGGCCTCAGCTACGGCATGTTCGGCCACGTGGACGCGGGCGTGCTGCATGTGCGCCCCGCCATTGACATGAAAGATCCGGAGCAGGCGGCGCAGATCCGCCCGATCACCGACAAGGTGGTCGCCCTGACCCGCAAATACAACGGCCTGCTGTGGGGTGAGCACGGCAAGGGCGTGCGCTCCGAGTACGCACCGGAATTTTTTGGTGAACTCTACCCGGAACTGCAGAAAATCAAGGCCGCCTTCGACCCGCGCAACCAGCTGAACCCGGGCAAGATCGCCACCCCCAGTCGCATCTCCGGACTGCTCAAGATCGACGGCGTCCCCACCCGCGGCGAGCGCGACGCGCAGATTCCAGTCCAGGTCTGGGATGGCTACAGCGAGGGGGTCCACTGCAACGGCAACGGCGCCTGCTTCAACTGGAATCCGGACGATGCCATGTGCCCGTCCTACAAGGCCACCCGCGAGCGCATCCACTCGCCCAAGGGCCGCGCAATGCTGATGAAAGAGTGGCTGCGCCTGCTTGCCGCCCGCAATGTGGATGCAGTGGACAGCGCGCGCAAATTCCGCGAACAGTCGTTTTTTGTCGGCCTGCCCGGGCGCATCAAGAATTCGCTGGCGAAGATCCGCGGTGAATACGACTTCAACCACGAAGTGAACGACGCCATGCAGGGATGTCTCGGCTGCAAGTCCTGCGTCGGCCAGTGCCCGGTCAAGGTGGACGTGCCCGAGTTCCGCGCCAAGTTCCTCGAACTCTACTACAGCCGCTACCTGCGCCCGCTGAAGGACTATTTTGTCGGCAGCCTGGAATTCGTCATGCCGTACCTGTCGCGCTTTCCGCAGCTGTACAACTGGCCACTGCGCCTCGCGCCGGTGCGCTGGCTAATGGAGCGCGGCCTCGGGCTGGCCGACAGTCCGCAGTTGGCGCAACAGACACTGATCGAACGCATGCGCGAAATGGGCGTGCCCTTTGCCAGTCCGGGCTGTCTGAAGGCGCTGGGGCCGGAGCAGCGCAAGCGCTCGGTCATCCTCGTCCAGGACGCGTTTACCAGCTATTTCGACGCCGACGTGGTCGCGGACGTGCTGCACCTGCTCCGGCAGCTGGATTTTTACCCGCTGGTGGCGCCCTTCCGCGCCAACGGCAAACCGCTGCACGTGCACGGTTTCCTGCGCCAGTTCCAGCGCGTCGCGCTGAGCAACAGCGACATGCTCAATGAACTCGCCGCCAGCGGTGTGCCACTGGTGGGCGTGGATCCGTCCATGACGCTGACCTACCGCGCCGAATACCGCAAACTGCTCGGCAATCGGGCCCCCCAGGTACAACTGCTACAGGAATGGCTGGCAGGCCATGCCGATCACCTGGAGCGCCAGCGCGACCGCCTGGAGCCCGCCAGCTTCCGCCTGCTGCCCCACTGTAGCGAGCAGACCAACGCCACCGCCTCCCTGCGCGACTGGCAGACGGTCTGCACCGCACTGGGCATGACACTGCACACCGAAAACCTCGGCTGCTGCGGCATGGCCGGTACCTACGGGCACGAGACAGCACATAAAGAGACATCGCGGGTGATTTTCCAGCAGTCCTGGGCGAATCGGCTGTCCGGCGACACTGACGACCTGCTCGCCAGTGGCTATTCCTGCCGGTGCCAGTCAGCGCGCTTCGCGGGTGTAGACCTGCGCCACCCGCTGCAAGGAATGCTGGCGCAACTGCGCAAATAAAGGTTTACTGATGGAAGAGCGGCCGCGCGCAGCGCGGCCCGTCGAATATCAGGCCAGCCAAACCGCGGTAATCGAAGATGTACAAAGCTCTCGCCCAACTGACACTCTGCGCGGCCCTGATCGCGCCGGGAGCGGCCGTGGCCGTGTCGGCCCCCGCATCCGCGCAGGATCTGGTGGCCGATGCCGAGACCCTCGCCCTCGGCGGAGACTTCGACGCCGCACTGCCGCTGTATGAAAAGGCCATTGCCACCCTGGCGGACCGTCCGCAGCAGCAACAGGCCCTGCGCTACCGCTACGGCATCGTGCTGAACGCGCTCGGTGGACAGCAGCGCCCGGAGCTCTATCCCCTCGCCCGCGCCCAGTTCGAGGCCGTGCTGACCTACCTGGAAACCGGCGCCCCCCTAGAGCAGTCGGCCGCGCGAGTGCGTTCGGCGCTGGCGCACACCTACCACCAGCAGTCCGCCAGCGAAACCGACGCCTCTCGACGTTCGAACTTGCTCCGCAACGCCTATCGCCTATACAACGGTGCTGCCCGCGGCCTCGCCCGCGACGGCGAGTGGCACAACCTGGCCATCACCTACTTCAACCTCGGCCAGGTCTGTGAGTGGCAGGGCAACCTCGAGGAAGCGATCGAATGGGTGGAAAAGGCGGTAGAGCTGGATACACGCCACGATTTCGCCGATCTCCAGGAAGACCGCGACTACCTGCTGGGCCTGCGCCAGCAAGTGAATCCCCCGGTCCGCGCCACCACCACAGCTCTCTGACGGCCCGATGACCGGCCATTCGGCCGACACAAGTCCCCTCAAAACCCAGGGTTTTCGCCCGTTTAGCCCTGTATTTCTGCCGGAACCGCCAGTTTTGGCCCGGCGGTCATAAATATCGCAAAAAAAATATTTTCTTAATAAACCAAAATTAGGAGACGCATCCTGCATACAAAACAAACAGCCATTAGGATGACATCGCTGTCACCGAATGGCCGGACTCGGCAATCAATTACTACGACTCCGGCGGATTTCCAGTCATAGATTCACCGCCATTCCATTTGAAAGAATCACATTCCGCAATTTACACAAATTTCAGACTTTTTATTCCAATCTGTCGCAACAACCCGCACATACTGTGTGGCCTTTTGTGAGCCACGCAGAAAAATTTGATAAGCCGCCAGCTGCCTGTAATATAGCCACCACTGATTAAATATTGATCAGTTATTTCCAAAGACACTTGGAACTTTCACAAGCAACTCTTGGCTTGTGACCGCTTGAATCCTGGAGGTATCGGGACGTTATGAAACAGACTCTGCGAAATAAAGTATTTTTTGGGACCGCGATCCTTGCGGCTGCTTTCAGCTTTAATGCTTCTGCCGCGAGCCAAAAGTCCATGACCGTTGACGCCACTGCCTATAACTCAGTGCCCGGTCAGACTGATGACGATCCCTGGGTAGCTGCCTGGAACAACCGTCTGCGTCCCGGTGACAAAGTGATCGCGGTTTCCCGCGACCTGGAAAAACACGGCCTGACCAACGGCGCCAAAGTGAAAATTGAAGGTCTGCCCGGCACCTACACCGTGCGCGACCGCATGAACAAGCGCTTCAAAAACCGCATTGATGTGTGGATGGAGAAGGACGTCAAGAAAGCCCGCAGCTGGGGCAAGAAGAAGCTCAAGATTGTCTGGAGCCACAAGAAGTAACAGCAGCCAGCAAACGCTAAGACATTATTATGATAACCGCGGTCTCACCGCGGCTTGAATGCCCCGCCCCTCCGCGGGGCTTTTTTATTTCCGCGGTTCAAGACACCCTCTTCAGGGTTCCGTTTCTGCGGTAATCCCCGGCAATTCCACGCAACGGCTGTTTTCAATATAGAAAATGCTCGGCTGGCGATCCTCGTTATAGCGGTATTCCGGTCCGCGCTCACCGAACACGATCAGGTACTCGGTTTTCACCCACTTTTCCGCCTCGCGGTACTCACTGAGCCACAGCAGGGCGGGCTGGTTTTCGTAACAGCGGCCGTAGAACATCCGCGTCTTTTCCACGATCTCCTTGCTCATGTAGTCGCGATACTGACCGGGATAGGTGTAGCGGTCGGATTCATGCCCATTTGCATTGACGTCCGGCGCACGCGTATCGGGAGTGATCTTCTTGATGTAGATAGAGGGGTTTTCGTCGCAGTCGATACAACTGCGCCCGGCGATGATTGCATAGCCACTGAGTTCGGAAATAAGCCGCGCTTCAACCAGGTCGGTTTTCAGTACCCGCTGGTTGGACAGCTGAATGTCTTCTCCCAGCACCGGCAGCGCCAGCGACAACAGGAGAAGGGGGAGTACCACTTTCATGGAGAAGAGAACCGCCCGCGAACACCAGGTGACACGCCGGAAGCAGTAATCCGTACTGCCTCCGGGCAGTGTCGTGATTGGGGAGTGTGCTGTCACACTGTCGCGATTCCCTTCTATGTTTAACCATAGCAGGGATTCCGCGGGGTGCAGGATTACCCATCACTGCGTACACCATCGCACAGACCCGGGCACGGTGGCGGATGCACAACAAAAGGGAAAGTATTGGAGCAATGCTCCCGGAGAGGGTTTACCAGCTCTCGCCGGTTTCCTGTACCGGTCCGACAAAAGTTTCGATTCCCTCTTCACGCAGGGCCTCGAGTGCTTCCTCGAGAGCCTCCTGTTCGGTATCGAAGGAATCCTCCCAGACCGTGGAATTGCTGTTCTCGTCGACGATTTCCAGCAGCCAGCCGCCCTCGCCATCCTCATAGATATCGATCTGAACAGTCAGGTCACCCTCGCGGTAATCCTGGCTGAGTTCCGACTCTTTGGGTTCAATTGCATCGTCCATGGGGGAAAGCCTCGCTGCGGCCGTAATAATTTGGCCAAACTGTGACAACTTGTTGCCTGCCGGTCAATTCATTTGTTCCGGCAATTCGCGCTGCCTGATAAATGTACGACAAACGGCTCTCGCTGCGATAAAATGCGCGGCGATTTTTACTGCCCCGGATTTACGCTCCGGCATGCAAGAGGAAGCACCTATGCACCAGACCGTCGTCTGCGCGCTCTACAAGTTCGTCACTCTCGACGACTTCGAGTCCCTGCGCGAACCCCTGCTCAACACCATGCTCGAAAACCGCGTGCGCGGCACACTACTGCTCGCCCGCGAGGGCATCAACGGCACTGTGGCCGGCTCGCGGGAGGGAATAGATTCCCTTCTCAAGTGGCTCAAAAGTGACCCACGCCTCGCCGAGCTCGATTACAAGGAATCCTTTACCGATGAGATGCCTTTCCTCCGCAGCAAAGTGAAGCTGAAGCGGGAAATCGTCACCATGGGCGTGGAGGATATAGACCCGCGTCGCACCGTCGGTACCTATGTCAAACCTGCGGAATGGAACCAGCTGATCAGCGACCCGGAAGTACTGCTGATCGACACCCGCAATGACTACGAATTCCAGGTCGGAACCTTCCGCAATGCGGTCAACCCCAACACCGAGAGCTTCCGCGAGTTTCCGCAGTATGTGCGCGACAACCTGGATCCGGCCAAGCACAAGAAAGTGGCGATGTTCTGCACCGGCGGCATCCGCTGTGAGAAGTCCACTGCCTATCTTAAGGAGCAGGGTTTCGACGAGGTTTACCACCTGCAGGGCGGCATTCTCAAATACCTGGAAGAAGTGCCGAAGGAACAGACCCTTTGGGACGGCGAGTGTTTTGTCTTCGACGACCGGGTGACCGTCAACCACGACCTCGAGCGCGGCAACTACGAGCAGTGCAACGCCTGCCGCATGCCGATCACCGCTGAGGAAAAGCAGTCTCCCCAGTACGAGCAGGGAGTCAGTTGCCCACACTGTTTCGACAAGGTGGCTGAAGAGGACCGCGCGCGCTTCCGCGAGCGGGAAAAGCAGATCCAACTGGCCAAGGCCCGCGGTGAGGAACATATCGGCCAGGACGCCCGGGACGTGACTGCCGCACGTCGCCGCGCCAAGCAGGAGGAGCGCCGCCGCCAGGCGGAGGCCCAGAAAGCCTGAGCCAGGGCGATTGACCGGGAGTGGCTGCGGACTAGCCCTTCAGCCACGCCTTGGCTTCCGCCTCGATAAAGAACGGCCGCAAATCGTGGCCCAGCGCCCGCGCCTCGCTGATGACAATCGGCGAGGCGCAGTTATTGAACGAGTGCAGTACCGCCAGGCGCGCCCTGCCCAGGATCGGATGCTCCGCCAGGAAGCGACCAAATTCGCGCTGCTCCGCTGGTGGCAAGTCAGAGCGGGAAAAGCGCAGGTCGACCAGAACCCTCAGTGGTGCGCGGTGGCCAAACTTGGCCACCAGCTTGGCCGCTGCCTCCAGCCTCTCCGCCAGCCCCACTACACCGTAAAACAGGACATGGACGATACGGTCTGCCGGATTTTGGGAAATATGGAAATTGGAAGCTCTATGGATCATCGCCGTTTCTAATTATTATTTGAGGAAAACGTCGGTTTCGAATCAGTATAAAATGGTCGCATCGCTGAAAAAATCACCCTAGCTAAATATATTTGAGCAAAGAGCGCAGAGAGCGCGCAGTTGTCACCGAAAGCCTATCGATTGAGCCATTCCAGCGCTTCACCCTCCACCAGAAAGCCCCGCGCGTCCTGTCCACGCTGCACCATATTCTGCAGCGCTCCCAGGGAAGGGCTGAAACGTGAAGAAAACAGTACAGCGATACGCGCCCGGCACAGCACCGGGTGAGCGCACACGAAATCTGCCAACCGCTCCTGCTCCTCGGTCGTCATCATCGAATGCGCGTAGCGCGCGTCCACCAGTAAGCGCAAGTGCGCCAGGTGACGGAAGCGTACAACGAGCTGGCGGGCGGCCAATAAACGCTCGTCCAGCCCAATTCGCCCCATCAGGTGGATTCTGACAATACGGCTCGAGCGGGAGTAGCGTATCTTGAAATTCGGAGACATTCGGCTCTTTGCATGCAAAGTGGCGCAGCGCCGAACTCCCCTGCAGGAATTCCTATGGCACCCTATTCATTAGTCCGAATATATTGGGAATATAAATCTCGTAAAATGAATATAAATAGAAAATTATTTCAATGCGGAATGCTAGGCATTTTGAGGGAGGAGAGGTTCGCGAATTGAGTGTCGACGGCATACGGGAGGACTAATTGCCGCAGGCGTGAGAAGTATCCGACAGCGCCGACGCGGATCCGCCGTACAACCACAGCAGCAGTGCCCCTTCGGAAATGAACTCGGCCACATCCATCCCCTCGGCGCGGGCGACGCTGTTGATTACCACATTGGCGTTGTAATCCGGTGCGTGCAGCACGCCGACGCGGGCGTGGTTAAGGCCTTTCAGCGCCGCCGCGTAGCTGCCGAACTGCTGGCGCTCCGCGACGCTGAGCAAGATATCGGCCTCGCGCACATCCACGATAATCCGCAGCGACTGCATATGGCCGTACCTTTCCGCCACCTGCCGCGCTGCGGCCATCTTGTCGACGAGGAACACCGAGCCGAAGAAAACTGTGCGTACGACTCGCTGGCGCGCGTCGTAGCGAATCTGGAAGCCCATGGATCAATTATTCGTCCGCGAATTTCCAGCAGTAACTCACGGCGCCGATCCACCGTCAACAGGGGCCGGCGCACTCAGCCGGACACGGGGTGAAAAACAGCGCCAGCGGTACCGCCCGGGAATGTCAGGCGATGTCGATTTCCACCGGCTGGTCCCCTTCCGCCGCCAGCCAGATCTGCGCCGCCGCCGCGCGGGCAATCGCCACATAGAGGGCTGCAATCTCACCGTCGGGGGCCGCCGCGACCGTAGGCCGCCCGCCGTCCGCATCCTCGCGAATTGCCAGCGCCAGGGGCAGCTGGCCCAACAGGCGGGTTTCATAGTCGGCTGCGATCCGCTCGCCGCCACCACTGCCGAAAATCGGCTCGCTGTGACCACAGTTGGAACAGGTGTGCAGGGCCATGTTCTCGACGATACCCAGCACCGGCACCGAAACCTTGCGGAACATCTCCACCCCCTTGACCGCGTCCTTCAACGCCAGGTCCTGGGGCGTGGTCACAATGACCGCACCGGCCAGCGTCACCTTCTGGGCGAGGGTCAGCTGGATATCTCCGGTACCCGGGGGCATATCGACGATCAGGTAATCCAGTTCGCCCCCCTCTTCGCACCAGAGCGTCTGGGTAAGGATCTGATTCAGGGCGCCGCTCGCCATGGGGCCGCGCCATACCGCCGGCGTGTCCTCGGTCATCAGGTAGCCCAGCGACATGGTCGCCAGCCCCTGCGCCGGCACCGGCACGAAGAACTTCTGCTCCCTGATTTCCGGTCGCGCGCCCTCGGTACCCAGCATTGTCGGCAGGCTGGGCCCGTAGATATCGGCATCCAGCAGACCGACGCTGGCGCCCTCGGCCGCCAGAGCCAGTGCCAGGTTCACCGCGGTGGTGGACTTGCCCACGCCGCCCTTGCCCGACGCCACGGCCACTATGTTTTTGACCCCGCGCAACGGTTCCGGCACATCCTGGGCCGGTGTCGCCGGGATTTCACTGAACAGTTCGAAGTGCAGCTCGGCAGCGCCCAGCGGACCGCCCTTCAGTGTCGGCAGACAGGCCTCGCGCACCCGCGCGGCCCAGTCGGACTCCTGGCTGGCACAGGGATAGCCCAGCGTCACCCCGACGAAGACGGTGTTGTCGTCGAAACCGACTTCGATCTCCGCATCCAGCTCGTCCAGCGGCAGGCCGGTGGCCGGGTCGTGCAACTGGCCCAGGCAGGCTGCCAGCCGCTCCAGCTCGGCCTGTACGTCTTCCGGCAGGTCCTGATGATCGTGATCGTGGTGGTGGTCGCTCACGGTGTCTCCCTCTACGTGAATACTCGATGGGCGGCATTGTGGGGGATGAACCTGTGCAGCGCCAGCCGGACAGCGCAAACTCCCAGCCACAGCGCAAATCTGCTATATTCCGCGGTCTTTTGACGACGCCCGATCCCGATCCGAAAACCGGGCCACACCCCTCAGCCGATGGAAGAACCGATGTCAGAATCGCGCAACATTCTAGTCACCAGCGCACTCCCCTATGCCAATGGCTCACTGCACCTGGGCCATATCCTGGAATATATCCAGACCGACATCTGGGCGCGTTTCCAGCGCGCCCGCGGCCACCAGTGCCTGTACATGTGCGCCGACGACGCCCACGGCACCGCCATCATGCTGAAGGCCGAGCAGCTGGGCCTGACCCCCGAGCAGCACATCGCCAACATGCAGGCGGAACACCAGCGCGATTTCGCCGACTTCCTGATCGGTGTGGATAACTATCATTCGACGCACTCGGAGGAGAACCGCGAGCTGTCGGCGATGATCTACAAGCGCCTGCGCGAGAACGGCCATATCGCCTCGCGCACCATCACCCAGGCGTTCGATCCGGAAAAGGAACTGTTCCTCGCCGACCGCTATATCAAAGGCACCTGCCCGAAGTGCAAGACCCCGGACCAGTACGGTGACAACTGTGAGGCCTGCGGCGCTACCTACAGCCCCACGGAACTGATCGACCCGGTCTCGGCCATTTCCGGCGCCACACCGATCGAGAAAGAGTCCGAACACTTCTTCTTTACGCTGCCGGAATTTACCGACTTCCTGAAGCAGTGGACCCGCTCCGGCACCCTGCAGAGTGAAGTGGCCAACAAGCTGGCGGAGTGGCTCGACGAGGGCCTGCAGGAATGGGATATCTCCCGCGACGCGCCCTACTTCGGCTTCGAAATCCCCGACGCGCCGGGCAAGTACTTCTACGTCTGGCTGGACGCGCCGATCGGCTACATGGCCAGCCTGAAAAACTACTGCGACAAAAACGACCTCGACTGGCAGGACTACTGGAAAAAAGACAGCGATGCCGAGGTGTATCACTTTATCGGCAAGGACATCGTCAACTTCCACGCCCTGTTCTGGCCGGCGATGCTGGACTCCGCCGATTTCCGCACCCCCACCAAGGTGTGCGTGCACGGCTTCCTGACCGTCAACGGCAAGAAGATGTCCAAATCCCGCGGCACCTTCATCAATGCGCGCAACTACCTCGATCACCTGGATCCGGAATACCTGCGCTACTACTTCGCGGCGAAACTGACCGGCGGTGTCGACGATCTGGACCTGAACCTGGAAGACTTTATCGCCAAGGTGAATTCCGATCTCGTGGGCAAGGTCGTCAACATCGCCTCGCGCACCGCCAAGTTTGTCAGCAAGTCCGGCGGCCAACTGGCCACCGAGCTGGCTGACGAAGCCCTGTGGAACCAATTTGTCGAAGCCGCACCGCGCATCGCCGACTTTTATGAGAGCCGCGAATACGCCCGCGCCATGCGCGACATCATGGGCCTGGCAGACGCCGCCAATGCCTGGATTGCCGACAAGGCCCCCTGGTCGCTGGCCAAGGAGGAAGGCAAGGAAGACGAAGTGCTGGCCATCTGCTCCCAGGGCGTGAACATGTTCCGCGCGCTGATCACCTGGCTGGCACCGGTGCTGCCGGAAACTGCCAAGAAGGCCGAAGCGTTCCTGGGTGCCGAGCTGGACTGGGCAAGCGCGACCACACCACTGGCCGGCCACACCATCAACAAGTTCAAACCGCTGATGCAGCGCATCGAGAAAACCCAGGTGGATGCGGTACTCGAAGCGGCCAAAGAATCCCTTGCCCAGCTGCAGGCCGAGGCCGCCGGCGAAGCCAAGACTGGCCCCCTGGCGGAAGACCCGCTCGCCGATGAAATCCAGTTCGACGACTTTGCCAAGGTCGACCTGCGCATCGCGCTGATCGCCAATGCCGAACACGTCGAAGGCGCCGGCAAGCTGCTCAAACTGACCCTGGACCTCGGCGGCGAAACCCGCCAGGTATTTGCCGGCATCAAGAGTGCGTACAACCCGGAAGACCTGATCGGCAAGCACACCGTCATGGTCGCCAACCTGGCGCCGCGCAAAATGCGCTTCGGTGTCAGCGAGGGCATGGTCCTTGCCGCCGGCCCCGGCGGCAAGGACCTGTGGATTCTCGAACCCCACGCCGGCGCCCAGCCGGGCATGCGGGTGATGTGAGCAAAGGGATCCGGACACACGTAGAAATATGAAGCGAAGGCTCCGCTGCCGGGAACCACTTGAGAAACGATTGCCGATCAGGCTGTTGAACAAGTGGTTACTGGCAGCGGAGCCGCCCGGAACTCTCTGACAGAGACCAGTACAAGGATCTCAAATGCGCGGCGTTTTTCTCGATACCCTGACCATGAAGCTGGAAGAGCTCGACGCTTCCGGCCTGGAACAGTCGCTGGATCAGTGGGACCTCTACGAAACCACCACGCCGCAACAGACCGCAGCGCGCATTGCCGACGCCGACGTGGTCATCACCAACAAGGTGGTACTCGACCGCGCACTGATCGAAAACGCCCCCAACCTGAAGCTGATCTGCGTCTGCGCCACCGGCACCAACAATATCGACCTGGACGCCGCCGCAGAAAAAAACATTCCGGTCAAAAACGTCACCGGCTATACCGGTTCTTCCCTCGCCCAGCACACCATCGCCCTGCTGCTGGCACTGGCAACCCGCTGGCACTTATACAGCGAAGATGTAAGAAAAGGGGAATGGAGCCAGTCACCGATTTTCTGCCGACTCGATCATCCGGTGATGGAACTGGCCGGTAAAAAACTCGGCATCATCGGTTACGGCGACCTGGGCCAGAAAGTCGCTGGCCTCGGCGAGGCACTGGGCATGGAGGTTTTGCTCGCCGAGTCTTTTACCGGCGAGCAAAAAGCCGGGCGCACGCCGCTGCCGCAACTGCTGGCCGAGACCGATGTCATCAGCCTGCACTGCCCGCTGACACAGGAAACCGACAAGCTGGTCGACAGCGCGTTTCTCGATGCGATGAAACCCGGCGCCTTCCTGATCAACACCGCCCGTGGCGGCCTTGTGGACGAGGCTGCACTGGCTGCCGCCCTGCGCAGTGGCCACCTGGGTGGCGCCGCACTGGATGTACTGAGTGTGGAGCCGCCACCTGCGGATCATCCACTGCTGGCCGGGGACATCCCCAACCTGATCATCACACCACACAACGCCTGGATCAGCCGCGAAAGCCGCCAGCGACTGCTGGACGGTGTGGTGGAGAATATTCGCTCCTGGGGCAAGTCCGGCTGAGCGCCCCGCAACTGACCACCAAGCCACGACGCTTCCCATTACTATCACGTCACTGAGGCGTCTAATCCGCGCAACTATTCCATCGTCAGCCACGAGCGATCAGTACTCGTAAGAAACTGGCAAAAACTGCCCTCTATTTCTCAACTCTCCCGTGGCATTCGGTCACAGCGACTCTACGATACGCATACATCGTGACCTCTGAATGAAGGAGAGTTTTATGGCAACCGCAAAGTCCCCCCATCACAATTCCGGTCGGGAAAAGTTACACCAGGCTTACAACCTGGCCGGGGAAGCCGCCTCCGACACGGCAGAGCACCTGAAGGCACGCGCGAAAACTTCTGCGGAAAACCTGAAGGAGCGTGCGAAGTCCTCCGTGGAGGCGGGTAAACAGCGCGCCACAAGTATGGAGCGAAAAGTGGAGTCCTCTATCAAGGAGCACCCGCTGATCAGCGTTGGTTGCGCCTTTGCAGTAGGTTGGGTCATTGCCAAGCTGTTGAAATAGCAGCAGCAGAGACATCTTTTTTCTGCGGAGTCTGTATTTCGATGGCAAACACTGAAAATTCCCGACCCTCCGAAGAAAATTATGATCCGGCTGCGCAGGAAGGCAGCCGGAATCATTTTTCCACGCAGACAGATGAGGCAGCGGATCTGCAAGTGACACTGGCTCGCGCCGAAGAAACCCTAGCGCTGATATCCGGCTGGCTGGTAAACCTGCAGGCTCTGGCACGACTGGAATTCAGCCGGTCCCTCGACGCCGGCAAGCGCCTGATCGCCTTGAGTATTGCACTGATCCCGCTGGTGTTGCTGTTTTATCTGAGTCTGTGTTTGGGCGTTGGGCTGGCGGGCTACTACTTTTCCCAGTCCATTTACATTGGCTTTGCCGCATTTTTGACACTGCAGGTAATAGTGATTGGCGTCATCGCCCTGTACCAGAAAAAGTTGCGTTCACTGCTCGGCTTCAGCCAGACCAGAGAACAACTCAATCAGGCTAAGGAGGCACTCAGCGATGTCTTTAAAACAACTGAATAGGGAGATTCAGCGCCGCTCTGGAGAGATGGATCGCCAATGCCGCAGCACCAGGCTGCTGCTAAACCAGCAAAAAGCCGAGCTCTTCCGACAGGCAAGCAAAATTCCACTGCCAGTCGCCATGGGAGTGGCTTTCGCCGGCGGGTTTGTCGCACAGAGATTTTTCCACACTCCCATGCCGTCCCACCTGTTGCGTCTGTTTCTCACCTGGCGGGCTTTCTGAGTCCAACGGGGATAGTTGGCACAGCATATGATGTGACCTGTGTGGCCAGCACAGGGAAACTCAGGCTTCAGCGTGTTCGGGTTGTTGTGCCGGTATTTGCTTCCGGTCTCCGATGTCAATAATTCGTACCGCGACTTCCGCCAGCCGTACGTTCATTTCCATCGCGCGCCGCTGCATTTTTTTGTAAGCCTTTTCTTCACAGAGCCCCAGATTTCGCATCAGTATACCTTTGGCCCGCTCGATCTGCTTCCGCTCAGTCAGCGCACGACGCGCGTCGTTGAGTTCGTCACTCATGCGTTTGATATGGGCCACCTGCCCGCGGATCAGGTCGTATATTGAACGCGCCAGGTTCGGCGTCAGCGACTGAGCCGGCGGCAGTCCGGCGGCGTTTCTTTGGCCAGCCCCATAGAGTCCCGGCACCTCCGGATCAAACAGCATGGTCAACGGGGAAGCCGCCGGTTCAGTGGCCGCCTTCAGCGCCTGCAGCCGGGCCCGGTGGTCTTTCAGCTCCGCTTCCGCGTCGGCGACCCGCGCACCACTGACCGCAAGGAGCCTGGTCGCCATCGAATCTTCCAAACCGTGCATGCAATCGATACGGTCGGTGGCCAGGTCATACCAGACCTCACTGAGTTCCGATGTAATCGGCTCGCCCTCCCCCAATCGCTGGATCAGTTCACGCAGCCGGTTCAGATCGCCGACCGACTGGCTGTCTTCGACGGCCTGCCAACGGCTCCGCTCATCGTCACCGGCGAACTCCAAGAATACATCCAGGTTGCAGCGCTGCCCCTCGACCAGATGACTCAGGCGCTCATTCAGCGCGGCATCGAAATGGCTCCCGGCGAACCCCATCGCCCCCCAGGCGCGCTCCTGCCCCGCATATTCCTTGGCCTGCATAAAATTGAACAGGGCCACCAGAATGCGCGTGACTGCCGGATCGTCGGCCACGTCTGCCGCTTCGAACACCACCGACAGCAGGCCGGCGATCAGGCGGCTGTAGGCGCGGGTGGATTCCAGCGGGGATATGGCCAGTCGATCGACCTGGTCACGCAGCTCCGCCAGGTTGTCCAGGCCCTGCACAGAAAAAGAGATGCAGTTGAGCAGGCGCATACCCGCACTGTGGACGGCGCCGAGATAGCGGTCGTGGAGCAGTTGCCGCAGCTGCATTTCACTGCTCTGCGCCAGACCGATCTGTTCACCACGCTGTTGGGCAAAGCGCTGGCCGTCCGACGCCAGGAATATATTGCTGATACCGCGTTCCCGCTGCAGCTGGTGAATCAGTTCACTGACCGCAGTCACCAGCTCACAGCTTGCCGCCAGCTCGCGCAGTGCGCGGATTTCCGCCCGCTTGGCGGCCAGCAGGAACTGCTCGGCATCCTGACTCTGGTGTGACATGGCAATTCGACCCGACGACTGATGGAAACAATGCATCTCTATCAATACATACAGCAATTTGCATTCCACCGTGACCGCCATAAACGCCGGATAAAGACGGTCATTGCGACAACTTGTCGCCCAAATTTAGGGCGCGCAGACGTGGTCGCACAAAAACAGGGCGAAAGCGGCAAATGACTTTCTTCGCCGCGCGGGCTTGATTAAAGTGGAAGGACAGCAGTTGTGAATCCGGCCCACTATGTCCCTGAACCACCAGGCCCCATCAAAAACCCAGCAGCCGTATCCCGATACGGCCTCCGCGCCACTGGCTGTCGATGAGGCGGCCGAGCGCCTGTCGAAATTTATCCGGTGGCACCCGCGCCTGATGATCCTGACTGGCGCCGGGGTCAGCACCGATTCCGGCATTCCGGATTACCGCGATCAGCAGGGCGCCTGGAAACGGCGGCAACCGGTGGACCACCGGGATTTCATGGGCAGCGCCAGCACCCGCCAGCGCTATTGGGGGCGCAGCCTGGTCGGCTGGCCGGTGATCAGCCGCTCGCAGCCCAATGCCGCCCACGCACACCTGGCAGAGCTGGAGCGGCGCGAGCACAGCGGCCTACTGGTGACGCAGAATGTGGACCGATTGCACCAGCGCGCCGGCAGCCAGAATGTGCTCGACCTGCACGGCCGCGCCGACGAAGTGATCTGCATGCAGTGCGGGGACCGCAGCGAGCGCCAGGCGGTACACGAGCGCTGCTACGAACTGAACCCGGCGTTTCGACAATACCGGGCGGAAACCGCACCGGATGGCGACGCCGACCTGGAAGTGGACTTCAACGCTTTCCGCATTGCCGACTGTCTGCGCTGCGGCGGTATTCTCAAGCCGGATGTGGTGTTTTTTGGCGACAACGTCCCGAAAGAGCGTGTCCAGCGGGCGGCCGATGCGCTGGAGTGCAGCGATGCACTGCTGGTGGTCGGTTCGTCACTAATGGTGTATTCCGGATTCCGCTTCTGCCGCTATGCGCACGAGTGGGGCAAGCCCATCGCGACCCTGAATCTGGGGCGGACCCGTGCCGACGAAATCACTGACCTGAAACTGCACGCCCGTATTGGCGAGACGCTGGCCGCCGTCATAGCACATCTGTAGACCCCGGATCCGCTAATTCCCCGGGCGCCCTCGGGCCCGTTATCCAGCTAGCGCGCCGGCAGAAAACCACCGAAACCGGCCTCGCGGCCCAATTCCGGTTGCAGCACTTCATCCCGCACGGCAATCCGGCCGTTGATCAGCACATGCTGGACGATGCCCGGGTTGCGATTCACCAACCGCTGCAGACCGAAATTTTCCATCTCCGCCCAGTGCACCTGCTCTAAATCCTGCTCCAGCCCTCTGGGATCCAACACCACCAGGTCCGCGCGGTCTCCCTCACGGATCTTGCCCGCGTCGATACCAAACCAGTCGGCCTGGTCGCCGGTGAGGCGCCAGACAGCCTGCTCCATCGACATGATCGGCCGCCCCTCGTCGACGGATTCCTGCACCAGCTTCAGCAGGCGCAAGGGCAGGTTATAGAACGCCATATTGCGAATATGGGCGCCGGCATCGCTGAAGGTGATCAGGGCGTGGCGGTCCCGCACCATTTTGCGCAGCACCGGTTTACGGTGGTTGGCAACAGTGGTGTACCAGCGCAGGCGGGTACCGTATTCCACCACCAGGTCGAGGAACAGATCCACCACGTGGATACCCCGCTCCGCAGCCACCTCTGCAAAGTTCCTGCCTACCAGCTTTTCGTCCGGACAACCGATAATCTGTGCGTCACCAAAGTCCCGCTGCCAGACGCGCGGACTGAGCTTTTCACCATAAAAGCGGCGGAATTCCCGCCGGTACTGCTCATCCTTTAGCAGCTTGTTGCGCTCTACCGCGTCTTTCAAATCCAGTGCCATTTCGCCGGCACCAAATTCCTCGAAGAACACCACATCGATGCCGTCGGCATAAACGGTAAACGGCGTGGGTAGCACCTGCCAGCGGAAACTGCCGCGCAGGGCATTGGTCACCCTGGAGGTCAAACGGGTAAGCAGGTTCAGGTAGGCACTGCCTTTCAGGTCCATCTGACTGATCAGGGTGGTTTTCAGTGGCCGTCGCAACCAGCCGATGCACTCGCGCATGTACTGGGTGATCTGCAGCGGACGGGCGGCGTCCGGCGCTCCCTGGTGTACACGGTTGTAGCGGCGCACGAGGCGGTTAAGGCGAGACACCTCGCGCCATTGGGCATAGGTACTGGGCAGGCTTTTGGACCACTCCCGCTCGCCATCCACCTTGTCCCATTTGAGGCACATGGTGGAAAGACCGAGAAAGCCGCACTCCAGTGCCTCGCCTAACTGTGCCTCCATGGCCTGTAATTCGGCCTCGGTGGGCCGCACACTACGATCCGTCGCACGGCTCAGCCCCATAGCACTGGCGCGCAGGTCGCTGTGACCCAGCAGGCTGATCACGTTGGGACCGAGTGGCAGGGTGCCGAGGTGATCCACCCACTCTCGGGGCGAACGCCAGGACTTTTTCTCGTGCAGGATCGGCAGCACCTTGTCTCGCGGCACCGTCTCCACCCGGGTGAAGATGTCCGAGGCATCTTCTGCCTCGCTGCACACCATGCTCAGAGAACAACTCCCCACCAGCACTGTGGTCACGCCGTGGCGAACGGACTCGGAAAGGCTGGGGCTGACCAGCAGTTCGGCATCGTAATGGGTATGGGTATCTAGGAATCCCGGGGTCACCCACTTGCCCCCGGCATCAATCACTACGTCGGCCTCGTCATGAGGTATTGGCTGGTCCGTCACCCGGGCGATTCTTCCCCCCTTCACCGCCACATTCTGAATCGAAGACGGCGCCCCAGTGCCATCAAAGTAACGACCGCCTTCGAGCAGGACATCGTACTGAGCCATGAGACTATTACCTTATTGTGTTTTTCTTTAGTCGGCTTTCGATACGCAAGATAGTGACATTTATTCTGTCGGGAAGAAACTGTGTTGTGCTTACTCGCACCTAGCACCTGATCCCCGTAGCTACTCACCAACTGACGATACGACTTGACCAGACCCTTGCCCTAAATTCAGCGCAGCCCTCTGCGCGCCAGCAAAATATTGGCAGCCATAAGCGAAGGGAACAGAAGGGAATATACGGAATGGTTGGTCACGCAAAATATGGCCGGACTGCACCAGCGCGGCGGCAGCCAGCATGTGCTCGACCTGCATGATCGCGCCGACGACCTACTCAACCTCAAACTCAGTGCGCGGATCGGCGAGACACTCGCCGCCGCGCTGGCACAGCTGTAGGCGAACGCCCCTCCGCCGGCCTACAGGCCCTCGTCCGCGTCGTCACCGATCTTGTCCTGGGTGCGCAGGTCAAAATCACTGGCATCGTGGCGCTCGTGCAACTGCTCACTGGGGTCGCCCCAGCGGCGGTTCACCATGCGTCCGCGTTTGACTGCCGGCCGCTCGGCAATTTCATCCACCCAGCGCACGACATTTTTGTAACTCTGCGTGTCGAGAAACTCCGCCGCATCATAGGCCTCGTTTCTGACCACCGCACCGTACCAGGGCCAGATCGCCATATCGGCGATGGTGTATTCATGACCCGCAATATACTGGTGCTCCGCCAGCTGGCGGTCGAGCACATCGAACTGGCGCTTCACTTCCATCGCATAGCGATTGATCGGGTATTCGTATTTCTCCGGGGCGTAGGCATAGAAGTGCCCGAAACCGCCGCCGAGAAACGGCGCGCTGCCCATCTGCCAGAACAGCCAGTTCAGGCACTCGGTGCGCTGCGCCGGCGTGTGCGGCAGGAATGCGCCGAATTTCTCCGCCAGGTACAACAGGATGGATCCGGATTCGAAGACGCGAATCGGCGGCGTTGTACTGTGATCAACCAGTGCCGGGATTTTTGAATTGGGATTGATATCCACAAAACCACTGCTGAACTGCTCACCCTCGGTAATCGCAATCAGGTAGGCATCGTACTCGGCACCGTCAAATCCGAGCGCCAGCAGCTCTTCAAGCATGATGGTCACCTTGACGCCATTGGGGGTTGCCAGCGAATACAGTTGCAGCGGGTGCTTGCCCACCGGCAGTGCCTTTTCATGGGTAGCGCCGGCTATTGGCCGGTTGATATTGGCAAACTGACCGCCGCTTTCGGCATCCCATATCCATACTTTGGGGGGGACATAACTACTTTCCGCCATCAACATCACTCCGAATGTAGAGTAAATTTATTTTAAATAAGAACTTCTACCAAACCTCTTCCTGACACCAAAAATTGAGCAGAAAGAACCGCATACCGCCTAAATATATCAGTGGTTAATTATCCAAACCCACACCAAAGCCTCAAAAGGAAATTTCCCTCAAGCGCATTAAACGTGAGGCAACCATCAAGAAAATAATTTACAACAATCTCACACACTACCACGTTTTTAAACTAGCCAATTTGATGTAATCGGTATTTGCAACCACAAGCGCCTCAACAGAACCATCTGCATATATTGCATTTCTATCAATACTCTTAGGTGCCACCGCAACACTGACGGATGACACATAGAGCTTCTCTCGAATAAAAGCCTTCCAACAATTTAACGCGCTGGACTCATCTTTACCAAAAAACACATGTGGCTCTTTATATTTCGAAGACTTATCTCCATCCATAACCAATTCTTTTCTTGGCATATCGTATTGGCTATGCGTCTTATCAACAATATAAAAAGACCCAGCACTATGCTTAATAATGCACGCCACATGCAATGCCCCTTCTCGCCCTGAATCACTGCGCACAACACTCATACAGGCCAACCCAGATTCACTCCCAGAATTATTGCGAATACTTCCCTGAACAAGCCCACTCTCCGAGAAGCAATCCAACTTACTCGAATCAGATTTAGCCATGTTAAACCTGAAGGATGGGGTAGTTTTAGTGCCAACCATATCGGCGTAGCCAAGCTTTGGCGTAAATATATCAACCGGAGCGAAGGGCGGCATTTTCGATATCGGCCAATGATAGCTATCATCAAACATTCTCATACTCCCTTAATTTTTATTAACGAATCATAACTCATAAAAACTATTTCGATGCCATCAGGCAACCCACTCAAAAGCGAGGACAATGATTTCAGGAGCGAAGATTGGCGTGACGTTTACAACATATAACATCTATTCATAGTCAATTCACCCCAGTTCAAACGTCGTAATGCCGTAAATTTTTTCGAGCGGCAGCGCCGGGACCTCACCGAGATACATGCGCGCGGTTTCAAACACCATTTCCATGTCGTGACGCCGCACTAGCGCGCGTGCCGCCGCGTTCGGCTCGGGAATATCCAGAAAGAGGTTATGGCCAGCCGGCACCGCCGCGCTGAGCGCACGGAACAGCAGCTTTCCATCGCGCTCGCTGTCGGCAAACAAAGGGCCAATTTTATATCCGTCGCGACAGGCGCGGATGACACCATATCCCTGCAGCACGCCGTCATGCAGAATGCCCAGCGCTTTGGCGTCAGGTTGCCCGATCCAGGCGCGCAGGAAGTCTTCGCGTTCCGCCGGAAAACACTGGCGGTCGTAGCCGGCAATCGCAGCAAAGGGCACCTGCGCCAGGGACACCACTGCATCGGACGCGGCCTCGCCAGCTGTCGTGCCGCGGTAACGGACATTGCGCCAGGCAATCTCAAAGCCAGATTTCCGGTAGTTGTGCTGCTGCTCGACGACACCGTCGAGACCGATAGTGCGGCCGGCCAGGTATGCGAGACCGGCCCTTGCCGTCTCCAGGCCGTAGCCCCGGTGGCGCAGCGCTGGATCGACAATATAGAAACCCATAAAACCGAAATCCCGGCCGTAGCGCACCGCCGATACGCAGGCAACCAGTTTCCCGTCGAGCAACCCGGCAAAAAAGCCACCGGGATCCGTCGCGTAAAAACAGGCCGCGTCGTGCAGGCCGGGATTCCAGCCTTCGCGAGCCGCCCAGTCCACCGCGAAATCCAGCTGGTCACGGGTCATCGTCTGCACCACAAACTGCTCGCTGGCCATGTCATCCACCCTGTTTCGGCAACTGCGCCGCTACTCTGGATTTATAGCGTATAAAAACTGCACGAAAGCTACGTGGAATACGGACAGGCGGCACTGGCGCGTGCCGTGCCCCGGATCGAATCTGTTCGCAGGCGCACGCTTCTTTCTTGGGGGCGAACTCTCGTGGCGCGCCCGGAGATCGCGACACCCACAGCGAACTTGCACATTTTTCATCCACTCAAGGCTGGAAGCCCATCCGCGCGCGCCGGCTCACCATGTACCGTCCCGTGTTGAACGCCCTGTGCGACTCACCCATAATACCGGCCCTGCGCGCCATACCACGATGCGACCGGGCGCGGTGCTAGGCTAATCAGGCACCGAAGGCCCAGATAACGCAGCGCGCGATGTCTTTGCCGCCAGGCTCAAACCGGACTTTCTATGACCGAATTTGCCGTCATCCTGCTCAGTACCATCCTGGTCAACAACTATGTGTTGGTGCAGTTTCTCGGCCTGTGTCCGTTTATGGGGGTCTCCAACAAGCTGGAGACCGCAGTGGGCATGGCCGGGGCTACCACTTTCGTACTGACGCTGGCGTCTATCTGCTCCTATCTGGTAAACACATACCTGCTCGAGCCCTTCGGCATCGAATACCTGCGCACTATCTCGTTTATCCTGGTGATCGCGGTCGTGGTGCAGTTCGCGCGCATGTTTATCGAAAAGACCAGCCCGCTGATGTACCGGGTGCTGGGCGTCTTCCTGCCACTGATTACCACCAACTGCGCCGTGCTGGGTGTGGCCCTGCAGAACACGATGAAGGCCCACACCTTTGTGCAGTCCACCCTCTACGGCTTCGGTGCCGCCGTGGGTTTCTCACTGGTCCTGATCCTGTTTTCTTCCATGCGTGAACGCCTGTTCGCCGCCGATGTACCCACACCGTTTCGCGGCGCCGCCATCGGCATGATTACCGCCGGCCTGATGTCGCTAGCGTTCATGGGCTTCAGCGGTCTGGTATAGGATTTCGCAATGCTGGACTGGATTTCTGCAATCTCCACACCCCTGCTGATTCTCGGCGGTATGTCGCTGGTGTTCGGCGCCCTGCTCGGCTTCGCCGCGGTGCGCTTTCACGTAGAAGGCGACCCGCTGGTGGAGCAGGTGGACGCCCTGCTACCACAGACCCAGTGCGGGCAGTGCGGCTATCCCGGTTGCCGCCCCTACGCCGAGGCGATCGTGCATGGCGACAAGATCAACAAGTGTCCCCCCGGCGGCCAGGGCACCATCAATGAACTGGCCAACCTGCTCGACATGGAACCCATGCCTTTGGATGAAGAGCACGGCACCGAGGACGTCAAAAAGGTGGCATTTATCCGCGAAGCGGAATGCATCGGCTGCACCAAGTGCATCCAGGCCTGCCCGGTGGACGCCATTGCCGGCGCCGCCAAGTACATGCACACGGTGATTGTGGACGAGTGCACCGGCTGTGACCTCTGTGTGGAACCCTGCCCGGTGGACTGTATCGATATGGTGCCGCTGGAAACCTCCCTGCAGGACTGGCACCCCCAAAAACCCGGCAACGGCGTGCAGCTGATCGCCAGCGACCGCCCGCAACATGGCACCCGCAGCAGCGATGGCGCCGGCGGCGATGACAACAAGAGGGACGCAGCTTGAGCCCCGACCAGGAAAAGGTAAGCCCCGAGCAAAGGGACCGGCGCAATCCCCGGTCTGCCCAGGAGCGCCGCGCCGCGCGCGAAGCCCAGCTGATTGCCAGCGAGAAGCAGCGGGCATTGCGCCCCAACGATTTCCCCGGCGGCGTGCACCCGCCGGAAAACAAACACCAATCCACCGGCGAGCCCATCGGCAACATCGCGCTGGCCGAGGAACTGGTGGTGCCGCTCAACCAGCACGTCGGCGCCACCGCCCTGCCGCTGGTCAGCCTCGGCGACACCGTTCTGAAGGGGCAGAAAATTGCCGAGGCCGACGGCCTGATCAGCGCCCCGGTGCACGCCCCCAGTTCCGGCAAGGTGATGGCGATAGAGCCCGCACCGGTGCCACATCCCTCCGGCATGCCGGCGGACAGCATCACCATCCGCACCGACGGCGAAGAGCGCTGGTGCGATCTGACGCCCTGCGAGGACTTCCGCTCCCTGGCACCGGTGGACCTGCTGGAAAAGATCCGCGACTGCGGTATCACCGGCATGGGCGGCGCCGGCTTTCCGACTGCGGTCAAACTCGATCCCCACGGCGGCGCCAAGATCGATACGCTGATAATCAACGGCACCGAGTGCGAACCCTATATCACCGCCGACGACATGCTGATGCGCGAGCACGCGGCGGAAATCGTCGCCGGCACGGAAATACTCGCCTATATCCTCGACGAGCCCGAGCGGGTACTGATTGGTATCGAGGACAACAAACCCGAGGCCATCGCCGCGATGCGCACCGCGGTCAAGGGCACCCGTTTCGATGTCGTGGTCTTTCCCACCAAGTATCCATCCGGCGGTGAAAAGCAGCTGATCCAGATTCTGACCGGCCGCGAAGTCCCCAACGAGGGCCTGCCGGCCAATGTCGGTATTGTCTGCCAGAATGTCGGCACCGCCCGCGCCGTGTACCGCGCCGTGCGTTTCGGCGAGCCGCTGATCAGCCGCGTGACCACGGTGGTGGGCGAAGCACTGGATCGCCAGCGCAATATCGAGGTCCCCATCGGTACGCCCATCGAGCATATCCTGAAGCAACACGGCGCCCACAAGGGCAAGATGCAGAAGGTGATTGTCGGCGGCCCCATGATGGGTTACACCATCGACGACCTGCGCTCGCCAGTCATCAAGACCACCAATTGCCTGCTGGTACCCACCAGGGAGGAACTGCCCCCGGCGCCTCCTGCGCAGGCGTGTATCCGTTGCGGCTTCTGTGCGGAGGTCTGCCCGGCGTCACTGCTGCCGCAACAGCTCTATTGGTATGCGCGCGCAGAGGATCGCGAAAAACTGCAGGCCTACAACCTGTTCGATTGCATCGAGTGCGGTGCCTGCTCCTATGTCTGCCCCAGCAGCATCCCACTGGTGCAGTACTACCGCGCCGCCAAGGGCGATATCCGTATCGCCGAGGCAGAGAAAGAGAAATCCGACCGCGCCCGCGAGCGCTTCGAATTCCGCAAGCTGCGCCTGGAAAAGGCCGAGCAGGAAAAGGAAGCCAAGCGCAAGGCGCGGCGCGAGGCCGCCGAGCTGGCCCGCAAACAGCGGGAGGAGAGCGCCGGCTCGCCCGAGTCCCAGGCGGCACAGAAAGAAGCCGATGTGGTCGCCGCGGCACTGGCGCGGGTCAAGGCCAAGCAGGCAACGCCGGAGCAGCAGCTCGCCCGTGCCCAGCGCACCCTGACCAGCGCGGAGCACCGCGTCGAGCGTATGCAGAAAAAACTCGCCGAGGCCGAAGACGGTCAGCGCGACCAGCTGGCGGCACAGCTGAAGGCCGCCGAACTGAAACTGCAGGAAGCGCAGCAGAAACTCGCCCAGGCCAAGGCCCAGGCGGAGCCTTCCGCGGCCGCGGATGCGGCGGCGACGCCGAGCGACGCTGCCGGCACGGCATCTTCCCGCGCCCAGAGCGCCATCGAAAAAGCCAAGGCGGCCGCGGCAGCCCGCGCCAGCCTCAGCGAGGCGGACAAACTGGCCGCCGATATCGCTGCGCTGAAAAACCGCGTGGCCAAGGCTGAGGCGCGCCTCGATAAGGCCCGCACGGATAACGACAGCAACGTGGATGCATTCGCCACCGCGCTGGAAAAACTACAACAAAAACTGGAAGACAAAGTGCGCGAACAGGACAAGCTCAGCGGTAGGGGCCAAGAACCATGACCTTGATACGAGCCTCCTCCCCCCACGCCCGCGCCGGCGACAATACCGCCAGGGTGATGCTGCAGGTCGCGGCAGCCACCATTCCCGGCGTGCTGGCGCTGGTGGTGTATTTCGGTATCGGTGTGCTGATCAATATCGCCCTGTGCACCGTCACCGCCCTCGCCTGCGAGGCGGCGGTGATGAAACTGCGCCAGCGCCCGGTGGCCTTTTACCTGAAGGACTACAGCGCCCTGGTAACCGCGCTGCTGCTGGGTATCGCGCTGCCCGCCTACTGCGTGTGGTGGATTCCGGTGGTGGGTACCTTCGTGGCCATTATGCTCGCCAAACACCTGTACGGCGGCATGGGTTACAACCCTTTCAATCCGGCAATGGTCGGCTATGTCGTGCTGCTGATCAGTTTCCCGGTGGACATGACCCGTTGGGTCGGCCCGGCGGAGCTGATCCACGGCGCCCCCGGTTTCGGTGAAGCCTTCTCCCTGGTGTTCGGCAATTACAATGTGGACGGTTTCACCCGCGCCACGCCACTGGAAATCGTGCGCCTGAACCATTCGATACTGCTGTCGCAGCTGTACCAGAGCGAACCGATCTTCAGCCAGGGCACTGTGGCAGGACTCGGCTGGGAAACCGCCAGCCTCGGCTTTCTCGTCGGCGGGCTTTTCCTGCTGTTACGTCGCGTGATTACCTGGCACGCGCCAGTGGCAATGCTCGCTGCCCTGACACTGATGTCACTGCTGTTCTACGACGCCGGTAGCTCCCTGAGTAAGGGCTCGCCCCTACTGCACCTGTTTTCCGGCGCCACCATGCTCGGGGCCTTCTTTATCATTACCGATCCGGTCAGCGGCGCCACCAGCAATAAAGGCCGGCTGATCTTCGGTGCCGGCGTGGGCCTGCTCACTTATGTCATCCGTGCCTGGGGCAACTATCCCGATGCCGTTGCCTTTGCGGTGCTGCTGATGAATTTCGCCGCCCCCACCATCGACAATTACACGCTGCCACGCACCTACGGTCACAAGGCGCCGCGCCGCGCCACCGATGTGGAGGAACAGTAGATGCTGAAGCGATCCATGGCTTCCAACGCGGTCATCCTGGCGCTGTTTGCACTGGTCACCGCCGGTACCCTGGCGGTGACGCAGATCACCACCCGTGAACCGATCGAGCGGGCAATCCGCAAGGCCTCGGCGCGCGCGCTGCTGGAAATCCTGCCGGTGGACAGCCACAGCAACGACCTGCTGGTAGACACCTACCCGATTCCAAAGGAGTACTGGGCGCTGCTGGGGCTCAGCCAGGGCGGCAACATCAATCTGGCCCGCGGCGATGACGGCAATATCTCCGCGGTCATCATCCCGGCGGTAGCGCCCGACGGCTATTCAGGCCCCATCGGCATGCTCGTGGGCGTCAACCGGGACGGGACCATCGCCGGTGTCCGCGTCACCAATCACAGCGAGACCCCCGGTCTCGGTGACAAGGTGGATATCAAGAAGAGCAACTGGGTCCTGCAGTTCAATGGCAAGTCCCTCGGCGACCCGCCCCGCGACCAGTGGAAAGTACAGAAAGATGGCGGCGCCTTCGACCAGTTCACCGGCGCCACCATCACGCCGCGCGCGGTGGTCAAGCAGGTGCGCGCAGTGCTGGACTTTGTCGCCGCCCACCACAAAGAAATTTTCAGCGCACCGGTGTCCAAGCGCGCCGTGGAAATCGAGCAGCCACACAAGACCGAGACGCGTCAGGAGGAGGACTGATGGCCACGCCCCCCTATGCCGATATCGCCCGCAACGGACTCTGGAGCAATAATCCGGCGCTGGTGCAGTTGCTGGGCCTGTGCCCGCTGCTGGCAGTCACCGGTTCCGTAGTCAACGCCATCGGCCTGGGGCTGGCCACCACGGCCGTACTGGCCTGTTCCAACCTGGCCGTGTCACTGGTGCGCCGGCAGATGCCGGAAACCGTGCGCCTGCCCGTCTCGGTGATGATCATTGCCACTTTTGTCACCTGTGCCGAACTGGTGATGAAAGCATTCACTTACGAGTTGTATTTGGTGCTCGGCATCTTCATTCCACTGATCGTTACCAACTGCGCGATCCTCGGGCGGGCCGATGCGTTTGCCAGCAAGAATCCGGTGCTGCCCTCCCTCGTCGACGGCCTGATGATGGGGCTCGGTTTTACCGCGGTTCTGATCGTTATCGGCGCCATCCGTGAGGTGCTCGGGCACGGCACCCTGTTTGCGGACATGGACCTGCTGCTGGGGCCGATGGCCGCGGATTGGACTGTCCACCTGCTGAGCGCAAGCTATCCCGGTTTCCTTGTCGCCGTGCTGCCGCCCGGTGCCTTCCTCGTCGCGGGGCTGCTGATTGCCGGCAAAAATGCCATCGACGCCCGCAACGAACGCCGGCGCAGCCAACAGGTGAAAATCGTGCCCGGTACCAAGCGCGTCAGGACCACCGGCAAAATTAGCTGACCAATCCTGAGAGGCGTCTGAATAGACATTTGCGCACCGGAGAAATGCAACGCGCCCCAATGCGGTGCGCCTGGAGTCTCTCCCATTTTTGTTGTGACGGATCTCAACTAATTTGGCGCCTAATTCATTCAAATTACGCTAGCCAATTCACACTTTTTAACTAAAATGGGACGCCCGATCAGGAGTTAGATCGGTAACTGATAAAAAAAATAGGGATTTTCACTATGACTATGGACAGTGGGAAGTCAGAGCTGGTTTATCACGGTCGCCGCGCCCAGCGCGCCGACAGCCGCCAACGTCGCAAGGCCATTCTCGAGGCCACGCTGCGCTTGATCGTGAAAGAAGGTATCCGGGGGATCCGCCACCGGGCTGTCGCTCGCGAGGCGGCGGTACCTTTGGCCGCAACGACTTACTATTTCAAAGACCTGAACGACCTGATCAGTGACGCCTTCACTTATTTTGTCGAACAGGGGCTCGAACACACGCGTCAATTGCAGGAAGACAGCTTCGCTGCCGCCCGCAACCTGTCGCCGGATGAACGCGCTTCTGGCGCCGGACGCAAACTGCTGATCCAGCAATTGACGCGCTTTATCCTCTCGCATGTACGCGCCCAGGCCAGCAATCGCGATTTCCGCCTGATCGAGCTCGCATTCCGCAACGAAGCCCTGCGCAACGAACAGCTGACACGCGCCATCCGCATGGCCAACCAGGCCACTGAAGCGCTGATCCAGGAGTTCTTTGACCTCCTGGGCCTGACGGATTCCGTCGCCGCGGCGCAGATTGTGCACGGCACCATCCTGAATCTGGAATACCAGATCCTCAGCGGTGCCATCGCGCTGGATTCACCACTGCTGGAACGCACAGTCACCATGATGGTCCGCGGCCTGATTCCCAGCGCCGCAACCACCAGCACACCGCAACCGGTGGCGCTCGACTAATCGCCCAGTGGCTCGGCGGCCCGCCGTTCCGGCGGGTCGCCGAGCGCACTGTCTGCCACAACGGCTAGGCTGAAGGGAACGCTGTCCGCGAAGCCTGTGTGCCGTGATTGAATCCCGCTTTCCTTCTTTGGCCGCTGCTGTCGTTGCCATCTTGATGTTGGTACTGCCCGCTTGCGATCGCTCGACAGAAGGTCCGGCAAGTCAGACCGCCCCAGGGAAAGCCGCCCCACCTCTCCCCACCACCGGCAACGCCAACGGTCGCCATGTCACTCCCCTGGCGCTTTTCGATAATTACCGTGAAACCGGTGACCTGCCAGCCATCAAGAAGCGCGGCAAATTACGCCTGCTGGTGGACCCCAGTCGCACCGCCGCGCTCCCCCGCGAAGCCACCCAGCAAGATATCGAGATTGAACAGGCCCGTCGTATGGCCCGGGAAATGGGTCTGGATCTGGTCGTTTTGCAGGTGGATAGTTTCGATGAACTGATCGAACGACTGAACACCGGCGAAGGCGACTTGATCGCCAATAACCTGCTGATTACGGACGAGCGGCGCGACCTGGTGGATTTTTCCAACCCCACGGCCGAAACCCGCATGGTACTCGTATCAGCGACCGGGACGCCGGATGTCGAAAACGGCGAAAAACTGCCGGGGAAAATACTGGTGGTTACCAGAGGCACCGCGTTCGAAGCTGCGGCTGCGGAATTTGCCGCCCAACACGCCGGACTGATGGTGAAAGTGCGGGATACCAATTACATCGACCTGCTGATCGAGGTGGCGCTCGGCAAAGCGGATTTCACCATCGTCAACCAACTGGCTCTGGATCTGGTATTGCAGTTTCGCGACGACCTGAAAGCCAACCATATCTTCGCGGACCAACAGCAGTTGGCTTGGGCCATTCGCAAGGGGTCCCCGCAACTGCTGCAGACCATCAATGAGCAGGTGCGGCTGATACGGCTCAGCCAGCCGGGCCGACGTTCGATCGGCGACTTGGATGCCATTCGCAAGCGGGGCGTGTTGCGCGCAGTTACCCGCAACCATCCGGGCACCTACTTTATGTGGCGCGGCCAGATCCTCGGCTTTGAATTCAATTTACTGGAAAACTATGCCGACACGCTGGGCGTACGCCTGGATATAGTCGTCGCCGAAGAGCATGAGGATTTCGTGCGCCTGCTGCGCAATGGCGATGCGGACGTCTGCGCCAGCCTGCTGGCAGTCACCGACCGCAGTCGCGCGGAAGGTATGGCATTCTCGGAGCCCTACCTGCAAAGCGCCACAGGCATAGTGGCCCGCGCCGGCGACAAACTCTCGGGCATTCAGGATCTCGCCGGTCGCACTCTCTGTGTCCGCCCTGCCAGCAGCCAGCTCGAAACTGCCAAGGCGCTGCAGGAAAAGGTCGACGGCATCGAGCTGGAACTGGTTCCCGACGAGCTGGATATTCAACAGGTGATTGACCGGGTAGCCAACGAGGAATGCGATCTCGCTATTGCCGATGAGATCTCGGTTCGCCTGGAACAGGCCTGGCGCGACGACATTATTTTCGCGCAGGCACTTCCCGATCAGGAAAACCACTATGCGTGGATGGTGCGGAAATCCAATCCCGCACTGCTGCAGGATATCAACCGGTTTTTCGCCAAGCCCACTACCGACGACAAACTGCCGCAGCTGTACGAACGCTATTTCAACTCACCCAAACGGACTCGCGAGTAAATTGAAGAGCTCAACCGCAAGGGCGAGATATCCCCCTTTGACACTATCGTGCGCCGCTACGCAAAAAAGTTCGATTTCAAATGGCGGACTCGGCCACCTATACGATACTCAGGACCTCGCTGAGGAGAAGGGCCGAAATCGAGGGCAGCCCCCTGCACCAGCCGGTTCGGGATAGGGAGCGACTAGACTTTTAGTGTTTGCATACGCTGTGCCCCTGGAGCCCCCATGCAGTCGAGCCTCCGAGCCATCGCTTACCTGATATTACTTAGCGTGCTTTTTTATGTTGCAGGATGTGATCGTAAAAAGAATGATGCGACGGAACCCGACCAGTCGGTAGCGCAGTCCACGACAGATAAGCCGTCCGGAAAACCTGAAAAAGAACTCAAGAAAGAGAAAAACGCTGCCAACCAAGGTGAAGATAGCGCGCAAGACCAGAAGTCTGGAGAGCCCGCAGATAAGTACGCAGGCCATGCCGCAACCAGGAATGACCTGCGCCCCGAAGCCGCCTGGGCACCGGACACCACCGATGAATATCCAATCGGCGCCTTTAATAACTATATTGAAAAGGGTGATCTGGACGCCATCAAGAAACGCGGCAAGTTGCGTATCCTTGTCGATATCGCCAATACCGACTCCCTGCATCGCGCCGCCACCCAGCAGGACGTTGAAATTGAACTGTTAAAACATAAGGCGGAGCTTATTGGACTGAAGCCTGTCGTGCTCTATGCGGACAGTTTCGACCAATTGATCCCACTCCTAATGGAGGGCAAGGGAGACCTTATCGCCAACAATCTGGTGCCCACACCGGAACGCCAGAAACTCATTGACTTCTCCATCCCCGTTGGCAAAACCCACAATACGCTGATTTCTCTCAAAAAGGCCGCAGATGTAAAAGACGGCGATAAATTAAACGGAAAGACGCTGGCGGTGACCAAGGGCACCGTGTTTGCGGATCAAGCCAAAGAGTTTGCCCGGCAACACCCGGGATTGAAACTCCAGGTTGTCGAGAAAAATTATGTCGAACTCGCAATCGATGTATCCCTCGGCCATATCGACTACACCATTATCGACGAGCAAATTTTCGACCTAATTTCCCAGTTTCGCGACAACCTGAAAAAAAATATCGTCTTTCCACAGGAGGACAACCTGACAATAGGGTTTCGAAAGAACTCACCACAGCTGGAGAAAGCCCTCAACGGTGCGATTCGGAAAGTAAAGCTCATACAGCCATATTCACGTTCGGTTGGCGACCTGGACAAAATAAAAGAGCGCGGCGTGTTGCGCGCGGCCACACGGAACCACCCCGGCACCTACTTTATGTGGAAGGGCCGGGTGATGGGCTACGAATACGAACTGCTAACAAAATTCGCCAAACGACTGGATGTCCGGCTGGAGATCCTTGTCGCGCCCACTCACGCCGACCTGTTCAGAATGGTACGCGATGGCAAGGCCGACGTGGCCGCCAGCCTGCTATCCGCGACAGAGTTTCGGGATGAACACGGTATGGATTTTGGCCCCACCTACATGGAGGAAAAGGTTGAGATCGTTGGCGATAAAGATGATCACATCGACTCGCTCAATGATCTGGAAGGTCGCACTATTCATGTCCTGCGTTCCAGCAGCCAGTATGAAGTGCTGATGGAAATCCTTGAGGACAACCCCGATCTTAAGGTCAAGGTAGAACTGGTTCCCGAGGAACTGACCATTCCGCAGATTCTCGACCGTATTGCCGACGGGAAATATGATCTGACCATTGCCGACGACGTCACCGTACGCATGGAACACCATTGGCGTGACGAAATCGTCGCCCTATACGACCTACGGGTGATGGAGAACCCCTACGGCTGGATGGTACGGGAATCCAACCCAAATCTCTTGCAGGCGGTGACTAATTTCTTTAACGGAAAAAAGATCGTAAAACTGCGTAAGCTGCTATTCCATAAGTACTTCGAGGAACCGAAGCGCAAGAGAAATGAAATCAAGAAACTGAGCAAGAAAGGCGAAATATCCCCCTTCGACAAGCTCGTCAAGAAATACGCGGATCAATACGATTTCGACTGGCGTCTCGTGGTCGCGCAGATGTTCCAGGAGAGTACTTTCAACCCCAAGGCCAAATCCTGGGTTGGCGCCCGCGGCCTTATGCAGGTAATGCCGGATACCGGCAAGCAGGTAGGCGAATCGAACCTGTTCGACCCTGAGACCAGCGTGCGCGCCGGCATGAAATACCTGGAATGGCTGCACCGCAAGTTTGAAGACAAGGGCATCAGTCCGGAAAACATGATGTGGTTCACCCTGGCTTCCTACAACGCAGGCCTGGGACACGTCTACGACGCCAAAGACCTGGCGGAGGAAATGGGCTGGGATCGCAAGGTCTGGTTTGGCAACGTGGAAAAGGCCATGCTATTACTGGCCGAGGAAAGGTATTACGAGAAAGCCCGCTATGGCTATGCCCGCGGACGGGAGCCCTACGACTACGTGCGCAAGATCGCAGCGCGTTATCGCACCTATGTAGCCCTACTGAAAGCGTACAAACG
Organism: Microbulbifer hainanensis; assembly: GCF_014904735.1. Classification (GTDB taxonomy): domain Bacteria; phylum Pseudomonadota; class Gammaproteobacteria; order Pseudomonadales; family Cellvibrionaceae; genus Microbulbifer; species Microbulbifer hainanensis. The sequence goes on along the minus strand of NZ_JACZCR010000033.1, from coordinate 89,277 downwards.
CCAGCATGAAGTCGGGGCGCTGACCTGCGGGTTCACTGCGCCCTGGCTTGCCCGGCAATGGCCCGACTGCACAGTAGAAAGCCCCGGCACGCTAGCGGGATCCTACGCGGACTAGCAAAGAAATGGCGGGCCTGAGGCCCGCCATTTCGTCAGAGCACTACTCAGGAACAACTGCCCGGCATGGAGGCGATCCATTCGCGCAGTAGAGCCAACCCTTTTTCGTGAACCAGGCCGCGGCCCAGTTCCGGCATCATCGCGCCGGGGTTCGTCGAACCCACGCGGAACGGGAGAATCGACTGCTCGGGGTGACCGGGCACAATGGCAAACAGTCGGTCGCCGCTGCCAGTTCCCGCAGCCACCGGCGGCTTGCACACACCCAGGCGGCGCGGTTCCTCTTCGCTGTGATACAGCATCAGCCCGGACGTATCCGCGGCGCCGGCCGGATTGTGGCAGTGGCCGCAGTTGATATCCAGATAGGAACGCGCACGATCCTCGAGCGACACGCTGGCATCGGCGTAATCCACATCCTGCGGGACTTCAGCGAAGTCCGGCAAGCCAGTCAGGTAACCGATTTGCTGCCAGTGCAGTAGCTGGTTTTCGGTTCCAGTACCGTAGGCGTAGTCCTTGTTCAGGTGACGCGCACGCGGCCCAAGCGGATGCAGGGCTTTCTTGGTGTGGTTGTCCGCGTGACAGCCTGCGCACTGGTTCCGGTCCGGAACCACGTAAGTGAATTCCGCACTCTCGCCGTCCTCGCTCACCATTTTCATGGGGCTGGCATCGCCGGCGATCTCCAGGGTGGCTTCGGTCTGCTCCTTATTCCAGACATAGGGCAACGCCTGCCAACCGTCAGCGCGCTTGACCAGGATGCGCGTTTCCACCAGACGAACCTTGTCCAGGTCCAACCGCTCACCGGCAGCGCCAGTCACATAGTCGTTGCTGTAATCGTCGGTGCGCAGAATGGTGCCGTTTTCGCCTTTCGGGTAGTAAAAGGTCTTGGTCAGGACCGTGCCCACCGGGTAATCGAAGTCCTCGTTACCATACTGGGCGGATTTCCCCTGCGGCATCCAGACAGTGCGCAGCTTGTGTGCGTAGTCGGAAAACAGGGCCGTATTCAGATCGTAGGGCGTCACGCCGGCGTTCGGGGACAGCGCGCCGTCAACGACATCTACCAGGTGCCAAGCACTGAGATTCTCCGGCACGGTATCGCGCTCGAAGAAGGTAACCTGCTCGCGGGGCGCCTCGCACCCCTGCAGGGACAGTGCCAGAATTGGGGCCAGCACCGCGCCCCAAATCAATTTACGCATCACTCGCCTCGACTTTTGCTACTTCGTTATCACCGCCTTCTTTCTGATCGAAATCCAGCACAATCTGCGGCAGCTTTTTCAGGCTGCAGCGGTGCGGGGCGATATCGGTGGAAACGTTCTTGAAGTCGTGGGGGAAATCCACGTTGAGAATGCCCGCATCGCCATTGTCGATACACAACTTGAGCTCATCGGGCACCTTGCCGTCGACCATTTTCTTCTCATCCACGACACCGTCCCAGAGAACGTCGGGAATGCTGCCGCTGAGACCGAACTTGGCCAGCTTGAGCGCTTTCAGTTCCATCTGATCGGGGGAGGTGCCGCCACCGGTAAAGTGGTTGCCGTAGATGTAGATACCTTCCGGATAGGGGTCAAAATCCTTTTGCGTGGACTTGTCGGAATAGTAACCGGCCATGAAGTAACTGCTCACAATGACGTTGGCCGTGTCGTTATCCGCGATGTCGTTATTGAAGATCTCCACATTGTCATTGGAGTTGATCACGACACCGGATCCCGCAGGCACTGCCGCAACAGGGGTGCCCTTGTGACCGAAGTTCTCGGTGTTGTTCTTGAATACCTTGTTGTCGTACACGCGGGTGCTGTGGCCCGGCTGCGGCAGGTTGGGCATATTGAATACGAGAATGCCGCCGGTGTTATTGGTGGCCACGTTGTCGTAGACATCGGCACCGATGGTGTTCTCGATCTCGATACCGGCCACGTTGTACTCGGCGCGGTTGTTGCGCACGATCACATTGCGGGACTGACCGACATAGATACCGGCATCAGAAGCGCCGATGGCCACATTGCCTTCGAGCAGGGTATTGGTGGTCTGTACCGGATAGATGCCGTAGGCACCGTTTTCCGTGGCCGGGCCGTTGGTCCACTCGACACGCACATTGCGGATGATGATGTTCTCACCTTCATTCACCTTCAGTGCATCGCCAATGGTGTCCTCGATGGCGAGGTTTTCGAGGGTGAAATCGCTGGCGTTGACCAGCAGTCCTTCCGCACCTTGAATCTGGTTCTTGAAAGAGAGCACGGTTTTGTCCATGCCGGCGCCGCGAATGGTCACGCCGTCTACATCCAGGGAAAGACTGCGGTTGAGCTGGTAGGTGCCGGCGGGCAGTTCGATCACATCGCCGGGCTTGGCGGAGATCAGCTGCTTGAGTAACTGCTTCTGAAAATCGGCAGAGGCAGAGGCCTGCGCTACGTCGGCTTCCGGTCGAGCGCTTCCCGAGTCTTTGGAGCAGGCTGTCGCCAGCACAGTGGCTAGGGCCACGCCAATATACGCTGCGGTCTTCATGATGTTTTCCTTTTATTCGAGTTATTCGACGTGACAGCGCATCGGATTACTGCTTCCCCATTTCGCAATGTGTACGAGTGTACCAACTAAGGAGCGAAAAAAATGGTTGCCTGTCAGCAGCACCGATACTAGCCAATTGGTCATAGGCCAGCAAGGCACATTTAGGACATTATTTCACCGCATCTTGCTGGATTCGCCGGCGCCCTGTAGTGTCTCGAGACAAAGAGCCGAACGAACCCAGACAATGAAAGTTCGCCACCTGCTTCCGCTTCTCATTGCCCCAATGAGCGCCGCCCCGTCGGCGACCGAGACCCTGCAGCTAGAAATAGTCACACCCACCGGCCACAGTTACCGTGCGGAGCAGGAACTCGGAGAGGCCTTTCAGTCCTATGATTCCGGAGCCATTCCCGGCGATGAACCGCCGCGGGAATATCAGGCCATCCGTTGCAACGGCCCCTGGGGCCGGATGAAATATCACCTGACACTCGCCAGCGGTCCGGGCTACCAGCTCCGGGCCGACGCCGAGCATATTCTGCTGGAGATTCAGGAACACGCCGTCATCAGCGAAGACAGGAACATCGCCGCGATGACCATGCACTGTATCGATACCGAACCGCGCCAGGTGGTCAGGGCACTGTCGGAAATTGAATTGGAACGGGGCCAGGCCGCGAGCAAGGAGCTTCAACTACCCAACGGTTACGTGCTCGTATACCGGTACACGCCCTAGCCGGGGCTGCGGAAGGACCGGTCGCGCGGGTATCGGCCCGCGCGGCGGCGTCGAATCGAATCGAATCGAATCGAATCGAATCGAGGATCAGTGGAAGACCGGTGCCGACACAAAGCTCCAGAAGAGCACAGTGCCGACCATCACCACGACCGCCATCACCAGGGAGACGGTGACAATGGCGCTGGCAAACAGGAACCCGCGCTCTTCGGACACCCCCATCACGATCGGGATACCGATGTACAGCAGGTAAACCGCGTAGGCGACGGCGAGCGTGGCCAGCAGGATATCCAGCCACAGCATCGGGTAGAAACCGGCTACCCCGGCCAGAAAGATCGGTGTGGCGGTAAACCCGGCAATCACCATGCCCTTCATCGGATAGGTCGTGGCCCCGTAGGTCTTCCCCATCCAGTGAATGAAATAGCCGATGGCAATCACCGCGAACACCATGGTGCAGTAGAACACCGCAACCAGCGACAGGGCGCTCTCCCGGGTAATGCGCACCGGGTCGCCGCTGCCGATACTCCAGCCCACCTGGGTGGTGCCGAAGAACCAGGACAACGCCGGCAGCAGCGCCAGCACGATGACATAGGGGATTTGTCGGCGAAGATTCTTTTCCGACAGATTTCCGATTTGCTGCCACTGCCTGCGCGGCTGGACCAGCAGTCCGAACATATGGCTCAACATCCCGATTTCCTCACTCTCTTGCGAGGAGCCCCGGGCGAGACCTTGGAAGACTCTGCCGCCGGCGACCGGCTCAGAGCTCCCCTCTCAAATTGATCTGGATACTGCTTGTCAAAGTGAGGAATTCCACAACGAGGTCATTCCCAGAGTTCCAGTTTTCTTATTTTGCCCCTCCAGTTGTAGCACTACAGTCGTGCAAGTCAACGCCTGCAGCCTGGTTGGCGGCAAAGTTATCCGGGACGTTTCGGGGGGAAACAGTTGCAGGCGGGCAAGTGATACCTAACCACTCGAAAGAAAAGCGGACTGCCGGCCGCCTGGAGAACATCGACCGCGCCGCGGACGTCCACGGCGCGATCGAAACCGGGCGCGCTGCCCTCAGTCTTTCAAAGATACCGGTTCGACAGACTGCATCCAGCCGAAGCGGTCGTCGACACGCCCTTCCTGTATATCCAGCAACGCCGCGCGCAGCCGCTCCGCCACCGGGCCCGGGGCCTGGGCGAGTTCGTACTGGCCGTCACCGTCGCCAAATACGCTGATCGGGCTGATGATCGCGGCGGTACCACAGGCAAATGCCTCGTTGCAGGTGCCGGAGCGCACCAGTTCCAGCAGGTCGTCGATATCGATGGCGCGCTCGTGCACCGCGTAGCCCAGGTCTCGCGCCAGGTCGATCAGCGTATCCCGGGTAACGCCCTCCAGAATCGAGCCGTTCAGCGCCGGAGTGTGCAACTCGCCATCCATCACGGCGAAGAAATTCATGCCAGAGAGTTCATCCACCGTTTTGCGGTTGCCCGGATTGAGCCACAGGGACTGGTCGTAACCGCGCTTCTTCAGGCGGGCGATACTGAGCAGGGACGCCGCATAATTCCCGCCGACCTTGGCATCGCCGGTGCCGCCCACCGCCGCGCGGGCATCCTCGCGCTCGACCCACAGGCGCATATTGCCCGCATGGTAAGCCTCCGAAGGACTGGCAATGACAATGTATTCATAAGAGGTGCTGGCCGAGACGGACAGGTCCGCCTGGGTACCAATCAGGAACGGACGCAGGTACAGGGATTCACCACTGGCGGCCGGCACCAGGTTGGCGCAGTAAGCGGTCACTGTGCGCACGCCGTCCATAAACAGGGACTCCGGCACCGGCGGCATGCACAGCCGCTCGGCGGAGTGCGCCATGCGCACGGCATTGCGCTCCGGCCGGAACAGGGCAATACCACCACCCTCGGTGCGATAGGCCTTCATACCCTCGAAACAGGATTGCGCGTAATGCAGTACCTTGGCCGCGGGATCCAGCGCCAGCGGTGCGTAGGGAACAAGTTCCCCGCGGCTCCAGCAGCCGTCCTGGTAGACGGCACGAAACATCACGGGTGCCATCACAGTGCCGAAGCCCAGTTTCTCGGGCACTTCGAATCCGCGCAGACTGGCGCCCACCGCAGGGTCTATATAGATGCTCACCGGCATTCTCCTGTCATTACCTATGCGCAGATTATGGCGCTTGCGGGCCAGCAATCCAAACCCCTCGCCCACCCGAAATGTTTTTTACGCATTAACCACACACAATATATGCACACTAATAGGACAAACCTTTCGCCCTTGGCACCCCGCGCTCCTTCGTGAATATTTCCGGCACGCGAACCCCCTCCCTGGTCACCGATTCTGCAACATCCGCACAAGCGACCGCTTCGCCATCCGGACACACAATTAATGGCACATAAATCATCGCAGTTTTGTACAGCACACCTGATTTGCCCGCGAGACTGCTAAACCGAATTAGTGATACTGTTTATGTTCACGACTGGGGAAATCCTCGGCGCCAAAGCCGTCAATCTTGGCAGGTTGGAAACGCCGCTTGGCTATACTCAGAGTTACGCACCCACAGAAGCCCCCTCGAGGACTCGGGCGCGTATTTCACAGGTGGCGGCGTAAAAAGCTTCCGCCTGACACCGGAAAAAATCACTCCGGGCACCGTCAGGGACTGTGAGAGAACCACACTTCAGGGAGAGAAAATCCGCGCGGCATTCGTGCCCGAGCGGAGTTCGTGCCCGTATATTTTGCGCAGCCGCGTGAAAACGGGTGAAGCACAACATGGAACAGAAGTGGTTCAATCGTGACACAGACAGATATCGGCAATACGTTTGCTATCGGCTTGATGTTTACAGCCACAGCTCTGCTGTGTGGCAACGCCTGCGCGGAAGTCGGCTCGCCCAGCGCCGCAGACACCAATGCCCCACCCCCCGCCTTTATCGAGGCGGCCTCCAAACCACTGAAAACCACGACCCGCCAGTTGCGAACGTCCCGGGCCGTCGACGAATACCGCGAACGCATCGAGGAGATGGAAGCGGAACAGGGCGCCTACGGCGCAGGAATTGACGAACAGTTGATGGGGCTCGGCACGGCCCTGCAGCGCGCCGGCAAGCACGAGGAGGCAATCAGCGAATTCCGTCGCGCCATGCTGATCAATCGTGTCAACGAAGGACTTTATTCCCTTAATCAGGTTCCCATGATCGAGCGCATGATCGACAGCCAGATCGCGCTCAGCAAGTGGGAGGACGCCAATGACAACCAGGAATACCTCTACTGGTTAAATGAGCGCAATTACGGTGAGGAAGATCCGCGCATGTTGCCGGTGATCAATGACCTGAGTCGCTGGCACCTCCAGGCCTACGTGGATGAAAAAGGTGGCACCCTGTTCGAACACCTGATCAGCGCCACCAATCTTTACGAACTCGCAGTGGATATCATCACGAAAAACTTTGGCGCCAATGACCTGCGCCTGGTCGACGCCCTGCGCGGACTCAAGGCGACCAATTACTACCTTGCCACCTATAAAGGTGAACCCGAACAACCGGTGGTTATCAACACCAGTTTCGGCGGCGGTCCCAACATGGATGCACAGCGCTCCCAGCTCGACCAGTACCGCATGAACAGCTTCAGTTCGGGCAAGGATGCCATCAACCGTATCGTCGATGTCTACCAGAAAAACCCGCAGTCACCACCGGCAGCCTCTGCCAAGGCAAAAGTGGAGCTGGGTGACTGGTACATGATGTTTAACAAGTGGCACTCGGCGCGCGAAACTTACGGCGAAGCCTATCAGGCCCTGTGGGATAACGGCGCCACCAATCAGGAAATCGACGATATTTTCGGTCGGCCCGCCGCCCTGCCCGCCCTGCCGATGCTGGAGGAAGATCGCCAGGCCCTGGCGAACTCCTATGTGACCGTGTCCTATGATGTGACGGCATTTGGCAAGGCGCGCAATATCCAAGTATTGAACGCCAAGCCGCAGGACTCCGTCAGCATCCGCTCGCGCGTGCGCAACGTGCTTAAACGCGCCAAGTTCCGCCCGCGTTTTGAAAATGGTGAACCGGTGGATACCGTGGGTATCGTGCAACGTTTTGTTTTTGACTGAAGCAAGGCGCGCCCGTTTTGCACCTGAGGTAAAACTGCCACCGGAGTAAAGGGTCGAAGTTCAGACAGACAGTAATCACGGTCGGGAAAATGTACGCATCCGGCCACCGCGACAAGCCGGGCTGCGCCCGGCTTTCGTCGCAAAAATCGCTCACATGGGACAGCGCTCCAGAGCGCGTCAGGAGAGACACAATGACACTACGGAAAGCGGTACCCAAAGATTTTCGACGCAGCATCGGCTGGCGCACACTGGCGTCGGCGATCGTTGTCAGCGCAGTGGTGACCGGCTGCAAAAGCCAGCAGACCCAGCAGCAGCCACCGGCGCAGCCCTCCCAGTCCCAGTCGTCCTCCAGTTCGCCCTCGCAATCCCAGTCGAGCTCCTCCAGTTCCAGCAGCTCGTCGAGCCAGAGCCAGCCGCAGACCGCTAGTAGCAGCATGCCCTCGAGCAGCTCGTCCAGCCGCTCCAGCCAGGGCATGCCGAACACGAGCAGCAGCCAACCGAATACCTCGATGCCGTCCATCGAATCTGGCCAGGAGTCGAGCCGCGATGCTTCGACTGCATCGCGCAGTGGTGAGGAATCGTCGCGGCGCAACAGCTCCGCCGGCGACAGCATGCCCGACCCGAGCGCACGTCGAAACAATCCCTCGACACCGGTTTACAGCGATTCCGATCGGCGCGCGGAGGAGCGCAATATGCCGCCGGATCCGTCCAACAACAGCGACGGCGAACCACCGAAGGACGTGGACTTTTCCGAGGAGGAAAAAACGGCTTCTTCAAGCAGCTCTTCGTCCAGCAGTTCGTCTTCAAGCAGCTCGTCATCCAGTAGCGCGTCCAGCAGCAGCGCTTCCGCCAGCAACGCCTCGCCGGCGAACAGCTCACCCGCGGACAGCAGCGCCTCTGCCAACAGCCCCGCCTCCCAGTCCGCCAGTGCCCAGGGTGGTGGAGCCCAGGCCAGCGCGGGAAGCCCCGCCAGTCGCAGTGGTGGAGCCCCCAATGAGGCACCGGCCACCACCGCCGAGCGGGTCGCAGATCTGGATGGTGAATTCAATTCCACCATGGCCAGCTACGACGGCATGATCCTGCGCGAGCGCGACTACGCCCGCAATCGCCCCGCCGCCGGCGATAAAGAAGACGAAGCGATGGACGAAGTGCCTCCCGGCGAGTCCCTGGAAGACCTGATTGAATCCGCCGAAGCAGAACTTCCCGCCCCTCCTCCCAGCGGTGGTGGCGAGGGCGGCAGCGGCCCCGAGCAGAACAATTCCAGTGGTCAGGCTACCGGGCCCGGCGCGGCAACCGCCGGTCGCAAGGGTGAATACAATCACAGCGGCACCACCCCCGTGGTACCGGCAGATATCCCCAACGGTAATGACGACGATGTCGTCGCACGCCAGATCCGCGAGGCGGCGATGCGGGAATCAGATCCGGAGCTGCGGGAAAAACTGTGGGCGGAATATCGAAAATATAAAAACGCGCAGAAGTAATAGCGGAGGGAATCACAATGCATTTTTCCATTTCCCGGTTCGGTCATTTTGCGTTGCGCCGTGCGCTGCCCCTGGTGGCGCTGCTCACACTCGGTGCCTGCACCACGACCGATGTGCGCACCACGGCCTACACGCCCCTGACTGTGGAAGACGCGGCAATTCCCGAAGGGCGGCTGCTGGACGTGGGTATTGTCCAGTTCAACCCCGGCCTCGACACCGCCAAGGCGGAAGAGGATAAACTCGTATTTCCGGAACTGCGCAATGCCGAATCCCGCTATATTGCCGTAACCCTGGCCGATTCGCTGCAATCCAGCCAGGGCTGGGGCGCCGTACGGGTCATTCCCAGCGAGCGCACCAATATCGACGTCACCGTCACCGGCAGGATCGTGCAGTCCGATGGTGAAACGTTGACGGTGGACGTGACCGTCACCGACTCCCGCGGCCAGCGCTGGTTTACCAAACAGTACACGGAACAGGCTTCCCATTACGCCTATGACCGCAAGCACCCCACCAAGGGCGATGCATTCCAGGGCGTTTACAACCGCATTGCCAACGACATGATGGTCTACCGGCAGAAATTGTCGGACGACTACATTGCCGAACTGCGCACCATTTCCGAGTTGCGATTTGCGCGCAGCTTTTCTCCCCACGCGTTCGACCGCTACCTGTCCCAGAGTGATGACGGTCTCTATCATCTCAACGCATTGCCGGCAGAAGATGATCCGATGCTGGCACGGGTGCGACGTATTCGCGAGCGCGACTACCTGTTCGTCGACACCCTGCAGGGCTACTACGGCACTTTCGTCAAAACCATGGAGGAGCCCTACCAGGAGTGGCGCGCCATGAGTTATGAAGAGGTGCAGCAGATGCACGAACTCAAACGCAAGGCGCGCAACCACACCATCATGGGCGCGGCGGCCATCATCGGCGGTATCGCCGCTGCCGGCGCAGGGGCCGGCAGCGCCCGCGCCGCCGGCCAGGTGGGTATCGCCGGTGGCGGTTACCTGATCAAGAGCGGCTTTGACCGCCGTGCCGAAGCCAAGATGCATATCGAGGCACTGCAGGAGCTGGGTGACTCCATGGAAGCAGAAGTGGAGCCGCGCATCGTCGAACTGGAAGACCGCACCGTGACCCTGACCGGATCTGTGGAAAACCAGTATCGCCAGTGGCGCGAAATCCTGAAAGAGATTTACCAGGCCGAAACCGGGGATCTGGGAACACAGATCTGATCGCAAGCCGCGGGCGCGACAATGCGTGTGCCCGCGGCCAACCGATCCCGGACAATAAACACAGACAAGCGGAACCACTATGCAACACCGCGACCCGTCTTCGGATGACAACTCGCTCATTCAGCCCGCCGATTTCAGTTTCGGCCGCGACAGCACCGGAAACGATGCGACCAGCACCGCCGCTGCCAAAAAATCCACTGCACCCAAAGGCAACGGGCAACTGCGCGCAGGCCTGATCGGCGGTGCCCTGCTACTCGGCCTTGTTGCGGTCTTCTGGTTGCTGCCGCAAATGGTTAAGAAGCCCAAACCTGTAACGCCGGTACCCATAGCGGCTCAGCCGCAGGATGCTGCCCCCACCAAGCAGGCTGCCTCCCCGTATACCGATGCACAAATCGCGCAACAGCGACGCGAGGTACAGGAGATACTGCAGGAAATCCTGATGTTGCAGGATGAGCTGGAAGAGCGGAGGGTGGAAATCTGGGCCAACAATGACTTCAGCGCGGCACGCGCACTTTCCGAAGAAGCCGACGGCATCTATCGCCAGCGCAAATTCAAGCAGGCGCTGGACAAGTACCGCGCATCCCTGGCCGCCTTCCAGCAATTGCGCGACAGTATTCCCGAGCGGATTGAAAAACATCTGGCCGAAGGCAATGAAGCACTCGACCACGGTGAGGTCGGCGCCGCCAACAAGGCATTCGATCTTGTGCTGGTCATTTCTGACAATCACCCGCGCGGGATAAAGGGCAAAAAGCGTGCGGAAAAACTGCCGGAAGCCTGGAAATATTTCACCGGCGGCAAGGAAGCCTTTGCCGTAAAGGACCTCAACACTGCGCGAGATCAGTTGCAGCAATCACTGGCGGTCGACCCGGAAACACGTCCCGCCAAGGCTCTGCTACCAAAGGTATTGGCGGCCATTACCGAGCGCGATTACAGCGAAGCCATGTCGGCGGGTTATGCGGCCATTGCGCGCGAAGATTTCACCGCCGCGGTAACGGCGTTCAAGCGCGCACAATCGCTGAAACCCAAAGCCAAGGATCCGGCGATCGGCCTGCAGCAGGCCAGCAATGGCGCCGAACAGTTGCGCATCGACCGGCTTTTTGCCCGCGCGCAGACACAGGAAGGATCCGAGGATTGGCACAGCGCGGTCGCAAGCTATGAAAAACTGCTGAAAACAGACGGCAGCCTGGTATCGGCGATCACCGGCAAGGCCCGCGCACAGGCCCGCGCCAAGCTGGACGACCAGCTGCAGGACCTGCTCAAGGATCCTCTCACCCTGGGGGGTAGCAAACGCAATGCCTATGCCCGCGGAGTCCTCGCCGACGCGCGCAAAATCGGTAACAGCACGGAATCCTCTCGTCTGGAAAAACAGATCGACGATCTGGAGACTGCACTCACCCAGGCACTCATTCCGGTACCGGTATTGCTGCAATCCGACAGCAGCACCAACGTGACCATTTATCACGTGGGTCGCCTGGGCAACTTTGCCGAACGCGAAGTGCCTCTGAAGCCCGGTCGCTATACCGCGGTCGGAACCCGTACCGGTTACCGCGACGTGCGTCGCGAATTTATTGTGGTGCCCGGAGAGGAACCGCCGACTGTCGTCATTGAATGCGCGGAAAGAATAATCAGTGCCAATAACAGCTGACAACGTGAACCGAGCCATGGAATTCCGATCAAAAGATGTACGATTTTCGCCGACAGTAAAAGCTGGACAGAATCGTTGCGCCGGTATTCGCGAAAAGATCTTTTTCGCGCCAAACGGCAGCGAAATGCCCATGCTGGGAGCGGTTGCGAGCTAAGCTGTATTGCACGGAAGAAGGCTTGCTCTGCTCATGCAGGAGGGCCCGCCCGGACAAGCCGGGTGCGCGCCGATAAAAGTCCTGCAAACGCGATAAATCGATAAGTGCGCAGTAACAGGAAATCATAAATGACAGCAAAGGAAGCGGTACCCGTTCGCGACGACGATCGCGCGGACGACGGTTTTTCAGTCATCGAACCCATGGGCTTTTCACCGGTACAGGTGGAAGCTGGCGGGAAGAAACTTTTGCTGTCCCCCCGGGCTCTCGCGGTCACCGCCTGTCTGTTGCTCGGCACTTTTATCCTCGTTTATCTGCTCGTGGCCCGCTCCCTGATTTTTGAAACCCAACCCGCCGATGCCGACGTCAGTGTCAGTGGATTCGCCCTGCCGCTCGGCGATGGTCACCTGGTGCTCCCCGGTCACTACAGCTATACCATCAGTGCCGCCGGTTACCTGCCCAAAAGCGGTGAAGTGGACGTCGGCAATGACGGCCACAATCGCCACGTGGTGACGCTGGAAAAACTGCCCGGGCATATCCAGGTTGTCACCGACCCCCAGGTGCCGGTCAGTATCCTCGTCAACGGCACCGAAGTTGCCAGTGAACAGGGGCTGGCAAAAAATATTCCCGCCGGCCGCAAACGCATTACCGTCGTCACCGAACGCTACCTGCCCTTTACCCGTGAGATCGAGGTCGAGGGCCTGGACAATACCCAGCGCTTTGAAGCCACACTGCGCCCCGCCTGGGCCAATATCCACATCACCACCAACCCGCCCGGCGCGACGGTCAGCGTCGAGGGCAAAACTCTGGGCACCACACCGATCGATGCGGAGCTAATTCAGGGCGACCGTGTCGTCAGCCTCTCCATGCCGCGTCACAAGACCGTCGAGGTTCCCGTGGCAGTAACGGCGGGCGTGGACCAGACGCTCACCCCCATCGACCTCAATGCTGCCGATGGCATCCTGCACCTGTCCAGCGACCCGTCCGGCGCCAGTGTGACCGTCGATGGCGAATTTCGCGGCCATACACCTATGGAGCTCAACCTGGCCTCCAACGGCCAGCACCAGCTGCGCTTTTTCAAGGACGGTTACGGATCGGTCGAGCGCACCGTCGATATCGGCGCAGGCGCCGAGCGGGACATGAATATCGACCTGAATGCGGTGTTCGGCGAAGTCCGCATTACCAGCAGCCCCGAAGATGCCCGGGTCTATATCGATGGCCAGCTGGCCGGTGCCACCGGTCGGACTTTCCGCCTGTCCGCCCGCAACCACGAGATTCTGGTGCGCAAAGAAGGTTATGAGGATTACCAGACCAGCGTCGTGCCCAGCAGCAAGCTGCAGCAGAGCATCCGCGCTATCTTGTTGACGGCGGAGCAGGCACGCTGGAGCCAGGTCCCGGCAGAAATTACCAACCCCGCCGGTGGCACCATGCTGCTGATGCGTCCCAACGCGAAGTTCACCATGGGTTCCTCGCGCCGCGAGCAGGGCCGCCGCGCCAACGAAGTACTGCGCCAGGTTGCCCTGACCCGTCCCTTCTACATCGGCACCACCGAAGTCACAAACCGTGAGTTCCGCCGTTTTCAGCGCATGCACAGTTCCAGCCACGTCAATGGTGTCAGCCTGGACAACGACAACCTGCCGGTCGTCAACGTCAGCTGGACCGACGCAGCCCTCTACTGCAACTGGCTCAGTGAGCGCGACGGACTCCAGCAGGTTTACCGCACCGAGCGCGGCCGCGTGACCGGTTTCGACGCCGGTGCCAACGGCTACCGCCTGCCCACCGAAACCGAATGGGCCTGGGCCGCCCGCTATCAGCGCGGTGCCATGCGCAAGTTTCCCTGGGGCAACAAACTGCCGGTCGGAAAAAATTCCGGCAACTACGCGGACAACAACGCGGCTCAGCTGTTGCCCGCCGTGCTGCGCACCTACAACGACCACTACGCAGCAACCGCACCCGTGGCCTCGTTTTCCGCCAACGGCCTCGGTATTTACGACCTCGGTGGCAACGTGTCGGAGTGGATTCACGACCTCTATACCATCGGTACCGGCCTCTCAATGCGCCGCGAGGAAAACCCGGTAGGACCGCAGGACGGCGATTACCACGTGATCCGCGGTTCCAGCTGGCGCCATGCTGGCCTCACCGAACTGCGGCTTTCGTATCGCGATTACGGCGCTGATCCGCGCGACGACGTGGGCTTTCGCGTGGCGCGCTGGGTGAACTAGGAGAACAGCCATGAAATGGTTCGCAACACTATTTGCCTGCATCCTGATAACTCTCCCCGCTTTCGCACAGGAACCGGCGACTGACAAGGCGGCGACAGAACAGGCTGATAGCGAAAGCCAGGCCGCGCAAACGCAAACCTCTGAGTCGGCTGCGCCTCCGAAAGCCAAGAGAGTCGCGCAGAAAGAAACGCCGAAAGACGCAGACGACTACCACGCATCGGAGGAAATCTCCGAGGACCTGTCTGTTTCCTACCCCGTCGATATCTGAGTACGACAGGTGATTCCAGAGATGAACACTGACATTGATACCGTATGAATCCGAGCGCCGCGATAGCGGACGCGCCTTCGGACTAGAGCGAGAAGCATTATGAAATTCAAATCCTCCGACTTCATGTTCCAGCTGTTCGCGCTGCTCGGCGCCGTCATTCTGGTCCATGCCATTTACGTCGCCATTATCCGCCCCAATGCGGATGCCCTAATCGAAGAGCAGCTCGCGCGCGAAGCGGCGGGCGAAACCTATATCCAGCAGCGCTCCCTCTACATCGTCATGCGCGACTACGAACAGGAGTCCTGCTTCGTACTGATGCTCTGGGCCCTGGCCATCATGGGACTCAAGGCGCGGCGCGGCTTCCGAGAGCGCCAGTTGCTCGACAAGGCGCTGCTCAATGTCAGTGAGGGAACTCCGATACTGCCCGAGGACGCCCGCGACCTGTCGCGACCGATCCAGGCGCTCCCCGAGGAAGAGCGGAATTACCTGCTGCCCCGCGCGCTGCTCACCGCGCTGCAGCGCTTCGGCTCTACCCGCGATGTCGCCGCGGTCTCCAACTCGGTCAAAGAGGTGTGTGATACAGAGGGAGATCGCCTGGATTCCGAACTTGCCATGGTCCGCTATATCACCTGGGCGATTCCCTCCATCGGGTTTATCGGCACAGTGCGCGGTATCGGCGAGGCCCTATCCCAGGCACACCGGGCGGTCGAGGGCGATATTGCCGGGGTTACCGTCAGCCTCGGTGTGGCTTTCAACTCCACCTTTGTCGCCCTGGTCATCAGTATCGTCATCATGTTTTTCACCCACCAGCTACAGCTGATGCAGGAGAGGCTGGTGTTGGATACGCAGAATTATTGCGACAACAAACTGCTGCGCTTTTTGAAGGTCAGCTGATCCGGCGGGCACGGCCGTGTGGCCATCGCTGTCGGCAAACAGAAATAGTGCGTGCGGGTAAAAATTACCTGCGCACCAAAAACAGAGGAAGCACCGATGGGACAAGGCGTCCTTGAAATCAATGACTGCGGCCTGCGTGTATTCAACGGCACCGACGAAGTGCTCGACAGCCCCGGCGTCGCGATTATCGAGCCCCAGCAAATTCTCGTCGGCACTGCCGCGCTAATGCGCGCACGCAGCCACCCGACACAGGTCAACAACCAGTTCTGGCGGCGCCTGAGCCTGGAGTCATTGAAGTCGGAAAACGTGCGCTGCCGCCACCACGCGGATCTGGCTTACTGCCACCTACAGGAACTGTCGGAACACTGTGACCTGCCGGAAGAAGTGGTGCTCGCCGTACCGGGCAACTTTACCCGCGAACAGCTGGCATTGCTCCTCGGCATCATCAATGAAAGCCCGGTCAATGCCGTGGCACTGGTGGATGCCGCCACGGCCTGCATCGGTGGCTGTGCACCGCGCGGGGTCCAGCTGCATATCGAACTGCAACGCCACCAGACTCTGGTGAGCCGCGTGGCCGTACACGAACAGGCGGTACTGGATATCGCCGAGACAGTCAGCGACTCCGGCCTGCAGAATTTCCAGGATGCCTGGGCGCGAGTCTTTACCGACGCCTTCATCATGCAATGCCGATTCGACCCGCTGCATTCGGCAGAAGCAGAACAACAGCTCTATGACATGATGCCCCAGTGGGTTAACCGCGCGATGCGGCAGGGGGAAGTCATGGCCGAACTCGACGATCGCACCGCCAAGATCAGCCTGCGCCAGCTACAGGATGCCAGTACGCCGATCCTGTCCCGCGTGCGTGCGCTGATCGACAACCTCAGAGAATCGAACAGCATCATCTTCGTTTCCCACCGCTGGGCAGAAATTCCCGGTGGCGCGCAGCTTGCCGAACGCATTCACCTGTTGCCGCACAATGCCGTGGCCCAGGCATTGGCCAAGCGCTGGCAGGAAGTGCACAGCGATTCCGGCGCACTCCCCCTGGTCAACGCAGTGAGTGCCGCGCCAGCCAATGAGGTCGCGGTGCAGGTCAACAGTGCCGCGGAAGCCGCCGCGACCCATCTCCTCTACGGGCACCGTGCGCTGGCAGCGCAGCAACCGCTGTTTGTCAGCTGGCAGGATGGCAAGCTGTCGGTGACACCGACACCGCCCAACCACCCCGCCGCAACGATCACCAGCCACGCGGGGAAGCTGGCACTGCGGGTGGATGCCGGTACGAAGCTTATGCTGAACGGCCGTGAAATTGCCGCACCGGTCAACTTGAGTGCCGGCGACAAGATTGGCGCGCCGGAACTCGACGAAGTCATCACCGCAATCAGCGTGGAGCACTATGGCGCGTAGGAACCGGCGGTTTACAACCTTCAGCCTTTCGTTTCTGGACATCATGTCCTGCGGCTTCGGCGCCGTTGCGCTGATCTTTCTGATCATCAAGCACGGTGCCGACCACGACATCAAGGCCGAAAACCAGGACCTGTCGGCAGAGGTTAACCTGCTGCAGGAAGAGGTCGAATTCGGCCGGGAGCACTTGGTTCTTGCGCGCAATACACTCGACACCACCAGTGACGAACTGGCCAAGACCCAGGGATTGGCCCGCCGCATCATCGAACAGATCAAGGAAGTCAAAGGCAATATCGCCGAAATCGACAGCACCAACTCAGAGGAAGATATCAAGCGCCTGCAGGATAAGCTGAAAAAGCTCGAGCAGGCGAAAAAGGAACTGGAAGCGGAGAACAAAAAGCTCGGCAACAATGTGCGCAAGTTTGTCGGGGAAGGCGATCGCCAGTACCTGACCGGGCTACGCCTGGGTGGCAACCGCATCCTGGTACTGGTGGACTCTTCCGCAAGTATGCTCGGCGACGAGCTGATCAAGGTAATCCGCGCGCGCAACATGTCTTCCCGGGTCAAACGCGGAACAGAGAAGTGGCAGCGTACCCTGCGCACCGTATCCTGGCTCACGGCACAGTTCCCCCAGGATAGCCAGTACCAGATTTATACTTTCAACACCGGCTTTCGCGCTGCAATACCCGGCACCGAAGACCGCTGGCTCAACGTGGATGACCACGACCAGCTAGACCATGCCATCAAGGAGCTCGACAAGGTAGTCCCGGAAAATGGCACCAGCCTCGAACGTGTTTTCAACGCGGTCAGTGCCATGTCGCCGCTGCCGGACAATATCATCCTGATTACCGATGGCCTGCCCACCCAGGGCATGAAAAAGCCGCGCGGGGCAACCATCTCCGGCAAGGACCGCCGCGACCTGTTCAGACGGGCAGTGAAAGTTCTGCCAAAGGATATTCCGGTCAACGTGATACTCGCCCCGATGGAGGGCGACCCGTTCGCCGCCAGCGAATTCTGGAAACTCGCCATGGAGACACAGGGTTCCTTCCTGGCACCATCGAGGGACTGGCCATGAGACGCAATCGCTACAAAAGGGGACAGGACGAGTTCAGCATTTCCTTTCTCGATGTCATCTGTTGCGGCTTCGGCGCCATCGTACTGCTGCTGATGATCGCCAAGACGGTGCAGCCAGTTGTGCTCGAGGAAGCGGAGCAAGACCTTGACGGCCAGGTAAAGGAGCTGGAACACCAGCTGGCGGAAATCCGTGGCGAAACGAACATCCTGAACCGCGATCTGAACGCCAAGCGCGAACAGCTCGATATCGAGCGCAAGCGCCTCGCCAATCTGCGCGGCGAACTCAATACACTCCAGGCTCAATACGCCAGCAAGACCGAGGGTGAGAGTGAAGAAGGCAAGCGGCGCGGCGAACTGACCGTTGCCCTGCAGACCATGACCGACGAAATGCGCCGCCTGCTGGGGGAAAACTACCAGCGCAAGAACAACGTGATCGGCGGTATCCCCGTCGACAGCGAATACATCCTGTTCATCATCGACACCTCCGGCAGTATGTTCAATTACGGCTGGGACCGGATGATGGACGAGATGGTCAACACCCTGAACCTCTACCCCAACGTCAAGGGAATCCAGGTCATGAACGACATGGGGGACTACATGTTCTCCAATTACCGGCGCAAATGGATTCCCGATACGCCCGGACGCCGCCAGGCAATTCTAGAGCGACTGCGCTCGTGGAACCCCTTCAGTAATTCCAGCCCGGTGGAAGGTATCGAGAAGGCAGTGCGCAGTTTTTATGACTCCAAAAAGAAAATCAGTATTTACGTACTGGGCGATGAATTCACCGGAAGATCCATTCGCAACGTAATGCTGGCGGTAGACCGGGTCAACGCGGCACACGGCGAAGCCAAACGCAACATCCGCATCCACGCGATCGGCTTCCCCATCCAGTTTTCCCGCCCACCGCACCTGCAAACCACCGGACTCAGATTTGCCGCGCTGATGCGCGAACTCACCTACCGCAATGGTGGAACATTTGTGGGGCTAAACGACTTTCGCTAGTACACAGCGATCGAGGAGTGAACCATGGCTTTCCCGAAAAAAGGATTTTCTGAGGTAGCGAAAATCACCCTGATCCTGGCGACATTACTCGCCGCCGCCTGCGCGCATACTGTCCGCGTCGACGGGCAATATCCACAGCCTGTCGGTACCCAAATGCCGCTTACCGTCGGTGTTTACCTGAGCGAGGACTTCCGCAAGTACAGCTACCACGAAGACAGTGAAGACCGCGATGAGTGGACAATCGACACGGGACGGGCGCAGAAAAACCTGTTTGAAACCGTTCTCGGCTCCATGTTTACCGAGACAATCCCACTGGCCAGCTATCCACAAAATCTGCCGAAAGACGTGGAACTGGTGATCGTACCGGAAGTGCGCGAACTGCAGTTCACCATGCCGCGGGAGACCCGGGTCAACATTTTCGAAGTGTGGATCAAATACGATATGCACGCCTACGACCAGCAGGGCAATGCCATTGCCAACTGGGTCATCACTGCCTACGGCAAAACGCCGACGGCATTTCTGAAATCCCGCGAGGATGCCCTGGCCCAGGCAATTAATGTCGCCCTGCGCGACGCCGGTGCCACCCTGTATACCGGATTTGCCAAGGTCCCGGAACTGCAGGCATTGCTCGCCAACAAGCAGCGGGCGCTATCGATGAAAACTTCGGTACCGACCGACACTACTGCCACGGAATAACAGGAGGTTGTTGTGGTTAGAGCACTATTTGTATTGACGCTGGTACTGCTGAATGGCTGTACGACGGTGGTGATCGACGAATACCGGCGCAGTAATGGCGAGCTGGCCAAAGGCGATTCCGTGGTCATTCTCGGACGACGGCACTCGAGTGATTACGAAACCGAGCCAGATCTGATCGAATGCGTCGGCAACAAGCTCAATAATCCGGCGCTCGGGGTCAAGGTGATTCCCGAGCAGCAGTTTGTTGACGCCATGTATCCGTGGTTCGAGCCTCGCACAGCACCGCTGCACCTGAAATCCCTTGACCACCTGATGGCGGTGCCGGAAGTCCGCGAGCGACTCGAGGCTTTTGGCGTGAAATATATCGTTTGGATCGACGGCTCCACGGAGACCACCTCCAGCGCCGGCTCTATCGGTTGCTCCATCGGTACCGCCGGCGCCGGCTGTTTCGGTTTCGGAACCTGGGATAACGAATCGGACTACGAGGCCTCCGTCTGGGATTTTCGCGACAGGGAGCTTTCCGGTAAATTGAGCGCAGACGCCAAAGGCACATCATATATGCCGGCAATCGTGATACCGATCCCGCTGATCGCCCGGGTACAGACCAATGCCTGCAAGGGAATGGCAGCGCAGCTGCAGCAGTTCCTGTTGCCGAACCAGGCAAATAACAATTCCTGACGGACGTACTGAACGAGGGAGGCAAACGCGATGCACTATTTCAATAAGATTCTCGCCGGAGTCCTGATCGCCGCCACTGCTGGCTGCGCCTTTAATCCAGCCACCAACCGGCCGGACCTGGTGTTGATGTCGGAAGACAAGGAAATCGAGATCGGTAAGGAAATGCACCAGAAACTGGTGGACAGCACACCGATTTACAATGACCCGGTACTGACCGCCTATGTGGATTTTGTCGGTCAGAAAGTCGCTGCAGCCAGCGACAGGCCGAACCTGAAGTACCATTTCACCATCATCGACAGCCAGGACATCAACGCCTTCGCCCTGCCCGGCGGCTACGTCTACATCAACCGCGGCCTGCTCACCTATCTGCATTCGGAAGCGGAAATGGCCGCGGTACTGGCCCATGAAATTGGCCATATCACCGCGCGCCACGCCGTGCGGCAGAAAACCGCCGCGACCGGTGCCGGTGTGGCATCGGTACTGTCCGTACTCGTGACGGGCAGCGGTGTGGTCGGCGATGTGACCAATCTGTGGAGTACCGCGGCGGTCAAGGGTTACGGCCGCGAGATGGAACTGGAAGCTGACCGGTTCGGTGCCCAGTACATGTACAACGCCGGTTACGATCCCCAGGCAATGATCAATGTCATCAGCCTGCTCAAGGACCAGGAAACCTTTTCCCGCCGCCGTGCGCGTGTAGAGGGCAAGAAACAGCAGACCTACCACGGTGTATTTTCCTCACACCCTCGCAACGATATCCGCCTGCAGGAAGTAGTGGAAGCGGCCGGAAAGCTGCCTGAAAACCAGAAAGTCACCAAGGTGGAGTATTACCGCGAGAAAACGGACGGCCTGGTTTATGGAGAGAATGCGCAGGAAGCGGAAAAAAACCGCTACAACCACAAGCGTCTGGGATTCTCTCTGCTCTTCCCGGACGGCTGGAAAGTGGAAAATCAACGCTCAGCCATTGTCGGGACCGCGCCGGATAACTCCGCCACCATCACCATCAAGGTCGACCAGCGCGAGAATAACCAGCCCGCAGATATGACGCTGCGGGAAGTCTACAAAGTGCACGCTCTTGAGCAGGATGAGGCGCTGAATCAATACCGGCTGACCGGCTATACCGGCAAGCTGCCGGAAAAGAGTGACAGTGAACCCGACCGGGTTGCTGTAATTTATTACGGCAGCCGGGAGTATTTTCTTGAAGGAAAAATCAACGGAGATTCCGGCAAGGACAAGAAGGCCCGCGAAGATTACGACAATCTTTTCCTGACCAGCATTCGGAGCTTCCGCCCGCTGCGCAAAACTGATGTGGTGCAGCCGGACATAAAGCATGTGCGCTATGTGCGCGCCAACGAAAAGACCACTTTTGCGGCGCTTGCTCGTCACATGAATATCGGCAACTATGCCGAGGAACAGCTGCGCCTGCTGAACGGCTACTACCCCCGCGGCGAACCCAAGCCCGGGGAGTGGATCAAAATCATTCAGTGATCTGGCGGCGACTGCGAACGGCAGTTCCAGTCACCGCAATGTCACATTGCACCAGCACTCGTGAGCGGTCTGGTCGTCGCTGCGGCGGCGACATGCCTGTAAACAGGACCATAAAAACAGTAAAACAATAACGACAGTCAAGGAGCAGATGATGCTAGGCATGATGATGCAATCCCAACTCACCCTCACCGAAGTGATGCGTCACGCGAACGCCAACTTCCCCAATAGCGAGATCATTTCGGTAACCGCCGACAATCCCAGGCACCGCTACCGCTACCGCGAGGCTTTCGCGCGCACTGCGCAGCTGGCCAACGCGCTGCAGAAACTCGGGGCGGAGCCCGGCGACCGTATCGCCACCCTGGCCTGGAACGACTACCGCCATTTCGAACTCTACTATGCGACCTCCTGTAGCGGACTCGTGTGCCACACCATCAACCCGCGGCTATTTCCGGAGCAGATTGCCTACATCATCAATCATGCAGAGGATCGCTGGCTGTTCATCGATCCGATGTTCGTGCCACTACTGGAGGCGCTGGCGGACCAGTTGACCACGGTTAAGGGTTATGTCGTGCTGACCGATAGCGACCATATGCCGGTAACCGACCTGCCCAACGCGCACTGTTACGAGGAATTGCTCGCACTGGAGCCGGAAAATTTCGACTGGCCGCTACTGGATGAGGGCACCGCCGCAGCACTCTGCTACACCTCCGGGACGACCGGCAACCCCAAGGGCGTCCTCTATTCTCACCGCGCCATGGTGCTGCACACATACGGGGTGCTGATGCCTGACGTTTTTGCCCTGCAACAGGATGAAGCCGTGTTGCCGGTGGTGCCGATGTTTCACGTCAACGCCTGGGCAGTGCCCTATGCGGTTCCCGCCGTGGGCGCCAAACTGGTCTTTCCCGGCCCCAAGATGGGATGCGGGGAAACCCTGAGCAATCTGATTCGCGAGGAGGGTGTCACCATCGCCGCCGGCGTGCCCACCGTGTGGCTCGCGTTGCTCAAACACCTGCGTGAACATGATCAAACCGTACCGAGCCTCAACCGCGTGGTCGTTGGCGGCTCTGCGTGTCCCTGGAGCGTGATGGAGGAGTTCGAACAGAAGCACGGCGTCTATACCCACCATGCCTGGGGCATGACGGAGATGAGCCCGCTGGGGACCTATAACGCCCGCGTCCCGGCAGACCTGCCGGCGGAAGAAGCTCGCGCGCGACGCCTAAAGCAGGGACGCGCCGCGTTCGGCGTGGAGATGCGGATTGTCGATGAGCAGGGCCAGCCCCCACCCCACGACGGCCAGGCATTTGGCGCACTGCAGGTGCGCGGCCCCTGGATCTGCGAACGCTACTTCAAGGCGGAAGAGTCCGCGCTCACCAGCGACGGCTGGTTCGATACCGGCGATGTCGCCACCATCGATCCACAGGGTTACCTGGGGATAACGGACCGCACCAAAGACGTCATCAAATCCGGCGGCGAGTGGATTTCCTCCATTGAACTGGAAAACTTTGCCATGACCCAGGAAGGTATCGCCGAAGCCGCGGTCATCGGGGTCAGCCACGAGCGCTGGGCCGAACGCCCCCTGCTGGTCGTCGTAGCAGCACCGGGCGCCGCTCTGGATACCCGGGCCATAATCCGGGCGTTCGAAGGCCATGTGGCCAAGTGGTGGATTCCGGACGACTGTATCCTGGTGGAGGAACTCCCCCACACAGCGACCGGGAAGATCAGTAAAAAGGATCTGCGCCAGCAACTGGCCGAATACCGCTGGCCGGAAGAGACACCGGCATAAACGACGCCGATCGGCATCGCTACCGGCCCGGCGGTGGCGATGCCGCTGCCTATTGAACACCGCTGTTGTCACCTTACTGATATACGGCTGTCACAGTCTTTGCGTAAAACAACAATAAATCCGACATCGAGCAGTTAGCCATGGCGCAGACCTTAGTCCGCATAAACATTATCTTCACTGTATTGCTGGCCACCTTTTCACAGGCCGCAGAGTCGTTGCTCCCGCAGCAACGGCCGCTGGTGATCGCCCACCGCGGTGCCTCCGGCTACCTGCCCGAACACACGCTGGAAGCCAAGGCACTCGCCTACGCCATGCGCCCGGACTATATTGAGCAGGATCTGGTGCTGAGCAAGGACAATCACCTGATGGTGATGCACGACATTTATCTGGATGACACCACGGATGTCGCAGAAACGTATCCGGATCGGGCCCGTGAAGACGGCCGCTACTACGCCATCGACTTTACCCTGGCAGAGCTGAAACGCCTGCATGTCAGTGAGGCCTTTGTACGCAGCGGGGACAGTGTCACAGCGAAGTATCCGAACCGGTTTCCCCTGGGGAAATCCAGCTTCCAGCTCTCCACCTTCGAAGAAGAACTGGAGTTGATACAGGGGTTGAACCACACGCTCGGTTACGATGTCGGTATTTACCCGGAAATTAAACAGCCCTGGTTTCACTATCGCGAAGGCCGCGATATCGCCGCGACGACACTATCGGTATTGAAACAATACGGTTACCACAGCCGCAAACAGAAAATCTATCTGCAGTGTTTCGACGCTGAAGAGCTGCAACGTATCAAATCGAAGCTAATGCCGCAATTGCACATGGACCTGCCGCTGATCCAGCTTATCGCCGAAACCGAATGGGGCGAGAAAATGGTGGAAGTCGACGGCCAGCTGCAGAACTACGATTACGACTGGATGCAGACACCGACCGGACTGAAAAAAATAGCGACCTATGCTGACGGGGTCGGCCCCGCTGCCACCATGCTTGCGGGGTTCAAAGACGGCAAGCTGGCTATAACCAGCTTCGTGCGGCAGGCGCACGCAAACCACCTCGCCGTACATCCCTACACGTTCCGCGCCGATCCACAACAGATACCTCCGGCCGTCGGTAGTTTCGAAAACCTGCTGCGGTTGTTTATTGGAAAAATTGGCGTAGATGGTGTCTTTACCGATCACCCGGATAAAGTCCGCGCTTTCATCGATAACCGAAGCCTTCCGTCGCGACAGGTAGTCGCTGACGCTAACAACGAACACAGCTGACGCACGCCAGCCCTGTTATGGGCGTAGTCCCTGTGGCAGGCTTCGGAGTGCATTCATGGACATGCCTGGAGCTCACAGATGCTGAAGACCACAACCTCCGTCGTCGATGGCAGGGAAGTTAAAGATTATCTCGGAGTCGTGGTCGGCGAGGCCATACTCGGTGCCAACGTATTCAAGGACCTGTTCGGCTCAATCCGCGATATCGTTGGCGGCCGTTCCGGTGCCTATGAAAAGGAAATGGCCCATGCGCGCCAGATTGCCTTCAAGGATATGGAAGCGGAGGCGCGCAAGCTGGGCGCAAACGGCATTCTCGGTATCGATATCGATTACGAAGTGGTCGGCGCCCAGGGCGCGATGATGATGGTCAGTGTCAGCGGCACCGCCGTCAGGTTCCGCTGATAACCGCCTGTACGGCAGTGCCGGGGTTAACCCGGCGCCGGCTCAAACTGCTCTTCGTCGTAGGCCACGACAAAATCCCGCCCGCGTTTTTTTGCCTCGTAGAGCGCGCAGTCGGCTTTTTGCATCAACTCTTCCAGGGTGCAATTACTGCCGCCGTGAGCAATACCGATGCTCGAGGTAAAGCACAGCTCACCGGACGGCGTGGAAAGTGAAGCTTTGGCAATATCGTCGCGCAGCCTTTCCGCCGTGTGCAGGGTATTGACCCGCTCCTCCGTTATCAGCAGGCCAAACTCCTCACCACCAATACGGCCGAAGATATCGGTTTCGCGAATCTTGCTGAGAATGGTCCGAGCGAAGCTGCACAGGGCTTCGTCACCCACACTGTGGCCATGATTGTCATTGATCGTCTTGAAGTGATCGATATCAAACATCAACAGGCTGAATGGCTGCCCCTTGCGCCGGACAAATTTGATACGCTCATCGGCATCGGCAATGAAACTACGTCGATTGCGGATACCGGTGAGTGGATCCGTGCGCGCTTCGAGTTCGGCCTGCTGCTTGGCCCGCTCCAACTCTCGGGTGCGCTCATGCACCAATTCTTCCAGCTCGGCCTTGGAGTTTTCCAGATGCTCCCGGTGTTGCTGTTCCGCCTGCTGCTTTTCCTGGCGCAAACGGCGCATGCGCACCCCCACGGCGGCCATGATGGCCAACATTTCGGTAAACGAAGCCACCACCGGCAAGTAGTAGTTTACCAAGTGGTGCTCCACATACCCCATGTCCCGGAGCGCCTGGGTAAACAGGCTCGCCACCAGCAGGCCCCAGGCCACCGCGAACAGGGCGGCTTCCCGCGACCCCTGGCGCCAGCGCACCACTCCGATAACCGTCACTACCGGATACAGCAACAGCGCGATCGTAATCGTCAGCAGCGCCAGCGCTTTGATTTCCAGCAGGGCGCTGAAAAACAACACTGCCCCATTGGCCAGCATCAACAGCATGAGCTTATCCAGCCAGATGGTGTAGCGGTGTGTATGCAGGAAAATACGGGCAAAGTTGAGCCCGGCGAGGATGCTGACCGCGCCCGCCATGGACATATAGCTCCAGCGGAACCCTGTGCGAATCAGGTATTGATGGGTGAACCCCAAAATAGTCGCCCAGGCAATAATCTTGGTCAGGGAATAGAGCGAATAGGCGTAGAAAGTGCGACTGCGGGTGGAAATCGCCGCGACCAGGGAAAACAGCGACATCAGGAAAAAGCCGCCGAACAGGAAAGCCGCCACCCCAGTTTCCAGGGTATGACTGATGCGCAGGTTTTTCGGGCTCCAGATACGCATACTGGGGTACACGTAGCCAATTTCGTTCGAACTGAGCCGGACCAGCAACTCCTGGGTTTGCCCCGGTTGCAGAGTCAGCGGAAAAACAAAGCGGTTGCTCGGTACCAGGCGCTCGTCAAACGGCGCCTGCATCGACATATCCGCGAGCTTCCGGTAATCGCTGTCTGCAGCGGCGGCGTCACGTCGAAACGCGGTCAGCTCGATCAGCTGATGGTCAACGTACTCGATATTGAGCTCAACGGCTTGGTCGGTGGGATTGTGCAACGAAAAATGCGACCAGAAAGCCCCTTTTTTCAGTCCAGTAGAACCCGCGCCCGGCAGTGGCCGGAAGTCACCAACCGCTAAAGCACTAAGTGCCTCCTCCAGCGATTTACGATCCCCTTCCTCGTGCCAGACTTCTGCCTGCCCGGTGTACAGGTCTCCGTCCTCGTCAGGGCCGATCTGGATCGGCGCGGCGGCAGAGGCGCTACCGGCACAGATCAACAGCAGTGCTGTCAGAAATTTAGCGACATTTAAAGCCGGGATACCCCAGGGACCGGTGCGGAATCTTGTTCTTGTCATTGTTCTATCGGCCCACGGCCTGGCAAATGGAAAAGTGATAACTGTGTCACAAAATCCTTGTTGACCGCATCACGCTTTTTTTCGTGTGTAGTAGAGATTACTACACTTGTTTCGGGAAACATAAGACCACTCATCGCACATATACAGGCCGACAGCGCAGAATAGGCCTCAAGCGACAAAAATATGCATTAATGGCAACTTAGGCAGCCAGAGGTCACCATCAACCACGTCTGCAATGTCGCAATATGCGATCGCAATAATCCCGCGCCCACCTCCGCCGCTCTTGGTATAACCTTGCTAAGGGCGGAGGCATTTATCGATGGCCGGTCGCTCTCAATACTACCGACAAGGAGTCCACCATGAAATGCCCGTCGTGCAGTGATGCAGTCCTGCTACAGAAAGACCGTAACGGTATCGAAATCGATTACTGCCCCAATTGCCGAGGCATCTGGCTGGATCGTGGCGAGCTGGAAAAAATCATCGAGCGCTCGGCTGCGGATTTCCCCTCCGGCGACAGCGATGCGAAGCCGCCCGAAAAACCCGTCGTGCACAAGCAGAAGCGCAACCTGATTACCGAGCTGTTTGACTTCTGACATTTGTCGAACGTGCACGTCGCTGAAAAAAACGCATATTATTTGCCATACCAATAACTGCGCAGGAGTGGCCATGCAGATCGACCAAACACAGTTTCTGGCAGAAGTGGAAGCACGGTTGGCGCGGATGTTTTCTGCCAATAAGTGCGGTTATCGCACGCCGGCAGTGGA
The DNA here is from genome assembly GCF_014904735.1 of Microbulbifer hainanensis. GTDB lineage: Bacteria > Pseudomonadota > Gammaproteobacteria > Pseudomonadales > Cellvibrionaceae > Microbulbifer > Microbulbifer hainanensis. The sequence goes on along the minus strand of NZ_JACZCR010000033.1, from coordinate 61,539 downwards.
ACGCCATCGCCTGGAAGGATTCATGCAGGCGGGGGTCTTCCTCGGCCTCAGTAACAATCGCGAACTGGCAGAACTGATGGAAGAGTCACACCTGGCTGTATTTGGCAAAAGTATCGGCGACCGGCAACAGGAAAGAGCCCTCAACTGGGGCTACGAGCAGGTCGACTACAGTGCGTTTGAGGAACCCGCGATTACGCGAAAATCCCGCTCGCGCTGAGCGTGTGCGTCCCACGCTACCAGGGTGCAACAAAAAAGCCCCGCGATGCGGGGCCTTGCCAGAAAGCCCTATTCGAGGGCTACTCGAAGCGGGAGAAGTCCGCGGGACGTTTCTCCATAAATGCCGTGGCGGCCTCGCGGAATTCCTCGGACGACAACCGCTTGAGGAAATGCCCCGCCTCTTCCTCTATACACTCCAGGCCGCTGGCATGGGATCTCTTGCGCAGCAGCTGCTTGGTCAGGCGCACCGCCTCTGGCGCCCTGGTCGCCAGCTCCGCGGCCACCTCGCGCGCGCGGGTGAGCGTGTCTGCCGCCGGCAGTGCCGCGTTACAGATACCCAGCTCCACGGCCTCCTGGGCACCAAACTTCTTGCCCAGTAGCAAAAGCTCGGAAGCCTTGGCATGCCCCATGATGCGCGGCAGGAAATAACTGGACGCATACTCCGGACACAGGCCCAGATTCACAAATGGCATCTGGAAGACCGCGTCGTCTCCCGCAAACGCCATATCGCAATGCAGCAGCATGGTGGTACCGATGCCCACCGCCGGACCGTTGACTGCGGCGACAACGGGCTTGGGGAAGTTATACAGGGCCAGCATGAACTGGAACACAGGCGAATCTTCACCGGTGGCGGAACCGCCGAGAAAGTCCATCAGATCATTGCCACTGGTGAAAGCCCCATCGGCACCCGAGAGGATGACCACACGAATCTGACTATCGCCAGCGGCGCCGTTGAGGAGTTCCGCCATGGCTGAATACATCGCCATGGTCAGCGCATTTTTGCGCTCCGGGCGGTTGATCGTAATTTCCAGCGCGCGGTCGGCGACCTGGGCCTGGATTTCTGCACACGGGCTTTGCATGGGCATCTCCGGTTGTTCGCGGTTAATCCCTTACCCGCCGCAAACGGCGGGAAAGGGACGATTCTGATGGACACCTATGTTAGCCGCTGCAGCGCGCCACGCGAGGTCCGATTCAACCAACCTTGCTAACCGAATCTCTACGCAGTGGCTGGCACATACAGTGCACACCGCCGCCTCCGGGAGTAATCATGGAGATATCGGGGTCGATTACCTCGAGGCCGTGGGCACGACATTTTTCCGCCAGCCCCTTGTTGGCTTTCGGCAACATGACCCGGTCGTTGCCCAGGGCAACCACGTTGACGCCCAACTCCAGCACCTGCGGGAAGGGAATATCGATGATCTCGATGTTGCGATTCCGGAACCACTGCACCAATTCCGGTTCCACAGCATCGATACAAATGGCCGCGAGCTTTTCCGCCAGCATCGCCACCATGACGTCGATATGCAGGAAGAACGGATCGAAGGGATAGCCCTTAACCTCCCAGCCCTCTTTTTCCACCCAGCGCTTCATTTGCTCAAAGCCCTGCGGACTGGTGCGCTCTCCGGAGTAGCCGCACAGGATCACGCCCGGTTCCAGCACCATAAAATCACCGCCCTCGAGGGAGCCCGCCGTGATCACGTCGTATATCGGAATATCCAGCTCGGCGTATTTCTTGACGATCGGCGCCCATTCACCGCGGCGCCAGGGGCTGTACATCTGGGTCACGATCGGCCCCCAGGGCGTCATAACCGAGGAGTCGCGGCCGTAGATCTGGTACGGCAGGCTGCTGTCCGCCGGGATCAGGTGTGTATTCACGCCCGCGTGGCGGTAGGCATCGAGCATTTCCGCGTGCTGGGCCACGGCCACCTGGTGATCGAATGTCATGCCCAGGCGCTCGGCGCGGCGGGCACTGGCGTTACCGGTGCGCCAGCTGAAATTGTCCACAGGGCCGATCAGCACATCGCGCAGCGGGCCGTACTCGGAATCCATGCCCCACTTTTCCAGTGGCTTAGTGCCGCCGTTTTCTTCGCGGCGGCGCAGGGTAAATTCAGTCATCGGTCTTCATTCCAGGTTGTCGTTTGAAGTGCGACGCCAGAAAGGTAAGCGCTCGCTTACGACTCTTATTTAGGGCGTCGCTTTTTGTCCTCCCGCTGTAAAGCGGATCAGGCAATACCGGCCCGGTCGAGCATCGCCTGCAGCAGCACGTTGGCGCCGGCTTCCAGGTGCTCCGCCTCCGCGGACTCGGCTTCGTTGTGCGACAGGCCACCGGCACAGGGCACAAAGATCATCGATACCGGCGCCACGCGGGACACGTACACTGAGTCGTGGCCAGCTCCAGAAACCATTTTGCGGTGGCTGTAACCGAGGGATTGCACAGCGCGGTCAACCGCATCTATGCAGTCTTCATCGAACGCCACCGGCGGCGAATGCCATTCTTCGCGTACATCAATGGTCACACCGGTGGCCTCTTCCACCTGCTCGGCGAGCCGGTAGAGGGTGCGGTGCAGGTGCTCTAGCCCCTCTGGTTGCGGGTGGCGCAGGTCGAGTGCCAGCACGACCTTCTCCGGCACCGTATTGCGACTGCCGGGCTCGGCGCGCAGATCGCCACAGGTCATACGGGCATCGTCGGAGTAAGCCTTCACTTCGCCGTACAGGCGCTCGCACAGAAGCGACAGAGCCTGTACCGGATCGCGGCGATCCGCCATCGGTGTAGGGCCGGCATGGCACGGCGTGCCGTGGAATGTCACGTCGTACCAGCGAATCCCCTGCACACCGGTGACGACACCGATGACCTGATCCTGCTTTTCCAGGATCGGTCCCTGTTCGATATGTGCCTCAAAGGCCGCAGCAATGGGTTTCGGCCGCGCCGGCTCCTCGCCCAGGTAGCCGATACGTTCGAGTTCTTCGCCGATGGTTTTACCGGCCTTGTCCGCCCGCCCGTGACCGTATTCGAGGCTGAATTCACCCGCCCAGACCCCCGAGCCAATCATCGCCGGGGAGAAGCGCGCGCCCTCTTCATTGGTCCAGACCACGACCTCCAGCGGAGCCCGGGTCTGAACCCCCTGCTCCGCCAGGGTACGCAGGACCTCGAGGCCGGCCAGCACGCCATAAACACCGTCAAACTTGCCGCCGGTGGGCTGGGTGTCCAGATGTGAACCGGTAATGACCGGCGCCAGGGAATCATCGCTGCCGGCGCGACGGGCGAAGATATTGCCCATCTGGTCGACACGAATCTCACAGCCGATCTCCTGGCACCAGCCGACGAACAAGTCGCGTCCGCGCTTATCGTCATCGGTCAGTGCCTGACGGTTGCAGCCACCGGCGGGGGTGGCGCCGATGCGAGCCATTTCCATCAGGCTGTCCCAGAGGCGGCGACCGTTGATTCGCAGTGTTTGGGCGGTGTTTTCCATTCGGAGAGCTCCAGACCTTATAATGGCCCCAATATTACTGATTTATCCGCAATTTTAGTTTTGATCAGCGCCGCTCAAAGAGAGTTTTATTTCGCCGCTGCTCAAAATACAACCAGGTATTATCTTCCCATGACCGTTACCTACAGTTCCTATCTGAAAGTAGACGACCTCCTGAAGTGCCAGCAGCCCCTATCCGACGGCCCCGAGCACGATGAATTGCTATTTATTGTCATTCACCAGAGTTACGAGCTGTGGTTCAAACAGCTGCTGCACGAATTGGACTTTCTCGTGCGCCTATTCAACGGGGGCGAGCGCAATCGCGCCCAGCACACCCTGAAGCGCGTCGATGCGATTTACCGCACGCTGATCCAGCAGGTGGACATTCTCGAAACCCTGACGCCGCTGGAATTCATGTCCTTCCGCGATCGCCTGTCCACTGCCAGCGGTTTCCAGTCATTCCAGTTCCGCGAGCTGGAATTTCTGTACGGCGCCAAGGATCCGAAGAAACTGGAGAACTACGCGCCCGGCTCAGATCACTACCAGCGCCTGATGAAGCGCCTGCAGGCGCCGACGCTGTGGGATGCCTTCCTGCAGTTCCTCGCCAAGGAGGGACACCAGATTCCGGAAAGTGAATTGAATAGAGATTTCAGTCAGGTGGCCGAACCCTCCACCGCCGTCCAGAAAGTACTGATCGACGTTTACCGCAACGACCCACTGGTAAGCGAAATCTGCGAGGCGCTGGTGGATATCGATACTTCACTGCAGCAGTGGCGCTATCGCCACGTGAAAATGGTGGAGAGAACCATTGGCAGCAAAATGGGTACCGGTGGCTCGAGCGGTGTGGGTTATCTGCAAAACACCCTGTTCCGCCCGGTCTTCCCGGATCTTTGGGCGATTCGCTCGGAGTTCTGATACGAGCGTTCGAGAGGGGCGCGGCTTGCACTGGCCGCCCCCTATCAAGAGGAACCCACCGATTTACAGGCATAAAAAAAGCCAGCGCGAAGCTGGCTTTTTTGTGGGTAAACCCGGAACAGTTACTTGCCTTCGAAGGGCACCAGGGAGACCTGGATGTTCGGGCTCACTTCCTTCGCCGCGTCGGCGATCTGAACGTAGGTGTCGGCACTGGACTTATTGTCCGCCCGCACTATCACGATCGCCTGAGGGTTCTCCGCATACAGCTGCGCGATACGCGCGCGCACTGCGCGGGTGTCGATACGGCTGGGACCCATGTAGATCTCGTCACTGGCAGTGACGGTCAGCAGAATGTTCTGCTTGTCCTGCGGGGGCGGATTAGTCTGGGTCTCATTCGGATCAGGCACATTGACGTCCAGCGCCTTCTCTTTAACAAAGGACGCCGTCACAATGAAGAAGATGAGCATAATGAACACAACGTCCAGCATGGGCGTCAGGTCAATATCGGCTTTTTCCTCTTCTACGGCCTTACCGCGTCGTCTACTCATAAAACACCGTACAGTTAGCTAATGCGAATGGCGCCGGATTGACCGGTCTAATCAGGTGGGCAAGATTGCCGCGAAATTGTCAGGTTTGCAAGTGGAACCTGCACACCCAAAAAAATACACTTTAAAATCAACAAGTTACAAGTATCGCCCAACCGGAAAGAATCGAAATTGCGCGAATTTTAACCTACCTGGCGGACAGATATCCTTGATAGTCTGGTACCTCGCGGTCGAAACTCGCATCCATCAGCGCCGACTGCACCATCATATCCGCGCTGCTGCCGTTACAGGCTACCGGGATATTCCAGACCGCGGCAATCCGCAGTAGCGCCTTGACGTCTGGGTCATGGGGCATGGGTTCAAACGGATCCCAGAAGAAAATCAACAGATCAATCTCCCCCTGGCAGATTTTTGCCCCCAGCTGCTGATCCCCTCCCATGGGGCCACTGAAGAGCTTTTCGATTTCCAGGCCGGTGGCCTCCTCGATACGGGTGCCAGTCGTGCCAGTACCGAGCAACTGATGCCGCTGTAACAATTCCCGGTGGCGACCGCACCACTCAATCAGCGCCGCCTTGCGGTTGTCGTGTGCTACCAGGGCCACTCGCTTGGTGGCGGGCAGGGGTTGTACGATAAATTCCATCCGGTCCTCAGCTTTCTGTCTTTTAGCGATTGCCCGCGGCTCCGCGCGCCTGCGTCATTCTAACCACTTATCCCGATAAATCATTGCCCCTCCCGCCCGGGGGAAATTCCAGAGGGCTCGGCAGGGCCGTGGCTCGACCGCTATAATGCCCGGCGAAGTTTACCTGCAAGGAATTAACACAATGAGTGTCGGAGCCTGGGAACCCAAAGCAGCGGCCAACGCAGACACCGCCCCCGCCGAGATCAGTCGCGATTTGCTTAAGCGCTATATTGAAGCGGTGCAATCCGATACTCCCCTGAGTGAACGCCTCGAGTCAGGGGACCTGGAAGCCTCTCACCTGATCCGCCTGCCGGCGCAGCGCTGGCTCGAAGAAAGCGCACAGTGGGACGACGCGCAGCTATGGGACCTGATCCGCTTTTTTACCCTCGCGGAGCAGCAACTGCCCGGCTGGGATGCGGGCGCCGAGTCCGCGGTTATTCCACTGGCAAAAGCCCTGCGCCGGCGACAGGCGCCACTCAACCGCGATCAACTACTGTGGATTAGAGAGCACTCCGATAACCGCTACCTGCCCTACGGCCCTCTTTAATCATCTCCGCACGCAGCGTTTTTTAGCCCTTTATAACCTCCCCCGCTCCTCGATCAGTTTTCGGGGAGCTCTTCATCGTCCAGTCGGAACAACTGGCCGCGCAACAGCTCCGCGCCGCCCGGCACCCGGTAATTGCCCGGCAGATGCCGCCACACAACATATCCTTCTCGATCGAGCAGCCAGGCACTCGGACGGCAGGCCGCCGCCTTGCCGCCCAGGAGAATCTCCCATAGCGGCGCTCCGGCCGCAGCCACAAAAGGACGGTTGCTGTTGGCCCTGGGATCCAGTGTCAACTGCTGTGCATCCACGTCACTGATCCACTGCCGCTGCCAACCCGTCCTCTCATCCGCATCAATCAATACCAATTGCACTGACCGGCGATCGAGTTCTCTGACGAGTCCAGACAGTTCCACCAACAGATGGCGGCTGTCGGCGCAGTGGCGGCCGCGCAGGAATATCAATAGCGACCCCGCGCGCGCAGCTTTGCCACCCTCAGCTGTATTGCCGGCCGACCACACGTCCCCACTGCGAACCTTCAATTGGGGAAAAGTATTGTCGGTATCCGGTAGCTTCGGATGCGCAATCGAGCTCAGGTGGAACAGATACACCAGCAGAACAAAAAGATTGTAAATCGCCAGATATATGGCCGCGCCGCGATCGGTATCTGTTAACAGGACAATGGCGAGGCCAATCAGTACGGTCGTAAATGCCGGTGTCTCACGCAAATCTCCCGAAAACTTCCCCGGCCATAAATATCTCAGCAACATCCATATCGGCAGCGCCCAGGCATTTATCAGCAATCCGCACCAGGTGGCATCGCCGGTAAAAAACCAACGTTGAATCGCCAGGAAACCGCATCCCCACAGCCAAAAAAATGCGGCAAAGGTAAAAAAGCACTTAAATTTATTCATTACAGGGTAAAAATGCCCTAAAACACTTGCATTCAAGTATATAAATAAGCTGCAATTAGCGCGATGATTTTTGGGGCATCTCTATCAATTGTTTTGACCCGCATTTTCCGGCTGATTGTTATTCCCGTTTCTCTGAAAAATTGCCCTAAACGGCAACTATTGCAGTTAAGAACCTGAATAACCTGAATATCGACACCGGCGTGACTTGCGACAACAAAGCCATTGATAGAGGTGCCTCGCTCCATCTACAACAATACTGAAAGACAGGGATATTTTATGGCTGCACGTAAAAAGAAAGCGAAAGCGAAAGCGGTGGCACTCAGCCCCGTAGCCAAGCTGCAAGCAGAGCTGAATGCACTGAAATCCAAGTTGGAGACAGCACGCGCCAACCAGGAAAAAGACGCGGGCAAGACCGCTGACAAGCTCGCCAAGGACGCGACCAAAGCCGACAGCAAAGCCAAATCTGCTGCCGCCAAGGTCAAAACCATCCGCGCCAAGAAGAAAACCGCTGCTCAGCAGAAGCAGCTGAAAGCGGCCCAGGCTGCGGCCAAAACCGCGAAAACTGCCGCTGCCAGCGCCAAAGCAGCTGCCAAAGATGCCAAAAATCAGCTCGCAGCCATCAAGGCTGAAAACAAGCTCGCCTCCACCGTCGCCAAGGCCGTAGCCAAGGAAGAGGCTGCAATCGCCAAGAAGCTGGCAGCAGAAGCCAAGAAACAAGCGGCTGTAGAAGCCAAGAAAGCTGCCGCGGCGGCGAAGAAGAAAGCCGCTGCTGACAAGAAGAAGGCTGCCGCCGCCGCCAAGAAGAAAGCCGCCGCAGATAAGAAAAAAGCTGCTGCTGCCAAGAAGAAAGCCGCTGCCAAGGCCAAGAAGGCTACCGCCAAAGCCAAAGCTGCTGCAAAGAAAAAGCCGGGTCGCCCGAAGAAAGCAGCAACCAAAAAGGCTCCTGCCAAGAAGACTGCAGCTAAGAAGTCTGCGGCCAAGAAATCTCCGGGCCGCCCGAAGAAAGCCGCTACCGCTACCGCCAAGAAGTCTGCCGGTCGCCCGAAAAAGGCTGCCGCCAAGAAGACTACTGGCCGTCGCGGCCGTCCGCCAAAGGCCAAGTAAGGCTCAGCGAACGACAAAGGCGAATTTCGCCCCAGACAAACCCCGGCAATCGCCGGGGTTTGTTTTTTCCGTCACACATCCCCACGATTGAAACGCAGCTCTTTGATGCCGTGATCCCGCCCAAGCTCAAGGACACAATCGGCGCGGCCGGGCATTTCCCGCAGCAGATTGCGGGTGATCCGCTCGTAGTGCTGCACGAAACGCTCAACCTCCTGATCCGTCATACCCCCGCCACTGCGTAAACGCAGTTTATGCTCCTGCAGGCGACGCCATTCCAGCACACAGTCCATATCGGGGACTTTCAGCATCAACAACACGTCCAGCTGCGCGAACAGCTGCCGATAGGGCCCCTTCAACTGGACGTTCACGTAATCGCGCCATATCCCCTCTTTATCTTCTTCGCTTTCCAGCGCGTTGATCGGCGCCGCGGCATCTTCCCAGGGTTCAGCGCCGACACACCATCCTTCAAACAGCAGGATATCCGTCTCGCCGTGCCAGTGGGGCCACGCGGAGCGCGGCGCGCGGTCATCGAGAGATTTATCAAAACGGGGAATCGGTATATCGCTGCCCGCCCTCCCCGCGCATAGCGCCCCGATGGTCTTGAGCCCCAGGGAGACATCGTGGGTTCCTGGCACGCCGCGGGTGGCCAGCAGCGGATGCACGCGTTCGGCCAGCTCCTGGCGCTCTGCGCGGGTAAGGTAAATATCGTCCAGTGAGAAGCCGGTAGCGCGCAGTCCCATCTCAGCCCACACTACCTGTAAGAACTCTGTGAGTGTTGACTTTCCCGAGCCCTGTCCGCCGCAAATCCCTACGACCAGCGTCTGATCCACGTGTCGCTGCTGCGCCAGCCATACCGCCAGCGGCAAATAGTAGGCGTCGATCACGCGATGAAAGGATTGAGGCAACTGACGCTCCTCAATGAACTGCCCGATAATCTCCGGCAACTGAGGGCGCAATAGCTCGACATCACGGTCCACTATCTCAGGCCAAACAGCCGCCCTGCTCTCAATCCTTTGTCCGCTGTTCAAATCCGTTCCTCCGCCGATAAATTGTCCGAATATCCATCGGACCCCAAGCGCCGCCACAGTCCCCTACAAAAAACAGCATACCTCTAGTGCCTGAGAGCGTCAGCAGATAAGACCAGTGGTTCGAACGCCTGAATGCAATTGTGAGGACTAGTTGCTGGAGACCCCTGCTTACCTGGTTGGGTCGAGGCGGGCCTTACTCCGAAAGGAAGCACACATCATGCCAGGGGCCACACCGGGAGTCGGGCTTTAGCGGTCTGAAGTCGAGGTGGTCTCGCAGCGCTCATTTAAGCTGGCGCGCTGCAATTGCGGGAAGTGGATACGCACTTACCCGAGCGCCGCGCGGGGCGCCCGGAGAGAGGGAAGTGTCAGGACAGCATGGACTCGAGGAAATCGGACATATCGGATTCCTCGTCGATCAATTGACCACTGCCAAATTCAGCATTCCAGTCGAGGAGAATGCGCGCCAGGGCGCGGGCCTGGTCTGCCAGTGCCACCAGCTCGTCGCGACAATTTTTCGGACCGGTATAGAGTTTCAGCTTGCGGTGACTGTCGGCCAACTGGTGTCCCGGATACTTGGAGCGATAAACCTCCAGCTTCCAGCGCAGGGAGTGCACCATATTGCGGTAGAACACCAGCTTGGTGGGCAGATGCAGCAGGGAAAAATCATCCAGGTCACCGAACAGGGTGCAATCCACCCCGAGCACCTGGGTATCACGGCTGCCGGGTGCGGCCGCGATAGTCGCGCTACGCGGCTCCGCCAACAGCATCGACAGATCGCCGAACACCTCACCGGGGCGAATAACGGCAAGCGGCCGGTCAGCCACAGCGGCATCGTCCGCTGCCGAAGGGTCCATCAGTACGTGCAGTTCACCGCGCAGTAGAAAATACACCCACTGGTCCACATCACCCGCGTTCAACAAACGTTCACCCGCTTGCAGGCTGACCAGTCGTGAACGCTTCAGCAGGACATCGTATTGCCATTCGCTGCTGGCACGAATATCGCGAAATAAATGAATGACATTCAGAAGGCGATCTACGGCCTCGCGCGGATAATCGCTGAGTGGTTTTATATCCATCCAATAAAGACTTTTTAGTAAAACAATAAGCTCCGGGCGGAACCGCTGCCGAAGCCCTGACTATTTCAGAGACAGAAAATAACAGAGTTATTTGAGCACCACCCCGGTGCATTCTATCGATTAGAGGATTTCTGTCTTCCCTTCAATGGTTCATTTTCAGAAAAACGAGACATTCTACCCGTTTCGGACTTGAACTCCATTGCAGTTACAGTAGAGTTAGGCGGAGTTCAGATTAAATTAGGCCTCAGCGCCAAGCAGGAAGTACAAAATTTAATCTGGCCGGCGCGCCTCGGGGGAGGGGGTGCCAAAATGCTTATCCGCCGGATCAATCCCGTCCGGAAATACAGACACCGAACAACAATGAAACCGATAAAATTTGTCATCGCCCTGATGGTGTTTGCGACGGCATTGTCCGCCCAAGCCTCACCACTGCTGAACGGACTCGCTCTGGAGCAGCAATTCAACAAGGACCGCTATATCGCCGCGGTCTATTCCGAAACCCTCGCCAACAGCACGGAAGTGGTGCTGGACAATAACACACCGCGCAGCCTGGAAGTACGAATCGTTGCCGACAGCATGTCCGCACGCCGATTCCGCAACCAGTGGATGGAAGGAATCGCCATCAATAATGGCGGCGACACTCTGACGAGCCAGGCGGATAACATGGTGACTTTCGCCAAGCTGTTCAACGGCCGTTTGAAGAAAGGTGATCACCTCACCGTCGCTTTCGCCGCGAACACCGGCGCGACCACCGTTGCCCTGAACGGCGTAACACTCGGCAAAATCGAAGATCGTAAATTCTTCAATACCCTGCTGCGCGCCTGGGTTGGTCCGGTTCCGCCTTCCTCGGAATTCCGCGGCGGCCTACTGGCTGCCGGCAATGTCGACTCATCCCTGCTCAGCCGCTATGAGCAGCTGAAACCAAGCGGTGACCGCATCGCGCAAGTTCGCGCGCAGGTCGAATCGCTGAATGCAGAGCAGGAAGACAAAACGGAAGTCGCCGCTGCCAAACCGGCGCCGGCCGCGACAAAGCCCAAGCCGACCAAGCCCAAACTGACCGCCGATATTCCGCCCCCCACGCTGGCTTCTATCGGCGACAAGCCCGCCTCTGCGATGAAGAAAGTCGAAGCGCCGAAGCCGAGCAAGCCCAAGCCGAGCAAAGCGGCACTGGCCCGCGAGATGGAGGAAGACGACGAGGACGAAGCTCCGCTGACAGCGGACCTGATCCTGGCCCGCCAGATCTACCATTCTTCACTGCTGCGCCACACCTTCCCGTACATCCGCTATCCGAAGCGCGCACAGGAGCGCGGCCAGGAAGGCAGCGTACGTCTGAAAGTGACCATCGACTCCAAAGGGGATGTTACAGACATTCAGACGCTGCAGGATTCACGCTACTCAAGCCTGAACCGTGCCGCCGTCGATGCCGTGAAGCGCGCCGGCCCCTACCCCGCCGCGCCGCCGCAACTGGCAAAAGGCAACTTCAACTTCACGATCCCGATCACCTTCCGCTTACCGGACTGAGTGACCAGCAAAGCCCCGCCATGCGGGGCTTTTTGCATTCTGACCGGGCAGTTTTTACATACTGACGCTTCACTAATGCCGGGTCACTTCTGCCGTTTACCGGACAGCACTAGCGCCTGAGCGCAGCCCGGTTGCCCCCCGCCGGCGATGCGGCGTAATATCCGACAGGATAAATAAGCCAAACTTTGTTCAACAAAGGCACGAAATGAATAAATTAATACTCTCTCTCGCCATTGCCGGCTTGGTTGCCGGTTGCTCCAAATCAGAGGCACCCGCCGATCAGGCCAGCACCCAGGCCCCCCAGGCGGCCGCCAGCGCCACTGCGACAAAGACCGCTCTGAGTTCCGGTATCGACCTCAAGGCCATGAATACTGAAGTGCGCCCGCAAGACGACTTCTTCGATTACGTCAATGGCGGCTGGCTGGCCAAGACCGAAATCCCCGCGGACAAGTCCCGCTGGGGTGTCTTCGACATGCTGCGCGATCAGAGCACCGAGCAGGTCAAGGAACTGATCGTCGAAGCCGGTAATCACGCCGAAGATCAGGCCTCGGCCAAAATTGGCGCCCTGTACAACAGCTTTATGGACGAGAAGCAGATCGAGACGACCGGTCTGAAAGCCATCCAGGGCGAGATGGACAAGATTGACGCGATCAAGACCCGCGATGACCTCACCGCTTATTTCGCCTATGCCGACAGCATGGGTTACGACGCACCGTTCGGTATTTTCATCAATCAGGACGTCAAGGATGTCGATTCCTACATCGCCTACTTCTGGCAGGCTGGCCTCGGCATGCCGGATCGCGATTACTACTTCGACGATTCCGAGAAAGGTAAAAAGCTGCAGCAGGCTTACCAGACCTACCTGACCAAGATCCAGCAGCTGGCTGGTCTCGATGGCGCCGAAGCGGGCACCCGGGAAATCTATGACCTGGAAAAGAGCCTGGCTGAACACCAGTGGACCCGCGTGGAAAACCGCGACGACGAAAAGACCTACAACAAGAAGTCTGTTGAGGAACTGGCCCAGATGATGCCCGCCATCAACTGGGACAAATACCTGCCGGCCGCACAGTTGGATAAAGTCAGTAGTGTCATTGTCAGCCAGCCCGATTACATGGAAGCTGCCGACAAGATCATCGCCGACACCGATCTGGCGACCTGGAAGCGCTACCTGAAAGTGAAAATGCTGACTTCCCTGGCGCCCTACATGAACAGTGACGTGGCCCAGGCCCGTTTCGATTTCTACGGCACCGCCATTCAGGGCGTAACCGAAATGGAACCCCGCTGGAAGCGCGGCGTACAGTTCGTGAATGGCGCCGTCGGCGAGCTGGTCGGCCAGCGCTATGTGGAGAAAAACTTCCCGCCGGAAGCCAAGGCCCGCATGCTGGAGCTGGTCAACAACCTGAAGGCCGCCTACCGCGAATCCATTGAAAGCATCAGCTGGATGAGCGACGAGACCAAGCAGAAGGCCCTGGACAAGCTGGCCAACTTCACCACCAAGATCGGCTATCCGGACAAATGGCGCGATTACAGCGACCTGACCGTGAGCGCAGACAGCTTGGTGGGCAATGTGCTGGCCGCGCGCACCTTCGACAACAACTTCGAACGCGCCAAACTGGGCAAACCGCTGGATCGCACCGAGTGGCACATGTACCCGCAGACGGTCAATGCCTACTACAACCCGCCAATGAACGAAATCGTTTTCCCGGCAGCCATCCTGCAGCCGCCGTTCTTCAACAAGGACGCGGATGACGCAGTTAACTACGGTGCCATCGGCGGCGTGATCGGCCACGAAATCGGCCATGGCTTTGACGACCAGGGCAGCAAGTACGACGGAAAAGGCTACCTGAACAACTGGTGGACCGATTCCGATCGCAAAAACTTCGAAGGCCTGACCGGCAAGCTGGTCGCGCAGTATGACGCTTTCGAGCCGCTCCCCGGCGAGCACGTTAACGGCAAGCTGACCCTGGGTGAGAACATCGGCGACCTGTCCGGCCTCGGCATTGCCTACAAGGCCTACCAGATGTCCCTGAACGGTAAGAAGTCACCGGAGATCGATGGCTTTACCGGCGACCAGCGCCTGTTCATGGGCTGGGCCCAGGTATGGCGCGGCAAGTCCCGTGACGAAGCGCTGAGCTCCCTGATCAAGACCAACCCGCACTCCCCGGGCCAGTACCGCGTACAGGGCGTACTGCCGAACATCTCCGCCTTCTACAAGGCGTTCGATGTGAAGCAAGACGACGATATGTACCTGCCGGAAGAGGAGCGCGTTGTGATCTGGTAATCAGGCCACAACCCTCTCAACGAAAAGCCCCGCTCCGCGGGGCTTTTTTTATGCCTGTGGATAAAACGGGCCTTTCACAGTGACCTGATGACCCGGCATGGATTGCCGGCGGCCAGCGAATTCGCGGGGATATCGCGGTTAACGACGCTGCCGGCGCCGATGACGCAGTTGTCCCCGATGGTGACGCCGGGCAATACCGAGACATTTCCACCGATCCACACATTGCTGCCGATACCAATCGGAGCACCGGACTCGGTGTGCAGCCGCTCCACCGGATCCAATGGATGGGTCGCCGCAGACAACACTACACCGGGACCAAACAGAACGTTGTCGCCGATATCGATGCGGCAGACATCAAGTATTGTCAGATTGTGATTGGCGTAAAAGTTTTCGCCGAGATGGATGTTGAAGCCGTAATCACAGAAGAAATTCGGTTCGATATGCGCATCGCCCGCGCAGTGCAACAGCTCCGACAGCATTGCCATTCGCTCCGCCGGATACGCGGGATCGGCTAGATTGAACCGGTGACAAAGCGACTTCGCACGCATACGCGCGCTCACCAGCTCCGGATCCCCGGCAAGATAGGCCTCTCCGGCCAGCATCTTATCCATTTCTGACGACGTGCTACTCACAAGCTCCCTCATACGGATCACAAGATTTCAATGGGCTGCAGTATCGCCGAGACGTTTCGCCCCATCCAGCCACAGCACTTCCTCCACCCTCCCACGCTCACGCACATAGCTGCAAACGGTCTAGCCTTGCCAATATGAGAACCTTCACGTGTATCTGCGGCAACACTCTGTTCTTCGACAATGTCAGCTGCCTGTCCTGCGGCACGCCGGTGGGCTGGTGTCCTCGCTGTCACGCCATCAGCGCCTGGATTGCGGAATCCGCGCGGCACTACCGCTGCGGCAATACCGGCTGCGGCATGCTGCTGGCCAAGTGCGACAACTACGCAATGGAAAACGTCTGTAACCGCGGGATCGAAGCAGACAGCGGGCAACACTACTGCGATAGCTGTGAATACAACGACACCATTCCCGACCTCTCGGTGCCCGGTAACTGGCAGAAGTGGGCGCGCCTGGAGGCCGCCAAGCGCCGACTGATCTACGCACTAGACCTGCTGCAGTTACCGCGGCCCAGCCGCACCCATCCCGGTGATGGCGGGCTGCCACTCTCGTTCGACTTCAAGGCGGACGTGCTTCCGGAAGAGGGGCTCTGGCGCACCACCACCGAGGAGGGCGAACGGGTGTTTACCGGTCATGCCTGCGGCAAGATCACGATCAACATTCGCGAGGCCGATCAGCTGGAACGGGAGAAAATACGCCTGGAACTGGACGAGGCCCACCGCACCCTGATCGGCCACTTCCGCCACGAAATCGGCCACTACTACTGGGAGCTCCTGGTCCGCGACCGGTGCGAAGACAGCGTTATCGCCGTCTTCGGCGATCACAACAACCCCGGCTATCAGCAAGCCATGGAGCGCCACTACCGCGAGGGGCCACCCGGCGACTGGCAGCAACATTACGTCAGTGCCTACGCCAGCATGCATCCGTGGGAAGACTTCGCCGAAACCTTTGCCACCTACCTGGATATGATCAGCGCACTGGATACCGCCAGCCATATGGGACTGGTTCCAGCCATCGATGTCTGCGGCTCTCCACTCGACCCCATGATCGAGTGTTACCGCAGCCTCGGTATTGCCATGAATGAGATGAACCGGGCCATGGGCCTGATCGACTATGTGCCGGAAGTGTTTATTCCGCCGGTGGTGGGCAAGATCGGCTATATCCACGCACTGCTGCACGGCAATCCGCCGGAGTCCTAATAACCCGCTCCGAATTGCGACCAAGGCACCACAACCAGTCAAACAACGACCTGTTGCATCCTCTCACCGAGTGCCGGCGCAAATAGGAACCGATTTCGCGTACTATTAGTGCAAAGACCGAGGGGGGAACCTGCCCATGGCCCACAAGAACCAGTTCCAGCTGCTGGCCAACCGCCGCTTTCTACCGTTTTTTCTGACCCAGTTCCTCGGCGCATTCAACGACAACGTGTTCAAGAATGCGCTGATTGTGATGATTGCCTTCCGCCTCGCCGCGAACGAGGCCAACGCGCTGATCAATATGGCCGCCGGCCTGTTTATCCTGCCCTTCTTCCTGTTTTCCGCCACCGCCGGCCAGCTGGCGGACAAATATGACAAGAGCCGCCTGATCCGCCTGATCAAGCTCGCGGAAATCGGTATCGGGGTCTTCGCCGTCGCGGCGCTGGTCAGTGGCAACAACGCCCTGTGCCTCGCGGTGCTGTTCCTGCTCGGGGTGCAATCGGCCTTTTTCGGCCCGGTCAAATACGCCATCCTGCCCCAGCACCTGAAAAAATCCGAGCTGGTGGGCGGCAACGCCCTGGTGGAGATGGGCACTTTCGTCGCCATTCTCGGCGGCACCATCGTCGGCGGCCTGCTGGCGGCCAAGACCGGAGCCGGCGAGCACGGCATTGCCTACCTGGGCATTGTGATCATGAGCGCGGCCCTCTGCGGATACCTCGCCTGCCGCGCCATCCCGCGGGCGCCGGCCGCGGCGCCGGAACTGCGCATCAACTTCAATCCGGCGACGCAAACGATTCAGGTATTGCGCGAAGCGGCGAAAACACCCTCAGTCTTCTACGCGATTATCGGCATTTCCTGGTTCTGGCTGCTGGGCGCCGCCTACCTGACGCAGATCCCCAGTTTCACCAGGAATGTGCTCGGCGGTAGCGAGTCGCTAGTCACGCTGTTGCTGTGCACTTTTACCATCGGAATCGCCCTGGGCTCCCTGCTCTGCGAACGCCTGTCCGGTGGCCGTATCGAGCTGGGTCTGGTTCCCCTCGGCGCGGCGGGCCTGACACTGGCCGGCCTCGCGCTCGCCGCTGCAGGCAGCAACTTTACACCGCCCGCGACAACGGACCTCGCGGCCTTCTGGGCCAGCGACGGTGCGCTCTCCATTCTCGGCTACCTGACCCTGATCGGCATCTTCGGCGGCTTTTACATAGTGCCCCTCTACGCGATGATGCAGGAGCGTTCCGCTGCTGCCATCCGCGCGCGGATCATTTCCGTCAACAATGTACTGAATGCGTTGTTTATGGTGGTGTCGGCGCTGCTCGGCATCCTGTTCCTGAATATCCTGCAGGCGTCGATTCCGCAGTTCTTTATGGTGATCGCGTTGATGAACGCGGCGGTGGCGGTCTTCGTTTTCGCCAAGGTCCCGGAATTCGCCATGCGGCTGCTGATCTGGCTGCTGTCCCACACCATGTACCGGGTCAAACACGAGGGACTGGAGCAGATTCCCGCCGAGGGGCCGGCCATCATCGCCTGCAACCACGTCAGCTATGTGGACGCGCTGCTACTGGCGGGCGCGGTGCGCCGGCCGATCCGCTTCATCATGTACAAGCCGATTTATGAAATCCCGGTGCTGCATTTTATTTTCCGCACCGGCCGCGCCATTCCTATCTGTTCTCGCCAGAAAGACCCGGAAGGCTACGAGCGCGCCTTCGAGGAGATCGAACAGGGACTCAAGGATGGTGACCTGCTGTGTATCTTCCCCGAGGGACAGCTCACCCAAACCGGCGAGCTACAACCCTTCAGGGCCGGAATCGAAAAGATCCTGAACCGCACGCCGGTGCCGGTGATCCCCATGGCCCTGCGCGGACTCTGGGGCAGTTTCTTCAGCCACAAAGATGGCCACGCCTTTACCACCTGGCCGAAACGCTTCTGGTCCCGCGTTGGTGTCGTAGCCGGCAAACCGCTAGATGCAACCGCCGCCAGGGCGGAAACGCTGCAGGAACAGGTACTCGGACTGCGCGGCGAACAGCGCTAAAGCTCCGGCAAGCCTGGGTTAATTCTCGGGCTGCTTTTCCTGCGCCTTTTGATTCTTTTCCTCAGCTGACAGGAAGCTGGCACAGACGTTTTCTTTAATTCTCTTCGGCGACGGCGCCAGTTTATTTAGCCAATGCGGTGCAATGACGTCAGGTCTCTGCCAGAGACCTCCGGTACTGGCTACAGAGCGCTTAATCACGATTTAAGATTGGAGAAATACTGCAATACGAAGTGCCGGGTTTTTATGGTGCTCTTTACCGACTCTAAATACGCTGTGTTGGATATCTACGTGGGAAGTATGTCGATCCGGGATAGCTGTCCACAGGGTGTGACAGAGAACCTGACCGGAAGAAACTGCTCCAGAAGCCACATCACCGTCTGCGCATGCTGGCTGACTTTGCGCACTAATAATCGCGAGTTTCCCTCAGCCAGCGCGGCGTAGAGAAGTAGCTGGTCGCAGGCGTGAATATCGACAGCGGCACCGGCCTCCAGTTCGGCGCGGAGTGCGTGTCCAGCATCTTCCCCCAAGCGCTCGGCGGGCACACCCCGCTCAGCCACGGTCGCCGCCCCCAGCAGGCTGTGCTCGGTCTCTGCCACCAGCACAATAGCACCGCCACAGCCGAAGGCCTCGGCATCGGCTAATACTTTCTCTTCGATCCGGAGCGGCCCCAGCCCAGCCAAGGATCCGCGGGCAGATTTCGCCATGCGCTCGGGAATATGCGGCGGCAGGTGTGCGACATGACACAGGCCCGTGATTTGCTGCACGGCACCAGGCGCTTCGGCCATCAGTGGCCGCAGCGTCTTACAGGGTTCCATCCGTAGCTTCACCCTGCCCCCGCCTCTCGGGTAGTAACCGTGGCGGACGGATTCGACTTGCACGCGAACGCCCATACGCGCCAGCCAGGGCAGAAAGACCATAAGGAGGTAGTCGACCGGCGGCGCCATGCGCACGTCGGTACCTCCGGTGATATTCAGACGTACGGTAGCGTCGGCTCTTATTGCCACAGGCATGAGCGCCTGCAGAACCAGCACGATACTCCCCGCCGTACCGACATCGAACTGGTATTCGCCGCCGCGAATGTACCCCGGCCTGTAGCGGATCTCCGTGGCACCGAGCTCGGCGCCTTCGAGCGCGCCGCCTCCGACCGTAGCGACCGCCCGCAACGCTGTCAGGTGCTGGGCCATCAGCCCGGGCCTGGCACGCCGGGCGCGGATATTCACCAGGTGGAGCGGGCGGCCGCTGATTGCAGACAGGGCCACCGCATAGCGGCTGAGCTGCCCCCCACCTTCACCGAAACTTCCGTCGATGACGAGCCAGCTCACCCCAGCATCTCGCTGAGTTCCAGCGCATTGCGCACGGCATAGGCAGATTCGTCATTGTCGAAGTAGACATAAGCCCTGCCCACCTGCTGTTCCCGCAGCCACGTGGCCCAGTCCTCGAGTGTCGCGACATCATAGTATCCGCGGTAAGTATTGACTGGACCGTGCAGGCGCAGGTAGAGGAAATCCGCAGTGGTTATCCGTGGGCTGGTAAAGCCGCCCAGGTCGTAGATGCAAAAGGCGGCGTTGAAGTCCGACAACATCGCTAGGATTTCCTCACGGTGCCAGCTCTGGTCGCGCAGCTCGAATACGACCTGCAACCCTTTAGGCAGAACCCGCAGGAAAGCCTCGAGTCTATCGGGGTTGGCATGCCAGCGCGGCGGCAGCTGGAACAGGAGTGGTCCCAGCTTGCTCCCCAGGCCCCGGATGGCCTGCAGCAGCGGCGGCAGTGTCTCCTGCGGCTGCTTCAGGTTTTTCATATGGGTGATGTAGCGGCTCGCCTTGACCGCAAACACAAAGTCGTCAGGGGTAGCGTCGCGCCAGGTGGCAAAGTTTTCGCGCGTGGGAAGCCGGTAGAAGCTGCGGTTGATTTCCAGGCTCTGCAGGCGCCCGGCATAGGAGGTGAGCCATTCGGGTTCGGCCAGGTCCTGGGGATAGAAGCGGCCCCGCCAGTGCGGATACACCCAGCCGGATGTGCCTATATAAAACTGCATTCGATCGGCCCTCCCGGAAGAGAAAACCACCCCGTAACCGGTTTTACAGGGCGCGCGTGGCGCACCCAGGAAGGGATCTCAATATCCGAGTTCAGTTACCCATGACGCCCTTCTCGATCCGGTCGCCGATGTCCTTGTCCACATTGCGCCAGTAGTCGAAGGCGCGCTTGAGAATCTCGTCGGAAACCCCGGCCTTCAGGTGCCCAACGACGTTGGACACCAGCCGCTCCCGCGCTGCATCATCCATGACTTCGCGCACCAGCGTACCCGCCTGGACGAAGTCGTCGTCCTCTTTGTGCGGTGTATAGGCGGCGTGCATGAACTCCCCGCTGGCCTCCCATTTTTCCAGATAAGTATGATTGGCTGCCGGACCACCCTTGGAATTCGGTGCGTACACCGGGTCGGAGACATTTTCCACGCGCAGGGCACCATCCTTGCTGTAGCTGTGCACCGGGCACTTGGGGCGGTTCACCGGGATCTGCTTGTAATTCACACCCATGCGCGCGCGATGCGCATCCGCATAGGAGAAGACCCGCGCCTGCAACATCTTGTCCGGGCTGAAGCCTACCCCGGGCACTACATTGTTTGGTTCGAATGCGGCCTGTTCGATTTCTGTGTGGAAATCGGTCGGGTTGCGGTTCAACGTCAACCGCCCCACTTCCTGCAGCGGATAGTCCCCGTGGGGCCAAACCTTGGTCAGGTCGAACGGGTTGAACCGATAACTCTTCGCCTCCTCGAACGGCATGATCTGCACATTCAGCGTCCAGCTGGGATAGTCGCCTTTGGCGATGGCGTCAAACAGGTCGCGGCGATGCACATCTGAATCCTCCCCCGCCAGCCGGTCTGCCTCTTCCTGGGTCAGGAAGTCGTTACCCTGATCGGTCTTGAAGTGGTACTTGATCCAGAAGCGCTCGCCCTTGGCGTTGGCCCACATATAGGTGTGGCTGGAGTAGCCATTCATATGACGGTAAGTTTTCGGGATACCGCGATCCCCCATCAGCCAGGTGACCTGATGGGCGGATTCCGGAGACAGCGTCCAGAAATCCCACTGCATGTCGTGATCGCGCAGGCCAGAGTCGGCCCGCCGTTTCTGCGAGCGGATGAAGTGCTGGAACTTCATCGGATCGCGAATAAAGAATACCGGCGTATTGTTCCCCACCATGTCGTAGTTGCCTTCGCTGGTGTAGAACTTCAGCGCAAAGCCACGCGGATCGCGCCAGGTATCCGGGCTGCCGCGCTCACCGGCTACCGTGGAGAAGCGTATCAGCGTATCGGTCTTGGTACCCGGCTGGAATACTGCCGCCCTGGTATAGGCGCTCACGTCCTGAGTCACCTCGAAATAGCCAAATGCCCCCGAGCCTTTTGCGTGGGGCTGGCGCTCTGGAATCCGCTCCCGATTGAAGTTGGCCATCTGTTCGATCAGGTAGTGATCCTGCAGCAGAATGGGGCCTTCCGCCCCGACCGTCAGGGAGAATTCGTCACTGGCGACAGGAATACCCGCATCGGTAGTCGTGCGGTTTTGATCGTCTTTACTCACAGCACTTCATCCTTGTAGTTTGGCTTAGAAACCATCCCGAAGATCGGGAGTGAGACGCAGGATAAGATAGTGCAGGATCGCAATGCGCGGAGGGCACGCAGCGCCAGGAAGGCAGAAATTTCCGCAGTTGTGTAGACGGGTGCGCCGGCTCCGCGCGGCCACTAGCGCCTAACGGTAATCCAAACTCAGGGCCGAGCCTTCCGTTTCAAGATCCCTATTGACCGATACACTCGCCAGGTCGATGAGCCCCGGGTTCGGGACGAATGCCAGCGGGTCGCCCATAACACCAGAATTGAAAGGCGCAGGCGTTGCTCTGCCGCCCAGAAAATAACTCAGTGTCCCCCAAAACAGAGGATCAACTGACCGAACAATATGCGATTAGTATTCATCTACAGATCCCGAGAAATACCATACCGGTTATGATTTTGACCGCTCCTCTTTCAGCTTTTAATAACCCCGCATCTCGAGAAGCAGAAAAATTCCGTAACCTCGCCGGGATCCACAAGTGGACTGGCTTCAGGGTTATCCCACTCTTTCCACTCGAACGGTTGATGCATTCTCGCTTGACTGGCCAATTTACTGCCACGCTGGGAGTCTGCTGCGTGATCTCTTTACCAGGCATCATGCTTTTTGCCTCTACCTTTCGCCAAGAGTTCGATCGAGAGACATCCCTTAGTGCGCCCGGTAAGGTCCAACCTTTTGTTGCCAAGATCCAGTTCAGAGCCGTCCTCCCCAAACTCAGCTACCTTGCGCACCTCGAAGTATTCCTTTACCCACCGTGCTGCCGATGCGCAACTTGCGTGTATACTATTGGCTTCAGTTCAAGAGCAGAGATTATGGAAAGCAACTGGGACGACAAACGCAAATCACTGATAACACGCTTGCGTCGGGTCGAAGGCCAATTGCGCGGTATTCAGCGCATGATGGAGGAGGAGCAGGACTGCGAGCGCGTTGCCCAGCAGCTCTCCGCCGCGCGCAGAGCCCTGGACAAAACTTTCTACGAAACCATGGCCTGCGCCATGCGCCAGGAATTAAGCCAGGCGCAGAACAATCGTAAGCAGAGTTCGGAAGAACTGGAAAGCCAGATCAAACACTTCACTGACCTCATCAGCAAATACGCCTGAAGGGATAACGGGCCAGCCTTACACCAGCCCCAGATTGTCTTTCAAACCCACAATACGCGGTTGTTTAGGTTCAACAAGAGGTACTGTCTTCTTGCTGCTCAGCCAGTTGCCAACCACATCCCATATCGGCTCACCTTCAACCCCCTCGGCTACCGGCGCCCAGCCCGCAACTTTGTAGGTTTTACTGGCTTCAAGGGGTTTGCCATTGAGACTCATGTCCGAGATCCGGTTGCCGCTGTCTGCATTTGGATTAATGGTGTAATCCAAACCGCCGACACGCACCATATCCCCCCCCTGCTGATAGTAGGGATCAGGGTTGAACAGATTATCGGCAACATCCTCAAGGATGAACTTGATGCGCTCACCGGTAAACTCGTTAAGAGTGGTCTGTGGATAAGTGATCGCAACCTGATTCATCAAGTCCTCAACCGTAATCTTATCCCCCGGTAATAGCGAGGTGCCCCAGCGGAATCCGGGCGAGAACGCGATTTCAGCGTCCTTGCTTTCCATCAGCGCATCGACGATGAGCTGGTCAAAGCTGCCATTGAAGTTACCCCGTCGATACAGGAGCCCCTCGGTAGTGGCCAGAGTGGTATTGAGCTTGTCCAGATAGGGCGCCCGCAAGCGATCAATCAGTGCAGCCATCTCGGGGTCTGCGGGTAACAGGTCAGCAAAAACGGGGAGCAAGCGGTAATGCCACTGCTTGATCTTGCCCGCCTGCACATCAAAATCCAGCACGCCGAGAAACTTGCCGTTGCTCCCCGCGTTGGTCACCAGGGTTTGGCCACCACCGCTATTTTTGACCCGTATCGCCTGCGGAATGGCGTCGTGGGTATGGCCGCCCATAATCGCGTCCAAGCCACTGAGCCTGGAGGCCAGTTTAATATCGACATCTGCGCCATTGTGAGAAAGCAGCACCACAACTTGCGCACCTTGTTTGCGCACTTTATCGATGGTTTGCTGCAGCTCGCGCTCCTGGATACCGAACGTCCATCCCGGGGTAAAGTGACTCGGATTGGCAATCGGGGTATAGGGAAAAGCCTGGCCGATAATTGCCACCGGTACACCGTTCATTTCACGCATGGTGTGGCTTGCGAATATCGCGTCGCCAAAGTCAAAGTCTTTGACGTTCTGGGCCAGAAACTCTATGTGGCCATCAAGATCATTCTCAATAATCTCCATGACCCTGTCGGCCCCGAGGGTGAACTCCCAATGGCCGGTCATAATGTCGATACCCAGTGCTTTACTGGCATCGACCATATCCTGCCCTTTAGTCCACAGGGACGTCGCCGAGCCCTGCCAGAGATCGCCCCCGTCGAGTAACAGCGAGCCCGGCCGCGAAGCGCGAATCTGCTTCACCAGGGTTGCCAGATGGGCAAAGCCGCCGACTCGCCCATACTCAGCCGCCGCCATATTGAAATCGAGATAGGTCAGGGCATGGGCAATCCGCGAGTTCAAAGGTAGGCCGTAAGCTCTCAGGAGGGCCTCACCCACAAGATGCGGTGGCTGATTTCGCGCCGCGTGGACACCAATATTGATCGAAGGCTCGCGGTAATAAACTGGCATCAGTTGGGCGTGAGCGTCGGTCATATGCATAAAATGCACATTACCAAAGCGCGGCACATCGTAGAGGTCGCCTGCAGTAGCAGCAACCGACTTTCGGCTATAGGCACCCAGCAGCGGCAGTGACATCCCCGCCATCATACCTAGGCCCAGCATCTGGGCAAATTCGCGTCGATTCATTACAGACTCACTTGCGGTTTACGGGAGAGTTGGGATCGAAAAGATACGCCATCACATCACGGATTTGCTGCTCGTCGAGAATACCGGCATCACCGAAACGCGGCATATGTGAACAGACCCGATAACCTTGAGGGTTCCAGATCTTGGCCCAGGTATATTTCAGCATCGCCTCTGAACGACCACGCATACCATAATTACGTAGCGAGGGGCCGACCGTTCCATAAGCGACTTCGCCAGGGCTCATCTGGTGACAGGCGTAGCAGTTGCCACCATTGGGCTTATTCGGATCATCGCTCCACTGCATCCCCTTACCATTGCTGGCAATGGCTTCGCCCCGCTGCCAATCGCCGAGAAACTTCCCATCAGCGGGATAAACAACAGAATTCGTCGCAGCTTGCCGCAACTGTTCACGCTCAGTATCTGAGGCCACATTGTCACTGGCATTACTGCATGCTTTTTCCAGTGCAGTCTGATTTAGGCGGTCGAGGCCTGCCTGGTTTTTAGCCACCATCGAGTCACGCCATACGGCTTTCACGGTTTTGGCATCTGGCTTTAATCCAGACTCACCATAAGCACTCGCCAGCGCAGTGACCGCAACGGCAGCAAGCAGGATTTTGGTTTTCAACATCACTACGAACTCCTATCGCTTTAAGCCGGGTGCGGCCATTTCGGTTCCGGTGCCATTGACACTCATATATTCGATCAGAGCGACCACTGCTTCAGAGCCTGGCAACAATTGGGGCAAGCGTTGTTGCTTGGCACAGTTCTGCATCCGCCAGCCCATTGTTCGCACCAACCCCTGGGAAATGCGGTAAGCAGGCCATGTTGAGTAGGCAGACCCAGCACCCGCACTGACGGTGAGATTGGGTAGGTTTTGCAGGCGGATGCGCTTGTCGCTTTGGCGGTGGCAGGTCGCACAGGAAAAGTCGTAGGGCCCAGCCCGGTAGAAGAACAGCTGCTCACCCATGGCGTAAGCCGCCCGTTCAGCGGGGTGGTTTTGTGGTGTTGCGATCGGCATGCCCATGGACTGGTCGGCAATATAGCTGGCCAGCGCCTCGAGCTCCGTGCCCATATCCCCTGTGCTGGAATAGGGTTTGCGCAATATGTCGGCGCGATCTCTGCCTTGCAGGGACTCCATGCAGTAAATGAGGCGCCCCTCTAAGTCCATGACTTGCTTCGTATCGGCAAAGTAGCTTGGCAGCTGGGCATAGGCACCCTTCACCACACCGGCCCCCAATCCCAGATCACACTGCTCTAGAGAGGCTTGCTTTGGTCCCTGGGGTTTGGCCCAAAGCTCAGCACCTTCCTCAATCACGAAAATTGCAGGGTTATCATCTCCCATCATCTCATGGTATTCCGCGAAGGGATCATCCTGCGCGTTCGCCGCAATGGAAAACAGGAGCGAGCAAACAGACAGCCCGCGCAACAGCGCAGCAATACCTGATTTAGCCAACATTGGGCCTCCTTTGGTGCTGGCTCGACCGAGAGCCGGCCAGCATCTTTATTATTACGTGGCGTTGTCGGCGAACTTATTTAATGGTCGCTTCACCAACACCAGTTTCACCTTTGTTATCCAGCCATTGCACTTGAACCGTATCACCGGCTTTAGCGCCTTTGATGCGGAAACTCAAGAAGGGGTTCTGTGATACAGCGGCGCCCCACTGGGCCTGAAGCACAGTTTTACCCGCCGAGGTAGCCGTCACCTCGGTAATAAAATGTGCTGGGATAGTATTACCAGCACTGTCTTTACGCCGCCCGGTTTCCATGGGGTGACGCATCAAGGCCTTTACCTCGGCAACATCGCCAGACAACCTTGCCCGAATCCGAATTGAACCTGCCATTTTTATTACTCCATCAAATTCTTTTTTTGGGGCGTTCAGCCACCACAACCACCGAGAGTTACCTTGGTTTCACGGCTCGTCTTATAGAGCTTTCCACCAGCCTCAACCACAGCGTAAATCGGGCAGGTTTGCGCGACCTTAACGCGGGTCTGAACAAAGGCCTCAGTGCCCTCGGGAATCATGTATGCGGCCGCCAGAGGGTTGGGATTATCTTCCACGAGAAGATAAATCTTGCTGGTTCCGGGAATTGCGCTGCTGACCGTCACTGGCACCACAGCGCCATTTTCTGCGATATCCGGAGTTTCCAGCCTAATCTGGTCACTGTCTTGCGCATTTCCCAGGCTGGCAAAAACTCCCTTCAAATCAGTCGCCGCCATTGCTTCTTTGGGGCGCACAAAATCTGCCAGAACTTTCAGGGGCAACATACTCAGAGCCGCCGCGGCACCGGCCAATTTCAAAAAACCGCGTCTATTTCTGTTCATTCACTTCACCACTCTTTTCTTATGTTGATACTAAGACTTTATCCTGTGAGACAAAGTAGCTACTGCGCCAGCCAGCGCGCTATTTTTTCCACATCGGCGTCATTCAGCTGTGCCATCGGGGGCATCATTGCGCCGCCCCAGGTCCCCGAGCCGCCCTGGCGAATCTTGCCGCTCAGATAAGCCACCACATCATCCCGATTCGCATATTTTTCCGCCACCGCATTAAAAGCAGGCCCAACCAATTTGCTGTCAATTTGGTGGCAGCCCAGGCAGCCATTACTGGTGAGTAGCTCCATCGGCGCCGATGCCGCAAGCTCCGCCTTCGGCGCAGGCTCCGCCAGTAATTTCAGCGGTAACAAGCTCAGCGCCACAACGGTTCCGGCCAGTGTCAAAAAACCACATCTACTTCTGCTCATTTTCTTCACCATTCTTTCTTATGTTGATACGAAGAATTCTCGCTATAGAGCAGCGCAGCTACTGCGCCAGCCAACTCGCTATTTCATCAGCCTTGCCTTCGCTCAGCTGGGCCATTGGTGGCATGGTAGCGCCGCCCCAAACACCAGAGCCGCCCTGGCGAATTTTTTGGCTCAAATAAGCGACCGCATCCTCTCGATCGGCATATTTTTTTGCCACGGCAGTGAAAGCAGGTCCGACCAATTTATTATCAACCTGGTGACAGCCCAGGCAGCCATTACTGGTGAGAAGGTCCATCGGCGCTGATGCAGCGAGCCCTGCTTTCGGTGCAGCCGGCGCTTTATCCTCAGAGGCAAGCATCATTTTTTCTCCCTGCTCCTCACTGGTATTCACGCCTTGAAACGGCCCAAAACTTCGCATCTGGTCACGCAGATTGCCGTGGGCATTGCGGGCAAAGCTCGGGATAGACGAGGCGACCTCTACACTGCTTTCGCAGTCGGTCATACACGCAGTATTGTGAACATCTGGCTCTCCATCGATTTTCCACAGGCCGTGGTCCTGCGTCATGCCGTTGCGATTTGGCAAGCGCGCCTGCACTTCTGCGATATTTTCATTGGATAGCACGAAGTCTTCATCCACGATGTAATCGAGACTCAGCAGGTAGGCAACAAGGCTATAGACATCATCCGTGCTCAGTGACTTGGGGGCATTCCAGGGCATCGCGCGGTCAATGTAGTCCCAGAGAGTCGACACCGTCGCAACTTTCATCAACGTGGTACGAACCCGGGTAGGGTCGTTCAGCGCTGCCACATGACCACTTTCAATATCCTGGGGCGTCACATTACCCAGCGCCAATGGCGAGAAAAACTTGTTGGAATCGCCAAAATCGCCGTGGCATGCGGCGCACCGTGCCAGCCAGATTTCTTCGCCCTGCTCGACGCTGCCGGAACCGGCCGGAAGACCGGTAAAATCCGGGCGCACATCAATATCCCAAGCGGCGACTTCAGCCGGTTTCGCGGTGCGACCGATATCCTCGTAACCGCTTTGCCAGGGACTGGCCACTGGTGGTGTTACTGCTGCCGCCTCGGCTTTTTCATCGCCGCCCTGTCCACAGGCTGAGAGCACGGCCATCATCAGCAACACGCCGACATGCCGCGTAAAACCGTCAGGCAATTTGAACATTTTCCACCTCCCCCGACTCCATAACCCGCCATGACTGAATCGCGTTGTTGTGATACACGGAGCGCGTACCCCGCACTTCTTTGAGCTGACGCTTCAGCGGCTGGACATAGCCCGTGCTGTCTACTACACGGCTCTGCAAAATTGCCGGCTTACCGTCCCATACCCAGCCGATGTTAAAGCGGGTCAGGGCCTTGGGTAGCACCGCCCCTTCGAGGTTCGCGGTATACCAGTTGCGGCCGCCGTCGAAAGACACATCAACACGCTTCACCGTGCCACGGCCGCTCCAGGCCAGGCCGGTCACGTTGTAGTAGCCTTTGGTCATCAGGCGCTGTCCGCCTGAGGGGCTGGTGATCACCGACTTCGCCTCTTGAATCGAAGTGTATTGCCGGCTCTGGCCGTCGGGCATCAGATCGACGTAATGTATCGCTTCGTCTTTGGTCGCATAGGGCTTATCCCCCACCTCCAGACGACGCAGCCACTTCACGGAAGAGACACCCTGAACGCCGGGCACCACCAAGCGCAGTGGATAGCCGTTCTCCGGGCGCAGCATTTCGCCATTCATACCGTAGGCGACGATCACATCATCAAGCGCCCGCTCGATATCAATGGTTCTGGTCATCGAGGAGCCATCAGCACCCTCGGCCAACACGTACTTGCCCCTGGCCTTGTCGTAGCCGGCGTGTTCGAGCAACAGTGACAGCGGCACCCCGGTAAATTCAGAACAGGACAACATGCCGTGGGTATATTGCACCGTCGGCACTGCGGCATTACCCCACTCCATGCCGGTATTGGCACCGCATTCGATAAAGTGAATGCGCGATACCGAGGGCAAGCGCATCAGATCATCCATGGTAAACACCATGGGCTTCGACACGAGGCCGTTGATCATCAGGCGATGGCGCCGGGGATCGACATCCACCCAACCCTGGTGGTGACGTTCGAAGTGCAAACCGCTGGCGGTAATCATGCCGAACATGCCCTGCAGCGGACTGAATGACACACTGGCTTGAGCTGTTTGAGTTAGTCCCGGACTCTGCCGACGAACAATATTCGCTTCATATTTGGAGGGTTGGCCATAGGGGTTGGTGGCGACCGCATTGCCCAGGGACTTTGACCATGGTGGGAGCGTGAGAATGTCTGGATCACCCTCCGCGGCCGCAGCACGCGCTGACAAACCTGCTCCCAGCATCCCCGCCAGCGCGGTGGTAAAACTCGTTCGCAACAGACGGCGACGATTTTCATCGACACCCGATTGACTTACAGCTTCTATCGTGGACTTTTCTAAAAACGACTCCGGCGCTTTTCGCAACTGACCAAACGAGCCGGGGCGCTCAGGTACCGTGGGCGATGGCGTATACGCCTGAGCCAAGAATTCCTTTTCTGACGTTCCCATCTTATCTGACTTTCCTGACATCCTGCCTCCAGGACTGCTTTTATGTTGGTGGCGTTATTTTTATTATTCTGAAAACAGCTCTATACTATACCCCCTATAGTATATTTCAAGCCCGGCGACGATGAGCAAAAACACAATAAAACGCAGGCCTGATTACGTCAGAAAGCCCTCGCTTGTAGCCGCGATCGCGCTGCTTATATGCAGCGTCTGCAAGGGCGCCGTGCCTCCCCCCAGCGACTCATCAATACACCTCGACCCTATCCAGGTTTCCGCCAGGTCTTGGTATTTCCAAGGTGCATCGGGCATGGCCTCCGCCGCCAACAAAGGCTTCATGAGCAACAGCGGGTTTGTCATCACCGACGCCGGCGTGGTCGTCTACGATGCGCTGGCCACACCCGCACTGGCGCGAGGTATGCTAGAAGCTATCGCCAGCTTCACAGATCTGCCTGTAACCCATGTCATCGTCAGTCACTATCACGCCGACCACATCTACGGGCTGCAGGTATTTAAAGATGCCGGAGCCACGATTATTGCCAAGCGCAACGGCAAGGCCTACATCAACTCAGAGCATGCGCAGCAACGTCTGCAGCAGAGGCGAGAGGCCCTCTTCCCCTGGGTCGATGGTAAAACCCGCCTGATCGGCGCTGATATTTGGCTGGACTTTAAAACAGCACCGCGATATCGCCTGCAAGTGGGCAACACTGCGTTGGACATTATCGACGGCGGCTTCAGCCACAGCCCTGACGACATCCTGCTGTCTGTTCCATCGGAATCGGTGGTCTTCGCGGGAGATATTTTCTCCAGCGGCAGGCTGCCCTTCCTGGTCGATGGCAACACTAAGGTGTGGCTACAAAGCATGGCGAAGCTCGCAAAACTGGATGCCGCCGCTATTGTTCCGGGGCACGGTCACGCCTCCACAAACCCCGCGAAGGATATCGAGTTGAATACTCGCTATATTCGCTTCCTCCGTCAGCAAATGGGCACGGCTGCAGAAGAGCTTCGCGATTTCAACGAGGCTTATGAGGCAATAGATTGGTCAGAATTTCGCGTTGTCCCCCTCTTCGAGGCGGCAAACCGACGGAATGCCTATCACGTGTTTCTTGAGATGCAACAGGCTTTATTTGAAGAGGAATCATAATGTCAGCACAACACAGCAAGCTCCGTAGCCCCCTCATTTGGGTTCTCAGCCTGATCATGTTTGCTGCAGTGCCCCTCACTGCCCTTACTTTTGTGCAAAACGCATCCGAGTCCGCTCTCCGCGGCGTTGTCTACCATATATCTGACAGCAGCCAGGCAGTGCGCGCCATACGGCACATTAATAACCAGCGAGCGGTAGATCACGATATCGCCATTACCGTAGTTGCGGTGGGCGGCGGCATCGATTTTTTGATCGACAATGCCAAAGACAAGCACGGCAACACATATGCGTCGATGATCGACTCATTGATGTTAAACGGCGTGAAATTCGAGGTTTGTCGCAACACCCTCAAAGCCAAGAACCTGCAGGAGGACGATATGACTCCAGGCGTAAATTTTGTTGACGCAGGTATCGCTGAAATTACCCGCCTGCAATTAGAGGAAGGCTATGCCTATATCAAGCCCTAAGCTTCGCCATTCTCTCGTGGTTATCGCTCGGCACGTAGCCGTGCTAATGCTTTCACTGGCCAGCCCAGCACTGAGTGCTGCCGAACTGCTCTATATTTTTGAGCCACATTGCGCCCCCTGCCGTGCCTTCGATCACGATATTGGCGGCATTTATTCAAAAACTGAGGAAGCACACATCGCACCGTTACGCCGAGTGAATATCAATACCATTCACGGTAAACACGTTGTCCTGGGGAACCGGCAAGTGGACGTCAATACCGACATCATCGGTGCGCCAACATTTATTCTGATTAGCGATGGACGCGAGATAGATCGCTTTAGTGGATATTCCCAGGATGAGCTGTTCTGGATGTCATTGCAGCGCCTTCTGAACAGACTGCCGTCGAGTTAGTACCTTTTATACTTTTCGTACGGCCCTAAACTTATTTTCCCAAGCACACGACAAGTCCACTTGATCCCCTCCTGTCTCAACACGGAATAGGTCGACACCAGAAAAACCAAAAATAAGGATGTGTTTATGGAATTCCCCACCGCCTGGAAATCAATGATTTCGTGCATTCCGACATCAAGTTCGTGTGTCCGGCTTTCCCATACACCTCCTTCATTCACGATCAATAAATCCACACAGAAAAACCCACAACCATAAAAAGGCAATCTCAAAGCAATAAAATTTTTTTGAAAATAAACAACCACAGCAACAAGTAAAAAAGCCAAAGCAGTAAGTATGTAATTTAACAACAATAAACAGAAAACATCACAACGATAGGGTGATATGCGATGAATCTGCACTTCAAACTTTTTCTTTTAACGGCAGTAACAGCAGTAACCCCCGGTGTAACAATACTTATCAAATCCAGACTACGGAACTTCAAGGCTTCCAACTACCTGAGCGTCATTGGCTGCTCCCTACTACTCGCGTCCTCCGCACATGCCACCAACGGTTACTTTATGGACGGCGTTGGCCCCAAAGCCCAGTCGATGGCTGGAGTCGGTGTGGCACTGCCGCAGGATTCACTTGCAGCTGCCAGCAATCCCGCAGGAACCGGACTGGTGGGCAACCGCATGGATGTGGGATTCACCTGGTTCAGCCCCGAGCGCAGCGCCCGCATCAGTGGCAACCTAGCCGGCGCCGACGGCAATTATGACGGCAATGAGATATCCGCATTTGTGATTCCGGAAATCGGTTACTCGCGGGAATTCTCTGATCGATGGAGTTATGGGGTTGCGATGTACGGCAACGGTGGCATGAATACGGGTTACAGCACCAACCCATTTGCGGCATTTGGTGCATCCGGTGAAGCTGGTGTGGATCTGAGTCAGCTAATCGTTACCCCGTCACTGGCATTCCGCCCTACGCCGGGACAGTCACTGGGTATTGCTGCAACCTTTGCCTACCAGCGCTTTGAGGCCAACGGCCTAC
Organism: Microbulbifer hainanensis; assembly: GCF_014904735.1. GTDB lineage: Bacteria > Pseudomonadota > Gammaproteobacteria > Pseudomonadales > Cellvibrionaceae > Microbulbifer > Microbulbifer hainanensis. Next base: position 28,844 of record NZ_JACZCR010000033.1, on the reverse strand, counting down.
AGCCGTTCGACAATCCCTATGTATCGGCCCAGCCGGGCAAGGTGACAAACAATGGCCGCGACAGCGCACAGGGCTGGGGCTTTAAGCTCGGCTGGATTGGCCATCTGGGTGAAGATGTCATGCTCGGGGTGTCCTGGTCGTCCAAAATCGAGACCGGCACATTCAGCGAGTATTCCGGCCTGTTTGCCGACCGGGGCGGATTCGATATTCCCGCGAGCTATGCAGCGGGCATCAGCTGGAATACCAGTTCCTCGCTAACGCTCGCCGGCGACTGGCAGCGCATCGAATACAGCGGCACCGGCTCGGTAGGAAACAGCCTGAACCTGCTGTTCCAGGGCAAGCCCCTGGGTGCAGATGGTGGCCCCGGTTTTGGTTGGAAAGATGTGGATGTCGTCAAACTGGGCGCCGTTTATGCACTCAACGATTCGATTACCCTGCGCGGTGGGGTCAGCCATGCCGGGCAACCGATTCCGGAAGGCGAGGCCTTTATCAATATCCTGGCCCCCGCCGTAATCCAGGATCACGCGAGTGTTGGTGCCGACTGGCGCAGCAGCCTGGGGGAGTGGACGGTTTCCTATACTCATGCGTTCGAAGAAACGGTGGCAGGTAACGGCTCAATTCCCTCGGCGTTTGGCGGCGGCGAGGCGGAACTGACCATGAGCCAGAACATTCTGCGCTTCGGCTGGTCTAGCGGTTTCTGAACTGCCAGCCATAGGATTGTGTGTATGGGGGGCCGGCAGAGGCAGACACTGCCGGGCCCACCATCCATCTATCTCTATCTATCAGCCTGAACTTACCCTCAGCTCAGGCCACAATCCCTCCTGACACTCGATCTCTGTACGCACCGCTATCGAGGACCTGCTTCGCCCTTTTATGTACCTCTTGTCAATCTCGTTGTGACAAATCCTTCTTCAGGGGTTGGCGGTGCAAAGTATCTGGTGATCATCTCAAACATCTCTGCCGTATCAGTCGCAGCCCTTTCAGGTTGTTCGACACGCCTTTTCTCAATTTGCTCAAGACAGACTTCATCAGGCATATCGATATATATCAAATTGTGAGGAGCCTCTGCATCGGTGAAAATTTTTCTGAACCACTCTCTTTGTGAAAGAGTATTGGCAGGAAAATCCATTACCACATCTGTACCGGTGGACAATATCGATTGAACCAGCTTTTTCATTTGAGGCTTAAGCTGATTTGAATATTTTATATAGTCTTCTAGCGAAGCAATCCTATTTGGATAGAGTGAATCAAGCCATTCATCCTCGGACAGCAATACGGCATTTCTCTCCAGAGCGATTTCTTTCGATTTAGTTGATTTTCCGGCGCCCATTTTTCCGCAGAAAAATATCAGTGTACCGATCTTCATGCTAGATCTCTTTTAAATGCATAACTGTCGAACGAAGCCACAAACCGCACCAGCGACATTCCTTAAAGCTGCGAAAACACCCATGAGGGAGTAGCGCTGAAACTCTAGAGAGGTTTATCAGCTTGAGCGATGGCTATGCTGTCCTCTACTTGCGCATATCCTTGCTGCACAATTGCTCCCAGAATCACTGATCCAGGGCAACACGAAATCCCACGTGATAGGCACGAAACGATTGAGGAATCCAGGTTCGATTCGCTGACCTGAGTTGCGAAGTAGGACTCATAAAATCGCCCCCTCGCAATACCCGGCCTCGACATTCCGTTGTCGGAGATGATTCCCATGAGCGACCATCTGAGGGAGCATCTTGATACGTGTCGTGCCAACAATCCTCGGTCCACTCTGATACATTGCCCACTATGTCATGGAGGCCTAAAGCATTGATCTCATAACTTCCCACTGGGGCAGAAAATGCATGACCATCATTGCAGCTTGTCGTTTCAGATTCCCAGTCAGGAAATACGCTCCGCAAGCTCTCATCTCCATGATTCGCACGCGCACAGAGCCGGCTATCAACAGGCCAAGTATAGGGGGTGCGTGTACCAGCCCGTTGCGCATATTCGAATTCGCTCTCGGTCGGCAGCCTATAGTTGAGTCCTGTCTGGTCCCGAAGCCAAGCCACATAGGCGCTGGCATCATTCCAACTAACACATACGACGGGATGGGTACCGGCTTGAGCAAATCCGGGGTCGCGCCAGGAGTGCCCGGCGACCCAGCCTGCTGATGGTTCATCCGGCCGTTGGTGCGAAAAACACCCCTGAGCAGGTTGGTTAAATGCCGGAACATCACGCTCGGCATCCGTAAGATAGCCTGTCTGCTCTACAAAAGAGCGAAACTCGGCCACGGTTACCTCAAACTTGGAAAGGGCAAACGGTTGCAGATGTACCTCACGCACTGGTCCCTCACGGTCTTGGTACCCCAGTTCATTATGTGGGCTGCCTTGGTCAAACGTACCGCCAGGCAAGGCAACCATGGATTCCTCCAACGTAGGGGGCAATGTTTGAGCAGAGATCCCGTGTGCAAAGCACAGTGCAACGATATATAGTCTGGAGATACGACAAGCAGCGTATCGCTTTGAAGATGTTTTCATAGTAAGCAACCTACTTTAGCCACATAACGCCGCCAGCGGGACGAACAATGCTATGCACATGTTTTGCGAAACTGAGAGCGCAGCGACCCGCACAAAATTCTCATAGCACTGGCCGTAGCAAACTGCCTGCGCTTGTTAGCTGTACTGCTACTTAAGTGGCTTATTGTTTACTTTTAGAGACCAATTAACAACAACGGTTTTTGGCTCTTGATTCTTGTATTTGGTTGTTAAAAAAGTGCAAACAGTGCCATCGCAAGACTGAAGCCAGTAATTATCACCATTAATTTGGGGAACGATGTCCTGCAAAGAATACTCTTTACCATTAACCATGTCTCGACAACTGGGGATAGGAATTTCTACCTTCTCCAATTTGGCATCAGTAAATTTAAATTTACTGGTTTGATACTGCGACTTAGAACCAACTTCACGAATAGACCAGTAATTTCCTCGCTCCGCACATATAGTATCGTAATAATCTTCATACTGTACATTCATGCTCATCTTGTGACCTTGAAACTCGAGAGCCACATTGAATGTTTTATCTATTGGCTTAACTTCTCGCTCGAATTTCATATCAATGCATTCTTATATCCCACATCCCTAGAGAAAAATAACGAGAAAAACTAAAAATTTCTTCATACTACCCTTTATAGCTAACGTTGCCGAAGGTCCGTAGCATCATGCCTGGCATTGTTATGTGTGGCGCCACACCAACACATTATCCCATGCTAAATCTTCCTCAATAAGTGATTCAATATTGTCCACCTTTGGAAATTTTTTGAGTTTTCTGTTCAGGTAAGTGAGCACTTGGTCTACGCCGGCGACCTTTGGATCGACAAGTATCTTTTGAGGAAAATATCAACCAATGAGAAAAACCTACTCCAAGACCCCATTGGCACCTGACCTCCAATAAATCACCCAAACAAATTACTTCTTGCTCATCCTTTGACTCATAGATGACACAAGCTCCATCAATATGTATTTCTCTCTTTTGAAGAATTTCAATCTATGAACCTCACAAAACGCTTAAAGCAGCCGGCGCGAAGCGGTCGGCTGCCTTTGCATGTTAAATGGCGCGCTCATTTCTGCATGTATCCCTTAAATTCTTGGAGGCTGTCAGCGATTCTGCTTGCAGAGTCTGGCGCCATGCCTGTGCACGGAAGATGAAATACTTCACCGCGCTCATTAACCACCAAAAGCACGCCACCACCGTTGCCACCGAATGTTATAAAACCAGGAGCATACTCAGCGAGCTGATAGTCTTGGTTAAACTCCTCAACCTCTTCCGGGCGCCACAGTACATACCACTCTGGTTCTACCGAGAGCTCTCCTTCAAGAAACCCTTCATTAAGCCAAGCCAGCAGAGTTTTCTTGATTCCGTCGAGATTCATAATGGCCATTTAACGCAGAGCGCAGGGGCGGAAAAACCGATAGGTTTTTACGTCCAGCAGGCGAAGCCTGCGACCCTGACGTGATTTTTTATGCACACTATCCACCCCATAACCCCCAAGATTCGCAAGAGCCTCCGATAAATGACGTTTTTCGAGTTATGAACTTTTGTGTTTCTACTACAAATTCATAAGATATTTTGCTTTTGAATTTAATTAATACATACCCGCAAGTATTACCATTTACGAGATCCTCCTCGTCAGGCTCTATAAATTCGGCGCCAGGGTAATTTTGGAAAAGATACATTCGCTCGGCTTCCGTTAGCGGCCAATGATCAAAGTCTATATTGAAGTCTACCTCGTGCTCAGATGCGAAATTGAAATTGCGCTCTTTGAGCCTTCGCAAGACATCGCCATCTGCATCATTTGGCCATTCCATAGATGTTTCCTAGTTTGTATAACACCGTGCACAACGACCGGAGGTAATTGGCGACTTTTGTGTGGAACACACAAAAGGTGACAGTTGCCGGAAGTCCGATTGCTGTACCTTGTTACACCTGGCTACGATAAATTCTGATCTACAAACATCATGGCAAAATGCTCAGCTTGTAGTTCAGTGTTATTTTGCTTGGCTATCTCCTGGTTTTTGAGCCAAAGATCTCTAATCAGAGATTGCATATTCTCAGGGAGCTCCATCACATTCTGTATAATTTCTTTCCAGCTCCCTTCGATGCCATAAGTTTGAGATAGCTTTGGAGTCAATTGTTGTAAAAGTGATTCGTCCTTTGTCTCAAGAAAACCTATCGCATCTAAGACATATAGCTCCAACAATCTTAGTAACGGTTTCCCTTCGTATCTTTCACTCATTCTCGATTCCTATTGAGGGTGTAACGCTGCTGTCATGCGCTTGTCGCCTGCTCAGCCTTGTTATAAGTGGCTGACCCGACTAAGTGCATCTTTCATGTTCTCCTCATAGCCTTCCCTCGGTTTTACACCCTGCTCTATTAAATCAAGCTCATCACTTATCCAGATAAACTGGTTAAATGCTTCATGTCCCCACTCTAGAGCAAGGTACATACGATGGCAGGCTGCGGCGATTTGATAGATATCTCTATCTCCAGCCTCAAAGAGCGCCAACATTTGCTGCGCAATTAGCGAGCAATCAGCATCCCTTATTGGGCTCAAAACTAGATCTAATTCTTCGATTCTTTCCAAAGAGCCGTTGGTCGATATATCGATCATCCAGTCCGGAAATTCATCATGAGCCCTAATGTAGTTATCCGCCAACTCAACAAGATCAATAGTGGATATCAATCCAATCTTTTCCTGAATGATCCAGTTTCTAGCTACTGATTTCATCTTCTAGATTTATAACGCCCAGCACACGGGCGGCTGAAATGAAGCAAAGCGGAATGTAAGCCGTCCGGCCCGGCGTATTCTGCCGGGCTTACGTGCTGCTGTTTGTTATGCATATTAGATTATGTCCCCAGAGGCCATTAGGTGAATTGGGTACATTGCATAAACCATAGAAACTACAGTAGCCAGAGAGACGACAAAAATACCTACATGAACTGACTTTGATAAAGGGAAGAAATTAACCGCTATTGATGCTATTGCAATTACTGCAGCCACGCCATACCACCAAACACCGAGAGAAAATGCCATTTCGCTCCAATTTGGAACCTGCCCATATATGGATTGCAGCATTGAGAAAAATTGACTCCCCGTTCTTCCTGAGTCATAGGTCCAGTAATAAGCAATTACTCCCTGAAGAACAGCGAATAATGAAGAAACTATTGTAAGAAAGATTTTCATCCATAATTCCCTTTAGATGGTTGATGCATAACGCCTCAAGTTGCGGCCGACTGTAAGGAGGTCCGCAACCTTGACTTGTTAACTTTTGAATTACGCTCGATTTTCAATGTTTAAAGTGAAAACAATAGAATTAAAGTCGGGAGGTGATTTTTCACCAGGACTGCACCGAAAGACATATTTACCTTTTTCTTTCAATTCGACAATCATACCCGCATTTCTCGTCCATTTTTCTTCAAAGCTATGACCACCACGCTCTTCTATGTATACATTACAGACGAAAATTCTGCCCGTTTTGCTATATCCATCGTATTCAACGGTTGGCTCATATTCTGGTGAATGCCAGGTTCGCAAAAGCTTGACTTCCTTTCCCGATACAAGCTTCAAATATCCAGATTCGACTTTAACATCTGCGCCTTGATTAGCATCCGGGGCACTTAAAAAACTTAGAATCAAGTGAAATTCATGTGGGACATCGATCCAATAACCAGTTCTTACTTCCTTCCCACCCCAAATTATATGATTTGGTCTTGTGGCTTTATCAGGATAAGATTTGTACATATCAAGCATAGCGCTTTGAATTGATATTCCGGAATCGATGTAATCTTTCATCTATTTTTCTACAGCCACACTAAAGTTAACAGTTATATCGTGGTCACCAAGACCGATATCTAATTGAAAAATATCCAAGGCGGCATTTCACATCAGAATGTCCACAATCTTCCATACCGTCAAGGCATCCATAGATATTGGCACTCCGGTATCAAATAATTAGTGATCATTAAGACTCATATTCCGATTTTAGACACACAGCCCAATGCATGGATTTTATTAAGGTTTAATCGCTTTTACTGCAGGCGACCGGAATTCGGTCGCACCGATTGAAATCCCGGGATCGATTCGGTCATTTTTATATTAACTGGCAAGTCACCTGCGGGCTGAAGAGGCCGCAACAGATACCCATTCGCCAACTGCCGTATTGGCCGTGTAATTCATCTAGGGCTTGGCGCTTTACCACGCGTGTCTAGCTGTAGAAGACAGAAGGGATTCAAATGTCAAGATGAGAGGGGAAAAGCGAGCCTCAGATGAAGCCCGCTTTGTAACGGCAGGATGTTGGGATAGCGGGGCCAACCTTACGGAAGTTCTTATTCCAGGAGGGGCCGCGCTGATACACAATTAGTGCTCGGTGGGCACCCGGCCGAAGTCGTCTTCCATTTCCGCGGCGAGGAAGGACACCACGATCCAGGCAGCCACGTTCTGTTTCAGGTTTTCCGGATCGACTTTGTCCAGCGTATCGTTGGCGGTGTGGTGATAGTCGAAGTAGTCGGTACCGTCCTGATAGAGGCCGAAGGCGGGTACGCCCTGAGCGACAAACGGATAGCTGTCAGAGCCACCGTGGGACTTGTTGTTACCGCGTTCGATGCCCAGCGGGGCCAGTAGCTGCATGATCTGGTCGGCCACGTCGAACTTATTTTCGGGAATGCGGGTGTCAAAGCGCCAGATCTTGCCGGCGCCGAAGTCGGATTCGGACACCGCGACGATGTTGTCCATGTCGTTTTGATGCGCTTCCACATATTGCTTCGCGCCCACCAGGCCGATTTCTTCGGCGCCGAACAGAACGACACGCAGGGTGCGGCGCGGACGCTGCGGCAGCTCGGAGATCATGCGCGCGGTTTCCATGACGATACCCACACCGGCGCCGTCGTCGATGGCCCCGGTGCCCTCATCCCAGCTGTCCAGGTGTGCACCGATCACCACGGCCTCTTCCGGCTTTTCGCGACCGGTGATTTCACCGATCACATTGAAAGACGGGCCATCTGCCAGGCGCTCGCTGTCCACGTCCAGCTTGACCTGTACCGGCTTGCCACGCTTGAGCATGGCTTCCAGCTGGTTGGCATCCGGAGCGGAAAGGGCCAAGGCCGGAATCGGGTTCTCAACGCCGTCGATGGACATCATTCCGGTGTGCGGCATGCGGTCGTTGTCAGTACCCACGGAGCGCAGCAGCATTGCCACGGCGCCTTTCTCGGCTGCAGCGCGCATGCCCAGGCTGCGCCCTTTCACTGCCGGGCCGTACCCCTCACCGGTGCGGGCACGCTCCATGCGCTTGTTGATGAAGGCGATCTTGCCTTTGACCTTGCGCGCCGGAGCATTCATCAGCGCATCGACATCTTCGAACTTGACGATGTCGGCCGTGAGACCGCCCTCCGGTGTTGGTGCGCCGTAGCCAAGGGAGGTGACCACCAGCGGCTGTGGGAAGGGCGCCACTACCTGCGCGTGGGCGTGGCCGCGATGCCAGCGCGGCACATCGATCTGCTCGGTGTAGACCCGGTCGAAGCCGAGCGCTTTCATTTTGTTTTGCGCCCAGGCCACGGCGCGCTGGTCGCCTTCGGTGCCGGCGCGGCGCGGACCGATTTCGACAGTGAGAGATTCGACAATGCTGTAGGCATCGGAAGATGCCAGCGCCCGGTCGCGCAGCACTTCGGCAACGGACAGGTCCTCCTGGCTCAACGGTTTCGCCTGCGCAGCGCTCAGGGCCAGCGCGGCGACCAGGCCCCCGGTCAGTGTCAGCAATGGTTTGTACATGGTGTTGCCCCCAGTTAATGCTCGTTGTTTTTTTCGGTTAGTTGCAGCAGCCGGTGCCGCACGGCGCTCAGGCGCTCGATGCCAGCCTCGGTAAACAGGTATGGCGTCCCGCCGGTGTATTCTTCTTCCTCAATGGCCAGGCATTCCTGCCGCAGCCGCTCCAGCTCGGGGTCATGGCGCATCGGGTAGCCGATCAGTACACGCCATTGATTGTCATCCGCCTGTCCGGTGATGACCTCTTCCAGCCCCCGGAGAAAATGGGCGCGATCCATGCGAAAGCGCGGAGTGCGCATATGCATAAACCCCCAGATTATCAGGGCAAAGATCAAAAAGGAAAGGCCAGCGGTCACGACAATTTGCATGGTCAGGACTCCAGCAGCAACTTGATGGCGGCGGCAATGGTCGCCAGGATTATGACCGGTTTGATCACCACTGCCCCGCGGGCGATGACCAGGTTGGAGCCCAGCCGCGCACCGAAGAACTGTGCTCCTGACATACACACGGCCAGCCACGGCAGCAGGTGGCCACCGACCATGAATATGACCATCGAGGTGATGTTGGTGGCCAATACCAGCGGCTTGGTGTGGGCAGTGGCCCTTCGCATGTTGTAACCGAGCAGCGCGGCGAACGCCAGCGCGTATATGGATCCCATACCAGGGCCGAAGAAACCGCCGTAAAAGCCGACACTGCCGCCCACCACCAGATTGAAAGCCCCATTGCCCATACGCGGCTTGGTATCGAGATCGGAGATCCGTGGCGAGAAGGTAAAATAGAGCGCGATCGCAATCAGCAGCAGTGGCAGCAAGGTGTCGAGCTGTTCGCCGACGAGGCGTGTCACGGTCCAGGTGCCGAGCGCGGAGCCGCAGGCCGCAGCCACCAGCCCCGACCAGAGCGGGCGGAAATCCAGGTGGCCTTTCTGGAAGAAGTTGAGCGTCGAGGAAGCGGTGCCGAATACACTCTGGAATTTATTGGTGCCCAGCGCATCCAGTGGCGGCACACCGGCCCAGAGCAGGGCCGGCAGAGTGATGATGCCACCGCCGCCGGCGATGGCGCTGATAAAACCCGCGGCAAAAGCGACCGCGGTCAGGGCAAGCAGGGTGAGGAGGGACAGGTCGCCGCTAATTTCCATCACCGCTGCGCTGCCCTCCTCAGTCGACCGCGGGCGACTGGTTTTCCGGGTGGCGCCCCTGGTACTTGTCGAAGCGCTTGCGGATCTCGTACATATCGGCGTCCTGGTCACCGGTAGGGCGGTACAGGGAGTCCACCCGGATGCACTTGTTGGGAAAATCCCAGGCTACCAGCAGAATCGGCACTTTCGCCGCATAGGCGATGCGCAGGAAGCCGTTTTTCCACTTGGCAGTCTGCTTGCGAGTGCCCTCCGGCGTGATCGCCACCCACATCTTTTCGTTTTCGCGGAACTGGGTGGCCACCTGTTTGGCCATGCCACCGGGCGCCTTGCGGTCCGTGGGGATACCGCCGAGCCACATAAACAGGCGCTTGAACGGGAAGAAGAAGGCTTCCTGTTTCATCAGCCAGGAGGCCTTGAGCTTCAGCGCCAGGATAAACGGCATGGCAACGACGAAGTCCCAGTTGGAGGTGTGCGGCGCCAGGGCCACCATCAGTTTCTTTTCCCGAGGAAATTCACCTTCGAACCGCCAGCCGAGCGCCTTGACGATCAGCAGGCCGAGGCCCTTGGTAAACCAGTTGCCGATACGCGGCATTTCTTCAGGTAGTTGCTTCGGAATACTCACGATGGAATTCTCTGTTTATTGATCGTCGACACCGGTTATCAGTGCTCCCGAGTCGCGTAGAAACGGACATCCGGGTAACGCTCTTCCGCCAGCTGCAGGTTGACCCGCGTCGGCGCCAGGTAGGTCAGGTGGCCGGAGCCGTCCAGGGCCAGGTTGATGCTGGCCTTGCGCTTGAAGTTGTCCAGCTCCTTGGCGCTCTCGCTGTCGACCCAGCGGGCGGTGTTCACGTTGACGTTTTCGTAGATGGCTTCCACCTTGTACTCGTCCTTCAGGCGGTAGGCTACCACCTCGAACTGCAGCACCCCCACGGCACCGACGATGATGTCGTTATTGTCCAGCGGGAAAAACACCTGGGTGGAACCCTCTTCCGACAACTGCTGCAGGCCCTTCTGCAGCTGCTTGAGCTTGAGCGGGTCCTTCAGGCGGATGCGACGGAAGAGTTCCGGCGCGAAGTTCGGGATACCGGTGAACTTGAGGCTCTCGCCCTCGGTGAAAGTGTCGCCGATCTGAATGGTGCCGTGGTTGTGCAGGCCGATGATATCCCCGGCGATGGCCTCTTCCACATGGGTGCGGTCGCCGGCCATGAAAGTCACCGCGTCGGCGATCTTCACGTCCTTGCCGATACGAACGTGTTTCATTTTCATGCCGCGGCTGTATGTGCCGGAGCAGACGCGCATAAAGGCGATGCGGTCGCGGTGCTTCGGATCCATGTTCGCCTGGATCTTGAATACGAAACCGGAGAATTTATCTTCGCTGGGTTCGACCGTGCGCTCGTTGGTCTCCCGCGGCTGCGGACCCGGCGCCCACTCGACGAAGCCGTCGAGCATTTCGCGCACGCCGAAGTTGCCCAGCGCGGTACCGAAGAATACCGGGGTCAGCTCGCCCTTCAGGTAGGCCTCGAGATCGAATTCGTGGGTGGCACCGCGCACCAGCTCAATCTCTTCGCGGATGTCGTCAGCGTATTCCCCCAGCAGCGCCGTGGCTTCGTCGGAATCGAGCCCCTCGATCTGGATATCTTCGGGGATCGTGTGGCCCTGGCCCTGCTTGAACACGTGAATGGTATCGGTGTAGAGGTTGTAAACACCCTTGAAGCCCTTGCCGGAGCCCAGCGGCCAGTTGATCGGCGCGGCCTGGATTTTCAGGACTTCCTCGATTTCGTCCATCACCTCGATCGGGTCGCGGATATCGCGGTCGAGCTTGTTGATAAAGGACAGGATCGGCGTGGTGCGCAGGCGGCACACGTTCATCAGCTTGACGGTGCGGTCCTCGACGCCCTTGGCACCGTCGATCACCATCAGCGCTGAATCCACTGCGGTCAGTACGCGGTAGGTATCCTCGGAGAAGTCCTCGTGCCCCGGAGTATCCAGCAGGTTCACTGTGCGGCCGGCATAGGGGAACTGCATCACCGAGGAGGTCACGGAGATACCCCGCTCCTGCTCCATGGTCATCCAGTCGGAGCGCGCGTGCGGCCCCTTCTTGCCCTTGACCGAGCCGGCCAGCTGGATCGCATTCCCGAACAACAGCAGTTTTTCGGTCACCGTAGTCTTACCGGCGTCCGGGTGGGAAATGATTGCGAAGGTGCGGCGGCCGGCAATGCCCGCCTGTGAGGAACTCTGACCCATAATCTAGATTTGAAAACTCGGCATCGATGCGGAAACAAGGCGCGCATTATACACGTCGGCAAGGTGCCGAGGAGGCTGGTAGACTGCACAATTCAGCGAATGACCGGGCAGTGCCGGGTCACGTACGGGATCGATACCGCCACAGACTAAAGAGAGAGGTGAACCATGAGTCGGGAGCGTTTACAGGCCCTGCGGGAAGAACTGGTACAACAGCAGGTGCAGGGATTTCTGGTCCCGCGTGGAGACGAGTACCAGAACGAGTATGTGCCCGCCTCCGACGAACGCCTGGCCTGGCTCACGGGCTTTACCGGCTCCGCCGGAATGGCGGCGGTAGGACTCGAACATGCGGCCCTGTTCGTTGACGGTCGCTACACGCTGCAGGCGCAGCAGCAGATCGGCGACCAGCCCATCGACCAGGAAAACCTGGATCCGGGCGCCATTGCGGACTGGCTGTGTGACCAGCTCAGCACTGGCGATTCACTCGGATACGATCCGCGCCTGCACACCGAACCCGGACTGGCCCTGCTGAAAAAGCGCCTGGGCGAACGGGACATCGCCCTGCGCCCGCTGGAGCACAACCCCATCGACGCGGTCTGGAGCGACCGGCCGGCAACGCCCTGTGGTTCGGCGCGCCCGCACCCCCACACCTTCACCGGCGAGCACTCGGCGGAGAAGCGCAAGCGCATCGCCGCGCTGCTGGCAGACAAACGCGCCGACGCCCTGTGGCTGCCCAACCCGGAAGTCTGCGCCTGGCTGTTCAATATCCGCGGTACCGATGTGCCGCACCTTCCGGTCGCCCTCGCCAGCGCCCTGCTCTACCGCGACGGCACCGCCACCCTGTACCTGGCGAAAGAAGCCATCAGCGAAGCGCTGATCGAACACCTCAACAGCGAAGTGGCGATCGTCAGCGACAAAGAGGAGCTGTTCTCCGCCGCCAAGCGCCACCACGTGGCCAAGGTGTGGGCAGATCCGGCGATCACCAACTGCTGGACACTGCAGCGCCTGCGGGCCATGGATATCGAGCTGCTCGTGGAGCGCGATCCGATTACCGCCGCCAAGGCGGAGAAGAATGCCGTGGAACTGGCCGGCAGCCGCGCCGCGCACGAGCGCGACGGTGCCGCCCTGTGTGAATTCCTCGCCGAGCTGCCCGATGCTGTTGCTGCGGGCTCCCAAGACAACAGTTTCGGCGAACTGGAAGCGGTGCACCTGCTGCGCGACAAGCGCGAACAGCGCGAGGGCTTCGCCGACGACAGCTTCGACTCCATCTCCGGCTACGGGCCCAATGGCGCCGTCGTCCACTACCGGGTCAGCCCGGAATCCAGCCTGCCGATCAAAGCCGAGGGCATCTACCTGATTGATTCCGGCGGCCAGTACCCGGATGGCACCACCGATGTGACCCGAACCGTGGCACTGGGCGAATTCCCGGTCCACGCCCGCGATCACTTCACCCGCGTACTGAAGGGCCATATCGCCCTGGCAACCCTGCGCTTTCCCAAGGGCACCTGCGGCGAACAGATCGACGCCTTCGCACGCAAATCCCTGTGGGATGTAGGCCTCGACTACGCCCACGGCACCGGACATGGTGTCGGCAGCTTCCTCAGTGTGCACGAGGGCCCGCAGCGGGTCGGCAAGGCCAGTACCGGCGTGGCACTGCAGGCGGGCATGATCCTGTCCAACGAGCCCGGCTTCTACCTCACCGGCCAGTATGGCATTCGTATCGAAAACCTGGTCTTCGTGAAAGAGAGCGCGGAGCACCGCGGCTTCCTCGAATTCGAGGAACTGACCCTGGTGCCGATCGAGAGAAAACTGATCGATCCGGAGCTCCTGAACGAACAGGAGAAAAACTGGCTGAACCGCTACCACGAGCGTGTGCGGGAGACGCTGATGCCGCTGGTGAATGAGAAGACCCAAGCCTGGCTGGAGGAAGCCACCGCGCCGATCAACTGATTGCCGGACCATTCACTTTGTCACCCCGGACTCGATCCGGGGTCCAGAATGGCGGCGACTAGCCAACCCGCTGGATGCCGGCCTGCGCCGGCATATCAGAGTTACTCGACCGCTACCTGCCGCTCCCCATGCAGGAACGGCAGCAACGCTTTCAGCACCAACTGGCTCGTCTTCGGTTCCAATCCATGCCCCATACCCGGAATGGCTACAAAGCGCGCGCCGGCGATCTTTTTCGCGGTATCGCGACCATGGGCGATGGGCAGCAGCGGATCGGCCTCGCCGTGTATCACCAGTGTCGGCGCGGCAATTTTCGCCAGCAGCGGCGAACGATCACCGCTGGCCATGATGGCTTCCAACTGGCGCACCATACCCGGGCCGTAGCTGCCACGATTGGCGACCCGCTGTACCCGGTCACGGGTCGCGGCCTCATCGAAATACACCGGCGAGCCGATAGTGCGGGAAACCTGGATACCGTTGGCGATGCGCTGGGCACGCGAGTCCGCGCCCTCCGCGGCCATTGCCAGCGCCTCGATCGCCTCCGGCTTGGATTCGGGCAAACCCGGCGCGCCGGAGCTGGACATGATCGAGGTGAGACTCAGCACTCGTTCGGGATATTGCGCCGCCATTACCTGCACAATCATGCCCCCCATCGACGCGCCGACAATGTGGGCCCGCTCGATATACAGCTGGTCGAGCAGCCCCACGGCATCGCCGGCCATATCGCCGAGGGTGTAGGGCGGCTCGCCGGCGAGGCCGACCTTCTCCTTCACCAGCATCCACCACACGGACGGTGCCGAAAGGTCGTAGAACTTCTGTGACAGGCCGGCGTCGCGGTTGTCCAGCAGTACCACCCGGTAGCCACTGTCGAGAAGCCCCTGCACCAGGGTATCGCCCCAGTGCAGCATCTGTGCACCCAGCCCCATGACCAGCAATACCGGCTCGGCGTCACGCGGCCCCATATCCTGGTAAGCAATGGAGACGCCTTTGATATCGGCAAAGTGGATCGGATAGCGGTCGAAGGGGTTGTCCGTCTCCGCCGTAGCCACTTGCGCAATCAGCGCGTGCAGTACAAACAGAAGCCCGTAGAAAAACCGAATCCAGCGCCCCATGGAAAACTCCTTTTTTATTGAATCCGACGATGCGGTTGCTACTGTGCCGCCAGCGCTTCGCTACAGCGTGCGCGCTCACTGATGTCCCGGCGCAGCCACCACCAGGCCAGTGCGCCGAGCAGCAGGTTGGCCAGTGCGGTGGCCGCAAACAGGCCGGTAATCCCCCACAGCTGATTGCCCACCCAGGCCAGCGGCAGATAGACGCCGAGTACGCGCAAGAAAGAGATCAGCGTGGCCGGCAGTGGCCGGCCGAGCCCGTTGAAAGCGGCGTTGGCCGACATGACGAAACCATAACCGGCGTAACTGAACGGTACCAGCGTCAGGTAGGCAACGGCCACGGCCAGTACCGGCGCGGAATCGCTGAACAACCGCACCAGTGACGGCCCAACGACATACAGCACCAGCGCCAGCGTGAAACCGCAGCCGATACAGAAACGCCCCAGCACGCTGACGGTCTCCTGCATGCGCGCCGTTTTGCCTGCGCCTGCGTTCTGGCCGATAAATGGCCCTACGACCGACGACAGCGCGTAAAACACGATCAGCGCCAGCGGTTCGATGCGCAGCGCCACCCCCAGCCCGGCGACCGCGTCGGCGCCGTGGGCCGCCACCAGCGCCACCACCACACCGCCGGCCATCGGGATGATCGCGTTGGTCGCGATCGCCGGCAGGCCCACGGCGAGCACTGCCCGCCACGACGCCCACACCACCCCGAGCCGCACACTCGGCAGCGCCATCAGGTGCTCGCGACGCACCAGGAAATAGAGCGCGGCGAAAAAACTGATACCGCGCGCAATCACGGTCGACAGCGCGGCGCCCTGCAGTTCCAGCCGCGGGAAACCGAACAGCCCGAAAATCAGCAATGGATCCAGCAGCAGGTTGAATAACGCCACCGCAACCATGATACGGCCGGTCAGCGCGCTGTTGCCGATGGCACGCAGCGAAGACAGGGCCACCATCGGCACCACCGCAAACACAGCCCCCAGATACCAGGGCACCATGTAGTCGGCGATCAGCGGCAGCATCTCCTCCGGCGCGCCGAGCAGTTCGAATAGTGGCCGGATAGTGGCGAGCCCCAGGACGCTGATAGCCAGTGCCCCCAGTAACGCCAGGAGCGAGGCATCGGTTACCAGGCGTCGCACCCGCTGCAGATCACCAGCACCATAGGCCCGCGCCACCGCCGACGAGGTGCCGGCGCCGAGACCGATGGCCAGGCTGTTGATCACCATGACCACCGGAAACGTAAAGCTCATCGCCGCCAGCGGGCCATTGCCCAGCTGCGCGACAAAATAGGTATCCACCACGTTGAAGGACATGGTGGCGAGAATGCCCCACACCATCGGCAGCGCCAGGCGCCGCAGGTGGCCGGCTACCTGCCCTTCGAGTAATGAGGGATGTCTGTTGCTGGATAACGCCATGAAAAACTCATTGCGGGGTTGAACGGATTGGGACAGAAAGTAATTCGGATTCAGAGTACGGACATTCTAACAGCCCCGCAGCGGCTGTCAGCGCGCCTCGATGGCCAGGCTCATCAGGATGGCGTCTTCGCGCGCACCGCCAGCCGCGGGGTAGTAATTGCGGCGCAGGCCGTCCTGGACAAAGCCGAGCGAACGGTAAAGGCCCAGGGCCGGCGTATTGGAGACACGCACGTCGAGCAGCACGCGATCGACATTGTCCGGCAGCTCGCCGAGCAGTTGCTGCAGCAGCGCCCGGGCGATACCACGGCGACGCCACGACGGTGAAACCGCAATATCGAGGACTTCCGACTCGTTGAAGAGCTGCGACAGCACGCAGCAGGCGATGGCTTCGCCGGTGTCCGTTTGCAGCAGCCAGCAGTGATGGCCCGCGGCGATACTGTCGCGGTACTGGCGTTCGCTCCAGGGGTGGGAGTGGGCACTGCTGGCAAGCGCGGCCAGCGCAGCACAATCGGCGTCAGTGGCAGCCCGCAGCCGGGCGCCGGGGATGCCGCAATCTATCACTGGGCGCGTGTCTGTTGCGGGTAGGTCTGCCGCAGCAACTGCCACAGGGCACGCTTGCGCTCGGGCTGCTGCAGCAGCTGGGTAAGGCTCGGCATCGCGACGACGCGAATGCCGTTCCAGTCGGTGACCGGCTCGGATAGTGGCGCTTGTAAAGACAGGGGCGCACAGAAGTCGCGCGCCTGGCGCCCCATCAGCCAGATGGATTTCACCGGGCGCCGCGCGCTGGCGGCCTCCAGCCAGATGGAGCAGGTATCGCGCGCCTCGGCCGCGGAAGCCGCGGGGCCGAAGCGGTTTTCCGCCAGCGGCCAGCGCAGGCGATCCTGCTCCCGAGGCAACTGGTCCCAGCCCAGTGCGCGGGCAATATTGTTAAACAGGGATTCCACCGGCAGGGCGACACCGGGCTCGCGGCTGTCCACCGCCAGCAGTTCATCGCCGAGCCACCAGCAGCTGAGCACGAATGGCTCCACCTGTTGCGCGGGCGGCGCCACCGGTGTCACTGCCGGCGCGGAGGATTTTTCCGGCTCTACGCGGGCGTGCTGGACAATCTCGCCGACCTGGCGCGCGACGGCGGGATCCTGCGGTGCAGAGGGCGCGGCTGGCGTCGCTGGTGCGGGTGACGGCGCCGCGGCTTCAGCCGGGGCCAGCGTCGCGCGAATCTGCTCGGCACTGCGCGGCAGCGGGTTTTCGACGGGCGCCGCCGCAACCGGCAATTCGGCCTGGCGCGGCGGCGGTGCCAGTGGCAGAACGAAACGCGGCACATAACTGGGCACCCCCAGTACCGACAGATATTCCGCCCGCTGCAGTTCGTTCACTCGATCACCCCTGATTGCCGGGCTCAGACGCCCTTGGCCTTGCTTTCACCGTTGGACAGCAAGTTTAAAGCATCCAGGTAGGCTTGTGCGGACGCGACGAGAATATCGGTATCGGCACCGACCCCGTTGACCAGCCGACCATTGCGCTCGAGTCGCACAGTGACGCTGCCCTGGGAATCGGTACCCTGGGTGACGGCATTGACCGAGTAGAGTTTCAGGTCGGCCTGGCTCTTGACGACGGATTCGATGGCCTTGAAGGCTGCGTCCACCGGCCCACTACCCTCCGCTTCCGCGGCAAACTCTTCCCCGTCGATCATCAGCTGCAGCTGCGCGCGCGGGTTCTGGCCGCTGCGGCTGTGCACGTCGAGCGAAGCGAGGCGGTAGTGTTCCACCGGCTCTTCCGTACCGGCGATGATGGAGTGCAGATCCTCGTCGAAGATCTCGTGTTTCTTGTCGGCCAGGTCCTTGAAGCGCTGGAAGATCACCTGGAATTCACCGGCGTCGTCGAAGGTGTGACCCAGCTCTTCATAGCGCGCCTTCACCGCGGCGCGGCCGGAATGCTTGCCGAGTACCAGGCGGTTGTTGCCCCAGCCCACGTCCTCTGCACGCATGATTTCGTAGGTTTCGCGGTGCTTGAGTACGCCGTCCTGGTGAATACCGGATTCGTGCGCAAACGCGTTGGCACCGACGATGGCCTTGTTCGGCTGCACCGGGAAACCGGTGATGGACGACACCAGACGCGACGTGGGCACGATGTGCGAAGTGTCGATGCGGGTATCCACCGGGTACAGATCCTGGCGGGTGCGCACCGCCATCACGATCTCCTCCAGAGACGCGTTGCCCGCGCGCTCGCCGAGACCGTTGATGGTGCACTCTACCTGGCGCACGCCGTTCATGACGGCGGACAGGGAGTTGGCCACCGCGAGACCGAGGTCGTTGTGGCAGTGGGTGGAAAAAATGGCCTTGTCGGAGTTGGGCACATTCTCGATCACACGCCGGAACATGGCCCCGTACTCTTCCGGCTCACCGTAACCGACGGTGTCCGGGATATTGATGGTGCCGGCACCGGCTTTGATCACCGCCTCGATGATCCGGTACATGAATTCCGGTTCGGAGCGGCTGCCGTCCTCGAGGGAAAATTCCACATCGTCGGTGTACTGGCGCGCGTGTTTCACCGCTTCCACCGCCTGCTGCAGAACCTTTTCCGGCTCCATCTGCAGCTTGTATTTCATGTGGATTGGCGAAGTGGCAATAAATGTGTGAATACGAGGGGCGTTGGCTTTTTTCAGTGCCTCGGCGGCGCGGATGATATCCGGCCCCACGGCGCGGGCCAGACTGCACACGCGGGAATCTTTTACGGTCTCGGCCACGGCCTGTACCGCCTCGAAGTCACCCTGGCTGGCGATGGCGAAGCCCGCCTCGATCACATCCACACGCATACGCTCGAGCATTCGCGCAATATGGATCTTCTCCTCCTTGGTCATGGAGGCACCGGGACTTTGCTCGCCGTCGCGCAAAGTGGTATCGAAAATGACTAATTTATCTTTATTTGTACTCATTTTGGGCTCGTCTCCTCATCTGGCCCGAGGCTAAACAGCGGCGTTCCCGCTGTCTACGCGCCGATCAACATTAAGTGTGGAATTCTGTCGGAAGGTATCGAAATAAAATTATGTACCGCAGCGCGGTAGTCGCAGGGAGGAAGCTAGCGCGCGGGCGAGGAGGCAGTGGCTGGGGCATGCGTAATGCATAGCGGTCAGATCGGTTAGGTATTCAGTCAGAACACTATACGGCCCACGGACGCGTAAGGTCAACAACTGTCCTAATAATAAAGGAGAAGAGCTTATATTTTATGACGAAGAACCATGAAAACCATAAAAACATGGATGTTCATCCCAAAGCTACGGCAGATCCCCTCCCAGCGCTTCCAGCAATTTCCACAGCCCCGCATGCAGTTCCTTCACGTCACGGTGCGTGAGCTTCGTGCTATCCCGCTGCTTCTCAACCCAGGCGAGCGCCTGCGGGCGGAGTGCTCGCCCCGCATCCGTCAATGTCACCACTGTCACCCGCTCATCTTCGGTTCCGCGGCGCCGGTCCAGCAGGCCGCGGATCTCCATGCGCTTCAGCAGCGGGGTAAGCGTGCCGGAATCCAGCATCAACTGCCGCCCCAGGGCGCCGACACTGATTGCCGCCCCATCATCCCCGGCGGCAACGGTACCGTCGCGCTCCCACAGCACCAGCAATACCAGATATTGCGGATAGGTGATATCCAGCGCCTGCAGCATCGGCTGGTAGGCGCGGGTCATTGCGCGCGAAGCGGCGTAGAGCGCGAAACACAACTGCCGCTCCAGAGCCAGCGGGTTGGCACCGTCGCAGGCCAACCCGGGACGCTCTGCCGATCCACTCACAGCAGCGCTTCGATTTCGGCGTCCAGCGCCTCGGGCTTGTCCTTGGGCGCAAAGCGCTTCACCACCTTGCCGTCCCGGTCAACCAGGAATTTGGTGAAGTTCCACTTGATTCCCTCGGTACCGAGAATCCCCGGCGCCTGCTGCTTGAGTTCGACAAACAGCGGGTGCGCTTCCGGCCCGTTGACATCGAGCTTCGCGTACAGCGGGAAGGAAACCCCAAAATTCAGTTCACAGAACTCGCGGATTTCGTCGTCGCTGCCCGGCTCCTGCTTGCCGAACTGGTTGCAG
The DNA here is from genome assembly GCF_014904735.1 of Microbulbifer hainanensis. Taxonomy (GTDB): domain Bacteria; phylum Pseudomonadota; class Gammaproteobacteria; order Pseudomonadales; family Cellvibrionaceae; genus Microbulbifer; species Microbulbifer hainanensis. Next base: position 8,638 of record NZ_JACZCR010000033.1, on the reverse strand, counting down.
GGGAAGCCCAGTACTACCAGGCCGCGCTCGCGGTACTTTTCATACAGCGCCTCGAGCCCCTTGTACTGCGGGGTGAATCCGCACTTGCTGGCGGTGTTGACCATCAGCAGCACCTTGCCGCGATGCTCCTCCAGGGTGGAATCGCGACCATCCTGGGTCTTCAGGGGAATGGAAAAAAGATCACTCATGGTCGTCGCCCTCACTTGCACAATTTAAGTTTTCCACAATTTAGTTGTGCGCAATATAAATTGCAACCGCGAATAGATGCTTTTATTGGCAGCCAGGGCTTTATCATGAGAATAATTATCAATAATATTACGTTCTAAATTCCACTCGAATGGGGAACGTCTTTTCATGCGTAATTTCACCACCAACCTGTGGCGGGTGCTGTTCACAATCCCACTGGTCGCCGGCGCTCTCCTGGCGGCCAGCGCCCACGCCCAACAGGAAGGCCTCGGCGATACGGAACTGCGCCAGCTGATGCAGATGGCCGAATATATCGGCGTCGATTATTCGGCAGCGGTGCGCGACGGCAAGGTCGTCAACGGTGATGAATACGCGGAAATGCAGGAGTTCGCCAAACTGCTGGCAGACCGCAGCCAGCAACTCGCAGATTCCGCCGAGACTCAGGCCATCCGCGACGAGGCCGGCGCACTGCAGGCGGCCATTGCCGGCAAATCGGATCTGGCCCGTATCAAGGCCCACACCGCCAAACTGCGCCACGGCCTGCTCTCCATCTCCCCGCAGCTGTCACTGCCGCCGACGCTACTGCCCAAAGCGGACACCCAGGCCCTGTTCGAGGAGCATTGCGCCGCCTGTCACGGCGCTAGCGGCCACGGCGACGGCCCGCTGGCAACGCACCTGGATCCGCCCCCGATCAACTTCCACGATCGTGAGCGCGCCGAAAACCGCTCACTGCTGGGTCTTTACGACGCGATCAGCAACGGCCTGGAAGGCACTTCGATGACCGCGTTCGACCAGCTGTCAGAGCAACAGCGCTGGTCCCTCGCCTTCTATGTCGGTGGTCTCGCATTTACCGACACGGGCATGTCAGCAGCCAAGGCATCCGGCCTGCGCCTGCAGGACCTGGTCATGTACAGCCCGCAGGTCCTGGGCGAGGACAAATCGGAAATTCCCGCCGAGGCCATAGCCGCGCTGCGTGCAAACCCGACCCCGCTGTTCGAGCAGCGCGCCGCACATGCCGCGGATCCGATGGATACGGCGCGCAGCCAGCTGCAGAAGGCGCTGGCTGCCTATAAACAAAAGGATTACACCACCGCCCACACCTTGGCTGTCAGCGCCTACCTCGACGGTTTCGAGCTGGCCGAGCGCACCCTCGACTCCCACGACGCGGATCTGCGCAAGTCCATCGAGCGCGATCTGCTCGGCCTGCGCACCCAGCTGAATGCGAAAAGCGATCCGCAAGATATCGAGCAGCAGGTGCTGGCCATCCTCAAACGGCTCGACCACGCCCAGTCGCTGATGCAGGAATCCAACCTGTCCGGTACCGCCCTGTTTATCGCCAGCCTGATCATCCTACTGCGCGAGGGTCTGGAAGCACTGCTGGTAGTGATCGCACTGACCACCATCCTGCTCAAGACCGGGCGCAAAGACGCGCTGAAGTACGTGCACTTCGGCTGGATCGGCGCTTTTGTGGCCGGCTTCGCCACCTGGGTTGCAGCCCAGGAGCTGATCACCATCAGTGGTGCCGGCCGTGAAGTCATGGAAGGTGTGGCCGCGCTGGTCGCCGCGGCGGTGCTGTTCTACGTGGGCTACTGGATGCACAGCAAGACTCACGCCCAGGAGTGGCAGCGCTATATCCAGAAGACTATCGATCGCAACCTGACCACAGGCACACTGTGGGGCATTGCCGGACTGTCGTTTATTGCCGTCTACCGGGAGATTTTTGAAACCATCCTGTTCTACCAGTCGCTGCTCACACAGGCCTCTCCCGGCCAGTTCGGCGCCCTCTGGTTAGGCATCGCCGCCGCAGTCGTGCTGCTAGCCGCGCTTGGCTGGGCCATGGTGCGCTATTCCGCGCGCCTGCCCATTGGCAAGTTCTTCGCCTCATCGACATTTATCCTGCTGGCGCTGTCGTTCGTCCTTGCCGGCAAGGCTATCAAGGCTCTGCAGGAGGCTGCGCTGATCGGTATCAGCCCTCTGCCGGTGACCTTCAACTTCGACTGGCTGGGTATCTACTCCACCTGGCAGGGTGTCGGCCTGCAGGCCGCCATTCTGGTTGCCGCCACGTGGCTATGGCTGCGCGGGCGCAAGTCGGTAGCGACGGGATCCACCGTCAAGGCCTAAAAAAATACCCCGCTTCGGCGGGGTATTTTTTTATCGGCATTTAAATCGGCGAATACATTTATTGGCGATCAACGCAGCTTGAAACCGAGTTCAGCCTCGATCTGGCCACGGGTCCAAAGACTCCACTCCTCGGCGATGGTTTCCTCGGTGCCGCCGACCGATTCCACGATGCCACGGCGCAGTGATGGCCATGCCAGCACCGCCGGCTGCGCTGACTCCGCGTAAACATAAAAGAGCTCCGGTGGCGGCAGCACTCTCTGCAAGCTCTGCAGCAGAGGCTGCCAGCCGAGTGGCAGAATCGCCTCGGCGAGTCTCCAGGAAGGGGCCGGTACTTTTGCAGCCTGGCTCACCAGGTACTGATAGCGAACCCGGGCAGCGCCCAGCAACTCTTCTCCCGTAAGATGCAGGCAGCCCTTTACACGCCGCTCGGCACAGAGCAGGCAACTTCCTACGGGTAGCTCAAGCCGTTGTGCATCTTCGCTTGCCAGCTGCCAGCCCCCCTCTTCTGCCCGGCAGCCACAGTGGGGACAGTCGCCCTCGGCCCGACTCGCGGGCGCCTGCAGCGGTTCGCTGTTGGCTCCGGGCTGCCAGTAACACGGTGCGTCAGCAAAGTAGCTGTCGCCGTGGCTGCGGACATGGGAGGCAAAATCAAAACGGGCTGCGTCGGCTCCACGCCCGGCAGCGGCCTCCAGACAGGCCCTGCAGAGGCGGAATGGCCCCTGGCCGTGCCCAGCATTGATCTGCTCCAGATCTGTCCCCACCCAGGCGCCGACAGTTTCGTTCTGCAGGACGCCGGAACAGGGGTAAAGGTGAATCTGGGAGAAAAAGTCGCGCTGCTGGGACGCTTCGAGTTCTCGCACATCGGCCCCAAAGACCATGACCGGATGGCCCCGGTAGCGCCAACCCGCCCCCAGGAATTCGAGATCGCCGAGACTTACCTCGATGCCCGACTGCAGCTCGCGCGCTAGCACCTGCTTATCCACAGCTTTCGGTTCCGGTGCGGTATCTTCGCCCTCGGCTGCGGGGATCTCGTCGAGTACGTCCAGCTCGCCATCACCGCCGCTTTCAGCCTCTACGCCGGACGGTTTGGCCTCATCTGCCGCACCGCGCAGCTTTGCCAGAGCCTGTTTCCACAGTGCCACTATAGGGCCTCCTCTAGTATTCGATGAATCTGCGCTTCCGAATTCGTAATGACCCGGAAGGCGACCCGCTTTGATTTTTCCGGATCTTCACTTCCATCGGAGCGCAGCACCGGCCGGGCTGATGAATAACCGACCGCGGCCACCAGTGCCAGCATACCCGGCACTTCGTCCGCAGGCACCTGCTCCTGCACGAAATGTAACACCTCCCGGGAGCGGTTCTGCGACAGGCGCAGGTTATTAAAATAATTTTCACGGGAATTTCCGCCGCCGCCCCATTCCGAGCTGGTGTGCCCTTCGATATGAATCGCGCGAATGGAACCGAGATAGGGCTTCAGTGCCGCAATATAGCGCGGGAAGAAATTCTCCATTACCCGCTGCGCATCGCCGTTCAGTTCGGCGGAACCGGTGGAAAACATCGCATCCGAGTTATTGAAGGCGATAACCAGCCGGTCTTTGTCAATTGTCGCCCCCCATCGCGGCAGGTCATCTGCAAACTCCCGCACCAGCGTCTGGTAAATTGCCAGCTGGTTGTCCCGGTAGGATTGCGCCAGCGCACGGATCTTTTCCCGCTCTTCCATCATCGAGCGCATCATCACGATGGAGATACACAGGAAAACCATCATGAGCCCGGCCATCAGGTCGGAAACGCTCAGCCACTCGCTCTCCTCACTGGAACCGCGTCGCAGCCCAAGGCTAGTCGGCATACTCGGCTTCCCTCACCTGAATACGTCGCATCTGTGTCAGCAGCTTCTGGTAGTCGCGGGTAAAATTGCCACTGATGGTCGCCAGGGCCTCGCCCATGGCAGCCATTACCTGCTCCACCTGGGCAGCCATGACCCGATCCATCTGTTCATACTGGCGCCGAATGGAAACATCGGCATCTTTCAATTCCCGGCGCACCACCTCGGTGAGCGCCTGCAGCATTTCCCGATGGGTCGTGGCGAGCAGCTGTGCCAGCTCCCGCATCGACTCCCGATGACTTTGCGCCGACGCGCTGACGAGGTTCTGCAGAGCGTCAGTATCCAGACCCCGGAGATTTTCCAGCGTACCGGAGAGCTGCTGGAAACGATCGGCGAGCGACCGGGCCTGCTCCTGCAATAGGCCGTTAATCGCGATCAGGTTCTCGTCGACGCCCTTCTGTGCCGCCACAATGCCCTGACTCAAGCGCTCCATATTCTGCGGCAACTGCGGTACCAGTTCCGCCAGCCGCTGCGCCGATTCAGTTTGTGCATGCATCAGGCCCGCCAACTGCTCCGCCTGCTCACCCTGGCGGTTCAATAGCTGATCCATCCCCTGGTACACGCTTGGCAGCCCGGCGATTTTTTCGAACATCTGCGAGATTACGCTCTGTTGATCACTCAGTCGCTGCTGGCTCTCCTCGCAACGCTGGCCCCAGGATGCAACGCGATCCGCGTGCGCTTCATATTCGCTAGCCGCTGCATTAATGGCCGGCTCCAAGCCCGAGAGCTGACTGCAGAATTGCTGCAGATTGTCGCCGAACTGTGCCTGTATCTGCAGATTGAAACTCGCCACCACTTGCTCCAGACGCTCTACCAGTTCTTCACCGGTGCGCTGGGCAAATCCGTCCAGCGACGAGCGCATTTCCAACAGGTTGCGGTTCAGGTCATCGATGGTGGCCGTTTCCTGTTCCGGGTCCGACGGCAACCGCAACATTCGGCTAAAGACCCTCAACAGCAGAGACAGTGCCAAACCAATCACACTGGTGATGAAAGCTGTCTTCAAGCCGGCCATCAGGTCAGCGATGCTGCCGTCTATGTCCTCCAGTGAGAATCCGTATAGCCCGATGATGATGCCGATAAACGTACCGAGGATGCCGAGCGAGGTCAGGAAACCGGGGGCCTGCTCGACAAAATCACTGCCGCGCCCCGAAAACCTCAGAACCAGGGCCACCGCGAAGATAAACAGCATTAACAGGAGAAACCCGTCGGTAACCCCCGAGGGCATCAATTCTAAAAACGCCTGGTGTAATAATCCCGACATTGCCTATACCTCGGAGATTTTCTTTAATGCCAGCTCATGATAGAAGGCGCCACTGGGGAATTTTCCGTGCCCCTGATCGACCAACTGCAGTCGCGGCAATGCGCGAATGATTTCTGTTAAATTGGCGAAATGGCCAGCCTCTTCACCGACAGGAAACTCTTTGACGAAAACGCTTTGATCCGGCTGAACCTCAAACACTGACGGTCTTTTTGCCAGACGTTGCCGCTTACTGAAAACGATATGGAGCAGACCTCCCGGCTTCAGTTTTGAAAGCAGTAGTTCGCTCAATACACGCGCCTCTTCGGGGCTGTAATAACTCAGCAGATCCCATGCAAGAACGGCGTCACAGGGGGTAAGACTTTCGTACTTGCTGAATGCCGAACGTATCGCCTGACATCCGTCTTCACCACGCTGCTTGCGCCACTGAATAGCGGCATGCAAGTCGAGTAGAAATAATTCTCCCACCTGTTTCTGTAGAGCACCGATATTTCGGCCGCTTCTCGGCCCGCAATCCACGATTCGGCTGACCGGTGATTTTCGTGCAGACAGAAGTGCCGAATCCAGCCCACTGAGCCTCAGAGCCTCACCGATGTCGGCCGAGGCAAAATAGGTTGTTACGTCTGAAGTGCTTCCTGGCCGGACATTTCCTGCCTGCGCACCGCTGTCGTATTCAAAAAAGTACTCGAGCAAATCCTTTCGCATGCCCTGTCGCTGGACAAGAGAGTTACTGAGATTGAAGCGCCCGAGGCTTTGCATCAGGGTCACCGTGGAATGTCCCTGGTAGGCGACCGCCGGATATTCCGGATCGTCAGCCATTTCATAGTTGAAATCCCGCAGCAGCTTGAATTTGGCCGGCCTCTGCGGTGCTCTGGCACCGGTATAGATCATGGCGTGCAATAAAGTGCCCGGCTTCAAATTTGGTTGCAGTAGTTCCACCAAGTAAGCAATAACTTCCGCACTGAGAAAATTCAGCAGATCCCAACACAGAATAACGTCAAACTTGATTCTCTCCGGCTTGGCTACCAGATGACGGCTCAAGGCAGTTTTTACATCTGACACACCCTGATTATCAGCAAAGAACTCAATCAGGTCCTCGATATAACACGGACAGTTCATCTGCAGATACGCCTGGGTGGTCCCCACTGCCAGTGGGCCCAGATCCAGTATCCGGTATCCCGGCTGTATGATTTCCTGATTGAGCGCGGCGAGCCCGAAAGAGTGATGCTGCATAAACCTCTTCTCTAAACACCACATTAAAAGCGCGAGCAGCACCCGGGGTACTGCTCGCTTCTCTGCCTAGAGACCGACTGCGATTACGCTTCGGTTTCCGATTCGGCTTCTGTTTCGGAGTAATCGGAAGCGGCACTGGAAGAGGAAAAGAAACTACCACTTCCGCTGTTACCTGCACCCGCAGCTTTACTGCCATTAGTACCGTCGGCTTCACGCGGCGGCAGGCTTGGGTGCACGAGTTTTTCTTTGAACTCGTTGACGCGTTCTTTCATTTCCGCATCGGTATCTACCATGTCCATGGAGCCGCGGAACTTACCGCCGTCGTCCAGCTGGATACGGGGAGCAGTCAGGTTGCCCTTAACAACTGCTGTACGGCGAATCTCGATCAGCTCTTCCGCAAGGGCATCGCCTGTCAGCGCACCTTCGACCGTAATATTTTTGGCATGAATGTTTGCATTCAGTTCACCGCCAGCACCAACGGAAAGGTTGTGCCCTTCCATAATGACAGTGCCCTCAATGGTGCCCTCGATATGCAGGCTCTCATTACCAATCAATTCGCCACGGAACTTGATATTTTTGCCGATCACAGACTTCTCAAAGTCTTCGCCCGCCCGCGAGGCGCTCTGCGGGGCTGAACCGCCCTGATCCATAAATCCGTCCAGAAAGCTGTTCGAGCTCTCGTCGTTGGACTGCTCTTCATTTGCCATGTCGTACTCCTCAGATTAGGGATAGCTGGTTGGGTGCCCCAATTGCCATACATCTCACAATCCAGGGCATGTATTCATTCACTGTCTATGCAGTGATTGCACCAATTGATAATACGGGGGAGAAGTGCGGGCCGCATGTCGCAAAAGTCCTTTTTTCACCTGCAATGACTGGCTTTTTGTTTAGTGTGAGACTTTCCTCACAAATTCCCAGGTAATTTCAGACCGACTTTCAGATACTTGCGCGTAAGTAAATCCACTGGGCGGTCGATCTCCCAATCAATAAGCCTATATTTCGATCACCGTTTTAAATACCCAACGTGTTTTCCAACCAGCCCAAGTGGCTCATATCTTGTGCAATTTAAAAAATTAGGCAGTCATCACCAGGATGCGCACTCTCAATGTGCATTCATGTGTTCTGACGGACCATGCCCGGCCAATTTCCGGATAGTTATTCACAACTCCCTGGCTGCGAGCAGTAATCCAGCTTCGCTTCCGTCTTGATTAGAATTATTCACAGATATATTGGAAAGGGCTGTGCATAACATTGGGATACTTGCTACGAGCCCAAGGATGCTACCGCCTCCTAAATGCGTTTAAAAAAACACCGTCGATTTCCCCTGATAACAATTGACCCAACGCCTGTCCATAGCGCAGGGAAAATCAGCTAACCTATTAATAGTCAACGTTTTTTTAACATCAGAAAACCAAATCCATCTCCAGCCCATTGACCTATTGAGGGAACTCAAGCGTGTTCTTCATGAGGACATCAATCCTCCACTTGCAGGCCAACGTGCAAGTAATGTTACTAACAGAATATCTGGACAGAACTGTGCATAACGATTGGATAACTTGGCTTGAGCGTGTGACTACGCCATTCTCTCCGTTCGCATAAAAAACCAGCGTCTAATTTTTGTACTTGTGGGACGGCTTTATTTGGCGACGGTAGAAGGTGAACAAGGTTCGGGGGCCCAGCAGAAGAAGTTATATAGATCGACCGGATCGCTCGGCCGAAAAGCTGGTTGTTGGTCCTACAAATAATTCTAAGTCTCGGGAGGCGTGCGATTGTTTGACAGGGTCGGCTCGATATTGCCCCTTAATAGACTACTTGAGAGCACATGTATCGAAATACTGCATTCCAGGCTTGAGGGTGGGATGTTTACCACTAATCAGGAGTAAATTTTTAGAGATAAAAAGGAGCAGCCCTTTTAGGCGAGCCTTTCTTTTATTTAGAGGGGTGTACGCAGTGGCTGT
>NZ_JACZCR010000032.1 GCF_014904735.1 Microbulbifer hainanensis | reverse complement strand
AGCTGTGCTTCGCAAGCGCGCCTTGGAGCCCTACTCTCACGATGTTCGGCAGTAGGCGCTGGTTAAATTTCGTAAATAAAAAAAGGGCCGCCCGTTTGGGTGGCCCTTTGTTTTATTTGAACCGGGCTGGCGCTCCAGCCTGACAAACGGCTAAGCCGTTTAGACTGCCGAAGGCAGCCTGAAGGGTGAGGGCTAAGGGCCCGAATCACCATGACCTTTTCGCGAAGCGAAAAAGTAGGTCATCGGCAGGCTGGAATGAAAAAAGCCCCGACCGCGTTAGCGATC
>NZ_JACZCR010000111.1 GCF_014904735.1 Microbulbifer hainanensis | reverse complement strand
GAATGAACTTGCATCAATCAAGAATGTGGTCGCACTGATAGTGACACCATCGGTAAAAGTGTCAGATGCCCTGGGCGTGGTGATTTTTCCGCTATTTTCTACTGTAATGGAGTCAAAACTAATATCTTCAGCAAGTTCCAGGGTAAAACCGTCCACCAGCAAAGCATTGTTTGCCGCTGTAAATGTACCCTCTGCAATCACATATGAATTATCGCTGCCATTACCAATAATCGACGAGCCAATATGTGCCCCATCACCTATTATCAATCGCCCCTTATCGACATAGATATCAGCATCTATCTGGCCAGTGAGATAAGTGGATTCGTAATTTTCCGCACTAGATCGGTTAACGATCTGTAGCGCTGCATTTCCAGACGCCAGGGATCGATCGTAGAGATAGACAGTGCCTGCAGCGCCATACCCTTTTATTCCAGCCGCTACAGCCCCACTTTGTGCCAACACCTTTTGAGTTGTATCAAATCCCGTTAATTCATCGTAATAGAGCG
>NZ_JACZCR010000110.1 GCF_014904735.1 Microbulbifer hainanensis | reverse complement strand
GGGCAATAAACGGAACAAATGGCCGGACAAGCATCAGTCGTACGGAATGAACCTTGGCTCCAACGCTTTCCTCGCGCGCAGCGGTCGCCAAGCCGAGGTTTGGGAAACCAAAGGCGGCACCCAAAGCATTGGCTCGCGTCGGGGCAACCTCTTTCCCCCCTAATTCTTCCTCGAGCTTCTGTATTGTTCCGAGGGTCGGATTGAATCCTCCTGGACCGATTACGTAATCCCGCCCCGGCGCGACACCGTTCAATGTTTTAGGATCAATTCCGATTTTCCGCGCGAGCGCGTGCGGCGTGTATCCTGCCAACCACGCCGTTTCAAAATAGCCTCTAATTTTAGCTTCAATGCTCAAAAATATTTCCCTTGACGCCAAGGCGTATTCGCCGCCTTACTCGAGAGTATACCCCATATATCGGGATTTATCTCCTGCTTTCGAAGCTAAAGGTAGCGATCATGTTGGTTATCAACACACCAGCCCAACACGAGGCGCCAGAACACGCCGCATTAACCGACATCTCA
>NZ_JACZCR010000109.1 GCF_014904735.1 Microbulbifer hainanensis | reverse complement strand
TTTTTCACCGATTTCGTGACACTCGTTTGGCTTCTGATGATCGGCGTCATTGTTTTTTTCGCCATGGTTTTCATGGGGTTGACCGCTGTCTTGACGATAATCGAGTATTATATTGTTACCGCTATCGGGTTCATTATCCTTCCATTCAGCGCCTTCTCCGCCACTCGTTTTATTGCAGAAAAAACCTTCTCCTCTTTCATCGCTCTTGGCGTCAAGGCCGCAACGATCGTTGTGGTGTCGGGTTTTGTTCTTTCCGATATCACGCAGCTAACCTCATCAAGCCTTTGCTCCGCCGATACGTCATTCGGAGACCAGCTCGGCATGACGCCGCTGCTCTTCGCTACGGCCGTCCTCTATCTCCTTCTCTTCATCAACGTACCGGGGCTCGCGGCAGGAGTGTTAACGGGATCACCAAAACTTGGAGCCGGGATGGCGCTTGTGGCTGGCGCTGGGATGTTGGCGACTGCCGGCGCAGTTGCCTACGGCGCTTTCAAAGGGGGAAGCGCCGCCGCTTCGGCCGCCCG
>NZ_JACZCR010000108.1 GCF_014904735.1 Microbulbifer hainanensis | reverse complement strand
GGGCGCCCGTGAGGGCGCCCGGCTTTTTTGTGTCGCCTGCCTTAGACCGCGCGGTATCATTTCCGCCCGCTCTTGTAGGCCGACCGACGATGCACGAACCGAAGCCCATTCCTCCCTGTTTCGTGGCTGGCTGCGATGCCCTCGCGCCTTTCATTTTCAGCCGCGATCACGGCGAAAGCTCGGAAAGCGTCCGCACCTGCGGCGCGCAC
>NZ_JACZCR010000107.1 GCF_014904735.1 Microbulbifer hainanensis | reverse complement strand
GACTGGATGCACGGAGAGCCGTTCGCGCCGGGACCAAAACCGAAACAGGGCTCAATCATTTGACCGTCGCCAGTCCGGATGACCGCTCCGATCTCTTGAAAGCTCTCCAATGAATCGCTCGACGCTACAAAACATCGTCGGAATTCTCATCGCGACCAACCTCGCAACCGGACTGCTCTGGTTGTTTTCCGAGCAGCAGATCGCGACAGTTGGGACAATCGCGGAAAAATACGGTGCCATGATAGGTGCGGTGATAGGCGCCATTGGCGCCTTCGGCGCCGCCGTTTACACC
>NZ_JACZCR010000106.1 GCF_014904735.1 Microbulbifer hainanensis | reverse complement strand
GGTAAAACAATCGTGCGGCGTCGGCCGGCAGAGGCATCTGGAGCCCCTCGGCCTGAATTGTTTCGATAACTGTTGATGGGCTTACAAAGCCGAGCTGGATGACCAGTTCGGCAGCGGTCGTATTGAGGCCGCGAACCTGATGTTCTTCCAACACGCGCCGCACCCAATCCGCGCGATGAACACTTAAGTGTTGTGTTCTTTGGAGGGAATTGAGGAATTGGTCGGTGACAGATTCCGTGTCCGGGCTTTGCCGCGATACAAGCGGGGTGGGCACCGAAGCTGGCTCTCTACGTTCCGCGCGCTTGTTTCGCTTTTTGAAGCGCGTACCGGAACGTTTCAGCCCATCAATGACGCTTTTAAGACCTATGCGCCGCGGCGGGGCGAGATCAGGCAGAAGATCATCGGTCATTTTGTGGCCTCGGGAGTGTCTTGGTTCATCGCCACGCCATAGCCAACGGTCGCGTAGAAAGCGGTTGTCCCGTTGCGATCGAGGGTAAGGGTGTCCTCCGTCACCTTCGCTCGGTAGGT
>NZ_JACZCR010000105.1 GCF_014904735.1 Microbulbifer hainanensis | reverse complement strand
GTGAGTTCCGGTGCGTCGATACCAGCGAGGCGCACCCTTTCCCCATTAAAGACGAAAGTGTCCCCGTCGAAAACGGTCGGTTGCCCTGCATGTGCGACACCTGCAATTGCTATGCTAGCAAATGTTAGTAGGTACTTGTTCATGCCTTAACCCTCCGGGAACAGAATTGAACATATGTTTTATGTGCATTCAAATTCAAAAAGAATTGGTTTGAGCACCCTCTGGCATGAGATCTGATCGGGCTAGTAGAACAAGCGTGCAATCAGAAACGCGATGAAAAGAACCAGGAACGGAGTGCCGAGCCACCATCCAATCTTTACGGCCAAGAAAATTCGCATGTCGTTCTCCAGTATTCTTCCGGAAAACGTGACGCTATTTACCGGATTCCACAAGCGCCTTGAACGCTCTCTCAAGGAAAACCCGTTTCGACCACCCCCGCTCTGCGATCAGCTCCTCTATCTCTGCGAGCTTGCTCGGATAAATGCGGACTGCAAATTGGGCCGTTGCTTTTTCCGCCCTCGGGCGGGCGGCT
>NZ_JACZCR010000104.1 GCF_014904735.1 Microbulbifer hainanensis | reverse complement strand
GCTGCGACTGACCTCACGCCATGACTTTCGTTTGCGCGCGTTTGCTCCGCCATCTCGTAAGTTAGGATGTAAGACCTGATTGCAGGACCTATTGCGGCATTCGAATAATCTTGACGAAGAAGGTAGCTGCGCAGCGACGCCTCAGACGGCACCCCGCCGGGGAACTCGTTCCGTAGCTCCGCGAAAAGCGAAGGCCTGAAGGCCGCCTCCATGATCGCCTCCGATTTCGCCGCGTCGCTTTCCGAATGCATGATTGCAACCGCGAGGCGCGTCACTCGGACCTGATTCTTACCGGCCTTTTCCAGAAGCCCATACTGAATCATCGAGGCAAGGACCTTAGCCGATGCTCCGTTTAGGCTTGAGTATCCGGCATGTCCCACCGCCACCTCGCGGTCAATACTGTACGTACGATCAACAGCAAAAATCTTCTCCGCTTTCTCTATCGCGTCAGACAGAGAAATGTTGGGATAGTTTGGACTTCTGACCCGAACAGCCATAGCCGCCTCCTATGTTACGTAACAAATTACCAACACATAGATAGGCGATTACGCGCAT
>NZ_JACZCR010000031.1 GCF_014904735.1 Microbulbifer hainanensis | reverse complement strand
CGTAGGCACTCTACACTGGGTTACATAAGCCCAGATGAGTATGAGCGCAAATGCGCATAGTTAGAGCGTCTACTTTTTGTGGGTAAGACCACTCCCGCACAAAATTTGCGAATACATGAAGGATATCAACGGTATGAAGCATATAAAGGAATATCTGTTCTTGGCCCTGTTCGCCGTATCATCAACAGCCAGCGCTATTATCATTCGTGATGACATTGCGGATGAGAAGTATCAAATTCCGGCTTCTGCACTACCAGCATTGGCCGATTTTCCAGGCGAAGGGCACGGTGCTCTGATCTCTCCTAAATGGGTTGTTACAGCCGCGCATGTAGTTCATATGCAGCATATCCAAGAGATTATGATTAACGGCTTGCCTCGTAAAGTTGAATCCGTAGTTGTTCATCCTGGATTCAAGATGACACCTGCGACTCTTGTTAAAGAGGCGTTAGCCTCAGGAGACGGCTCTAAGTTAGCGGAGTTTCTCGCGTCGTCCGACGACATTGCGCTTATTAAGTTGAAAGCACCTGTTACTGATGTCAAACCAATCTCCCTTTATCGTGGCAGCAACGAAATTGGCAGAACTGTCCAGCTAATCGGCAAGGGTGCCACCGGCAATGGCAATGAGGGGGTGGAACCTCACAGTCCACATCGCACCACCTTACGCAGAGCCTTCAACGTCATTTCTAGTGTTTATACGCGCTGGATTTCCTACACGTTTGATTCTCCAAAATCTGCCATTCCACTAGAAGGCATGGCGGGTGACGGTGATAGCGGAAGTCCCGTCCTTATCATGGAAGAACGGCAATGGCAGCTTGCTGGCCTTGTTTCTTGGGATTCCATTCAAAGAGATTTACGCACGTATCGCGGAGTGCGTTACGGTGATGGCGGAAATAATGTTCGCATTTCTCATTACATAGCGTGGATCGAAAGCAGCATATCTTCCGAGGAACAGAAGCAGAATCTGGAGCCGACGGGAGGCTGAACAAGCGCTGCAAGGGCGTTAGCGAATTTCGAAATAATTAGGTTGTTAATATGGACGAACAAGATTTAGCACGAGAAATCCTCGAGCTTAAGAAATCCCAGCAACGCCTTACTATTTATTGCGTTGTGGCTATTCTCTTGGCCTTATCAGGGGTTCTGATGGGATGGGAATCCGTCCGTAATACCGTATTTGATACGATTGACGTTCAAAGGATCAATATCAAAGAGCCCGATGGCACGATCCGTTTAACGATTTCTAATCGTACACTTTTTCCAGGTGTCTTCATCAAAAACAAGGAAGTCAAGCATCCGCGACCAATGGCCGGGATGTTGTTCTTCAACGATGAGGGCACCGAGAATGGTGGGCTGATCTTCAATGGCTCACTCCGCAATGATGGAAAGCCTTCCAGCGGATTGAGCTTAACTTTCGATAGATACCAGCAAGACCAACAACTGCAGTTGCTTGGTGTTGATGAGGGCGGCAAACATTTTGCTGGACTCACCTTTAACGATGTAGTAGACGGTATAGAGCGCCCTGTTTTCTCAGAGGAGGATACACGCCTTTCTGAGCAGGGAGATTATCCGATCACTAAGCGTGTATTCCTTGGCAAGTCTGCGTCCAAAGACTCAGTGCTACGGCTCCTTGATGGTCACGGAAAATCTAGGCTTGAATTGAAAGTTACACCGGAAGGTCAGGCAGAGATAGTTTTCCTTGACCAAAAGGGCAATCCTTCAAGGACTATCTCGGGAGCACGTTAACAAGTCGCTGCTCTCTAAATTTTCCGCAGAACGCGACGTTATTTATATGGAACGATAATGAAAAATTTATATTTCTTGGTGTTAGTTTTTGTGTCGCTAATTAGCTCTTCAGCTTATTCTGAGGAGTTACACATAAAATCGAACAAAGTTGACGTTAAGCTCCTGAGCGATCCAGATAGTTGGACTTATGAGATATTAATGAATGGTGAATCCGCCCTAAAGGACGATGGTCAAATTTTGAGCTTTATGTTTAACAAAAGCAACGATTCATACTTTTGGGGAGATAAAGAGTATCTAATTATTCAGATAACTACTGGCGGTAGTGGCTGTCCTGCATTTTTCAGAATTCTAGATCCCAATAAAGAGAAGAATAGCCTTACTGAAGAGTTTGGAACCTGCAGTGATACTCCAAACATTTCAGAAAGCGAGAATGGTCTAATTCTCTCATTTCCTACTCGTGAACCAAATATCAATCGGGTATGGAGGTACGAAAATGGAGTGTTGAGTGAAAAGTCTACATAACAATCGCAGGAAAAATGCTCCAGCCCTACGGGCTTCCACGGAACGGCCTACGCTGCACGCCGGCGGCCCCTGCTGCGGGCGTTATGTTTTCGCAGAGATTTGAGAGTATGGCGAGAATAATATTGATCTCAATATTAATGGCACTGGCTGGCACAAACGTACTCTTGGACTTTCTGCGTCATGCTTCTATTTCAGAAGTTCATTCAAATGTAGTCGTTTCTGCTTTAGTCGCTGGTTTCGCCACAGGCCTTCCAGCTGGTATAACGTTTCTAATATCAGCGAAAACTCGTTTTACAATTTCTGGTATCAATATCTATCGTATGGCATCTGATTTTGTGCTTGGGTTGGGGTTGCTCGCTTGGTTCTATTTGCTATTTGTACGTGAGAGACCAGAGTACTATGAGGGTGCATCGCACATGTACGTTGCAACATGGCCCGTATTGCTTGGCACAATTGCAATAGTTTTATATTTAAGCTGCCTGTTGGCTCAAGGAACGTACCAGGCAATCAAACATAACAAGGTGCTGCAGTCGTAGCGCTGGGACCTCCGTTCCGCTGAGCTTCACTACGGCGCCTAAGCACGGCGTTACATACCCTAAATAAAGGGATTCACCGAGATGCCATTTAGAGTATTAATAGTCATTTACTTGTCACTCTTAAGCGATTTTTCTCTGTCTGCTGGAGTTGATACGAAGAAAATTTCTAAACAGATGTATCTTCTAAAAGGGCAAAATTACAACACCAATATCGGTTTGATTTCAACAGACGAAGGGCTTGTTTTAATTGACCCAATGCCGGGCAAAGGTCAATTAGACGAACTCAATAAAACTGTTCAAGCAATTTATAAAAAACCAATTGCCTTTATTTTAAATACACATGAACACACCGATCATTCGGGAGGGAATGAATTTTTCACTGATCGCGGATCTAAGCTTATAAGAAATAATTTTGATATTGCTGGCCTCCTAAAATTTAAAGTGACGTCTCATTCTCAAAATGACTTAATCTATTATCATGTAGAAAGTAACAGCATTTTTGTTGGAGATGTATTTGACAGCAGTTGGCACCCTACTTTTTATGCAGGAGGACTTAATGGCTTTAATATGGCCGTTGATACTATTCTAAGCATAGGAAATGAGGATAGCCTAATAATACCCGGGCATGGTAATCCCACGAATAAGGTCGCATTGCGAGATTTCAAAAAGAACACAGTTGAGTGGTTTGAGAAGGTAATGGTATTCCATCGAGAAGGAAAAAGTGTACAAAAGATAATGGAAGCCCCAGAGATTGACGAGATAGTGAAAAGATTTAATCTTTCCCTACCTAAAAAAGCGCTTAGGAGGTTTATAGAAAGAACAATTTCATTAATTGAGCGGGACAATGACATGCAACAAACTAATACAGCTGACCGCTAACCTATCGTCTGATTAGGGCGTTATGAGTTTGCGCAGGTAGAAATATGAAAAGGACCAGCGTAGTAACTTTCACTTTTTTTGCAGGTTTTGCATTCTACTTGGCATTAAAAGGCCCGATAAAGTACGAAGCCATCGGCGAGATCTCTGGAGTAGAGTTTGAGTGTGCGAAAGGTTTAGTCCATGTAACATTGGACAATCCAATAGAGCGAAAAATTTTGCATAAAGTAAAAATTTCCAAGGTTGATACTGGGCAATTACTTGCTAAAGCATATTTTCCTATTGGCATCCCATATGCTGAAATTTGGGTATCAAAAAACTGTGATGGTGCTCGTAGGTGGCGTTGAGCGAGATTCACTCATAACAATCTCAGGCAGTTTGCTCCGAGCCTCCTAGCCTCCTAGCCTCCTAGCCTCCTAGCCTCCTAGCCTCCTAGCTTTCGGGGCTCCGCGGGACATCTTACCTTGTGCACCTAATAGGTTGATTATTAGCCGTCATCACTAAATCAGATAACAGTCACAGGAACATCAGGTATTTTAAAGCCTGCTTGGTTAAGTTGGATACTTGTTCAACTGTATTCAAATAAGGAGAAATTGTGAAGCATATTTGTATTTCAGTTACTCTGCTGCTTTCCGTACTCACTATTAGTAGCGATAGTTATAGTCAAGATGAATTTCCAATCCTTGAAGGCCCTTATATTGGGCAGAATCCGCCAGCCTTGACCGCTGAACCCTTTGCACCCGGCATTGTTAATACACAAGATTGGGGGGATGCTGGTCGTTTTTCCCCAGACATGAATGAATTTTATGTCATCCGATGGCGCGTGAGTAACGGAAAAAGAGAAACAGAATCTGTCACTTTTAAAAAAGTGGACAACAGATGGCATGAGATAGCGGCTCCGAATAGAGCTCGCATACCTTTCTACTCGCCAGACGGAAAGACCCTATATTTTGGCGCCAAATATAGGGAGCGCACCGAGACAGGCTGGTCAGAGATGAAAAGCCTGGGCTCTGCTTTTGAAGAAATACGCATTATGGGCCTTACTGCCTCCCGCAACGGCACCTTGGTTCTGGACGAGGTGGGCGGGCCGGACGGCGACGGCGTCATCCGCTATTCCCGGCTTATTGATGGCAAACGCGAAGCGCCCAAACCGCTCCCTAGAGAGATTAACACCGGCAGGTGGAATGCCCATCCGTTCATCGCACCAGACGAGTCCTACATTATGTGGAATGGTGAAAGAGAGAGCGGATATGGCGATTCCGACCTCTATATCAGCTTTCGTCAGCCAGATGGCTCCTGGGGTGAAGCGATTAACCTGGGGAACGAAGTAAACACAGAAGCTGAAGAAGGAGGCCCACAAGTCACCCCTGACGGCAAATATCTCATCTTCAATAGAATGGTGCCGCGAGCAGGCGGCGATGGCGAGCCTCAATCAGACTTGTACTGGATCGATGCGCAGATTATCGAGGACCTCATGCCCAGGAAGTGAACCATATAACAATCGCAGCAGGATCGACGCCAAAAGGCGGCGCGCCTTCTTCGGGCGTTAATAGAAATTCAATTCAAGGTAAAAGTAGAGCTTTTGTTAACTTAAAAGTAGGAATAAATTATGAAAGGTATTTGTATTTCGACCATTCTTATACTTTCTTTTCTAACTATGAGTAGCAACAGTTTTAGTAAAGATAAGATTGAAACCCTTAAAGGCCCCTATCTTGGCCAAAAGGTACCCGGATCAGTGCCCGAGATTTTCGCTCCCGGTATTGTTAATACAAAAGAGCACCGTGAAATTGAAGGCATGTTTGCCCCAGGTATGAATGCCTTCTATTTCGTTAGGGGTAATGAAATAAATGATTCTTATACATTGACTGTTATTGAATATAAAAATGGCCTATGGCATGAGTCTGTTGCCAAAACGGGAGTGAGTGAGCCATCAATTTCTACCGATGGGAATACCATCTATTCTCAAAAACAATATATGGAGCGCACCAGTGCGGGATGGTCGGAGCTAAAAAGCCTCAGTGAACCTTTCGAAGATATCGCCATTATGCGACTTTCCTCGTCTTCCAGCGGCACTTATTATTTTGATACCTATACCAAAAAGTTGGATACCCCTCTGCGTTATTCACGTTTGATAGATGGGAAATATGAACAACCAAAGTCGCTGGGCCAGCAGTTTGCCATTGGTAAGTACAATGCCCACCCCTTCATTGCACCTGATGAATCTTACATAGTCTGGGACAGTGTGAGGCAAGGTGGTCATGGCTCATCTGACCTCTATATCAGCTTTAGAGCGGTCGATGGCTCGTGGGGCCCCGCCATCAACATGGACGATAAGATAAATACTGACAGCGCCGAGAACTATGCGAGTGTTTCACCCGATGGAAAGTTTCTCTTCTTTGATAGACGTGATGATGAACGTATAAACGGCAAAAAGAGACACGTAGATATCTACTGGGTAGATGCTCAGATTATAGATGAGCTCAGGCCAGAATAGTGAGCGTATAGCAATCGACATCGCAGTAGTCGCTGCTTACCACCGCACGGTTCCAAGTGTCCAGCGGCGAAGCCAGAGCATCTGTATGGCCATCAGCTGCGTATTGCACTGCTTGGACAGGTGATTCCGCAGATTGTCGACGTGATACTACCGATGAGTCAGCACCAGCCACTACAGATCGCCGCCCCGGACGACTACAAGCCGTTGACCTGTTGGCATCCAGCTAATGACTGCCGAGAGCAGTTCCTGGCCCGCCCGGCGGCCAGCTGGGGTTTCGCGGAATCGGGGAGAAGCGCTGGCAGGCGTTGATTGATGCGGGCTTACTGCCAGATCTGGTCGCCTGGCTGGATATACCCATCGCATCCCTCACACAGCTGCCCGGTATCGGCGCCACACGCGCGCAGAACCTCCAGCGCAATTCCGCGCGGCTCGCGCACGCGGCTTTTGCAATTGGATGACAGGACTGGTTATGCCGGTGGCTTCGCATCTGCCGGTCGAACTTTGATAAGGCGAGGATTATTCCAGCTTGTCTGCGCATACAGCACAAGAGCGGCAACAGCTACCGGATATTGGGCGCGGCCGTGCGCAGGCGATTATCGTTTTTTTACACAATGCGATGTGCTGCCCCTGTGCCGTCAGTCGGCTACTTATGGTGTAAATTGCTTTTAACACGGGTCAGGATATCCGTCTCCCGGGCGCCCGTATAGCCGTAAAGTCATTTTCAGAATTTGCGTAACATTGCATCCGCTTCTTGCCGTCGCCAGCCCGGTAAGCCCGCTGTCGAATCCTCCAGGCACAATTCGTACATATCCAGTAACAGGCCACTGCTGCGCGAGAATAAGCGGCAAGTTTTGTATAACATTTATACGGCCAGCGGAATGTGACCAGATCAAGAGGCCAATTTCGGCGGTGGGACCGATATCTCAAAGGAAATCGCGTAGATTCCAGAATTACACGGTATTTCAGAAGCTTAGCAATTAGCTGCGAATGTGAGATAGTGGTCGTCACGACCACATTTTGCAATGTGCTACTCGTAAGCCAAATTGGCTGAGGCCTTGACGACGCAAGGGATTACGAACATTCTGGCGCCATATTCATCTTTGAATATGTCCCAAGGTGATAACGCGTGACGACCACTATATCACTGTTAAATGTCATGGCTGTGATCATGAATAAGAAGGTACTTGCTTTCAGCCTTTTCGTATTTGTTCTCAGTGTGTGCGGCTACATACTCCCAGGCAAAAATGGTTCTACTGAAGCTATGTAATCGTCGCCTAAAAGGAAACTCCTATGATCGGCTGCTAGCTTTGGCAGGCGAACCGTCATATGTCACTGATGCCACGGAAGGGCCAGAGCGAGGTTTTAAAAAGTCTCAAGAACAAAGAATTTCTGGGTGCGTTAAAGAAGCCTGGTACGAGAACGCGCTGAAGCCACCCAGAAAATATGCGTTTTGTTTCAGTGCAGACGGTAAGCTTGCACATAAGTACCACTGGTTATCATGGTGAAACATTTAACAAATCCAGACAGGATCGCGCAACCCCTTCGGGCCCCTGCTGGAGGCCTTAGCCATCTAAGGAAATTGGATATGAAAGCAAAAGGATTTTTAACCCTAAGTCTTATTTTGAGTTTTCCCGTATTTTCTGCATGCAGTTCTTTTAAGGAACAAATTGTTAATTCGCAAGCAATGACTGACCACCTTCAAATTATCAGTGCAGGCCATACAGGGTGTATGCCGAAAGATAATGTGATAGAAATTATTCATATCGGAAATAATAACGAAGGTATTTGGACTGCCAGTTGCCAAGGCAAACGGTACCTTTGCTCCTCAGCTGGAGGTCTAGAGGGACAATCTAACAGCTGTGCTCCTGCGGTGAAGTAGCAGTGGCTAACAAGGCGAGATTCCGTTCCGGTCCTGCGGGCCAGCGGCCTCCACCGGAAAGCTTACTTTGTGCATTTAAAGCACCCAATGCAAGCTGCCGCTGCTCGCAGCGTTATTTTTCATTTTCAAGAACTGTGAAGTGCCAACTTAGTGACTAGTTCATACCGTCTTATACTTATTTTTCTGGGTTTGACTGCATGCCTATACCCCCTAGGCTTGTGGCTGCTTGTTAGGCTGCAAAGCCCAAGTCCGCTGATGTTCACAGTCGGGCTTGCTGCGATCGGCGCCTGTCTTTTATGCCGACGCTGTCTCGGATCGCTGGGCTGGGGCTGGGGAACTTGGAAATATCAATGGATTAGTTATCTAATTCCGTTGGCTTACAGCCTAATCGCTTATGCTGCTATTTGGGGGCTTGGTCTGGGAAATTGGTACGATCAGAGCTTCGTTGAGGCGTTGCGCAGTGGATATCAAGTCGACCATTGGACAGACGGCGCAATCATTGCATTTCGCTTCGCTGTAACGGCCACAGTGAGCTTCGCGCTCATATTGCCCGGCGTTCTAGGAGAGGAAATCGGGTGGCGTGGATTGCTCGTGCCGGAGCTTTCCATGAGACTCAGTTTTTCGCAAGTATCCCTAATAAGCGGGTTGATTTGGGCCGTCTGGCACTGGCCTATCATGCTCTTGGGGTTCTACAAAAATCCAGAGGTTCCCATTGCCTATCAGATAACGTGCTTCTCGTTGTGCATTTTGTCTATGTCGGTTGTGATGACCTATATCCGCTACCAAACAGGCAGCCTGTGGCCCGCAGTTGTTTTCCACATGAGTCACAACGCCTTCTTACAGAAGTTCTTCACACCCATCACAGGGAGTACTTCAAATTCAGCTTGGTTTGTAGACGAGTTTGGAATTGTTCTGCCTTTAGTGGTCGGTATCATCGCAGTGTTTTTCTGGAGAAAAGGAGCCCGCAAGTTTGATAGGACTAAAACAAAACCAGGCCATGCTGACGAATGGGTTCGCGCCAAACACGCACCTGCCGCCGCAGATAGCAACTTTATGCGGATTAACTAACTTTACAAAGGAGTCTTAGGATGACAGTCAAAGACAAAGGGATGATTTTGTCCACATTATGGATATTTGTCACGCTGAACTATTTATACTGTGATGTTTTGTCACTAATGTCCCCCGAAATGCTGAACTCGCTAATTTCGACCGGCGGAGTAGACGGAATGACTATGGACGAACCAACGTTATTGGGCGCTGCCGTACTATTAGAGATTCCCATTTTATTGGTATTGCTTTCCAGGATTTTGAAGCATAAAGCTAACCGACTGGCAAATATTATTGGCGGTTCAATTATGACGCTTGTAATGGCTGGAACGCTACTTATGGGAGGAAGCCTCCATTACATTTTCTTTGCCATCATAGAAATTGCGACCACATCATTTATTGTTTGGTTTTCCTGGACTTGGACTGAACCAGAAGCTGCAGAGAGTCTAGCAAAGAATGGCGCCCACACAGCGGCGTAACTCGGCAATGCAGAAGACAGCCAACTTTTTGCACTTTTTGCGTAAGGTAAGCTACCGCTGTCGGCAATGCTAGTTGCAACCAGGAGTCTCGCGCATGGTTGAGATATTTGGAAGTAGAGATTGCGGAAACTCTCCCAAGAACAAATTCATTGAAAAAATTGGTATTGCTCTAGAGGTCGGAGATCCTGAGTTTTTTGGTGAGGTTCTATCTGAGGGGGTGGTCTGGGAGCTTGATGATGGAAGTGTAGCTGAGGGAGAGTATATTTCCAGGCGCATAAAGCAAATTAAAAATGGCATTACTTCTATAAATATTGATCACGTAACGTCACATGGAAAAGTTGGCTCTATAAATGGATACGTTCGTGACAGAAAAGGAAAGAAAACTCACTTTTGCCACGTTATAGAATTTACAAGCGTGAAATGTAGCAAAATCAATAGAGTGTGCAGCTACGGCAAGTCCTAGGTAATGATACAACTAACAAGGTGTAACAGCCGATACCTTACTTTATGCGACTTTTACACGGTCGCTACACTCTCATTTTCGCGAAAAAGACACACAAAGCAAGCTGCTTCTGCGAACGACGTTAGGCCTCACACGTGTACAGGTATGATATGAACGACGCCAAAATCACGTTCGCCAATCAGGAGGGCTGGGAAGCATGGCTTAGCTCAAATGGAGAGGTTGTCAGCGGAGTTTGGCTTCGCATAGCGAAAAAATCTGCGAAGCAGACAACCCTTACTTATGCTCAGGCTCTTGAAACCGCCATTTGTTATGGCTGGATAGATGGCAAAAAGCAAGCAGAAGGTGAGCACTATTGGCTTCAGCGGTTCACCCCTAGAACTACTAAAAGCATTTGGTCAAAGATTAACAAGGCAAAAGCTGAAGCGTTGATATCAGCCGGAAGGATGCGCCCAACTGGACTTCGAGAAATCAATCGTGCTAAGCAGGATGGGCGCTGGGAAGCCGCTTATTCATCTGCGAGCACGTCAACGGTACCTTATGATTTACAGGAAGCTCTAAACAGAAATCCGAAGGCAAAGCGATTCTTCGATACCCTCAATAGAAAAAACCAGTACGCAATTCTGTTCAGGATCCAGAATGCAAAAAGGGCCGAAACGCGTGCAAAGAAAATATCTCAATTTATTGATATGCTAAACAATAGCGAAAAAATCCATCCATAACTTAAACGGTCCTAACAGGGTACTGCAGATGAGCGTTATCCCGCTTTGCTGCCTATCAGAGGTTGAGTTTTAGCGTCAAATGCCAAAGGAAAACACATGAGTGAGGAAGTCTTAGAGGACAGAATTTCAGAACTAGAAATGAAATATGAGCAGTTAGAGCAGAGCTGCTACATACTGTTCGCCATACTGGTGGGAATTTTTGCACACCAAGGGTGGCATAATTGGTTTATTACAATCTTTGCTGCGGCTGCTAGCTATGTTGTTGGCTGGAAATATGTTGCTGAGAAGCCTTTCACAAACGACATTGGCTAAAGGCGTTATGTTGAACAGATCGAGATTATGAGTCTTAAAAGGATTGGAACGCTACGGATCCGGCGACGGACAAACTAAGCAACCGCAGTTGTCCTTGTAATATTAAGCAACCATACGAAGATTGCTCCGAGCCTTTGACTCCAACTCTGTTCAATAAACGCACAAAGCAAACCGGCCTTGCTGGTGCCGCAAGCAACAAAGGAAAGTCATGTACATTGAATCAGAAGAAAACCTTAGAGAGCTATATGGCTTTCCAAAAGGCAGAGCCAAAGATAAGCAACTAAATGCTTTAGAAAAACATGCGATCAATTTCATTGAGCACTCCCCATTCGCTTTAATTTCGACATATGGAAAGTCTGGATTGGCGGATTGCTCTCCTCGAGGGGGAAGCCCGGGTTTTGCAAAAGTCATAAATCCTGGCTGTATCGTGATACCAGATGCAAAAGGCAATAATCGGCTAGATAGCCTGATAAATATAATTCACACTGGCAATATCGGTTGTCTTTTCCTGATTCCAGGTGTGGACGAGACATTAAGGATAAATGGCGTTGCTAGAATATCCACGGATTCGAACCACCTGAGCCTTTTTACACCAGAAAGAAACCCTCCAAAAACCTGCATAGAGTTAACGGTCAAAGAGGTATTTTTGCACTGTGCCAAGGCGCTAATGCGTTCTAAGCTTTGGGACCCGGAATGTCGCATAACTCGATCATCGTTTCCCACTATGGGGGCAATGATCAACGACCAGCTTGCACTCAATGAAGTACCGGAATCACAGGAAGATATGATCGAACGGTATAAAAATGAACTTTAGAGAGTTAGCTGCTAGCGACGATGATCGAGCGGGTAACACCCTTCGTTTCACCTCAAATTCTAACCGCCGGAAAAATGAGCTCCATCTTGTTATGAGCGGAAGGAACATGCCATTGAACAGATTGTTTCTTAGCGTAGTTTTATTCATTTTATCGCCAATTGTCTTTTCCGCCCAAATCTATTCGAACCTACCATTAAAAATAGATCCGGAGCAGAATTACGTATTCTATTCCCATGGGCGCATCGTGGAGGGCGACGATGAGAGGCCAGTGTGGAGGGCGACGATGAGAGGCCAGTACACCCCAAATTGGGTGTATACGACTTTCCAGCGGTAAAGAATAAGCTCAGTGACGAGTCATATAATCTTATTGCATACCATCGCAGCAAAAACACCAACCCATTTGAATATGCAAGGAAACTGGCTAGCGACGTCAACACTCTAATAGATGCTGGCGTCCCGCCCAGGCATATTGCGCTTGTCGGATTTTCGAAGGGTGGCGTGATTACAATCATCACCTCAAATGAGTTAAGAAACAGAGAGATAAATTTTGCCATTTTGGCAGGTTGTGCCGGCCCAGTGGCAAGCAACAAAGAAATTCGGCTTTACGGCAATATTCTCTCCATTTTTGAAACATCAGACCAAGTTGGCTCGTGCGATTTTCTGCATGAGCGCAGCAATGCAGCGACAAGCTTCACCGAACTATCCATAACGACTGACAAAGAGCATGGCGCTTTTTATCTGCCCAGAGATGAGTGGGTCATGCCGCTAAAGCAGTGGTTGACGGAAGTTCTCAGATAGCCATTCGCAGCTGAGGGATAACAGCCTGCGGCATGCGCAGGCGCGGCAGCGACTGAGACGCTGGCGCGCCCATCCACCGAGTCCGCCCCCTGGGCGCGAACCACTGGTTCGTCCCTCTTATATCTGTCCAACTTGAATAGCGAGAATAAAAACCGGAGGCGCCCTACCGCCAATTGCGGCAAAAACGTCTTTACTAGGCTGGAGTAAGCCAATTAAGGGATTGCCTGAGCGAATTTGCCAATGGATGCCTGCAACCTGATTCGCGCGCCCATTCTGCACCCCGCTGGCCCCGTGGCACTGGCCGAGCGCGACCTGCTATTCACGGCGGTTTTCGTCATGCTGGTCGTGGTTGTCCCCGTCTTCGTGATGACCTTCCTGTTTGCCTGGCGCTATCGCGCCTCGGGTGGCCGGGGGCGCTACACACCCAACTGGTACTATTCCGGCAAAGTGGACGCGATCATCTGGTTGGTACCCGCATTGATCGTGGTGGTCCTGGGATACCTGTTGTGGACCGAAACCCACAAACTGGATCCCTACCGGCAACTGGTTTCCGGCACCGAGCCCCTCGAGGTGGAAGCGATCGCGCAGGACTGGAAGTGGTTGTTTATATACCCCGAGCTGGGCGTCGCGTCGGTCAATGAGCTGGTTTTTCCCAGCAACCGCTCGCTCAGTCTGAAAATCACCTCCGACACGGTGATGAACTCTTTCTTCATTCCCGCCCTTGGTGGGCAGATCTACGCCATGGCGGGCATGCAGACGCGCCTGCACCTGCTCGCCGACAAACCCGGCTGTTTTCGCGGCCGGAATATGCAGTACAGCGGTCACGGGTTTCCCGAGCAACGTTTCGCGGTGCGGGCACTGGCCAAGGAGGAATTCGACGCCTGGCTGTCCAGAGCCAGGAAATCACCAGAAAAACTCGACATGGCTGCCTATCGGGCGCTCGCCGCACCCAGTGTCGACCACCCTGTCAGCTATTATTCCGGGGTCGCTCCGCGGCTGTATGACAGCATTATCGAGAAATATGCCGGCAAACATCCGGAATAAGTTATGGATATGCGGATTCTGGGAAGGCTGACCGCCGCAGATGCCCTGCCCTTTTACAGCTGGGTCGCCGTTGGCGGCGCAGTCGTCACAGTGCTCGGTCTGTTGACCATCGTCGGCGCAATCACCTTTCTGCGCAAATGGCGCTACGTGTGGACCGAGTGGATGACGAGCCTGGACCACAAGCGTATCGGCATCATGTACGTGATGCTTGCCCTGGTGATGCTGGTGCGCGGCTTTGTCGATGCCATCATGATGCGCGCCCAGCAGGCGGTTGCGCTCAACTCCACCGGCTACCTGCCGCCGGAGCATTTCGACCAGATTTTCAGTTCCCACGGCACCATTATGATTTTCTTTATGGCGATGCCGTTCCTGACCGGACTGATCAATATTATCGTCCCCCAGCAGATAGGCGCACGCGACGTTGCCTTCCCCTTTATGAATTCCGTCAGCCTGTGGCTGACCGCCGCCGGTGCCGGCCTGGTGCTGATATCCCTGGTGGTCGGCCGGTTTTCCACCGCGGGATGGACCGGCTATCCGCCCTACTCGGGTGCGGAGTACAACCCCGGTGTGGGTGTGGACTACTGGATCTGGGCAATTCAGGTCAGCGGTATCGGCACCACCCTCTCGGGCATCAACTTTATCGTCACCATACTCAAGCGGCGCGCACCGGGCATGAAATTGATGCGTATGCCGCTCTTCTGCTGGACCACGCTGGCTACCAGCATCCTGATGATCTTCGCTTTTCCGGCCCTGACAGTGACCACCGCCCTGTTGGCCCTGGACCGCATTTTCGACATGCACTTTTTCACCAATGCGGGCGGCGGCAACTTGATGAATTACATCAATCTGTTCTGGATCTGGGGGCACCCGGAAGTCTATATCCTGATTCTGCCGGCCTTTGGCATCTATTCCAGCGTGGTCTCCACTTTTGCGGCCAAGCGCCTGTTCGGCTACAAATCCCTGGTGTACGCCACTATGGCGATTGCGCTGTTGTCATTTACCGTCTGGCTGCACCATTTCTTCACCATGGGGGCCGGCGCCGGGGTCAATGCCTTTTTCGGTATCGCGACCATGGTGATTGCCGTGCCCACCGGGGTGAAAGTCTTTGACTGGCTGATGACCCTGTTCCGCGGGCGCATCACCTTCCATCCATCGATGCTGTGGGCCCTCGGTTTTATCGTCACCTTCGTGATCGGCGGCATGACCGGCGTGCTACTGGCGCTGCCGCCGGCGGACTACCTGATGCACAACTCCACCTTCCTGGTGGCGCACTTCCACAATATGCTGATTCCTGGCGCGCTGTTCGGCTACCTGGCCGGCTATATGTTCTGGTTTCCCAAGGCCTTTGGTTTCACCCTGGACGAGCGCTGGGGCAAGGGCGCCTTCTGGTGCTGGATTATCGGCTTTTACCTGGCGTTTATGCCGCTCTACGTGCTGGGATTTATGGGCATGGCACGGCGTATGGAACGCTATGAAATCTCCGCCTGGCAGCCATTCCTCTTGATCGCAGCCCTCGGCGCGGTGGTCATACTGGCCGGCATTACCTGCCTGGTTATCCAGCTGGTTGTCAGTATTCGCAAGCGGAATGAGAAACGTGACCTGACCGGTGATCCCTGGGACGGGCGCACTCTGGAGTGGCTGACGTCTTCCCCGCCAGCCCCCTATAACTTCGCCGTCCTGCCGCAGGTGCGGGATATCGACGCCCTGCACGATATGAAGCGGCACGGTTCTGTCTACGTCAGGCCCAAGCAGTATGAAGACATTCTGCTACCCATAAATACCGGCGCCGGTGTACTGATTGGGGGGCTCGCCTTTGTATTCGGCTTTTCCGCCGTATGGCATATCTGGTGGGTGGCGGCCGCCGCACTGCTGGCAATATTGGCCACGGCCGCCGCGCGAAGCTTTCGCGACAAAACGGAATTCTGCCTCACCGGCAGCAAGGTACAGGAAATCGAAAACCGGCATTTCAGGGATCTGGCCAGGGAGGGCGTCCTTTGAGCCCCGTCGGCGATGACACCGCCCTGCTCCCGCACGACGAGGCCTATGACGAGCGGGCCTTCGGTTTCTGGCTCTACCTGATGAGCGACGCGATCATCTTCGCACTGCTATTCGCCACCTACCAGATCATGGCGGGCGACATTGCGGGCGGGCCGCAAGGCAGCGACCTGTTCAGCCTGCCCCACACTTTCGGCGAGACCCTGCTACTACTGACCAGCAGCCTCACCTTCGGCCTGGCCTCCCTGGCACTGGACGCCGGCAATCGTCGACGGGTACTGGCCTGGCTGGGAGTAACTTTCGTATTGGGGCTGGGTTTCCTGGCAATGGAAATTCACGAGTTCCACGGCATGATCACCCGTGGCGCGGGGCCGGATCGCAGCGGATTCCTGTCCGCTTTTTTCACCCTGGTCAGCACTCACGGGCTGCACGTGAGCGCTGGGCTGGTCTTTATCCTGGTGATGACTGTCCAGGTCGTCGTGAAGGGGCTGAGCAGGCCGGTAAGTTCACGGCTGGAGCGGCTCGGGCTCTTCTGGCATTTCCTGGATATTGTGTGGATCGGGATTTTTTCCGTTGTCTATCTGCCGGGCATACTGCGATGAAACGCGCCAAGGCGGCTGGTGGCCGCACGCTCGGCTCTTACCTCACCGGCTATGTGCTGGCGCTGGTACTGACCGCGGTTCCCTTCGGCATCGCGGCCACCGGCGCGCTGTCCATGCAGAGCGCATTGATAGCGATCGGTGCTAGCGCAATTGTCCAGGTGCTGGTTCACCTGCGCTACTTCCTGCACCTGGGACTGCGCTCTACACCGCAGGAGCGCCTGTTGGCCATTGCTTTCACCGCCGTTCTCATCCTGATCATGATCGGCGGCAGCCTGTGGATCATGCTCAATCTTTACTACCGGATGTGGGCCTGACGAGTCCGCGCTGGCGGCCTCCCATTCCCTCTCAGCTCCCCGGTCATGACGTCGATTGACACTCAGTTATCCTTTTTCAGGCAAAAAAAAGCCGGGGGGATTCCCCAGCTCAAACTAAGTCCTGTGAGATTGCCGAATATCAACAGGCAGTTGGAACTTTGACACCCGCATTCTTAAAAAGATCAATTTAATACGCGATATCCGCGACCACGCAGACAGTTTCTGACGATGACATTCGCCTCGGCATTGGCGCTTCCAACGCCGGAGATACCGCCCATTAAAGCACCGGCACCCGCACCGGCAGCAGCCGCTCGGCTGGTATCACCGACAATTGCCCCCAGTGCACCACCGAGCAACGCTCCGCCGGCTGCGCGGGTTACGCCCCGGCGGCCCTGATCATTACGGGCAGCGACGGCCATTCCGTTGCATTGCGCCAGGTCCACCTGATACTGACGCATATCGACACCCGCGGTATCGATGACAATGCCACCAGCACCCGGAACCTGCTCCGGCTGCGTCGCGCAACCGACAGTGACAGCGGTACAGAGTCCTACTACCGCAGCGAATCCGTACTTCATGCCAAACACCTCTAGTCTCTTCGCAAAATCGCTACACCGGACAATCGCTGGCGCAGAGGCATCTAATCTACCTCGGCCAAATGTCGTCTGGTTCCTCCTTAGGTTTAGCTGCTCGTAGAGTTATGCGCCAGTTGTCACAAGGAGAATTGGCGACTCTGAAGTCGGCAGTGGTGTGGGAATCGTGACGGAGAGAGGTTTCGCCGGCGGCGAGTTTCAATCGTAGTGGTAGTGAATCTGCAGCCGCTGGGCGCTGCTGCGGTCATCGAGGACATTGACGATACCCTCGAACTGTTGCAGGCGTCGGGTTGCGCGATCGTATACCAGGTCGAGATCACCGGCGAAGAAAC
Organism: Microbulbifer hainanensis; assembly: GCF_014904735.1. GTDB lineage: Bacteria > Pseudomonadota > Gammaproteobacteria > Pseudomonadales > Cellvibrionaceae > Microbulbifer > Microbulbifer hainanensis. The sequence goes on along the minus strand of NZ_JACZCR010000031.1, from coordinate 250,245 downwards.
GCAATAGCGGCTGGGCAAGGTCGACTCGCAGACACAGCGATCGCTGGTCGCCAGAATGGCAATCGACACGGCGTGCCCGGAGTTCTATACCGCGGCCGTGCGGTGGTGACGCAAAATCGAATCTGGCCTGACGCCCCGCAACCAGTTCATCCCAGTGTTTGCGCACATAGTCGTCAAAACCGGCGTCAATCACGTCAATACCGTTGATTGGTACCCGAGCCTCTTTCCAGCTTGCCGTCGCGGACTTGCGATAGCGCAAAAGCCAGCTATCCTCGCCCTTCCGCACCTCGCGCCGCTCACCATTGCGATAGTCTTGTTGCACCACTTCCGGCAGACTTGTCGCCGCCCCGTCTTCACTCGCCGCACCAAAGAGATCTTTTTCCGCAAAGCGGTGGCCACTCGGCGTGTAATAGAGAACCCGGGTCCGGTTATCTTCGGTAGGCAGAAAGTATTCGCAATAGATCAATTGCTGGGAGTCGGGCTCGACTGCAAGCCCCGTCACATGGGAGGGTCCGTCATAGCCGCAACCAGACACGCTGACTGATGCGGCCACCAATAGGCTAAGCACTCTCCGCCCTCCGGAAACAGGCACTGCGGGCAAGCGACGCCGCTGCAGGAAGGAAGCATGCCCAGGTCACGACGAGGATCAGCAGCGAACGATATAAAGGGGGTTGTAACGTAACCGAATCATTGAGCAGGGTGCCGCAATAATAGCTGAAAGGCCCGGCGACCGCGCCAATTGCGCAGGCCAACCAAAGATTGCGCTGCAAAAAACCAAAGCAATAGCGCAGCGCCAGGGAAAAATTCAACCACAAAAACACCAACCAATAAGGTGGCAATCGCCCGGCATCGCTATTCTGTAAAATACCCAACTGAAACATGGATCCGTCCAACAGAATTCCAGCCCCCGAGATTACCACAACCCAGAGAAGAAAATCCTGTTGGCGGCTGGCGATGAATTTCCAGTGCACGACTAAGTTGACCACCGTAATGCCAATCACCAGCTGCATATTGTCGTCGGCAACACAGATTAACCAGGTGACCTGAAACAATATACCGCTGGCAACGATCCGCCACACCGTCAGAAGGACTCGCTCTTACAGTCGGGTTTGGCGAAGACGAACTGTGCGGTGCTGATCACGCGCTCATTAAAACCGCCCTCGCAGTAGCACAGATAGAATTCCCACATTTTGATAAAACGCTCATCGAATCCCTGTCGTCGCACATCCGCAATTCTGTCGAAGAACGCCTTGCGCCAGGCGCGCAGGGTGCGCGCGTAGTGACTGGTAATGTCCTCCAGGCTGACTATCTGCATGTCGCTACTCTCCGCAACATGCTGCGCAATGACCTGATTGGAAGGCAGGCAGCCGCCGGGAAAAATATAGCGCTGGATAAAGTCGACCTGCTTGCGGTAACTGTGGAAGCGCTGGTCCTGGATAGTGATGGCCTGGATCACCATCAGGCCATCATCCTTCAGCAACTGGCTGCAGCGGGAAAAGTACTCTTTGTAATACCGATATCCGACCGCCTCTATCATTTCGACGGACACCAGTTTGTCGTACTGGCCTTCGAGATCGCGATAATCCTGCAGCAGCAGGGTGATCCTATCCTGCAGTCCTTCCCGCGCCACCCAGGCCTTGGCGTATTCGTGTTGCTCGCGGGAAATGGTTGTCGTGGTCACGCGGCAGCCGAATTTCTTCGCCGCATGAATCGCCATGCCACCCCAGCCAGTGCCAATTTCCAGCAAATGGTCCGTAGGCTTTAGCTGGAGTTTGTGGCAGAGCCTGTCCAGCTTGTGCACAGATGCTTCGTACAGACTGCTTTCCGCAGTGGGAAATACCGCGGACGAATAGAGCATGGTGTCGTCGAGGAACAGGCGGAAGAAGTCGTTGCCCAGATCGTAATGGGCCGCAATATTCTTGCGGGAACCGCCGCGGCTGTTGGCATTCAGGCGGTGAAGTACGGTCAGTACGGCCTTGTGCAAAAAGCTCCAGCGAGAATCCATGTTGTCCAGCAGGGACATGTTGCCCACCATCAGCCGGATTACCCCTACCAGATCCGGCGAACTCCAGGCGCCCTGCATATAGGCTTCACCGGAGCCAATGGTGCCATTGAGCAGTACCTGCACATAGGTGCTGTCGTCGTGAACACAAATTTTGGCGCTGACATTGGCCCGCTCTTCCGGCTCGCCAAAGGTAAATCGCTCGCTACCCTCTTCGACAACCAGGTGCCCGCGCTGAATGGTGGCAAGTTTCGCCAGAACCAGACGGCGTGCCAGCCGCGTAAGCCAGGTAGCGCCGTCGTCACGGCTTGAAAATATTTCGTCGACTGTTTTCATCGGCGCTGTTCTCCTGCTTCGGCCTGCGCGCGGCGATTCGGGTGGGTGAATACCGGTACGCGCTTGAGCCACAACTTGAAGGCCTGCCAGTAAATGGCACCAACAACTTTTACGGTCATTAACGGATATCGGATCAGTATACGATTCAGCAAAGTGGAGGAAATTTCCTCACGCTGCAGACTCAGGGTGGCGTCGAAAACTCGCTCCCCGTCCTGGTAGTTCTGCAGTGTGGCGGCCAGTCTCTTTCCGGGTGCGGTGCTGCGCCATCGGTAGCGCTGGTCCATCGGCATAAACGGCGATACGTGAAATGTCTTGGCAAACTCCCCGCGCTGAATCGGCGTTGCATCGCACGTATCCAGCAGGTAGCCGTGGCGCTCATTCCAGGGGGTATTGTGTACATCCAGCAATATCCACCGCACCTGGATTCCCGAATCATCGAAACAGTAATAAATACTGATGGGATTCATGTTGATGCCGAAGTAGCGCCAGTTGGCGAGCATACGGATCGGCCCGGTGGGTCTTTCCCCACTTTCCTCGGCAACGCGACGGCGCACCGCCTCGTCCAGGCTGAGTGCCGGGTCGCCAAAGAAATCCTCGCGTCGGAAGCGCGCCGGCGCCCAGCGACGGCGAGACCACAGGGGTGTCTGCTCCAGCATCAGGTCCAGTTCCGACAGATCCAGGTAAACCATATATACCCGGTAGCGGAATTCGTGAGCCCGCGGCGTGTGGCGACGATGCCGCACCCAGCCGCTATAGATCGCGCTCTGCAACGGCAGCACCTCGTTCAGTCTGCGAGGATTCAGCGGCGACCCACGGTGAATCGGCACCGCTTCTGCTCTCGAGGGTTTCACCAAAAGCCCGCGCCACACGCAGCGCGCTGGTGACACCATCTTCGTGGAAGCCATTGGCCCAGTAGGCGCCACAAAACCAGGTACGGTTTACCCCGTTGATATTCTTCCACTGGGCCTGCGCACGCGAGCCGTTCACGGAAAACTGCGGATGCGCATATTCGAAGCGCTTGATGATCTTGCCTGGATCAATCACTTCGTCGCCATTAACGGTCACGCAGTAGGTTTTTTCGCTGTCCAGCCCCTGCAACAGATTCATGTTGTAGGTCAGCACCGGCGGCTGGCTTTCGCCGGCCTGCAGGCGGTAATTCCAGCTGGCCCAGCTGCGCTTACGACGCGGCAGCAGCGCTGTGTCGGTATGCAGTACCACCGAGTTGGCGGCATAGGGAATTGCACCGAGGAGATCGCGCTCGTCGTCGCTGGCGTCGGCAAGGCAGGCCAGTGCCTGGTCGGAGTGACAGGCAAACACGACCGCATCGAAATGTTCTTCACCGCCTTCCGCCGTCTGCAGCACGGCGCCGGAACCCGTCCGCCGAACGGCTTGTACCGGTGTCGACAGGCGAATCCGGTCGGCAAAAGAGCTGATCAGCGGAGCGATATATTCACGCGAACCGCCGCAAATCACTCGCCACTGCGGCCGGTCGAATATATTCAGCAGGCCGTGATTGACGAAGAACCGCACGAAGAATTCGGCCGGGAAAGCCCGCATCTGCGCGGTACTCGCGGACCAGACCGCAGACCCCATGGGTACCAGGTAACGATCGACAAACTCCGCCGAATAGCCATTGCGCGCCAGGTATTTTCCGAGCGTCATGCCCTCGTCCAGTTCGCCCGCCTGCCAGTCGCGCACGGCGGCGCGATTGAAACGCAGGATATCCCGCAGCATGCGCCAGTGGCCGCGACTGAACAGGTTGCGCCGCCGCGCGAACAGGCTGTTGAGGCTGTTGCCCGCATATTCATAGGGCCCGGATTCCGAACAGACGCTGAAGCCCATTTCAGTCGGCTGCGATGCCACGCCCAACTCATCCATCAATGCAATGAAGTTCGGGTATGTCCAGTCATTGAAGACGATAAATCCGGTATCGATAGCGAGGATGCGGCTCCCCTCCTCCACGTCAACAGTCGCGGTGTGCCCGCCGAGGCGGTCTTGCGCTTCAAACAGGGTGATGTCGTGCCGGCGGTTCAACAGGTAAGCGGCAGTGAGTCCGGCAATGCCGCTGCCGACAATGGCGATACGCATCAATGTTTCCTTAATGAATGAATGCGGGTGATTCTGGGTGCGCAGTAGCGAAACCACAGCAGGCGGAAGAAACCGAAAAAGCGCAGCGGCCAGCTGAGCCGGCGCGGGAAATCGATGATGTGTTGTCCGCGGGCGAGTCCGCGTTCGACACGCTCGGCCGCCTGCTCCGCGGTGAGCATAAATGGCATGCTGAAATCGTTGCGTTCGGTTAACGGCGTGTCGATAAAGCCGGGGCGGATATGCGCGATATGCAGCCGCAGGTGGCTGCAATCCGCGCGCACGGCATCGAGGAAATAGCCCAGCGCCGCTTTGGAGGCACCGTAGGCTTCTGCACGGGGCATCCCGACCACGGACGACAGGCTGCCCGTGGCAGCGAATATCGGTGCGCGGCTGTTGGCCAGCAGCGGCAGAGCCTCGCGCAGCGTGTTGACCACACCGAAAAAATTGGCATCGAACACGCGCCGGTAGCTGGCGGTATCCAGTTTGAGGTCGTCGTCGTATTCGCAGGTACCGGCACAGGCGATCACCATGTCCAGCTGGTCGGTCATCTCTGCCAGGCGCGCGCCGGCCGCGGACATACCGGCATCGTCACCGACATCGCACTCCAGAATACGAATACGCTGGGGCGAAGCCCGCTGTAGCTCGGCGAGCGCCTCCCGCCCGCGGCTGCTGGCGATGACAAAGTTGTGCTGTTCGGCCAGCTTCAGCGCCAGGGCGCGGCCGATACCGGAACTGGCGCCGGTAATCCAGATGGTTTTGTCGCGGATTGTTGTCACGGTTCAATCCCCAGCCCGAACCATGCAGGATTTGACTCCGCGCACCAGGGCGCCGAGCAGCGGTACCCGTTCATAGACCATGGCACCCAGGTCGTAGAAGTCCTCGTGGTAGTGCACCCTGTCGGCGTAGCGCAGCAGGCTACACCCGCGCAGGACGAGGGGCTTGCCGCCATTCAGGCTGCGATGGGCATAGTGCATCTTCCAGGGAAGGCAGGCGCTGCCATCGGCGATACTCGCGTCGTCAAACTCAAAACGGCACTCATGCAACCCCTCGCCCATCGCCGCGAAGTAGCGCTTCAATGCCTGCAGGCCCTCAATTCGGTGCAACGGATCGCAGAAGATCACGTCGTCCCGGTAGAGCCGGTCGAGCTTCGCGGGGTCCCCATTGAGGTAATCGCGGTAGTAGTCCTGCAGATCCTGAATCAGACCGGCCATATTCCCTTCCACTGTCAAACCGAACTGGCAACTAATACGCCACACCGTCGGCGATGGATCACTGCGCTGACCGCTAACGGCCATGGAGCGTGCTAGCACGGGGCGCGATTGTGGTGATTCGAACGCCGTCCGCCCGCGAAGTATGGATCGACAACGGCTTAAAGGGGGCGAAGATGGCGCAGATAACGCATCTCAACAGCAGCGGACAGAATGCAGGCGCCGAGAATCGGGAAGGTGGCGAGAGTGACGTGCGGAAAATGCTCGGCGCGGAGCGCGATCAGCTGTCAGGTGAACGGCTGCCCCAGCTTTTTGCCGCGCTGACCGGAGCCTACCGTCACCGCCTCGCACCCGGCCCTGCAGCGCCAAAGCGGCTGACGAGCGGGCGCGGGCAGTGATGATTCAGACATGGCGCAAAGCACAGCACTTTGACGCCACGAGAACAGGATTCTTCAGGTTTACAGTGACATTACAGGCAGCGAGATCTGTGATGCATGCTCACCGCCGGTTTTCACCGAAAGCAGCGCATCGGGGAATGGCGGCGCTTCCATATTGTCTTTGTCTCCGCCCATGATCGCGACGCGAAGACGGTTGCCTTTGTTGATGCGGTATACCACGGGCATGATATCGAAGTTGATTTCGACCACCTCACCCGACGTCAGCATCTGCTGGTCTTCCTGATAGGCGCGGTGCCAGGGAATGCCCAGCATGTTCCAGGGCGCGTCGCCTTCCTTGCGCAGGGAGACTCTCAGATGACCTTCGGTGATGTAGTTGGAACGACCACTGCTGTCGACCTCTTCCAGAACAGCGTAAACATCCGCATCCGGGGTGCTGGCAGACAGATACATTTTCACCAGTGGAATACCGGCTATCACCATATCCTTATCCATCGGAGGCGTGGTGAATGTCAGTGAGCGGGCGTCATTTTCGGTCATGTCCGGGTAGAGAGCAGGTTCACCGAAATTGGAATCCCAGCGCGTCGCGGTACCGGTGGTGGTATCCAGGTTGACCTGATACTCGGCGGCGGCACTCTTTTCAGGAGCCTTAACCGACAGCACATAATCCGCTGGCAGCTTCGGTGAGCCCTGGCTAGTGGTCGGATTGAAGAAGTAACTGACGCGGTTATCGTCCAGCGGGAAGTTTGGCATTGGGATCCACTTCCAGCTTTCGCGCATGGTATCTACTTCCGCGACGTTAATATTAGGCTCGTCCATTACGCCGTTGTTAATGCCCTTCAGCCAGTAATCAAACCAGCGCAGCATTTCCGTGCCGTAGACTTTATCCCGCTCCGCCGCTTCAACATCGTTGTTCGCCTCATGAGCCCAGGGCCCAAAGGCCATTTTCTGGGGGCCGCGATAGTTGTAGTAGTGCAGTAGGGTATCGGTGGTATAGGGATCGTGCCAGGCACCCAGATGATAGATGGCTACACCAGCTTCGTTGACGGCCTTATTTACGCTGGAAGGCATGTCCTTGAACCAATCAAATTCAGGGGCTGTTGAGTCGCGGAATTTTGCCGCCCCCAGAGGAGAGATGGGATCAAAATTGGTCTCGTGTTCTGTAACAGCGGCCGCAGCCAGAAAACCATCGGTGTCGGCATCAACCGGGGTAGGCTTGCGAACTTTATCCAGGTACTGCGTGCCCTCACCCCAGGTCTTCACCTGATCTGCATGCAGGATGCCGCCATGGCGAATGGCATCATAAAAATTGAAGTAGCCATTTTCCGGGGTTATGGCCTTGAGGGCGGGGTGCTTGGTGCTTGCGGCCATGTACTGGGTAATCCCCATATAGGACACGCCGTACATGCCAACATTGCCATCGCTGAAATCCTGTTTGGACAGCCAGTCGATAACATCGTAGGCATCGCGGGTCTCAGGCGCGCTGAACAGGCCCTCATACCGGCCAAAAGAAGCGCCGCCACCGCGCACATTGACGCAGACAATCACATAACCGTGCTTCGCCAGGCGCTGCAAAATAGGATTACTGGTGATATTGAGCACCCCAGCTTCCCACTGGCGGTGGTAACGGGAATATGACCACAGAACTGGCAGGGCTTCCTCGGTCACCACGCCGTTGTTGGCAGGCCGCGAAATATCCGCTGCGAGTCGCGTTCCGTCACGGGTTGTGATGTATGTCGAAGTCGTCACCCAGCCATCGAAGCGTTCCTGGGAGTAGCCCTCGTAACGGCCAAATTCGGATATTTTCTGTTCATCCCGGCTCTGTAACGGCTTATCGGCGACAGTTTGCCCCGACTCTTGCCCGCAAGCAGTGACAAACAGGGTCGTCACCACCAGGCAGGCAAGCCAGAGTTTATGCAGATTATGTTTCACCTTTGCTCACCTCATTATTTTATAGTTACTGTAATATTACATGAGATGTATATTTTCAAAGCCCTCTTTCGCTTACCCCTCGATCTCTGCGCTACCGACTGCTCCCCATAACCCAGCTCCCGCGATAACTCCCCATTGACCTCCCCAGTTGATGACTCAGTTTCTGAAGCAGCCCACGCATGCGCCACTCCGTTGCTGGACCGAACTGACAGCCCATACGCCGCCACGGGCGGAGTCGCGCACAAGCTCGCCGTCTTCCCTGCGCCGAACGCCGCCAAAATCTATTCCAACAACAGAGATCCGATCGCGCTTTTCGAGCGTAAGAGGGTTCGACAGACAGTAAAAGATCGCTAAGATGGCGCAAATCACACCAATAACCAGCGGCAGGAACACGGTGCAGGTACCTCAGGATCGCGACGATGACTGGAGCAAGCTGCTCAAGCTGGTCGGCGGCAAGCGCGACCGGGCTGCGTTCGAGCGCCTGTTCAACCACTTCGCCCCGCTGATCAAGGGTTTCCACCACAGCCGCAACAGCCAGGCCTTCAGTGCCGACGCGGCGGACGAGCTGGTACAGGAAGTCATGTTCAGGGTATGGCGGAAGGCGCCGGCATTCGACGCCGGCAAGGCCTCGGCCAGTACCTGGATCTACACGATCATGCGCAACTGCCGTATCGACATGCTACGCCGCGGCAGTCGCCACCGGGATGCCGCGAGCGATATCGAAGTGGAAGATATCTGGGACGAATCGCCAGAAGGACAGCCGCTTGTGTTCCTGCAAAAGTCGCGCGATGAGCGCGATATTGCCGAGGGCCTGCGCAACCTGCCCGCCGAGCAGAGCCACGTATTGAAAAAGGCTTATATGGAAGGGAAATCCCACAGCGAGATTTCCGACGAGCTGGGCCTGCCCCTGGGGACAGTGAAATCCAGGGTGCGGCTGGCCCTGAAGAAGTTACAAACCAGTTTAATCAGGTCAGGTGCAGAATGATCCGTCACCATCCCGATCAAAACATGCTGCTCGAGTACGCCGCGGGGAACCTGCCCTGGGCAGTGAGCCTGTCGGTATCCGCACACCTGCAGCTCTGCCCCCAGTGCCGGCGGCACTGCGAGAATTTGAACCATCTGGGCGGCAACCTGCTCGATGACAGCGAACCCCAACCAACGGCAGATGATGCGCTGCAGCGCCTGCTGGATCGTATCGAGGTAGCGGAGCGGCAATCCGCGGAAGAACCACGGACTGCGACGGACACCCGGGCCGACAAACGCGGATCCAATGATCCGGCGCTGGCAAACCTGCCGCGGGTAATCGACAAGCTGGTACGCAACAACTGGCCATTGAAATGGCAGCGGGTGTCGCCGGCGCTGAAGATGTCGCGACTGAAATCCGGACAGGACCGTTACGAAGTGGCTTTCCACCGTATTGGCCGCGGCGGCAAGACGGCCGAACACGATCACCGCGGCCAGGAAGTCGTACTGGTACTGCACGGTCGCTTTTCCGATGCCGACGGCGTCTACGGGCCGGGGGACTTCCTGGTACGGGAACCCGGTGAGGTGCACAGGCCGATTGCCACTCAGGATCAGGAATGCCTGTGCTTTTCAGTTGTGGAGGCACCGGTGGCAGTCACCGGCCTGCTCGGCTGGCTGGTGAACCCCTTCCTGTCTTTTCGTCCAGGGTGAGCTGCTCCCTATGACGACGCAGCGGGATCACCCCCCGATCCCGCTGCCTTTTCTTTAATCCCGCCCTCAGACTTCGACGGCCAGAGCAGCTTCGCTATCGCGGTCCTCACCATCGCCACCGGCAAAGTCGTTCAGCAGCTGGTTCCACTGGTCGCGCACCTGGGAGAACTTCTCCTCGCGCACGTGACCGTAGCCACGCACCTGCAGCGGCAGCGCCAGCAGCTCGTGGGCAGCCGTTGCATTGTCGGTGCGCAGACCCGCGGCAACGGCAATGACCGCGCGCTCGACCTGGCGGGCCCAGCTGCGCTCGATGCGGCGCTCGCGGGTATAGCCGAATACGTCGAACACGGTGCCGCGCAATACCCTGCCCTTCGCCAGCAGTGGCATCAGTTTGCCCATCCAGGAGCCGAATACCATCTTGCGAATTCTGCCGCTGCTGTCCGGACGCGCCACTACCGGCGGCGCCATATGGAATTTCAGGCGGAAATTGCCGGTGAAGGTCTCGCGTAACTGACGCTGGAAATCCTCGCCGGAGTACAGGCGGGCAACCTCGTATTCGTCCTTGTAGGCCATGGCCTTGAACAGGCTCTGTGCCGCAGTGCGGGTCAGTGCATCGCCGCCGTTCAGGTCTCTTTCTGCGCTGTGCAGGCGCTCGATTGCGCGGGTGAAACAGCGCGCATAGGCCGAGCTCTGGTATTGCGTCAGCTCAGCGGACAGCCGTGCGATCAGCTGTTCCACCGACTCCTGCGGCTCTACCAGCTTGACCGGCTGTGCCGGCACCGCCAGCTGCTCAACTGCCTTCGGGTTTACCGCGAGCAGGCGGCCCGCCCGGAATGCACGCAGGTTGTTCTCCACCGCCACGCCGTTCAGCTCGATGGCCCGCTCCAGCGCCGCGTCACCAATCGGCAACAGGCCCTTCTGGCAGGCATAGCCCATCATCATCAGGTTGCTGGCGACGGTATCGCCAAACAGCGCCTGGGCGTATTTGTTGGCGTCGAACGCGAAGTATTCGGCACTCAGGGATTCGATGCTCTGCTGGGTGGCATCCGCCGGGAACGCCAGCTCGTTGTCGCGGACGAAAGCGGCCACCGGAACTTCAGCGGTATTGACCAGTGAGCGGACTTTGCCCGCGGCCAGCTTCGGCCGCTGCCCCGCCGCGGTCACCATATCGCAACCCAGCAGCAGTTCGGCCGCGCCATCGCGAATACGCGCCGTGGTGATATTCTCAGGCTTCGCCGCCACTTTGACGTGGGCCACGACGGCACCGTTTTTCTGCGACAGCCCGGTGAAATACAGCGTGGTGCTGCCCTTCTCTTCCAGATGCGCGGCCATCCCCAGCAGTGCCGCCACGGTGAGCACACCGCTGCCACCAATACCGGCGACGAGCACGCTGAGCGGCTGCTCCAGGTCGGCCAGCGGCGCCGCCGGCAGGCCGGCAATCGCGGCATCGAGGGATTCGGCCAGGGACTGTACCGGCGGCTTTTTCAGTTCACCGCCCTCGACCGTCACAAAGCTCGGGCAGAAGCCGTCCGCGCAGCGCAGGTCCTTGTTGCAACTGGACTGGTTGATCTGGCGCTTGCGCCCGAATTCGGTTTCCAAGGGCTCCACGGCGATACAGCTGGACTGCACGCTGCAGTCGCCGCACCCCTCGCAGACGCGGTGGTTAATCAGCAATCGCTTGGGCGGATCGACCATCTGTTTTTTCTTGCGCCGGCGGCGTTTCTCCGCCGCGCAAACCTGCTCGTAAATAATCGCAGTAACACCGGGCGTCTCGCGCAGGCGGCGCTGCACGGCATCCAGTTCCGAACGCGGCAGCACCTCCACTTTACCCGGCAGTTCGCCGCGGTGGGCGCGCCCCCATTTTTTACGCCAGAGTTCCGGGTTCTCGGTCATCAGCACGACGGTACCCACACCCTCGGCCAGCAGCTGGGCCGCCAGGCTGGGGGCATTGACCTCCCCCTCGGCGGGCTGACCGCCGGTCATGGCTACGGCGTCATTGAGCAGGATCTTGTAGGTGATGTTGATCTTGCTGGCTACGGCCTGGCGGATCGCCAGCAGGCCAGAGTGGTTGTAGGTCCCGTCCCCCATATTCTGGAAAATATGGCCAGCGCTGGAGAAGCGATGCAATCCCACCCACTGGGCACCCTCGCCGCCCATATGGGAGAAGGTATCGGTGCGCAGGCCCTTGCCCAGCGCCATGATATGGCAACCGATACCGGCGCTGCCGAGGCTGCCTTCCGGCAGTTTGGTAGATGTATTGTGCGGGCAGCCGGCGCAGAAAATGGGCTCCCGCGCGAGCAGCCCGACGGCCTTGGCGGGTACGTTGCCGCCGAGCTTTTCCGCCAGCGGCGCCAGCTGGGCAGACATTTCCGTGTCGGCGAGCCAGCGGGCGATCGCCTTGGCCACCTGGTCCGGGCCAAAACCCCAGATCGCCGGCAGCAGATCATTGCCGTCGAGATCTTTCTTGCCCACGACTTTCGGTCGCTCGCCATCGGCCCAGCCGTACAGCAGGTTCTTGAGCTGGTCTTCCACCAGCGGCCGCTTCTCTTCGACCACCAGCAGGCGTTCCATACCGGTAGCGAACTCCGTCATGCCGCGGGGTTCCAGTGGCCAGGCCATGGCCACTTTGTAGATGGAGATACCCGCGTCCTGCAGGTCCTGTTCGGTCAGGTTCAGCAGTTCCAGCGCCTCCAGCAGGTCGCCGTGGGCCTTGCCGACGGTAACGATACCGAAGCGTTTCTTCGGCGCAGCGACGACGGTCCGGTCGAGGCGGTTGGCGTAGGCAAAGGCGCGCGCTGCCGGCAGGCGTTCTTCGAGCATACGCCGCTCGTACTCCATGCGCTCCGCCGGCCAGTTGAGGTGCGGGTCGTAATTCAGGCCGTGGGCCGGAATTGGGAAATCTTTGGGAATCGCAAACTGCGGCAGTTCCGGCACCAGCAAGGATGCGCCGGCCTCGACCGTTTCAGTAATGGTCTTGAAACCGACCCAGAGTCCCGAGAACCGCGACATGGCAATGCCCGCCAGCCCCAGGGTCAGGTACTCTTCGATCGTGGCCGGGAACAGCAGCGGCATCATCACCGACTCAAAGATCTGGTCGGTGTTATGAGAGAACATCGAGGACTCGGCGGTGTGATCGTCACCACAGAGGGCCAGCACCCCGCCGAGCTTGGACGTGCCCTGCACATTGGCCTGGCGAAAAACATCGGCACTGCGATCCACACCGTGGCCCTTGCCGTACCAAATGGAGAAGACGCCGTCGCGAGTGGCCTGCGCGCGATAGTGGTCGAGAAGCTGGGTGCCCCAGATATTGGTGGCACCGAGATCCTCGTTGATACCGGGCTCGAAGTGAATATCGCGCTCGGCGAGAAGTTTCTTGTGCCGCCACAGGGCCTGGTCGTAGCCGCCCAGGGGCGATCCGCGATAGCCGGAAATAAAGCCCGCGGTATTGAGCCCTGCCCGCTCATCCAGTTGTTTCTGCATGATCGGCAGGCGCACCAGCGCATCGATACCGGTCAGGAAGACACGGCCGGCATCTCGGGTGAATGCCGCTGTCAGGGAGTATTCGCTATCGAAGCCCAGCTCCTGATCGCCTTCTACCATCGCCATGGGGTACCACCTGTTTTTGATTATCTGTCTGCGGGTAAAATTAACACCCGCCAGCGAAGCAGGTCATACCAAATTAGACTGCGATCAGGCATAATGACGGCATAAGTCACCACTGATAGATCGGTATCAGCAACAAATCACTCAAATCACACCATTCTGGGGAAGGCAAGCGAAACGCCACTTGGCGCTAATTTCCCCGCTGGCAAGACTGCGGTAGAGCACTATAGTTGTTCACAAGTTGTTCGCAGTCGGGTGTGATCACCATAGACGAGACACGGAACCCCCTATGGCCTACGTACTGGACGCCATCGACAAGAAGATCCTGGAAATCCTTCAGCAGGACGCCACCATCCCCAATATCGAGCTGGCGGAGAAAGTCTGCCTGTCCCCTTCCCCCTGCTCCCGACGGGTCAAGAACCTGCACGAACAGGGGTTTATCAAACGGGCAGTCACGTTGCTGGAACCGGAGATGGTTGGCCTGCCGGTGAGCGTTTTCATCCAGGTCACCCTGAATCACCAGGTAAAGAAAGAACTGCAGGATTTTGAATCGGTCATTGGCCAGTGGCCAGAAGTCATGGAGTGCTATCTGATGACCGGTGACTTCGACTACCTGCTACGTGTGGTGGTGCCGAACCTGCAGGCCTACCAGGAGTTTCTCGACAAGAAACTCACCGAACTGCCTGGCATCGACCATATCAAGAGCAGCTTCTCCCTGAAGCAGGTGCGCTACCGCACTGAACTGCCACTGGAGCAGCTGGTCAGCGCCGGAAAAAGCTGAGCAGCACACTGAGTGCGACGCTCAGTATGATCATCGATGTAATTGGGATAAAAACCTTACTGTGCTCTGACTCGATGCGAATATCCCCGGGCAGGCGGCCAAACCAGGTAAACAGCCCGGGCACGAAGTGGTAGAGCACTCCGGCGGCAACCAGAATGCCGCCGATCACAATCAGCCACTTATCCATATCTGCTCCACGGCCCTATCCCGAATCAAATTCTAGCTCAGGGAAACCGCGCCACCCGGTCGCCGGCTCCCCGCAAGCAATCCCCTTCCACAACATTCCGTTGGCGCAACAAAAAAGGCCGCGCTGCTTGCGCAACGCGGCCTTTTTCTCAGGAAGTTGCCGTTTAGTCTTTAACGGCAACCGTACTGGCTTTTTCGCCCGGTACCGGGAAACCGCGATCGCGCATCAATGCATCGATCTGGGCATCGCGGCCACGGAAAGCGCGGTAGGCTTCCGCGGGATCCACGGCATTGCGCGGAGCAAACAGGTTATCCACCAGCTTGCGCGCTACGGCCTTGTCGTAGAAACCACCCTTCGCTTCGGCGAACGCTTCGGCAGCGTCCGAAGTCAGTACATCCGCCCACATGTAGCCGTAGTAACCGGCTGCATAGCCTTCACCGGAAAAGACGTGCCCGAACTGCGGAGAACGGTGACGCATCACCAGTTCGCTCGGCATGCCCAGCTCGTCCAGAGTCTCGCGCTCGAACTTGTCTGGATCAATACCTTCCGGATCCACAGTGTGGTACTTCATGTCCATCAGCGCAGATGCCAGATACTCAGTGGTAGCGAAACCCTGGTTGAAGGTGGCGGCCTTCTTGATCTTGGCAATCAGCTCGGCCGGAATCGGCTCCCCGGTTTTGTAGTGCACCAGGTAATTGTTGATCACCGCATCGGTGGACAGCCAGCGCTCCAGCAGTTGCGACTGGAACTCGGTGTAATCGCGCACACCGCCGTTCAGCGTCGGATAGGCGACGTTGGATGACAGGAAGTGCAGCGCGTGCCCAAACTCGTGGAAGAAGGTCTCCGCATCGTCCCAGCTCACCAGGACCGGTTCACCCGGAGCGCCCTTGATGAAGTTGGAGTTGTTGGAAGCGAGTACCGTCTGCTCTCCATCAAAAGTGGTGTGATCGCGGTACATGGTTGCCCAGGCACCGGAGCGCTTGCCCGCCCGCGCAAACGGATCCAGATACCAGAGGCCGATATGCTTGCCGCTGGTTTTGTCGGTCACTTCCCAGACTTTCACATCCGCATGGAAAACCGGGACCTTGCCCGCCTCGACCGGAGTGAACTGGAAATTAAACAGCTCGCCGGCCACGTAAAACATCCCCTCGCGCAGCTTGTCCAGCTGCAGGTACTGCTTCACTTCGTCGGAATCCAGGTCATACCTGGCCTTGCGGACCTTCTCCATGTAGTAGCGGTAATCCCACGGCTTGATAGTGATATCCGCGTTTTCGGAATCGGCCAGAGCCTGCATGTCCGCAACCTCTTCCTTCACCCGCGCGACCGCTGCCGGCCACACAGCTTCCATCAGGTGCATGGCATTTTCCGGAGTTTTCGCCATGCGGTCCTGCAAACGCCACTCGGCATAGTTATCAAACCCGAGCAGGCCGACGCGCTCGTCGCGCAGCTTGAGTATCTCCGCGATGATCGCATTGTTGTCGTGCTCACCGCCGTTGTCACCGCGATTGTAATAGTTGCGCCAGACCTTCTCGCGCAATTCACGATTGTCAGAGTAAGTCAGGAAGGGATCCATGGAAGAGCGCGTATTGGTTATCGCGTAGTTACCCTTCTGCCCTTTCTCTTCCGCCAGTGCCGCCGCAGCAGCGATGAAGGAATCCGGCAAACCTTTCAGCTGGTCGCTACGCAGGAAGATATCGTATCCCTCTTCATCCGCCAGCACGTTGTTGGAAAACTCGGTATAGAGCTTGGCAAGACGCTGGTTGATTGCCGCGTAGCGCTCCTTGGCCTCACCGGCCAGCGTCGCGCCATTATTGGCGAACTGGTTGTAAATCAGCGAGACCAGGCGCTTCTGGTCACTGCGCAAATCGGCGCTGTCGCGAACATCAAACACCGCTTTTACGCGCTGGAACAGCGCATCGTTCTGGGTGATCTTGGACTGGAAATCGGCCAGCTTAGGGGCCATTTCCTGCTGCACGGCGCGAAACTCCGGCGACGACAGGTTGGAGCTGTAGACGCCCCAGTACGCGAAAACGCGATTCAGCTCGGCGCCACTGCGTTCCAGCGCTTCGATGGTATTGGCAAATGTCGGAGCCTCCGGATTGCCGGCAATCGCGTCGATCTCTGCCAGATTGTCGGCCATTGCCGCTTCCAGTGCCGGCTTGAAATCTTCTACGCTAATTTTGTCAAATGCCGGCACGCCACCGTAAGGACCCGTCCACTCTGCCAGCAGCGGATTCTGCCCTACCGCCGACTTACCGGCCTCGGCAACCGCGGACGCTGCCTGGACACTCCCGTGCGCTGACTGCGCCTGGTCCGTTCCTTTACTACATCCCCCAGCGGCCGCCAGTGCCGCGGCAATGGACAGTGCGATCAGTGATTGACGCATTTCCACACTCCCGTTCATTTATAGGTATTTGTCGTTTATCGCGCCCGAGTGTAACCGGAGCATTACGATACCGCCATAACGACACACTCAATTTGCGTAACTGACGACAGATCGATGCTTTTCCGCGGCAAGTCCCCTCACCTGATCAACAAATAACCTCTGGGCGGGATGGATATGTTTGCTTTTACGATCATATGATAACGACTTAACACGTGGGTTTATTGAAAGTACTGGATATCGAGGTAACCGGTAAGAACTGGAAAACTGGGCGGCCATGACCGCCAGATATCAGGGAGAGTTCGGCGTGCGGCCGCGATGGGCCGCGCACTGCTACGGCGAAAGGTTCAGGCAGGGTTGCGACGGTTGTCCTCGAGGATGGAGCCAGCGCGCGCCAGCTCCTCTTCGTGTCCCGGCTCCCGCCAGGTTTCCTGCAGCGCATCGGCCACCCAGACCCGCATCGCCGGCAGCTGCAGCAGGCGCTCGGCATAGGCCTCCGCGGCCGCGCTCAATTCGAGACCGTAAGTTCTCGCTCGGATCGCGACCGGCGCATAGAACGCGTCGACCGCAGTGAACGTATTGCCGGCCAGGAATGGCCCGCCGAATCGCTCCAGCCCTTCGCGCCACAGCTCATCAATTCGGTCGATGTTTTTCTGCAATGCCGGCGTGATCTCAGCCAGCGCAATACGCACACCACAATTCATCGTGCAGATATCCCGCAGCGCGCCGAAACCGGAGTGCATTTCCGCAGTGGCGGAGCGCGCCCAGGCCCGGGCGCCCCGCTCTTGCGGCCACACCTGCGGAAACGACTCGGCGACATACTCGACGATAGCCAGGGAATCCCACACCCGCACCTCGCCGTCCACCAGGCAGGGCACGAGGCCATTGGGCGCAAAGCTGCGAAACTTCTTCCAGCTGCCGCCTTCATCGAATGTCACCAGCTGCTCTTCAAACGGAATTTCCAGTTCCTTCAGCAATAGCCAGGGGCGCAGAGACCACGAAGAGTAATTTTTGTTGGCGATATAGAGCTGGTACATGGGCACCCCCAAATGGCATGGATAAATTCAGGAACGGACAAAGTAATTTCTGGAATTCGCGCGCTACGAGCTCCCCCGGGTACCCATAGCGCTTTCAGAAACGATAGCCGATGAGGCTGTTTCCGAAAGCGCTACCGGGACCGAGGCCGGATTAACATGCGAGATCAGGCAGCCACCGCGGTCGCCCTTCAGTGGGAGATAGCCGAACTAGCGCTCAGACCTCTCCGCCAAATCAGGTGCGACTGTCGCGCAGCCACTCGGCAACGCAGAACGCCAGCTCCAGTACCTGGTCCGCGTTCAGGCGCGGATCGCACTGGGTGCGATAGCAGCTGGCCAGGTCCGCCTCGGAAATCCTCCAGGCGCCCCCGGTGCATTCGGTGACGTGCTGGCCGGTCATCTCCAGGTGGATACCGCCGGGATGGCTGCCCTCGGCGCGGTGCACGGCGAAGAAATCGCGGATCTCCCGCAGAATCTTGTCGAAATTCCGCGTCTTGTAACCACTGCTGGCCTTGACCGTATTGCCGTGCATCGGGTCGGTGCTCCAGACGACCGAACGCCCTTCCCTCTGCACTGCCTGTACCAGGGCCGGTAATTTGTCACCGAGGGTATCGGCCCCCATACGGGTAATCAGTGTCAGGCGCCCGGCTTCGTTATTCGGGTTCAGCTTGTCGATCAGGCGCAGCAGCTCATCCGGCTGCATGGTCGGACCGACTTTGACCCCGATCGGATTCCATACACCGGACAGGAACTCCACGTGGGCGCCATCCAGCTCGCGCGTGCGCTCACCGATCCACAGCATATGTGCGGAGCAGTCATACCATTTGCCGGTGATGCTGTCCGTACGGGTCAATGCCTGTTCGTAATCGAGCAGCAGCGCCTCGTGCGACGTATAGAGTACCGTCTCGCGAATGGCCGGCGTATTGGCGGAGGTGACACCGCACACGGCCATAAACTCCAGTGCGTCCTGCAGGCGCTCCGCGAGTTGCGCGTATTTTTCCCGCTGGGGG
Source organism: Microbulbifer hainanensis (assembly GCF_014904735.1). Classification (GTDB taxonomy): domain Bacteria; phylum Pseudomonadota; class Gammaproteobacteria; order Pseudomonadales; family Cellvibrionaceae; genus Microbulbifer; species Microbulbifer hainanensis. The sequence continues at coordinate 231,612 of NZ_JACZCR010000031.1, read as the reverse complement.
TTGTTTTCGAGGAAGCTCAGGTTCCAGCCGTGCACCTCGTGCAGATCGGCCAGGCCACCCTGGGCAAAGGCGCGCAACAGATTCAGCGTGGCCGCGGACTGATTGTAAGCAGTCAGCATGCGCTGCGGATCCGGCCGGCGCGCTTCGGCGGTGAAATCGATTCCGTTGATGATATCGCCGCGATAACTCGGCAATTCCACCCCGTCGATCGTTTCCGTATCCGCTGAACGTGGCTTGGCGTACTGACCAGCCATGCGGGCGACCTTCACCACTGGCAGATTGCCGGCAAAGGTCAGCACCACCGCCATTTGCAGCAACACCTTGAAAGTGTCGCGAATGCGGTTGGCATTGAAATCGGCAAACGACTCGGCGCAGTCGCCCCCCTGTAGCAGGAAAGCCTTACCCTCGGCCACCTCGGCCAGTTGGCGGCGCAGCTCTCGCGCCTCGGCGGCAAACACCAGTGGCGGATAGCCGGAAAGCTGTCCTGTGACCTCACTCACCTGCGCGGCGGAATCGTATTTCGGTTGTTGCTTTGCGTCGAAATCGCGCCAGCTTTGCGGCGTCCAGATTTTGGTGGGGGAGTCGGACACGGGGCTATCTACCTCAACTTCCATTTTCGGCTCTTACTTCAAGGTTAACAACGCGGCTGAAAACTCGGTGGGCGAGTTTTGCGTTCAGTCCCGGGCGCGATGGGTTTACCCGCCCGCGCCCGGGATACCTGCAGATATTACAGGATGCTGGCGACCGCCTTGCAGAAATATTCCATATTACCCTGACTCAGGCCCGCAATGCTGATGCGGCTGGAGTCGACCATGTAGATGGAGTATTCCTTCTGCAGGAGTTCCACCTGCTCCGGGGAAATGCCGAGGAAGGAGAACATGCCCTTCTGGCGCTGGATGAAGCTGAAGTCACCGGCGGCACCCGCCGCGGCGAGGTTTTCCACTACACCGGCGCGCAGGCCGTTGATGCGCTCGCGCATCTCGGTCAGTTCCGCTTCCCAGTTCGCACGCAGGCTGGCATCGGTCAGGATGGACTCGACAACCGCTGCGCCGTGGTTCGGCGGCATGGAGTAATTGCCGCGAACGACGTTCAGTAACTGGCTCTGCCCCTTGTCTGCCGCCGCTGCATCGTTGTAGATCGCCATCGCCAGGCCGACGCGTTCGCGATAGAGACCAAAGTTCTTGGAGCAGGAGGCCGCCACCAGCATTTCTGGCACTGACGCCGCCATCAGGCGAAGGCCCCAGGCGTCGTCATCGAGGCTGTCGCCAAAGCCCTGGTAGGCCATATCGATGTAAGGGGTGAAACCCTGCTTCTGCGCCATTTCCACCAGCACTTTCCACTGCTCGCGGGTCAGGTCCGCGCCACAAGGGTTGTGACAGCATGCGTGCAGCAATACCAGGTCGCCCTCGCCCACATCCTTCAGCGTGTCGACCATTTGATCGAACTTCAGGCTGCTGGTGGCGCGGTCGTAGTAGGGATAGCTCTTGATCTGCAGACCGGCGTTACCGAGCAGCGGCACGTGGTTGGCCCAGGTCGGGTCGCTGACCCAGATGGTGGCGCCCGGCTTGGCGCGATTGGTAAATTCTGCCAGTACGCGAAGTGCACCACAGCCGCCCGGTGTCTGTGCGGAGCGCACGCGATTGGCCAGCAGCGCGGGATGGTCCGCGCCCAGGATCAGCTCCTGCATGGCGGTATTGAATCCCGGCGTACCGGCAGGACCGATATAGGCCTTGGTTTCCTCGCCCTGCAGCAGGCGCGTCTCGGCTTCTTTTACCGCCTGCAGTACGGCGGTGTGTCCGGACTCGTCTTTATAGACGCCCACCCCCAGATCGATTTTGTTGGGATTTTCGTCGGCGCGATAACTGGCCAGCAGGCCCAGAATCGGATCCGGCGGAAGACTGCTCAAATGTTCAAACATGCGGATACTCCTGTTCGTCCGTCAATCGATCAGACCGCGTTCGGCCCAAGCCTGAGCGCGGTCCATCAGCTTTTCTATAATGCTGTCCAGTTGCCCGCGCTCTTCGATGCTGAGCGAGGACATGAGGTCGGCCTCGTATTGCTGCGCCAGGGGCACGATACGCGCATAGACGTCCCGCCCCAGCTCCGACAGGTTCAGGACCTGGCGACGGCGATCGGCCGGATCCTCACTGCGGGTGATGTAATCGTTCTTCAACAGTGACGACACGGCGCGGCTGATGGCCACCTTGTCCATCGCCGTCTGCTCCACCAGGTCGGCGGCAGACATATCCGGGAAACGCCCCAGGATGGCCATCACCCGCCACGCGGGAATCGTTAGGTGAAAACGCGTCCCGTAGGCATCGGCAATCGCGTTACTTACCCGGTTCGAGAGCACCGACAGGCGGTATGGCAAAAACTTTTCCAGGCGCAGATCGTCTGGCGCCAGAGCCGCGGTGGCGGTGGTGTTATCAGTTGTCATGGCGGTTCACGCACTCGCTGTTGCACGGGTTGAATCAGGTTACAAAGGTAACTAACATTGGTTTCAATTGTAACCACTTTCCCCGGAATTTTTCCGGAATGCCGGCATTCCGCGGCGATTCCCCGGCATGGCGCAGGTCATCAGACAAAATCGGTCGCGCATTATACGGCTTTGCGCGCCATTTTTGGTATCGAAAAGCCGATATGACGCAAATTATTTGCGCTGCTATCCGGCGGCATCGTCCGCGCAGAACCAGAGTGAGTTAAGCCCATGAAAAACTGGATCAACTTTCCGCGCATGGAAGGTGACACCAGTCGCCAGGCCCACGCGGACTTTCCCGACGGCACTTACGAACGGGAGATGGGCAAGGAGGGCTTTTTCGGCCCGGCCACCCACTTCTATCACCGCCACCCGCCCACCGGCTGGAGTGAATTCCAGGGCCCGCTGCGCCCCCACGCGTTCGATAGCACGCAGATGACCCACAGCGGTAACAGTCCGTGGAACCACAAACCCATATTGCAGAACAGCGACAGCCTGGTCGCTCTGTGGACCTGTTCCGAGGCCATGGATCACCTGGTACGCAACGCCGATGGCGACCAGTTGCTGTTCGTGCACAAGGGCCGGGGCCATCTGTTCTGCGACTTCGGTCACCTGGAGATCCGCGATGGCGACTATATCGTGTTGCCCCGCGGCACCCTGTGGCGACTGGAACCGGAAGAACCACTGGAGCTGCTGATGGTGGAAGCCACCGGAGGCCATTTTCAGCTGCCGGATAAGGGGCTCGCCGGCCCCCACGCGATTTTCGATCCAGCCATGCTGGACGTGCCGGCCATGGACGAGCTCTTCCACGCCCAGCAAACCGAGGATCCCTGGCAGGTACAGGTGAAAGCGCGCCAGCAGATTTCCACCATCAGCTATCCGTTCAATCCGCTCGACGCCATCGGCTGGAAGGGTGACAACCTCGCCGTGCGCATCAACTGGCGCGACATCCGCCCGCTGATGAGCCATCGCTACCACCTGCCACCCTCTGCCCACACCACCTTTGTGGCGCGCAGATTTGTGGTCTGCACTTTTGTCCCCCGCCCGATCGAAAGCGATCCCGGCGCGCTCAAGGTGCCCTTCTTCCACAATAACGACGACTTCGATGAACTCATCTTTTACCATCGCGGCGAATTCTTCAGCCGCGACAATATTCATCCCGGCATGTTGACCCTGCACCCGATGGGCTTTACCCACGGTCCACACCCCAAGGCATTTGCCGCCGGCGCCGCCCACGCGAAGAAGGAAACCGACGAAGTGGCAGTGATGCTCGACAGCCGTACGCCCTGGGACATATTGCCCGACGCCCACGCGGTGGAAGTACCGGAGTACGTGAACAGCTGGGCGCAGCCGAACAAATAAACGGCACTCTCCGCCCGAACCCTATTCGAATTCGCAACGGCAATGCCTGCCCCTGTCGCGGGACAGCCTGATACCAGCACCACAAGGAAAGGAACAACGATGAAGCTAGCCTCACTGAACAAGGGCCGCGACGGTGAACTGATCGTGGTCTCCCGGGACCTGACCCGCTACTGCGGAGCCGCCGATATCGCCCCGACCTTGCAGGCGGCCCTGGACCACTGGGAAACCACCGCGCCCAAACTGCAGGCCCGCTTCGACGCCCTGCAAAACGGTGAGGTCACCAGTTTTCCGTTTGATACCGGCGACTGCCACAGTCCCCTGCCCCGCGCTTTCCACTGGGCCGACGGCAGTGCCTACGTCAATCATGTGGAACTGGTACGGCGCGCCCGCGGCACTGAGATGCCGGAATCCTTCTGGACTGATCCGCTGATGTACCAGGGCGGCTCGGACACATTCCTCGCGCCCACCGGGGATATCGCCATGGCGAGCGTGGACTGGGGCATCGATTTTGAGGCCGAGGTGGCGGTGATTACCGGCGACGTGCCCATGGGGATCGATGCCGGCAGCGCCGAGGACCATATCCGCCTGGTGATGCTCGTCAACGATGTGTCGCTGCGCAACCTGATTCCCGGCGAACTGGCCAAGGGATTCGGTTTCTACCAGTCGAAGCCCTCCAGCGCCTTTTCCCCCGTCGCGGTGACCCCTGACGAGCTCGGCCACCACTGGCGCGACGGTAAGGTGCACCTGGACTTGCACGCCGTACTGAATGGCGAGAAAGTCGGTTCCCCCAATGCCGGCGTGGACATGACATTCAATTTTCCGCAGCTGATCGCTCACGCGACAAAATCCCGGCCTCTGGGCGCCGGCACCATCATCGGCTCCGGCACAGTCTCCAATGTCGATCGCTCCTCCGGCTCCTGCTGCCTGGCGGAAGTGCGCATGTTGGAAATTATTGCCGACGGCAAACCGGTCACGCCGTTCATGCGGTTCGGCGACCGGATCCAGATCAGTATGTACAACGAGAATAACGAGAGTATTTTCGGCAGCATCGACCAGCAGGTGGTGCAATACATCAACCCCCAATAAAACTCACTCCCGCAACAGAATAAGAGACCAAGGAATAGCACATGGAATTACACGGCTACTTTCGCTCCTCCGCCAGCTACCGCGTACGCATCGGCCTGAACCTGAAAGGCCTGGATTACGACTACCTTCCGGTTAACCTGCTGAAAAACGAACAGCGCGAGGAAGCCTACCGCGCATTGAACCCCCAGGGGCTGGTGCCCGCCCTCGTCGATGGCGACAAGGTGTTGACCCAGTCGCTGGCGATTCTGGAATGGCTCGATGAGACACACCCGCAACCCGCCCTGCTGCCGGCCGACCCTCTGGCGCGCGCGCGTGTCCGCGCCCTCGCCTACAACGCGGCCATCGACATACAGCCAATCCAGAACCTGCGCGTGCTGCGCTACCTGCAATCCGAACTGGGCATCAGCGACGAAGAGAAAACCGGCTGGATCCGCCACTGGATTCACGAGGGCTTCTGCGCGCTGGAGCAACAGCTGGATCCACAGCCCTTCGCCGCCGGCGATGCACCGGGCCTGTTCGAGTGCTGCCTGATTCCGCAAATTTACAGCGCCGAGCGTTTCGGTATGGATATCGCCGAGTACCCGGCCATTCACCGGATCATGTTGGCGTGCGCGGAAATTCCCGCATTTGTTGATGCCCGCCCGGAGAACCAGCCGGACAGCACACTTTAACTAGCACACCCCCTTGCTGCGCCTGCCGAAACGGCGGGCGCAGTCACCACCTCAAGCTGACGTGCGGTTCAGTAGGGGAATTGCCCCAGCCGCGCTTATCCTGCAACTCTAGTGGTTCCTCTAAGGTGAGCGCGCAATTAATCGATCTTTGCAAACCATTGATCGACCGCCTATGGAGCAGCCCAGAGGAAAATGGAGGTCGCGGGCAGCGGCCCGGGACTGCCCCCATTGCGACCCCAGCCACAACTAACGCCAATACGTTACTTGACGACTTCGACCTTAGGAGGCCCCCATGAGCCGTCGAGAATTGGTGTCCTGCCCCAGTATGCGCGAATGTACAGGGAGAACGGCTCCTTAGGCGCCGGCAGCCAATTACTTTCCTTGTCCTTGCCCGGGGAGGTAGCACCGGCGTATATCGTAAGGGAGCCATCTTTGTTGCGCTTCAGGTCACTATTTTTCGTGCCCAGTGAATAGCGTTTCAGTGGGTTGTCACTGAAGAAGTGATTTTTGTTGTAAAGCGTCAAAGACCAGAACCCATTGACCGGAGGTTCCTGCCCCTTTGCGAAAGTGATGGCATAAGTCTTTGACCCGTCAAGCTTCTGGCCTGAGGTGTCAAAGTCGGTATAAAAGTACTGCGTTTCATTGGGTCGGTTGTCGAACATATTCGACTTCGCCGTGCCGGTGCGGTCGTAATAGTCGAGCCCCCACTGGGCATTGTTGACCGAGCGATTCCAGTTGTTACCGGCAGGCTTACCGTTGTGTTTCCAGTGGAAAAATGGCGCGATGACCTCTTTCTCCGTCGCTATCGCCTCCTGGATCGCGGCCTTTTTAAGCTCTGGATCCTTCTCGAGTATTCCCACCAACCAGCGGAACTGCGCGTAAAGTGCCTCTTCGCCAGGCAGCGGTGGCACGATTCTCAATACTTCCGGGAGCTGATCAAAGAACTTCTCCGGCACGACCCACTTGGTTTCTGTCGATCCAGACTTTTCCGGGTTAGGGATGTCAGGTGCTTCGCTGTAGTCAATTGATTTCATCTTCCCGTCGAACTCTGTCAGCGGGTAAACGACAACCTGGTCGATTACAGATTGGATGGCCTCACGATCTTTGTCGGTATCGTTCATAAAGACCCTGGGAATCGCGTTCGCCAGTGAGGTGGAAGATCGCACGACGCCGGTGATCCCGTCAGGCACTTTACCCTTCCAGCCGGGCCCTGCGAGGAGATAGAAGCCCGGCTTGGTATCGTAAGGCTTTCCGAGTTCACCAAATTGGTCAGTACGGGCGTCATACAGCGCATAGACCCAGAAACGATCGCCAAAGTCCGGCACCTGGATAACCACCGGCTCTTTATCCAGGTCGAAGAAACCGAGTCCATAAACGACATCCTGGTTGGGACACACCACAAACCGCTCACCGGGGGTGATGTAATCGTGCAGCATGCCAATTTGTCCCCGCGGCGCGACCGGCAGCACACCATCCAACAGGCCGGGTTCCGGCGCCTGTGTAATCTTGCTGCGACGATTGATCATATTGACCATGGGCCAGCCCCAGATGTAGGCGGCTCTTGCGAGCGCTTTGACATATTCCGGGTGTGGAGTCGCATTTGAGTCTGGTAGTGACAGCTTCGTTGAGCTTGCTGAATTGACAGCGACGGAGGGGAAGGAGCTGAAGGCGGCAACCGCAAGTAACAGCGTACAAGCAACATACGAGAGAGGCTTCATAGTTGTCTCGGCTAGGTAGTCAAGCTCAGTCCTGTGGGTACTCCTGTCAGCCTAGACCATGATATTGAAATCTGCGCCAGGTGCCGGGACAGCCGTGCATAAACGGTACCTCAGGGTCCCTCCCCCTTCACCCGCAGGGGCTCCTTGAAAGTCAGCGTCCGGTACGGGAACGGAATTTCTATACCCGCTTCGTCCAGCGCGTACTTGATGGCCGCTACCACTTCACCGTGAGACTCGCGCATGGCGAAGGGTGTGGAACCCGTCCACCAGGTAACTTCGATATTGATACTGCTTTCGCCGAATCCCGCCGGGAAAACCTGCAATGGCTCATCGTCGCGCACGGTCTTACAGACTGACACAGCCTCTTTTATGACTTTCACGGCAGTGTTGACGTCTTCACTGTAGGCGATTCCCGCGACGACCGACGTCCGCCTCTTTCTCCGGTTGGTCAGTATGTGGCAGGGATTTTTGAACAGGAACAAATTGGGCACTATTACGAGTTCCCCGGTGACGCGGCGAATAGTCGTATTGCGCACCTCGACCGACTCCACCCGCCCCACAATATCCTCGCATTCAATCACATCGCCCTCTTCAAACGGAAAGTGCCACAGGATCAGGATGCCGGCGAAAAAGTTCTCGAAGATATCCTTGAACGCGAACCCCACCGCCACCGAGAAGAGCCCCACGGCGCCCAGCATCTTGGCCGGCGTCAGGCCGGGGATCAGCACCATGGCAGCGAACAGCAACCCCAGTATCCAGGTGGCGATAGTCAGCAGACGTACCAGCAGATCCTGCAGGGATTTGCGCGAGGTGGTGCGGCGGAAGAAGTGGCGGCCGAAACGGCGCATCACGAACACAACAACGCCGGTGAACAGCAGCACCATCAGACCGGCGATCATATAGGGCGTGTGGGCGAGGAAATTTTCCCAGATATTGTCCAGCGAACCCAACACGGTATCCGCCGCCTTGGAAACCGTTTCCGGGGCGATTTCCTGCAGGGCGTTTTTATCTTCCCCCTCTTTTTGCACCAACGGGTAAATGCGGGGAAACACTGTAGAAATGGCGGCTAGACAATCGGCGATCACGGGGCTGAAGGCATTCCGGTAGCTGGAACCAACCCTGTTTATAGCTGATGATTTCCCGCGGCGTGGCGGCTGCCGATGCTGCCGCCCCATGTGGCGCGGCAGGCGACAGTTAATTCAGAAGCACGGCGCCACACCAGGCACTCAGGATGCGGGCAACTGGGCGAGGAAGAAGTCGCGCATGTTTTGCCCCATCACGCGACGGATTTCCTCTTTGGTAAAGCCCTGCTTCAACATCTCGCCGGTCAGCAGGTCGAGCTCACTGACATCAAACGCGGTTGCCACACTGCCGTCGTAATCGGATCCCAGCGCCACGTGGTCCACCCCCAGCAGATCGATGGCGTAGCGAATGGTCTTGACAATATGTGCCGGGCTGTCGTCACAGACAGCGCCTTTCCAGTAACCCACGCCGACCAGGCCGCCGCGGGCGGCAATCTGTTGCATCAGTGCATCGCTGATATTGCGCGGGGAATCGCACATCCCCTTGAGGCCGGTGTGGGAAAGGATTACAGGCCGCTCTGCTGTTGCCAGCACATCGCGCACCACCTGCTCGGAGGAATGCGCCACATCGATCACGATGCCGCGCCGGTCCATTTCCTGCACCGCGGCGCGGCCAAAGTCGGTGAGGCCCGCCCCGCTCTCGCCGTGCAGCGAGCCGCCCAGGGCATTGTCGAAGAAATGCTGCAGCCCCATCACCCGGAATCCCGCGTCGTAGAGCACGCCGATGTTTTCCACTCTGCCCTCTAGCGGGTGCGAGCCCTCTATGCCGAGAATTGCGGCAATCTGCTCGCTGCCGTGGGCCCGCTTGCCCAATACCCCGCGCAAGTCAGCGGCACTGCGCACCAGCGCCAGCTGCTCCGGCACCCGCGTTGCCAGCCGGGTAACGCGCTCGGCGTGATACAGGGCGCGCTGTAGCAGGCTGTCCCAGGTGCGCGGCGGCCAACCCTCGGCAACGGCGAGTAGCGTGATGTTGTCGTCCGCCTCGCTGGAATTCCTGTTGTAATTCTGTCCGCGCGGCGATTTCGTCACGGCAGTGAACACCTGCATGCCGAGGTTGCCGCGCCGCGCGCGCGGCAGATCAACGTGGCCGTAGTCTTTTTCTTCACCCAGATCCCGGCCCCACAGGAAGCTATCCGCGTGCAGGTCACCGATCAGCAGTTTCCGGTGCAGCGCCGCAGTCTGCGCGGAGACCGGAGGATATTCGGCAGGGCCAATACGCTGGTTCTGCCCCTTTTCAATGCCGGGCACCAGCAGCCATTTCCAGCCGGCGAACAAAATCAGGACAAGCGGGGTCAGAACTACGAGGAGTTTTTTCATGGGGTACGGCCGTTTCTTATTAGAAGCGCCATTATCCCGACGGTATGATTAACGACAATAACCAATTGGGAAACCGCCAAGGATCATTTGTGACAAAATCTTTCCGCCTCCTGTTACCACTGCTGCTGACACTGCTTATGGGCGGCTGCGCCGCTCTGTCACCGAATTTCCAGAAGCCCGAGGTCGAGGTCACCGCGCTGGAACCCCTGCCCGCGGGTCCGGGTAACGACCTGCGTTTCCGCATCCATTTGAGGGTCTTCAATCCCAACAATTCCGAGCTGGCGCTATCCGGCCTCTACTACACCCTGAGCCTCGCCGGCCACAAGGTCATCACGGGAACTTCGAGTAACCTGCCCCCTATTGCCCCTTACAGCCAGGACAACATCGTCGTGGATGCCACCGCGAGTGTGGTGGGTTCGATCTTCGCGGCCATGGACCTGATCCGCAGCCAGAGTGAAACGGTGCCCTATGAGCTGGAAGCAAAACTGGGGCTGCGCAAGTCAATACTGCCGTCGATAACAGTGCGCAAGCGTGGGGAAATCGACCTGAGCCAGCGCCGCTAAACGCGCACGGCACGGGCGCAGTAACACGCCTCAGTCAATGGAATGATCCGGCTCCAGCACCCAGCAACGCGGGTTGTGGCTGTAGCCGATTTGTGGGTAGTAATCGTTGGCCGCGGGTGCCGCCAGCAGGATGAGCTTGCACCTTGGACCCAGCTGCGCCCGGGTCATGGCCTGCAGTTTGCGGCCGATTCCGGCGCGCTGCAGATCCCGGTGCACCGCCAGGTCAGAAAGATAACAGCAGTAATGGAAATCGGTGACGGCGCGGGCGATGCCCACCAGTTCGTCACCGCGCCATGCGGTGACAGTCAGATCGGCGTTGTCGAGCATACCCTGCATGCAATCCAGGTCGTCGACAGGACGGCGCTCGGCCAGTGTGGAGTGGCGCAGCAGCTCGATGAACTGCTGCGCCGTGACGGGGTGATTCAGACGATATTCGATACTGCCCAACGGGCGGATCAGCCGCGTCGCGCGGCAACAATACCGCCGGTCATCGCAACCAGTGACGCGAGGACACCCAGCCCGACCAGGCTATACAGGCTGATCGTCTGCTGTACTGCTTCGGTCAGCACCTGGTCGAACGGGAACTGCCAGGCCACGATTGCGGAGGCCGCAACCACCGCCCCGTACTGGGCGCGGGTGGCGCGGCGCTCGGAGCGCCTCGACGGCGGCGGGAGCTGTGCCATAACCCGCTCGCAAAAGCCGCCATCGTCCAGATAGGGCTCATCGAACTGCAGCTGCTGGCTGAGCCAGGCATCGAAATCGGGATCTTTTGCCCGCAATGCGGAATCACTCAAGGGTTCGAACCTGCTGTTCTGTTGATTCAATCTATCCACTCACTACCTCCTCGCGCCATGCCTGCAACAGCGTCTGTAACTTGGCCCGCGCGCGGTTAACGTGGGATTTTACCGTACCCAGTGGCAGCTTCATAATACTGGCCGCCTCTTCGTGGGAGAAGCCGCGCTGCATGCACAGGTGTACCGCCTGGCGCTGTGCATCACTGAGTTCTCCCATCGCCGAATTCAGGTCCCGCGCCATACCGAGTTGCTGGGCCTCTTCGACACTTTCCTCTGCCTGCGCCCGGTCGACCGCTTCCTGATTGACCTCAGGGGTATTCTTGCGCTTGTGGCTCATGACGAGATTGTAGGCGATGCGGTACAACCAGGTGCTGAAACGCGCATCGCCCCGAAATGCCGGCAGTGCCTTGTAGGCTTTGATAAAAGCCTCCTGGGCCATGTCGTCAGCCAGGGCCTGGTCGCCATCGCACAGCTGACGGAGCGAGAATCGCAGCTGTGACTGATAGCGCCGAACCAGCTGGCCGTAAGCCCGCTGGTCCCCGTCTTTGACGATGCGCCGGATTAATTCCTCGTCATTGAGGTCCATAAACCGCTGTCCTTAACCCGCCTGAATGCCCTGCTGGTGATCCAGCTTCCAGTTAATGAAGCGGGCGACACCGATAAACAGCGGTATCAGGCCCAGGCTACCCACTTCCACTCCGGAGGACAGGCTCAGCCAGATAAACAGCGCCAGACCGACCGCAATCAGGGTAAAGCCACGATCGCGCATATTGCTGGGAGACGCTCCCTCCATCGCATCCAGCAGCTCCGGCGGGATGTCGCGACCCTCGGCCACCATGCGATTGATGTTATCCATCATCAACTGCTTCTTGCGGTAACTGCTGCGGGTTACCAGCCAGACGATCAGGATCGGGGTGCCGAACACTGCCAGGATGGCGATCACCGGCACGATCCAGCTGAAATCCACGCTGTCACCTCCCATGTGGAAGCTCTGACCATGGGGATGGTCGAAGTCCAGATCTCCCTTGATACCGATATCGATATTGCGCGGTACGTCTTCAAGGGCGTCATCAACGGCGCGCTCTACCACCAGGCCCCTCTCGTCGAGAATGCCCTTGCTCTCCAGCTCAGAGTAGATGCGCCGGGTCAGCGCGCCACCAAATTTCTCGCCCAGATCCACCTGGACATCAGTGCGCTTGCCGTGCTCATCGCTGGTACGGATTCTCAGGGTGCCGTCCTCGCCGCGCGTAATGCGCACCTGTTTGGAGACCTCGGGCGGCTCCGGCGGCTTGGGCGGTTCGGGGGGCACCGGTACCGTCGCGGGCCGATCAACCGCACCCTCTTCGGCGGCGTTATCCTGGGCCCAGCCACTGGCGACGGTCAGGACCGCCACCAGGGCCAGCAACCAGCGGGCGCCGGTCCGCAGGGCTGAATGATTATTATTTCTCGCTCTCATAGTGTTGCTCTCTACTCAGTATTGTCTGTTTCCGGATGTCTCAGGGCGCAGTCCACTGCGCGCCGGCAAAGACACCCGGAACGCCCTTTACAGGCGACTCCTGCTCGGCGATCCGCACCGGATATCGGGGTGCATTGTGCCCCTCTTTCCGCTCCTTCTCACGACATTCCTCGAGCTTGCGGGAAAAGGACTGCTCGGCCTTTTCCGCCAGCTGCTGCTGGACCTTGTCCATGGGGATCGCCAGTTCCGCCGCGCCCGCACTCATGCTGCAGAGCGCCAGAGCCAGTACGGCGTAAAATTGTACCTTTTTCACACTTCCTGTATTAGGGGTTAACATGATCGCCTCCAGGCAATTTTTCCGTGTTCGCTCTTATGACGGCGCCAGCACGGAGTCTGGATGCACCAGAAGTAGAAATTTATTGGATATCCCATGACAAAGCCCGCCGAAGTCCTCAAATTCTGGTTTGGCACCGATGCACTCAACGCGCCGGTCGACCCCGCCTACCGCCAGCGTTGGTTTGGCGGCGACGAAATGTTTGACCGGCAGATAGAGGAGGCCTTTGGCCCGCTGGTGGAATCGGCCCTCGCCGGGGCGCTGCAGGAATGGCGCCAGACTCTGGCCGGTGAGCTGGCGTTGGTGCTGGTCTGCGATCAGTTCACCCGCAATATCTACCGCGGAACCCGGCGGGCCTTCGCCGGCGACCCGCTGGCTGCAGAAGTTGCCCTGGCCGTTGTCGAGCGCGGCGACGACACCCGCCTCGGCCTCCACCAGCGCGCCTTTCTGGGCATGCCCCTGGAACACGGAGAAAGCGCCGAAATGCAGGCTCGCTCACTGGATTACTTCGACCGGCTGCGCCGCAGCCATCTCGATGGCGCCGAGGGCGCTGCCGAGGCAGAGAACTTCTACAAGTACGCCGTAGCGCACCAGAAGGTCATTGAAGCGTTTGGCCGCTACCCGCACCGCAATGCGGCGCTGGGCCGGGAGTCGACGCCAGCCGAGCAGCACTGGCTGGATCAGGGAGGTGGTTTCTAATGGATTTGCTCGCCTGGTTTTCACTGGCCGGAATTTGCGCACTGGGGGCAATGTCACCGGGCCCCAGCCTGCTGATCGTATTGCGCAGCGCCTCTGCCGGCCCGCGTCAGGGCATTGCCTGTGCCCTCGCCCACGGTGCTGCGATCGCCGTCTACGCGGGCCTGACCGCATTCGGCCTGGCGATCCTGATCACTCACTCGCCCACGCTCTTTGCCATCCTGCAGTGGGCCGGTGCCGCCATGCTGATCTATTTAGGGTGGAAAGCGCTGCGGGCTCCGGCGCCTGATCCCCAGGCGAGCCGCGTTGAGGCTCCGCAGCAGACCGTTGGCCGCGCCGCACTGCAGGGTTTTGGTATCGCCTTTTTCAACCCCAAGGTCGCGATCTTCTTTACCGCGCTGTTCAGCCAGTTTGTTGCCGAGCAACAGGTCCTCTCCACCAAACTGGGTATGGCCGCTCTGGCCGCGGGCGTCGATGCGTTCTGGTATTGCGTGGTCACGCTGGCAGTCTATGCGGGGCGCAATCGCCGTGTCATTAGCCCGGTGGCCGGTCACCGCCTGCAGCAGGTATTCGGGGTGCTGTTACTCGGACTTGCTGCTCGCCTGTTGCTGGCGCTGTAGTTTCCTCCACATTTCGCGTCCGCCCCATAAAAAAAGGCCCGCAATGCGGGCCTTAATGTCATACTGCGGGGTTGGAGCTAACTGCCCCTGGGGGGGAGGAAGACAGTTAACCTCCACGCCATTATCGCAGTAGTTGCCCTCCGCCTGCGGACCAGCCAACGCAGCGCGGGCTCCGCTTGTCGCAGCTTGCCCCAATATCCCCGCCCCCATCCCCGCACGCCACTTTTGTTTGACACTGAACATTTATACAGTTACTGTGCATTCATACACGCAAATCACTGAAAATCACAAAATAACCGGAGGCGCACAATGGCCGTTGTTGCTGTATGGAAATGCGATAGAGACGGAGCAATGTTCGACAACAAGAAAGACGCAGAAGAACACGACAAAATGCTGGAACTTGCCGCCAATATTACCTCGCTGATCGAGCGTAATATCAACGGTATTTCCGAGGAAGCTGGCGAGGAAATTGGCCTGTTACTGGCCAAGCGCCGCGACGACCTGGCCAAGGCCTGTAAAGGCAAGCCGGAAGTTCTGCTTCAGGAAGAAGCACCGGCAGCGCAGGAAGAAGACAGCACCGCAGATGACGATCGGGTTACCCCGCTGGTTGCCAATCAGTAACCGTAGACAGTTCCATCCCTGGCAGATGCACGCAACGGCTTTCCGGGCTCACGGTGCCCCGCCCTGCTGCATCTGCTCTACCGCCCCGATTGGCGGACACCCGCCCGGCTTTGCGCCGGGCTTTTTTGTTAAGGCCGAATAACAATAGGCCTTCGCTGGTCAAACAACAGCCCCCGATTCAGAAAGCCATGCCGATATTGATTGCGGCCAGGCCGACAATCACCAGCCAGCTCAAGGCGGTGCCGAAAAAACGGCCCGGGTGGTAGCCGCCCCTGCCCGCAGTCAGCCCCACAGCGTGTATCAGCCGGGCCAACACAAATACCCCACCGAACAAGTGCAGCCACGGCGCAGCGAGGCCATTGAGTTCCGCCATCAACAACAGCAACATCGCCAGCGGAACATATTCGACGGCATTGGCATGACTGCGGATCAGAACTTCTGCGTGATGCTTACCGGCGCTGCCGAGTCCGACCTTTTCCGAACGGCGGAACTGCACAACCCGGAATGCCAGCGCAATGATCAACAGTGCGCACAGGCCCGCATAGAGCCCGGTGATATGAGCCATCGGTTTTCTCCTGCATCAAAAAAGCGGGGCTGCAGCCCCGCATTGATTCGTTTCGATCAGTATCAATTAGTATTTGTAGGCCGCTTCGTGACCGGGTTGCGGGTTCAGATAGCGGTCCCGCAGCCGCGTCGAGCGCGTCACCAGCGACTGGGGCTCACCGGCGATCAGCACCTGCTCCGGATAACTGGTAACCTCCAGCGGATCGCCATTCCACACGACGATATCCGCCACCGCACCCGGCTCGATCACCCCGCCCTCAATACCAAAAATTTTCGCAACATTGGTACTGATGGCTTTCAGCCCCGCTTCGTAATCCAACCCATTAGCCACGGCATTTCCCGCCGACTGGCGCGCCAGATAAACGTTGTGTGTCGAGGCGTAGTCGGGACCACTGATCGCGATGGTGACACCGGCCTTGGTCATCAACGCCGCATTGTCCAGGCGCGCACCGAGGCTCTCGAAGGCGATGGGCAGGTTGTTGAGTGCGTCGACGATCACCGGCACATTGGCGTCGGCCAATTGTTGCGCTACCATCCAGCCTTCCGCGCCCCCCTGCAGCACCAGCGACAAGTTAAAGTCCTTCGCAAGCTGGATAGCTTCGAGGATGTCACTGGCGCGGTTGGCAGTCAGCATCAATGGCCGCTTGCCTTCAATCAGGGGCTGCAGAGCCTCCAGATCCGCCAGGGAGTGGTTCAGTTCCCGCCACTCGCCACGACGAATCGCGTCGCGGTGGTCGCGGTATTCCCGCGCCTCGGATAGCGCATTTTTTACCTTGGCGAAGGCACTGGCGCGGCTGCCGCCGGCCAGCTGCCCGCCCGCCTCGCCGAAATAGGCTTTCTGCGCGAGATCCGTTGCTACCACACTGTCGAAGTCACCGTTCAGTTCAATGGCAAAACTCCGTCCGGCAAATACCCGCTGTGGCGTGCCGACATTGTCGCCCCACAGGCTGATGGCCGGAAATACCAGTGCGCGAGTCACGCCACCGGCGCGGTTAAAGGGAATCAACGTGGACTTGGGGTTGTAGGCCGGTAGGGGGTCAAAGGCGCTGCCGATGCTGTCCCCGGTGACCGCGTAATCGTTGGTGGCGCTGGCTGCACCAATCTCTGTCAGTCCGAGCTCACTCAGCGGCGCGATAACACCGGGCGTGACGATTTTACCGACGGCATCGATCACCCGATCCGCCTGGACACTCAGCGAGGGCCCGACGGCTTCCACACGTCCATTGCGTACCAGGACATCGGCGCGACCCAATTTACCGGCATCCGCCAGGGTATAGACCTCGCCACCTTTGATCAGCAGCGTCTCCGCATGCACCGGCGCAGACACCAGTCCCAGCAGCAACGCGCAGTTCAACACGATTCTATTCAATGTACTGTTCACGGCCGCACTCCCTCCGGATCCAGAATGCCCAGCTCGAAATCGCTGCGTGGCTGGCGCTTCTTGTTATTGCGGTCGTACATCAATTCACCATCGATGTAGACCTTCTCTGCGTGGGCATAAACGCTGAAGGGATTGCGTGACCAGACCACAACGTCGGCCATTTTTCCCTTTTCCAGGCTGCCGGTTTGCTCGGCAATGCCCAGGGCCTTGGCCGGGTTCATTGTCATCCACACGACCGCATCCTTAGGCTGGATATCGAAGCCAGCCCTCCGCCCGGCAGTCATCGCCTTGGCGACTTCCTGGTTGAGATGCTGGATCCCAATAGCCGAATCCGAATGGATCATTGCACAGGCCTTGGCGTGATCCACAATCGCAATATTGGCTTCAGTCATGTCAAAGGCTTCATGCTTGAAGCCCCACCAGTCCGCCCACATGGCCGCACAGACATTGTTCTCAGCCAGCAAGTCCGCCACTTTGTAGGCTTCCACCGCATGGTGGAATGCGGCGATATGAAAGCCGAACTCCTTGGCTATATCCATCATTACCGCCATCTCTTCACCGCGGTAACAGTGGTTTTGCACCAGGATCTGGCCGGAGAGCACACCGGCGAGCGTTTCGAGCTGCAGATCCCGCTCGGGCTTGTCACCGCCCTTCTTCGCGTAGTCTTCCCACTTCTTCTTATATTCCGCAGCCTTGATCCAGGCCTCGCGATAACCGGCCACATTGCCCATGCGGGTCGAGGGGGCTACACCCTTGCCACCGTAAACGCGCTTGGGGTTTTCCCCGCAGGCCATCTTCAAACCGTAAGGCGCGCCGGGAAATTTCATATCCTGTACGCGCCGGCCAAGGACATTTTTCACGGTTACGCTGCGGCCACCGAAAAGGTTGGCGGAGCCGGGCAGTATCTGCATCGTGGTCACACCGCCGGCAAGGGCGAGGGGGAATTGCGGGTCCTGTGTCCATACGGAATGCTCCGCCCAGACCTCGGCCGTATTCGGCGATGTCATTTCGTTGCCGTCCTGGGAAGACTCGATGGCCGGTGCCGGATAATCGCCGAGGTGCGAGTGCACATCGATGATGCCCGGCGTTACCCATTTGCCTTTGCCATCGACTTCCACGGCGTCTTTAGGGGCTTTGAGGTTTTCCCCGATCCGCTTAATTTTGCCGTCAGACAGCAGTAGATCTGTATTGTCCAGTTCTTCACCGGTTCCCGTAAGGAGCGTCGCCCCGCGGATCAGTACCGGTTTGGACTCGGGGACGGTATACGTGGAAGGAAAAGCATCCTGATGGGCGAAATCGGGGGTTTTCCCCTTACCGCCATTGTCATCTCCCCCACACCCCGCCAATAGGACTGCGGCGCCGAAGGCAGCCGCGAAACAGCGAGCATGCAGCAGCATAAAAAATTCCATCGTTATTAGGGTTGTCGGCATATCCTATCAGGAAGCACACCGAAGACCATGTCCAAAATACAAATTTGGCCTTCAGCGGGATTCTCGCGGTCTCGGCGAAGAGGCGCGGCGGCGTGATTCCGGCAACGAGCTATCTCGCTTGCTCGCGTTCTCGGCAAGTTGTGCAAAAAATGACTCGAACTGATCGGCATATGCCAGCGATTCCAGAAGCTGCACCAGTGCGGAGAGATTACAGCCCTCTCCACGCTCCAGCCTTTTCAGGGTACTGAGCCCCACATCTGCCCTAGCAGCCAGAGTTTCCTGCGAGACGTTTTCGGCGAGACGGAGACGGCGGAAAGATTCCCCGAGACTCTGCATACGCTCGACGAGCAGTTCGGTTTCACTGTCAGACATGGTACGAATCCGAAAAAAATAAAATTATAACGAATAAGGATTTCGCGCACAGTGTGCACTAGATCGCAAAAGCACTGTTCGGCCGGTAGACTTTTAACAGTCGCCATGGTGCAATCTTTGGTCTTCGCGTAGAGGTCGTCCAGGATGGATAGATGGCAAACCGCACAAAAGATACCGACCGCCCCACGGATGCACCTTCCCTCCCCTCCAATCAGCCAATTGCCTCTCAACAAGACTCCCGCCATATTTACGAGGCGCTGCAAAAAAGCGAAGAACGCTACCGCGAGCTGGTGGAACACGCCAATTCCATTATCCTGCGCTGGAACCGCGACGGGATTATTACTTTTTTCAACGAATACGCGCAGCGTTTCTTTGGCTACAGTGAAGCCGAAATTATCGGGCGCCATGTAGTCGGCACCATAGTTCCTACCAACGAAAGCACCGGCCGGGATCTGCGTCCACTGATGGATGATATCTGTAACTTTCCCGACGAACACCGCTACAACATCAATGAAAATATCACCAAGGACGGCAAGCGTGTCTGGATAGCCTGGACGAACAAGCTGTTAACCGATGACCGGGGCGCACCGGTCGGCGTACTCAGCATCGGCACCGATATCACCAGGCAGAGACTGCTCGAAGAAGAGCTCCGGCAAGCACAAAAAATGCAGGCCATCGGCGAACTCGCCGGCGGGATCGCCCATGATTTCAACAATATGATTCACGGCATTACCGGGTATGCCGAAGTCATCCAGCAAATCACCTGCGATCAGCGAGTTGCCGAGTACATCTCCCATATTCTCACGACGGCACAACATGCGGCCGAACTAACCAAACAATTGCTGACATTCGCCCGCAAGGGAAAATACCAGCTCACAGAATGCAACACGCACGAAATCATTCGCGACGTGTGCGCCATGCTCGAGCGCACTATAGACCGACGAATTGATATCGAACAGAAACTGCAAGCCAACCGCCCCCATGTCCTCGGCGATTCCGCCCAATTGAAAAGCGCGCTGCTCAACCTGGGTATCAACGCAAAAGATGCAATGCCCCGCGGCGGCGCACTGCGTTTCGTCACTCACGATCTCACACTGGACGACCCCACCACTATCGCCGACTTCGAAATAGGACCAGGCCAGTACCTGCTGATCAATGTCAGCGATAGCGGTACTGGCATGCCAGCAGAAATCCGGCGCAGAATTTTCGAGCCATTTTTCACTACCAAGGAAAGCGGGCGCGGCGCGGGGCTCGGGCTCGCAGCGGTTTACGGCACCATGCATCTGCATAAGGGCGCCATTATCTGCCAGAGCAGTGAAGGGGAAGGAAGTAGTTTTGATCTCTACCTGCCGATAATCCGCGACGCAGCCAAGCAAGTGCACCGGCAGCAGAAGCCAGCATCACAGGAACACAAAGTGCGCATCATGGTCGTCGACGATGAGGCGATGGTGCGGAATTACTCCAAAACCCTGTTTGAAATGCGCGGCCACGAAGTCGTGACATTTGCCGGCGCAGAAGATGCCATCAATTATTACCGGGACAATTATGAAAGTGTGGACCTGGTGCTACTGGACATGATCATGCCGCGTATGGACGGCCAGCAACTGTTCGCCTTCCTCAAGCGGATCAACCCGGAGATCAAGGCTATTCTCTCCACCGGTTACAGCGTAGATATCAAGGTCCAGGAAATTCTGGCCGACGGTATTCTCGACTGCATTCAGAAACCCTTTACCTACGAACAGCTGCAGGAAAAAATTGCCGCACTGATTTCCGATGGACACCGGATACCGCTGAAGACTGATCTGGACGCTGAGCCCACCTGAAATCAGTAGTGCAACAGTTTGATGATCGGTTCGCCGTTATCGCACTCACCGACCACTTCCGGCTCCGAGAGCTTGGAACCGGCCTGAAGCACCTTGTTGGACGGGTAAGATACGAAACAGGCAAAGTTGAAATTGACTGCCCAGTTGCACAACAGGCGACCATCGTCCTCCTCGTAGAATCGCTGCTGACAAAAGCTCAGGGAGGGACTGGGTCCCGCTCCCTGGGGCGGACCGATGGTGATGGTCTCGCCGGCATAGGAGACAGGCATCAGCAAATTTGCGGCCAGCAACCACTGCCACATAACGTCACCCGCACATTCATCGACTGATTCCCATTAAGCGTAGCAGCAGCTGGCGCGCTTATCCTCCATCACCCTATCGGCCCGGGCAGTTTTTCAGCCGAGCATCTATGTCTCATGCGCCAGTGACTGGAACCGCTGGGATTCCGCCAGCGTCGGCTGCAGGCCATATTTCTCCACGATCGCCATAAAACACTGTACATAAATTCGTGCAACCGGTTTATAGGGCGGCATCCACTGGTCGGGGCCCTTGTCACCTTTGCTCTGGTTGCGCCCGTCGTCTACCAGCCACAGGTTGTCGGGGTCCTCGGCGAATTGCCGCTTGCGCTCGCGCGGCCAGTAGGCACCGCCGTGATCGAAGGCCCATTTCAGTGGCACTATGTGCTCCACATCCAGGTCTGAAGCCTTGAAGTAAAAATTACCCGTATAGGGATCCAGCCACAGGCCGGTCGCAACCTTGCACTGGTTGGCGCGGGTAAAAGTCACCGGTCCCAGGGAATACCTCAACAGCAGCTCGTGACGGGTGTCCCGACAGTTGCCGTCACTATCGGACCAGCGCGGCAGCCATTCCGATCGATCGTAATCGCTGCTCCAGGCCTCGCCACAGAAAATGAATAAAAGCAGCAGCAAATATCCGGAGAGTTTCTTATTAACCATTCAAGTGATCCCCCATTTTTGAATGGCACGATCGTACACAACCTTTTGGCGCAAAAATATTCTTTTTGCGGAAATCGCTACGGAGATCACATGAAGGAATGTTGCCACAGGAGGAACAACCGGGACGGGTAATGGGCGGTAACGTGGGACTGGGGGAAGATAGAAAATCGAGGGGGCTAACGCCCCCTCAAAACCAATTCTCTATCGGAAGGGGAATCCGGAATTGGAAGCTACAAGGTGAAAAGGCGGAATCGAGGCAACAGTACAAGCGTCGCGTTCGACCAGCCTGCGCCCTTCCTGCCGCAATCTATTTCCAAGGAAATATTAATCACAAAAAGAAGAGGCTTTACGAATATATTATTCCTAAAGAGCGAATTCAATAGCCACTGGCGAATAAAACTTGCAGCCCCGATAAGCTGCAACTTTGTACCAATTAGTAATTGAGGGGGATTGCTGGCCGGTTTGCGCGGCGACGCATCAGGCGCCCTTGCGCCGGCTCCCGCCGCGGAACACTTCGACAGCGTTACGGCTGCGCTCAAACAGGTCCTGCGCCTGGTCGTCCCGCTGCGACATAAGGATAAACAGCAGGTCAGTAACCATCAGCTGGGCGGTACGCGCCAAGATGGAAGAACTGCGGGCGCCAGCCTCGTCGGCAACACAAAACAACCGGACACTCGCCAGCTCTATAAGCGGATTGCGCGAAAAACGCGTCAGGGAAATCACGTCGGCCCCCTGCTGCAACCCGGTCTCCGCCACCCGAATCACATCCTGGGTCAATCCCGACTCGGAAATGGCCAACACCACACTGCCCTGCTTCAAAGTCGCCGCGTTGGCGACCTGCACGTGCGTGTCGCTCTCTACCAGCACGGCCTTGCCCAGCTTCATCAGTTTGTAGGCGAAATCGCGCGCAACCAGCGAAGAAGCCCCCACGCCCGCCACCAGGATACGGTCGGCCGCAGCCAGCAGTTGAACGGCACGGATAAGCTCTGCTTCGCCGTTTACGCCGAGGGTTTCATTGAGGGATACGGCTTTGTGGGCGATCAGTTTTCGGCCAACCGTGGTGATATCGTCATCGACGGAAATATCACCGTGAATGGCCTTGGGCAGGTGCGCTGTGCGCGCCATGGATTCGGTCAGGGACAGCTTGAAATCCGAATAACCCTTGTAGCCGAGTTTTTGGCTGAACTTCACCACACTGGATTGGGAGACGCCGATACTGTCTGCAAGCGATTTGGATGAGTGTTTGCGCACGGCCTCCACGTTCTCCAGCAAAAAATCCGCGATCCGCTGTTCGTGGTTAGACATCGACTCGCGCATGGCGCGGATTTTCGCAATTGATCCCATAGTGATCTTCTCTCACAGACTTGTTTCCCTACTGCCGACGCAATTTATTGTCGCACCAATCGTGCACTTTTTGCTCGACCCAGGAATAAATGATACCAATCAATCAAAATTTGAGGAATAATTAAGTACCGATAGCCGTAATAAATCATACCAAGCAAACGCGGACGGATATCCATGGAGTTACAGTTTACAGCGATCGACTGGACCATTTTTGCCCTCTACGGCCTGGTTCTGGCTGTCAGCGGCTGGCTTTTCTCCCGCCAGGGCGCCAGTAACAGTCGCGATTACTTTCTCGCCAAAAACAGTATGCCCATGTGGATGGTGGCCATCTCCACCCTGGCCACCACCCAGTCAGCGGCCACCTTTCTCGGCGGACCGGATCTCGGCTACCGTGGTGACCTCACTTACCTGTTTACCAATCTCGGCGCCCTGATCGCCGCCGGTGTGGTTGCCCGCTTCCTGATTCCACGTTTCTACGCCCAGGAAGTCACCACCGTTTACGAACTGCTGCAGTCGCGTTTTGGCAGTGCCGCCAAGAACCAGGCCGGCGGTATGTACCTGCTCGGCCGCGTCTTTGCCAGTGGTGCCCGTCTCTATATGGCGGCGATCGCCGTCTCCATGATCATCTTCAACGATATCGACGCAGGTCATGTGGTGCTGGCCATCCTCCTGCTGACAGCAGCGGGCCTGGTACAGACATTCATTGGCGGTGTGCGCTCGGTCATCCAGAGCGATGTGCTGCAGTGCGCCGTCTATCTCGCGGCGGCCTTCTCGGTTGTAGCGGTACTGCTCTGGCAGATTCCCGCGGACCTGCCGACAATCCTTGCCACACTGGACAGCCCCGGCGCGGACCAGGCGTCAAAGCTAGAACTCGTCGATTTCAGCTTTTCCTGGGGAGACCCGTTTACTGTCTGGGCCACCTTCACCGGCTTTGTCCTGTTAAATATTGCCGCGTTCGGGATGGATCAGGATGTCACCCAGCGACTGTTGACCTGCAGGAACGCCCGCGAGGGCGCCCGGGCCATGACACTGTCCATTGTGATGGTGGCGCCGATCATGGCGGTATTTATGGGAATCGGCCTGCTCCTGTACCTCTTTTACCAGCACCCGGAATTGATGGGTGGCACTGTCATGGAGCAGCCCGCCGGAGGCGACGTTACCGTCTTCATGCACTACGTGCTGCACGAAATGCCCGCGGGGCTGCGCGGCCTGGTCACCGTCGGTGTGATTGCCGCGGCGCTGTCCACCCTGAATTCCAGCCTGAACTCGATGGCGAGTGTCCTCACCGAGGATATCTATCGCCCCTGGCTGGATTGCCGCGGCATTAAACGTCCGGCCGCGCACTTTGTCACCGCAGGGCGCATGGCGATGTTTCTGATCGGACTGGTGCTGAGTGCCATGGCGATCCTCTGTTATTTCTGGCAGCAGATCAGTGACCTGCCGCTGCTGACCTTCGCGCTCTCCGTCATGGTCTTTGCCTACTCCGGGCTGTTGGGCGTGTTCTTCACGGCCATCTTTACCGGGCGCGGTAACGGCGCCAGTGTCACGGCAGCACTGATTGCCGGCTTCCTCGTCACCCTGGCACAGCAACCCTGGATGATCGGACTGATCACCGGCGAAGAGAACCCGGTCAGCGTCGCGTTTCCCTGGCAGCTGTGTCTGGGCACACTGGTCTCACTGACCATCTGTTGCCTGGGTAAACCGGCGGCGCAAACCGCAGACAGCGGGCTCGCCGGGGCCCGTGCATGAGCCACTGCTATATCGGCATCGATGGCGGCGGCACCAAGACACTGGCGCGCCTCGTCGACGACAACCGGCCGCCGATCGAATTGCGCGCCGGACCCAGTTCGCTGTCGCAGAATCTGCCGCAGGCTATTTCCAATATTGGCAGCCTCTGCAGCCAACTGCTGGCGGCATCCGGAGTCAGCGCCGATCGGGTGGCCCTGGCCTGCGGTGTCGCCGGCGCCGGCAATGAGTCTGCAGCCCGGACCCTGTGCGGCCATCTGGAAGCCATGGGATTCGCCGCGGTTACAGTGACTTCGGATGCACGCACGTCGCTGGTCGGCGCCGGCGCCGGCCTGCCGATGGTCATGGCTGCCATTGGCACCGGTTCGGTGGCCATGCGCCTCGACCGCAATGGTGAAATCCGCCAATTCGGCGGCTGGGGCCTCGCGGTGGGTGACGAAGGCAGCGGCGCCGCTATCGGCAAGAGCGCTGTGCGTGCGCTGTTGTGGGAACTGGATATTCACGGTGCGCCGCAGACACCCCTGAGCCAGCAGGTGATGCATCATGTCGGGAATCACCGCCCGGCGATCCTACACTGGCTACAGCAGGCCGGCTCGCGCGAGTATGCGGCAATTGCGCCCATGGTGTTTGAGCATCAGCGTACCTGCCCACTGGCGCGGGACATCGCCGGCAAAACCGTCGCCGAGGTGGAGCGACTGATACGCAGCGCGTGGGCTGATACCGATTTGCCCATCACCCTGCTCGGCGGCCTGGCCGATAAATTGGTGCCGTATTTGGCCGAGGACCTGCAGAGCCGGTTGATACCGCCTTTGGGCAGTTCCCTCGACGGCGCCTGCATTCTCGCCCGCGACTCAGTCGCTATTGAGTCGACGGCGTACTGAGTGAAATGCTGAAAAAGTATTCGCAGTGAAGAGTGTCAATATTTAACAGCTTGCCCAGCAGGGTTCAGAGAGGCTGAGAAGGAAGAAAATGAACGACGAACTAATCAAGGAACTGAGCGCGCTCACCAGTGAAGCGCGCAACCCGGATACACTCGACATCGATCTGCTACCGACCGAAGAAATTTTGCAGAAAATCAATCAGGCAGATCGGGAAGTGCCGCTGGCGGTACACCGGCAGTTGCCGCAGATCACCGCGGCCGTGGATGTCATCGTCGACGCCTTCAAGCAGGGTGGCCGACTGATCTATATGGGTGCCGGCACCAGCGGCCGCCTGGGTATACTCGACGCGGTGGAATGTCCGCCGACCTACGGCGTGAGCGAGGATATGGTGGTGGCGCTGATCGCCGGTGGCGAAGATGCAGTCTATCGCGCCCAGGAAGGCGCCGAAGACAATCCGGCGCTGGGCAGGTCTGATCTGGAAAAGATC
The DNA here is from genome assembly GCF_014904735.1 of Microbulbifer hainanensis. Taxonomy (GTDB): domain Bacteria; phylum Pseudomonadota; class Gammaproteobacteria; order Pseudomonadales; family Cellvibrionaceae; genus Microbulbifer; species Microbulbifer hainanensis. The sequence goes on along the minus strand of NZ_JACZCR010000031.1, from coordinate 205,832 downwards.
AATTTGACCGCTGAGGACGTGGTAGTGGGTATCGCCGCCAGCGGCCGCACCCCCTACGTTATCGGCGGGCTGCGCTACGCACGGGAAATCGGCTGTAAAACCGTGGCCCTGTCCTGCAACAAGGCGGCAGCCATCGCCGACGAAGCGGATATCGCCATACTGCCGGAAGTCGGCCCGGAAATCCTGACCGGCTCAACGCGTATGAAAGCGGGCAGCGCGCAGAAGCTGGTGCTGAACATGCTCACCACCGCGAGCATGATCCGGCTCGGCAAGGTCTTTTATAACCTGATGGTCGATGTCAAAGCCACCAACGCCAAACTGATCAGCCGCACCCGCAGTATCGTTATGGAAGCGACCGGTGCATCCCTCGAGGAAGCGGACAGAGTGCTCAGCGAGTGCGACCACAATGCCAAGCTCGCCATCATGGTCATTCTCAGCGGCCTGGACAGCGACGCCGCCGAGCGCGCGCTCGCGGAGGCCAATGGCTTCCTGCGCCTCGCGCTGCAGAATATCGAAGCGGCCAATTCCCGCGCTGGCTGATCGTCCGCAATTACGAGCCGCTGATTCCCGCGGCTCGCTTTCGCCCAATCCAGGGCCTGCTCACACTAAATTCGATGGCCGCGACGACGGCCGTTATTTTTCGCAAGGCAAGGCGTAGTGAGCGCCGTGTGGCCGGCCACATAAGCGAACTACAACACAGCATTGCGGAAAAACGGCCCCGTCCCTTCGGGTTGCGCCCCAAAACGGGCCATGCCGCGTTGCTCGTCGCTCATTTAGCACGCTAAACCATGCTCCTCGCGCCTTGCCTGGCCCGTTTTGGGGCGGCAACGCGACTATCGAATTTAGTGTGAACAGGCCCTAGGCTATTACCCACCCTTCCCTATCCCCTATCACGCGATTCCCGGTCGCGCATGCAACCGCGCCCCGGTTCCGATCGATGCGATTTGCTGCGCACGGATCGCCCGCGAGAGGTATTCGACAGTTACGAAGCGTGCGGCAGGAAATCGGCAACGTATTCCAGCCAGTGACGCACCGGGGTCTCGGTGCCCCCCTGCAGGTGCAACAGGCAACCGATATTGGCGGTGAGCAGCAGGTCGGGATTGGACTCTTGCAGCGACTGCAGCTTTTTCCCACGCAGGGATTTGGCGCGCTCAGGTTGCAGCACCGAATAGGTACCGGCGGAGCCGCAGCATAGATGGCTGTCCCGCACTGCCGGCACTTCAACGCCCAGCGAGTGCAACAACTGCTCTACCCGGCCACTCAGTCCCAGACCGTGCTGCAGCGTACAGGGACAGTGGAATACCACCTTGGCTTTTTTGTCCGGCGCAGCCAAGTCGAGCGGCCGCTGCGCCAGCAATCCATCGAGTAACTCGACCGGATCCCGCACCAGCTGTGCGAGTTCCGCGGCCTTGTCCCTGTATTCCGGATCATCGGCGAGCAGCAGCGGATAGTCGCGCAGGTGCACGCCGCATCCCGATGCCGTGGATACGATCGCGCGCAGTGGTGTGGTCTCGGCCAACTGCCACCAGTAATCGATCTGGCGGCGCGCCAGTTCACGCGCCTGCTCTTCGCCACTGGTGTGGTAACTGGCGGCGCCGCAACAGTTCGCAGCCGCGGACAGGCTCACCGGCACCCCGAAGTGTTCGAGAATTCGCTGTAGCGCACCATCGATATCCGGCCGCAGCATCGGTTGCACGCAGCCGCGCACCAGTACCACCGCGCCGCCTGTAGCATCGCTCTCGGGGAACTTGCGGGAAATCTTTCGGTAAGTGCCTGCAGTAGAAGAGCGTTGCGGTGGAAAATATGTGCGTCGCAACGCAGATGGCAGCAGCGGCGCGACGAGCCGGCCAGCTGCGAACAGAAAACCCAGCAGCCGCGGTGACAACATCAGGTTGCTCAGCGCGCTGCGCACAATCCGCTGCGTCCCCGGTCGCGGTGCCAGTCGCTCGACGGTATCGCGACCCACTGTAAGTAACTTGTGGTACTCCACCCCGGAAGGACAGGTCGTCTCGCAACTCCGGCAGGTCAGGCAGCGGTCGAGATGGGTGCGGGTCACCGCACTGGCGGACCCCGTCTCCAGCATTTCCTTCATCAGGTATATGCGCCCGCGCGGACTGTCCAGTTCATTGCCTTCCAGTAAGTAGGTCGGGCAAGTGGCGGTGCAAAAGCCGCAGTGCACGCAGGCGTTCAATACCCGTTCGGCGCGCGCGGCGTCGCCGGCTGCGATCAGGTTCTCGACAATCTTTACCTGCACGATTCCCGGTCTCCCGCGACAAAGCGCTCATGAAAAATTCGCTGGTTGAATACTCCGGACGGGTCAAACGCCGCTTTAATGCGCCGATGCCAATCCGCCGCCGCGCTCTGCGGCGGCAGCGGTGCCCCGCGCAATACCTGCACGAATCCACCGCAAGCTGCGGCAGCCTGTTGCAGCGCCCCGTGGTCGCCACCGCGCACCCAGATGCGCGCCCCCTCCCACTCCAGCAGTGCAGTGCCCCGCTCAACCGGCATGGACACGCCCCGCGGCAGGTACACGCAGGCCAGCGCATCGCCGTGGAAAAAATCCTGGCGAAGATCGCGCAAAGCGGCCCAGTCGAACGCGCTCGCCTCGCCGCCGAGCAGCGCCACAGCGTCCTCCACCGCCACCGCGCGCCCGGACAGGCGCAGGTGCAGTTGGCCATCACAATGGCAGGTCGCCGAGATCAGCGGGCGCAGTGCGCGTGTTCTCTGCCACCATTGCGACAGGTCACCGGTGTCGACGTCAAAACTGCGGGTAACACTCACCTCGGGTTGTGGCGACACCCGCAGCGACACATCGAGCAATACACCGAGCGTGCCGAATGCCCCCACCTGCAGGCGGGCACAATCGTAACCGGCGACATTTTTCATCACCTGCCCGCCGAAATTTACCGTGTGGCCGCGACCATTGATCATGCGACAGCCGAGCACCGTATCCCGCAACGACACGGAGAAAGCCCGTGCCGGTCCGTCCCAGCCACAGGCCACCGCGCCGCCGATAGTGCTGTGCGTCGCCGGCGCGGGAATATCCGCGGCGAACTGCTGTCCCTCCGCGGCAAGCAATTCGCGCAACGTATCCAGGCGAGTGCCGGCGCGCACCCGCAACACCAGTTCATCGGGTTCGTAGTCGATGACCCCGGTGTGCGCGCGCAGATCCAGACTCGCACTTTCGGGCTGTAAATCGAAGGCACTGCGGCTGCCGCTACCGGCAATGGCGATGGGTTCGGCAGAACCGGCCAGGGCGGCACGCACACTTTCCTGCAGATCCATGCTGCTGTCGCGATCAGTCATGGCGATGCCTCAGCGCGCGGTATTCGCGGCAGTGCGCCAGCGTAGGAATCAGCTTGCCCCGATTCAGCAGCCACGGCGGATCCAGGGCTTCCTTCAGCGCCAGGAACTGCCCGATTTCCTCATCCGTGAACTGCACGGCCATCTGGTTGATTTTCTCGACACCGACGCCGTGCTCACCGGTAATGGTGCCGCCCACTTCGATGCAGTATTCGAGGATATCGGCGGCGAGTTTTTCCACGCGTTCGAGCGCGCCCGTTTCGCCGGCGTCAAACATGATGATGGGATGGAGGTTGCCGTCGCCGGCGTGAAAAACGTTGGCCACCTGCAGGCCGTGCTGCTCGGCAAACCCCTCGATGGCTTCGAGCACGTCGCCGATTCGGCGCCGGGGAACGGTGCCGTCGATACAGTAGTAATCGGGGCTCAGGCGGCCAATCGCCGGGAATGCGCTTTTGCGCCCCTTCCACCAGCGCTGGCGCTGGTCTTCGCAGCCGGCCCGCTGGGTGCGCCAAGCTCCGGAGCGGTCGAGCAGGGCCTCGACCAGCGCCAGCTCCTGATCCACTTCGCGCGGATCACCGTCGAGATCAATCAGCAAAATGGCCGCCGCATCGAGGGCGTAACCCGCCTGACAGAAAGCTTCCGTCGCCGAGATCGCCAGCTGGTCCATCATTTCCAGCGCCGCCGGCACCACGCCCGCGCGCACAATGGCCGAAACCGCATCCGCCGCCTCGCGCACTGTGCCGAAGTCCGCCATCAAGGTGCGGGTCCGGGCCGGTAACGGCAGGAGCTTGACTGTCACCTGCGTGACGATGCCCAGGCACCCTTCGGAGCCGTGCACCAGCGCGAGCAGGTCGTAACCCGGTTGCGCCAGGCATTCACCACCGATTTCCAGCACCTCGCCCTCGATAGTGACAAGACGCAGCGCAATAACATTGTGCACCGTGACACCGTACTTCAGGCAGTGCACACCGCCGGCATTTTCCGCAACGTTGCCACCGATGGAACAAGCAATCTGCGACGAGGGGTCCGGTGCGTAATAGAGGCCGTGGGCCGCCGCGGCTGCGGTAATCTGCTGGTTGATGACACCCGGCTCCACCCTGGCAAGCATCGACGGCGCATCCAGTGACAGTATGCGATTCATCGGTGCCGTCACCAGCAGAACCCCGGCGCGATAGGGCTTGGCACCGGCGGACAGCCCCGTGCCGGCACCCCGCGATACTAGCGGTATTTTGAGGCGATAGCAGAGTTTCGCTACGGCGACCACGTCTTCCTCGGAAGCGGCCAGAACGACTACGCGCGGCCGCTCACAGTAGACCGGCAGCGCATCGCACTCATAGGGCGCTATCTGCTCGCGGCGCGTCAGCAGACGTTCCTCAGGGATCAGGGCCTGCAGGGCCGGAATAAGATCTTCGGGCAGCACAGTATTCACACTTTCCAGATTACACGCTGTCGGTACATCTGCCACATGACCCAGTAGAACGCCACCAGGCAACTCAGGGCGAAGGCCAGTGAACCGCCGTAGTTGCCGAAAAGCGGCTGGAAGACAGTGGCAAACAGCCAGTGCTTTAGCGTCTGGTCTCCCGCCGGAATGATAATCAGCAGGCGGCCGACAATTCCGGCGAGCATAAACAGCGCGATGGCGTTGACGCCGAATACCAGCAGCGGTGCCAGCGCCCGGCGATGCTGGCGGATATCCGCCAGATAGAAAAGCCCGCTGAGCAGAATAAGGGACACGCCACCGGTCACCAGAACGAAAGTGGGCGACCACAGCGCCTTGTTGACCGGCACCCAGGTACTGGCCAGTTGCCCGACCCCCAGTAATACCAGCCCCGCCACCAGCCAGTGTTGCGCCACGCGCCGCTTCGCCTGCGGGCTGCCGTCACTGCGCTGCCAGGCGAGCCCGGCCAGCGCGCCCAGCAGACAGGTGGCAACCGCGGACACCGTCGTCAAAATCCCCTCCGGATCAAAGGCAAAGGGTCTGGCAGTACTGTAGTAGAGATGCTTGCTGCCCAGCAGCGCCTGATCAATCCAGGCGGAGAGGTGATTGCCGAACAGGAACTGTCCGCGGAACACCTCGCCACTGTCACTGCTGTAGGGCACGGTCAGCATCAACAGCCAGGGCAGCACCAGGCACACCGATGCCGCCAGCGCCAGCCCCCGCGGCGAACACCACGACAACAGATAGCTGCTGACCAGGTAGACCAGCGCGATCCGCTGCAACACACCGAGCCAGCGGATATGCGTGATGCGATCGTCGAGCCAGGAGTAATCCGCAACGCGAAAATTATAGAAAAACACCGCCAGGAAAAGTCCCAGCCCGAACAGTTTCAGCGCCCGTATCCACTGCGCGCGGCCCACTGCGGGAAACGCCTGCGCTTTCCCCCGGGCCAGCACCATCGACAGGCCGACGACAAACAGAAACAGGGGAAAAATCACATCCGTCGGCGTCCAGCCGTTCCACTCCGCGTGGGCCAGCGGCGCATAGACGAATGACCAGCTGCCCGGGTTGTTGACCAGGACCATCGCCGCGATGGCGAGCCCCCGCAACAGGTCCACCGACATCAACCGGCCTTCCGGTAACTTGGCGAGTATTTCGCTGATGTGGTTCGGCATCATCACTCAGCGCTCCGGATACAGGAGGTAGGGCTGGCGCTGCTGGCGGAAGCGCGCCAGTGCCGGCTGCCAGCTGCGGCGGATTTCCTCCTCGCTGGCCCCCGCCTCTACCGCTCGCCGCAATTGATCAGTGCCGGCGAGCTTGTCAAAAAAGGCCGGCCGGGTAAAAAAGGCGTTGCGGGACTGGCCCGTGCGGTGGGACCAGTCGATCAGGTAACTCAGGGTAAAGCGGCTGTCCGCCGGCGCACCGCGCAGGTCATCACCGCGCACCCGCTCGCCGTTATGTTTTGGATTCTCGCTCGCTCCGGCGACCGGGTGCGGCGTAAAAGAAAATTTACCCTGCCGATCCGCGGGATGGCCGACCACCTGAAACGGAAAATCCGTGCCACGGCCGATGCTGACCGAGGTCCCTTCGAATAGTGCCAGTGACGGGTACAGCCGGATAGCGAGGTCGTTGGGCAGGTTCGGCGAGGGCTTGACCGGCAGCGCGTAGTGCATGGCCTTGCGATAGCCGGCGACCGGAATCACCTCGAGCCGGCAGCGGGCGCCGTTATCCAGCCAGCCTTCGCCGTTGATCATGCGCGCCAGTTCACCCACCGTCAGTCCGTGCACCAGCGGAATCGGGTCGACACCGACAAAGCTGCGGAACTCCCGCTGCAATACCGGCCCGTCGATGTAATCGCCGTTCGGATTCGGGCGGTCGAGCACCAGCAACGGCACGTCGTTGTCGGCGCAGGCCTGCATCAAATAGTGCAGCGAGCTGATGTAGGTATAGAAACGCACACCCACATCCTGGACATCGAAAACCATCCAGCCCAGCCCCTTGAGATCCTCCGATTGAGGCGCGCGGTGTTTACCGTACAGGGAAACCACCGGCAGTCCGGAAGGCCCATCGATACCGCTGTCGACATGACCACCATTTTCCACATTGCCGCGCACACCGTGCTCCAGGGCAAAAATACGGGTGATATCAACACCGCGTTTCCGCAGGAAATCGATCAGGTGCTCATCCCCGACCCGCGAAGTCTGGTTGACGACGAGCCCCACCGGCTTATTTGCCAACAGAGACAGGTAGCGCTCCGGCTGTTCCGCGCCGGTGCGGAGCTTTTCCGCCGCCCTGCCCTGTGCACCGGCGATGGCGAGTACGAGAGTCAGTCCAAGAGTGAAAATTCGGGAAAGTTGCATGGTTTCTCCATCATCATCACATCGCCATCGCATCGCGGTAGCACAGCGCATTCACAGTTTTTATTGCACGGGCACGTCAAAATAATGATCCGGCCAGGGCTCGGGCTTGAAGGTGTAGTGCCACCACTCCTGCGGATAATTGTGAAAACCACGTGCCGTCATGGTATCGCGCAGGAGCATGCGGTTGTCGTGCGCCTCGCGATCCGCCAGCGCAAAATCGGTGGCCGAGCGCGCATCCATAAAATCGAAGGACGTACCCATATTGACCAACCCACCATCGTTCAGCCGATAGAGGCCGAGATCGACGGTAGCGCCGCGACTGTGCCCGGAACGGGCGGCGATGTAACCGTGCTCGAACAACCGGGCTTTTTCCTCCCGTGGGTAGAACGCGGCCTTGGTACTGAAGTTTTCCGGCTGGCCGGCCCAGCGCACGAAATGATCCACCGCGCGCTGCGGGCGATAGCAATCAAAGGTCACCAGGCCGAGTCCACGCGCAGCCAGATCGGCGGCGACCTTCTGCAGCGCCTCCCGCGCAGCCGGAACCAGCAGGCAGCGATTCGCGCGATAGCCGTCCAATCGCTCGCCCACTAGGTTCTCCCCGCTGAAATAGCGCAATTCCACCCGGATATGTTCCCCGGTGACCGGTACCAGCCCCGGATCTGCTCGCCCGGCAGTCCCGGCACAGGCTGTCGCCGCCAAGCCGATCAGCAGCCACCCAAAGCGCTGTTTCATGATGCCCCCGTTATTATCAGCCCGGCGATCAACCTGATGGTTCCGATCTATCTGATTACCGGGTCAATCAATCGACTGCCGTTCCTGCAGTCCTTTATCCGCCTCTTCCGGCAACATCACCCGCATTGCCGGGCGGCCGGCGTTCTTGCGCAGGCCGTGCATTTCGAGATCTTCACGTTCATGTACAAATGCATTGATCGCCGCGAGAATTTCCTCGGTGACCAGCTGACCTGGCACCAGCAGTGGAATACCCGGGGGGTAAGGCACTATTTCATCACAGGCGATACGCCCCACCAGAGCTTTACCCTCCTCGCCGCCCAGCGCCAGTTTCTCGCCGCGGGCGAAATACGCGGTGCGTGGCAGGACCCGGATTTCACTCAACGGCGGCAGCGCCTGGCCGGCAGCGGGTTTTTGCATCGCACTGCGCGTTTCCGACAGCGTGCGCAGTGCCTGCTTGAGACGCAGGACCTTGCTCTCCGTGGTGCCGATGGTGACGAGAAACGACAGCGTATTGTGGGTATTTTTTTCCACCTGGATGCCGAACTGGCTGAACAGCTGCAGTTGCACCTCCGGCGCCGACAGGCCCGCAAAGCCGACATCAATGGTGACCTTGGTGGGGTCGAGCAGGATAGCGTCGTCCGCCAGTTCCTGGCCGCAGAGTTCAGCGGCGTCGAGCGGCCGGAACGCCGTGTGCTCGCGCACGAACTCGCGCAGATCCCGGGCAAAATCGAGGGTGCGCTGCATTACGCTGTAGCCCTCGATACTCATCTGCTTACGCGCAACATCGAGGCTGGCAATCATGCCGTACTGGGGGCTGGTCGACGTATGCATATTGATATCCTCGCGGAATCCCGCCGGATCAAAATCTTTCACGCCCTGCCCCACGTGAATCATGCTCGCCTGGGAAAATGCCGAGAGCATTTTGTGGGTCGACTGGGTGACAAAATCCGCCCCGCACTCCAGCGCCGTCGGGCGCAGATCCGGATGGAAGCGGCCGTGTGCGTACCAGGCTTCGTCGATCAGCACATACAGCCCGCGCCGATGTGCGTAGTCGATGATGGATTTCAGGTCGTAACGCAGGCCATCGTAGGTACAGGAAGTCAGTACCAGCAGCCGCGCATCGGGCGTGGCGTCGATGGCGGCAAAGATGCGGCTTTTCGGCACCGGGCCATAAACTCCGTAATCCTGGTTGACTGCGGATTCCAGGTAGACCGGCAGAGCCCCGCTCATGATCATGGCGTGGTGCACGGACTTGTGGCAGTTGCGGTCCACGATGGCGCGATCGCCACTGCGCAGCAGGTACTGCAGCACGATCTTGTTCGAGGTTGAGGTGCCGTTGGTGACGAAATAAGTGTGGGCGGCGCCAAAGGTCCGCGCCGCCAGCTGTTGGGACTGGCGAATGACACTGACCGGGTCCATCAGGGAATCGAGCATTTTCACACTGACGGACAGATCCGTATTGAAAATATGCTCGCCCATAAACCGGTAAAAATCGGCAATCCAGGGGCTGCTGCTGAGGCTGTCGCCACTGGAGTGCCCCGGCGTATGCCAGGAATCGCGCGCGGCGTATACGTATTCGCGCAGGGCGTCGGCAAATGGTGTGGCCGTGCGCTCGAGTAAAATACGGCGCAGCGTGCGGTAGACCACGCCGTAATTGGACTCGCCGCGGGAGATAACACTTTCATAATCGCGGTTCTGTGCCGGCACGCGCGCGGCTGTCAGCAAGACGCTGTCGATTTCCGCCCGGCGGTCGCGAATCTGCTCGTGGCATTCCGCAAGCATCTGCGCATCCAGATCCCCGTCGTCGAGTACCACAATCTGGGTTTCCCCGCGGCACAGCTGCGCCTCCAGCGCTTGCGGATCGCAAAAGCTGAACCGCAACTGCAATGGCGCCGCCGCATCGCTATCCACCACCTGCGATAACTCCGATACCCAGCGCTGGCCAAACTGCCGGTCACCGGTTACCAGGACAATACAACATTCCATCATCGTGACATTCCGCAGTTAGAGCAGGAAAAATCCCAGCAGTACGAAACCGACTGCGCTGATGGCGCCGGCCCGCAGTGCGTAGGGCAACTGTGTCCGCACGTGATCAATATGTTCCGTTCCTGCGGCGAGGGACGAAACAATCGTGGTATCGGAAATCGGCGAAGCGTGATCGCCGAAAACACCGCCGGATAACACCGCGGCCACGAACAGGGTCGGATCCACATTCATCGCCGTGGCTACCGGAACGGCGATCGGCAACATGATCGAGAAAGTGCCCCAGCTGGAGCCGACCGAAAAAGCGATGACACCGGAGACTAAGAAGATCGCCAGCGGCAGCAGTGCCGCTGGAATGGAATCACCCACCATGCCAGCGACATAGTCGCCGGTGCCCAGCGTTTTGGAAACGGATCCCAGTGCCAGCGCCAGCACCAGAATGATGGCCAGCGGCAGCATGCGCCCCGCCCCTTCCATCCAGGTGTGACTGAGTTCATCCAGTGTCATGCTGCGCTGAATCATTACCAGCACCGATACTACGGTCAACGCCGCCAGCGATGCCCACAGCACCGAGGTGGAACCGGAGCCGGAGAAGATGTGACCGTCGCCAGTGATCCACAGGCCGATGGGCATTGCCAGAATCAGGGTCAGCACCGGCAGCAGCATGTTCATCAACCGCGGTTTTACGTGCTTGCGCTCACCGATTGCCGATGGAATATCGAGACCGTCTTTCGCGTCTTCCACCGTGCGCGCTTCCGCCGCGGCCATTGGTCCGGGATTGTAGTTGCGCGAAATGGCAAATGCGGTCATCGCCACCGCAGTGATGGCGTAGATATTCAATGGAATGCTCGCCAGCAATACCTTCAGCGGATCCGTCACATCCAGCCCCTGCAGCAGTCCGAGGTTAAAGGCCCCCCACGCATTCAGCGGAATCAACATACAGATCGGTGCCGAAGTGGAATCGATGATATACGCCAGTTTCTCCCGGGATACTTTGAATCGGTCAAACAGCGGTCGCGACACAGTACCGGCGACCAGCACGGTGATATTGGACTCAATGAAGATGATGATACCCACCAGCCACGCCATCCACTGGGCGCGCTTGCCGTTGGTCACCCAGCGACTGCGGTCGAGAAACTGCACAAAGCCACTGACTGCGCCGCAGCGCTCCAGCGTGACAATAAAGGCACCGATCACCAGCGTGAACATCACGACCCGCGCATCGCCGGGACTCGCGAGCACCGCCAGAACGCCGTCCAGTGCTTCGGCCAGCGACGGCAGCACTCCGGATTGGTTGAGCAGATAATAGCCGAGCCAAATGCCAGCAAAGAGTGCCAGGTAAACCTGACGGGTAAAAAGTGCGAGCCCGATGGCAATGAAGGGCGGCAACAGGGTGATCCAGGTTAATTCCGTCATACAGCATCTAATCGTTATTATTGGTTTACACCAACCGGGCGTCGCTGCGACCGGGTTGGCAGTGATCACTCGGGCCAATGCGCAGTCAGCGATCGGCCCGGTTGCAGATGGTAACCGGCTGGCGCCCTTTTGCCATCAACTGACGACAGATTCGAGTATCCGCAGTGCGCCGCTATCGCCGTCCAGCTCCGCCATGGCCCCCACCGGCACGACGGTCTGGTCTTTCACGTGACCGATCATCAGGCCGCGCACCACCGGCACTTCGAGTCCGGCACAGCGCTCGCGCAGCACATGCTCCACACTGAATGTATTGCCGTCGGTATCCGTTTCGGTGAATTTACCGAAAGCGAGTCCGGCCACCTGGTCCAGCTTGCCCGCCAGCCAAAGCTGGGTCAGCATGCGGTCGATACGGTACGGGGCCTCACCGACATCCTCAAGAAACAAAATTTTATTGCGGAAGTCCGGCTCAAACGGGGTACCCAGCAGGCTGCAGATCAGCGACAGGTTGCCACCAATCAGCCGCCCCCGCGCCTTGCCACCGCGAAACAGCGTGAGACGGTTTTTGTGCTCGGCGCGGCCGGGCCCCGCTTCAAAAGGCGGTGCCGCACCGATCTGCACCGGTGACTCGCCGCGCACCAATACCTTGCTGAATTCTTCCAGCGTGTAATCGGTGAAATTCTGCGCGGCGATCGGTCCGTGGAAAGTGATCAGGCCGCTGCGCTGGTATATGGCATTCAAAAGCGCCGTAATATCGCTGTAGCCCAGCAGCACTTTGGGATTACTGCGAATCGTGTCGTAGTCCAGCATCGGCAGAATACGCGGCGTGCCGTAACCGCCGCGCAGGCAGAAAACCGCGTCCACGGAAGTATCGGCAAACATCGCGTTGATATCCTGGGCGCGCGCCGCATCCGGCCCCGCCAGGTACTGGGTGCGCTGATAGAGGTGCTCCGCCTCCTTGACGTTGAAGCCCAGAGATTTCACCACGTCGATGGCGAAGCGGATATCCTCGTCTTCCCAGGCGTTGCTCGCCGGTGTTACCAGGCCCACGGTCATGCCGCGGCGCAGGCGCGCCGGGCGCAGGAGCTCTCCGGTCGCCGGCACCGCAGCGGCGGATCCAGCCAGCGCGCTCAACAGCGGCGCGGACACCAGGGATTTGATCAGGGTGCGTCTTTGCATCTTCGGCTCCTTATTGTCCGCTCTGTACACTTTGTCCGGCCTGTACACTGCCGACCATCTGCTGGCCGCCGTCGACCCGTTCGAAACGCAGGTCGGGAAAGTCGTAACTGAAATCCACACCGCGGGACTGGGGCTGCATGGTCAATACCAGCCGGCCCTGTTCATCGCGCTGCGCGATCAACCAGGCATCCGCCTCCAGGCTGCGGTCGTCCCAGCGCAGGCTCCACACGCCCGGTTCCGCCTGGCTCAGGTCCCCGGCGAGGCGCGGGGACTTCTGTGAACTCCAGCGCAGCGTGTCGCCGTCACCGGCAATGCGGATTTCGCCAAACCAGGGGTCGCGGTAGCTGCCGGACAACTGGGTGTCCGAAACCTCGGCCAGGCTCTCGGGCGGCGGATAGTGTTCCGGTTCAGCCGGCTGGGTGGCGCCGCCGTACAAATCCTGGAAGTAGGCTAGCCAGTCCCGGTGTTCATCACCCAGATAGGGGCGCAGCAAGCTGTAGATCAGCGCCTGGCGTGCAACGCCGGCACTGCGATTCATCAGTACCACCATGGCCAGATCCTCTTCCGGAACCACGGCGACCCAGGCGTACATACCCGACAGCGAACCGGTATGGTGGAGCACGCGCTTGCCGTTCATATCCTGCACGCGCCAGCCCAGCGCGTAGGCATAGAAGTGGCCGCCGTCGCGCTCGGCCCGTTCCGGTGACATCGGCATCAGCGTGACCGGTTGCCACAATCGATCGCGAGACTCCTCGCTGAAGATGCGCGTACCGTCCGGTGTAACACCGCCGGCAAGCATGGTGCGCAGCCAGCGCAGCATATCTTCGGCGCTACAGTGCATGCCCCCGGCCGCCGCCAGCACTATGGGCTCGTCGCCAGCGAGGTTGGCCGTATCCACCACCAACTGGCCATTTTCCAGGCGATGGGGATCGGCGAGGTTGTCCCGTGCGGACTCCGGAACCGGGCCGGCAAAACAGTGTTGCAGATCCATTTTTTCCAGCAGTTGGTCCTGCACGAAATCTTCATAGGACTCACCGGAAACCGCCGCGATCAATTCACCGGCGACAATATAGAGCAGGTTGTCGTAGGCGTAGTCGGCGCGGAAACTGCCGGTAATCGGGAGATAGGCGAGCCCGGACAGAACGTCGGCCCGGGTAAAGTGATTCGGTTGCGGCCACAGCATCAGGTCGCCGGCACCGGCGCCCAGGCCGGAACGGTGTGTCAGCAGGTCGACCACGCGGAATTCTCTGGTAATCCACGGATCTTCGAGGCGGAATTGCGGCAGGTAGTCCACAACCCGGCTGTCCCACTGCAGCTTGCCCTGCTCTACCAGCAGCGCCAGCCCGGCAGTGGTAAACGCCTTGGTGGTGGATGCAAGCTTAAACAGCGTCTGCGCATCCACTGGGTGCGGGTGATCCACGTCGGTCACACCGAAACCGCGCAGCAGCACCGGCTCGCCCTTGTGCCAGATCCCCACTGCCGCACCGGGCACCCGCTCTTCTCGCAGGATTTTCTCGATGGTGGCCACGGTTTCGCTGCGCGATTCCGGCTGCCTGGAGCAGGCAGTCGCCAGCAGGCTGACACAGACAAGGACAACAACCTGGATTTTTTTCATTCTTATGCCTCCGCGGATTAGTCGGCCGGCGCATTGGAGAAACATCCCTGATTTGCCGGCGATGCCCGCGAGATTCCTTGACGCCGACACCACAACAGAATAATTTATCAACCTAGGATTACACTGTAAATATAATTTATTCCAACCCAGCAAATAATCCGGAGTGCAGCCGTGCCCTACCCCCGCCTCACCCACAAGCTGTCCCTGATCTTTTCCGCCCTGCTTGCGATTGCCTGCACCGGCAACACCCATGCGAATCCGCTCACAGAAGTACAGAGCCTCGTCGACCAGGGGAGCTACCAGCAGGCGCGCGCGCAGATAAAAAAAATATTGAGCCGGAGCCCGGCACAACCGCTGCAGTCAAAACTGCTGTTTGAAAAGGAACGCATGCGCCGCATCGAAATGGAGTTCACCATCAAGCGGGAAGACCTGCTGGCATCGATCCACCGCTATATTCCGGACGCAAGCGAAGACGATATCCGCCAATGGGATCGCGAGGGTCTGCTGGAATCCATGGTCATCGATGGCGAGCGCCGCTTTTTCCGCAAGGCGGCCTACAATCTGGTGCAGATTTCCGATAAAGCAGCCGCGCGCAACCCCAACCACACACGCTTTACCGACGAGGCGCCACTGTACGCCCTGAACCCGCACCACCTGGATATCATGGCGGCTGCCACTGCGCCGCGGCGCAGTTTCCGCGTGGACTACTCAGTGACAGTAGAGCCCGACGCAGTGCCGGCCGGCGAGACGGTCCGCGCATGGCTGCCGTTTCCGAAAACCATTCCGGGGCGCCAGGAACAGGTGACGTTACTGCAAACCACACCGGAACAATATCAGCTGGCTCCGGAACAGCAGGCCCAGCGCACCATCTACTTCGAACAGCCCGCGCGCGCCGGCAAGGCCACCGAATTCCGGGTCAGCTACCGCTTCGACAGTATTGCCAGCTACACCCCTATCGATCCGCAGCGCACCGCACAGGCATCACTACCGGATGACGTTTCCCCCTTCCTGCAGGAACGCGCCCCGCATCTCCGCTTTACCCCGCAACTGCGCGCTCTGTCCGAACGCATCGTCGGCGACGAAAAGAACCCCTACCGTATCGCCCGCAAACTGTTTGCCCATGTCGACAGCATTCCCTGGGCCGGCGCGCGTGAATATTCCACCATCCGCGATATCAGTCAGTATGCCGCGGAAGCCGGACACGCGGATTGCGGCCAGCAGACCCTGCTGCTGATCACGTTACTGCGCATGAACGGCATCCCCGCCCGCTGGCAGTCCGGCTGGGAATTCTCTCCCGCTGCATTCGATACGATGCACGATTGGGGGGAGCTCTACCTGGCCCCCTACGGCTGGCTGCCAATGGACGTAACCCACGGACTGCTCGGCAGCGCCGACGAAAAATCAAGCTGGTTTTATCTTGGTGGAATCGATGCCTATCGGCTGATTTTCAACACGGATTACAGCCAGCCATTTCAGCCGGCCAAACAGCATTTCCGCTCGGAAACCGTGGATTCACAACGCGGCGAAGTGGAGTGGCGCGGGGGCAACCTGTACTTCGACCAGTGGGATTACCACCTCGACTGGAAACTGTTGGAGGAGAGCTGAAGCGTCAACCGGGCAGGCGCGCCAGCTGTTCACGGTGATCGAGAAAAAGCTCGGTAGCCGCCCGGCGACAATAATCCAGGGCACTGTGCCGGGACTGATCGCCCGCCTTCGCAACGGATGCCTGCGGGAAGCGCCCCATTCCCGCCAGTATGCAATACCAGCTGGGGCGAAGATAAACCTGCTGCTGGCGTTGGGCGTGCAGCGCCGCATCGAAATCGCCCGTACCGTCCCACGCGCAAAGCAGCGCGCGCAGGTTTTCACTGGGCCTGGCATCCTCGCGGCACGCGCGCCAGTACTCACTGTCCCCGCGCGTATTGAGCAAGTAGTGGGCGACGATGTAATCGCGAATGCCCTCGATCATACTGTTCAGCGCGGCATTGTAGGATTCCTGTGCGCCGCGGGAAAAATCCCGCACGAATTGCTCCACGGTGAATTGCACCAGCATCAGCGCCGTGGCCTCGAGGGGTTCGATAAAGCCCTGCGACAGACCCACCGCCAGGCAGTTCCTGTGCCAGTGATGCTGCAGCCGACCCACACGCATTTTCAGGTGTCGCGCGGGCACTGAATCCGCCGCGCCACAGTGCCTGCGCAATTCCCGCTCGGCCTCCTCGGCACTGATGTGGCTGGAAGAATAGACATAGCCGTTGCCGCGGCGGCTCTGCAGCGGAATCTGCCAAGCCCAGCCGTTACTCAATGCGGTGGAGCGGGTTTGCGGTTGCAGCGGCGCCGCTTCATCGACCGGCGTCGCGATGGCGACAGCAGCGTCATTGAACAGGTTTTCACCGAATGAAACGAAAGGCACACCCAGTGTCTTTTCCATCAGCAGACTCTGGAAACCGGTGCAGTCGACAAAAAAGTCCGCCGCCAGGCGCCCGCACTCAGCCAGTTGCAGCGCAGCGATCTCGCCCGTCTCCCCCTGCTCGACACCGATAACGTCATCCAGGACATGCTCGAGCCCGCGCCCGATGGCAAAACCGCGCAGGAACGCCGCCAGCTTGCCCGCATCGAAGTGATAGCCGTAATCCACCGGGTGCGCCAGCGTCTGGCGGGGCACTGGCGCGCGCCCCTGGGCGGTCACACTGGCCGATACGAAATAGTGATCGGGTTGCGTATCACAGGCCCGGCCGCGACGGCGCGCGTTGCAGTTGGTAAAAAACTGCTCGGCGGGCTGCAAATCCAGTGCGGAGAAAAAGGGATGGAAATAGGAGCGGAAGTTTTCGTCGCCGGTCCAGCGGTCGAACAGGATACCGGCCTTGTAAGTCGCATCGCAGGCGGGCATCCACTCGGATTCGGCAATACCGAGGCCGGCAAAGAACTGCTGCAGTAGTGGTGTGGAGCCCTCCCCCACACCCACGGTTGGGATCCGCGGAGACTCAACCAGGGTAATACTGCAGTCCGTACCCCAGGCTTTCTGCAGCGTGCAGGCCGCCATCCAGCCGGCCGTGCCACCTCCCACGATCACCAGATGGCGCGGCGGCGGTGTCATTGATCGCTGGAGATCAGGCCGCTGATCAGGGTTTCCATAACGTGGAGCTGAGCCGAACGATACAGCAGACGCTGCATCCCCTGATCTTCTTCAGGTGGGACGACATAGAGGCGGATATCCGAATGGATACTGGCCGCGTTGTAGTTGTATCTGGTCAGGCTCAGTACTTTCACACCGCGCTCGCGGGCTCTATTGGCCACCTCCACCAGAGACTCTTCCCCGCCCAGGTCGCAGATGATGCACAACACATCTTCATCGCTGAGGGAGTTGACCATACTCTGCTGCAGGCGCCCGCCCTGGTCGAAAACCGCCCAGCAACCCAGCTCCAGCAACTGATAGGTAAAATACTGTGCGACCGCGGCGGAACCAGAACAGGCGGAAATCTGGATGCAGCGCGCGTTGCGGATGGCAGCGACCGCGGCACTCAGGTGATCGGCTTCATTGATGTGGGCGGTATTTTCCAGCACCTCGAGCTTTTTCTGCCCCAGCTGGCTGAGCAGCGTATCGCTCTTACCAAAGCGCGGCCGCGCGTCGTCTTCACCGGCCGACACCTGGGCGGCACCGGCATAGGTTTCATAAACCGCGAGCTTCAGGCTCGGGTAACCTTTGTAGCCGAGTTTCTGGGAAAACTTCACCACACTCGACTGGCTGACCCCGACCACATCGGCCAACTGTTGCGAGGAGTAATCCCGCAACAACTTGGTATTCTCCAGAACAAAATCTGCGATTTTCCGTTCGTTGACCGACATCTGGTCGCGCATCGCGCGCATCTTCAGTAAACAGGTCATGCCTTGTCGCTCCGCGGCGCAATTAACCGGCGGCTACGCCAGCAACTGCAAGCCTTCAATCTTCTCAATGCCCAGTCCAGGGGTTTCGTTAAGAATGATATCCGCATCTTTATAGGTTGCGCCACCGATAACCGGGTCAAACTGGCAAAGGGAAGGCACATCCAGGTCGAGTTTTGAAACTACCGGCGATTTGGCCGCGGCAACATGGGCCGCTGCGGAAACGCCGATGCTGGTCTCCAGCATGCAACCGACCATGCACTCGATATCGTAGAGCCCGGCCAGATCGGCAATTTTCAGCGCATTGGAAATACCGCCGGTTTTCATCAGTTTGATATTGATGATCTCCGCCGCATGCCGCTGAATCACTTCCATAACTTCCAGCGGGCCAAAAATACTTTCGTCCGCCATGATCGGCGTTTTTACCCGCTCGGAAATATAACGCATTCCCTCGAGGTTGCTGGCCTTTACCGGCTGCTCTACCAGTTCCAGCAATACACCGGCCTCTTCCAGGCTGCGGATTGCCATCACGGCCTGCTTCGGGCTCCACCCCTGGTTGGCATCGAGGCGCAGCAGTGCGCGCCCTTTTACCGCGGAATACACCGCCTTGATACGCTCGATATCCAGGCGGATATCCTTGCCGACCTTCAGCTTGAGGATTTCAAAACCGCGCTCGACCGCCATTTCCGCATCTGCGACCATCTTGTCGATATAGTCGACGCTGATGGTGATATCCGTGGTCAGGCTACTTTCTCCGCCGCCGAGCAGCCGGTAGAGCGGTGTCTGGTAGCTCTGCGCAAACAGATCGTAGAGCGCAATTTCAACCGCGGCCTTGGCGCTGGTGTTGTTGATCATCGCCGCACCGATTTCCCGGGTCAGGCGATTGAGATCCGCCACATCGCGGTTGAGCAGCAGCGGGGTGTAAATCGTACGGATCGCCTCGATCACCGAGCCGTGCGTATCACCAGTGATCACCGCCGTCGCCGGAGCATTGCCGTAACCGATATGACCGGTGTCCGTCTCCAGCATCACAATGACATCCTCCACGCACTCAACCGTGCGCAGAGCAGTTTTAAACGGAGTGATCAGCGGCACTTTCAGCATGCCCAGTTTGACGTCAACAATTTTCATGGCGGTACCGATCAGATGATTGTTTTTATGGCGTAGATGCCGTCAATAAAAC
This sequence comes from Microbulbifer hainanensis, assembly GCF_014904735.1. GTDB lineage: Bacteria > Pseudomonadota > Gammaproteobacteria > Pseudomonadales > Cellvibrionaceae > Microbulbifer > Microbulbifer hainanensis. The sequence goes on along the minus strand of NZ_JACZCR010000031.1, from coordinate 186,750 downwards.
TTTTTTCGCGGCTCAGCCGCAAAGGTTTCAGCGGAGTTACCGAAACGCCGTTCAGCGTACCGCGATAAAGGCTTCCATCGCCCTTGAAATAACTCAGGCCGGTGACATCGTGAATCACGTAGGGTTCGCCATCCACCGAGCCGATATACATCATGACATGGCCGGGTATGTAAATCAGATCCCCGACCTTGAGCTTTTCCAACGCCTGCAGGCGCGCTTCGCGATCGCCGTCTTCGAAAAAACGGGTGGGCGCAAACTTGCCCTGCCCCTGCTGCCCCGAATTGCGTGGCATCAGCAGACCGAATGTTTTGTAAACGTCGCCGACAAAGCCGGTGCAGTCGCGCGCATTGTAATCGTGGCCCCAGCCATAGCGCTCGCCGAGAAACTTGAACGCCTGGCGCAGGACCAGCGATGGCCGGTACGGTAAGGGCCCTACCCGCACGTCCCGCCCGCGGGCAATCAGCGTCGGCTCGAATTCGAGGCCGCCACCCTTGCCGCGCACCGGCAGGCTGACAATATAACTCGCGTAGGGATTCTGGCCGTGCACAGAATGGCCAACATCGCGCGCACTGAGCAGAGGCAGGGACACCCCCATATCGAGGAGCTGGCGAGATGTGCGCGGATCTTCCGGGTTGTAATTGGTCTCGACCTGCGCGCCGGTCACCATCAGGCGCCGGTCCCGCTGCAGCCAGCTCTCAATCTCAGCGCGCTCACCGACCGCCACGGCAGCCTTGGGCACCCAGGCCGCGTAATGATAATTGACCGCAAACCACCAGTTGCCATCCGCACTCTCGTGCAACAGGGCTAGCTGCTGGCCGGGAAAGACGCCGGTTTCCTGCAGGCGATCCAGATCCAGGTCCTGCGGGTTCTTGTAGATCGGCGTATCCGAGGGGAAACCGCGCATGCTCGCGCGCTTGACCACCAATCCCCAGCGCACCTCCACTTCTCCGGGCACGGCATCGCGCTGCAGCGATGCCTGCAGTGCGGCAAAATCTTGCTGCGGCACTTTGCGCCCATCGGCGTAAAAACGCGGGGCATTCGGCAGGCGGCTGGTCCCGTCCAGCAGTTCGAGCACGCGGGCGCGACTGATACGGTCCGGGTATTGATTGAGATCATTGAGGTATTCGCCGCGGGCAAAGCTGGCGGCGTTGAAGCGGTCTATATCCGCCGGCGACATGCGGGTCTGGTCGCGCTCGATACGCTGGATCCAGAAATCGGCCGACAGCATCTCTTCACTGATACCGGGAACATCGGTCGTGAACACCGGCGCAGCCGACGGGGCCGGCAACTCGCTACCGAAAGCACTCAGGGATATCGCCAGGCAAAGGCCGGACAGGATTGTTGTTATTCTCATCTCTCTCGCTCCGACCGCGCGCACACCAACTGCGCGGCCAACTTCCAGTTCTGCGCGATTATCGCACTCTAGTGCGGTAGGATTGTGAAAGAGAATACATTATTCCAAGCACTCAAACAACAAGGAATAAAAACGTAAGGCACAAAAAAGCCGGCACAGGAGTGCCGGCCAAAGCATCAGTGAGAGAGTTCACCGCGGGCCGCCGGTGATTGCAGCCCATACTTCTACACCAAGGAGACCACCCTAGAACTTGTAGTTCGCACCGACAAAGAATCGGCGACCGTTTTCCCACTCGCTGGCCTGCAGCACGGGACCGTTGTCCACCTCAAAAATATCGTTGACCGTTTCATTGGTCAGGTTGAGCGCCTCGGCGCGCACGGTCAGCTGATCGGTCACGTAATAGCTGATCTGCGCATCCAGCGACACCTGCTCATCCCTTTTCAACTGCCCTACGGCCGTCTTCGCACGGAAGAACTCAGAACGATAGTTGTAAGCCAGGCGGGCACTGAACATTTCGTTCTCGAAGAATCCGCTCAGGTTCGCCATGTGCTCGCTATTGCCCGGCAATGTAACCGGACCACTGGCGGTCTTCGCGTCGCTGACATCGGTGTAGGTATAGTTACCCACCACGCCGAAGCCGTTGGCGAAGCTGTACTGCAACTGGGTTTCCAGACCGCTCAGGTCCACACTGGGGCCGTTTTGCGGGCGGGACATCGACTGAATTTCGATGGTGCCGTCCGGGCTCACAACCTGCTCTGCGCGAATCTCGGTGAAAATGTAATCGTCGATCTGCTTCGTGAACAACGTGGCCGCCGCCATCGCACCCTCGGCGAAATACCACTCGGCACCCAGGTCAAACTGGGAGGCGCGGTACGGATCCAGATCCGGGTTACCACCGGAACCGGAGCTGGTCTCAGGCGTCAGCGATACGGAGGACGTCAGCTGGCTCGGGCTCGGGCGGGCAATCACCTTCGCGGCGGCGAAGCGCAACACCACCTCGTCGTTGAGATCCCACGCCAGGTTCAGGCTCGGCAGTACATCGGAGTAATCCGCCTTCACTTCATCGTAGACATAATCCCCCTGGTCGTTGGAGAAGCTCCAGGCACCGGAGGTGGTATCAGTGGTCACATAGCGCACCCCGACATTACCGCGAATACCGGTATTCTCATCGGCAAAATCGGCCTTCACATAGAGCGCGTCCACCTTTTCGTTGATATCGAAAATGGACGGATACCACTTCACATTTCGGTTTGAACACACGGCGGTCACGCCATCGGCGCAATCGGGCAGGCTATTAAAGTAGCTGTTCAGCTTACTGCGATCCGGATCAAAGTAGGCCTGCGGCGCAAAGCCGGTCTCACCGTGCAGGCCGCTCACCACAGCACCACTCCAGAAGTCACCAGCGGTACCGAAGTAAGCCGGATTGCCGTCGGCACCGAGGTTGGAGGCATAGGTGCGGACGCGATCCTGGCCAGTGTCGCGATCGCGGTGCTTATAGCCGACCTTGATCAGGTTGATCGGACCGGCATCCACATCGAACTCGACGTCCACCTGCGCATAGTCCTCGGCGTCGGTCATATCGATCTGCGACTCGAAGTAGCCGTTGAGAACCATTTCGTCGGTGGGATTGGTAATCCAGCTGCTGTCGGCGAAGCTACCGGCGGGACCACCGTTGTTGGTGTAGGTCCAATTCACGCGATCGTCATTAGGCTGGTTGAAAAACTCGTAGAACCAGTCGTTGGCATTACCCTCGGAAGTGGTGCGACCGATTTGCGTGTGCACACGGGCCAGGCCCAGGTCGTAATTCATTTCCAGATCCAGCACATCGGTGTCCATACTGGAGCCATCCCGGTAGATCGCGTCGTAGGCCACGTGCGCACCAACCTGGGAACCGTCGATATCCGCGGAGGTCAGGGTGCCGTTACTGTTGACCTGGCTGTTCAGGCCGCCATCGCGAATACCGTTGCCCGGCAGCGGCAGGAAGTTCTGGTTGCTGTTGGAAGCACCCAGCTCGGAGGCCATGTAGTGCAGCGTTGCATCGAACTGTGCGTTCGGCTGGTACTGCATATTCAGGTCGACGCCGCGGCGCTCGCGCTGCTGCTGGAACAGGGCGGAACCCAGCCCCCAGGGCACATACGCCTGCTCGCCGGTGTCGGCAGTGGTGTAAACGCTGTAATTGCCTAGTACTTCAGCCCCGTGACGCTCGACGGTGCGGTCCTGGAATACCACCGCGCCCAGCACGCCGAAGGTGCCGGCCTCGTTCTTCCAGGAAGCCATGGCGGAACCGGATGGATCCCACTCTTCCGGCAGTTCGCTGTACTGGCTTTCCAGGCTGAGCGAAGCGGTACCGGAATCCATATCCAGCGGCTTGCGAGTGCGCAGGATAATGGTGCCGCCCACGGAGCCCTCATCGATATCCGCTTCCGGCGTCTTGTATATCTCGGCGCTGGCAATCAGGTCCGACGGCAACATGGCGTAGTTGAAGCCGCGGGACAGCGCACTCAGCACTTTCCACTGGGAAGTGGCCACCGTCTGGCCATTCAGCAGGGTCATATTGAGCGAGGAGTCGGTACCGCGAATCGACACATCCTCCCCCTCGCCGAAATCGCGCGAAATAGAAACTCCGGGTACCCGCTGCAGCGCTTCGGCTACGTTTTTATCCGGGAACTTGCCGATATCCTCGGCGGTGATGGCGTCCACCACCGAGTCGGCATTGCGCTTCATGTCGATATTCTGTTCCAGGCTGGCACGGATACCGGTGACAACCACTTCTTCCAGATTTTCGCTGCCTCCCTGAGCGAGCGCTCCCGTGGAAGAGAGCGCCAGCGCGCTCAGAGACCCCAAATAAATAATTGAACGGTTGGCCGTTTGAATGGCCCGACGGAGTTTGATCATCGTATCCCTCGCACGTGTTGTTATTCGATGTGCACAACAGAAAGACATCGCTGTCTTTCGGAATAAAATATTTCTCTTGTGATGGACGGTCAAGAATTATTTATGTTAAATACACAATTAAGAATAATGTGAACGGCGATTGGCGCGAAAATCTGCGATTAAAACACTTGAAGCTGCTCAAAAAGTGCACGGGCATTGGCCAGTTTGAAAAGGCTCTCCAGCCAGAGCAGTCATCGGTGAAGATCGCTCGAAGCCACAGATACCGGTCGGCATTCCGGTCGAGGCCTGTGCCCCGCTATTCACAAATGCCGCCAAATTGCGGCCATCGCATTCAACTTATCCCGCGGAATGTCCGCGAACGCCAGACCAATAAGGAGGCACCGTGTCTGTTTCAAGAATAATAAGCGGCTGGACCGGACGACTGATCACCGCGGGTTGCGCCCTGGCCATCGGCGGATGCGCGAGCAGCGGTTACAACTTTTCCACGGACGAGTACAAGATCGAAACGGTTAAGTCGGAAAACGCCAGCGAGCGCGTGCGCTACCTGGTCATGCACTTTACCGCCATCGATTTCGCCACCTCACTGGAAGTACTGACCCAGCCGAGCTCGCGACCGGTCAGCGCGCACTACCTGGTCCCGGAGAGCAACGACCCCAGCTATCCCCACGACGACCTGCGCGTCTACCAGCTCGTGGATGAAAACCGCCGCGCCTGGCATGCCGGCCCCAGCCGCTGGGGACACCGCACAGAAATCAACGACCAGTCGATCGGCATCGAGATCGTCAACAAGAGCCACTGCTTCCCGCCGGTGGAATCGGCACCGGAACTGGCCAGTGAAGAAACCTGTGTTTTCCCGGACTACGACCCCAGGCAGATTGAACTGCTGATCGCCCTATCGAAGGATATTCTGGCGCGCTACCCGGAGATCACTCCCACCCACGTGATTGGACACGGCGATGTGGTGCCTCAGCGCAAGATCGATCCGGGTCCGCGCTTCCCGTGGGAAAAGCTCGCCCGCGCCGGCATCGGCGCCTGGTATGACGACGCGGTGGTGCAGCGCAATATGGAGTACTTGCAGGGCAATACCAGCAGCGATCGCGACAGCGTCCGCCACCGCTTCGCGCAGTGGCTGTCGGATTACGGTTACGGCATCGATCCGGAAACAGTCGACGACAAGGAACTGGGCCTCTATATCCGCGCCTTCCAGTATCACTTCCGCCCGTGGAAAGTGGATGGCGAGGTCGACAACCAGTCCCGGGCGATTTTGCTCGCCCTGCTGGAGAAATACTTTCCGCGCAAGCTGAGCGGCTATCCCGATATCAACACCAGCGTGCTGGCCGAGCTGGACAGCAAGCTGCAGCAGTGAAGTGACGGAGGCGGTAACAGTGGATCTGTTCTGTCCAGAGCCGCCGGGACGGGCGTTTGACGGCATCGGCGGCAACGCTCACTATGGACTCGCATTCGCCGCGGTATAGCGATGCGCATCAATCAAGCGGTTGTATCAATCGATAGAAAGGGGATGCTCATGGTTGCCAGGATCACACTGTCGCTCGGCGTACTGCTGATGTCTGCAGCCCTGCAGGCGGCAGCGGCGAACTACGCGTTCCGCGGAATGGCACAGGTGGACGGCGGAGATACGCTGGTTTTTGAAGTGGACATGGCCCCGGGGGAAGTCCGGTTTATCGACCTGGACGAAAACCTGAAACTGGAACTGTCCACTGCGGCCTCCGGCGACTACTCGCCAGCCACACAGGTAAGAGTGTTGCGCCGGGAGGGAAAATCCTACCGCCTGCTGCATACCGCAGATACCGATAGCGGCGCTGATGTGCAGAGGTCCTACGGTTACCACATCTGTGGCGATCAGGTGCGTTTTACCAGCCCCGCACCAGCGTCCCTGCCCGACTGCAACTAAGCCGGGCCCACCGCCGGCACTCAGTCTTTTCCGAGCGCGCGACGGATTTCCACAATGGTGGCCACGCCCTGCGGATTGTCGCCATGCACGCAGACGGAGTCCGCTGCCAGCGCAATCACACTGCCATCACTGGCCGTCACCTGCCCGCGCTGGAGATCCCTCACCTGCTGCAAAATTTCGCCGGCATCGTGCAGCACCGCACCGGCTTCACTGCGCGGCTGCAACCGCCCTTCCGGCGTATAGCGCCTGTCTGCAAAAGCTTCGAACAGCAGGGGGACGGAATATTCAGCGGCCAGTTTGCGGTAGTCGTCGTCGCGCGGCGTGGCCATCAGCATCAGCGGCAGCTGGCCGCCGGCGCCCGCTACCGCCTCAAGAATTGCGCGAAGCACCGCGTCGTTGCGCATCATGTCGTTATAGAGCGCACCGTGGGGTTTCACGTATTCCACATGGGTGTTTTCCGCCGCGCACAGTGCCCGCAACGCGCCGATCTGGTACAGCACCATCGCGGTAATTTCTTCCGGCGCGCAGTCCATGGAGCGCCGGCCAAACCCGACCAGGTCAGGATACGCCGGGTGCGCACCGATCTGCACGCCGCACTCACGCGCGAGCCGCACCGAATGGCGAATTCCAACGGGGTCGCCCGCGTGAAAACCACAGGCGATATTGGCCATATCGATGTGTGGCATTACCGTGCGCTCATCGACCAGCTGCCAGTTACCAAAACCCTCGCCGAGATCACAATTCAATTTCATCGGGCCGTCGCTCCCAGGCAATCGTCGACAGCTTCACCGAGGGGACCGTCGCGATAGATCCGCGGCACCCGCTCGGTAAGCCCAGTCAACAGTTCGTAGGCGATGGTACCGGCGTGCTCGGCCACCTCGCCCACCGGCAGTCCTTCCCCCCACAGGGTTACTGAGCTACCCACATCCGCATCGGGCAGGTGGCTGAGATCCACCGCCAGCATATCCATGGATATCCGCCCCACCAATCGAGTGCGGCGGCCATTGACCAGCACCGGTGTACCGGACGGCGCGTGGCGCGGGTAGCCATCGCCATATCCGCAGGCCACGACACCGTAGCGCCCCGAATGCGGATAAATAAAGTCGCCACCGTAACCGATGGACTCCCCGGCGGCTACCTCCCGTGCAGCGATCACACGGGACTCCAGCGACAAAGTACAGGACAGCGGTTGCTGGTAATCGCCCCCCTGCAGCGGGTTGACGCCGTAGAGCATGATGCCCGCACGATTCCATTCGCGCCGGGCCTGCGGCAGCCCCATCAGGGCGGCGGAATTGGCGATACTGTGTTGCCCAATCCCGGACGCCACTGCGGCACTGTCAAAGCGCTGCAGCTGCACGGCATTGTGTCCGTGCTCCGGTTCGTCGGCGCAGGCCATGTGCGTCATCAGGATCACGTCCGCCACCACGGGTAATTTCTGCAATGCATCCCGAACACACCGCGCCTCCTCGCAGCGAAACCCGAGCCGCCCCATGCCCGTGTCGATTTTCATCCAGACGACGAGGCGGTGAACACCGCTTAGCTGACGCAACAGGTCCAGCTGATAGTCGCTGTGTACGACCAGATCGAGCTGCTGCGCCGCGGCTTCCGCCTGCGCCGCCGGGTCGAACACGCCCTCGAGCACCAGCAGGCGCGTCGCAATACCCGCGCGCCGCAGTGCCAGGGCTTCCTCAATGGTGGCTACCGCGAGGGCATCGGCGCCGGCCAGTGCTTCGCCGACAGTGACCAGACCGTGGCCGTACGCATTGGCCTTGATGACGGCCACGGTTTTGCCGCTGCCGAGGGATTGGGCATAGCGATAATTTTCGGCAATGGCGGAGAGATCGATCCTCGCCTGCAGCGGGCGGCTCATCGTCGCACCTCCGCGGCCCGTATTGACCGGCAGCGCCGACGCTCCGATCCACTGCGCACAATAAAATGCCCTAACAAACCCTTAAGACCCGACATCACTCAACCCCAAAAAATCGCTTTTGCTGCAGTAGCTCAGCCTGCGCTTCGGCCAGGTTGCCCGGCACAAACTGCACCCGATCTCCGGGGCGGACCTGGGCCAGCCAGTCGAGATCGACCCGGTAAACGTGGCCGAGTTTCGGGTAGCCGCCGATCGTCTGGCAGTCGCACATCAGGACTATCGGCTGGCCGTTGCTGGGCACCTGGATCACTCCCGGCGACACCGCTTCGGATACCAGGTTGGCGGGGACCTCTCTCAGGGCCTCACCGGCCAGCCGCACCCCCATGCGATCGGACTGGGGCGAAACCCTGTAAACACCGGCGAAAAAACGCTGGCGCTCGCCCCCGGCAAATTGCGTAAACTGATTTGACGGCACCACCCGCAGGCGGATCTGATGCGGATATTCGCGTACATAATCCGGTGGCGTCTGTGTTGATCGGCGCGGTGCAACCGCGTCGTAGGGAATCCGGTCCCCCTCCGCCAGCGGGCGCCCGTCGATGCCGCCGAGGCGCTCACCGACACTGGTGGCGCGGCTGCCCCACACCGGCGGTGTCAGAATGCCACCAGCCAAGGCCAGATAACTGCGCAAGCCACTGCGGGCAATAGACCCCTCCAGCACGCTGCCCTCGGGCGCCGTGTGCGTGCTCCAGTTTGCCAGCGGCTGGCCGTTCAGTTGCCAGCCGCAATCGGCACCGGTAACGGCAAAAACCGTGCTGCGGGAAAAACGCAATGCAAAGGGGCCGAGGCAGATTTCCAGCAGCGCCGCCGACGCCGGGTTCTGCAGCAGGTAATTGGCCCAGCCCGCGGCGCGCGCGTCGGCACTGCCGCTGACACTGACGCCCAGATGCTGCTGGCCGCGCCGGCCGCGATCCTGGATCAGCGTCTGCGGCCCCGCCCTTTCCACCGTGGCAAATTCAGTCATCCAGTACCCCGCCGAGCTCGAGAAACTTCGCCCGCGTCACCGGCGCAAACCGCACCCGGTCGCCCACCTGCAGCAGCACTTGCGGCGGATTGCTGGCGCGATCAAAAAGTTTGACCGGGCAGCGCCCGAGAATATTCCAGCCGCCGGGGCACGCGTCGGGATAGACCGCTGCCTGTGCGCCGGCAATGGCCACGGAACCCGCCGCAACCCGCGGCCGCGGGTTTTCCAGCCGCGGCGCGCGCAGCGGTTCCGGCGTCATGCCCATAAATGCAAAGCCCGGGCGAAAGCCGAGGGCGTATACGCGGTACTCGGCACCGCTGTGCATCGCGATAGCCCCGTCGATATCGAGCCCCGCATCGGCGGCTACTCTCTCCAGATCCGGCGCCACTTCCGCCCCGTAATACACCGGCAACTCTACCAGCCGACCCTCTGCGGATTCGGCCGACGATTTTTCGCCGTTAGAGTCGGATGATTCCTGCATGAGCGCCTGCAAGCGTTCCTTTACCGTTGCGTAGTCGCAGCGAAGGAGATCGTAATAGACGGTGACACTGCAGTAGGAGGGAACCAGGTCTGTAATGACATCTGCCATTTGCGCCCTGATCAGCGCAGCCATTTGCGTCACCCGCGCGAGTGCTTCCTCGCCCGGCGTCTCGGCCAGATAGATGGTGATCGATTCATCACCGGCGTCGGTGATCTGCAACTTCTTACCTTTTACGTTCTAGTCCCAGTTCAGTTGCCCTGGGTCAGTGATATTTTCCAGCTCGCGACTCTGCCGGTCGCAGATAAGCATATGACCCGGACAGTGGGTTATACAAAAATCCAGTTCGGCATTCCGCAGCGCCTCGCATGCGGTAACATCGCTGGCCCAGAAAACCGGGGTCTCCCCTTCTGCCAGTGGTACCGGTTCGCCAAAATCCGGCGAATCGAGGTTGGCAATTCCGAGCTCCGCGGGATCGCCACTAAATACCGGCGCGCCGTGAACCAGTGGAAAGCGACCGGAAATCTGTTCCACTGAGTCGAGCTGCGCCGCGGCAAAGGGGCGCATGCTCACAACCAGGTTTGCCGCAAACGGCCCCACGGACGTAGCCTGTCGATTGGTATGATACATGGGCACGTTGCGCCCGAGGGTGATATTGCGCACTTCGTGCCCGGCACTCAGCAGCGCCTCTTCAAAAGAAAACGAGCACCCCAGGAAAAACGTCACCAGATCACTGCGCCAGTAATCGCGGACATTCAGCACTTCCTCCGCCGGCTGGCCGCGGCGATGTATCTGGTAGCGCGGCAGGTCGCAGCGGACATCCACTCCCTCACCCAGTGACGGAAAAGCGAACACGCCGGGTTTCGAGCGCAGTAACAGTGTGCAGGCACGAGGGTTTTTTGCGCAGAAATCAGCAAATTGATCCGCGTGCTCGGCGGGCAGTACGGCGATGCCGGTTTGCACAAAACCCGCAGCCAGTCCCGACGTCGGGCCCTTGAGGCGCTCCGCGCGAATTTCTTCGCGAATAACGCGCGAGCACTGTCTGATCATACTGTGAACTCTGTCTGTGTCAGTCCCGCATCGCCGCTAAGCTGGCGTCACGACGCACTTCAATAACGGTAGACCGGCCGCCACACGCTTGCCCGGTCGCGGCTGTCATTGCCCGGCGGTCGTCACCGCCCGGAGTGGCTCCCGCTGCACGGTAACCGGCAGGATGCCCGGCGGAACCTGTTTTTGCCGCAGGGCATTTGCCAGCGCACGGTAGATGGGTCCGTGGAGTTTGTCGTCGCGCCCGATATAAGCCTTGTAATCGAAGCTGGCCAGGAACAGGTCTGCCAGATGGCTGAATTGCGCTGCCTCGTAGGGCGAACGCATACTGACAAACACCGTTTTCTGGCCGCGCGATTTAGCCGCCTGCAAGCAGTGGCGGTAAACGTCGTACAGCTGCGGCACACGCATCGGCGCGCGGCGCAACTGGGCCAGATCGTCCATCCCGCCCAGTTCGACGGCGCTCTCACCGGGGACAATACTCGCCACCAGCAAAACGTCCGCCGGCGATGCCTGCAGCTCCGTCACTGCGGTGTAGGGATCGAGCACTTCGATCTGCGCGTCGGAAACATCGCCGAGGGACAGGCTGAACGCCTCCCCCACTGCGACACTAGGTGCGACGACCTGAATCTTTTTCACCGCTGGCGTCAGCACCGGCAACGTGCCCGGCTGCGGCTGGAAAATGGGGCTCAGCGCGGCGTTGGCGAGTTGCAGGGCCAAAGCCCGATGTTCGCGACTGGCGAGCACACGGTGCGCCGCAACCTGTTTATCCTGCAGGTCCTCGGCAATCCATTCGGCATCGACGTACTGTTGTTTCAACGCCAGGACGCGATCCACCGAAGTGTCGATTTCGGCGGCGGAAAGTTCACCGCGCTGGACGGCCGCGGCTACGGCATCAATAAGCTGATCCAGTTTTTGCAGGTCCTGCGGATAGCGGATTTTCACCGGCATCAGCGCGATATCAGCACCGGCGACAAACGTCTTCACCACGGCATCTTCGATCGAGAAATAATGGCTGATACCGGCCATATCCAGCGCGTCGGTGACGATCACTCCGCGAAAGCCCAGCTCTCCGCGCAGCAGGTCGGTAAGGATTTTGCGCGACAGGGTTGCCGGCACCAGGATTTTTTCACCGTTCTCCGCGGTGAGCTCGGTGTCGTCGAGTGCCGGGTATTGAATGTGCGCCGTCATCGCCAGCGCGGGGGATGCCTGTTGAATGACCTCGCCAAACGGCAGCAGGTCCACTGCCCGCGCACTGTCGGCAGAGCGCTCCACACGCGGCAGGCCGGTGTGACTGTCTACGGCGGTATCACCGTGACCGGGAAAGTGTTTGATCGTCGCGGCAATCTGCTGGGCCTGAAACGCCTTGACGCTGGCGGCACCCAGGTCGGCGACCACCTGCGGATCTTCCGAATAGGAACGCACGTTGATCACCGGGTTTTCCGGGTTGCTGTTAACGTCCAGCGTCGGGGCAAAATTCACGTTGAATCCCAGCGTGCGCATCTGCTCCGCCATGGCCGCCGCCGTCGCCGAAGCAAACTGGTCTCCGTGGCGGGGATAGGTCGCGCCTATCGCCATATTGCCGGCAAATGCCACCGCTTCCTCGCGCGGCAGGCGATTGACCCGTCCACCCTCCTGATCGACGCCGATCAGTAGAGGCAGGCGGCTGCGGGATTGTGCGGCGGCAGCCTGCAGCTCACTGTTCAGGCGCACTATCTGTGCGCTGTCCTGCAGGTTGTCGGCAAACAGGACAATACCGCCGATACCGCTCTGCGCGATGACCTTCTCCAGTGCCGGTGGCAATTCCGTAACCGGCGTACGGCATTCTTCCGCTACCGCGTTCACTCCGGCCGGCGCACCTTCCGGACAGTAGTAGCGCACGTCCAGCATCAGTTTCTGTGCGATCTTTTCCCGCAGCGACAGATTGTCGGCAGGATTTGCCTCTGAGCCGGAGCAGCCCGCCAGGGCCAGTAGTGCCGCGGCCAGCGCGGGTATGCTGCCGGTGCAGCGCTTGCGGAAAAAGCGGTGAATCATCACGGGTAATATTCCATTATCTACAAATTTATACTTAGGAATATTTTATTCTGACGCAGTGCGGTGGCGCTGGCAAGCCGCTTCTTCCGTGGCACGGTCCGGCACAGCCGCGAATTTCCCGGCGGAGAAATATGTCCCGGTCCAGCCGGGACAGGCGCCACAGATTGCGGGCGATGTGGCCCGCAGAAACTGAACGCAGAGCGCATTCACTCCGCAGCGACATCGATTTTCCCGACAGCTTCCCGCAGGTCGAGGACCTGCCCGTTCAGCACCGCGGCACGCACACCGCGATCATCATCCAAGAGGAAGGTGGCGTCGTGGCGACGCGAGGGAGTGTCGCCCTGCGGACGCCGCGGATTCAGCACCACCGGAAACTCGGTCTCGACCTGCAACGCCTCTGCATCTCCGACAAAATAGCCATAGCCCTCGCGCAGCAGCATCCGGTACTTCTCGTCGTCCAGCACCAGAGGGGAATCCCCGCTCAGCGGGTATGGACGCGGTGCGCGATAGCGCCAGCCGCCGGCGTCAAAGTCGCGCGCGCCAGTGAGGTTGGACAGGTCACCCACGTCAATCACCTCTATGTACGCATCCCCCGCATTCATCGCCAGATCCGTTGTGTAGGCGGCATCCCCTTCACCGGTGGCGATATTGCGTATCTTGAGATCGACAATCGCCTCGTCGCGATTGAATGGAATGGATTGGTACTCCGCCAGCGACACCTCGCGGTAACTGCCGCTGGCGATACTGTCGATGGCGGCAATCAGCATATTGAAATTCATATGCCGGGCCACCTGGCGGTTGGGATCGCGCGGATGGGCGCCGGACTCGATCAGCACGGTGCTGACGTCCATTTCAGAGAAGGTGTCACCAAACGCCCGCCAGGCGTAGGTATCGTTATAGCGGCCGATATTTTCGCCGATAGCGGGCGCCACCGCGCGCTTCAGTGCGCCGATCAGCTGCATGGCGCGCTTGCGGCTCGCATTGATGTCCCGCTCGGCGTTAAAGGCCGGAGCCAGCACGGAAATAGTCGCCATCTTGCCGGAATCGCCGACCCCGTAGTGGCGGTTCTGGTCGTGCAGGTTAAACCCGAAGTCCGGCCGCAAACTGCGCGCCAGCTGCATCAGCGCCCGCCCTTCCGGGGACTGCAGCGCCTTGGCATCGCGGTTGACGTCGAAGCTCTGGGCATTGTGGCGGATGCCGCGCTCGGCGCCGTCGGGATTCAACATCGGCACCATGACCAGGGTGAGCTTGTCCTCCCAGCCTGCGCGCCACTGCGCCTGCTCCGGCGCCAGCATGAAATTCACCAGGTCGAACAGCGCCGCGGTCGCCGTCGGCTCATCACCGTGCATCTGCGACCACATCAGCACCTTGATCTCGCCGTGTCCGATCTGCATCCGGTAAATGGGGCGCCCCTCGTAGGAGCGGGCAATCTCCGCCACATCGAGCAACGACGAGGATTGCAGCTGTTTAATCAGCGGCAGGATATCCGCCTGGCGGATCCCCGGCTGGTCGAGACCGCCCTGACGGTAGGCGGCGTAATCCGGTTCAGAGGCGATAGCAGCGGCACTGCATAGCAGCCCACCCAGTGCGGCAATTGCCAGGCGTCGGCAAAGTCGATTCATGGTGACCCCGATTATTGTTATGGCTGGGAATCCTGTGACACTAAATCTTGTGACAGAGAAGAATAAAATATTCCATAGATGCCAATCTCACCGCAACAACAATTCGAGCAATTTGCCAACCAATCGCACTACTGCACCGTAAAGTCCGATCACTCACCCTCGATATCGGGCAGGGACCATGACTTGCGCAGCCTTTCGTACTCCGCCCGCGGCAGCGCCACATATACGGGGTGCTCGGCGGCATCAAGCCAGCCGAGCAGGCGATCCATGACTGGCTCCGCCATTGACGTACAGCCCGCCGTGGGCACGCCCTCGTCCTTCCACAGGTGCATGAAAATGCAGCTGCCAGCACCGTCGCGGTTGTGTGGGTTGTGGGCGACAAAGATGCCCTTTCGATACAACTGGTCACCGTAGTGGATATCCCGGCGCATCCCCTCACTGGATCCGGCCACCGCCGCCTGCCCCACTTCGCCGGCGTCCACGGTCTGGTTGTACAGCGGCGAACCGGTGACATCGATGCAGTAGTGGCCGGCATTCATCTGCTGGTAGTCGAGCCCGGTCTTGACCGACGGCAGATAACCAAAAGCGCCATCGAGCGCAAAGATCCCCGCCGGTGCTCGGCCATCGCCCTCGCGTTTCTGCTTGCCCGACTGCGCGGGATGTAGCCCCAGCCCCCAGGCAAGGCCGTTGCGACCGACATTGACCGGCGTCGCGATACTCGCCGCTTTCCAGCGGCCCTGATCCCGGCGAAACGTATACATGTGGCCACTGTCGGCATCCCAGCTATCGGTAACGGTAATCACCAGCTGGCTGCTCTCCGGCGGAATCTGCGCCTGGGCGCCGGCGCCCAGCAGTGCCAGGGAAAGCGTGGCGAGGGAGATCAGGAGTGTCATTATTTTCATTGTGGCGACCCATCAAAAATCCAGAAATGAAATGCAGCGCACGCCCGAATCGAGAAAAGGCAATTCGCGCCGCCCTAACCATACAAGGAGCGCGTCCGCACGGAAAGATTCCGCAGGCCCATGTCGGGTTCACTATCATTGCATTTCCGCAGTGGAAACCTTTACGGCACGGAGCGACACCCGCTTGAGTTCGAAAGAAGAAAAACTGGGATTCAATGGCGCCTGGTCCATGGCCGTCGGCGGCATGATCGGGGGCGGCATTTTTTCCACGCTGGGCGTGGTGGTTTCCATCGCCGGCCCCTGGGCGTGGCTGAGCTTCTTGGTGGCCGGACTGATCGCCCTGGCGGCCGGCTACAGTTACTCAGAGCTTTCGAACTACTACGCCAAGGGCGGCGGCGCCTTCACCTACCTGCGCAAGATTGACGCCCCCGGCGTGGCCGGCAGTCTCGCCTGGATACTCACCGTCGGCTATATCCTCACCAACGCGGTTTATGCCTTTACGTTCGGCCAATACCTTGCCCATGTGGTGGATCTGGGTTCCTGGTTTCCGCGGGTGACCGCCCTGGCGGTCATGTGCCTGTTTATCGGCCTGAACCTGCGCGGTGTCAGCGAAGCTGCAGAAGTCGAAATTTTTATGGTCTGGTTCAAACTGGTTGTGCTGGTCGGACTGGCCGGCTGGGGCATCGCACAGTGGAATCCGCCGCTACTTTCCCGCGGCGTACCCGATGCGGGAGTTTCCGCCGCACTGTTCGGCGCAGTATCCGTCTTCATGGCCTACGAGGGGTTCCAGCTGGTCACCTACGATTACGACGTGATCGACAACCCGCGCAAAACCATCCACCGCTCGCTGCTTTCTGCCATTGTCGTCGTGATCGCCGTGTATATGCTCGTCGCCGTCGGTACTGCAATGCTGATCGGTGCGGATCAGGTGGTACTGCATAAAGAGGTTGCACTGGCGATCGCCGGGGAAAAAGCCCTGGGAGTCACCGGACTGGTTATCGTGACGATTGCCGCCGCCTTTTCCACCGGCTCCGCCATCAACGCCACCCTGTTTGCTACCGCACGACTGGCCCGCAGTGTGACCCGCGGCGGCCAATTACCGGCGGCGCTCGATCACGAGAATACCGCCGGAGTACCGGACCGCGCGGTAATTGCCTTGGGATTAACCGCCGCGGTCTTTGCGGCATTGGGGGACCTGACCGCGCTGGTGGAAGAAGCCAGTCTTGCCTTCCTGGTGACTTTCACCGTCGTCTGCAGTCTCGCGTTTTACCAGGGCGCCGGCTTGCGCCTGATTACCGGATTTGGTGCCGTTAGTGCCAGCGCCGCCGCTATCGCCCTGATCGTCCGCCTCTTCCAGACCAAGCCGACCGGGCTCGCGCTGCTCGCGGGCCTGCTATTGTTCGCGGTTTTCGGTCGCCCGCTACTGCTGCGCCGTGTGCGCACATTAAAAGACAACGGCGACGACGACTGATCGACGCAATCCCACTGCCGGCAATCGGCATCGCAAGCACCCTTTTAAAGTAACGAAGCGCTTCACTAACGCCGGGGCAACCGCAGGTTACTACCTGCGATCGCCCCGCTCTATTCCCGGCTCAGGTTATCTTCCGGATAGGAATCCCGAAGCCAGCCCGATCATGCCGGCTCCGGTAACGGGCGCCGAACCTGTTCTTTTGGCCCAGTGTCTTTCTGGCCCTCGACTTCGTCCGCCCTCACCCGGTGAAAAACGGCGTAGAGCACCGGTACTGCGATCAGCGTCAGCACAGTCGCGAAACCGAGACCACCCATAATGGTCACCGCCATATCCGCAAAGAAGGCGTCGAACAGCAGCGGCGACATACCGAGTATGGTGGTAACTGCGGCGAGAAATACCGGGCGCAGGCGGCTGACACTGGCCCGCTGGATCGCGGTCAGGCGCGGCAGGCCGGCGTGGGTCTGCACCTCGATTTCATCCACCAGCACCACCGCATTCTTGATCAGCATGCCCGACAGACTGAGCACCCCCAGCAGCGACATAAAGCCGAATGGCAGCCCGGAGACGAGCAAACCGACCACAACCCCCACCAGCGACATGGGCACCACCAGCCAGATAATCACCGGCTCCTTTACCGTGCCAAACAGCAACACCGAAATCAGGATCATCATCAGGAAGCCGAGCGGGAGGCCCTTACCGAGTGCTTTCTGCGCGTCGGAGGAGCGCTCGTACTCGCCGCCGAACTCTAGCCGGTAACCTGGCGGCAGCGACAGCTGCTCCGCTTCCGCGCGAATGCGCGCGAAGGCCGCCATCGCCGTGACACCCTCCGGGGCATCACCGCTAATGGTGATGGTGGGTACGCGGTTGCGGCGCTGGATCAGCCCCTCTTCCGCCGTGGTCTCGAATTTATCCACCAACTGCCCGGCGGGGATATAGCCGCGCTCGTTCGGACTCCACACCAGGCGATCCTGTAGAGAGCCCACCTGATTGCGGTCGCCCTGCGGCAGGCGCGCGACAATCGGGATAATTCGATCGCCACTCTCGAAATCGCCGACGCGGTAACCGGCGGTGGCGAACTGCAACGTGCGGCTGATGTCGGCACCGGTCACGCCCGCCACCCGTGCCCGCTCGTCGTCGAGGTACGCGCGGATGGTTGGCTCCCGTCCGCGCCAGTCGTGGCGAATATCTTCCAGCCCCTTATTGCGGAACAGGTCCTCCACATTGCCGGCCGCAGCGCGCAGCGTGTTGAAATCCGGGCCGGAAATGCGCACTTCCACGTCCGCCCCGCCACCGGGGCCGAACACCAGCCGCTTGAACGTGATCAGTGCTTCCGGATGGGCATTGCGCAACTCTGCTTTCGCGCGCTCGATCAACGCCGGTATCTGTTCGCGATTCTCCGTGCGTACAATCAACTGGCCATAGGAAGGGTTTGGCGGCTCCGGTGCGTAGGTCAGCATAAAGCGGTCCGCCCCGCGCCCCGCCACCGAGGTCACCGAGACCACCTCGTCCTGCGCCTGCATGAATTCCGTCGCCTGCTGCAAGGCGCTCTCCGTCCGGTGGATGTCACTGCCCTGAGGCAGGAAGTAGTTCACGTAGAACAGCGGCGCGTTGGAGTTCGGAAAAAAGCCCTGTTTCACGAATCCAAAGCCGAAATAGCTGAGCAACGTCACAACCAGCAAAAGCGCGATGGTGCGGCCGCGGCGATTCAGCGCACCGGAAAGCGCGCCGGCATACAGGCTGTAGAAGCGGCCGCTGTAGGGATCACTGGAGTCCGCGTCTTTTCCGGGTTTGAACAGGTGATTGCCGAGGTACGGCGTGACCGTAATCGCCAATACCCAGCTCAGCAGCAGGGAGATGCCAATCACCGCGAACAGCGAAAACAGGAATTCACCGGTGGCGTCGCTGGACAGGCCGATACCCGAAAATGCCATGATGCCAATAATGGTCGCACCCAGCAGCGGCCAGAAAGTCTGGCGCACCACGCGGCCGGCGGCACTCTGCGGTGACTCTTTGTTCTGCACCCCCATCAGCATGCCCTCGGCAACCACGATCGCATTATCCACCAGCATGCCCATCGCAATAATCAGCGCGCCGAGAGAAATCCGCTGCAGGTTGAGACCGAGCAGATTCATGATCAATACCGTGCCCAGCACCGTCAGCCCAAGTACTGTGCCGACGACAACTCCGGAGCGCCAGCCCATAAACACACACAGCACCAGGGTGACGATCACCACCGAAGAGATCAGGTTGAGCAGAAAGCCGTCGACACTTTCCCCGACGACGCGATGCTGCTCGTAGACCGGATGGATCTCGATACCCAGCGGCAAGCCGTGCTCCAGCTCGGCAAGCTTCGCCTCCACGGACTTGCCGACGTCCACGATATTGGTGTTTTGCGCCCCGGCCACGCCGATCAGAATGGCGGGTTTGCCATTGAAACGGGCGATAAAACTCGGGTTGTCATCGTATCCGAGTGAGACATTGGCGATGTCCCGCACCGCCAGCATCGCAGTTGAACCGGGCACGCCCACCAGGATATTGCGGACAGCCTCCAGGTCACTGGCCTGGTTGTCCACCACAATGCGGGTGCGCAGATCGCTGCCCTCAATTTGTCCAACCTGCTGAACAGTACTTTCCGACTGCAGTACCTGCGCCAGGTCATCGAGCGAAAAGCCGAAGTGCGCGAGCCGCGATTCATCGATGTCGAGATAAGCGGCCTCATCGATAACACCGGAACGCGAAACCTTGGCAACACCCTCCACGGTGAGCAGCTCGCGGCGGATCACCTTGGTGATCTCGCGCATCTCGGTCGGGGAAAAACCCTCGCCGGTCACGGCATAGTAGATACCGAAAACCTCGCCGAAATCATCGTTGACCACAGATTCCCTCGCCCCGCGGGGCAGCTGGACCTGGGCATCGCGGACCTTGCGGCGCAGTTCGTCCCAGACCTGTGCCAGTTCTTCTGAGGCATATTGATCTTTGATCTGCACGCGGATTTCCGACATGCCCGGGCGGGAAGTGGAAGAAATGCGCTTGAGCTGTCCCATCTGCTGGATGGCAACCTCGAGCTTCTCGGTAACCTCTTCCTCTACCTGTCGTGCACTGGCGCCCGGGTAGGCGGTGAAAACGCGGGCTTCCTTAATGGTAAAGGCCGGATCCTCAAGACGGCCGATATCCGACAGTCCCCAGAGGCCGCCAACGAGGCAGATCAGCATCAGCAACCAGCTGTAGACTGGCCGCTCGATAAATACATCAGAAATCTTCACGATACTTCCCCAGTTGTGTCAGGGTTGGCCAATTTACTGGCCGGACTGCTGTGCGTAATTGCGCACTTTTGCCCCTTCATAAAGGTGTTGCCCACCGGCTGCGACCAGTTTCATCATCGGCTGCACGCCCGCGGTGACCTGCACCACGTCACCGTCGGTACGCCCCAACTCGACCTGAGTCTTCGATACAGACTGATCGTCATTGATTTGCCACACGAAAGGTGATCCGTCCGCGCTGTTCTGCACTGCAGACAGCGGTACCCACAGGTCGCCCCGGTCCTGGTTGAGCTTCAGGTTTACCCGCGCGGTCATACCCGGCAGTATCTGCACATTCTCCGGCCGCGGCATGCCCAGCTCGACGATATAGGTCTGGGTTACGGTGTCGGCTTCCGCCTGGTGTTCGCGATATTCCAGCGGGAATTCCTGTCCCGGTAGAAACTCAAAAGTCGCGGTAATCGAGTCCACCCGCTCCCGGCTTGCCGTCGCCAGCAGTTTTTCCGGTACCGATACCTGTATCCGCACTTCCGAAACATTCTGCAGACGGACGATGCCCTGTCCCGGCTGCACGTTGGTGAAGTTCTCTACCAACTGGCGTGTCACCAGCGCGTCAAAAGGCACGCTCAACTTCGTGTATGCCAGGTCCTGTTCGGCTTTTTCCAGCGTCACCTTCGCCAGATCGTAATTGGTTTCGGTTTCATCCAGCTGCTGCTGAGAAATCACATTGCGCTCCGCCAGGGAACGCTGGCGGGCCAGGGTTTTCTCCAGCAGCTCGAGGTTGACGCGGGCCTCTTTTACCCGGCGACGAAAGTCGCGATCATCAAGGGCTGCTACGGGCTTGCCCTTGGGAATAATCTCACCCTCACGGAAATGCAGCTGATCCAACTTGCCGCCGACCTGAAACGACAGGTCTACGGTCTGCACCGCTTTGACCCGCCCGGCGAACTGGCGCTGGCTGATCTCTCCGTCGCTGGAAACGGTGGCGACTTTTACCGGCCACTGGCGCTCGACCTGCTGCTCGCCGCTACCGGAATCGGAGCAACCCGCAAGGGCTGCTGTAATTGCCAGCAGCAGAACCAATGGAAAACGGACATTACCGGACAATTTCATATTCAGTACCCAGAAACTCGATTTGGGGATTACAGGGATCAATCAGAAAAATCAGTCGAGGTCGGCCGCCAGCTTCAGCAGGCGTGTGTGCAGGCGCTCGAAAATGGGATCATCGGAATCCAGAACGCCGAGCACGCGTCCAAGAAACAGACCGCGGGCGGCGGAAAGCAACAAGAGAGCCATCTCCGGGTCGCTACAGGTAGTCAATAACTCGCTGCGGACCTTGGCCTCTTTGGACTTGATCGGCTCCAACAGCGCCGGGTCTTCGGCCACCGCAGCGATCAGAGCGCGCGGCAGGCTCTTCTCGTCCTCCATCAACGCAAACATGGAGTGAATACGGGATGCCAGTGGGCCGCCAGTTTCACCGCCGCCGGCGGCATACTCCTCCGCCAATTCCGTTTCGCAACCGATTGCCGATTCCAGCATCGCCTGCAGCAGCGCCTGCTTGGTGCGAAAGTGATGTACAAGCCCGCCCTTGCTAAGGCCGCACTGCGCGGCCACTGCGTCGAGGGTGAGCTTGCGCGCTCCCTTCTCCCGCACCACCTCTTCTGCGGCGCGAATAATGGCTTCTTTATCGACCTTGGACATGTGACCTCCCAGACATTTTTGGTCAAAACCAACCAACTGGTCGGTATGGTAGCAGTGTAAGACCCAGGGTCAAGAAAATGGCCTGCAGTGACATGGAAAATCTGTGACTTGAAGGTCAAGGAAGATTTGGGCAGGCGCTGGCCCACCGATTGGGATCACCGACTGGCAAGTCAAACCCTGCTATGAAGCGGCGAAGCTCGCCCGCAGAGCCACCAAGAACAAGTGCCGGAATTGAACAGGCAATTGGCTGATTGAAAAATGGGGACTGACAGCGTCCCTTGCCGCGCTGGCGGGAAATAATAACAACTTGTCTTCAACCACTATCCGAGGCTTCTGCCAAATCAACAATCATAGAAAACAGAACCGTGGATATTAGCTGCGGCATCTGAGCATCGATCCGCGCCCGCTTTCAATGAGCGGGAGCAATGAGAAAAGGTGCCCAACCAGTGCCATCAGGCTTTCCGCCGAATTTCAGCGTCACCGCAAGCTGATCGCATCATGAAGTAAACCGGACACTAATAACACCATGAGCCCAGATTACCTAAACGACCGCGATATCGCCTTTCAACTCTATGAAGTGCTGGATACCGCGGCACTGTTACAGCGCCCCCGTTACCAGGAGCATGACCTCGAAGTCTTCAATGCTACGCTGGAAACCGCCAAGACGGTCGCCGAACGCCATTTCGCTTCGCACTACGCCAAAGGGGACGAAAACGAACCCACCTTCGACGGCGAAACCGTCACACTGAATACCGAGACCAAAGAAGCCTGGGATGCATTTGCCGAGGCCGGTTTTCTCGCGTCGCATTACGACTTCGAAGACGGCGGCATGCAGCTGCCCTTTCCTATTTGCAGTGCCATTTCGGCCTATTTGATGGCCGCAAACTTTTCCGTATTCGGCTATTCCGGACTGACGATCGGCGCGGCAAACCTGATTCACAGCTTTGGCTCCCCCGAACAGCGGGCCCGCTATCTGCCTCCGATGCAGGACGGCAGCTTCGCCGGCACCATGGCACTCACCGAGCCGGATCAGGGCTCTGCGCTCGCGGATATCAAGACCACCGCAGAACTGAGCAAAGATGGCAGCTACCGAATCTTCGGTCAGAAAATGTTTATCTCCAGCGGGGATCACGAGCTGACGGACAATATCGTTCACTTGCTACTGGCCCGGATCAAAGGCGCCCCGGCGGGAACCAAGGGCATTTCACTGTTTATCGTGCCCAAGTTTCTGGTCAATGACGATGGCTCTGTCGGTGAGCGCAACGACGTGCACCTGGCCGGCCTGCTGCACAAGATGGGCGTGCGCCAACAGACGTCGACCGTACTCACCTTCGGTGAACAGGAAGGCGCCGTAGGCTATCTGCTCGGCGAGCCCAACAAAGGCCTGCAGTACATGTTCCAGATGATGAACGAGGCACGCATCGGCGTCGGCCTCGGCGCTACCGCACTGGCCTATCGCGGATTCACTACCTCGCTGCAATATGCCAAGGACCGCCCGCAGGGTCGCCTGCCCTCCAACAAATCTCCGCAGAGCAGGCAGGTGCCTATTATCGAGCATGCCGATGTGCGGCGTATGCTGTTGGCGCAGAAGGCTTATGCGGAGGGCGCCCTGGCGCTGATTCTGCACGCCAGCCATCTATATGAAGATGAGCGCACAGCGCCTACGGAGTCGGAGCGCGAACATGCGCGCATGTTGCTGGATCTGCTCACTCCCGTCGTAAAATCTTGGCCGTCCCGTTACGGCGTGGCCGCTAACGATCTGGCTATCCAGGTGCTGGGCGGCTCCGGCTATATCCGCGAATATCCGGTCGAGCAGCTCTACCGCGACAACCGCCTCAACCCCATCCACGAGGGCACCGAGGGCATCCAGGGACTCGACCTGCTTGGGCGCAAGCTGCCCATGTATTTCAAAGACGCTATGCCGCTTTTACTGCAACAAATGCAAGCCACTGCCATCCAGGCGGCCAAGTTTGCGGAAATTGCCGACTTGTCCGAACCGCTGACCCGCGCCATGGCCACCTTCCAGGAAACCGTCTATTCGCTGATGAAACAGTTGCAACTCGACGTCGATCGCGGGCTGGCCAATGCGACACTACTGCTCGATATGTTCGGTAAGGTGGTCGTTGCCTGGCTATGGCTGCGCCAGGCGGTGGTTGCCGCCGCTGCGCTGGAGAACGCCGAAGGTGACGACGAGCGCGCATTCTACTCCGGCAAACTGCAGGCGGCTCGTTACTACATCCGCTGGGAGCTTCCGCAAACCGATTATCAGGCACAACTACTGCTCAACGGGGACAGTACCAACTTCGACATGCGTCCAGCCTGGTACTAAGAGAGGAATAAAAGAACGTGAGTTACTTTGCGAATAAATACGCGGTTCTGACCGGCGCCGGCAGTGGAATCGGCCGGGAGCTGGCCATACAACTGGCGGCTCAGGGGTGCAATCTGGCGATATCCGATATCAATGCCTCTTCCCTGACAGAAACCGTTGCAATGCTGCCGATCACGGATCAGCAGCAGTTACTGTCCGAGCAACTCGATGTCGGGGATCGCGAGGCCTTTCACCTATATGCAAAAAAAATCATTGGGGAATTCCCGCAGATTGATCTCGTCATCAATAACGCCGGTGTGGCCAACCGCAATGTCAGCTGCGACGAGCTGGATTACGCCGAGTACGAACGGGTAATCAACGTCAACCTCTGGGGCGTCATTCATGGCAGTCACGAATTCATGCCTGCACTGCTGGCCAATCCCGGTTCCCATCTGGTCAACCTGTCGAGTATTTTCGGCCTGATCGCCCCCGCTGGCTGTGCCCCTTACTGTGCGACCAAATTTGCCGTTCGCGGTTATACCGAATCCCTGATCACCGAGCTTGCACCCCGCGGTGTAAAAGTCAGCTCGGTGCACCCGGGTGTCATCGCCACCAATATCGTCAAGGCAGTCGATGGCCCCAGAGAGACCATCGAAGCATTTGAAAAGAGAGGTATGCCGCCCGCCGATGCGGCGCGCCTGATTCTCAAGGGCGTCGCCGCCGGTAAAAAACGCATCAGGGTTACCGGGGGCGCCTATCTGCTGGACTGGATACAAAGAATTCTGCCCTCCGGATATCGCCCACTGGTGAATCGCCTGTTGAGCCCCTGAAACAAGGGTACTATTGCAATCAAATTCCTGCTCCGTGGTCGCTATGATCACGGCGCGAACTCTTCCTTAAAATCACCCCGCCACCCTGCTAAAAATTGGCAAAGCCAGCTATTTTTTCGGTTAGCCTTCATAGACCGAACCCTTATAAACAACACTTATATTTCGATATTCCGAAAATAAACTTCAGCGATACCTTACGCTTCGCTATCTTGTTTTTTCTATAGCGCTGTCGACGCCGTGAAAATTTCCGCACCGACGATCGCTCAAGTACCAGTCGCATAGCAGTGATTCTCACACTGCTATTCGCGGCACCAACTCGGAAAAGATTATGCATTTCGGATACAGTGATAAAACCAGAGAGATGCAGCGCAAGCTGCATGCCTTTATGGACGAACACATCATCCCTCGCATTCGCCAGTGGAATGAAGAAGTTTACGAGCAGAAGAATTTTCCCGTATCCTTTATGGAGGACCTCAAAGCGCTCGCCAAAGAGGAAGGACTCTGGAACCTGTTTCTGCCGCACTTGGGTGACGGTGAGCCCGGCACTCCCCTGACCAATCTGGAATATGCTCCCCTGGCGGAAATCATGGGCCGCGTTTTCTGGTCTTCCGAGGTATTCAATTGCAGCGCCCCGGATACCGGCAACATGGAATTGTTGCACTTGTTCGCGACTCCGGAACAGCGCGAGCGGTGGTTGAAGCCTCTGCTGAACGGTGAGATTCGCTCAGCGTTTGCAATGACCGAACCAGATGTAGCCTCCTCCGACGCGACCAACATCACCACCAGCATTGTTCGCGACGGCGACGAGTACGTCATCAACGGCCGCAAGTGGTTTATCACCAACGCTGACCACCCTAACTGCACACTCTTCATTCTGATGGGCAAAACCAACTTCGAAGCCGAGCGCCATCGTCAACAGAGTATGATCCTTGTACCCAGGGATGCTCCCGGTGTGACCGTCGTGCGTAATCCGAAAGTGCTCAACCACTTCTCTCCCGAAGGGCACTGCGAAATCACCTTCCGTGATGTCCGAGTGCCTGTAACCAACATTCTCGGCGGCGAGGGCGAAGGCTTTGCTATGGCACAGGCCCGTCTGGGGCCGGGCCGCATCCATCACTGCATGCGCGCCATCGGCCAGGCGGAACTGGCTCTGGACCTGATGGTGGCCCGTTCCCAGGAGCGCAAAACTTTTGGCAAGTACCTGTATCAACACGGCCAAGTGCGCGAATCAATCGCCCGCTCCCGCATGGAGATCGATCAGGCTCGCCTGCTGGTGCTAAAGGCGGCCTGGATGATGGACGAGGTTGGCAACAAGGTCGCGGCCAAGGAGATCGCGATGATCAAGGCTGTGGTGCCGGAGATGCTGGCCAAAGTCGCCGACCGCGCTATGCAGATATTCGGCGGCATGGGTTTCACTTCCGACACCCCATTGGTGGACCTGTATACCCACGGTCGCATCCTGCAGATTGCTGACGGCCCCGATCAGGTGCACCAGCGCAGCATTGCAATGATGGAGATCAAGCAGATTCAGCAAAAGCTGGCCAGTATCGCCCGCTTTCTAACGCCGCCAGAACGCCTGTAACGGCGCAGCAGAACTTTTCACCACGAAAAGATCAGCTGGCGGGGATGCCGGCCGATTCCTTTCATTGGTGGGGGCTAATTGCCAGTGCACTGGTAAGTTCGGCACTGTTTGGCGATGTGAAGCCAATAAATAAACTCAGGAAACTGTCATGCAATTACGAGACAAGGTGATCATTGTTACCGGGGCCGCCAGCGGTATCGGCCTGGCAATGAGCAAGCGTTTTATTGAAGAGGGCGCCGCGCGCGTCTATCTCGCCGACCTCAATGACCAGCAGCTGTCCGCGGCGGCGGCGAGCCTCGGCGACCGTGCCAGCACGCAGGTTTGCGACGTTACCAGCGAGGAACAGATCCAGGCACTGGTAGCCCGGGTCATCACCGAACAGGGGCGCGTCGATCTCTTCTGTTGCAATGCCGGTATCATCTCCATAGACAATCCGCTCACCGCCACTGATGAACAGTGGCAGCGGGCCCTGGGCGTCAACCTGATGGGCCATGTGTATTCCGCCCGCGCCGCCCTGCCCTATATGCTGGAGCGGGGCGAGGGCTACTTTCTCAATACCGCGTCGGCTGCCGGCCTGCTGAACCAGCCATGCACGACCACTTATGCCGTAACCAAGCATGCCGCCGTGGGCTTTGCCGAATCCCTCGCAATTGAATTCGGCGACCGGGGGATCAAGGTGTCGTGTCTCTGTCCGCAGGCGGTCAACACGCCGATGGTCACCGCCGGCGAGGACGAGGGCATCAAAGACGGCGGCGTGGCCGGGGTAAACGGCATTATGGAACCCGAGGAACTGTGTGATTTTGTCGTCCAGGGGCTGGCGCAAGAGAGCTTTCTGATTCTGCCGCACCGCGAAGTTCAGAAATACATGCAGAACAAGGCCGCCGACTACGATCGCTGGCTCCTCGGCATGCGCAGGCTAAAAAATACGATGATGGCGGAGGCATAGAGGGGTATGCAAAAACAGCCTATAAAATACTGTCGCACGGTGATCCGACATTGCGCGTGGCCGCACCCAAAGGGCACGGGACACAGCCATTGACGAACTGAATCCAGATAGTCTTCTCAGCGCGGTCGAATAGCCGCGTTTTTAAGGCATTTTTCCAACATCCAGCGGTGCCATTACTCTATTCAGCCAGTTCGGATCCGCCACCTGCTGACACAGCCAGCTCGTCATTACTCGAAAGTGGATTCCAGTTGCACCTTCAGAGCATCGTTAACTGCCTTATAAAGTGGTTTTGCCATTGACAACTTTTTCCGCATCATCGGTAACAACAAGCCCCAAAAACGTTCGCCGTGATAGAGGCGAACCCTCTGGTCGTCGATCGACTCAATTCGAAAATAGTGCTCTCCGCCCAGCAGTGCTGACCCGCCCCGCCAACTCAGGATGCGCCCCTCTTCATTGCGACTAATTCTCGCCTTGAGCAACATTGGTTTACGCCCGCCAATCGACACCTCGAACCGAATTGGCTCACCAACCCTGCACTCCCCTTGAACATTCTTTAGCATCGGATTCCAGTCATTGTAAGCACTGAAGCTGACCAGCAAATCCCATACTTTGCCAGCAGGGGCATTCACCTCCGTCTGGGTATCAATATTCATCTTGAACATTTAAGTATTCACTCCCGTATATTCTGGCCAACAATCTACACCAGTCACTTTGTCATGCACCCACGGCTAAACGAGTTTTTTCAGTGCAGGCTGCCTTGAGTCTTGACAATCCCCCACCGACATTTTGACGGGCTCTGTTGATTGAGATGCAGGGATAAATCCGCAGCGAAAATTCACCATCAAGACAGGCCCAGTAATGCCACCCCCAGGCTGCGCTCGACAAACCAGTAACCGGCGACGATTCCCATCAGGTAGAGTGCAGGCTGGCGGAATCGCTCCGGCGACCACCGGGGCCGGACCAGCGACACCACTGCCAGCCAGGCCAACGCCAGCAGCAGTTGCCCCGCTTCCACTCCCAGGTTGAAGAGCGTCAGGCCGGTTACCAGCGCCGTCTGCGGCAAACCAATCTCGGCGAGCGCCGCCGCAAAACCGAAGCCGTGAATCAGCCCAAAACTGACCGACACCAGCACCGGATAGCGAAACGTGTAGCTATCACGGCGATTACCCAATAATTCCCGCGCGAGAAACAGCACGCTCAGGGCAATGACCGCCTCTACCGCGGCAACCGGCACCTGCACCCACTCCAGCGCCGCCGCCACCATGGTCAGGCTGTGGGCCAGCGTAAAGCCACTCAGGGTCATTACCACCCTGCGCGGCTCAGCGGCCAACAGCAACAGGCAGAACAGGAACAGCAGGTGATCCCAACCGGCGAGAATATGAATCACACCCAGGCGAAAATATTCGCTGGCTATCCCGGCCACAGTTTCCGGGGCCGGCACTGTCCACTGGGCGTCTTCGGCCGCCAGTACCTGGTAGCGGGTTTCACCACTAAGCCAATGCAGCTGTATCAGCGTGGAGACCGAGGGGTTGTAGCGTGCATAGCGGATCTCCAGTGTCTGCCCCTGAAGAGGCTGCGCGCAGTAGTAGAGCGCTTCACTGCGCGCCCGGCAGTCGACGGGCATCTGCACGCTCGGTTGATTGTCCGGCGCCACCGATGGCGGCACCTGCAGGCGCACCCCGTAGAGCTGATCGTTCAACTGGTCGATTTGCACCTGCAGCAGGCGGTTTTCGTGCGCGGACACTGCACCGCAGATGAGGGAAACAGCAAGCAATGTCAGCAGGCGCGCTTTCATCGGTCAGCCCTCAATCCGCTGATAGCGGTCGATCAGCGAAGAGATTGCGCGCTGTTGATTCTCCCTGGCTCGCTGCCTGCGATAATCAGCCAACAAGCGCTCACGCAGCTCGGCAAACCCGGGCTGGCGCGGCATCTCCCGCTTCGACAACAGCACCAGGTGGTAGCCGAATTCAGAACGCAGCGGCATCGACCAGTGGCTCCCCTCCTTTTCAGTCATTGGCAGCTGCCACAACTGTTCAACGAAAGCGCGACCGAAATGGCCCGCAAGGTAGTCGTCACTGCGCTCGACATAATAGCGGTGGTAGGGGAAACGGTCGCCGAAACCGCCGGCCTCGCGCGCGGTGACACCTTGCTCGTTCAGCCGCTGGCGCAACGCCTCGGCCCGCGCCAGCGCTTCCTCCCCCCAGCGTTCGGCAGAGATAAACACGTGGGTGAACGTCAGCCGGCCGGGCTCGGCATAGCGCGCCTTATTGGCCAGATAAAAGCTCTGCAGCTCGGCGTCGTCAATAACGGTTTCCGCCTCGGCAAAATCCTGCAGGGCAAATTCCATCTTCTGCACCAGCCGCAGACGGATCATGTAGTCGCTTTCCGCCAACCCCAGGCGCTGCGCTTCCCGGAACAGTACCTCCTCGCGCACAAATTCATCAGCCAGGGTCTGGCGCTCTTCCGCACTCATCGCCGCCAAAGAGGCTCTCGCCTTGTCCGACTGGAATGACTTGTTGCGGTACTGCAAAAACAGCACCAGCGTTTCGTCGTTGACGACTATCTGGCGCGGACGCTCAGCGGTCGGCTGCATGGCTGATAGCAGAGCGAAGACGACACCACCGGCGAGGAGAAAATGCACCAGTGGATCGCGGATCACACAGCGAAATTTGGCGAGAACGGACATGCAACTACCTCTCCGGTGCCATCAATTCAAGGGGTATACCAGACTGGCGAGGTATAGGCGCGCTCCTGGGTAATCTGGCTATCCTCCGCGGGCACCTCACTGCCGAGGCGCACCCGATCATAGGCGGTCCAGCGCGGTGTCGGAATCTCCAGCACCCGCACGTAATAGAATGCGCGTTCCGCTGGGTCAAAATCGGGATCGCGCCAAACGGTGGCTAGCTCCGGGGCACCGATGCTGTTGTCGTAACTGGCAGTTTCCAGATCGACCGTGTTGCCCACCGGTGCTACCTGCCCGCCAGCATCAATAGTGCGGGACTTATCGACCGCGACGTTATAGACCTGCTCGTGCAGCTCGCCGGAGACATCGCGCCAGCCCTTCACCACCTGCAAGCGGTCGAGGTTGGCGCCGTCGGGATCGCGGGCAGCCTGGATCAGCAGCTGTGGCGCAGCCCCCTCCGGCGCGGCACTCAGGTCACCGCCCATCGGCACGCCCTTCTCGTAGCCCAGTGCCGCGATATCGCTGGCATAGGCATCGTTCTTTTGGAAATCCCAGCCGGCAAACAGGCGCACCTTGATGCGGGTGCCCGTAGTGGCATACACCTCTTTGCGCTTGAGCGCATCGAAAATCGCCTCGCGGGTATTTTCCCGCGTCCATACCGCAGCCAGGCCCGATGAGGACGCCTGCCAGTGGCGGATCACCACATCGGCACCATCTTGCGACGGCACCATGCCGGTAATTGGCAGCGACATGCGTGTCGGCAATCCGGGTTCCGCCAAGCTGATTTTGCCAAAGAAGTTATCCTCCCTCGTCGTGGGAAGGCCGGTGTGCGCATCGGTGCTGCCGATCATGCCGAATTTGAACGGGTTGACGCCAAGCTTCGCCTCCTGCTCCAACCCCAGTTTGAGGGCCGAGCGGGCATATTCGTGAGGCAACATCTCGGGCTTTTTGCCATACATGCCGAAGTTGCCCTTATCCCAGGTTTCGTAATCGGCAAACTCGTCGTCCGGCGACAGACTGGGATGTGTCTCGGCATCACCCTTCATCTGCGTCACCTCGTAGAGCGGTTCCCAGCGCATCCGTTTTTCCGCATAGGAGCGGTCAATAGGACGACCGTCGAAAGTCTCGGGCGCAAACATCAGGCCATTGCTGAGATTGCCGTTGTGGGGAATCGCCAGTATCTCGCCGCCGGTTTTCTGCTCATAGGCCGCCATCCACTGCCATAGCTTTTCCGGATCGGAAGAATCAAAATTGGAGAAAGGCACAATTTGCGAAACGCGATCCTCGTTATCGCGGAACAGCACTACGCGATGCAGATTGTTGGCGTCGATGGAAGAGGTCCACTCGTAGCCGAGCAGTGCGGTAAAACGGCCGGGCTGGTTGTGGGATGCCGAAATATCCAGAGAGCGCTGCCACATGATCGCATTCAGCTCCCGGTTACCGACCGGATCCTTGCCCTTCGCCTGAGCTCCGCCCCAGGCCTTGAAAGCGTCAATACCCTTACCTTCCAGGGAGAGTCCATACAACAACTTGCCGAATTCGGTGCTCAGCAGGGTCTTGTTTCCCTCCTTCAGCAATACGGGCAACCCGAGGTTTTCTGCATGATCGGCAACCACCAGAAAATCCAGCGGGTGCAACAACTTTACGCGCTGCCCGCTGCTGGAGGTCACCACTTCCCCCTTGGCGAACCGGTAAGCGTCATTCGGCCCCAGGGTAGTGCCAATCATGCCGGCATCAGTCGAAAAGGCCGTGTGCAGGTGGGTATCACCCCACAGCAACTGATCAGGTATATCGCGCCCTGCATAGGGTGAATAATCAGTATCCGCCGCAAGTGCCATATTCAACGTCAAGGTGCCGCCCAAAAGCACTGCGGCAACCGATGCGAATCTGTAACTTTTCTTTTTATGGCTATCCAGGTTCAGCATATTCCTACTCTCATCTATTTTTAAATAGCGACCCTGTGCAGCTCTAGTCGCTGCTCAGGGATCCGTATTGGCAAACTACTCCTGTCCTTTTTACCAAGTCCTTGCTCTTCCCCTGCAACGCTGTCCACGTAGGACACTATCTGCTCGCGAACCCAGCGGTTGGCCTCATCCTGATCGGCGCTCTCGTGCCAGTAGAGAAAAGTTTCAACCTTCGCGACCTTGACTGGAAGCTCGAGAATTTTGAGGTCGTAGCTTTTTGCCAGGGAGCGGGGAACCGTTGCGGCCAGATCCGACTGGGCAACCAGGGGGAAGACACTCTGATGGTTTGTGATCGTCAAGCTGATGCCGCGTTCCTGCCCCATTTTTTTGAGAGCAATGTCGACACACCCAATCCCAGGCTCACCCCAACCGCTGCTATGTACATGCTGTAGCGCCAGGTACTGGTCCACGTCCAGACTGTCTGAAACCAGCGGATGGTCGTGACGCACCACACAAACATAGCGGTCACTGAACAATCGCCTGGAATAGAGATCCGAGTCGGCCAGAAACCCTCCATCGACGGCGACATCAACCTTTCCAGCGGCCAGCTCACTCACCAGCTCATCGCGGGGTGAGGTCAGTATTCTCA
Source organism: Microbulbifer hainanensis (assembly GCF_014904735.1). Classification (GTDB taxonomy): domain Bacteria; phylum Pseudomonadota; class Gammaproteobacteria; order Pseudomonadales; family Cellvibrionaceae; genus Microbulbifer; species Microbulbifer hainanensis. The sequence continues at coordinate 154,287 of NZ_JACZCR010000031.1, read as the reverse complement.
GAACCATGTGCGGCGCACGAGCATGGATTTGACGATAAATTCCCGGCATATATATCCCCTGAAGGATATTGTTCATGCTTACCGAAAAACTGCGGCGATCCGAGGCGGGGTCGAATGATCCAGTCGAATCAATACTTTGCTGCATCAGCTTCAGCGCTTCTTTCACCTGAGCACTGATACTTTTTGCCGCCGGTGTCGGTAGCATTTTTCGACCACTGCGGATAAAAAGCTGATCACCAAACATCACCCGCAAGCGCGATAAGGCGTTACTGACGGATGGCTGGGAAATGGACAGGGCTTCCCCGGCCCGGGTCAAGCTCTGCTCCCGGAAGATGGTGTCGAAAACCACAAAAAGGTTCAGGTCGTATCGATTCAGATTCATTCAGCTCTCTCTTGGCCGCAGTACCACCTGTTTGAGCGAAAGGGAAAACTGCACCGCCATAAAACCGCAAGCGATATTGTCTCGCAGACGTTATTGTTCACCGAGCAGAAAGATTAATCTTTCGTTTGGCAATCCGATAGCCGGGTGCCAGCAATTCATTCGACAATGTCAAGAATTCATATCCCTCCACATGCCGGTTTCTCCATACGCTAATAAATAGAAAAAATGGTGTTAACGAATCCGCAATTTACCCCTGAAAGTGGGTGTTGCCGCGGAATGCCCTCTTTTTATTTTCTGCTAGCACAGCTACGCGATGGGAGTTTTCAGTAATGACGGAGTCGTTGTTCATGAGTGAACTTGTAACCTATAGCCAGTCCGGAAAAATCGGGATCCTTACCCTCAACAGCCCCCCGGTAAATGGTCTCGGGCTGCCGCTGCGCCGCGCCATCAAGGCCGGCTATGAGAATGCACTGGCTGACGACGGCGTACAGGCCATCATCATCACTTCAGCCGGCAAGCTGTTCTGCGGTGGTGCCGATATCAGCGAATTCGGCAGCCCGGATGCGATTGCCGAACCTCACCTGCCGATGGTGCTCGAGCAGCTCGAGAAGTCACCCAAGCCAGTCATCGCCGCGATCAACGGCGCAGCCCTCGGCGGCGGCCTGGAACTGGCGCTGGCCTGTGATTACCGCTTCGCGCACCCGAAAGCCAAACTCGGCCTACCGGAAGTGCACCTGGGTATTCTGCCCGGCGGCGGTGGCACCCAGCGCCTGCCCCGTCTGGCGGGCGCCGAAACGGCGGTGAAAATGATCACCAGCGGCATACCGGTATCCGCGGCACAGGCGCTGCAAGCGGGATTCGTCGACGAGGTCGCAAGCGACGATGGTGACTTCCTGACTGAAGCCGTCGAATACGTGAAGGAACTGTTGGCAATCGACGCCCCGCTGCGCAGCTGTGCCGACATGGAGGTGGACACCAGCAAGCTGCCCGAGAATTTCTTTGCCGAGTTCCGCAATTCCATCGCCCGCCAGACCCGCGGTTACTACGCCCCCGAGCGCTGTATCCAGGCTGTCGAGGCTGCCATCGAACTGCCGCTGGCAGAGGGACTCAAGCGAGAGCAGGAACTGTTTCTGGAGTGCGTGCAGACTCCCCAGGCCAGGGCCCAGCAGCACCTGTTCTTCGCCGAGCGAGCCAACACCAAGGTGCCGGGTGTTGACCCCAAGACACCGGCGCGCCCAATCAACAGCGTCGCCGTGATCGGTTCCGGCACCATGGGCGGCGGCATCGCCATGAACTTTATCAATGCAGGTATTCCCACCACCCTGCTGGATCTCAATGGCGAGGCGTTGGACCGCGGTATCGGCGTGATTCGCACCAACTACGAAATCAGTGCCAAGAAAGGCAAGCTGTCTGTGGAGCAAATCAAACAGCGTATGGGGCTACTGAAGGGCACCACCAGCTACGATGACCTGAAAGAGGTCGACCTGGTGATCGAGGCGGTCTTCGAGGACATGGCCATCAAGAAGCAGGTGTTTGAAACCCTGGACAAGGTCTGCAAGCCAGGCGCCATTCTTGCCACCAACACGTCGACGCTCGATGTGAATGAAATTGCCTCAGCGACCTCCCGTCCCGAGGACGTGATCGGTCTGCATTTCTTCAGCCCCGCCAACGTCATGAAGTTGCTGGAAATAGTGCGCGGCGCCAGGACCGCCGACGATGTGATAGTGACCAGCCTGCAGATGGCCAAGGCGATTCGCAAAGTACCGGTAGTGGTCGGCGTCTGCTTCGGCTTTGTCGGTAATCGCATGGTGGAGTGCTACGGCCGCGAAGGAGCACGCATGGTCCTGGAAGGCGCCTCTCCGGCACAGATCGACCGCGCGCTGACCGAGTTCGGCATGGCGATGGGCTTCTGCTCCATGGCGGACCTGGCCGGCGGCGACGTGGGCTACCTGGTGCGCGAATCCCGCCGCGATGAACTCGCCCATGACCCTACCTACGCCGTCATCGCCGACAAGCTCTATGAGCTCGGCCGCTATGGCCAGAAAACCGGCCGCGGCTTTTACATCTATGAAGGGCGCGAGCAGAAAGAGGACCCGGAAGTCGTTCAGCTGGCCAGCGATCTGGCTGCCGAACTAGGCGTGGAACAACGCGAGATCAGCGATCAGGAGATCGTCGAGCGCATGATCTTCTCGATGATCAACGAAGGAGCCAGAATCCTGGAGGAAGGGATCGCCAGCCGCTCCAGCGATATCGATCTGGTTTATCTCTACGGCTACGGCTTCCCGGCCTGGCGCGGCGGCCCCATGCAGTACGCCGATGAAACCGGTCTGGCCTATATCCTCGCTGCGCTTCAGTCCTATCGGGAGCGTCTCGGCGAACACGGTAAGCACTGGTTCCAGCCGGCCCCGCTGCTGGAAAAACTGGTCGCCGACAACAAGAACTTCAACGATTTTGCTGGCCTCACCTAACCCCCACAGGCAGGTCAGCCTTTTATCCCACTGCCGCGGTGGATTACCCCGCGGCATCACTGATACAGCAGGATTATCCTCATGAGAGAAGCCGTAATCGTCTCCACTGCCCGCACTCCAATCGGCAAGGCCTACCGGGGCGGACTCAACAACGTCAAATCCCCCACCCTTACCGGCCACGTAATTCGCGCTGCCGTCGAGCGCGCCGGTATCGACCCCAACGAAATCGAAGACGTGGTACTCGGCACTGCATTACAGGCGGGCACAGCCGGATTCAACCTGGCACGCGGCGCCGCGCTGACCGCCGGCCTCCCCCTGAGTGTCAGTGGCCAGACCATGGACCGCCAGTGCTCTTCCGGCCTGATGGCCATCGCCACGGCCGCCAAGCAGATCATGGTAGACGGTATGGACGTCGTCATTGGCGGCGGCCAGGAAAACATCACCGCCGTGCAGGGTCCATACGGCGAGTTCGCCTCCCAAACTGCGGACAAGAACCTGATCAAGGCCGCCCCGGCCATCTATATGCCGATGTTGCAGACTGCCGAGCACGTCGCGAAAACCTATAACATCAGCCGCGAGGCCCAGGATCTCTACGCCCTGCAGTCACAACAGCGTACCGCCGCAGCACAGGCAGCGGGCCTGTTCGACGATGAAATTATTCCTATCACGGCTACCAAGGCGATCGTGAACAAGGAAACCAAGGACGTAAGCTACGAGGAAGTCACGCTGACCCGCGATGAGTGCAACCGCCCGGAGACCACCCTGGAAAGCCTGCAGGGACTGAACCCGGTGATCGAAGGCGGCTGCATCACCGCCGGCAACGCCAGCCAACTCTCCGACGGCGCCTCTGCATCCGTACTGATGGAACGCAAACTGGCTGAACAGCGCGGCCTGCAGCCGCTCGGCATTTACCGCGGTATGGCGGTGGCCGGCCTGGCCCCGGAAGAAATGGGTATCGGTCCGATTTACGCGATTCCCAAGCTGCTCAAGCAGCATGGCCTGACCATCAATGACATCGGCCTGTGGGAACTCAACGAAGCCTTTGCCTGCCAGGTGATCTATTGCCGCGATCACCTGGGTATCGATGACGACAAGCTGAACGTCAACGGTGGCGGTATTTCTATCGGCCACCCCTACGGCATGAGCGGCGCCCGCCTGGTGGGTCACGCACTGATCGAAGGCAAGCGCCGCGGTGCCCGTTTCGTGGTGGTCACCATGTGCGTCGGTGGCGGTATGGGCGCGGCCGGACTGTTCGAAGTCGCCTAATCGCTGCGGGCCCCCTTGGGGGGGGCCAACGCTGCCGAGCATTTGATGCTACTTATTTGAGTCTCGGCACATTCCCAGCGGTCACCGTGACTACTTTTGTGTCCGAAGCCCAATATAACAAGCAGAGGCATGTGACGAATGAACAAACTTCATTATTCCGTCACGCTACCGCAAGCAGCTCTCACTGGCTCGAATTCATTGCAAATCGACCACTAAACAGCTGTAGACTCCGATTTAAGCTATTTACACTGATTTCAAGTGGAATTTTTGTCCCGGAAGTGCGCGGGTCGATCGGTGGCGGAGGCCGTGAAAGCGGTCTACTCAAATCCCTATACGAGTCTGCAGTGACTTCACATTAACCAGCGCTCCCGCTAACACAGCGCCCGAGCTGAGGATAGCCGCTGAGTACCCTACTCTCAGTTACTGACCTTTAGCCCCATACAGAAGGACGCAGGGCCCTTTAGCTATCAGCATGAGCCTGGTCATTGGCAACGCTCGCCATCCAGACAATTGGCTCAGTCGAAATTCCAATGCCCAGGAAGGTTAGCGGAAGTAATCAATATACCAATAATTAGGAGCTATCAATGCCGGAATACAAGGCCCCGATCCGGGACATGCAGTTTGTATTGCACGAGCTACTGAATACGCAGTCCCATTACGAGAAATTCGGTTACGACGATGCCAACGCAGAAATGACTGATGCCATCCTTTCTGAAGCAGCCAAGCTCACCGAGGAAGTGATCGGGCCCCTCAATCGCGTCGGCGATATCGAGGGCTGCAAGTGGGATAACGGAGAGGTCACTACGCCTACCGGATTCAAAGAGGCCTATCGACAATATGTTGAGGGCGGCTGGCCGACACTGAGTCAGCCTCTCGAGTTTGGCGGCCAGGGGCTTCCATTCAGCATCGCCATTGCCACTTCTGAAATGGTCGTCGCCGCCAACCATGCCTTCGCCATGTATCCCGGACTAACCCACGGGGCCCTGGCCACGCTGCACCGGCACGGTACAGCGGAACAGCAGCAAACCTACATGCACAAGCTGGTAGAGGGCCGCTGGACAGGCACCATGTGCCTGACCGAACCCCACTGCGGTTCCGACCTCGGCATGCTGCGCACCAAGGCGGTTCCGGCAGGCGACGGCACCTATCGACTGAAGGGCACCAAGATCTTCATTTCCGCCGGCGAGCACGATATGTCCGAGAATATTGTCCATATCGTTATTGCCCGAATTGAAGGCGCCCCGGCCGGCACCAGGGGAATATCGCTCTTTATCGTACCCAAGTTCAAAGTCAATGCCGATGGCAGTCTGGGAGAGCGCAATGGTGTCAACTGCGGTGCCGTCGAACACAAGATGGGTATCAAGGGCAACGCCACCTGCGTGCTCAATTTTGACGACGCTGAGGGCTATCTGATCGGTCCGGAAAACCGTGGCCTCAACTGCATGTTCACCTTTATGAATGCGGCCCGGGTTGGCGTGGCACTGGAAGGTGTTGGCGCTGCGGAAGCCTCGTACCAAGGTGCACTCAACTACGCCAAAGACCGCTTGCAGATGCGCTCACTAAGCGGTGCAAAGAACCCAGACGGGCCGGCTGATCCGATTATCGTTCACCCGGATGTGCGGCGCATGCTGCTGACCCAAAAGGCTTTCGCCGAATCCGGCCGCGCAATGGTTTACGACATGTCACGTCTGGTGGATATTGTCGAGAGCCCCAGGGCGACCGACGAGGAGAAAGCCGATGCGGAGTGCCAGCTCAGCTTCCTGACGCCGATCGGCAAGGCCTTCCTGACCGAAACAGGCTATGAGGCCACCAACCACGGCGTGCAGGTATATGGCGGCCACGGCTTTATCTCTGAATGGGGCATGGAACAGCTGGTGCGCGACACCCGCATCTGCTGCCTGTATGAGGGGACCACCGGTATTCAGGCACTGGACCTGCTTGCGCGCAAGGTACTCGGCAGCAAGGGCAAGTTGTTACAGGACTATATCGCCCGCCAGCTGCCACTGTGCCAGTCTCTGGAAGGAAACCCCGAACTTTCTGGCTTTGCCGACACCCTGAAACAACACTTCCAGGAGTGGGGTGAACTCACCCAGTCGATCAGTAAATTCGCGGCCGAGAATCCCGAAGAGATCGGTGCTGCTGCGACGGACTACCTGATGTACTCGGGATATGTAGTCAGCGCTGCCTACTGGTTACATATGGCCACTGTTGCGCAGCAGAAGCTCCAGACAGGCAGCAGCGAAACCGATTTCTACCAGGGCAAACTGCATACCGCACGTTTCTATTTTGACCGCCTGCTCCCGCGCACCCGCGCGCATGCGGCGATGATCAAAAGCGGCGCCAGCAGCCTGATGGCCCTCCCGGAATCCCAGTTCCGGGTGTAAACCGCGAGAACTCCGGATGCCATCCGGTGCCGGGGCTGCCCCCGGCACTGTTGCGTCAACGCGAGATACGTTTAACGGCAAGTCAGTTACCGCACTGAAGCTGCGCAAAGAAATAGAACTGGAGCTCTGCAATGTTACAAAAATCCATACTAATTACGGGTGCCGGGTCAGGGATCGGCGCCGCTGTCGCCAAACTATTTGCGGAGCGCAGATGGTTCGTAGGTTTGTACGATGTGAATTCGGAATCAGTCGCCAGGATCGCCAGCGAACTCGGCAGTAACTGCTGCCACGGCGTCATGGATGTCACTGATCGCGACTCAGTCCGGGCTGGACTTGATCACTTTGCCAGGCAATCCAACGGTCGCCTGGACATCCTGTTGAACAATGCTGGCATTTTTGAGGATCGCGCATTTACCGAGGCCAACCCCGCATTTCTCGATAAGATGGTGGATGTCAATGCAAAGGGCGTCGTCAGCTGTGCTCATGAGGCCTTTGCAATGCTCAAGGAGACATCGGGAAGCCAGATGATCAACCTGGGGTCAGCTTCGTCTATTTACGGCGTTCCCATGGAGGCCGTTTACTCATCGACAAAGTTTTTTGTCCGTGGGTTAAGTGAAGCATTGCGAGTGGAGTGGCAGCCCTTCGGCATCGGTGTAAAGCTTGTCATGCCGTCCTATGTCCGCACTCCCCTGATTGCAGACCAGGACATCAGCTGGGCGGACAAGGAGAATGACAAACTACTCGATGCAGAAGATGTGGCGGAAACCGTCTGGAAAGCCGCCCATAGCGACCGACTCTACTGGATAATTCCTTTTGAGGCACGACTGATGATGAGCCTGGTCCGCGCGGTCCCTCTGCAATGGGTGTCCAAGATCGCCGCCAAGCTGCTCGCTACAGGCAAGAGGGAATCAGCATAGGGCTGCCACGCCACAGAGTCCCGCCCCATACCCTTCCAACCCATCGGAAATAGCCGACGCCCGCTGTCTGTAGCGGGCACCCCTCGGGAAGATCAAACTGAAAAAAAGGAGCTGGTCATAATGCTCCTGTGGCCAGGCTGCGGTTGGCCAGGCCCCAGTCAGTCAGGACGGTGGCCATTACAAATCGACACTTCGTCATGTATTCGCGGTTCTTGATTATTCCCCACAGATAACAAAAAAACCTGTCACCGCGTACCGGCGACAGGCCACTTCTGCCCCACAGAAAGGCGAGATATATACGATATTCACTCGGGTGGATACTGACTAAAAAACCGGGCCAAACCGGGGTGTCACCCGCACATTAAATCGTCATGCCACCGTCAACCACCAGGCACTCACCGGTGGTATAACTGGCTGCATCCGACACCAGATAGAGTACTGCGCCGGCCATTTCATCAGGCTCTGCGTGGCGGCGCATCGGAATCATGCCCACGATAGACTTGTACAGGCCGTCGTCATCAAATAGCGCACCGGCAAACTTGGTCTTGGTAAAGCCTGGCAGTAGAGCATTCACGCGAATCCCTATTGAACCGCACTCCTTGGCGAAGGCCTTGGTCATACTGACCACCGCCGCCTTGGTGATGGAATAGACCCCCTGCTTGATTGCCGGGGAGATGGCATTCACCGAAGCCGTGTTAACAATACTGCCACTGCCCTGCTCCCGCATGACTTTCGCCGCAGCGACTGACATAAAGAAAAAGCCGCGGATATTGACGTCGACCGTCTTCTGAAAAGACGCCAGATCGATATCCAGCATATAGCCATAGTAGGGATTTGCCGCCGCGTTGTTGATCAGGATATCCAAGCGTCCGTAGCGGTTCTTGACATGCTCGACAGTACGCTCAATGTCTTCCAGTTTGCCGACATCGCAATCCAGGGCTTCCGCCGCACCACCGGCGGCATTGATCGCTTCCGCCACCCCAAGGCAACCCTCGAGTTTACGGCTGGTGACAATCACGCGCGCACCCTGCTCTGCCAGTAATTTGGCGATCGACTCGCCAATACCTCGGCTGGCACCGCTAATCAATGCCACTCTTCCGCTCAAGTCAAACAGCTGAGTACTCATTACCATCGTTCCTCTTTATATAAATCGAGATCTAGATCGAGACTGGCCTACTAGACTTCCAGTGCCAGCTTTCCGGTTACCTTGCGATCCATCAGCCTTTGCAGTGCTACTGCGGTATCCTTTAGCGGAAGGACTTCCTCTGTCACCACACGGATCTTGCCGGCGCTGTACCAGCCCATCATTTCCCTCATATTTTCGGCAAAAGTCTCCGGTTCATGGGTGGCGAAGCTGCCCCAGAAAACACCCATGACGGAATACTCTTTCACCAGCGCCAGGTTAACGGGTAGCTTGGGTATCCGGCCGGAGGCGAAACCCACCACCAGTAGTCGACCATTTCGAGCCATCACTCTGGTGCAGGAATCAAAGGCATCACCACCAACTGGATCGAAGACCACATCGGCTCCCCGTCCGCTGGTGAAGTCGTGGATCGTCTGCTTAAGGTCCTGCTCGCTGTAGTTAATCAATTCGTCGGCGCCATTTTCCCGGGCGACCGCCAATTTGCTTGCGGAAGAGCAGACTGCAATAACCCGCGCTCCCATCGCCTTACCGATCTGTACTGCGGCCAGACCAGTGCCCCCCGCGGCCCCCAATACAACCAGGGTCTCGCCGGCCTGCAGTTGCGCACGCTGCTTCAGGGCATGGTGCGCGGTACCGTGTGCGCAGAGCAGGTTGGCCGCATCGATATAGGGCATCTGGGAGGGAATAGGCACCAGCATATTCTGCTTCACGATTACCTTTTCTGCGCATCCGCCCAGTTCCGGGCTGAAAGCCAGCACCCGATCACCGACGTTGAACCAGCTACCGCCCTCTCCCACCTGGTCAACGACACCGGAGAATTCCGGGCCGGGAACAAATGGCAGCTGTGGTTTCACCTGATACAGCCCTTGCACCAACAACGCGTCAGGATAGTTAACGCCAACAGCCTTGACCGCAACTCGCACCTCACCCCTGCCAGCCTCGGGATCCGCCAAATCGGTATAACGGAGATTTTCAATTGGCCCATATTCTTCGCATAAAATTGCTTTCATGACCCTTTTCCTTCTCTATCAATCGGGACAGTTACCATTTCAGGCTCACGGCTAAGCCAGCCATATTCAATTCCTGAGTACGGATAAAGACCCGCCATTACAGATGCCAAGTTACATAGGGTACTGATATAGCGTCATGAAATGATTATTCGATACGGACAAATTTGCGGGGAATTTCTGAAACAGAACTATATTATCCAAAAAATACCTCACAGGATTTTTCAGACATCACCAGACTTCAACTTAGTCCTGCCATTAAGCTTCAGTAGATCTAATCGATTACAGCGCCCGGAAATAGCCGAGAACCAGAACAACACCCACATCGACAAATATCACACGCATAGCGTCACTCTCTATGCACCTGCGGACAGTTCATGAGGCGGTAGCGCATCTTCTGGGTTCAAGATGATTCCAGTCATCAACTCTTCAGGCGACATACCATCGACCTCGGCTTGTGTTTTCCCGAGCAGGTTCTGGTAGGCACCAATAGTCAAGCGGAGCACCGTTCCATCATCGAGATAGTTATCCAGCATACGCCCGTCGGTAGAATCGAGTACGATGATCATTTCTGTTCCGGTACGACTGCTGGGCGTATGGAAGTTACCAACTTTTTCCCAGGCCACATCGCCCGTATCGAAGTGCCCCTCATCGTATTCCCACTCGCCGAAGATGGTGTAACCCACCGCAGTACAATGATGGTAGTGAGGAGGTGCATAGCCACCTGGCGCAAAGCGCTGCATGACCACCACCCGATTTATACTCGCATCCACCTTGAGGATTTTCGTTTCGATCCCCACTACGCCAGGAAGGGGAATGGTCAGGTATTCGCTGTCCTGCTGGCGAAGAATACTCAGCTCTTCGTCTATATTTTTCATATCACTGCCCAACTAATTAATGAATTTAGTCCTTTTCTGTCCATAAAAAAGCCCGCCATGGAGGTGGCGGGCCTGGAATCTACTAAACCCGTTAAAAGGTATAGCGGGCGGTAATTCCAAAGGTGCGCGGTTCATTAAACCAACGGTTGTAATTCAGGCTTGAGGCACCGGCATCACTGCCCGCAAAGAGGCCGGCGATTACCGAGTTACTGGTAACCTGGGTGTACATTTCATCCGTCAGGTTTTTACCCCAAAGGCTGAAGTCCCAGCGATCATTACGCCAACCGAGACGTCCATCCCATACTTGATAGTTGACGTCGGCCGCATAGGGCGCATAAGTCGGGTCCGCCATATAGTCACTGCGGAATGACATACCCAAGTGCGCGTAAACGTCCGCACCCGAGGCCAGCGTTCGTACATAATCCGCAGCCACGGCACCAGCCCAGTTGGGCGCAAATGGCATGCGCTTACCGCTCAGGTCACAGCCGGCGCCACCGGCCAATACGTGACAGTTGGCTCCCTCGAACTCTTCATAAATTGCATCGAGGTACTCAACCTTGGTCGTAAGGGTCAGGTTGTCGGTGACGGCATAAGTCAGATCCAGATCGACGCCCTGGGTGACCTGCTTGCCCGCATTCATTACAACAAACTGCACCGTGGCGGGATCGAAGGTGGCCGCCTGGAAGTCATCGTACTGGGTGTAGAAGTAGGCCATGTTAAGGCGCATACGGCCATCCAGCAGCCCTTCGAGCTTGGCGCCCACTTCATAGCTGACGGTATCTTCCGGGTCGAACGCCCGCTCTTCGGTGGTTGCTGAGCCAAAGGAACCGTTGAATCCGCCGGACTTGGAGCCGGTCGAAACAGTCGCGTACACCAAGTGCTCACCGATTGTATGATTCAGGCTCAGCATACCGCTGACGTCAGAATCCTTACGGTCACCGACACGGTTGACCGGACCTACGCCATCCGGATTGAACAGGGCACCGGAAGTGAGTGGAACAAAATAGCCACCGGAATAGCTCCCATCACTGATTCCGTAGGGAACAAACAGCGGATCCGTAGCCATGCTGTATAGCGTACCGTCTGCATCGTACGCACTTACGTGCATATTGAATTCTTTTTCTTCCTGCCCATAGCGCAGGCCCGCCGTCAGGCTGGTCGCCTCAGTCATATTCCAGGTGACCTGTCCAAAAGCAGCGTAGGAAGTACTGGTATAGTTGTTCTCCCAGAGGGCGTAATCGCCGGGAACGGAGATCGGCAGGCCATCAAGCACAGTACCGGTGCCGGCAAAGGGCAGCCACTGGCCGTAGAGGAGATCTGCGGCCGTCGCTCCCGGTATCGCCGGCAGTCCAGCCCCATAAACTGCAAAGGGTTCATCCTGCGACCCCCGGTGCAGATCGCTATCGAAGTAGAATAGTCCTCCGACCCAGTCGACAGTTTCACCGCCCGGCGAGGTAATCCGAAACTCCTGGCTGATGCTGCTTTCATCCATCTGGTCATTGGTAGTGAGGAAGTCCAGAGCCGTCATATCGCTGTCAAAAAAGACCTCACTTTGCTCCCAGACCTGGTAGCCGCTAATAGAGCTGAGCCTGACACCATTGCTCAGGTCATAGTCCACCTGTACCGACGCGCCTTTCACTTCGAGACGACCGCCACCTGGTTGAGTCACAGCAACTTTCAGATCATCGCCTTGCGGGTCCGCAACCGGCTGACCGGCGAAAGTAGCCAGTGCCGAAGCATAGCCGTAAAAGGCAGAATTCTCGTTAAATGCTCTTTCCGGCTCGCTGACTGCATCCCTGGACTCGCTGTAGTAGCCGATGGCTCTTACGGCGAGGCTATCATCAGGCTGCCAGAAGAGTTGACCGCGGAAGCTCTGGCGATCAATTTTAGAGATATCCTTGCCGCTGGTTTCGTCTTCCACCAGACCGTCGCGACGGCGGGAATTCATTGCAACGCGGTAGCCGAGGGTATCAGTCAACGCATCTCCGATGGTCAGTGACAAATCCCTGCGGTTGTAGTCACCCAGAGTTGACTCCACCTCGGCCTCAAAGTCGGTGGGCACCCCCTTGGTGGTTACCGACAGCACACCGGAATTGGTGTTCTTGCCGTACAGGGTCCCCTGCGGCCCCATAAGAACTTCCACACGCTCTACATCTACCAGGTCCGACAGGCCAAAGACGCTGCGCGGCATAAACACGCCATCGACGAAAATACCGACAGAGGGTTCCAGGGTCGGATCGGAAGCACCGGTGCCCGCACCGCGAATCACCACCGATGTCATGGCTGGAGAGGACGCGCTGTAAACATTCAGCGCGGGCACTAACTGTTTGACTTCATCCAGGCTGTCGATTCCGGCGCTTTTCAGCGATTCATTGCTAAGGGCATTGACGCTGATGGGGACATCTTGCAGTGACTCCGCGCGCTTCTGCGCGGTAACAATCACCTCTTCCAGGTAATTGCTGTTTGCTTCCATTGCAACAGCGTTGACACCAGCAAAGGTTGAAGCAGCAGAAACCGCAAGCGACAGCGTTTTCATACCACTCACTACCGATGGTCTTTTATTATTCATCATGCCTATTTATCCCACTGTATCTGTAATGCGGTTCGAGCTACCTTGTTCGAAAAGTCATCTCGCCGCTTTATTTATATTTATCTATTTGAAGGGGACGCGTTTTCCCGCGACAGTCTCAGCCATTGACCTTCATCAGGTAATGCCAACCAGAAAAGAATCACCTATCTGTACCGAAACCCAATGCTGCGAAACCATATTCGACCTGTTGGTCTGCACATTGCATATTCAGAACCGCCATCTGAGTATGACTTTAAGACAGGGTTGGAAGCCCTTTCTATGACGCCCAATACACCCATAATCGACGGGGAGCATTTCGATTAAAAACATCCCAGTCCGCTGTCATAACTATGGAATGACCGGAAACAGTTTCTAGCTGAAATAATGTCCTTCCTGCCCAGCCTATCCGGCAATGCAGAAAATCAAGAGGACCAGAAATACGTAAACCTTGAACGTCAAATCCGGCAAGTTATATGGCCTGATCTAACTGAATGACACAATCTTCAAGCGAACACAATAATCATAAGAGACAATCGACAACGGACCTTATCCAATATAATAAGTAACCAATTAACTGACAGAATCAGACTTCTACGTTTCAGTCATAAAACAGCAGCAACGAGAGATGATTGGAAGGATATACCATCAACCAATATAAATTAGGTTCAAGCCCAATAGACTTGGAGCGATAAAAATAGTGGATAAACCATCAACAAATCGCACCCAGATCAAAATCCGAATTCATAGCACGAATACTGATTATCAGAGCTTCTGTTCTTGGGAATATGGTATTGAAATAGAATCTGGCAACGGCAATCTTTTCTCGGTAAAAATCTCTGCTGTCACAGTTCCCGGCCGCCATCGATTCATATGCAGAAGCCGCCATCAAACTCCAGTAGTATGCCAGTGCACAGTAGCCCCAAAAATGGGTGACTTCCCGATCTCCATGGCCAAACTGATTAGAGTATTCAGTGGAGTTTAGAACAGACTCCTGGCACTCCCGCCACTGACTCACCCTCCGACTCAGCTCTAGTGTAAAGAACTTAAGATTTCGGTCATCACCATATTTTTCGCAGTATTCCTCTATCCTTCGAATCAATTCTGCGAGCCCAGGGTTCATCCCTTTCGATGACTTCAGGCTCGATAAGGAGAAAATCTGGCCCGGAGCCTCATCATTAAACGTGAGTGCCGTTCGGCAATCTCTTAGGTTTTGCTCCAGACCCCATTCAGATAGATAGCCGTAAGGGCCCAGGACCTGCATGCCGAGGCTGGCTGATTCGAAGGAAATGTCAGTCAAAAAATGATTGGCGATATCCAGGAGACACTGTAAATAGCAATAGTTATCGTCATCTTCATCCGACAGGCTTTCCAATATAGTTCCTGCCTCATAAACAAGGCTACGCCCTGCTTCCGCGATTGCGCGCTGGAGCGAGAGCATGTGCTGAATACCTGGCTGACGAATAATGGGATCAGATAACTTAGCTTGATCCGCTGCCACCTGTGACAAAGTAGATAGCCTTCTCTGCATGGCATAGGCACGGGAGCCCTGAAAGCTTTTCTCGGAAAGCGTTACGCCCTGAAGACCCGCCAATAGACGACTTTCGAATTTAAGGCGGTTAAGGCCGAAGAAGCCCTGCGCCGCGCTACCCAAGCGATAGGCAACGGAACGGTCAAATGACATGGTGCAAGTCGCATTACCGCGGACACCCATCTTTTGCTCTAATTTATCGCATTGTACAGCGTTTCTGACTGTAGGGTTTTCTATGTCGTACTTCGGAATGATAAATAACGACGGCCAACTATCGTCGGGGTCACGAGCCAGTGTCAGATACAGAATATTGTCACTCAGATCGTGATCGCCGCCCGCAACATGCACCTTCCTGCCGGAAACGCGGTAGTTGCTGTGTTCATCCGGGATCGCTCTGGTGCGAATCATGCTGAGATCCACATACCCCTGTGCCTCACTGATACAGACTGTAGCGGTCCAGTCTCCGCTATAAAGCCTTGGCAACCACAATTCCTTTTGTTCCGGAGTTGCCAGCTGCTCTATAACGCGCATGACGGAGACGCTCATGCTGGTATAGAGACTCCATGCCCAATCGGCTGCCCCGATTATTTCCGACAGCATCAATCCAACCGCTACTGACTGTTCACTACCGCCATAGGCTTTCATTCCAGTGGCGGCAAGTCCACCCAGTTGGCAATATTCCTGATAGAGTTCCCGATACCAGTCCGGCACACAGACGCCAGTCTCAGTCAGTTCGCACCCTTCCAGATCGGCAGATCCACTATAAGGGGCAACTTTTGCCTGTGCCCAGGCAGAGCTATCCGTTAACAGGCGCTCGATTGAAGCCTTGTCAGGGGCATCTTCTGCACCCGGGGTAAACAGCAGCTCACGATACACAAATTGCATATCCTTTAACGGCGCTGAATACCCAAACATATACAGATTCCTTGTAATTCTTACTACAGTGACAGAGCTTCTTCTGACATCAGCTGAGTGCCCCCTTTGATCGCGAGGACTTCATTGCAACCGTCTTCGATCAATGATGCGCGGGCGTCCCTAAAGAGCTTTTCCGTCTCGTATTCCCGGGTCAATCCATTGCCGCCATGCATTTGCAGGGAGGCGCTACATACATCCAGTGCCGTCTGGGTAGCGGTGATTTTGGATGAGATGGCGGCGAGCAGGGACGGCTGGCCAGAGGTTGAACTGTAGGCGATTGAACGACGGGCCAGTGCCCTGGAGGCCTCTACCTGGCGGAACATATGGAACAGGCGTTGGCGGACATTCTGGTGCGCGATGATCGAGCGCCCGCCCTGGGTACGCTCGTGTGCGTAGTCCAGTGCAAGCTCAAAGCCCGCCCGGGCAAGCCCGGTAAACATCAGGCCCATACCACTATTTGCTTCCACCAGCTGAGCGGTCGCTACCTGCGAGTAGTACTCGGGGGGCGCGATCAGCCAGTCGATGGGCAGGCTCACATTGTCGAAGTAGACCTCGCCCTGGTTCAAAGCGCGTTGGCCCATCTTGTCCAGCGGTTTGCCCCTGCTTACTCCCTTGGCGTCCAGAGGTACAACCAAAGCGACACTTTCTGTGGGGCCGTTGCCGGTATCGCAGGCGCAGAACAGCGCACAGTATTGCGCGAAAGTGCCATTGGAAACCCAGGCTGACTTCTGCCCGGTGATCACGACTTCATTACCGCGAATCTTCGCAACGCAGTTTGGCCGGCCGAGATTGATATCTCGCTCAGAGGCAGAACTCATAAACTGAAACATATCGCTGCCGTGATCAGGCTCGGTAATACCCCAACAACCGATCGCATCCGCGGGGATATTCTCTTTAAGGAACTTGTTATCGCAGTGGTACGCCAGCCGCTGTGGTGTCTGGGCGGCCCCCAGACTGACTGCCAGCCCCGCATCTCCCCAACCAAGCTCTTCAAGCATCAGCGCGATGTACGTATGGGCTTGATCCATCGGTAGCTCGGTTAAGCTCTCCATGCCGAGGTTTGCCGCCTGCTGAAAAACTGTCCACAATGGAGACTCGGCCGCGATCACCTGTTCGGGAGTCATTCGATCCAGTTCCCTGCCGATCGGCCTGAGAACCTCTTGCGCAAATCGATGGGCGGAATCCCGCACAGCCTGTTCTTCTTCACTCAGTTGGCTATCGAGGCCGGTGGGGCTCAGGCGGTTGGCCAGCTCTAATGTTGCGGACATATTATTTCCTCACTCTGTTCTATATGGCGTTTTCAGACTCTGCTGAGTTCTTCGGTAAATACTCGCTGTGGAGATTTTTCAAACGCTTCTATAAGGAATCTTTCCTGCGGCTTTTCCGACGCAGTCTTCGGGATCTCGTCCACTACCTGTACGTATGTGGGAACAAAATTTGACTCCAGCCCTTCGCGACAGACACTGAAGAGCTCATCGCTATCCAGGGAATACCCCTCTCGGGGAACCACCGCCGCTACAACATCCTTTTCGCCGGGCGCACCCGATGCGGCTGGAACACCGTAGACGAATACATCGTCCACCAGTCCGCTCTCTGCGATCACCTTTTCGACGAATGCAGGATTGATAAAGTCCCCGTTGTGGCGAATGCCACCGCCCTTGCGATAATCGAAGAAGAGCCAGCCGTTGGCGTCGGCATGAACGACGTCGCCGGTACGGAACCAGCCATCCCGTGTCTTTTTGGCGGAAGCCTCGGGATTATTCAGATAAAGGACTTCAATCGCTTCGCCGCTGCGGAAACGCCAGATCAATTCACCACTTTGTCCGGGCCCGCAGTCATTATCTGCCTCGTCTACGATTCGCCCTTCAAACAACGGGTTTTCACGCAAGTTGCCGAAACTTCCCGCCGGTCCATTGCCCGCATTCCAAAACAGGCCGCCCTCTGCCGAGCCATAGACTTCCAGAAGCTCGACATCGAAGCGCTGTGCAAAGTCTTGCCAGATGGCCGCCGGCATACCGGCACTGATCACCCGGCGTATCGGGTTATCCCCGTCGTTTGTTGCCGGTGGCAGGCTGTAAATCGCGGCAGTCATACCGCCCAGCAGATTGAACATGGTGCAGCGGAATTGACGGGTAATATCCCAAAGGCGCGAGCGGGTGAACTTGCGGCTGAACACGACCGGAACCCCCATCGTCAGCGCCGGAGCCAGCGTCATCAGCTGTGCATTACCGTGGGAAAGCGACAGTCCGGTATACAGTTTGTCCGAGTCCTGAATACCGAAAACGGAACTGCCGAGAATCTGTGCCTGCGCATAGTTGACGTTGGGCTTGACAATGCCCTTGGGGTCTCCGGTTGTACCGGAGGTGTAGAGTATCTGCAGGGGATCGTTGCCGCTCTCGGTCCGCACTGCGATATTCTCGACATCCGCCTGCATCAGGGCTCGGTAGTCAATTGTAGGTTCCGATGCGTTATCGCCTACCTGTACGCACCAGTCCACGCTATCCAGAGCCGCCTGCCGCACGGCTTCGAGGTTATAATCCTCGCAGATAATGCCGCGGCAACCGGAATCATTGAGCATATAGGCCAGCTTGGCGCCCTTGGTGCGCGGATCAATCGGCACCGCAACACAGCCACTGATCGAAGCCGCCACCAGAGCCTCCACCACTTCGGGATGATTGAGCAACAGGATTCCGAACCTGTCCCCCTTCTCCATGCCGTGATCGATAAAAAATGCCGCCAGCTTGTTGGCATTCGCATACAGTTCGGCGTAGGTGCGCTCTTCGACTTCGCCTTCATATTCGAAGGTTAAAATCGGGGCTTTCGTGTCCTGGCCAATTCTATTAGCGACCAGATGAGCTAGAACCGAGTCGTCATACATACTCATGCTTAAAGATCTTTTTTTTCTAAAATCGTGACTACTGTGGCGGCCGCATCGGTACCGATGTTGCCACCACCGTTATAAGCGAGGCCTACGCGGGCATCGGGAACCTGGCGCTTGCCTGCGCGCCCCTGCAGCTGCAGAGTCAGCTCGATCAGCTGCGCCGCGCCGGTGGCGCCAATGGGGTGCCCTTTCCGCAGCAGTCCACCGGAGGTATTGACAGGAATATGTCCTCCGAGGCGCGTCGCCCCGGAAGCAACCAGCTCTCCGCCCTTGCCTTCGTCGCAGAGACCGAGTTTTTCGTAGGCGATGATTTCCGAGGGAGCCGAGGCGTCGTGCAGCTCCACACAACTGAGATCACCAGGGCTCACACCTGCTTCCGCATAGGCAGTTTTCGCGCAGTGCTCCAACAGCGTTGGTTCGTCAGAGTCGTGATCCCATCCGGACGCCAGCACAGAGGAAGCCATTCGCACAGGCTGCTTCAACCCGAGTTCGCGCGCCTTGCGTTCGCTGACCAGCACCAATGCCGCTGCGCCATCGCCTACTGGCGAGCACATCGGCAATGTCAGTGGATAGACAATCTCACGGGAAGCGAGCACGTCTTCAACGCTCAACTCCTGCTGAAACTGGGCGTTGGGGTTGAGGCTGCCGTGGTAGGAATTCTTGGCACTCACGGCGGCAAATTGCTGCTGGGTAGTGCCATATTTCTTCATATGCACCAGAGCGCTCAGCGCATAGATATCCATAAAGGCCGAGCGACCGGCACCAGGGGTGTCGTCTATGGCGACCCCTTCGTGCTCGGCAATTTTCTCCAGTTCAGCCTCCAGTCCACCCTCCTGCTCGACATCTACGCCTGCAGCGAACACGGCGAAGGTCCTGGCTTTATCCTCGTGATAGAGCTTGTCGAAGCCACATACCAGCACGACATCATGTAAGCCTGCGGTAATCATTGCCGCGGCCTGGTAGGCCGCGGTAGACGAGGATGCGCAGGCGTTCTCAACATTGATCACCGGAATCTTGCCAATCCCGGCATGCCGAAGCGCCACCTGGCCGGCAATCAGGCCCTGACCGACGATCAGGGCACCGCCACCATTTGCCATATAGGCGGCGTCAAGGTCTGCCCCCTCAATACCCGCATCTTCCAGGGCCATCCGGATGGCCCTGGCCCCAAGTTCACGCAGAGGCGTACCCATGTGGTTACCAAACGGCGTCATCCCCACACCGGCGATGTAGGCGTTAGTCTTCACGCTCAGCCCTCCTCGCGGACAACGAGGAAGCCGTTGTCTGCAAGGTTGCCCAGTAACTGGCGATGTCCGAACGCTTTACCCGCAGACTGGAAACCCACGGATCGCGGCGGGCTGGTCAACAGGTGACGACACCCTTCAGCGATCAGCTCGCCGGTCATGACGTAAGGGGAATGGAAGTGCAGCTGGACGCGGCGACGGGTCACATTGCCCCAGGCCTCAACATTGACAACGCCGCGGTGGTCGAGGGGGTTCTCTTTTTCAGGCTCACTTTGCACAATAGCGGCTGCGGCCTGGACTGAAGCCGCCTCGCGCGCCTCGACATTGCCCTGCGTCCCTTCGAGGATCTGTTTTACGCCGGCGTGAATACCGGCAATGGCGTCGGGCTGATCACTGGTCTGGAATACGCGACAACTGCGTACCCGCGGATCGTCCATATACCAGACCGGTTCACCGCAGCCGCCCCAGGAAGACCCCAACAGCCGCTCGGAAATCCCCGGAATGGTCACCTCCCAGTTGCGTCCCAGCTCCCACTCCACCAACTCGTTGTTATCGAGATAGTAATGGGGTGCGGAGAGCATACGCATGAAAGACTGGGAAGAGGCAACGGAAGGGGCACCTTTGGCGCTGTAGTACGAGAGCTCGAGACTGTCTACAGTCGTATCTTCCAGCGCGACTTCGGCCGCCAGGTTACCGATACTCCACATATAAGCCAGGGCGGGCAATAGCAGCAGCCTCTTGTCGGCAAAGGCATCGCTGTATTTACGCTTCATGTCGAGCATGTAATCCTGCTCGCCGGTAGTGTCGAGATAGTGGCAGCCCGCCTCCAGCGCCGCTCGAACCACCGTTTCGCCCAGGTGCGCGAAGGGCCCGGTGACGTTCACAACCACCTTTGCATTGGCAAATAGCGCAGACAGAGATTCTTCGTTATGCTGGGCAACAGCGATCTCTGCGTTGATTGCGCTCACGCCGGCCCGCTCAGCGGCAATCGCCAGAGCGTCACGCAGGCGCTCCTCTGATCGCCCGGCGGCTGTAAATGGAATTCCCCGATTGTGCAGTGATTCGGAGATCAGTTTGCCCGTATAACCACTGGCACCCCAGATTACAATATCGCTAGCAACGCTCATGCCAATTCCTCAGCTATTATCTTTAGTTCGATAAAGGCATCATAAATTGGCTATTTAGCGAGTAAGCTATGCGATTCGGACAACCACTAAACGTATTCCGACAAATTAGCGGAGCGCTGCCATCCGCTTAAAGCCTCCCGGATATCGGAACCCGGACCAGTACAGGCCTTAAAGTCACTCAAATTCAGTGACAGAATGCGGCGCCAACACAAGTGCAAGAGATCAGCGGGCAACGTGGTTAAATTGCGCGTCTACAGCAAAGGACGTGAGTCGATTCGAACAGTGGGCCAGATCCAGCCTGTCAGGGGTCACTGTGAAGATCGACACCTGAGATCTGCTTCGCCAGGTTGACGATAACGGTGACCTCTTTTTGACCAGAGTTCTCGCAGCCAACGATGACAATAAATGGCCGATCTTGCCGGGATCCAGATAACAGCAGTAAAGACGACAGATGAGCAACCAAACAAAACAGTACAATTATCTGATCTACCCGTTGGTAGAAACTCTCAGCCAACTTGGCGTGGACTACGAACCTATTTTTCGTTCTGCTGGTATTGTCTACGAAAGGGTCAATAAAAATCTTGAACTGATAACCAAACAACAGTATGCAACTCTGTGTTTTGAGCTTATTCAAAAAATCGACGAACCGGGGCTTGGCCTTAAGATTGGGGAGAACACAGACCTCAACGACCAGGGTGCTGCCGGCTACCTGATTATGACCTCCAAGACCCTTCGCGAGGCTGAAGAGAGATATTCCAAATATCGCGGCCTAATCACTACAGTTGTTGATAGTCAGTGCAAGATCACTGAGTCTGAAATTTCATGGCGCTATATGTGTGACACACCGCTGGAGAAACTCCATCGGCTGTATATTGAATGGGCCATGGCATCGCACCAGGTGATCATGCAGACGCTGATTGGTGTTAAAGCCCAGCCGCTAAAACTGCTACTGGACTTCCCAGAGCCGGAATACATAGACATTTACCGGCGAATTTTTCACTGTGAAATTTCGTTTGACCAACCCCATGCGGAGATTCACTATCCCGCGAAACTGATCGATGAACCTTTGCCGACATACGACCCGATGGTGGAAGGCGCAATGGCGGAGCTCTGCGAGCGCCTGCAGATCAAGATCAACGAAAACCATGATGTGATCAGCGATGTAAAGGAGCATCTGCGCAAGCGCGAAGGATACTTTCCCAGCCTTGAATCAATCGCCGATCAGATGCATGTTTCCTCTCGCACCCTCCATCGAAAATTAAAAAGTAAGAACACCAATTTCCAGACTCTACTCGATGAGGCGCGTCAGGAACTCGCCCAGCAATACCTGCTTGAAACGGATTTACAGATTCAGCAAATCGCAGAGAGATGTGGGTTTAGCGAAGCACAGAACTTTTCAATTGCCTTTAAACGCTGGGTCGGATTGTCGCCGACCGAATACCGGCAAAAATATAAAAAATAGGCAACAATTGGAATTGTCAACTAAAAATCTATTAGACCTCAAGCCACAATTACACTCTACGAAAATCGTAGATTAATCCACTCGAAGCGCCTATTTCAAAATTTTTTCAACCTCAATAAAATCACCGCACACAAAGCTGTTTCCCGTCCTACCCGGGCAAGAAATACAGAAAGCTTAATTGCCCACCTACAGCTATCGTTTTCTAAGTCATTTCTGCGCCGATAAACAACTACCAAGAGCCCACCACAGAGTGGGCTCGACTACTCTATAAGGCATCTCTGTCGATGATGACGCAATGGGTTCACGAATTGAGCTTTAGCCCGAGACCTACGGTAGGCCATGGCTAAAGGGATTGAACGGGGCAATACTGGATAATACGCAGCCATTCCATCGTTCTACTGTCGCGCAGGCGCCGTATACTCCCTCTTCCAGTCGCCTTTGCCAGCGTCCTCTCCCCCGGAATGAGTCACACTTCCGCGTCGCCGATTATATCGGTACGGGTGGCAGCTAACCGTCCCCGCGGCGTCAATGCGCCCCGGAAAAATTTCTATCGACAGGAAACTGTGAATTTGGCTCTCACAAGGAGATCCGAAACATCTGGCACATCATCTGGCACATTAGGAGTTATTCCCCATGCGCTCCCTTTTTCTAACCCGCCTGATCATATTGCTCTGCGCCGTTGGCATAACGGATAGCGTGCAGGCTGCGGATGATGCCCCATCTTCTCCGTACATGGGTAGCCCGGTGGAGTTGGTGAAAGCGCCAAATGGCGCAATCACTCGGAAAGACCTATTGGAGCGCGTCGGCGACTTTAACTGGTTGGAGCCGACCATCGAGAATCCCGCGGAAGGAATCTGGGTTTTCGGCGGCTACGGACTGGCACCAATGAGCATCATCGAAGCGGATGACGGCCTGATCGCCTTCGACACCGGGGACACCCGCCACGACGCGGAGCTAATGCTGAAGGCCATCCGTACGGTCAGCAAAAAACCCATTAAAGCGATTATTTACGGCCACTCCCACACCATTGCCGGCGCCGGCGTACTCGCAGAAGGTAACAAGAACATCAAGGTAATCGGCCACCCGGACCTTAACAAGGTGGTGAAACGGAACCTGGCCGGCGGTGGCGCCCCGGCGTTCTACGCGGAAATTGGCCCCTACCTCACCGCGCGCGCACTCATCCAGTTCAACGGCTACATACCGGACAAGGGCCCGGACGCCTATGTAGTTCCAACCAACCTGGGCGCGGTTGATGTGGATTTCCTACCGGTGAACACACCCGTCCAGGACGGCCAAAGAATGAATGTTTTGGGCGTCGACATGCAGTTTTTCACGAAATATGGCTCCGATGACAAAGTACACACGACGGTGTGGCTGCCCGACCGCAAGATTGTCTTTACGACACTCCTGTGGAGCGCGCCACCACAGCTGTACTCACTGCGCGGAGATGTATTCCGCGACCCACGGGAATGGATCGCCGGCCTGAAGTTCACCCGCGACCTGAATCCTGAAGTGCTGGTTTCGGCGGCCGCCCGGCCGGTAGTCGGCGCCGAGAAGATACGCAAAACCCTGGAGCAGTACCTGGACGGAGCCAGCTTCGTCCTCGACCAGTCCCTTCGCGGCATTCTCGGTGGACTGGGGCCGGACGACCTGCGCCACTTCGTCAAGCTTCCGCCATATCTCTACAATGCCCCGCCCAATCTGCAGTCCTACGGGGAGATATCCACCTACCCACCAGCAATCTACTACAAGGCAGTGGGCTGGTATGACAACGACGCGGCGGACCTGAAACCTCTTGCACCGATCGAAGAAGCGCGCCGGCTGGTACCACTGATCGGTGGCCGCAAGAAGGTGCTCGAAGCCGCGAATGCTGCCCTTGGGAAAAAAGAGTATTCCTGGGCGGCGCAGCTGGCCAACCTGGTATACCTGCTCGACACGCAAGACAAAGAGGCGCGCCAACTCAAGGCCGACGCGCTGCGGCAAATGGCCTATGTCTCCACCGGTGCCAACGACCGTGCCCACCTGATGTCGCAGGCGCTGGCACTGGAGGGCAAAACCAGCATCGCGCGCCTTGTCCCTCCGCCGGAAGAAGTCATTGTCGCGGCCCCCAGCCTCTATGTGGATTACTTTCGCGTGCGTATCGATCCGAAAAAAAGTGGTGATACCGACAAGTTTATTCGCTTCAAGTTTACCGATGGCAGCGCGGCGGGACTGCATATTCGGCGCGCCGTGGCGGAATTCGTACCAGAACCGGACAACTACCGGCGCGAAGCGGATATCACCCTGGCGATGAGCGGAGAGAGCTGGGCCAAACTCTACCTCAGCCAGGCGACACCCGAAGACCTGATAAGCAAGGGGAAGATTAAAGTCGAAGGAGATTCCAGGGAAGCTGCCCGCTTGATCAACTTGTTTGACCGTTACCAGCCGGAAAAAGCTGTGGTAATCCCCCAGGTCCTCAGGGACCATTTACCTTGAACGCTTATGAGCGCTGCTCTTCACCCGGCTTTGGGTTTAATATCACCGCGGCGGGCGAAGTACTATTTCCCGCCCCAAATCGGTATATCTGGGGACCGTTACCCCCGTATAATGGTCGCGTATCACCGCTAAAATGCAGAACCTATCCCTCTGCCCGGTATCCATCGATCGATCTACACACGCCTCATGCTTGAACAACTCTGTCCCTGCTGCTCCGGCAAGCCTTTTGATAGCTGCTGCCGCTTATATCTTTCCGGCAAGGCCTATCCCGGCAAGGCGGAAGCCCTGATGCGCAGCCGCTTCAGCGCTTTCGTGACCGGCAACCTTCCCTATCTGCGCAAGACCTGGCACCCGGACACCTGTCCGGAACTGACGTCCGAGGACCTGAATACACAGTGGTCCCGTCTCGAGGTCATCAGGAGCAAGCCGGGATTGAAAAAATCCATCGTGGAATTCAAGGCGTGGTTTGTAGAGGACGGCACGGAGCGCGCATTGCACGAGATATCGCTGTTCAAACTGTACAAGAAACGCTGGGTTTATGTGGAACCACTGTCAGAGTGGCCTTAAGACAAGCTCGGTGCTGGTATTCACAGGGCGATGCAATCGCGGGAGCCTCCCCACTCCCGCGCCGCCTTCAACATTTTTTGTCGGTTCGAAAAGCGCTCTCCAGACTTTGCCCGCTTATGGACACCGCCTTTGCGCAATATCGGATTAAGCGCAACGAAATTGCGCAGCCTGTTCTTTTTCATCGGTTGATGACCTCTCGTTAAAGTCCAATAAATACCAGTGCTGGCTCTCTATCTTTTTCATCTTTCTCCTCGACGATTTGTCGTCATATAAAAACTGCGGACCCCGGGATACACAACTAAAGCAGAACTTCTCCGGCAGCGCCGTATAGATGGATCTTGGCGGGCTGCAGTGTTTGACTTTCTTTCCTGTCTCCCAGCTGTGGAAATAGATCCTGCGCACGCCGATCTCCTCCAACAGGAACTCAATCGTGGCCGCCAGCATGGCTTCCGTCCAGACCGCCATATGCGGCGCGACCGCGGTTTCGAAATATTCGATCGCCAGTTCCGGCGGGAAGCATTCATACCAACGGGGCCCCTTCCGACCCGCCTTCACCGCCGCCAGATAGCGTTTTGCCATTTCGCAAACACCGTGCGCTTCCCGCAGCCAGTCGCTCTGGATCTCCTCGATCAGGGCCGTGTCGGACGCCAGGTCGAGATCGATTCGCGACCAGGCCAGGGTATTTCGCACCCGGCTGGTCGGGTGGCAACTAAAGCCGAAGCCCGGGCAGTCTCCGTCAATTTTCAGCCGGCGATAGTGCCGGTCGTGTACATTGGAGAAATTCAACTGCAGCACCAGGTTGTGCCCTACTCGCGACGTCTGGTACCAGCGGCTCTTGCGCTCATTCCCCCAGATCCCGAGGCTCAGGGTGTAGCAGTGAAACTGTTGCGGCCAGAAGTTCCGCATCACTTCCGCCTGTACCCTGCCGTCACCGCAGTACCGCAACGCCTCCCTGACCAGGGGTTTGCCGAGCAGCCGCCCGAGGCGGCTGTGGCGCACCGCGCTGATAGGCTCTCGGTTGCGACAATACTGCCCCAGCAACATCAGCGCATAGCGATCCTTAAAGTAAAAGTACTTGGTACGTGCCTGCCCCAGGCAGGCGATGATCTCTTCGGCGACTTGAACGTCCATGTCTATAATCCACGCGCATGCGCGGTTCCTCCTTAACCTTTGACACAAATGACCTGTCGCAATGTGTGGACCACATCCACCAGATCACTCTGATTCTCCATCACCCGTTCGATGTCCTTGTAGGCAGCGGGAATCTCATCGATTACCCCCGCATCCTTCCGGCACTGCACACCGCGGGTCTGCTCTTCCAGGTCCTGCCGCGTAAAGCGCTTGCGGGCAGCGGTGCGGCTCATTGTCCGCCCCGCGCCGTGGGCGCAGGAGCAGAACGAATCCGCATTGCCACGGCCCCGCACGATATAGGAGCGGGTTCCCATGGATCCGGGAATAATGCCGAGCTGGTCGCTTTGGGCACTGATGGCCCCCTTGCGCGTTACAAAGACCTCCCGGCCAAAATGCTGCTCCCGCACGACATAGTTGTGGTGACAGTTGATTGCCTCCGACGTCAACGTGAACTCCGGCAGCTGCGCCCGCAGGCAGCCGAGAACCAGCTTCATCATTTCCTGGCGATTCACCCGCGCGTACTCCTGAGCCCAGTTGACCGCCTCGATGTAATCATCGAAATGGCTGTTGCCCTCGCTGAAGTAGGCCAGGTCACGGTCCGGCAAGTTCTGACTATGCCCAGCCATATCCCGCTTCGCCAGCCGGATAAAGTGCTGGCCAATGGCATTGCCGATCCCGCGACTGCCGGAATGCAGCATCACCCAGACTGCGTTGTTCTCATCGAGACAGATCTCGATAAAGTGGTTGCCGCCTCCCAGTGTTCCCACTTGGGTGACCCAGGTCTCCTGCGGCTGACGAATCATTTTCAGCAGCTCAGGGTGCTTTTCGAACAGCCGGTCCGCACCGGGAGCAAGTTGTTTGCAGGCAGATTCCCTGGCGTTGATCCTCTTGTGACGAGCAAAACCTACGGGCACTTTCACCTCAATGGCATCCCGCAATGCTTTCAGGTTGTCCGGCAGCTGATGTGCGTGCAACGAGGTACGCACCGCATTCATGCCACAGCCGATATCGACGCCGACGGCAGCCGGGATAATGGCGCTGACCGTGGGGATCACCGAACCCACGGTGGCGCCCTTGCCAAGGTGCACATCGGGCATGGCTGCCACGTGCGAGTGCACGATCGGCAGCTGGGCAATATTCTTCAACTGCTGTAGCGCCGCCGGCTCCACCTGCTCGGTATAGATTTTTACCGGCACTGTTCCCGGTGGCGCATTGCTGTTCAGTACCATTTTTACAGGCATGACAACTCCCTGGATTTCTCCACTATTTATTAAATACGCCTTTCCGTTCGCCAAAAAAAAGCCCCGGCGATCGCCAGGGCTTCAGGAAGTTCTGGCTTGAAAGGCGGTGTAACCTTTCAAGCACGATCGCATGAAAGATTTGTCAGTTCGACCGACGCTTTATAAATTCCAAATGCATTTCATGGCTCCTAAGTGGCCTGCCGGCCACGACTAAGTTCAATTCAATGGCGAGAAGTCTCAATGACAATCTATAACTCGCCCCGACTTCTTTTTAAAGCTATCACGAAAATGAGGATTTGCAACCCATATAATTATATTTTTTATATATTTTTCAATGACTTACAAATCAACAAGTCGAGTGAATGCCTGCCGTAAAATCAGCATAAAAATGGGGCTTTGAGGCCGATGGGAACGTTTGCCTCATAGGCTCAGCGCTGTCCCGTTCTCAGTAATTTTTTCCGCATTTCACTCATATACCTTTCTCCAAAGAGGACTCCAAAGTGTGTCCTCCCGCTTATTAGTTCGGCGCCCTTGCCCGGTGAGCTACCTTGCCAGAAACGAAAAACCCCCGGGGCGAACCTGCGGGGGTTAATTACCGTATCCGAAAGGCTCGCCGCCTCCCGGATTGAAGGAGGCCGATCAGGAAATATTTTCCTCGCTGAATATCAGCAGCCACCGCTGCCCGAAGGGGGCGGTACTGGCGCTGGCTGGTCTGTTGTTCATTAAACCGGGCACGGTCATCTCCTATTGAATGCCGGCAATTGTAGCGGCGTTGCAAGAATGCGCAACCGCAAGGCGGTGACTTTTCAATGAATTGTGTTAAACAATCTTACGAATGGCAGGAATGTACCTGTCGGAGTTTGCCTGCCGCCTAAACTAATCGGCAGCACGGTAGTAACCGGATTTCCAGATGCAACTATTTTGCACAACATTTTGCGCCACACTGGTAAACTCTCCGCGCACCTACTGGCGCGCAATACCTGTCCATTCATCGCTGTAACCTGACCGAAACCATGGCCGATCTCCCGGAAATCCTATTTGAAGATGCCTATCTCGTTGCCGCCTATAAGCCTGAGGGCTGGCTGGTGCACCGATCGGCGATCGACCGCCACGAAACGCGCTTCCTACTGCAGTACCTGCGCGACCGGGTCGGTTGTCACCTGTATCCGATTCACCGGCTGGACAAACCGACTTCGGGAGTGATCGTATTTGGCAAAAGCGGTGAAGTAGCGGCCCAAGTTCAGGCGCAAATGGAGAGTGATGCATCGGTAAAGAAATATATCGCTGTCTGCCGGGGCTACTGCCCCGAAGAGGGCGTCATCGACTATCCCCTGCCCCCGGTCGCCGACTTCAAACACCAGCGCAAACGCCCCAAGGCCGACCTGCCCCGCCAGCCGGCCATTACACTGTTTCACCGCCTGGATACTATTGAAATCCCCTACGCCGTCGACCGCTATCCGAGTAGCCGCTACTCATTGGTAGAGATTCAGCTGAAGACAGGCCGCAGGCACCAGATCCGTCGTCACTTCAAACATATCCACCATCCACTGATCGGCTGCCCCAAATACGGCAAGTCGGTACACAACCGCTTTTTCGCCGAACACTACGGCTGTTCGCGCTTATTGCTGCATGCCCTGCAGCTACAGCTCAATCATCCGGTTACCGGTGAGCGGCTGAACCTGGTTGCCGCTCCACGCGGGGAGTTTTTGTCTTTAATGCAGGCATTCGGTTGGCAGTTGCCCGCGTAGAAGCGACATTAGATTCAATCGCTATGACCGGAAAGGTCGTGCCGGTGCCCGATGGATTTGAGTCATGCCGATTGGAACGGCCAGATGATCGCCATCGCCCGGCCCACTCCCAGAGAGCTCTTAGTCTGAGTTTTTTTGATAGACACGCTGTACCACCGCGATCACGACTGCTGTGGTCCAGCCAAACATGATGATACCGATCGCCGACTGAAACGCAGATAGCAACCGCCATGGTTCGCCGAGCACAATATCGCCGTAACCCAGTGTCGTAAAAGTTACCATTGAGAAATACATGGCGGGTTCCAGCGCATTGAAGGCCCCAAATGCACAGTAGGCCACCGCCCAGGCCAGCACTTCCACAACTGAAGAGACAAACATCAGCAATACCACCGCGGATACAAGCATGGGCTTGGCCACAACCAGCTTGGGATGCGCCGGATGCAGTTGCTGCAGGTGACGGCCCCAGCGTAACGCCAATATCATGCCGAGTGCATGGATGGCGGTGGTTAGTACGGTCATCAGCAATGCAATAATGAATGTAACGAGCATGCTCCCTCCGCTGAAATCCCTATCATTGCAAATGTCCCCGCCACGCCTTGGTGCGTTCCTGCATTTCCTCCCTGGTACCTTCCGG
This sequence comes from Microbulbifer hainanensis, assembly GCF_014904735.1. Taxonomy (GTDB): domain Bacteria; phylum Pseudomonadota; class Gammaproteobacteria; order Pseudomonadales; family Cellvibrionaceae; genus Microbulbifer; species Microbulbifer hainanensis. Next base: position 124,322 of record NZ_JACZCR010000031.1, on the reverse strand, counting down.
TAGCAGGTCCGCCGGCGCCATTCCTTCTCGAATTTGCCAGCCACCTCCGAGCGCCAGGTAAACCTGGACCAGGTTGACGGCCACGGCGCCTCTGGCTGCGGTGAGCAGATCCTGTTGTTGGGCATCTGCATTCAGGGTGCTGATCACCGTATTGAAGTCGACCAAGCCGTTGGTGTACTGGGCGTTGGAAATGCCGACGGAACGCGACGAGGCCTCTGCCGCCCTGCGGTACAACGCCAGCTGCTGGTAGGATTTCAGGTAGGCGACAATGGCATTCTCCGCATCGCCCTGGGCCTGCAATACCGTCTGGCGGTAGTCCTCCAGCAGCTGCTGAAAGCGGGCATCCTGCAAGCGCACGTTACTGCGCAGCCGGCCGTAGTTGAACAGGTTCCACTCGAATGCGCCGAACAGATTCCAGGTCTCGCTCGGTCCCTCAAACAAGTCCCCCGCGCTCATCGCGTGGGAGCCGATCGCGCCGCCAATGGAAAGGGCCGGATACAGGTCTGACCGCGCCACGCCGATCTGCGCAGCTTGGGCGGCGAGCTGCCGCTCCGCCGCACGCACGTCCGGCCGCTGGCGCAGCAAATCCTGCGGCATACCGATGGCAACCGTCGCCGGGGTCACGGGAATTTTCCCGTAAGTGCCCAACTCCCGGTCCAGGTTGTGCGGTGGCAACCCCAGTAGCAGCGCAAGCGCGTTTTTCAGTTGCTGCAGGGTAACTTCCAGTTCCGGTACCGTCGCCTTGGTGTTGTACAGCAATGTCTCCGCCTGGTCCTCATCCAGTTCACTCACCTCGCCGGCCTCAACTTTGGCGCGGGCGATGTTGTAGCTCTGCTCCTGCAGCGCGATATTATGTCGCGCCACATCCAGCCGGGCCTGGGTGGTACGAATCAGGATATAGGTCTGCGCGACCTGGGCCACGGTCGAGACCATCACACCGTCGTAACCTGCAACACTCGCATCCAGCGCAGCCGAAGCCGACTCCACCTGGCGCCGGAAACGTCCCCACATATCCAGCTCCCAGCTCAGGTTGAAGCCGACCCTGTAGTCCTCGAAAATTATGCCGCTGTCTTTTGTCCGCGATGCCGAGCCAGTCAGCTGCTGCATCTGGGGGAACTGCTGGCCGACCGCTATCGCCAATTGCTGCTGTGACTGCAGCATTCGCAGTGCCGCGGAACGCAGCGTGAGATTCTCTTGCAGTGCAACCGCAACCAGTTCATTGAGCAGCGGGTCGGCGAATGCACGCTCCCACCACAGCGGATCTACGGCTTCGTCACTACTGATGCGCGGATCACCCCGATACATCCAGTTGTCCTCAACGGGCACCGGCGGCGGCTGGTAATCGGGCCCCAGCATACAGCCGGTCAAGGCGCTCGCCAGCAGAAAGCCAGCTAAGGGCAAACGCTTGGCGGCGCATCGATGGCCGCTACTGACGGTCCGGCGCCGGGCCATCTTGTTTTTCAGCGGCGGTGCCGCTTTTAACCATTACCGAGCAGGATATACCGACCCGCAAATCGACCCCCTGTGGTAACTCCTTCAGGTGAATACGCACGGGCACCCGCTGTGCAAGTCGAATCCACTCGAAAGTCGCGCTCACATTGGGCAGCAGATCGTTCCCGGTGCTGCCGTCCTGTTGCGCAATCCCCCAACCGAGGCTGTCTACAGTGCCCTCCAGCGGAATATCCGGATAGGCCATCAATGTCACGATGGCGCGATCCCCCCGTCCGATGCGGGCAATAGAGGTCTCCTTGAAGTAACCATCGATCCAAAAGCTGTTGGCATCGACCAGGGCAAGTGCTGGCTGGTTGGCCACCGCGTGACTGCCGGCGCGCAAATTGAGATTGGTGACGTAACCATCGACGGGCGCCCTGACCTGGGTGTACTCCACATTCAGCTCCGCTTTGTGCACGGCGGCGCGCGCCGCGCGAATACTGGGATTGGCTTCGCCGAGCTTGCCGAGCGTCGCGCGCGCTTCCTCCAGGTCCGCCTCCGCCCCGGTCAATGAAGCGTGCGCCTGAATCAGGCCCGCTTCGGCGCTCTTGCGCTGTTCCAGCGACACGTCGTACTGCGCCTGGTAAAAATCCACCGACTTCTGCGAAGTCGCCCGCTGCGGAAGCAATTGCAACTGCCGCTGCAATTCCGCGCGGTTTTTCTTGATGACCGCATCGACTTCCTTGATGGTGCTCTGCGCCTGTTTCACGGCGGCCCGGGAAATTTCCACCTGGGCGGCCGCCGCCTGCACCTGCTGCTCCTGCGCCAGATAGCTGTCGCCGGTCTTGTCGTAGTCCGCGCGGGCCTCGGCCAGGCTGGCCTCGAATGGGCGCGGATCCACCCGGAACAACAGATCCCCCTTGCGAACAAGCTGGTTGTCCCGTAACGGTAACTCCACGACCTGTCCAGATACATTGGGCGTTATCTGAATGACCGCCGCGCGCACCTGCCCGTCCCTGGTCCAGGGATTGCGGAGAAAATCCCAGTATTTCAGCAGAACTGCCAACACTGCCAGCAGGACGACCAGACCGGTTAACAGAAATTTTCGCGACGGATTCAATCTTCAGATCCCGATGAACAAAGTACCGATCAGCAGCGTGTAAAGCACACAGAGACTGATCAGAACCAGCGGCGGATGGGCGAAGTATCGCGACAGATGATAGCGATCCAGAAGCCGGGCCGTGAGGCTGGTTGCGGCCAGCCCGAGCAGCGCGGCGATCAGCAGCGGCGGCAGATACACGCCGCCGATGGTGAATTCTTGTGGAATTGGCATAACGTTGTTCCCAATTCTCGGCTCAATAAAAACGCTCCTCATTCCAGCGCGGCCACTCAATCCCCCTGGCCGCGCGGACCAGTGCCAACAGGGATTGGCTGATTCCCTGCGCTATGCCAACGATTCGCAGGATGTGCTCGGTCTCCGGCGTAACCGACATATCGGAATCCGCGGCAGCCGCCTGCAGTGCCGCCGCCAGCGTTTGCTGCTGCGCCTGCCGGCTCTCGTCCAGCGTCGTATCGCCGGAGACATGCACTTCCACTCGGTTTAGCGCTGCCGCAAACTCCGCCAACGCGGCACTGACGGATGCTCGCCAGGCGTCACTCACCGTGGTGTGTTCCCCCTGTACTTTATTCCCCCGTTGCCGGCTGGCCTCAACTAGGTTTCGTATCTGGAAACCCAGGGTGTCCGCCGCAGATACCAGTTGCTGCAGTTGGCCGCTCGAATCGACCGGCAGATAGCGCGACTCAACCAGCTTCGACCAATTGGCAAGCCTGGCTGGAAGTGTAGCCAGCGCATGACAGTGGTAGCGGATCCGCCAACTTCGCAATGAAAGGTCCACGGGTGATTGGGCGCCGCCTTGCCCAAACGTCGCCAAGTCCGACAACAGAGTGGCGCAGCTATGGACGAAACTGCGCATCTGTCGCTGGAAGACTTTTTCCGGACGGGGGGAAAAGGGAAAATAGCTGACGACGGCAAGCAGTAGAAATACCAGCGTAAAAACCATCCACAATGTCGTGACACTCAGAAAGCTGTAGCTCTGCGAATTGTTGATAGCGACGAAGCTGACAAACAGCGCCAATAAAAACATTTTGACCGGTTGCTTCGCCGGACTGCCGAACTTCTGGCAGATGCCGAAGGTTACGGCAAATATCAGCAGGCCGAGCTCGTGAAAGCCCGTGAGTCGGGGCATGACCAAAAGATAAATCAGGCTCATCAATACACTGACAGCAGTAAATGGCAGCACAACCCGCAGTGGTCTCAGTTGTGGCGTGCCGGCCAGGGCCAACGTCAGAGAGCCGGTGAGCATTACAAAGGTAGGGCCACCCGGCAGGCCATCCACATATAAATAGACGAGATAAGCCATCCACAAGGCGAGCATGATCCGCAGGGTCGTCGCCACCCGGTCAGTGTCCGGCATCCAGCCCAGCGTGAACCCGGTGAAGACCGGCTGCCTGCCTTCGGGAAACTTTTTTTGTCGGCCGGGCTCCAGCGCCGCGCGCAGCGCATGTGCCTGTGTACCGAGGTCAACCAGCTGGTGACGCAGCAACGCCAGCGATCCGACGTCGTACAATGGCTGCGTCTGCAGCACTGAATTGTCCGCTTCCAGCGCGCTTTCCGCGCCGTAATGCGGCGGCTTCTCTCCACGTAATAGTTGCCCCGCTGCGGCCAGTTGCTGTGCCACACCGCGCGTAAATACCTCCAGGTTGGGAAAGAGTTTTTCCGGAGAAAAACCTTTCGGCACAGTCAGGCCCTCCGCCAACTGTTCCAGCGCCGACGATACTCGCGCGGACTGCAGCAGAACCCCGCGCCATTGCCGCCGACTTTCCCAGATGTCATAGCTGTCGGCGATCGCCGCCTCCAACTGCGCGTCGAGGCCGGCCTGCAGACGGATAATATCGGCACGCAATTCTTCGCTCTGCCCTAGCGGACGGTCAGTCCGCAGCGCGCTACAGCATCGCTCGTAGAGTTGGCTCTGGCTGGTGTTCAGGGCAGTCAAGGCGTCGAGAAACTGATCGCGGCTGTGACGGGGCCAGATCAGCATCGCGACCAGGCTGTACACGAGAATGCCCAGACCCGTTTCCTGTGCCCGTAAAATAGCGACCTGGAATGGACTCGCCGACGTCGTCACGACACTGACGCAGATAATTACGCTGACAAAACCGCAGACGTTCCAGAAGTAGGCGCGATTGGAGCCCTGCATCATATAAGCGCAAACGCCAACCCACAGTGAAAGTCCCACCATGAACATCCAGCGCTCCTGCGGGAACAGGCCAATCAGGCACAGTGCCACCACGGCCGCGACCAGCGTACCGAGTAAGCGCAGCGCGCTCTTGTTCAGCGACAGTCCCAGTGTCGACAGGCTTACCATGGCGACTGCGAACCCTCCCCACATCGGCTTGTTCCAGCCGGCGCCCAGGGCGATGCCATAGGTCAGCGTCATTGCCGTCGCCGTTTTCACGGCTTCCTTCGTTGTACGCGTCAGCTTGAAGCTCTCGATATTCACATCGGCGCCGCATCAGTGACCAGGGGAATGCTTTCCGCGCTTTTCCGCGCGAGCCAGTCTGGCGACCAGTGGATTGGCGCTGAGACCGTGGGCAATCACGCTCAGGAGAACGGTACAAACCACCACCAGGGAAATCGTTTCGCTGCCGGGCAACTGTTTGCCCAGCACGATGACGCCAAACACGATGCTGGCCAGTCCGCGCGGGCCAAACCAACCCATAAACCACTTTTCAAAGCGATTCGGGCCGGTGCCGGCAAGACACAGATATACCGGCAGCATCCGCACGACAGTCAAGCTCAACAGCGCATACAGCAATACTGACCAGGTCAGCTGGCCGAAATAGTTACCCACGACAGCGGCACCGAACACTACCCAGGTCAGCAGTGCCAGGGTATCGCCGATTCCTTCCGCAGCGGTCAGGAGCTCGGACTTTTCCTCTCGCGCCAGTGCGCCAAACAGCAACCCGCCGGAAAATGCCGCAATAAAACCGCTGCCGCCGATCCACTGCGCCATCGCAAAACAGCCCAGCGCCATCGCCACCACCGGCAATTGCCGCCAGGTTTCCTCAATCCAGCCGAGTCGCACTGCACCGCGCAACAGCTTCGCCATCAGAAAGGTCAGCGCAACACCCACCACCAGGCCGATACCCAGTTCCTCCAGTACCAGTGTCACCGCCAACATGGGAGTCGCTTCGCGCGTCGCCTCACCAGTGGCCAGCGCAAGAAAAATAAACAGGATGGGAACGCAGATACCGTCGTTAAGCCCGCTCTCCACATTGAGGCCCTGGCGGATATAGTCCGGCACGTCCTCGTTAGTCACTACGGCCTTCCCCAACGCCGCATCTGTGGGCGCCAACATGGTTGCCAGTACTGCCACAGTGAATAGGTCAAGATCCGGTAGAAGCAGCACACCGAAGAGAATGCCAAGCGCAATGGTCAGCGGCAGCCCCACAAGCAGTAACCGGCGCGGCACCGCAATCGTCTGACGCAGCACCCTCAAGTCGGCGTTGGCCGCATCGGTAAACAGCACCAGTGCCAGGGTCAACTCCGCCAGTGACCGCAACCCCTCAGAGCCCACGTTCAACGTGAGCAACCCGAGACAGTGCCCCCCCAACAGTAAACCAAATAATGTGTATACCAGGGCGCCATTAATCGGCGTCCGGTCGGCGCGGCCGCTGATGGCACTGTAAACGAACACAAACAGCGCCAGGATTGTCAGGTCGGCATAGTTCATGAATTATTGGACGTAATTTTGATCTGTGCGTACGCAGCTGGCGAACAGTCGGTGCGCGGTGTGGCTTTATCATAGCTGGCCTGGCGGGGTCTTTTGCCGGGCGAAGTCTGGACAGGGGCTCATCAAGGTAAAAAGGGATCACGGCCTTTGGTCACCAGGGCCGATGTCTCACCGGTTTCATTAATACGCTTCATCGGTACACCCCTGGAAGCCGCGTCGAGCAACACTTCTAGACCGGTGAGTCCCATGGCGGATATCTGCTCACGCCATGGCTCCATCGGATCCTGGAGCCAGACTGCGCCATGACCGAATACCGCGGATTCACTGCGAATATTCTGGAACGAACTGGAGCCTTCCCGCGCCATTGTCTAGGCTTTATACGTCACATCACCGTGGCAAGATTTCAGTCCGCTCACCTTGCCAATCCAGAGCTGACCAGACAGGGATGCCGCCAATCCACATGACGATTTCGTGGAGATTCCCTTGTCATCGAACAGCTGGAACAAAATCATCGACAAGCCGACCTTCCTCGGCTCCCTTTTTCTGTTACTGGCAGTCACCCTTCCGTTGATCTTCTTTCCGGAAGCCGGTGCAGCCTGGGTGATGAGCGCCAAGCAGTTCGTCACTGACAAGCTTGGCGTTTTCTATCTCACCCTGGGATTGGGTGCGATACTCTTCATGATTTACGTGGTCTTCAGCGATATCGGGCAGATCAAGCTCGGCACTGCAGAGGAGGATCCGGAATTTTCCACCATGACCTGGGCGTCCATGTTGTTCTGCTCTGGTATCGGTGCCTCGATCCTGTACTGGTCGATGATCGAGTGGGCATTTTATTACCAGACCCCGCCATTCGATATTCCCGGAGGCACGCCGGATGCGGTGCGCTGGGCCGCAGCCTATGGAATTTTTCACTGGGGACCGCTGGCCTGGGCTATTTACCTGATTCCCGCACTGCCCATCGCCTATTTTTACTATGTCCGCAACCACAGCGTACTGAAAATCAGTGAGGCGCTGATGCCGGTGCTCGGCGAGCAGCGTGCCCGCGGCCCCCTCGGCAAGCTGGTGGATGTGTTCTTTATCTTCGGCATGCTCGGTGGCGGCGCCACCACGCTGGGTCTGGCCGCGCCGCTGATCAACCAGGGCGCCCATGAACTGTTCGGGGTGCCGACCAACCTCGCCACCCGCATCACCGTGCTCCTCATCTGCACCGCGATTTTCGGTTACAGCGCCTACGTCGGTCTGAAAAAAGGCATTCGCCTGCTGTCCGATATCAATATGTGGCTGGCCGCCATCCTGCTGCTTTTCGTATTTCTCGTCGGCCCCACGCTGTTTATGCTGAACACCGGCCTGGATGCATTTGGCAGGGTACTGGACAATATTTTCCATATGGCCACGTGGACAGAACCCTTCTCACAGTTCAAGGAATTCCCGGATACCCACTTCCCGCAGGACTGGACCATTTTCTATTGGGCCTGGTGGCTGGTGTTTGCGCCTAGCGTGGGGCTGTTTATTGCCCGTATCTCCCGCGGCCGGACTATCCGCGCCATGGTTGCCGGGTCGATTTTCTTCGGAACCCTGGGCTGCTTCCTGTTTTTTATGGTGCTCGGCAACTACGGTATTTATCTGCAGTTTACCGAACAGCTCGACGTGATCGACATTCTCAACAATCAGGATGCGACCACCGCGATCTTCGCCATCCTCGGCACCCTGCCCCTGAGCAAGTTTGTGATTGCGCTGTTTACCGTCCTCGCGATCATATTTACCGCGACTACCTTCGATTCCATCTCCTATATTCTGGCGGCGGTAGTCCAGAAAGAAGTGGACGAGGAACCGGCGCGCTGGAACCGGCTGTTCTGGGCTTTCGCGCTTTCTTTCATGCCGGTTACGTTGATGTTCCTGGGCGGCCTGGAAACCCTGCAGACCGCCAGTGTGATTGGCGGCGTACCACTGATTCTCGTGGCGTTTTTACTCTGCGTCTCCATCGTCCGCGCGGCGCACTACGACCTACGTTACCAGCCGGACTACGAGAACAAGGAGATCTATATCGAAGAGTTTCCCGAAGAGGATCCCTGGACCGAAGACGGCACCTGGGAGCAACCGGAAACGGGCGAGCACGGGCTGTCACACAGCGACAAACCCCACATCGAGGGGGATCCGGACAGCCATCCCTCCAGGCTCTAGTATCTCGCGGGCAGCCGCTGGCTGCCGCGGGAGCGCTCTGGTTTAATCACCGCTATTAGCAGCAGATTCAGGAAATCCGCATGAATGACCCTTTCGACCTGGAGCGATTCGAGAAAGCCCAGCGCGATGTCTATGCCGACGCGCTGGCGGAACTGACCGATGGCCAGAAGCGTTCTCACTGGATGTGGTTCATTTTCCCGCAGATCGCCGGACTCGGGCACAGTGCCATGGCGCAGCGCTACGCGATCAACAGCCTGGAGGAGGCGAAGGCCTATCTGGAACATCCGGTTCTGGGGGAACGACTGCAGGAGTGCTGCCAGCAATTGATGCAACTGGAAGGCAGATCCGCGCACGATATATTCGGCAGCCCCGACGACATGAAACTCCGCTCATCACTGACACTGTTTGCGGCTGCAGAGCCGAGAAATTGTATTTTCGAGCAGCTTCTCGGGCGCTATTACCGCGGGCAGGCGGATACGCGCACACTGGAAATACTGCAACCGTAAATCGCCAGCGCCACAACCCCACCGATTAATACCCCGAGCAATGCGCCTTGGTGGCAATTGCCCTATCATGGACGCATCAAACCAATAAAACCGGTTATCGACTGCTTTTGGGGATCGATTGTTCATGTTTACTTCCATTACCCGGGCAAGCACTTCCCTGCTCGCCCGCTGCCTTGTAACGGCCGCCGTTATTGCACCCTGTACCGCCCACAGTGAAGCGCCAGTGAGCGCACCACTGCCGAAACTCCTACCCTGGCACGGCGCTTCGGAACAGCTGATCGTGAACAAGGGCGATTGGGTCACACCCGCCGAGGCCAGCGCTTTTCGCACCACGCCGAATTACCGGGAAACCCGCGCGTTTATCGATCGCCTGGCAGCGGCGAGCCCGGACATCAGGACCATGGATATCGGCACCTCCTCCGGTGGGCGCAAAGTACAGCTGGTCACCCTGACCGCCGGCGGCAGCGACCCCAAGACCAACGGCAAGCCCACCCTGCTGGCGCAGGCGGGTATCCATTCCGGTGAAATCGACGGCAAGGATGCCAGCCTGATGCTGCTGCGGGATTACGTCACCGGTAACCGCAAACTGCGCCAGCTGGTAGAGCGCGCCAACTTGCTGATCGTGCCGATCCTGAATGTCGATGGCCACGAGCGCACCGGTCCCTACAACCGCATGAACCAGCGCGGCCCGGAAAACGCCGGCTGGCGCAGCAACGGCAACAACCTGAATATCAATCGCGATTACACCAAGCTCGACACGCCGGAGCTGCGCGCGGTGATGGATGTCATCAACAGCTACAAGCCGGATCTCTATCTCGACATTCACGTCACCGATGGTGAGGACTACCAGTACGATATTACCTACGGCTATACCGCTGCATTTGCCAGCGATTCCCCCGACATCGCCCACTGGCTGGACAACAGCTTGCGCGGCAGGCTAGACAAGGCGCTGACCGACGCCGGCCATATCCCGGGACCGCTGGTGTTCGGCGTGAACCCGCAGGAATTTTCTGACGGCATCACCCACTGGACCGCCCTGCCTCGTTTTTCCAACGGCCTCGGCGACCTGCGCCACACACCGACAGTACTGATCGAAAACCACTCCCTCAAACCGTTCCGGCAGCGGGTGCTGGGCACCTATGTGTTTCTCGAAGCAGCCCTGCAAGCGCTGGGAGAGGATAGGCAGTCTCTAGAGAAGGCCATCGCCAGCGACCAGAAACGTCGCCCCGAAACCCAGGTGCTCGCCTGGGATACCAACAAGAAGCCGGACCTGACGGTTTTTGCCAAGCAGCCGTTCAAGGGCATGGCCTACAAGAAAGCCATGAACCCGATTACCGGTACCGAACAGGTCGTGTGGCTGGGCAAGGCCAAGGATTACCCTGAATTGCCGGTCTTCGCCGACAACGTCAAGGCGGTGGAAGTGCGCGTGCCCAGGGCGTATTACCTGCCGAAAAAAGACGCACTGGTGCTGGCCCGCCTGAAGGCACACGGAATACAGGTCAGCGAGCCGCAGCGGAAATCCGCCAAACTGACGCAGCTGACTGTCGACGGCCACGAGTTTGCCGAGAGTCCCTTCGAGGGGCACTTCCGCGTTTCCGGTACTTTTTCCGAAAAGCCGGTGCAGGTCTCACTGAATGACTTCGTCAAAATCAGTACCGACCAGCCGCTGGGAAGCCTGGCGGTCGCGCTACTGGATCCGCGCGGGCCGGATTCTTTATTCCAGTGGGGATTCTTCAACCAGATTTTCCAGCGCACTGAATACGCCGAGCCCTATGCACTGATCCCGCTGGCGGAGAAGATGCTGCAACAGGACCCTGCACTGAAAAAGGAATTTGAAAAGCGCCTGCAGGATAAGGCGTTCGCCGACGATCCCCGCGCGCGCATGGACTTCTTCTACCAGCGAAGCCCCTACTATGATCAGGCCTATCTGAAGTACCCGGTACTGACGGAATACTGAGGGCTTTCTGATAGAGTCCCCTACCGGATGCCAAAATGAAACCGGTTGGGGGCTCAATCCTCGCTCACACAAATGGCTCGCCGAGAAATTCGCGTTCTGCTGCGCGGGGAAATTCACCAAAAATGTCGAGTTCTTCACCCAGTGAGCTGAGCCTGTCAGCACTGATCTCCCCTCGGTCACAGAGTGCCGCCAGCGCGGCATAGGCAATACTGGAGGCATCCACTTCGAAATACTTGCGTAGGTGCTGCCGTGATTCACACACTCCGAAGCCGTCGGTGCCCAGTGTCACGTACTGTCCCGGAACCCAGCGCGCAATGCTGGCGGGCAGCGCGCGCATATAGTCGCTACACGCCACTATCGGGCCATCCACCGAACCGAGTACCTGCTCCAGGTAGGATTGGCGTTTTTTACCGGGCGCCATCCGGTTCAGGCGCTCTACCCGCTCAGCATCCCGCGCCAGCTCCGTGTAACTGGTCACGCTCCACACATGCGCCGCGATACCGCGCTCAGCCAGTAAAGTCTGCGCTTCGAGTACCTGCTGCATAATGCTGCCGCTACCGAAAAGCTGCACCGATGGCTGCTCTCGCCCTCCACTGTCCGCCGGATGGAAAAGATAAAGACCCTTTTTCACCCCCTCCTCGATTCGCTGCTGCGCAGCGTCGGGGATCGCCGGCATCGGGTAGTTCTCGTTGTAAACGGTAATATAGTAAAAGACCTGCTCACCCCGCTCGTACATCACCTCGATACCGTCGCGCAGCAGTATTGCCAGTTCGTAGGCAAATGCGGGATCGTAGCTGCGCAGGTTCGGCACCGTCGATGCCAGTATGTGGGAGTGGCCATCCTGATGCTGCAGCCCCTCGCCGTTCAGGGTGGTACGACCGGCGGTGCCGCCGAGCAGGAAACCACGACACATGCTGTCGGCACAGCCCCAGATCATGTCGCCCACCCGCTGGAAGCCGAACATACTGTAGAAGATATACAGCGGTATCGTCGGTACGCCGTGGTTGGCATAAGCGGTACCGGCGGCCAGAAAAGACGCCATGGCACCCGCCTCGCAGATCCCCTCCTGCAGAACCTGCCCGTCCGCCGCCTCGCGATACGGCAGCAGGCTGTCGGCATCCACCGGCAGGTACTTTTGCCCACCGGGGGCATAGATGCCGGCCTCACGGAACAGCGCCTCCATGCCAAAAGTGCGCGCCTCATCCGGAACGATGGGTACTATGTACTTGCCGACCTGCTTGTCTTTGATCAGCTTGGCCATAATGCGCACCACCGCCATGGTGGTCGACAGGGCGCGCTCTCCGCTGCCGTTATAGAACTCGTCAAACAGTGCGCGGTCCGGCGCCTTCAGCGCTGCCCCCTCTACCCGTCGGTACGGCATACCACCGCCGAGCGCGCGGCGCCTATCCCGCAGATAGCGTAGCTCCTCGGAGCCCTCTTCCGGAGAATAGAAATCGGCGCGCGCCAACTCCTCCTCCGCGAGCGGAATGCCGAGTTTCCTGCCGATAGCGATGCGCTCCTGGGCGGAAAACTGTTTCTTTTGGTGCGCGGTATTTTTACCCTGGGTCGAATCACCCAGGCCGTCCCCTTTTACCGTTTTGACCAGTATCACGGTGGGCTTGCCGGAGCTTTGCGCCGCCCGGGCAAAAGCGGCAAAGATCTTTTTCGCATCCTGGCCGCCGCGTTTGATCTCCCTGACCTCTTCATCGGTCAGGCTACTCATCAGTGCCTGCAGTTCGGGGGAGTTCTCCACCCAGTGCTCGCGCTGTGCACCGCCGGGCCTGGTTGAATACATCTGGTAATCGCCATCCAGGGTTTCTTCCATGCGTCTTTGTAGCACGCCGCTGTGATCATTTTGCAGCAAGGTATCCCAGCCACTGCCCCAGACCACTTTGATCACTTGCCAGTCGGCACCGCGGAAACTGCGCTCCAGTTCCTGAATGATCTTGCCGTTGCCGCGTACCGGGCCATCGAGGCGCTGCAGGTTGCAGTTCACTACCAGTACCAGGTTGTCGAGTTTTTCCCGTGCGGCGATATTGATGGTACCCAGTACTTCCGGCTCATCCGCCTCGCCATCACCGATAAAATTCCAGATCTTGCCGCCGTTAGCTGGTTTCAACCCCCGGGCTTCCAGATATTTGGTAAAACGGGCTTGATAAATGGCTGAGGGCGTTGAAAGGCCCATGGAAGCGGTTGGCGCCTGCCAGAATTCCGGCAGCTGGCGCGGGTGCGGGTAAGACGGGAGACCGCCACCGGGCTGTAACTGGCGCCGGAAATTACGCAGCTGCCGTTCGGTGAGCCGCCCCTCCAGAAAGGCGCGCGCATAAATACCGGGTGCGGCGTGGGCCTGTACGTTGACCAGGTCACCACCGTAGTCCGCGTCTCGACATCGAAAGAAATGATTGAAGCCCACCTCGAGCAGGGTAGCGGCGGAAGCGTAAGTGGCGATATGGCCGCCCACACCGGTACCACTATCGGCGCCCTGCAAGACCATGGCGATGGCATTCCAGCGGATCATATTTTCAATCCGCTGCTCCACCTCGAGATTACCGGGATAAGCCGGCTGCTCGGATAGGGGTATCGTGTTGCGATAGGGAGTGTTCAGTGGAGCCCCGTCCAGTTGCACACCGCGGCTGACAAGGCGCTCCTGCAGCACCCGCAAGATTTCCTGTGCGCGATCAGCGCCCTGGTGGCGCAGGATATCATCGAGCGATTCCAGCCATTCCTGCAGCTCTAAATCCTGCTCCCCAATGAAGTCGTGCGGATTGACTTGCATATTCACGATGCGCAATTTCCGGTTCAGTTTTTATGGGAAAAGCCGGATCGCAGTCGACGGCCGGGCAACAATGAACCCCTGCTCACACCTGCCCGGACGCGGTTTTGCGATGGCGATATTATTATTCTCGGACGTTAACCGACAGGTGATCAGAGGATACTGGCAAGGGCCTGATCCAGATCCGCCATAATGTCTTCGGCATTCTCCAGGCCCACCGCAAGCCGGATCAGCGTGCGGGAAATCCCCGCTTCCGCCAGTTCCTCGGGCGCGTAGGTGGAGTGTGTCATGGATGCCGGGTGCTGGATCAGGGTCTCCGCATCGCCGAGGCTGACCGCACGTTTGCACATCTTTAGCTGATTGATAAACGCCACGGCCTGCTCGAAGCTGCACTTCAGCTCAAATGCCATCACGCCACCGGCGCCGTGCATCTGCGTGCTGAGCAAGCGGTATCCGGGGTGATCCGGGAGACCCGGGTAATAGACCTTTTCGATGGCACTGTGGTCCTGCAGGTGTTCGGCCACCAGCTGCGCATTTTCGCTGTGTCGCTGCACGCGCAGATGCAATGTTTTCAGGCCGCGAATGACCAACCATGCGTCGTGGGGGCTCATCACCGCACCCATGTCCTTGCGCGTAGTCATCTTGATATGATCGATCAGCGCACTGGGGCCACACAGGATACCGGCCACCACATCGCCGTGTCCGTTCAGGTACTTGGTTGCAGAGTGCAACACCAGGTCGATGCCATGGGTTGCCGGGCGCTGCAGGATCGGCGACATAAAAGTGTTGTCAATGACGGTGATAATACCGTGCTCCTGCCCGATCGCGGCGATGCTATCCAGGTTGATAACCGTCAGGCAGGGGTTGATCGGCGTCTCACCGTAAATCACTTTGGTATTCGGCTGGATGGCGGCACGTACCGCCTGCGCATCGGCGAGATCCACGAAGCTGACCTGAATGCCCAGTGCCGGCAGCTGATGATTGAATAGCGCGAAGGTGCAGCCGTAGAGACGATGGGAAGTGATCAGGTGATCACCGGCCTTCAGTAAAGCAAAAATTGCCGCGGATACCGCACCCATCCCGGAACCGAAAGCGGCTGCGCTTTCGGTTTCTTCCAGCACTGCCATGCGGGCTTCCAGCTCATCGACGGTGGGGTTGCCCAGCCTGGAGTAGATATGCCCCTGGGCTTCGCCGGCGAAACGATCCGCGCCCTGCTGCACATCCTCGAAGACAAAGGTCGACGTCTGGTAAATCGGCGTTGACAAGGGTCCGTGCTCGCCCTGGGACTTCTTACCACCGTGGATGGTATTGGTTTCTATGTTCTTAGATTCCCACATGTGTGCCTCTTTTATCGTTATAAATCGGCGGGCCACACAGATGCGACCCGTCTAGGGTTCCGGCAATTCCAGTTGTGTCGTCTGCTTGAGCGCCTTCAACACGATGCTGGTATGGATCCGGGCAATGCCCGGTAAAGGTATGAGCCGTGTAGCGATGAAGCGGTCGAGTGCCCGGTTGTTCACGGTGGAGACCTTGATCATGTAGTCGTACTCACCGGTAACGTGATAGCACTCAAGGACTTCCGGCATGGCCACCAGGCGATCCAGTACCTCGGCGATGCGTTCGTGCTGGTGCAGCTCCAGCGCAATCTCGATCAGGGCCAGGTTGTCGTGGCCCAGCTTTTCCCGATTGAGCATCGCGGCATAGCCGCTGATATACCCCTCTTCCTCCAGCCGCCTGACCCGGGCCAGCGTGGCCGGAGGCGACAGGTGCACGCGATCCGACAGTTCCACATTACTAATCCGCCCCTCGGCCTGAAGGACCCGCAGAATGGCAATATCGGTACGATCCAGCGACGAAACTGAGTTTAACATTAGGCGACCTTTACGGATTTAAATTAGGCAAAGTCAACATTATTACGAATATTATTCACCTTCAAGCCAGCTCCGCCGAACCAGGTGAAGAATATTTCGCTGCAGCCTGGGCGAGCTTGTCGAATGTTAGGCGGGGTCAGGACTCCCCACGGGGTGGTTTTGGCGCCGGATTTACAGCCGCCTCACTCCCACCTGCTGCTCCTAGCGAGGGAACCCGGGGCGCGCGGCACCGCGATTTTTTCGCCGAGACACACTGTTGCAGATCGGTGCAAACCATTACTCTGAGCCAAAGCACCAGGACACAACAACGAAGCAGGAGCAGCGATGAGCCACAAATTGCCCTACGGACTGGAACAGTACGGAATCCAGTTCCGCACCGTCGCGACCAATGGTATCCACCTAAATGTGGCCGAGGCCGGCGCAGGCCCGCTGGTGTTCCTGCTACACGGTTTTCCCGAGTGCTGGGCCAGCTGGGGGCCGCAGATCAAGTTCCTGGTCGACAGGGGCTACAAGGTTGTTGCGCCGGAAATGCGCGGCTACGGCGACAGCGATGCGCCGGAAGATATCGCCGCCTACGACACGGTGGAGCTGGCAGCCGATGTAATCGGCCTGCTGGATGCCTATGACCAGGAGCAAGGCGTGATCATCGGCCACGATTGGGGCTGTATCGTTGCCTGGCACACCGCCTGGCTTCACCCGGAGCGTATCAAGGGCGTCGGCGGACTGAGCGTGCCCTGGTTCGGCCGCGGCCAGACCGATACCCTGAGCGCGCTGAAACGGCAGATGGGCGACAACTACTTTTACATCATCGATTTCCAGAACGCCGCCGCCCACGAGGCCCTGAACCGCGACAAAACCCGCTCACTCGAGGGCATTCTCACTGGCCGCTTCGAACTGCTGGGGCAAGAAGCGGATGACCGCGGACTGCTGGAGCGGATCACCCTGCCAGACGAGCCCCCGGAATACATGCCGCGGGATTTCCTCGATTACATCATCAGCCGCTACCAGCGCCATGGCTTCGAGCCACCACTGAACTGGTACCGCAACTTTGCACGCACCTGGCAGCGCACCGCCGCGCAAACGGACAACACCATCACCGTTCCAGCCATGTACCTGACCGGCAGTAAAGACTGGACCAATCTCTATGCCCAGGGCATCGGCCTGGACATGCACACGCAGTGCAGCGATTTACGCATCAATGAAGTGATCGAGGCGGGGCACTGGCTGGGGCAGGAAAAGCCGGAATGGGTGAACGGAAAAATTGCGGAGTTTCTGGCATCGATCGGCCATTAACCTTGCAAGTGCCCATGTATAACTCCCGGAACGCCGGCAGCTAGTCTCGCGAATCCAGACAGCGCTGCCGGCGCAGAAAGACTGCGATCAGCTTGCCAGTCCCGGGGCAATGGGATTCAGTATCAGCCTGCCATACGCAATAAACGCACAGATAGCCGCCACGACAAGCCAGTAAATGACAGAGCTGTAGCTCGCTGCCCCGGAAGACAGGTGCAGCACGCAAAAGAGCAGCATTTCCAGCGCGATTACAACCGCTGCAATTGGAACCAGGTAACCCAGCGGTTTGTAGAGCAGTGGCACAACCAGACACAGGCTTAAAAACAGCTCCAACACCCCCATTGCCAGCCAGGCACTGTGGGGAATTGCGTTCAGGGACGGCACAGTTTGCTCGGCATTGGAAAATTTCCACACCGCACCCATGGCCGTATGAAGCGCCAGTAGAATTTGCAGAACCCACAAAAAAATATTCATCGCTTTCTTCCTTAAATAAACGTCGGTTTAAATTGCTTATCAATCCAGCTGTCGGAAACTGAACGCTTCGCGGACCCAAGATCTATTCGCACAGTACCCTTGGGCGCACCCAGGATTTCAATCCATGCTCGCCAATACTGTTTCCAGGGCCGTAAAGAAGTTTCTCCAGCCCTGTTTGGCGCCACCGTACGCCTGCTTCTGCTCCGGCCGGAAGCCGACCTGCTCCATACGCAGGTGCGTACCGTCCGCGGTTGGCGTCAGTGTGAAAGTCACCACACTCTGCACGTTGAAGGCCGCATCCTCATTTGGGAAATTCCAGGTGTAGGAAAGCGTTCTGTGCGGCTGGACGACCAGGACTTCGCAGTCCAACACACCGCCCCAGTCCGCGCGGAGATTAAAGCGATGCCCCTGGACCGGCTGAAAATCGTTTTTCATCAACCACTCTTCCACCAGATGCGGCACCGTCAGCGCGCGCCACAGCTTTTCGGGTGGATGGGGCAACTCGCGTTCGACCACAACGGAGCGTGTTTCGCGCGATGCTTCGGTTGAAATTTCGTTCATTTGTCCATCCCTGTTTCTTTTACTGATCCATTCTCTTCAGCAGATCCTCCAGCGCGTCGAATCGCTGCTCCCAGAAGGCCTTCATTTCACTGGTCCAGTCGAGTAGCGGCGTCAGTGCAGCGGGCTGTGCGCTATAGTGCGTCTGGCGCCCCTCGTGGCGATCAAATACCAATCCGGCCCGCTTTAACACACCGAGATGCTTGGAAACCGCCGGCTGCGACACGCCCGCCTGCTCCGTCAGCGCCCCAACGGTCTGCTCTCCCTGCTGGCACAACTGCTCAAACAGCGCTCGTCGTGTCGGGTCGGCAAGAGTCTTGAAAAGCACATCACGGGTGTCCGGCATCTGAAATCCATAACTATCTGGTTATCAATTAAAGCATAACCACCTGGTTATGAGTTGGTCAAGCTGGATAATGGATTAGCCGCCAGAGGCAGCGCGCGTGCCAGCCTCCGCGCGTTTACTCGAATGAAGATCCGCCGGAAACACCGGCAATCGGCGCCCGGGCCAGTCAACTAACTCAATGATTTTCAAAGTATTTTTTAGAAACGACTATTGACCGTGGCACGACAATTCACTACAGTTCGCCACCTCGACGCGCTCGTAGCTCAGCTGGATAGAGTACCTGGCTACGAACCAGGCGGTCGGAGGTTCGAATCCTCCCGAGCGCGCCATACAAACAACGCCTTTCGAGGGTGGATAAAACTGCCCCTGCTCGATCAACCCGCGCCAGCGAGTTAAGAGCAAGCATCACGAGCCGGCAGGTTCAAAAGCGCCCTGCCCCCTAACCGTTCTAAATCCTTCCGCACCTTCCGCCATCAACCAGAACTGCAACCTCTGTAAACCTGCATCGCTGTCTCACTGACGAAACTTATCCGCACAGAGTAAAGCCCGAGCGTCATAGTTTTACTCAGCCGCTCAGTATTGCCATTTCACTCGTCGCTGAGATATCCGGTAGTATTGTTGGACACAAGCCCCTGCCCCCTGGGCACGCCCACTTACCAGGTGCAGAAATAGCAAAGCAAATATTTTGGGGAAAATTGCAGTAGCGCTTTAGAGGTCAAATTTAGAGGTAATTAAGAAGACAATATCAGCCTTACAGGGAGTCACGTATTGGGAAAGCTAGCGAATCGGCTATTAGGCCTACTGCTCGGCGCTGGATTTGCGTTGTGTTCAATCTACCTGATCGGGGTAGCTACCGCCGTCGCTATACCGGCGGAACTAGCGGAACCGGTAAGCGAGATATCCGGCTTACTGGCGTTGGCGCTGATAGACCTGGCAACACTCGGTCTGCCACTCTCTGCTGCATTTCTACTCCTGGCCTATGGCAGCAAGTTTCTCACCCGGGAACCCGATGCTGTTTTTTACACCCTGCTATTGGCGCCGCTGATCCTGCTGAGGCTTTACTTTTCCCTGCTGGCGCCCGGCCTATCTATACATCTACTGGCTGCAACACTGCCGCATCTTCTACTGCTGTTGGCGTGCTATTTCTATTTAGTGCGCAGCGCTCAACGGGCGCAAGCCTGAAGCACCATTAGCCACAACAAGTGCCACTTACTGATAAATCAAACGAGAGGCGCCAAGATGAAAAGAAACATTTTCAAACGTGCAATTCCCTTTGCGCTCATTCCAGTGGCTGTGGGTCTCGGTCGACTGACCGCAGCCCACTTTGGCGGTGAGAACACTGAAAACCTGGCGTTTATCGCAAAATTGACACTGACATCGATGACTGTTGTATTTGGCGTAACCTGCGTATTTCTGTTTTGGTGGACGTCCGAAAAACGGAATCTTGGCAAGTCCCGGCAATTACCACTCCTCCAGTCGCCTCTATTCTGGATACCCGCAATGGCCGCCATCCTGCTGGGGATCACTCACGCACTGAAAATGTAAAGCCCTGGCGGTAGCGCAGTTCGAACCGGGGGTGTATGAGCTGATACGGACTTTCTCGCCTGACGGAGCTGATCGCTAAGCGGATACTCCTTCAGCAAAGCACATCCCTCTGCCTGCCCTTCCCGCCTTTGAAATTAAGACCGAAAAATAAAAAAGGGAGCTTCAATAGAAGCTCCCCTCTTCGCCTAGCTGACTGTCCGCCGCAGGCTGCGGGCAGTCTGGCTTGATTCAGCTATCCGTCCGCTTAAGACGCCGCTTCAGCGGGTGCCAGCTCTACAGCAGCACCGTTGTGCTCGTGATGCTTCGTCGTCAGCTTGCGCATCAGCGGAAGTGCTGCCAGTGCGATAGCTGTGGCCACCAAGCCGGCCACGCCCAGCTTGTTGAACAGGTCGGTGTAAATCGGCAGGGATTCCAGCGGATCGGTGATGCCCTTCGGAATGCTGGCCATGTTGGCCACCACGCCGCCCAGGTACTGGGAAATACCCACTGCCACAAAGTAGGCGCCCATCATAAAGCCGCCCATACGCGCCGGCACGTAGCGGGCGATCATTGCCAGGCCGAGACCACTCACCAGTAATTCACCCAGGGAGTAGAAGCCGTAACCGACGATCATTACCCAGGAGGAAGTCTTGCCGTCGACGGCAAACTGGCCGGCAATGCCGTAGGTGAAGAAGCCCAGCGCCACCACGGAGAAGCCCAGGGCAAATTTTGCCGCAATGGAAATATCCTTGTTGCGACGGCCCGCCCAGCTATATAGCCATGCCAGTACCGGGCTCAGCAGCATGATCCAGATGGGGTTCAGCGCCTGGAACTGCGCCGGAGACCAGGTCCACAGATGGGCGCCAAACACCTGGAAGTTCCAGTCCACATTGCGCAGCGCGAACAGCGCCAGTGAGGTGGACATCTGCTGGTAGAAGATAAAGAAGAATACGGTCTGCAGGGTCAGCACCAGCGCGGCGATCAGGCCGGCGCGCTCACTTTCCACACTGCTGCGAATCAGGTGTACAAAAATACCCAGCACTACGAAGCCGGCCACATACACGAACAGGCGCGCTACCGACTGGTATTCCAGCACGATGGTGGAACCGATAATGGCCAGCAGGGAGCAGCCCAGCACCGCCATCAGCTTCTTCTTGTCCACCGGCTGCTCATCGGGCTCGGAACCGTAATGGGACAGGGTTACGCGCATCAGCAGGTAGTTTGCGAGACCAACCACCAGGCCCACAGCACATACACCAAAGGCCGCGTGCCATCCCAGCTCGTGCCCCCAGGACTGATTGACGTAGTCCTTGATCCACGGGGTCAACAGCATGGAGAAGGTAGACCCCACGTTGACCGCCATGTAATAGATGGTGAAGGCGCTGTCGATTTTTGAATCATCGCCCTCGTAAATCTTGCGGACCAGGTTGCCGGCGTTCGGCTTGAACATACCGTTACCGACCACGACCACACCCAGTGCGGCAAACAGGAAGGTAGCGTTTTCTGTCGGCACTGCCATCAGCATATAGCCGAGGGACAGGATGCCGGCGCCGATGAACATGGTGCGCTTGGTGCCGAGCACCTTGTCGCCCACCCAGCCGCCGATGGCGGGGGCCACGTAGATCAGGGCCGCGGCGGCGGACCAGACCAGGTTTGCGCGGCTGTCGTCAAAGCCGAGGCGCTGCACCATGAAGTAAACGATCAGCGCCTGCATGCCGTAATAGCCGAAGCGCTCCCAGAGCTCAATGAGGGTGACGGTGGTAAACGATCGCGTTTGCGAATAGGGTTGGACTTGTGTCGTCATGCTGGGTACTGCCTAATCATTGTTGTATTTTGCCGCTGTGACTCATTGGTCTGCTTTTTGGCGCCAGCGGCTAGTGGGCACCAATGTATGCAAAACGTATGATTTTGCAAATGTGAAACCGTACGCACTCATGACTAGTACCAGCTCACGAGTCGACTTCAGCCCAAACGACGTCAGGGCAAGGTAAAGGCAACTGTGCGGTATCGGAGCCAGACGCCGCACGCGTCGCGCGGTTTCGACTGAGAACCCACCTCGCCAATTCACAACGAACAAATATTGCACAGCCCGGCACCCTCCCGCGACGAGTCGGCAGGACGAACGTAAAAAAGTGTAAATTTATTAAATTGAGCCCTTAATACCCAGGATGCCGGGGCGACGGAATGTCATGTGCCCCACGCTCTGGCGCCGCTGAGGGGGCAGATGCTGGAGCGAGACCCGGCATCGAAAAAAGGGGTTTGATCAGCAGCTGCACCACGCATTTGCCGCGAGTGAATCAGATAGCTGTGCTATTTCACCTGGTCAAATTCATCCCAATAGGGTGGACTGCCAAAATAGCTTTCCATGAAATCAATAAACGAACGCAGCTTGGTCGCCAGTAATTTCCGGTGTGGATACACGGCATAAAGCGCCATGGGTTCAGGTTCGTATTCTGGCAAAATCACTTTCAACTTACCCTGTTTAATCGCCTCCCCGACCATAAACGTTGGCTGCAAAGCAAATCCGTCGCCCGCAATTGCAGCCTTAGCCAACACCTCGCCGTTATTACACATAAAACTTGTCTTCTGGCTGCGACTACTGGCTTTGAGCGCTTCCATTAAGGGTGACTTGTGTTTGTCGTACTCCATGTAGCTGTAGCCCAAGTAGTGGTCCGGCGATAAATCCTCAGGGGTTTGGGGAGTACCGTGTTGCTCCAGATACTTCGGAGCAGCACAAGCCACCAACCTTATGGGTGCAATGTGTTTTGCAATAAGTGAAGAACTTTGCAAGCGGCCGATGCGCAGCGCGACATCATAATTCTCTTCGACAACATCTACTTTACGATCATTCAGCTCGAGATCTACCCGAACCGCTGGGTGTGCTTGCAGAAAGTCACTGATTAAAGGTGCCAGGTGGAGTGTGGAAAACGAGACTGGCGCGCTGATGTGCAAGAGTCCCTGCGCCTCACTTTGGAGATAACCCAGCTGGCCCTCCATGTCTTGAATACTCTCCAGAATCTGCTGCGCATATTGGAGGCATTGTGCCCCCTCTTCGGTCAGGTGAACCCTGCGCGTAGTGCGATTCAACAAACGTACTCCCAGGTGCTCTTCCAGCTGCGATACGTATTTGCTGACCAGTTGGTTAGATATATTCAGTTTATCTGCAGCTCTGGTGAAGCCACCTTCGTTGGCAACGGCAACGAAGGCTTTCATGGCATCAATGCGGTCCATCCCGGCCTCCCGTAAGATCACACATTCACTATCAATGATATGTTGATAATCCTCCAACAGAAAGGCTATTTATAGGGTTTTACGTTGCTATTAAGGTGTATTTGAGCCTGATTAAGGCAGTTTAAGGGTTATCCCGCAGCAACTGATTGGAGATAAAACGGATGAGCAAGAAAACATTGAAAGCAGTAATGAACTCGAATGCTGGATTGGCAGCGTTGGTACTTCGAGTACCGGTAGGTATTACCTTGGCCGCTCACGGTGCGCAAAAGCTGTTTGGCTGGTTCGGAGGCTATGGACTTGAGGGCACGGGTCAGTGGATGTCCAGCATCGGCCTCGAACCCGGCTATTTGATGGCGCTCCTGGCGGGCAGCGCGGAGTTCTTTGGCGGGCTGGCACTGGTACTAGGCCTGCTTACACGCCCTGCCGCCGCGGTAAGTGCGTTCACCATGCTCGTGGCTATTTTCGGCGTTCACTTTAGTCACGGTTTGTTCCTGAGCAACAACGGTTATGAATATGCGCTGGCATTATTTGCCGCAACCGTTGCTCTGGCGATTCAAGGTGGCGGTGCCCTTTCCCTGGATAAACAACTGCTTGGAAGCGTTATCGACAAGCAGCAACCCCAGGGTGTAACAACCGCAGGCGCCAGAGCTTAAATTGTAAAAAGAATGCACCCTGCCCTCAGAGCTATCTGGGGGCGGGAAGGAGCAATGAGGTAATTACCATGTTAGTTAATGGAGTTTGGAAGGAAAGCTGGCAACCCGTCCAGAACAAAGACGAACAGGGACGTTTTATTCGGCAAACCTCTTCATTTCGCAACTGGATCACTCCCGATGGTTCACCGGGCATCACAGGAAAGGGTGGTTTTAAAGCGGAAAAAGGTCGCTACCACCTGTATGTGGCCTACATTTGCCCCTGGGCAAGCCGCGCCCTAATGGCCCGACAGCTTAAAGGGTTGAGCGATGTTATCAGTGTTTCCGTAGTCAACCCTCGCCTAGCGGAACAGGGTTGGCAATTCGGTGGTTACCCCGGCAGCGATGAAGATGCGCTTACGGGCGCACGCTATATGCATGAAATATACACCAGCGCCGACCCCGGCTTTACCGGTAGAGCGACCGTACCGGTTTTGTGGGACAAGCACAGCAAAACGATTGTTAACAATGAGTCTGCCGACATACTGCGCATGTTGAACAGTGCCTTTTCCCACCTCGGGCGCCCGGGGCCGGATCTGTACCCGCAAGAGCTGGCCAGCGAAATAGACGAATTGAACACGTATCTGTATAGCGACTTGAATAATGGCGTTTATCAGGCCGGTTTTGCCACCACACAATTGGCCTATGAAGAGGCATATTCAAAGGTTTTCACAGCACTCGATGCGATGGAGTCCCGCCTTGCAGATGGGCGCGACTACCTCTTTGGTGACCTGTTGACTGAAACGGATATCCGTTTGTTTGTTACTCTGGTGCGTTTCGATGCTGCCTATCACGGCATTTTTAAATGCAATCGCAATACGCTCAGGGAAATGCCTCACCTTTATGACTACATGCGCAGAATCCTGGCGATTGAAGGCATTGCCGAGGTAGTGAATCTGGATCATATCAAGGCCGGGTATTATTCAATCACGGCGCTAAATCCAAGCGGTATCGTACCCGTAGGCCCGGGGTCACTGTAAATGAAGGCCACCCGATATCGAGGTGACAGACATGGTCTTCGTTTCTCGCGGTAGCGGACAGGTGCCGCTACAGGGTGATACCGGGCGAATGAGACGGGAGACACTGAAAACGATTGTCAATAAATCGCAATAGCCTTCCAACAAGGCAGGCGAGCCCGTATTAACCAAAGGTTGCCGTGGGCGGAGCGCTGCGAACGGGCGAGCCGGAGTGTTGAACCTGCCAGGATCGGCAATAAAAAAGGCCAGCCCGACATAAGGCTGACCTTGGCGCGGCCCCCGCCGCTTACGGGGACCTCTTTCCCATTCCCTCCCCGACCAGGGAGGGGCCGGTCAATCCAGGGATTCCAGGATCTCCGCCTGGTTCAGGTACATCGGGTTGATATCCTTCAGGGTAAACAGTCCAATGACATCCACATGGTCCCAGCCGGACTTGTTGCCCATGTACTGCCACACACCGGGCACCGGCAATCCGTTGTACTCCTGGTAGGGCGCGCCCGTGGGAGCCATCATACTGTTGGTGTTCACCACGCTGTCGTTGGCGAACCAGCCGGCATCCACACCCAGGTTGCTGTTCTTGTACTGCCCCATGAACAGCGACTGCGGCATAAACGGCAGGAAGGTGGAAGCACTGGGATACTGTTTTTGCGTAAACAATCCTTTGAAGGTGGACTGGGTTGAATACGTGAAGTAATAGACGTCCGGGTAGGTAATGGCACCGCCGTAGATATACGGCGCACCCTCCACGCTCAGGTCGTACAGTGAGGTATCCGTCGATTCGGCCCACAGGCGGTCGTCCTTGACGCGGTGGAAATAGTCATCCCAGCTTTCCCCGGATTGGCGCTTCAGCGCCCACTGGTCGAGCTTCAGGTCGTAGATCACGTTCTCGCCACTGACCAGGCCCGCCGCCCGGTAGATGGAGGTTACCAGTTGCTCGGTAATATCCAGCGGGTTGAAAAACTCGGTCAGCGTGGTGCCGTTGTGGGGCGTGGAAACGGTGGTGATACTGTGCACCCAGTTCCTGCCGCCCTCGAACACGGTGCCGGCCTCGTAGTGCTCTTCCGGAGAACCATCCCGCAACAGCTTGAGCAGCACCCGGGCTGTCTGGCCGCCCTGGCTGTGGGCAATGATGTGAATCTTGTGGGCCGCATCCCAGTCGGGCAGCAGCCCCGCGAAACAGCGGCCAAATTGCGCGTGCCCATGGGTCGCGGCATGGGTTGCACCGTAGTTCACACAGCCGCCCTTAAGCTGGTAGTAGGCCTCCACGGCGCGGTCCCAGTTGGAACTGAGCGGCCCCACTGCCAGGGTGACAGTGTTATGCCCCTGGGATTTCAAATACTCCTGCAGGTCCCTCTTGCCCGTCCAGCCACCACCCCAGTACTTTAAGCCGAACAATTCATCGCGGCCCCAACCGGTAAAGCCGTGCAGCAGGACAATCGTGTCATTGTTTGCGGCCGGGGCGGCAGCGTAACTGGCGGAGGTTGATAAAGCCTGCAGCGCAAAGACCTGGTTGTTGTCGTAATTACAGGTGTACTGCATCAACTCCTGGTAGCCGGAACTGAACGGGCTGTCGTTCACATCCAGGCACTGGTAGCTGGATTTCGGCCGTATTACATAACCGGAGCCGTAGGGCACGAAGCGGAACAACTGGTTGTCGCTGCCGAAGCCCTCGCCCTGCTCGATTGCCGTACCGGCGGCGTCGGCAAAGTCCCGCACCGACAGCGACAGGTCACTGCTGGTGTTGCGGATCTGGTAGTAGCCGTCGGCCTGGTGGACCAGCTCGAACGTCTGCGCACTGGTGCCGTTACAGGAGTACTGCTGGAGCTGGGTGCCCGTGGAGGTGCTCGATCCCGGCACGTCCAGGCACTTGCCGCTGTGGGTAGCAACAATGTTGTAGATACCGTCCTGCACCGCGGCCTCGTAGACTACCGGCTCGAGCGTCCACTTCTGGTTGTCACCGCCATGCTCATCCCAGAGGTGGATTTTGGCCCCGTCGTCCAGAGAGACATCAGAGACGTCGATCGGCTTGTTGCCCGACAGGGCGGTTTTTATAAAAAACTCCCCGTCACCGGTACCCTCAACGAGGAAGCGCTGGTTGCTACCCTGGTTGCAGCTGTACTGCTGGACAGGGGTGCCATTGCCGGTTTGGCTCCAGTAGATGTCGACGCACTTGCCGCTGTTGACGTTGATAATCTCGTACTGGCCCGAGCCCGCGTAGACGAAATCGAACTGCTGTGCGGCGGTGGCATTGCAGCTCCACTGCTGCAGCTGCTTGCTGTTGGCAGTGCTGGACGAAGGCACGTCGAGGCAAAGCCCTGAGTGCACTGCCCTGGCCGTATATCGGCCGGGCGCCAGGGTGCGCTCGCCGTCGATGGTCGGGTCGATAGCAAAAGTCTGCTGGGGTGAGCCGCTACAGGCCATCTGCACCAGCACGCTCCCCTCCCCCTGCGATGCGCCCGAGAGCTCAACGCACTTGCCCGAGTTCCGGTTGCGTAGGATATAGCCGCTGCCGTTCCTCTGTGGCAGGAAGTGCTGGGAGCCGTAGTCGTACCAGCTGTACTGGACCACCGCCGCGCCGTCCGACTGGGAGCCGCCCTGCACGCGCATGGCTTTGCCGCTGTTTAGATTGATGATTTTGTAATAGCCGTCACCCACCGGGCTGATATCGAAATCCTGCACGGCCGAACCCGAGCAATTACTCTGTTCCAGCTGGACGTTATTGGATGTACTGCCGCCGGGCACATTGACGCATTTGCCGCTGTGGGCCAGTGTCAGTGTGTACTTGTCAGCAGGTAAATTGGCTGCGTGGGCGGCCACGGGTAACTGCAGAAGAAATAGGGAAATTATCCCGAGATAAACGGGAGTAAGTCTCTTCATCATGCGCCGAACCTCATTCTCTCTGTGAACTTGATTTGGCAACACGTCAACGATCACTTAAAGGGGGAACAGCATTCCTTTGAAGCAGGCCGGCCAATCCAGAAGCAGACTACGGCAATACGATACTTTGGACACACGGCTATTTGCCGGCGATTGATGATGATTTGGCGTGTTGTCGCTGTTTTTATTGGAAAAAATTTTATTATTTTAAAAATGCATTGTTTTGACACCGCAGCCATCGAAAACCAAAAAATGGCTGGCGAGCGGATTCTAGTCACGAAAATAAAACACTGTAAACCGCAAAAAAGTGACCGTACGTCCCCTGAGAAGCAGCGCACAAAACGCGCGCATACGGACGTACCAGTCCCTGGATCAGGTGATTACAGATTGGATATGCAGCTCAACAGGATATTGAGCATTGGGTAAAAGACCGGCGGGAAAAGACACTGTAAATAAGAATCAGGACTCTTGTGCGAGCCCCTGTTTTCGCTACGCGCTACAGGATTTCGATGTCATAACGTTGATCTGAGCCCATTTATTGCATAGTTTCTACTTCGTGGTTTTTTTTAATTTTTGAGCAAGAAAAAATACCCAAAAAGTACGATCGTACCCACCCCTTTCCCTGAAAAATATCTTCAGTTCGTTTACCATCATCACTGTCCAGAAAGGGAGATTCATGGATGGAATACGATCATGGTGTTCGTGTAACCCCGTTGGCTCACGAAATGACGGCTCTAGAGGCGGGAATTTTGGAGTACCAGCGCCAAGTCGAACAATACCACCAGGATAAAGCCAAAGCCTGTGCCACTGATGAGGAGCGCTTCGCCAATGACGAAAAGCTGGCGCAGCGGCGGGAATTTCTTGACAGCCGGAGACGCGATTTACTCACTCAGGCACAAGTCCAGGAAGGATTACATAAGTATCGCGAAGGCGCGCGCCTTGAAGATAATGAATGGATTTACGATGAAGAGCACCACCCTACCGGCCAGCTGGTCCAGTTTATGGAGAGTGAGGGGGACGTAAAGCCAGCGGATAATTGCCAAGCTCATCATATTATTCCAGGTAAAGGCTGGCGGTCTATGCAGCAGATCGCTGCACGGCTTAAGTTGCACGATTGCAATGTTGGAATCAATGATCCCGCCAACGGCGTATGGTTACCGGCCGAAATACAACATGTACCCCATTTCATACGCTCGTTGAGGCGTGCACTACCACACGGCCCACTTCATACCAAAAAATATGAAATGTGGGCAAACAACAGCGTAAGAGCCGCCCACAATGAAAGCACAGCAAGAATGGCCCTGAACAGAATGCGCACAAGACTCCTCAATGGACTCGATGACCTAGATCTGATTGGCACCCTGACTCAAAAGAGTAGAAAGCGTTTAGGACTATGACTTACTACAGAATAAAACCCGATCTCGACACCTATGGTTGGTTCGAGCTTGATTATGAAAAGATGCTAAAGACATTGGGGCGGAAAACTTTCAGCAAGTTTACCGAAACCGATGCATCCATAGCGGACAAATGGGACAATTTTGAAGCACGCTTTGAACCGCCAGATGGCGAAGTCGTTGTCAGCATTCGCCCTGACCTCACGACCTGGGGAGGTGGCTGCCATCTGGTATTAAACGAGAAGGCATTTAGTGTTCTGAAACCATTACTAGCTCCCTATGGCGAGTTTCTAAGCGCACCCAGTGAAGGCGAGGAATACCGAATATTCAATTGCCGCACCACCAAACCCGCCGACGACTCAAAAAGCCAAAAGAAGCTTGTTGATGGACTTCAAGAAGGCCTTATCAGCCTGGACTTCGATCCAGCCGATATTGCCGATGCACCGGTGTTCAAAACAGACTTTGACCTATTCCGCTCACTCTACTGTGACCAGCGCTTCAAGGATCTAGTAAGAGAGCACGGGCTAACAGGTATCGAGATCCGAGAAGACCTAGCTACCAGCCCGCTTCAGTAACTTTAGGATCATTCAAAATCGGGAATAGCCAGTCGAAATCGGACAATCAAATAGGTGTCAAAAGACTGATCTGACCACATTTATTTAGCATTTTTTAAAAGGCCGACGGGAAAAGCCGCTGCAAATAATAATGAGCACTCTTGCGCGAACGCCCGTTTTCGCTACGCGCTACAGGATTTCGATGCCAAAAGTTGATCTGGCCTTATTCATTTCTGAGAAAGTAAATTTGATCTGGCATTTATCCTGCGCACCATGTAACCGCCGCCACAAAGTTCCCATACCAGTTTTCGACCTTTATGGTGCCGACCTCCCTGGCAACCAGAGATAAAAACACTTCCGAACAGAAGCACCGCTCCCAATGATTGCCGCACATTAGCAACCCCGGCAACACGAAAAATTTCAATTAATAGCAAATTAAGGCAGGCAATCTTTGCAGTGCTAACATTCTACAGATCTTTGCCTCGACAAATTCAGAATGGCATCAGCAGCGGTTGAAAAAGGAAAGGCTACCCGTTGGCAATCCGGACCAACTAATAGCAAGGGAAGGTTTTTATGCCAAGTTACAACTCATTACGGGAAACCCTGAAGACAGGCGACATTGTGATCTTTTCAGGGAAAAGCGCGATCTCCAATATCATCAAGTTATTCTCCGGCGGCAAGTGGTCTCATGTCGGTATGGTGTTGCGCCTGAAAGAATTCGATAACGCCGTGCTTCTCTGGGAGTCCACCAAACTGAACAACATTCCCGATATCGAAACCCTCGCCGCAACAAAAGGCGTACAACTGGTGCCACTCAGCCAGCGGGTTGTTACCTACGAGGGGGAGATCAAGGTCAGGCAGCTCAACAAAGTCATTGGCCAAAAGATGCAGAACAAGCTTGCGGAGTGTCGCAAGCAGCTTTCCAGGCGCCCCTACGAAAGGAGCGAGATCGAACTCCTCAAAGCCGCCTATGATGGCATAGGCGGCGCCAGTAGCGGCGAGGACCTGTCGAGCCTGTTCTGCTCCGAATTGGTTGCAGAAGCCTACCAGGCGATGGGCTTGCTGCCCGAGTATCCGCATGGACTCCCATCCAATGAATACACTCCAATGGATTTTTCATCCCGGCGAAGCCTAAAGTTGGCCGAGGGATATGAACTGGGGCTGGAGATCACGATTTCATAGCAGGTGCCCCCTACCCGCTTCCAGAGAGCCAATTCCTATTGGTACTTTCCGTTAACCGCTCCCGGCCTTCGTCCCCGCGCGCAACTTTTCAATATCGCGCTTTGGTGGCGCGCCGAACAGGCGGCTGTACTCCCGACTGAATTGTGATGGGCTTTCGTATCCCACCCTGTACGAGGCCGTGGAAGCATCCAGGTGTTCGTTGAGCATCAGCCTTTTCGCCTCGCTCAGCCGCAACCACTTCTGGTACTGCAGCGGGCTCATGGCCGTGAGCTGGCGAAAATGATGGTGGAAAGTCGGTGCGCTCATCTGTACCAAGGCGGCCAGGCTTTCGATCCGCAAGGGCGAAGTGTAATTCTCCTTCAGCCAATCGATTGCCTTCGCAATGCGATACCCCTGGCTGTCTACTGAGGCGATTTGACGCAACAGGGCGGACTGGTCGCTCAACAACAATCGATAGTGAATTTCCCGCTGGATCAGTGGCGCGAGGACATGAATGGCATCGGGCTCCCCGAGCAATTTCAGCAAGCGCCGTAAAGGCTCCATGATCGCGGGCGTCATGTCACCCAGTCCGGCACTGGTTCCTTCCGGCCGTTCACTGAGGCGCGGCAAACCGCCCTGCGCAATCAACTCCGCCAGCATCCGGATATCGAGTTTCATGACCAGCCCCAGGCAGGGCTGCTCCGGGCTGGCATCCAGTACCTGGGTGCTGCCCGGCAGGTCAAGGGAGGTAATCAGGAAGTTGGTCGTATCGTAGGGATACGCCTCACCCCCGATCAGCATCTGTTTGGTGCCCTGCACTACCAGCACAATGCTCGGTTCAATCAGGCAAAAGTCCGGTTCCGTCGGCCTGTCGCGCCGGAAGAACAGCAGGTCCGGGATCGGCGTCGCCCAGTCCCCGGTGCTTGGCGCCCAATCAGCGATTATTTGCGCCATTTCCCGCTGAAATGGGCGAATCTGTGCGCTGTAATCGAAAGCTTTCACCATAAAAGGTCCCTACCTCTTCAGGATGCACTATAACTCAGGACCAAACGCACCCACCAGCAAAGACGATGGGCCACCATAGGATCAGGCAAAAAGGCAAGCGTATCGCTCTAACGACCTGGCGGGATGGCGCGGGAGAATAGCTTCCACAGCAGGAGGGCCGGACAGCCCCTACCGGCGGACCCAAAGCCAGCGGGACAACGACCGGAGGCATCTCGAGCCAACCGGTCAGATCGATCCCTCGGCGGCAGGAACCCGACGCCGGAAAGGTCGCTGGCGACAACGACCGTTCCTGCCCGGCAGCCCAGGCAAAACCGCTACTGGTCTTGCCCGAACCAACTGAACAGCCATGCAATTCCGAAACCCATGTCATGAGGAGGCTTCCATGATGGATAACGTAAAAGGCAAAGTAATTGTGATTACCGGCGCCAGCAGTGGCAACGGCGAAGCCGCTGCACGCCACCTTGCGGAGCGCGGCGCAACCGTTGTCCTCGCGGCACGCCGCCAGGACCGCATCGAAGCGCTGGAAAAAGAACTGGTATCTGCCGGACACCAGGCGAAAGCGATTGTGACCGATGTCGCCGATAAAGAGCAGGTCAAAAAGCTGCTCGACACAACGGTGGAGACTTTCGGCAAGGTCGACGTCCTGATCAATAACGCCGGCGTTATGCCCCTGGCCCCACTCGAGCAGCTCAAAACCGACGAGTGGGACCAGATGATCGATGTGAATCTCAAGGGCACACTGTACGGCATCGCCGCCGCGCTGCCACATATGGCGAAGCAAAAGTCCGGACATATCATCAACGTGTCATCCGTCTACGGACATAAGCTCGGGCCGGACGCCACCGTCTACTGCGCAACCAAGCACGCCGTGCGGACGCTTTCCGAGGGGCTCCGCCAGGAGGTCAAGCCCTACAATATCCGCACCACCATCATCTCCCCCGGGGCAGTGGCAACGGAACTGCTCGAGCATATCAGTGATAAGGAGATCCAGGCGCAGACAAAGGATTTCGTCGCCCAGATCGCCATTCCCGCCGATAGCTTTGCGCGCATGGTGGCATTTGCGATCAATGAGCCGGAAAACGTGGACGTGAACGAAATCCTGTTCCGTCCGACGGCCCAACCGATCTGATTGGGGAAGCCCGCTGAATCCCGGGGACCTTCCCCCGGGATTTCAGGCTCTGATCACCTGCACCTCAATGTCAATGGAGAGGGAGTATGGTTCACAACACATCTGTTTTTGCACGCAGCCAGATAAAGACCCCGGTCATCGGCTTTGCCGCGGTCTGTCTCCTCGCTGGCGCGCTGACAGCAGTCCCATCCGCCGCTGCAGAAACGAAAGCCAACACCAAGGAGGTTGGAATGATCTTACGTAAAAACGGCTCACAGGACTCCATCAAGGGTCCGGCTGATTGGTTTACCGGCGATGTCCGCATCGACCCGATTCACCTGGAGGCTCAGGAGCCCTCACGAATTACGTCCGCACTCGTCACTTTCGAGCCGGGCGCTCGCACCAACTGGCATACCCACCCCCTCGGCCAGCTGCTGATCGTGACTTCGGGGAAAGGTTGGACACAATGCGAGGGCGAACCCCGCGTCGAGGTCAACGCCGGAGACAGCATCTGGTGCCCGCCCGGCCACAAGCACTGGCACGGGGCCACCAGCAGCACAGGTATGAGCCATATTGCCGTTCAGGAAGCACTGGATGGAAAAAACGTTGAATGGCTAGAGCCCGTCACGGATGAACAGTACCTCGATTAAGGCATAGTCCGGGCTGCCCGGGCGAATCAGCTGCTGGGAGTACCGGGAAAGGGAGCACGCCTCCCGCCCCCGGCATTATTGAGTGCAATGCTGGCCATTGCCGGACCTGCCCTGTGCAACCTGTCCGGTAATGCCAGCACCCCACCCTTCAGTAAAATCAACTCCGCACGCAAGATCGCCACATTGACAAAAATCCAGATCACAATCGACGGCAAGACGGTCACGGCTTCTCTCGAAGACAGTGCAACGTCCCGGGACTTTATCGCATTACTACCATTGACCCTGGATTTGGAGGACTTTCACGGGATCGAAAAGATCAGCGACCTGCCCGGCCGCCTGTCCACCGAAGACGCCCCCAGCGGCTACAGCCCCTCAGCGGGCGATATCACCTATTACGCCCCCTGGGGCAACCTGGCGATCTTCTACAGTGACTTTGAGCATGCGCGGGGGCTAGTGCGCCTGGGACAGATAGATTCTGGAATGGATCTGTTCAAGCGAGCAGACCGCCTCAAAGCAACCATCGAACGCACTGGACAGCAGGACTAACAATAACGACTCTCGTAAGTTGGTAAATTGAGCGGAAATTACTGCAGATGGAGTTGAGGAGAGTCAGTTCAATGTCTTGGCGCGAAATGCACTCAAATAAAAAGCGCCATAAAATTGATCTGACCCCTCTAATTACAGGCTAAACATTGAACATTCGCCTGTATCTCTGCTGGAGAGCAATTTCTCCGCCTTCCATAATCTCGCATACATTTTTCCTGACACTTGCCTCCTGCAATGCACCTGAAGCGACAGCATTAATTTGCCCACGATCTTCTAGAGCTACCACGTATTCAGAATCGCCATTTACAACAATGTTGGGATTGTGCGTTACTACAATTATTTGCCGATTACTCTTATTTTCGTGCAATTTGGATACGATCAAATTTGTGATCAACCCATTATCAAGATCGTCCTCAGGCTGATCTAGGATGAGAGGCTCCGTCCCATAAGACAATAAGAACGAAAGTATAGCTGACGCTTTTTGACCGGCAGATCCTTGCAAAACGTCCTTGAACCTGTTCCCGTCATTAAATTTTATAGTTAGCTTGTCCCCTGGGAACCAAGTCTTCATCTCATCGAAGCTATGGGCCTGAAGTTGTGACACATAGTCAATAAATCTTTTTCCCAGCCTAGTGCCAAGCACCTCGCCCGAGGAAAAATTAAGCAACTCTTCTTTAAATGAGTGAATTACGGACAAACCCGAGTCAAGGTTATTTGGCTCCGCTGAGCTTGTAGCTTCTGATAGCATTTTATTCAAGCGGAAGAGGAATCCACTCTCCCTCTCCAAATCAAAGAGCTCTGCCGAATATGCACCATCGGAACGACCGATAATCTTTCTGAACGATTCTTCCAAATTGTCAAGATCAGCATAAGGGGAAAGCTCCACTTGAATAGACGAGTTGCCTGTCAGATACTGCTGCAAAAAACCTATGCGATTCTGAGTTAATCGTTTCCTGCTTTCGATAATATCTTGATACGCAGCAGCAATCTGGGAATCAAGTTCACCCACCTGCTCCTCGATTTGGCTTATACCTCTAAGAGACTGATCAATAGTCTCTCTATCACTAATCAACCTCGAATAATCGGAGGGGCTACCTATACCCTGAGCGGCCAAGTCTTCAATTAGCTTCTCGTATTGCTCATTTACCGCAACATGAGAATGATTAAAATCAGACCCGGAATACCAACCTCTAAATTCGGCTAACCCAGCACCAGCAGAATCAATTGATGTCTTCACATCCGCTTTGAACGATGCGACAGATGCTGCCAACCCCTCCAGCCTCTTAATCAATTCTTTCTCACTACTAGAAGCGGGGTCAAAAACTGACAGATCTAAATTTGGGGCAGATATTGCATCAACTATTGATTCAACTTGATTTTTTAGCCTTTCAAAGTCCGATTCAAATTGCTCAACATTTAACTTCTTCACCCTAAATGCTTGGTAAGCATGTAAAATTTCTGTATGGCCTGAATTTTCTATGGTCTTTATTTTTTGCTCAACATCAGACAGCTGACCAAGTAGAGTATTTTTATTCGATAGCCTAGTCTGTAATTCCCTTTTCTGACTACACAGGGTAAGGAAGTGACTGCACTTTTCTTCCCACTCCATCTTCCACTGTTGAAAACTTACAGTCGATGACTCGTCAATTAGCCTTAGAAGAGTGTTTGGATTCTTAGCCATGTCAAAAATTTGTTTTTGGCTAAATATTTTTATTGGAAACCTAGAGTGAGCATCGCCTTCTTCACTAACCCAACCTGTTCCATCGTAGCGAGAAATTGCAACAGCATTGCTCCCCCTCTCCCAAACGAGCAAGTAGTGATCATCATCCCTTGTGTAAACACAGCTTATTTTTGTGTCAGGCAACATCACGCCGTCAGAGTCTCTCGACTCAGACACTTTTATGAAACTTTCAAAGGAACGGCGTATTTCATTCTCACTATTTAAGCTAAGCAAATCTCTGCTTCTGTCCATCCCTATTCGTATAAACTCAAGGACAGAAGACTTACCGCTTCCTCGCCCACCAATTATTGAATTTAACCAAGGATTGAAGTCGACGGTTAATGGCGACGCGCGACCCGCATACTTTGCATTCTCTATGGTTATTGAGCGGAGAAGTGTACTTGAGGCGTGATTAGGATCAGAACCTTCTTGGTCAGACCTAATAAGTGAAGACGAACCATCGACTAGAGCTAGCTTTAAGCCCTCTATCGAAGGAGTTGCCATCTTGACCCATGTATACGCTCTTCCAACTTGGCTAGGAAGATGTGAATCTGAGCCAATAACTGAGGGCAGATCAATTCCTAAATTTCTATACCTCGATAAAGGAGCAGCAGCCCTCTCTTCATCGGGAAATATTATCTCCACGGCATTTGCGGACTCGCATACCTGCTGAATAGTGTAGGCTGACGTCTGCTGGCAAAGCCCCGCCCCCATATCGATATGGGCGGGGATCGCAACACCCCCTGCCGCCGATATTTCTTTAATTACGTTTTCAGCACTTTCTTCAGCGACGGAGTCACTATCACCTTTCGTGCCACGAAATTTAGATGCACCAACCACACCATTAACATCTGCGGAAGTCGCGCTTGGATCAAAGATACCTAAAACATGAATATTTGAGTTAGCCGTGATTTCTACGCCTGGAAAAACGTAAATAGAATGGCCTTCATTTCTCAGACTTTCCGCAGCATCTTTTACCCCATCAACCCACTCACCAGTATTATGATCGGTCAGTGCGACACATTCGATGCCGGCATTTATATAATCAAGCAACCAATCTCTAGGAGACTGGCTAGATCTCAATTCCTCATCGCCCTTACCATAGTCGAAGGAGGCAGGGCTATGCGTATGAAAATCAAATTTCCACCATCTCGCGCCAACGTGATTCATTCTTATTTCCCTATATCCAAGCAGCTCTATAACGCGCTATCAGTTGCTGAGTAAGAGTTCCCCGAGCAACTTGATCAGCAACTCGCAGATTTATTCTTGCCAAACATTAGAAACTCTACTGCTTTCAGTCACTTAGCGCAAAACTCATTTGCACGATTTTAAGCGTAAGCGCAGCTTCCCTAAGCGACCTACCTAGCCAGCATATCCGGGCGAGAACACAAACCGCGGCAAACCACCTGGTTAGTTAGTGCAGATCTTCGCTACATATGCCAACTCATCCAATCCCTGTAATCATCTGACCTCAAAAGCGGAATTAGGCCCAAAAATCTTTGAGCACAACTCGACCATGCGTATGATCGAACTCCCCCCGCCCCCCTTTTGAGGCTCATAAAAAACACCTACAACTAGCCTCCTTTCAGGGTTTGCTTTCGCACAAGAGCATGCATCCTATTCAATCTCGAACCAGACTAGCCCCACCTAGGAACGGAGACTCACGTAGAATATCAAAATGTACATTTTATGAGACACACAGACAGACTCGCCTCAATCTATGTTTCATTGTGCGGAGATCATAGCTCTTAAGAATAGGCGAGACTTTATAGCTGTCTGAAACGACCAGATTGTTTACCGGGGCCGGCTATTGAAGCGAAACCAATGGTGGCAATTGGAGCAAGTGCCACTAGGGAAGAACATTGCCGATAAATGCCTACTGCAACTTACCGTGTGTTCTACGCCTATCGGCAGGATATCTTGCATATCCCGATGTAGATATAAATTCAAGGCACAAAAAAGCCCGCTAAAAGCGGGCTTTTTTGATCAAATAATGGTCGGAGTGGCCGGATTTGAACCGACGACCACCACACCCCCAGTGTGGTGCGCTACCAGGCTGCGCTACACTCCGACGGAGAGCAAATCAGGTGCCTAACTCTTGTTGAAAAATGAGCTAAGTCCTTGATTTGTAAGGGGCATCGCATTGCGATGAGGCGCAAATCATACCTGTTTGGAGCGGGAATGCAAGCCCGGATTTGCGCCTTGAAAGATAGCTGGAGTTTAGACCTCCAGCAGGGTCAATACGCTTTCCAGCTCGGCGATCACCTGCGGGATGATCTGCTGCACCTGCACGGTTTCGGCCTTGTCGCTGCCGCTCTCCATCTGCAGGCGGGCGCCGCCGATGGTGTAGCCCTCCTCGTACAGGAGCGCGCGGATCTGGCGGATCAGGATGACGTCCTGGTGCTGATAGTAGCGGCGGTTGCCGCGGCGCTTGACGGGGCTCAGTTGGGGGAATTCCTGTTCCCAGTAGCGCAGTACATGGGGTTTGACCGCGCACAGCTCGCTGACTTCACCGATGGTGAAATAGCGTTTACCCGGGATTACGGGCAGTTCGCTATTATTGCTCGCTTCCAGCATCTTCTTCTACTCGTGCCTTGAGTTTTTGTCCCGGTTTAAAGGTCACTACCCTGCGCGCGGAAATCGGGATTTCCTCGCCGGTTTTCGGGTTGCGGCCCGGGCGCTGACTTTTATCCCGCAGGTCAAAATTGCCGAAACCGGACAGCTTTACCTGCTCGTTATTTTCCAGCGCGTTGCGGATTTCCTCGAAAAAAAATTCGACGATCTCTTTAGCTTCGCGTTTATTAAAGCCCAGCTCTTCATACAGCTTTTCGGCGAGCCCGGCCTTGGTCAGTGCCTCTGTCATTGGTTCCTACCAACAGATTCAGAGACGTCGACTCCAGATCGGAAGCGGCCCAAACCGCGGCGGCTTTCAACCCGGTAGCAGACGCTCTCGGGGTGCCAGTCAACCTGCACCCCGAGAGCATCTCACTCGGTCAGCGCAGGCTGGCGTTGTATTTTTGTTCTAGTAAACCGACCACCGCATCTACAGCGGCATTGATTTCGTCATCATTAAGGGTGCGCGACGGATGCTGAAAGGTCAACCCCAAAGCGACACTTTTTCTATTGAAATCAATACCTTTGCCCTGATAAACGTCAAAAATGTTGAGGTCCGTCAAGGTTTCGCCGGCGGCTTCGACCACACAGTCCATCACACTGGCGGCCGGAACGTCCGCGTCGATCAGCAGGGCCAGGTCGCGGCGCACTTCCGGAAATTTCGACAGCGGCTTGAAGGCCGGCACGCGGGCCTCGCCGAGGCCTTCCAGGCTCAGCTCGAACACGAAGGCGGTCTTGGGCAGGTCGAGCTGCTTCTGCAGCTGCGGATGTAGGGCACCGATGACGCCTACTTCCACATCGCCGCGGAAAATGGTGGCGCACTGCCCCGGGTGCAGGGCCGGATGCTGGCCGGCGGCGAAGCGGAAGGCATCGCCGGCACCCAGATTGTCCAGCAGCGCCTCGACATCCGCTTTGACGTCGTAGAAATCCACCCAGTCCTTGCCGCCGGTCCAGTTTTCCGCGAAACGCGGGCCGTAGGCCAGGCCGGCGATCATCGGCTCCTGCTGCAGCTGTTCACCGGCCGGAACGAAACGCAGACCGGTCTCGAATAGGCGCACACGGCCCTGCTGGCGGTTGAGATTGTACTGCAGCGCCTTGCACAGGCCCGGAATCAGCGACGTGCGCATGACCGCCAGATCGGCGCTGATGGGGTTCTGCAGGGCCACCGGCTCCGCTTGCGGATCAAACAGTGCGGCGGATTCCCTGTCGATGAAGCTGAAGGTGATCGCCTCGTTGTAGCCGCGCGCGAGCAGGGTCTGCTCCAGCGCACTGGTAGCGATCTTGCTCTCGGCGCGGGGCTCGATATCCAGCTCTGCGGTAAAGCTCACACTGGGAATACGGTTGTAGCCGTATACCCGCGCCAGCTCTTCCAGCAGGTCGGATTCGATGGCGATGTCGAAGCGGAAGCTGGGCACCAGGAAGGTCCAGCCATCGGCGTCGCTGTCGATCTTCTCGAGACCCAGGCGGGTGAGGATGTCGACGATCTCGTCATCGGCCATGGTGATACCCAGGCCGTTGGCAACGCGGGCGCGGCGCAGTTTGATATGGCGCTCGGTGGGCATGACCTCTTCCAGCTCGCGCAGGTGTACCGGGCCCGGTTCACCGCCGACGATTTCTACCAATAGCTGGGTCGCGCGCTCGACCGCGGTCTCCTGCAGGCGATAGTCCACGCCGCGCTCGAAGCGGTGCGAGGAGTCGGTGTGCAGGCCGTAGGAACGCGCCTTGCCGGCAATCGCCAGCGGGCTGAAGAAGGCGCTCTCGAGGAAGATGTCGCGGGTGCTGTCGGTCACGGAGGAATCCAGGCCACCCATGATGCCGGCGATGGCCAGCGGCTGTTTTTCGTCGGCGATCAGCAGTGTGCCGGCGTTCAGCTTCACTTCCTGGCCGTCCAGCAGGGTCAGTTCCTCGCCCTCTTCCGCCAGACGCACCTTGATACCGCCGTTGAGCTTGTTCAGGTCGAAGGCGTGCATCGGCTGGCCCAGCTCGAGCAGCACATAGTTGGTGACGTCCACGACCGGATCGATGGAGCGCAGGCCGCTGCGGCGCAGGCGCTCCTGCATCCACAGCGGTGTGGTGGCGGTGATATCGATATTGCGGATCACGCGGCCCACGTAGCGCGGGCAGGCATCTTCTGCGGCCAGGGTCACCGGCACGCTGTCGTCGATTTTGGCGGCCACCGGGGGGATTTCCGGGCCGGCTACCGGGCAGCGGTTCAGCACGCCCACTTCGCGGGCAATGCCGGCCACGCCGAGGCAGTCGGAACGGTTCGGGGTGAGGTCCACTTCGATGGCCACGTCGTCCAGCTGCAGGTATTCGCGCAGATCGGTGCCGGTGGGCGCGTCGGCGGGCAGTTCCCAGATACCGTCGCTGTCGTCACCCAGGTCCAGTTCGGTCTGGGCGCAGAGCATGCCGAAACTCTCGACACCGCGCAGCTTGGCTTTCTTGATCTTGAAATCGCCCGGCAGCTTGGCGCCCACCAGGGCAAACGGGATCTTGATGCCGGTGCGGGCGTTCGGTGCGCCGCAGACCACCTGCATTTCGCCGTCCGGGTGACCGGCCACCTTGCAGACGCGCAGTTTGTCGGCGTCCGGGTGCTGTTCACAGCCAATGATCTCTCCGACCACGACACCGGAAAAATCGCCGGCGACCTTTTCCACGCCGTCCACTTCCAGTCCGGCCATGGTGATCTGGTCGGCCAGTTCCTGTGCGGACAGTTGCGGGTTTACCCATTCCCGCAGCCAGGCGTTGCTGAATTTCATAGTGCTATCTCTTTTCGAATTCTGTTTTGCGCTGTTGCTTTTCGCTTGGCGGGTGCGGCCCGGGGCCGCTCCTGCCGGGACTTTCTTCCCGGGTTAAAACTGCTTCAGGAAGCGCAGGTCGTTGTCGAAAAACAGGCGCAGGTCATTCACGCCATAGCGCAGCATGGCGAGACGCTCGATACCGATACCAAAGGCGAAGCCGGAGTATTTTTCGCTGTCGATATCACAGGCGGCAAACACGTTCGGGTGCACCATGCCGCAGCCGAGGATTTCCAGCCAGCCGGTGCCGGAACACACGCGGCAGCCCTCACCGCCACAGGCGGTGCACTGGATATCCGCTTCCGCCGAGGGCTCGGTAAAGGGGAAATAGGACGGGCGGAAACGCACCGGCACGTCGGCCTCGAAGAAGGCGCGCAGGAACTGGTCGATGCAGCCCTTCAGGTGCGCGAAGCTGACGTTCTCGCCCACCACCAGGCCTTCGATCTGGTGGAACATCGGTGAGTGGGTGACGTCGGAATCGCAGCGGTAAACGCGGCCCGGGCAGATAATGCGCAGCGGCGGTGCCTTCTTCTCCATGGTGCGGATCTGCACCGAGGAGGTGTGCGTGCGCAGCACCGTGGTCGGGTCGATGTAAAAGGTGTCGTGCATCGCGCGCGCCGGGTGGTGCGCGGGAATGTTGAGCGCCTCGAAGTTGTAGTAGTCCTGCTCGACTTCCGGGCCTTTCTCTACGGAGAAACCGATACGGACGAAGAACTCTTCAACGCGGCGCAGGGTGCGGGTGATCGGGTGCATATTGCCCTGCTCTTCACCGCGACCCGGCAGGGTGACGTCGATCGTCTCTTCCGCCAGCTTGGCATTGATCGCGGCCTGCTCGAGCGCGTTGCGGCGGGCGTTGATCTTGTCCTGCACCTGCTGCTTGGCTTCATTGATTTTGGCGCCTGCAGCCGGGCGCTCTTCGGCGGACAGCTTGCCCAGGCCTTTCAGCAGTGCGGTGATCTGCCCTTTCTTGCCGAGGTAATCCACGCGCACCTGATCCAGCGCTGCCAGGCCATCGGCCTTTTCCACCAGCTCCAGCGCCTGCTCGGTGAGGGATTGCAAATCTTGCATTGAATCGTTCCCGTATGACTTCAATTTTTCTTCGAGGGTCTCTAACCCGCGTCCGAGAAGAATAGGACGCTAGGGCGATTTTAACTTGTCGCAGGGTTCAGCCCGGTGATCTCCTGCATAAAAAAATAGGGAAGGGCCATTACAGCCCTTCCCTATTTTTAAGTTCAGTCTTTCAACTGAGACGCAACTTAAGCTGCCAGGGCTGCCTTGGCTTTTTCCACTACGGCAGCAAAAGCGGCTTTGTCGTATACAGCCAGGTCGGCCAGGACGCGACGGTCCAGGGCGATGTCGGCCTTTTTCAGACCGGCGATCAGGCGGCTGTAGCTCATGCCTTCAGCGCGGGACTGGGCGTTGATACGAGTGATCCACAGAGCGCGGAAGTTACGCTTCTTGACACGACGGTCGCGGTAAGCGTACTGGCCGGCTTTGATCACCGCCTGCTTGGCTACGCGGAAGATGCGCGAACGCGCTCCGTAGTAACCTTTAGCCTGCTTCAGAATTTTCTTGTGACGACGACGCGCCTCTACACCACGTTTAACACGGGCCATAACTCTATCCTCTTAAACCTTTAGCGAAGGGCCAATTACTTGGCGCGCAACATACGATCGACCAGGGTGGCGTCAGACTTGTTCATGGTCTGAGTGCCGCGCAGCTGACGCTTACGCTTGGTGGTCATCTTGGTGAGGATGTGGCTCTTGTTGGCGTGCTTGTGCTTGTAGCCCGCAGCCGTCTTCTTGAAGCGCTTGGCGGCGCCACTATGCGTTTTTGCTTTCGGCATTTTCTACTCCAAATATAAAAGGTCGCCTGCACGCAGGCTCCTACAACGTTGTGCCACCGGTTAATGGTGGCGTTCTTGAGAGCGGGGAGGCAGCCGTCGCCCAACCGCTTCTCTAAAGGAAACCCCGGTATTGCTACCCGGGTCTCACTTTTTCTTTTTGCTGGGAGCAATCACCATGATCATCTGGCGGCCTTCCATTTTCGGCCGCTGCTCCACAACACCAATATCTTCCAGGTCTTTCTCGATGCGCTGCATCATTTCCATACCCAGTTCCTGGTGCGCCATTTCCCGCCCGCGGAAGCGCAGGGAAATCTTGGCCTTGTCACCCGCCTCGAGGAAGCGAGTCAGGTTGCGCAGCTTGATCTGGTAGTCCCCGATATCAGTACCGGGGCGGAACTTCATTTCCTTGATCTGCTGCTGCTTCTGTTTCTTCTTAGCCGCATTTTTGGCCTTTTTGGCCTCAAAAATGTGCTTACCGTAGTCCATGATCTTACAGACTATCGGATCGGAATCCGGCGCAATTTCAACGAGATCCAGATTGGCCTGTTGCGCAGCCTCCAGCGCCTCATCCAGGGTAACAATCCCCACCTGTTCGCCGTCGGCTCCAATCAGGCGCAGTTGTGACGCCTCAATCTGATCATTAATGCGGGCCTTTTTGGACCGTCCCTTGCTCTCTCGTTTAATAGCTATCGTCTCCGTTAATTTTCAGAAATAGACAAACGGCCGCGGCGATCCACGTCCTGGCCGAGAATCTCAAGGAATGACTCAAAAGTCATGGTTCCGAGATCCTCACCGCTGCGTGTTCGCACGGCGACCGTCTGGCTTTCCACTTCCTTATCGCCGATCACCAGCAGATAAGGAACACGCTGGAGCGTGTGCTCGCGGATTTTAAAGCCGATCTTCTCGTTTCTCAAGTCGGCCGCAGCCCGATACTGCAGATCGCCGAGGCGGGACTCCAGATCGCGACAGTATTCGGCCTGGCGGTCAGTGATATTCAGGATCGCCACCTGCTGCGGCGCCAGCCAGGTCGGGAAGGCCCCTTCGTAGTTCTCAATCAGGATTCCGATGAAGCGCTCGAAGGATCCCAGCGCCGCGCGGTGCAGCATGACCGGGGTCTGACGGGAGCCATCTTCCGCCACATACTGGGCGTCCAGGCGGCCCGGCATGGAGAAATCCACCTGAATGGTGCCGCACTGCCAGACCCGGCCGAGGCAATCCTTCAGGGAGAATTCGATCTTGGGCCCGTAGAAGGCACCCTCGCCCGGCAGCTCTTCCCACGGCAGGCCGGCAGCGTTCAGGGCATCGGCCAGGGCCTTCTCGGCCTTGTCCCAGCTCTCATCGGAGCCGACGCGCTGCTCCGGACGAGTGGACAGGCGGTAGATGACCTCGTCGAAGCCGAAATCTTTGTACACCGAGTGCAGCAGATCCATGAAATCGGACACTTCCGACTGAATCTGGTCCTCGCCACAGAAAATGTGACCGTCGTCCTGCACAAATCCACGCACACGCATCAGGCCGTGCAGGGAGCCGGACGGCTCGCTGCGGTGACAGGAACCGAACTCCGCCAGACGCAGAGGCAGGTCGCGGTAGCTGCGCAGGCCCTGATTGAACACCTGCACGTGACACGGGCAGTTCATCGGCTTGATGGCGAACTGACGCTCCTCACTGGTGAGGGTGAACATGTCGTCGGCAAACTTGTCCGCATGACCGGATTTACGCCACAGGCTGAAGTCGACCAGCTGCGGGGTCTTGATTTCTTTATAGCTGTATTCCCGCTGGCGGCGGCGCATGTACTGCTCGATGGTGCTGTAGATGGTCCAGCCGTTGGGGTGCCAGAACACCATACCCGGCGCCTCTTCCTGAATATGGAAGAGATCGTATTTCTTCGCCAGTTTGCGGTGATCGCGCTTTTCCGCTTCTTCGATGCGGTGCAGGTAGGCCTTGAGCTCTTTCTTGTTGGCCCAGGCGGTACCGTAGACGCGGGTCAGCATCTCGTTGTTGGCGTCACCACGCCAGTACGCACCGGCCACCTTGGTCAGCTTGAATGCCTTCAGCTTGCCCGTAGACGGCACGTGCGGCCCGCGGCACAGGTCTTCGAAGTCGCCCTGGCGGT
Source organism: Microbulbifer hainanensis (assembly GCF_014904735.1). Lineage (GTDB taxonomy): Bacteria > Pseudomonadota > Gammaproteobacteria > Pseudomonadales > Cellvibrionaceae > Microbulbifer > Microbulbifer hainanensis. The sequence continues at coordinate 79,336 of NZ_JACZCR010000031.1, read as the reverse complement.
ACAGCGAGATATCTTCATTGGTGGGGATACTGGCGATGATCTCCGCCTTGTATTCCTCGCCCAGTTCACGGAAGTACTTCACGGCTTCATCGCGCGGTATCAGGCGGCGGCTGACCGGGATATCTTCCTGAGCCAGCTCTTCCATACGCCGTTCGATCTTCTCGAGATCTTCCGGCGTGAACTGACGCTCGTAGGCAAAATCGTAATAGAAACCGTCTTCGATCACCGGACCGATGGTCACCTGAGCGCCGGGATACAGCTGCTTCACGGCCTGCGCCAGCAGGTGCGCAGTCGAGTGACGGATGACTTCCAAACCTTCCGGCTGGCGATCGGTAACAATCGCCAGTTCCGCATCGCGCTCGATCACAAAGCTGGTATCGACTTCTTTGCCATCGACCACACCGGCAAGGGCAGCTTTGGCCAGTCCGGGACCGATATCGGCAGCGACGTCATGGACGGAAACAGGATTGGAGAATTCTCGACGGGAACCGTCGGGGAGAGTGACAACAGGCATTGTACTTCCTTCTAGTCAGTGGCGATCCCTACCAAAGACCGCATGAACACCTACCCTGCACTATTTCCAGGGCAGTCGACCCGATCGTTGGGTCACAAGAACCGATGCGACGCATCGGAGAGAAAAATGGTAGACCCGAGCAGATTTGAACTGCTGACCTCTGCCATGTCAAGGCAGCGCTCTAACCAACTGAGCTACGGGTCTGTAGAGTTGCAACCGGGGAGCCCCGTGCTGCAGAGGACGCGAACTTTAGCACCAGCATTCGGCGTTTTCAACACACTCGCGCAGAATTATTTTGCTGTCGCGACGAGGCTATTGTCGCGCCGCCCCGCAACCGGTCGCGGGGGCGGCAGTCTCGATAAGAGCGGTACGATCACCGGCGATCAGGCGCCCTCCTTCAACCGGGTAATTTCATCGCGCAGCTTGGCCGCCGTCTCGAATTCCAGGTTCTTGGCACTCTCATACATTTGCTGCTCGAGCTCTTCGATCCGCGCCCAGCGCTGTTTGTCGGACAGCGGTTTCTTGTCGACCGCATAGGCGCCCTTGCCTTCCGCCACCTTGCGGCGCCCCCGGGCGGGCACGCCGGGCGCAATGGCGCCCTCCATGATGTCCGCGACACTTTTGCGAATGCCCTTGGGGGTAATCCCGTGTTCGGCGTTGAATGCCAGCTGCTTGTCGCGCCGGCGCTGGGTTTCATCCAGGGCGCGCTGCATGGAATTCGTCACTTTGTCGGCATAGAGAATCGCCCGCCCGTGCAGGTTCCGTGCGGCGCGGCCGATTGTCTGGATCAGGGACCGGTCGGAGCGCAGGAAACCTTCTTTATCCGCATCAAAAATGGCCACCAGTGCTACCTCAGGCATATCCAGCCCTTCCCGCAGCAGGTTGATCCCCACCAACACGTCGAACTCGCCAATCCGCAGGTCGCGGATGATCTCCACCCGCTCCACGGTGTCGATATCCGAGTGCAGGTAGCGCACCCGCACCCCGCTGTCGCTGAGGTATTCGGTCAGGTCTTCGGCCATGCGCTTGGTCAGCACCGTGATCAGAACCCGCTGGTCTAATTCAACACAGCGGTGGATTTCCGACAGCGCATCATCCACTTGCGTAGAAGCCGGCCGGATTTCCACCTCCGGATCCACCAGTCCCGTGGGTCGCACGACCTGCTCGACCACCTGCCCCGCATGCTCGGCCTCATAGGGCCCGGGCGTCGCGGACACGAAGATAGTTTGCGGCGCCAGGCCCTCCCACTCCTCAAATTTCAGCGGCCGGTTGTCCAGCGCCGACGGCAGGCGGAATCCGTATTCCACCAGCGTCTCCTTGCGCGAGCGATCACCGCGGTACATGCCGCCAATCTGGGGCACGGTAACGTGGCTCTCATCGATAAACAGCATGGCGTCGGCCGGCAGGTAGTCGAACAGCGTGGGCGGCGGCTGGCCGGGACCACGCCCCGACAGGTAGCGGGAATAGTTTTCCACGCCGTTGCAGTAACCCAGCTCCTGCATCATTTCCAGATCGTACTTGGTCCGCTGCTCCAGGCGCTGGGCCTCCACCAACTTGCCATTGTCGCGCAGCTGCTTCAGCCGCTCGTGCAGCTCGTCCTTGATATGGTCGATGGCACTGACAATGGTTTCCCTCGGGGTCACGTAATGGGATTTCGGGAAAATAGTGACGCGAGGGACTTTTTTCAGGACCTCCCCGGTCAAGGGATCGAACATCGTGATCTCTTCGATTTCCTCATCAAACAGCGACAGGCGCACTGCCTCCAGGTCGGAATCCGCCGGGTAGATGTCGATGACATCACCGCGCACCCGGTAGGTGGCGCGGCGGAAGTCGGTATCGTTGCGGGTGTACTGCAGCTCCGCCAGGCGGCGCAGGATGGTGCGCTGATCCACCAGGTCGCCCCGATCCAGGTGCAGCACCATCTTCAGGTATTTATCCGGATCACCCAGACCGTAGATAGCGGATACCGTCGCCACCACGATGACATCCCGGCGCTCGATCAGCGCCTTGGTCGCCGACAGGCGCATCTGCTCAATATGCTCGTTGACCGAGGCGTCCTTCTCGATAAAGGTGTCCGAGGACGGCACATAAGCTTCTGGCTGGTAGTAGTCGTAATAGGAGACGAAATACTCCACGGCGTTTTTGGGGAAGAACTCCTTAAATTCGCCATACAGCTGCGCCGCGAGCGTCTTGTTGTGCGCCATCACAATCGCCGGACGCTGCAGCCGCTCGACGATATTGGCCATGGTAAACGTCTTGCCCGACCCGGTTACCCCGAGCAGGGTCTGGTGACTGAGACCATCCCCCACCCCCTCAACCAGGGCCTCGATCGCCGCCGGCTGATCACCCGCCGGACTGTACTTACACACCACCTGAATAGGACGCGACTCCATAAACCTACCGCCAAAATCGTCATGAAAGGCAATCCGGGATTGTAGATCCTGGTCACGGCTGCCACAAATGCCCCTTATTGCTGCGTTGCCGCAGGCGCCAGACTTTCGCCACTGCCGCCTTTTTACACAACTGCCCACCCAAAAGTATTTGCTGACAAATCAATAAGTTAAAGTGCAAAAAAAGGGTTGACCTCCCCAGGGGCCCTATATAATATACGCGCCATCTGAACGGCACAGCCGCTAAGAAATTCCGCCTTAGCTCAGTTGGTAGAGCAAATGACTGTTAATCATTGGGTCGCTGGTTCGAGCCCAGCAGGCGGAGCCAAATACTAAAAAGGCCCCTCGGCGCAAGTCGAGGGGCCTTTTTAGTATTTGGCCTTGGGTGAGAAGAGCCCAGTTGGGCGAAGCAAGCGTTTGCGACGTATACGTCGCGCGCAGCTAAGCGGCGGCAATCTGTGATTGCCGACCGGAGGAGCCAAACACAAAAGCCCCTAGCGAAAGCTAGGGGCTTTTTTCGTTTTACGGCCCCACTACAGCGGGCTTGCCCGTCGTCCTACCCTCCATACCTCGCTTACTTCGCAGCCCCCAAAACGAAAAAGGGCCCCGGCAAAGCGGGACCCTTCATCAATCATATGTGGTACGCCTCTAGCGCTGGCCACCCGCGTCGTGCGGAAGCGGCAACCTCTCCACCTGCCCCACTTTCGGAGCAACCGGGCACTCCCTCTGTTGCGTCCAAACCACGTCTACAAGACTCTGCCGCGGATTGTAGTCTTTGACCGCTTCCTGCAATAGCTGATGCACTGCCTCGCAGTCGTGGCGGCCGCAGGCATCCCGAAGCTCCCCCACCAGCAATTGCAGCCGCTCGCTGGACAGGCGCTCTTCTTCGGCACGCATGATCATCGGATGATCCGTTCCAGAAACATTGTCACCCAGGAGCAGCTCCTCGTAGAGCTTTTCCCCGGGGCGCAGCCCGGAAATCTGGATCTCGATATCCCCTTCGGGATTCTCCTCATCGCGGACCGTGTGCCCCATGATGCGGATCAGGCGCCGCGCCAGATCATAAATCCGCACTGGCTCGCCCATGTCGAGCACAAATACTTCGCCGTTGCGCCCCATACTTCCCGCCTGCAAAACCAGCTGTGCGGCCTCGGGAATTGTCATGAAATAACGGGTTACCTTGGGATGCGTCACCGTCACCGGCCCGCCGGCATTGATCTGGTCACTGAATAGCGGGATTACCGAACCGGATGATCCCAGTACGTTGCCAAAGCGCACCATACAGACCCGGGTGCGACCAAAGCGACGCCCGAAATCCTGGCAGATTAATTCAGCAAAGCGCTTGGTGGCTCCCATAACATTGGTCGGGCGCACCGCCTTGTCGGTAGAGATCAGCACAAATTGTTCGACACCATAGGCCTCTGCGGCCTCGAGAACCGACAGTGTGCCAAGTACATTGTTATCCGCGCCCAGCACCACATTCTGCTCGACCAGCGGAACATGCTTGTAGGCGGCGGCGTGATAAATGGTATCGATAGAAAAGCTCTTGATAATCTCCGCCATACGAGCGCGGTCGCGCACATCACCCAACAGCGCTGTCACTTTGAGCTGAAGCCCTTCATCCTGCTGCTGCTGGTAGAGCTCACGCTCAATCTGGTAGAGCGCGTACTCAGACGACTCCACCATAATCAGATGCGCCGGCTCCCAGTGGGCAATCTGTCGGCACAGTTCCGATCCGATAGAGCCACCTGCCCCCGTCACCAACACTACCTTGCCGCTGATGGAGTGGGCGATTAGCGCCTTTTCCGGTTCTACCGGAGCACGGCCCAGGACGTTTTCATAAATTTGTGAAATATCTGCAATTCGTCCGGCGCCATCAACGAGCTCTTCCACGCCCGGTATAACCTTCACCACCAGTCCGCGCTCCCGCAGACCGCGGGTAATTTCACGGCGGCGACGCTTGGGAACCCCGGGCATTGCCAGCAGGACCTCCGCGATGTCACGCTCGGCAACAACATCGAGGATATTGGCCGGGTTGTAGACCAGGACACCGTCAATCAGGGTATTTTGCTTTGACGCGTTGTCGTCAAAAAACGCGACAGGCTTGTAGACTTCACCGTGGACTAACGCCTTGTACATCTGCAGACCTGCGGTCCCGGCACCATAGATAGCGACGCGGGTCTTGTGAATTTCCAGCGCCATCTGATAGTAGATGCGCACCAGCCAGCGGGAACCACCCACCGTGATCAGCGCAAAACACCAGTAGATTATCGGAACGGAACGGGGCACACCGGCATAAGTCAGGTAGGACGCCACCGCCAACACCACGGCCGACGCGGTAACCCCCTGCAATACTGCGACGATCGCCTGCGATCCCATATAGCGGATGACGGTGCGGTAAAGCCCCAGGCGCAGGAAAATAAAACTGCTCGACCCCAGTGTGAGAGCGAGGCAGATCAACATATTGGCTTCAAGCGCCGGCGACAAGTCATTGACACGAATGGTCATTGCCACCATGAACGCGACCGAGAGCATCAGCAGGTCGTATGACAGCATTAACGCCGGCTTGTAGTGTTTTTGTGTGGTGCGCCAGATGCGTTTCACTCAACCCCCAAATATACCCCTGACCGCTCAATCCAAAGCGGCCGAATTATGCTAGATCAAGTCCAACCAGCACGCATGCCAGTATAGACATCACCAACATCCCCCCCTGCTGCCAGTACAACGTTTTTTTAACCCCAATTCGCATTGCACTGCGCTGATAAAAATGATCGCGGTGGGCCTCCCACCAGCGCTGCCCGGTCAACACCCGACGCAACAGCGTCACTGTCGCATCCAGCCAGAAGGGGGCAAATACCAAAACGGGCACCACCAACCCAAAGGCGCCGCGCTGCCAGCCCATCAAACTTACAGCCACCACAGTCAGCCCCAAAACCGTAGAACCCGCATCCCCGAGAAATATGCTTGCTGAAGGCCAGTTGAAGCGCAGAAAAACCAGTGCACCTACGACCACTAACGCACAGAGACCGGTCAGCTCCCCATCTCCCCGCCAGGCGGAAATCAGACCGAGCGCAGAGAAACCGATTGCGGTCATACTGCCAGCCAGGCCATCCATGCCGTCCATAAAGTTGTATAGATTGATCATCCATATGCCGCCCACCAGCAACAGCGGGTACCACCACCAGGCCAACCCTTCAGGCAATCCGGCCAGCAACAAAGCCGCCGCAGCCATGTGTACCGGAAAACGGATCCTGGCCGACACATGGCGCAAATCATCGATCGCGGACACAACCAACAGGAGCGCAAACCCCAAAATTGCGGTAAGCGGCAACTGCGCAGGGCTGATCAAGACTGCCGGTACCAGGCCGGCCATCAGCGCCCAACCGCCAGTCCGCGGCACCGGCGTCTCGTGCATGGAGCGATGGTTGGGCAGGTCCAGGGCCAATTCGCGCATGTTTGACAGGAGCAAAGTCATAACGCCGTAACCGACCAGCGCAACTACCATCAGCGGCGGCAGCCACTGCCCCCAGGAATCCATCAACCTGCCCCCCGCAAAAACTCGCTGTATCGCCCTTGCGCCCGCCAGGGTAAAAGTGCTCGCAGTCGCGCAGCACTATACAGTTCGCTCTGCTCCAGCTCCAGCAGCTTGCGAACACCGCCCAGCTGTCGCAGCGGGCGCAGCGGCGCCAACATCCAGCGGGTCAGGCGTCGGCTGCCACGGGCTGGAGCACCGCTGATCGCCGATACGATACCGGCCAGGTCGTAAAAAGTGGGTTCCGCAGCGATTAATACCTGTCGATTGCAATCCGTAGACTGCGCCAGCAGGCAAATAGCTTCCAGCAGGTCGTGGAGACAGATAAAGCTGCGCCGGCCGCTCGCCGGCAGCAATGGCGCCAGGCGCCCGATGGTCCCCAGCACCGCCTGCCAGCGCCGGGCTCGCCCGGCAGACTCTGCCCCTCCCGGCCCCTCCCCATATACGGAGGCGGGACGGATAATATTCAGGCGACAGCGGCTGTCGGCCAACAGCAACTGCTGTTCACCCTGCCACTTGCTGCGACCGTAGTGGTCAGTCGCAGGGGCACCGACATCTTCATTCGCGAGAACACCGCGGGGGGGACACATTGCCTTGACACTGGACAGATAGGTAAAGGACTCCACTCCCGCCGCATCGGCTCGGCGCAACAGCTCTACCGGACAGTCACTGTTGAGCCAGCGTGCGAGATCCGGGTGGCGCTCACATTCCGCGCGGCTTGCGAGACCTGCCGCGTAGATAACACGATCTCCGGCTTGGAAAATCTGGGGAAAGTCACTGTCGAGCGACAGCTCCAAGGTGTGGTGTTCGCAGCCGACGGGACCGTCGAGCGCGCGGGATACTGACAGCACTTGCTGCCCATCCGATTGCAGGCGGAGACAGAGCGCTTCGCCAATATATCCAGTGCCGCCGACTACAACCCAACGCGCCATCTGTAATGAGATCCAATATTTGTTTTTGTGTCGTTCCAAGAGCCGGCAGCATGATTATTCGCTGCCGGCTGTATACGGACTAACCAGGCTAGAGTGAAATCTTTGTACGATTTTTCTCCAGCGTCGCAGTCCCAATGCCCTTGATTTCAAGCAGTTGCTCAACTGAAGTGAAGGGACCGTGCTCGTCGCGGTATTTTACTATCATTTCCGCACGTGCGGCGCCGACGCCCTCAAGTTTCTCCGCCAGCTCCTCAGCGGACGCGCTGTTTAGATTAACAGCAGCCACAGCCACCTGTGTATTGTCCATGGACGACTCTTCCGCCATGGCAAACGTCGATCCACAAACCAGCAGCAGTACAGCAAACAAGGCGGCAAAAGGTGCACGAATAGTATTCATTGACTTATCTCCCTGTGAAGTCTTTGATTTTTCATGCCGGGACTGCTGTTACTTCCCCTAGCCGCCTCACTGTACCAGCTCGGTAATTCGCTTTGTCCACCAATTGATTACACGATATTACACGGCAACTAGTTCCCAATATCCGCCAGGATTCCAGCCAAGGCCTCGGTTGGCGCCGTCGATGCGGTAATCGGGCGACCGATCACCAGATAGTCGGCGCCCCATGCCAGCGCCTGTTCCGGCGTCACGATCCGGCGCTGGTCATCTGCCGCCGCTCCCGCCGGACGAATACCCGGTGTGACTAGAGCAAAATCCGCGCCAAACTGTCGGCGCAAAGCCTCAGCTTCACGTGCGGAGCAGACCACACCATCCAGGCCGGCGCTCTGTGCCAGGCTTGCCAGAGCCAATACCTGCTCTTCCAGAGGACGGCTAACACCAATGGCTGCTAGCTCTTCAGGCGCAGTGCTGGTCAATACCGTCACCCCGATCAACAGCGGCCGCTCTGCGCCATACGGCTGCAGCGCCTCTACCGCAGCCTCCATCATCCGCGAGCCGCCACTGGCATGCACATTGACCATCCACACACCCAGCTCAGCAGCCGCCCGGACAGCCTTGGCGACGGTATTGGGAATATCGTGAAATTTGAGATCCAGGAACACCTGAAATCCACGGGCAACCAGCGCGCGGACCAGTTCCGGCCCACCGGCAGTAAACAATTCCTTGCCCACTTTGACCCGACACAGCGCGGGGTTGAGCTGATCCGCCATCGCCAGTGCGGCTTCGGCATTGTCATAATCCAGGGCAACGATAATTGGCGATGAAACCGCAGATGTATTCTGTGCTTGCAAAGTTATACCTCTCTGTAACACCACACCGTGGTGTTCTCTTCTATTCACTCGGGCCGGAGAAGCCTCTGAGACCGGGAGATCGGAATCACTCCCCTTCGACCCCTTTGACCGAACGCACTGAATCCCAATGCTTACAACTGGGGCAGAGCCAGTGCAGCTGGTTACCGGAAAATCCGCAATTGCTGCAGCGGTAGTGCGGGCGACTGGCGATCAATTGATCAATTAGGGTTTTCAACAATGACAGGTTTTCCCGCGCGCGGCCCTGGGTGCTGTCGATGTGCAGGTCGATAAAATGACCCAGACCCCGCAGCGACGGGCGCAGAGCGAGCTGCTTACCCATAAACGCGGCAGCGGCGGCTTCGTTCTGCTGCTGTTCAATACGATCGGTCAATGCAATCAGCACGCTGTTTGAAGGGTGCTCGCGCTGCAGGGATTCGAGATAGCGATCGAGACCGGACTCGTCGTCAATTGCTTCATAACAGGTGATCAGTAGTTCGAGAATTTCCGGGATATAGTCCGGATTCTGCCGGGGAATGCGCTGCAATACCTTGATTGCCTCGCGCGGACGCGACAACAGGTATTCCAGACGCCCCCAGAGCAGATTGGCGCGCACGGAATTGCGGTCGTATCCCAGTGCCGCATCGATATGCTTGCGCGCACTCAGGTAATCCTTGCTGCTGATGGCTTCTTCTGCCAGCTCGCAACAGAAGTGCGCCTGAATTGGTGCCCACTCCGCAGACAGCCGCTTGAAGCGGCGCCCGTGCAGCAAGTTCACCGCGTGAATGGCCTTGCCCCATTCGCGCTCATCCCGATACACCTCCACGAGGTGCTCGAGGCTGACATTGCGCAGATCTGAAGAGTTTTCAACGAGTTCCTGCAGCAGGCGTTCCGCCCGGTCCAGCCAACCCGCGGCAATATAGTCCCGCGCCAGCTCAAGCTGCGCCTTCTGCTGATTCGGTCGCGCCAGACTGGGGCGTGCCAGTAGATTCTGGTGCACACGGATCGCCTGATCGTGCTCACCGCGCTTGCGCAATAGGTTGCCCAGGGCCAGGTGGGTATCGAAAGTCTCACTGCTGACTTCGAGCGCATCGATAAACTTGTCGATGGCGTCATCGTGGCGCTCATTCAGCAGGTAATTGAGTCCCTGCGCGTAGGATCGCGCCAGCGCTCTCTGCTGGTCATTGCCGCGCACCTTCTTTTTGACGCTTTTGCGCCCCAGAAGCCAGCCGATAGCAATGGCTGCGAGCAGGAAGAAGAAAAAGGTAAGGTCGACCAAGTTAGTCTCCGGACACCTGGCGGCGCACCGAGTGCAGTTCCCGTTCCAATCGCTGCAATTGTCGCTCCAGTCCGCTGGCACGCCGACGCTCAGCATAATAGGGCAACAGGCTGACGATAAAACCCAGCAAAAGACCGAAGAGCAAAAAACCGATTAACCAGAAACCGACACTGCCACTGGGGAGTGTATTACCGGCTAGTTTTGGAGCGATGGTATCGGGGTTGTCCACCGCGAAGTAGACGCCGATGGCTATACATAACAGAGCCAGCAGCCCATAGAAGAGACGCAACAGCCAGCGCAAGAATGACAAGGGAACCTCCGCCCTCAGGGGGTGATTAAATCAACATCGTTCATAGATCGACAGCCCGCAGCATCCACGTCTCGGCCTTCGCTATCGACCCGATCAACCGGCCCGACCGGTTAATCATATTCCGTCACCGTCTCGTCCTGCATACTCCGATTGACCCTGTCGCGGAGCTCCTTGCCAGGCTTGAAGTGCGGCACGTATTTGCCCGCAAGCGACACGGCATCACCGGTTTTGGGATTGCGCCCAGTGCGCGGCGCGCGGTAGTGCAGGGAAAAACTCCCGAAACCGCGAATCTCGATACGCTCCCCCCGTGAGAGAACATCGGACATTGAATCCAACATCACCTTGACCGCCAGTTCTACATCTTTGACCGGCAGCTGATCCAACCTCAACGCAATCCTTTCGATCAGTTCGGATTTGGTCATGCGCCCCGTAACCTTGTGTAAGTCATTGATTATTCTAGATTAGAGCGGCAATCATGTAACAGAAAGCCGGACTGGGCAACCCCAGTCCGGCTTTCATATTACTTCAGACAATCAGTCCAAAGCATTTAACAACCAGGAACTATTAGTCCTTGTTGTTCATCTGCGCCTTGATCAGGTCACCGATAGTCGCCGGCTGAACCTGTTCAGCCTGCTTCTTGCTGTGATCCTTGATGGCCTGCTTCTCGTCTTCCTGATCCTTGGCTTTGATGGACAGGCTGATCACGCGGTTCTTGCGATCCACGCTGGTGATCTTGGCCTCAACCTCTTCGCCTTCTTTCAGGACATTGCGAGCATCTTCCACCTTGTCGCGGCTGATTTCGGAAGCGCGCAGAACGCCTTCGACTTCGTCCGCCAGGGTGATGACAGCCTGCTTGGCGTCAACTTCCTTGATGGTACCGGTTACGATGGTACCGCGGTCGTTGGTCGCTACGTAGTCAGTGAACGGATCGGATTCGAGCTGCTTGATACCCAGGGAGATACGCTCGCGGTCGGAGTCGATACCCAGGATAACAGTCTCGATTTCATCGCCCTTCTTGAACTTGCGCACGGCTTCTTCGCCAGCTTCGTTCCAGGAGATGTCGGACAGGTGAACCAGACCGTCGATGCTGCCGTCCAGACCGATGAAGATACCGAAGTCTGTGATGGACTTGATCTTGCCGGAGATCTTGTCGCCTTTGGCGAATTTACGCGCGAAGGCATCCCACGGATTTTCCTGGCACTGCTTGATACCCAGGGAGATACGACGACGCTCTTCGTCGATATCCAGAATCATCACCTCTACCTCGTCGCCGACGTTGACAACTTTGGACGGGTGGATGTTCTTGTTGGTCCAATCCATTTCGGAAACGTGTACCAGGCCTTCCACACCTTCTTCCAGCTCCGCGAAGCAGCCGTAGTCGGTCAGGTTGGTTACAACAGCCTTCACGCGGCTGTTTTCCGGGTAACGCTGCTTGATGGATACCCACGGATCTTCGCCCAGTTGCTTCAGACCCAGGGATACGCGGCTGCGCTCGCGGTCGAACTTCAGTACCTTGACTTCGATCTCGTCGCCAACGTTCACGATCTCGCTCGGGTGCTTGATGCGCTTCCAAGCCATATCGGTGATGTGCAGCAGGCCGTCGATACCACCCAGATCTACGAACGCGCCGTAGTCGGTCAGGTTCTTCACGATACCTTTGATGGTCATGCCTTCCTGCAGGCTGGCCAGCAGGGCTTCACGCTCTTCGGAAGTCGCAGCTTCCATAACGGCGCGGCGGGAAACCACAACGTTGTTGCGCTTGGCATCCAGCTTGATGACCTTGAATTCGAGCTCTTTGCCTTCCAGGTGCGCGGTGTCGCGAACCGGGCGAACGTCTACCAGAGAACCCGGCAGGAATGCGCGGATGTTGGCCACGTCGACAGTAAAGCCACCTTTAACCTTGCCGCTAATAACGCCTTTAACCACTTCGTCGGCAGCGTGAGCCGCGTCGAGGATCTTCCAGGCTTCAGCGCGCTTGGCTTTTTCACGGGACAGACGGGTTTCACCGAAACCGTCTTCTACTGCTTCCAGGGCTACCTGTACTTCGTCGCCCACCTGCAGTTCCACTTCACCCTTTTCGTTCAGGAATTGGGCAGCGGGGATAACGCCCTCAGACTTCAGGCCCGCGTGAACGGTTACCCAGTCTTTATCAACGTCGATCACCACACCGGTCACGATGGAACCGGGGGCCATCTCTACGCTTTTCAGGCTCTCTTCAAATAGTTCAGCAAAGCTCTCGCTCATTACATTACCTATAGTCATGGGCCCAGCCGTTGGTAACTATTCAGTGTAGTCAACCGCCAGCCGTGACCCCACCGCGCTGCCAGCACGCGGGTCGGATTACAACAACGGCCGGGCGATTCTGGCTGATCCCGGCCGCTGTCGTTTAGAAATCTGATTGTAGCGTGTCGCCCGCCGGTATCAGGCGCCCCGAACGTGGATTCGGTCGCGCACCAGCTGCAACACGGTATTGAGGACACCGTCGATATCCACCCCGGTACTGTCGAGCTCTACCGCATCTTCAGCGGGAGCCAGCGGGGAGGCTTCGCGGTTCATATCGCGCGCATCGCGGGCGCGGATGTCCTCCAGCAGGTCGCGGAGGCTAACAGAAACCCCCTTCCCCCGCAACTGCTCGAAGCGACGACGGGCGCGCTCTTCGGCGCTGGCGGTCAGGAACACCTTGACTGGCGCGTCAGGAAAGACCGTGGTTCCCATATCCCGCCCGTCGGCCACCAAGCCAGGCGCCTGGCGGAAATCCCGCTGGCGCTGCAGCAGCGCAGCCCGCACACCCGGCATCGCCGCCACTTTGGAAGCTGCCATGCTCACCCGCTCCATGCGGATATCACGCGAGACATCCGCGCCATCCAAAAGGGCTGCGACTGCATCGTCACGCAGCTCGAAGCGGATATCCAGGTTGGCCGCAATTTCCGTCAGGGTGGCCTCGTCGGTCAGGTCCACATCGCGGTTCAACGCGGCCAGTGCGGTCAGGCGATAGAGGGCACCGGAGTCCAACAGCGAAAAGTTCAGCTTTTCCGCCACCAGCTTGGCGATGGTGCCCTTACCGGAGCCGCTGGGACCGTCGATGGCAATGACCGGCGGCAAGTTGTCAGGTTCGCTCATAATGTGATTTACATACTTCTGAAGTGAATTTTGGCAACGTCGCTGCAAAGTCCAGATAGGCTTCCCAGCAGCGACGCGGCAACCGCCTTTCCACAAGACGCCGATGCCGGGACTTCACCCGGCGGCGAATCAGGCCGCCTGCAGTTTCAGCCCGGCGCGCATCGCCAGTTCGGCAAAATTCGGGAATGACGTCGCCACATTGGCGCAGTGCAGGATGCGAATTGTATCGCGCGCGCGCAGGGATGCCACGGCGAAAGCCATGGCAATGCGGTGATCGCCGAGACTGTCGACAGTGCCGCCGCCAAAAGCGGCGCCCTCGCCCGCCCCCTGAATGACGATGCCATCCGGCGTTGGCTCAGCGTCGACACCGAGTACCGCCAGGCCGTCTGCCATCGCCTGGATTCGGTCGCTTTCCTTGACCCGCAGCTCCTCCGCGCCGGTCAGGACGGTTTCACCCTCGGCGCAACTGGCAGCAACGAACAGCGCGGGAAATTCGTCAATCGCCAGCGGTACCTGGTCTTCCGGGATACGGATGCCCTTCAGCGGCGCGTAACGCACGCGAATATCCGCCACCGGCTCACCGCCCACTTCGCGGCGGTTCTGTAATTCGATATCGGCGCCCATGGCGCGCAAGATATTGATCACGCCGTCGCGGGTCGGATTGATACCCACATGCTCGAGCAGTACGTCGGAGCCCGGCGCAATAGCCGCAGCGACCATAAAAAAGGTGGCTGACGAGATGTCCGCCGGCACATCGATCTTGCCCGCTGTCAGCTTGCCGCCACCGCGTACAGTCGCACAGGGGCCATCGCGCCGAACTTCATAGCCGAAACCGGCCAGCATTCGCTCGGTGTGGTCGCGCGTCGGTGCAGGCTCGGTGGTACTAGTCTGACCGTCGGCATAGAGCCCTGCGAGCAATACGCAAGACTTCACCTGGGCACTGGCCATCGGCAAGCGGTAATCGATGCCGTGTAACTTTCGCGCCCCCTTGATCACCATCGGCGGCCGCCCATCGGGGCCCGTTTCGATTTCTGCGCCCATTTCACGCAGTGGGTCCGCCACGCGGTTCATCGGACGCTTCGACAGGGATTCATCGCCAGTCAGCGTCACGTCGAATTCCTGCCCCGCCAGCAGCCCTGCCAGCAGGCGCATGGAAGTACCGGAATTGCCCAGATACAGCGGCCCCGGCGGCGCCTGCAGGCCGTGCAGACCGACGCCGTGAATGGTGACGCGACCATTCACCGGCCCCTCGATCACAACCCCCATATCGCGAAACGCCTGCAATGTCGCCAGGGCGTCTTCGCCCTCGAGAAATCCCTCGATCTCGGTAACGCCCTCGGCCAGAGAGCCGAGCATGATGGAGCGGTGGGACATGGACTTGTCGCCGGGCACTCGCAGCTCGCCGCTGACGGCCCCGCCGGGCTGAGCAATAAAAGTAACTTCCTGTGCTTGCATAGGTTCTGTGTACGCTTTTCTGGCCAACATTTTTGTAAAGTGATCCCGCGCCGCCTTGGCCCGGGTAAAGACACCCATCAGGCGATCGCTGTCACCGGCGGCAATGGCCGCGCGCAGGGATTCCAGATTGGCGCTGTAGAGATCGATTGCCTGGAGAATGGCGTCGCGATTTGCCAGCATGATGTCCCGCCACATCACTGGATCGCTGGAAGCGATGCGGGTGAAGTCGCGAAAGCCACCGGCGGCGTAGCGGAAAATATTTTCATTTTCCGCGTCGTGCGCCAGGGTATCCACCAGGCCATAGGCAATGACATGCGGCAGGTGACTGGTGGCGGCAAGTACTTCATCGTGTTCACCCACCGGCATCTGCAGCACTTCCGCACCGGCGGCCTGCCACATCGACTCGACTCTCTGCCGGTGTTCGGGCGAGGTATTTTCCAGCGGCGTCAGAATGACCCGGTGGGCGATATAAAGGTCGTCGCGCGCGGCAGTAACGCCACTCTTTTCCGATCCGGCGATCGGGTGGCCGGGCACCAGGAAGTCCGGGACTTCGCCCCAGACATTGCGCGCCGCCTCGATCACACTGCCTTTTACACTGGCACCATCGGTGATGGTGACACCCTCCGGCAAATCCCGCAGCGCTTCGAACACCTGCTCCACGGCCAGGGTTGGCACGGCGACAAAAATCACATCGCCCGCTTCGAGTTCCTGCAGGATATCCGCCAATTCCGTTACCGCCCGATCGACGATACCCAGCTCCAGCGCCTGTTCGCAGGTTTGACGGCGCCGCGCCACCCCGACCACTTCGCGACAGGCCCCCGCAGTTTTCAACGCCAGTGCCAGACTGCCGCCTATAAGACCCAGGCCAACGACGACCAGGCGGCCGACTACCGCTCCCCCCATCTGTCTATGCTCCCGCTTAAAGCACGCCGCGCGGGTAGGAACCCAGCACTTTGATATCCGACGCGCAGGCACTCACTTCTTTCAGCGCCTCGGCAATATTGGGCGTGTCGCGATGGCCCTTGAAATCGATAAAGAACACATAGGTCCAGTTGCCGGACTGGGACGGACGCGTCTCTACACGGGTCAGGTCCACACTGTGGCGGCGGAACGGCTCCAGCAGGTCGTGTAGCGCGCCGGGTTCATTGCGCATGGACACCATCAGCGAGGTCTTGTCATCACCGCTTGCCGGCACCGCCTGTGAGCCGATGATCAGGAAGCGGGTCGAGTTGTCCGGGCGGTCCTCGATTTTTTCCGCCAGGATTTTCAAGCCGTAAAGCTCCGCAGCCATATCGCCGGCAATGGCCGCCGCATTCCATTCACCCTTGACCCGCTTGGCCGCCTCCGCGTTACTGGCCACGGCAATGCGCTCCACATTCGGGTAGTGGGAATCGAGCCACTTGCGGCACTGGGCCAGGCTCTGCGCATGGGAGTAAATGCGCGTAATGGCATCCGCCTTGGTGATATCGGAGATCATCAGGTGGTGGTGAATGCGCAACTCCACCTCGCCGCAGATCTGCAGGTTGGAGGTCATGAAATTGTCGAGCGTATGGTTGATCACACCCTCGGTGGAATTTTCCACCGGCACTACACCGTAGTTGACCGCACCGGCTTCCACTTCGCGGAACACCTCATCGATGGCTGCGAGCGGGCGGCTCTGGGCGGAATTGCCAAAGTGCTTCAGCGCCGCCTGCTGGGTAAAGGTACCCTCCGGACCGAGATAGGCGACCTTGAGCGGTTCTTCGAGCGCCAGACACGCCGACATGATTTCGCGGAACAGCCGCGCCATTTCCTCGTCGGTCAGCGGCCCCTGGTTGCGCTCCATCGCCCGGCGCAGCACCTGGGCTTCGCGCTCGGGACGGTAGTAAAGGGCATTTTCCCCGGCAGCTTTCTTGATTTCCGCCACTTTGAGCGCGCA
Source organism: Microbulbifer hainanensis (assembly GCF_014904735.1). GTDB lineage: Bacteria > Pseudomonadota > Gammaproteobacteria > Pseudomonadales > Cellvibrionaceae > Microbulbifer > Microbulbifer hainanensis. Next base: position 62,644 of record NZ_JACZCR010000031.1, on the reverse strand, counting down.
CTCGGCGCGCTCGCTGATCAACCGGGCAATCTGCCCGTCGATTTCATCTATCCTGTCGCGCAACTCGAGCAGCTGCGGATCACTGTTGGTCGTTTGCTCAGACATCCGTTTGCCTATCCACTTACCTATTTCCCAACCTTTAAATACTTACGCCTGGCGCTGTTCAAAGTCCGCCATAAAGGACACCAGCGCCTCGACGGCCTCCACTGGTACCGCGTTGTACAGAGATGCGCGCATTCCGCCGACGGATCGATGTCCTTTCAGGTTCAGCAATCCGGCCTCTTCGGCCTTCTGCAGGAACACTTTGTCGAGCGCATCGTCCGCCAGCACAAACGGTACGTTCATGCGCGAGCGGCAGTGCTTTTCCACCGGGCTGGAATAAAAATCGCTGCCATCGATAAAGTCGTACAGCATCCCGGACTTGCGCAGGCTCAGTTCGGCCATAGCCTCGACACCGCCCTGCGCCTTGAGCCACTGGAACACCAGGCCGGACAGGTACCAGGCAAACGTCGGCGGGGTGTTATCCATGGAGCCCGCGTCCGCCGCCACCTTCCAGTTGAGGCTGCGCGGAATCTCCGGCAGCGCGCGGTCGAGCAGGTCGTCGCGCACAATGGCCACGGCAATACCGGACGGACCAATATTTTTTTGCGCACCGGCGTAGATCATGCCGTATTTCTCTACCGCTATCGGGTGCGACAATATATTCGACGACATGTCCGCCACCAGCGGGCAACTGACGTCCGGCACGTAATCAAATTCCACACCGCCAATGGTCTCGTTGGGCGTGTAATGAAAATAGGCGGCATTTTTACTCTGCTGCCAGCTGTCCGCGGCCGGTGCATAGGTAAAGTTGCGGTCCTCGCTGGAAGCCACGATATTCACCTGGCCGTAGCGACGCGCCTCCTTGATCGCTTTCTCGGCCCACTGGCCGGTGTGGATATAGTCCGCGACTTTCTCGCCGGCACCGAATAGATTCCACGGCACTGCACTGAACTGTCCAGTGGCACCGCCCTGCAGGAACAGCACTTTGTAATTGTCGGGGATCGACAGCAGGTCGCGCAGGTCCTGCTCGGCGCGCTCCGCCACCTCAACGAATTCCGGCGAGCGGTGACTGATCTCCATGACAGAACAACCGAGACCACGCCAGTCGAGCAATTCCTGTTGCGCCTGCAACAAGACCGGTTCGGGCAACGCGGCGGGACCAGCGCAGAAATTAAACTTCCTCATGAATCAACTTCCAGAGAGCACAAAGAATTGGTTACATGCAAAACTAGATAAAACAACACAAAAAAGCGAAAACGGGAAAGACATATCCCGCGAAAGCTGTTTTTTTAGTGCGACAGGGTCAAAAAAGGCCGCGAAATTCGCAGCCTTTTTATTTACCTTAGCGGGAAATCACTCTTCCCCACCCTCGTCCTGATCCTCGTCTTCACTTTCCTGAATCCGCGCCAGGCCCACCAGCTTCTCACCGGTCTTCAGACGTATCACACGAACACCCTGGGTGTTGCGGCCAAGCACTGAAACTTCATCCACGCGGGTCCGCACCAGCGTACCCTGATCGGAGATCAGCATGATCTCCTCACCCGGGTGCACCTGACAGGCCCCAACCAGCTCGCCGTTGCGCTCGCTCTCGGCAATGGCGATCACACCCTGGGTACCGCGACCCTTGGTGGGGAAATCCGCGGTGGCGGTGCGCTTGCCGTAGCCGTTTTCGGTCACCATCATCACGGATCCGCCCTCTTCCGGGATCACCATGGCGATGACCTGCTTACCCTCCGCCATGCGGATACCGCGCACACCACGGGAGACGCGTCCCATGGAGCGCACATTTTCCTCGGCGAAGCGCGCCGCCTTGCCAGCGCTGGTGAGCAGTAGCACGTCGCGGCTACCGTCGGTAATGGCGGTGGCCACCAGGCGGTCGCCCTCGTCCAGCTCGATGGCTTTCAGGCCCACACTGCGCGGGCGTGCAAAAGCGGAGAGTGGGGTCTTCTTCACGGTGCCATTGGCGGTAGCAAAGAAGATAAAGTAATTCTCGTCGTACTCGGATACCGGCAGCATGCTGCTGATACGCTCATCTTCTTCCAGCGGCAGCATATTGACCATGGGTCGGCCGCGGGAGGCGCGACCGGCGGTCGGCACTTCGTAGACTTTCAGCCAGTACACCTTACCCTTGTTGGAGAAGCACAGGATGGTGTCGTGGGAGTTGGCGATCAGCAGGTGCTCGACGAAATCTTCGTCTTTCACCTGGGTAGCCGACTTGCCCATACCACCGCGACGCTGGGCCTGGTAATCCGCCAACGGCTGGCTCTTCGCGTAGCCACCATGGGAAATGGTCACCACCTTGTCTTCCGGCGTGATCAGGTCCTCGACGGTGAGATCCTGGCGTGAAGCCACGATGTCGGTGCGACGCTCATCGCCAAATTCCTTGTTCAGGGCTTCCAGCTCTTCGCGAATCACTTCCATCAGGCGCTCGAAGCTGCCGAGGATATGCAGGTACTCGGCAATCTGCTCCAGGCGCTCGCTGTATTCGGCGAGCAGCTTGTCGTGCTCCATACCGGTCAGGCGGTGCAGGCGCAACTCCAGGATCGCCTGGGCCTGGGCCGGTGACAGGTAATAGCCGCCATCGCGCAGACCGTATTCTTTCGGCAGATCGTCCGGGCGGCACGCATCGGCGCCGGCGCGCTCCAGGAACTGCTGCACGTCGCCCACCGGCCAGCCCTTGGCCAGCAGCGCCTCGCGGGCATCCGCAGGCGTGGGGGAAGCTTTGATCAGCTCGATCACCGGATCGATATTGGCAATGGCGATCGCCAGGCCTTCGAGGATATGGCCGCGCTCGCGCGCCTTGCGCAGCAGATATACGGTACGGCGGGTCACCACTTCCTGGCGGTGGCGAATGAAATACTCGAGCAGCTGCTTGAGGTTCAGTACCTTGGGCTGGCCGTCCACCAGCGCCACCATGTTGATACCAAACACGCTTTCCAGCTGGGTCTGGGAATAGAGGTTGTTCAAAACCACATCGCCCAGTTCGCCGCGCTTCAGTTCGATCACCACGCGCAGGCCGTCCTTGTCCGACTCGTCGCGCAGTTCGGAGATACCTTCGATCTTCTTCTCTTTCACCAGCTCGGCGATGCGCTCGATCAGGCGCGCCTTGTTCAACTGGAAGGGAATCTCGGTAATGATGATGGTTTCGCGATTGGTCTTGTCATCGCGAACCACGTCGGCCTTGGCGCGCACGTAGATACGGCCACGGCCAGTGCGGTAAGCCAGCAGGATGCCGGCGCGGCCATTGATGGTGGCCCCGGTTGGGAAGTCCGGACCCGGGATATATTCCATCAGGTCGTCGATGGACAGTTCCGGGTTGTCGATCAGTGCCAGGCAGGCACTCACCACCTCAGTCATATTGTGCGGCGGTATATTGGTGGCCATACCCACGGCGATACCGGAGGAGCCGTTCACCAGCAGGTTGGGCACCCGCGACGGCAGCACTTCCGGCATCTGCTCGGAACCGTCGTAGTTGTCGATGTAGTTGACGGTTTCCTTGTCGAGATCGGACAGCAGCTCGTGGGCCAGCTTGTCCATGCGGATCTCGGTGTAACGCATCGCCGCCGGGCTGTCGCCATCGATGGAGCCGAAGTTGCCCTGGCCATCCACCAGCGTGTAGCGCAGGGAGAAAGGCTGCGCCATACGCACGATGGTGTCGTAAACCGCGGAATCGCCGTGCGGGTGGTATTTACCAATGACGTCACCGACGACACGTGCCGATTTTTTGTACGGCTTGTTCCAGTCGTTTTTCAGTTCGTTCATCGCGAAGAGCACCCGACGGTGCACCGGCTTGAGACCGTCGCGCACATCCGGCAGCGCGCGGCCCACAATGACGCTCATCGCATAGTCGAGATAGGACTGCTTGAGTTCTTCTTCGATATTAATCGGAGAGATTTCTTTGGCTAACTCGCCCATAAGTTTCCGGCATTCCTTAAATAGTTATTACCGCCGCCGCGGACCATATAGCCCAGCCTGGCCGGCCGATCGGACTCTGCCGACCCGGCCATCTACCATCGCCCCCGTGCCGGCTAACACCGGATACCACTCCGGGATTCGATCAAGCGCGCAATGTTACCACAAATGGCGTCTGGGAGGACGGCTGGCGATACACTTGTTCACACCTGAGCGCATCGCTAAAGTCTACGGCCACATTCTCAGCGACAAGTCTCCGCACCCATGCGCCAAGCCATCGATATCCTGATTCACGCCCGCTGGATCATCCCGGTCATTCCCGAACAAAAAGTGTACGAAAATTGTGCACTGGCAATCGCCGACGGCAAGATCGCCGCCCTGCTGCCATCGGCAGAGGCTAATGCGCGCTACGCGCCGCGGGAGGAGGTGCACCTGGACCGCCAGGCACTGATTCCGGGCCTGATCAACACCCACAATCACGCCGCCATGACCCTGTTGCGCGGCTTCGCCGACGACCGGCCACTGATGGAATGGCTCGAGGAGCATATCTGGCCTGCGGAGCAACAGTGGGTCGACCAGGAGTTCGCCACTGACGGCAGCCGCCTGGCTATCGCAGAAATGCTGCGCAGCGGCACCACGACGTTTTCGGACCAGTACTTTTTCCCCGATGCAACGGCCGCCGTCGCCCGCGAAACCGGTATTCGCGCACAGATAGCCTTCCCGGTAATCGATTTCCCGACGCCGTGGAGCCGCAGCGGCGAAGACGCCGTGCAGAAAGGCCTGGCACTGCGCGACAGCTACAAGGCCCACGAGCGTATCGACGTGGTATTCGCCCCGCACGCCCCCTATACCGTGGGGGATGAGACGCTGGAGAAGATTGCCGTTTACGCCGCCGAGGCCCAGGTTCCGGTGCAGATGCACTTGCACGAAACCGCCGGCGAGGTGGAACGCGCCCTCGCAGAGACCGGTGAGCGCCCTACCGAGCGCCTGCTGCGCCTGGGCCTGCTCGGCCCCCAGACCCTGTGCGTGCACATGACAGCGGTGAACGACCGGGATATGGAACTGCTGCAACAGAGCGGTGCCCACGTAGTCCACTGTCCTAAATCCAACCTGAAACTCGCCTCTGGCTTCTGCCCGGCGGCGAGACTTCTCGATGCAGGGATCAATGTCGCCCTCGGCACCGATGGCGCCGCCAGCAACAACGGCCTGGACCTGCTGTCTGAAGCCGGTACCGCCGCGTTGCTGGCCAAGGCGGTGAGTGGCGACGCCTCCGCCCTGCCCGCCCACCAGGCACTGGCCATGGCAACCATCAACGGCGCCCGCGCGCTGGGTATCGACAATGTGACCGGCAGCCTGGAACCAGGCAAGAGCGCCGATCTCACCGCCATCGACCTGAGCGGCCTGGAGCAGCAACCACTGCACGACCCGGTTTCGCAACTGATTTACACCGCCAGCGGCCAGAATGTCACCGATGTGTGGGTGGCCGGCAAACCGCTGCTGAAAAATCGCCAGCTGCAGACGCTGAACGAAGCGGAGGTGATTCAGCGGGCGCAAATGTGGCGTGATAGAATCGCCGGCCACTCACAATAAACGATTGATCCCGGAGGGCGGTGCCAGCAGGCGCGGCTTCCGGCAGCAGCGCCGCCCACCAGCTCCTGTTGGCTGCCGGCCTGCAAGAAGTGACGGAAATTCCATGAGTAATGTCGATCCGGCGGAAATCGCCAAATTTGAACAGCTCGCCAGCCGCTGGTGGGATCGCGCAGGCGAATTCAAGCCGCTGCACGAAATCAATCCGCTGCGCGCCAACTATATTGACCAGCGGGCACCGGTGGCCGGCAAGCAACTGCTCGATGTGGGTTGCGGCGGCGGCATCCTGACCGAAGCCATGGCGCAGCGCGGCGCCCACGTCACCGGTATCGACATGGGTGAGGCGCCACTCAAGGTGGCCCGCCTGCACGCACTGGAGAGCGGCGTGGACGTCGATTACCGCCGCGTGCAGGTCGAGGAACTGGCCGCAGAACAGCCTGGCAGCTTCGATATCGTCACCTGTCTGGAAATGCTCGAGCATGTACCAGACCCGGCATCGGTCATCAAAGCCTGCGCGGCGCTGGTCAAACCCGGTGGCCAGCTGTTCTTCTCCACTATCAACCGCACCGCCAAGGGCTGGCTGTTCGCTGTGGTAGGCGCGGAGTACGTTTTGAAAATGCTGCCCAAGGGCACCCACGAGTACGGCAAGTTCATTCGCCCGTCGGAAATGGGCGCCTGGCTGCGGGAAGCCGGGCTCGAGCTACGCGATATGACCGGAATGACCTATAACCCCATTACCCGCAGCTACAAATTGAATCCGCGCGACGTGGACGTCAATTACCTGATGCACGCGAGTAAACCGGAATAGGCAGGGGCAGTACCGAATGAAAGCAGTTCTTTTCGATCTCGACGGCACCCTGTTCGATACCGCACCGGACTTTATTGTCGTGCTGAACCAATTGCGCCACCAGGAGCAATTGCCGCCACTGCCGGCGGAAGATATCCGCGCAGTGGTCTCCAATGGCGCGCGGGCCATGGTTTCCCTCGGCTTCGGCCGCGATGAGGGCGACCCGAATTTCGACGGCCTGCGCCAGCGCTTTCTCGATTTGTACCTCGCCCACCTGGCCGTGGAAACTGTACTGTTTCCCGGCATGGAAACCCTGCTCAACACCCTCGCCGGGCAGGGTATTGCCTGGGGTGTGGTGACCAACAAACCGGCCGCCTACACCGTGCCGCTGATGCAGGCATTCGACTACCTGCCCGCCCCCGGCGCCGTCATCTGCCCGGACGATGTCACCAAGCGCAAACCGGATCCCGAACCCGTGCTGCTCGCCTGCAGCCAGATCGGTTGCGAACCGAAAGAGGCAGTTTACGTGGGCGACCACGAACGGGACATCATGGCCGGCCGCAATGCCGGCATGCCCACCATCGCCTGTCGCTACGGCTATATTGATGAAGGCGACGACCCCGCCAACTGGGGTGCTGATCACCTTGTCGACACCGCCGACGAAATCTGGCCGCTGCTACAGAAGCACTACCTGCAAAAATCGGCCTGAACGGCCAGGCAAGGGCAGTCGCCTGCGACTGCCTCCACGCGCAACCCCCACAAACGGAATTTCCATGTCTGAGACCATCACTGACTACCAGCCACGCAAAGATCTGCTCAAGGACAAAGTCATTCTTGTCACCGGTGCCGGTGACGGAATTGGCAGGGTCGCCGCCAAAACATTTGCCGACCACGGCGCCACGATCATCCTGCTTGGACGCACCACCGCCAAGCTGGAAATGGTCTACGACGAAATCGAAGCCGCGGGCGGCCCACAGCCGGCCATTTTCCCGATGGACCTGAACGAGGCCCGCATTGAAACCTTCGAGCACTTTGCCGAAGCCGTCGACCAGGAGTTTGGCCGCCTGGATGGCCTGCTCCACAATGCCGGCCTGCTCGGCCAGCGCACCCCCATCGCCAACTATCACTACGGCACCTGGCAGCAGGTGATGCAGGTCAACGTCAATGCCGCCTTCGGCCTCACCAAGACGCTGCTGCCGATGCTGGAGAACTCCGAAGCCGGTTCGGTGATTTTTACCGGCTCCGGCGTTGGCCTGAAGGGCCGTGCCTTCTGGGGTGCCTACGCCGTGTCCAAATTCGCCACCGAGGGCCTGATGCAGGTGCTCGCCGATGAAATGGACGGTGTCTCCAATATCCGCGTCAACAGTATCAACCCCGGCGCCACCCGCACCAATATGCGCGCGACCGCATATCCAGGCGAAGATCCGCAAACCGTCGCGGCTCCGGAAGACATCATGCCGACGTATCTCTACCTGATGGGCGACGACAGCCGCGGCGTGAGCGGCAAACAGTTCAACGCCCAGGGCTGAACCCCAGGAGCGGAAGTGACCGCTTTTTTCAGGCAAAAAAATACCCGGGCATGCCCGGGTATTTTTATTCCACGCAACCGGATTATTCGTTCGCGTGATCGACCTCTTCGGCCATTTCTTCGGCCTTGTCGGACACAGTGTCCATCGCTTCTTCGGCGGCATCCATGGTTTCGTCCGCAGCTTCTTCCGCAGCATCCATGGTTTCATCGGCCGCTTCTTCCGCGGCTTCCGCCATCTGCTCCGGTGCATCGGCAAATACATCGCCATCCGCCCCGGCCACATCATTGGCTGCAACCACGCCCTTGTCTGCAGTTTCTTCCATCGCTGCGCCAGCTTCCTGGACCGCGGAATCCACTTCCTGAGCGATACTGGACTCCGTCGTTACCGGTTGCATGTTCTGGTAGTAGAAATAGCCACCGATAGCGGCGATGACGATTGCGGGAATAATGAGTTTCTTCATTTTCCACCCCCTGACAGTGTTAATTTATGGTTATAAGCCCCGACTATTGTTCCATGTCATGACGCGACAGGATGTGACTAGCAGCACGTTTCCGCCGGTCGAATGGATCACAGCCGGGACAGCCCACTCTGCCACAGAAGGCGGTCGCCGTCAGTCCGCAGCGAAGGAAAAACCGACAAGCAATGGCATGAAAATAAACCGCCCTTGTCCCCGGATACAACTCTCGGGCAGAATCGCGACTCGCCCCAACCAGCAAAAGTGACATTATGCGCAATCTGTACCTGACCGCCCTACTACTCCTGGCGAGCCACGCCAGCGCAGATTCCCTGACCGACCAGTTGCGCGATTGCGCCGCGATCAAGCAGGACAGCGAGCGCCTGGCTTGCTACGACGATCTCAGCGGAAGTCTCGACAAGCGCGCAAAACAGAATTTTGGCCGCGAGCAGACCCAGATCAGCGAGGAGGCACCGGACTCCATCAGCGTCAAGATCGCCACCATTCAATCGGGCGCCTACGGCAAGCTGATCATCACCCTGGACAACGGCCAGGTCTGGCGCCAGAACGACAGCGTCCGCGTGCACTGGGACAGCGGTGAACAGGTCCTGGTGGAACGCGGCGCGTTCGGCTCTTTCTTCATGAAACTCGAGAGTGGCGGTCGCAAGATCCGGGTCAAACGAATCAAGTAACGGCGGCAGCGGCCCTATTCCAGCCGCGCGCCCCACAGCAACCCGCGGCTCACTGCCCTTGCCACATCAAAGTTTCAACCGGCCGTCAGGGGTTGCACTGGGTGACTGATTGCAGGGCCAGCCCAAATATGTCTGGGACTTCGATGTCAGACGTACTTCGGGATTGGTCCCAACTGGGCGGTCTGGTTTGGCAGGTCGACCTCCGTCTCATCGATATAACACCAGCCCCAACCTTCCGGCGGGTCATAGCCTTCGATGATCGGATGACCCGTTTTCTGGTAATGCGCAGTGGCGTGACGGTGGGGGGAATCATCGCAGCAGCCCACATGGCCACAACTTCTGCAAATACGCAGGTGAACCCAGGGGCTACCTATTTTCAGGCACTCCTCACATCCACGTGCACTGGGTGTAACCTCTTTGATACTGTCAGTATGGGGGCAGGATGTCATGCGTCCTCCGCAGCCGACTGCGCGGCGATCATAGAATGGATTTGTGCAACAACCGCGGCTCCCTCCCCAACCGCAGCTGCGACACGCTTCGTGGAACCGGCGCGGACATCACCGATTGCAAATACGCCAGGCACACTGGTTTCGAGCGATAGCGCCCGCTGACCGGTCAAAATGAAACCATTTTCATCTGTTTCTACACAGTCACGCGTCCAGTCAGCGTTGGGCTCAGCACCGATAAACAGAAACAGGTGGCGTAACTCCCGATGATACAGCGATCCATCGTGTCGGTAGCGGAAGGTGGCAGCGGTGAGCCCCGTCGCCCGCGTCCCCTCCAAACGCACAAGCTCGGCACCGATGTGCAATTCCACGTTGGGCAGTGCGGAAATACGCTCAACCAAATACCGGGACATCGTCTCCGCGAGATCTCGACGGACGACGAGATGCAGTTTATTTACGTACGGCGATAGAAATACCACCGCCTGACCCGCTGAATTTCCGCCACCGACCAGCGCTACTTCCGCTCCTTTACATATCCGAGCCTCAATCGGCGAAGCCCAGTAAGAGACACCCGCCCCTTCAAAGGTTGCGAGATCAGGGATGTCCGGCCGGCGATAGCGCGCACCGGAAGCGATGACAACGGTCCTCGCGCAAAGGGTGCGAGCCCCGCTCAACCTCAACGTGAACCGGCTTTCGATACATTCAAGCCGTTCGACCTCTACCGGAATAGCGATTTCCGCCCCGAATTTCAACGCTTGGTTGAACGCGCGCGCCGCCAGCGCCTGGCCTGAAATTCCGGTCGGGAATCCAAGATAATTCTCGATCCGGGCCGAAGCACCCGCCTGTCCGCCCACCGCCTGGGCATCGAGCACGATCACAGAAAAGCCCTCGGACGCGGCATAAACTGCCGCAGCGAGACCAGCTGGGCCGGCACCGACGATGGCGACATCGTAAACGGCATCCGGATCCATGGTCGGACTGATCCCCAGCCAAGCGGCGATTTCTTCGTTGCTGGGACACCTGAGAAGCTGCCCGCTCGGGCACACCACCAGGGGGAGATCCTTGGGAAGCACGCCGGTCCGTTCCACCAGCATGCGGCCCTCTTCGTCCGCCCCTGCGTCGAGAACCATGTTCGGATAACCATTGCGCGTCAGAAAGCCCTGTAGCCGCACAATATCTGGGCTGTCCGGAACCCCGATCAGAATCGTGCCGGCAGCCCCTTCTTCAATCAGCTCAACGCGGCGCAGTATCAAAGCGCGCATCACGATTTCGCCTACATCCACCGAACCGATCATCAACGCACGTAGATGTGCGGCGTCAAATGGAATTGCGGTGCAGCCTTCCGGTCCCGCGTGTCCACCAGCAATGGCGGGCCGCCCGGCGAGTTGATTGACCTCACCGCTAAACTGGCCGACACGATGCGTGGTGATGGGCTCTTCCCTGTTGAGGCCAACGTGACGCATCACTTCAATCGATCCCTGCAACACCAACCACGACGGTACGTCCCGCGCGCCAATGGCATATACACTCTCCTCTGGCGCAAAATATCTCTCCGGTCCACTGGCAAAGCGCCGCATAATCTCGATCTGCGCAGCACTCAGTACTGGAAACATCTGGCTTTCGCGAACGCGGACTTTACTCATCCTGTTCCCTCAAAAATCGAACAGATTCAACACTGGCAGTCAGGCTACGCCCCCATTACATCGTCCTCGCGTTATTATTTGTTCGCGATTGAACAAGGCAAATTGAACGACGTAAAAAACTGGTTGCAGTTCGCCATACGACATATCGAGCAAGCCCACCGTCTTTCCACCCTGTCTGTCGTCTACTTACAGCAAATGTTTTGAAACGCGCACCCACACTAGATTTTCAATATAGTTAACTTCGATGCTCACGCAGGCGCACAGGCAATAACCGGCTATACCGTCGCGACACGACCGGCGACCAATCACGCCATACGGTTCACATCCACGGCCACCTGGGGCTCACCGCTGCTGCCACCGTAGAGAATGCCCTTCAGTGGCGTCACATCGGAATAGTCCCGTCCCCAAGCCGTGGCAATATATTGCTCGTTGGCCATCTGGTCGTTGGTGGGATCGAATTCCAACCAGCCGGAGCCGGGGACATACACCGCAAACCAGGCGTGGCTCGCATCGGCGCCCACCAGCTTTACCTGCCCCGGCGGCGGCAGCGTCTCCAGATAGCCACTGATATAGCGCGCGGCGAAACCGAGCGAACGCAGGCAGCCGATCGCCAGGTGGGCAAAGTCCTGGCACACGCCGCTGCGTCGCTCGAGCACCTCGTGCAAGGGCGTGGCTACCGTGGTGGCCGCGGGGTCGTAATTGAATTCGCGGTGAATCCGGCAACTGAGATCCAGCACCGCTTGGGGAAACGGGTCACCAGCGACAAAGTGTTCGACGGCGAAGTCCCGCAGCGAGTCGCGGATCTTGATCATGGGCGAATCGAGAGTGAACTCCCGCGCCCGCCGCACTTCTCCATCCTCTGCCCGCTGTAAACCTACACGCACTTCCTCACAGGTCGGCCCGCGGCGCAGATCCATTGGCGCGCGCGGATTGACCCGCACTTCGCTGACCACGCTCACGTCCATCTCGCGATGCGGCATCTGGATCGCAAACTGGTAGCTGCGATTGCCAAAATAATCGCGGCGCTCGCCCTCAGCTTCCGGCTGGGGCACCACCGAAATCGAGGATGACAGGCATTGCTGGTGGTCGCTGTCGCGCGGCAACAGGTGGGCCAGGTTGTAACACTGGGACACCGGACTGTCATAGCGGTAGCGGGTCGTGTGCCGCACTCGATAGATCACCGCCAGTACTCCTCATCCGTGTCCTGGTGGCCGAGAAGTTGCCGCTCCGCCAGGTGCTCGAAGTACTGATCGCTGATGGCAGTGGCGAGCCGGATCAGCAGCTCGCGCACCTCGCGTATAAAATGGTCGAGATCGTCGTGACGCAGGCCACGCTCCGGATTACGCGACAGTTGCGCCACGCTGCACAACTGCACCCGCGCCACGGCTTCCAGTAGTGCGCGGCGTGCCCGCGTCGGGCGCCGCGTGGAGGCCTGTCCGGGCAACTTATCCATATCCACCTGCAGGCAATTTAGCTGGTAAATAAGACCGCGGGGGTTTTCCGGATCCACCAGCAACAATTCGAGGGTATCGGCCAGACACAGCTGGGTGCTGTAGTGCTGGCGGTAGGTAATCAGGGCCTCGACACTTAACAGCACCGACTCCAGCAACAAGGCGCGATCCAGATACCCCGCCGGCTCGACGCAGGTGTACTGGAGCAGCGTGAGCATCTGCTGCGCCCGCTCCAGGCGCTTGCCGATATCAATGAAATACCAGCCGATATCCCGTATGACACTCTCCTGCAACAGCCCGGAGAACCCCAGCAGGCCGGTCACCAGTTCCTGCAATGTTTCTTCCGGTGTTGCAGCCATGGCGACCGGCAGTCCCCCCAGCTGATCGCAGAGTGTGTTGGCGATGCGCTGGCTGTCCGCACTGAGCAGTTCTTTCACTTCCTCCGCGGCGCTCAACATTGCCTGCAGCGACGCGCTGACACTACCGGGTCTGCTGAGATCCACCGCCAGAGCCTCCAATTCTGCCGCGGGCGCACGCCACAGATTGCCGCCGTCATCGAACCCGGGCAGGCAACCTGTGGTGTGACTGAGGGCAACCAGCAACTGGCGCATGCCATCGCTATCGCCGTCGGCACTGTTGCACTGCGCGTACACGGTACGCAGCAGGCGCGCCGTCATCTCCGTGCGCTCGCTGTAACGTCCCATCCAGAACAGGTTTTCCACTACTCGGCTCGGCGTGTAGGTCCGGTGCCGCTGGGCAAGAATCGCCAGGGGCCGATTGTAATCCCGCGCGCTACGCGACCAGGGCTCACCGCCCAGCACCCAGGTATCCTTGCTGCGCATGCCCGGCGCGCTAGCCATCACATAGGGGCTGTCGCTGGCACCTATCCGCGACAGGCCACCGGGCATCGCGCGATAACTGCCGTCGCCGTCGGCCACCGCGAAGCAGCGCAGCGCCGACGGCCGGGCTACCAAACCGCCGTCCACCAGTGCCGGCAGGCGCGCAGGTGTCTGCAACTCCTGAGCACAGAAATGGTGCGGTGCGGCGCGGATCTGCCGACGCAAATTCTCTCGCTCCTCTTCGCTCAGCAGGTGACCGTAGTAGCGATCCCGCTGCACTTTGCGAAACATTCGCTTGATAACCAGGTCCGGCAGTCGCTCGAGCACCTGCTGCAGGTCGCCGGGATCGCCGCACCAGTAACTAGGCACCGATTGCAGTAGCGGCGCGCGGCCGAGAAAATGCCTCGCCACCCGCTCGAAATATTTCAGCATGGCCGGGTTTTCCAGCACGCCACTGCCGAGCGGGTTGGCAATCGATACGCGCCCGCGGCGCGCTGCATCCAGCAGGCCAGCCACCCCGAGCACCGATTCATCGTTCAGTTCCACCGGATCGCACTGGTAATCTTCCACATAGCGCAGCAATACATCGACGCGGTCGAGCCCTTCTACCCCTTTCATCCAGAGATTGCCGTCGCGCAGCGTCAGGTCACCGCCACGCACAAGGGGAAAACCCTGGAAGTTGGCCAGGTAGGCGTGCTCAAAGTAATTGATATCCCGCGGGCCTGTAGTCAGCAGTGCTATCTGCGGCGGTGTATCCAGCGGAGACAGTGCCTCGAGAGCCGCACGCAGATCACGAAAGAAATCGCCCAGGCGGTGCACCCGCTGTGGCCGGAACAATTCCGGCATCACCCGAGCCATTGAGGCGCGATTCTCCAATGCAAAACCGACGCCGACCGGCGCCTGAGTGCGGTCACCGATAACACGCAATTGGCCGTCGCCGCTGCGCATCAGATCCACGGCATAGAAAATCAATTGCTGTTTATCCTGCGGCAATACCCCGTGGCACGGACGTAGAAATGCGGCATTGGCATAAAGCAGTTCCGGCGGCAGAACGCCCTCGCGAATCAGCTGCTGGGATCCATAAATATCCCGCAGCAGCAGATCGACAATCTGTGCGCGTTCGGTCAGCCCTGCCTGCAGCTGTTGCCATTCCTTTTCGTCGATCAGGTGCGGCACTGGATCCAGCGCCCAGGTGCGCGCCGCAGGTGCGCCCTTCGCGCCAATTTCTGTGTAACTGGCACCGTCATCGCGCAGGACGCGCTCCAGCTTGCGCAACCGCTCCGACAATTCCTCCGGGGTCATCTCGGCGAATTGCCCGATCAGTTCTCGCCAATGCGGGTTGACCGCGCGCTCCTTACCGCAGAGTTCATCGAATACGCGCTGTGGGCAGTGATATCCGGACAGGAAAGCAGCCAGTCGATCGTCGACGCTCATGGCGTAAACCGCAGATCGAGGGTATGGGGATATTCGCCGGCGGGCTCAACCGGCGGCGGCGCCATGGGACGCGGCGGATACTCGTGCGGCTGGACACGCCGCACCATCTCGCGCAGCAGCGGCGGCACGAAATCGTCGGTGGCAAAGCTGCCCGGTGTGTGGCCAAAACCCTGAAAGCGCTGGGCGCGGCGCGCCTCGGCCTCCAGACCATTGACCGGCGGCGCGGCAAACTCGCGCCCGGATGGATAGCAGACATGGAAGGTACAGCCACCGATGGCGCGACCGCTCCAGGTATCGATCAGGTCAAACACCAGCGGCGCATGCGCACCGATGGTCGGGTGCAGCGCATTTGCCAGGCAGCATACCCGGAAGCGCACGCCCGCCACCCATTCATCGCCGCGGCCAGTGTTGTGCAACGGGACGCGACGGCCGTTACAGGCCAGTACATAGCGCTCGCCTACGGCGCCGCGCAGACGCACCTGCAACCGCTCGGTGGACGAGTCCACCGGGCGCGTGGCCGCGCCGCTGTGTACCGCCTCGCCGAGCACATTCCACGGTTCCAGCGCTCCCCGCAGCTCCAGCGTGATGTCCCCATACTGCACCCCGCCGTAGACGGGAAAGCGCCGCTCAAAAAACGGCTGCAGCCAGACCGGATCGAATGGACAACCCTGCTCCTCCAGTTCGATGCACAGATCGAGCAGGTCCCGCCACACGAAATGCGGCAGCATAAACCGGTCGTGAAGCTGGCTACCCCAGCGCACCAGCCGCCCGCGCAGCGGAGTGCGCCAGTAGCTCGCCACCAGGCAGCGCAACAACAGTTGCTGCACCAGCAGCATGCGCGGGTGCGGCGGCATTTCAAAGCCGCGAAACTCGAGAATCCCCAGGCGGCCCTCACGGTTATCGGGGGGATACAGCTTGTCCACGCTCAATTCCGCGCGGTGGCAGTTACCGGTGATATCCACCAACAGGTTGCACAGCAGTCGGTGCAGCTTTTTCGGCGAATCGGCAGCGCCGCGCTCCATTTCCCCGAAGGCAATTTCCAGTTCGTAGAGGGTTTCGTGCCGGCCTTCATCCACCCGCGGTGCCTGGGAGGTGGGGCCCACAAACAGGCTGGAGAACAGATAGGACAGTGACGGGTGGCGCTGCCAGCAGGTAATCAGGCTGCGCAGCAGGTCCGGTCGACGCAGCAGCGGACTGTCGGCTGCAGCGAAGCCACCGAGGGTAATATGGTTGCCGCCACCGGTGCCGACTTCGCGCCCGTCCGGCAGAAACTTCTGTGCATCGAGGCGTAACTTGCGAGCTTCGCGAAACAGGGTTTCCGTATGCTCGACCAGCTCCCGCCAGCGCGCCGCCGGCTGCACATTGATTTCAAGCACGCCGGGATCCGGCGTAATCAGCAAGCGCTGCAGGCGCGGATCGCGCGGCGGAGCATAGCCCTCCAGCACGATCGGCAGGTCCTCCGCCGCGGCTACCTGTTCGATCGCGGCAACTAGCGCAATCCAGTTTTCAACATATTGCAGCGGTGGCAGGAACAGGTGCAGCTGTCCATCGCGGACATCTGCCGTCAGCGCGGTGCGGGGGATCTTTTCTCCACCGGCCGCGCGCCCGCCAGGCAATGAGGCCAGGGGCAAGCGCAACCCCGGGGATGCCGGCCCCAATAGCAAGAACAGACGCTCGCCGCGCAGTGGCCAGTGGCCACTGTACCAACTACCGGGAGCATCCTCGGCCAGCGGCAACGCATATCCGGCCGGCACGTCCGGATCCATTGTCGCGAGCCGCGCCAGCAGGCGATGCTCCGCATGATCACTGGCCGCCAAAGACGCGAGATCGTCCCCTTCGGGCAACTGCGCCAATTTCCAGTCGAGCAGTGCACGGTCTTCATGGGCCGGCACGACATATTCTGGTTCCAGCTGCAATGCCTCCGCCAGCGCGCGCAGAAACAGCTCCGCGTCGCGATTGCCGACATGGGAGGCTCCCGCGCCCTGCCCCGTTCCGGCCAGCGTATCGGCGAGATAGTTCTGATCACGCCAAAGGGGCTCGCCATCGGTACGCCAGAAAAGTCCCAGGGCCCAGCGCGGCGAATCCTCGCCGGGATAGCTTTTGCCGAGCCCGAATTGCCGCACGCCTCCGGGGGCGTAATACCGCTGCAGGCGCGACAGAAGTGCCCGTCCCAGCGCGCGCTTTTCCGCACCGTCAGCCTCGGTGTTCCACTCGGGCGCATCCCGACTGTCGGCCGCCACAAAAGTGGGTTCGCCGCCCATCGTCAGGCGCACATCCATGTCCTGCAGCTGTTCTTCCACCAGCTCTCCCAGCGCATCGATGGTGAGCCACTGGTGCTCGGTATAGGGGCGCGCCGGTCGCGGCGATTCGCGTAACCGCTCGATATGGTTGCGGTAGTGCAGCTCCACCCCACAGGGCTCCGTAGTGCCGGCAACCGGTGCAGCGGACTCCGGTGAAGGGGTGCAGGCCAGGGGAATATGCGCCTCGCCGGCGAGCAGTCCGGAAGTGGGATCCAGGCCGACCCAGCCCGCGCCAGGTATGAACACCTCGCACCAGGCGTGCAGGTCAGTAAAGTCCGCCTCCGGCCCCGGCGGCCCTTCGAGGGGCTGCCCGTCGAACGCCAGCTGAACCAGGTAACCCGATGCAAATCGCGCAGCCAGCCCGAGGTGGCGCAAAAGCTGTACCAGCAGCCAGGCGCTGTCGCGACAGGAACCGCTGCGCAGGCGCAGTGTTTCCTCGCCGTCCTGTACGCCCGCATCTTCTCGCATCTGGTAGCGGATATCGCGCTGCAGGCGTTGATTCAGGCCGACGAGAAACTCCACCAGCGGCTGCGGTCCACAATCGGTCTCGCGCAGGAAGGCGGCCATTTCCGGGCCCTGCGGTTCCAGCGCCAGATAGGGGGCCAGATCCTGTGCCAGCGCAGCCGGGTAGGTAAACGGAAAATGTTCGGCGTACGGCTCGATAAAGAAATCAAAGGGATTGATCGCATCAATTTCGGCAATCAGCTCCACATCCACTTTCAGTACTTCGGCCCGGTGCGGAAACACCACTCGCGCCTGGTAATTGCCGAACGGGTCCTCCTGCCAGTTGATCCGATGATCCGCCGGTTCGATTTTCAGGCTGTATGCGCGCACCGCCGTGCGCGAGTGCGCTGTGGGTCGCAGGCGGATGATATGCGGGGCAATGGTCACCATCCGGTCGAAGCGGTATTCGGTGGTGTGGCGAATGGCGACGCGGATGCTCATTGTGCTTCCGGGCGCTCCAGCGAAAACCAGTTGTGCGTGAAAGCCTCGTGAAACTCTGCAATCTGTACCTGCAGCGTATTCAGGTGGTCGCGCAGCGTCTCGTCGAGGTTGTCCTCGTCCAGTGCAACAAACAGGTGGCGGCGCTCGCACTTCAGCATTTTCAGCACGCGGCGCTGGCGCGGCAGCGCGCCGACCGCGTCGATCATCTGGTCAATGCAGTGTGCCACCGATCTTGGAAAAAGTTCGTCTTCGAGCAGAAAGCGCACCACCTGCCGGCTGCGCACCGGACCCTTGATCACGCGCCGGTACGGTTGGTAGGCACTGGCCGAGCGCAGCACATTGCCACAGACGATCTGCACGAGGTTGAGTGGTTCCTCCCGTCCCGGGTGTCCCTGTAGCATCGAGGCGCCCGCGTCGAGAATGCGCGTGGTCATGTCGGCCCGTTCGAGGTTGCGCCCCAGCCGGAAAAATTCCCACCCGGCATCGCGGCGCATGGTGGTATCAAGCATACCGCCCAGCTGCTGGCAACAGCGCACGATACCGTCGAGGTAGTCGTAACGATGGCTGCGGCACAATCCCTCCTCGAGATGGCTGGTGGCATAAATGGCCGATTCATTAACCTGTTCCCAAGCCTCGGAAGGCAGCGCGTCGCGTGTGGTACGGATGTTTTCGCGGATCATCTGCAGCGAGGACAGAACCGAACCACTGTAATCGCGGTCGGCGATCAGAAAGCGGATCACACTGTGCTCATCGCGACTTTCAAACTTGCGCTCGAACAGTTGCTGCGCGCTGTTCAGTGCCACCAGGTTGTACCAGCCGATGTCGACGCCATCCGGCAGATCCAGCAGCATCTTCGAATAGACGTTGATCATGCGCGCGGTATTTTCTGCCCGCTCCAGGTAGCGCGCACTCCAGTAAATTCGTTCCGCGACCCGGGACAGCATCAATCGTCTCCCCGGTCGACGATCCAGGTATCCTTGCTGCCGCCACCCTGGGAGGAGTTCACCACCAGTGAGCCCTGCCGCATCGCTACTCGCGTAAGCCCACCGGTAGTCACCCGCAATTCCCTGCCCTGCAGCACGAATGGCCGCAGGTCCAGATGGCGCGGCTCTACGCGGCCATCCCCGACCATCGTCGGCGCCGTGGACAGGCTGATGGTGGGTTGGGCGATATAGTTACGCGGATTATTCTCGATCCGCTCGGCAAATTCCTCGCGCTGTACTTCCGTGGCGTGTGGCCCGATCAACATGCCATAGCCACCGGACTCGTTGGCCGGTTTGACTACCAGGTGCTCAAGATTTTTGAGCACGTATTCACGCTGTTTGGGATCGTCACACAGGTAGGTTTCGACATTGTCCAGAATCGGATCCTGGTCGAGGTAGTAGCGGATAATGGCCGGCACAAAAGCGTAGACCACCTTGTCATCGGCGACGCCGGCGCCGGGTGCATTGGCCAGCGCCACGCGACCGGCCTTCCAGGACCGCATCAATCCGGGTACACCGAGTACCGAGTCCTCGCGAAAAACCTCCGGGTCGAGAAAAAGGTCATCAATGCGGCGATAAATTACATCCACCTGCTCGAGGCCGTCGATCGTACGCATATAGACACCGTCATCGTCACCGACGACGAGGTCGCTGCCCTCCACCAGCTCGGCACCGAGCTGTTGCGCGAGGAACGCATGTTCGAAATAGGCGGAGTTGTAGATACCCGGTGTCAGCAACGCGATTACGGGTTCGCGGTGGCGCCGCGGCGAGAGTTCGGCAAGGGTGTCGTAAAGGATATCCGGATAATCATCCACCGGCAGGATTCGATAGGAGTCGAACAGCTCCGGCAACACGCGCTTGGTAACCGCGCGATTCTCCAGCATATAGGACACGCCGGATGGCACGCGCAGATTGTCTTCGAGCACATAGAAGCGGCCGTCCCGGTCCCGTATCAGATCGGTTCCACAGATATGCGCCCATACGCCACAGGGCGGCGAGAAGCCCACACACTCAGGGCGGAAGTTCTGCGATGCTTCTAAAATATGCCGGGGCACCACCCGGTCGCGCAGAATTTTTTGATCGTGGTAAATATCGTCAATAAAAAGGTTGAGCGCCTGCAGGCGCTGCTTGAGCCCGGCCGCGGTCACATCCCAGAGTTTTTTGTCGATCACCCGCGGCACTATGTCGAATGGCCAGGAGCGATCGATATTGCCCTCGTCCGTGTAGACGGTAAAACTCACCCCCATTTCCTGAATCGTTGCCTCGGCGGTAATGCGCCGGGCTTCGATCTCCTCCACCGACAGCGACCCCAGGTAGCGCACCAGGCGCCGCGCCGGTGCCCTCGCTTCGCCCGGCCCTGAGATCAGTTCGTCATAAAAATCGTCTGGGTCATACTGTTTCCAGTCAATTGTCATAAATACCCGCCGGGATAACACGCAGACTTTGCCGGATACACAATGAGGGGCGTGGCTTCCGCCAGTAATCGGGGCGCTGATAACCCGGTGAAATACTGCGTTCCGGTGTCATTCCAAAATTGCAGATATCAGCCGCTCGCGAGTCTGCGGCCGCTGGCGTCTGCTTTACTTCAGAATAGATAAGTCGCGGTGATTCGCGAACGGCTGGCGCTTCCCGCGGCGAACCGCCCCCAACACCGGCAATTTAAATAGAGAAAGACTATTTCCGCGGCGATCTCTCCGCAGGCTTGCCTATATGGCGCCCTCAGCGCAACGACCGCACAGATCGACGAACGTCTCCACGCCGTAATGGCGCTCCAACGCTGCATGCCGAACGAAGTAGCAAGACCCGATAGTCAGCAATTATGCGGCGCACTTTTCCACACTCATCTATATTCAAGAAGGAATCAGGCGCCACATCACGCGTCGGGCAGTTGCAGCATTTACGCCTAACCACCCGGCGCAGAGCCACACAGCCAACAGAAGGTTTAGACACTTGTCCCGAGAAAACTTTTACTCAAGGGATGATGCATGGCTGAAGGACACAGACGAACCGCTCTCCGCGGCAATACCCGCCGAAGATGCCGCCGAGAGCCCGCCCACGACTGACCCCGAAACTGAACCCGAGGATGTTTCGGCAGCAGCGGAGTCGGCAGAAAGCAGCAGTACGCCGATGCAGAACTACCTCAAGCATCTGTATCGACTGGAACTGCTGTCTCCGGAGGAAGAGCACACGACCACCTGCATGTTGCGGGAACTGGAAGATAAACTGATCGCACTGCTGCAGAAACGCGGCCTGGAACTGGTGGAACTGCGCAGTGAGGGCGTGGAACAGCGGGGCAGTACCGGTGCCTATGATCACGGACTGATTATCGCCCGGGCTGAAGAGTTGCTCGCCGAAGGCAAGCTTTCAAAACGTGACCGCAGTGCGATGCAAAGCCTGCTGCGGCGTTTCCGCGCACAGCGCAAAAAATTGATCCAGTGTAACCTGCGGCTGGTCATCGCAATTGCCAAACGCTTCCGCAACCCGGCGGTGCCCTTTATCGACCTGATCCAGGAGGGTAATGTCGGCCTGATGAAAGCCATCGAGCGTTTCAAGCCGCAGATGGGTTACCGTTTTTCCACCTATGCCTACTGGTGGATTCAACAGGAGATACAGCTGGCTTTGCGTCGCAATGACGATCTCGTGCGCCAGCCCGCCAATGTGCAGGATGATCTGCGGGCAATCTACCGTGCAATCAGTGAAGTGCGCGCCGCGGGCTTGCCGGCCTCTGACGAGAACCTGGCCAAGCACACCGGCCTCGACCTGGAGCGTATCCAGAGCCTGCTCAAACTGCCCGGCCCCACTGGATCCCTCGACGACCCGGTGGCGGACGACCAGAGCAGCACGCGACTGGATTACGCGCCGGCGGACGAGGTCTACAACACCGATGAGCTGGTCACCAACCAGGAACTCGCGGAGCGCCTGCGCGAAGCCGTAGCGCGGCTACCTCCGCGTCAGCGCACGGTGTTGAGTCTGCGTTACGGGCTGATTTCCGATCGCGACTGCTCGTTTCGTGTCATCGGCGAACAGCTGGGGCTCAGCCAGGAACGGGCGCGCCAGTTGCACTCCGACGCGCTGCGTCAACTCAAACGGCAGTGGCGCTGACACCGTATCCGACCTCCTGTCCGCGCGGTTCCAATTGATTAGCGGAGCCGCGCGGATATTCTTATCGTCATACTCAGCGGTTAAACTCCGGTACCGGGAAGGCCATACACCTTGCCAATGACGGAGATCCGTCTAGTCTTTTGACCACCGAATAACCAAGTCAATAGTGATAAGCCATGCGCCGATTGTCCGCTGTCCCGCTACTGTGTTGCCTATTTACAACACCCGCAGTGCAGGCCGAACAGGAAGTAATTATTGGTGCGGGTAAAGGGCTTGGTGACGCGCTCATACAGCAGAAATCCATTTCCAGCGCCAAAATGGCCGGCATCAGTTACAGCTACCGCTTTGTGGAATACCCCACGGCCACGGGTCTCTGGCAGTGGTGGGGACAGGCCAGTTATTCCCATCTGACTCTAGATCATCGCGATGAACAACAGGACCAGAACATCTTCGAACTGAAGCCAGTCGTGCGCTGGTATCCGTGTAATGTGGCCCGCGGGCTGTTCGGCGAATTCGGTGTCGGTGGCGCCTATCTAACCCGGAAGAACTTCGGCGATATCGAACTCACCACCAAGCCGAATTTCGCTCTGCACTTTGCCGCTGGTTATCGCCTCGGTACGGGCAATGTGCTGTCACTGCGCTACAGCCATTTTTCCAACGCCTATACCAACACCCCGAATCCGGGTTTCGATTTCGCCTCGGTCAACTGGAATTTCAATTTCCAGTAATGCTGCTTTCTTCCTGCGCCCCGGCAACCTTCACAATTCGATCAAAATTCTGTAACACCCACCCCACAGAATAATCCCAATAAAAAGACGGGTAGTGCGCAAAGCGGATTTTGTCGCAGCCACCCCGGCGTCACGCAAACTCTGACAGGCAACTGCCAGCCGCCAAAGGACAGGCAGGGTTGCAACGGTTCTATGATTCAAAATATTTGCCACCTGATGGCCAGCCGCGAGCACGGCGACCTGGAAAAGCATGTTGCCGATCTATCGCGCTGGCAGGCGCACCATAGCGGCGCACGCGTCTCCGTGATCGGCCATCCGCGTTTCCAGACCACCCTGGATGAAGCGGTGCGGTTTATCCCGCTCAATACCGATCGCAATCGTCACCACCCCAACCTGACCTGGCGGCTAGCCAACCAGATCCGTGCCGGTGCTTTCCAGCTGGTGCACGGGCACGGTAGCAAGTCGGCGCAATTGCTGGCAGCAGTCCAGCAATATACCGATACCCTGCAGATCATTACTCGCCACAATGTACGTCATCCCCGCGACAAGCTCGCCAGCGCATTTGATGCGCGCATCGCGATCAGTCGCGCTGCCGTGGCCAACTCCCGCCTGAACTGGCACATCATTCCCAATGGCGTCGACGCCGCGACGATACCGTCCCCGGCAGCGAAGTATATGAACCGTCCGCCACAGATACTGGTCGTTGCGCGCCTGGTAAAAGTCGAGTGCCTGGATCGGCTCCTGCAGGCGATGCAATTGCTGCCGGATACCCAGTTGACTGTGATCGGTGACGGCCCGGAGAAAGAGAATCTACAAAAAACCGCGGAGGCACTGCAGCTGGTTCAACGGGTGCAGATCGCCGGTAACCTGGCGCCGGAACGGCGCAGAGCCCTGATGCGCAGCGCCGACCTGTTGATCAGCTGTTCACACGCCGATGGAAGCTGGTATACGGCGGTGGAAGCGCTGTTGCAGGGTTGCCCGGTGCTGTCCGGTCCCATCGGTGATATCGGCGACTACCTGCCAGCCGACTACCTGCTCCACAGTACTGAACCATCGCATATGGCGGAAAGACTTGATCAGATACTGGAAAACCGGGCTCGGCTGCAAACGGATTTCGAACCTGTCTTCGCCCGTGCGACCCGCGAACTGACCCTCGAGCATATGGCCAAAGAGACCTGGCGGGTGTATGCAGATCTGGTCGAGAGGCAAGCGGAAAGGCAGTCGGATGTGTCCGTCATGCCGACTGACACAAATCCTCGTAGACAGTCAGCGTCTGTGCTGTTGTCTCCTCGAGACTGAAGCCGGTGAAGTCGATGGCCCGGGGACGCTGCAATATCTCCAGGCTGGCAGCCAGCAGCGCGTCGATACCGTCGCGCTCCACCAGTCCCTGCGGAAAACATTGCTGCAGAACTTCCGCCGGCGCGCTATCCCGATAGGCGATGGCGGGGCAGTTCATTGCCAGCGCCTCGGCGACCGTATCCCCGCCGGGTTCTGCCGCTTCTGCCAGGTGATAGGTAATCTGCGCACTCGCATAGAGTTCGCGCATATCGCGCCGCTCGCCGAGAAACAGTACCTTGTCCGACAACCCCAGATCCAGCGCCAGCTGCTCAAGCTGCCGCGCGTACTTCTCACGTCCCGGATCGCCACTACCGACAATCAGGCCGAAGACGTCCTGGCGCTCCTGCGCCAGCGCCGCCAACATCTGCAGGAAAGTGCGCTGCCCTTGCGCGGGGGTGAGACGCGCCGGCATCAGCAACCAGTTTTTTCCTTCCAGTTGCGGATAGTCATTCAGCAGGCGCAACTGCCAGTGCCCTGAAATCGGCGCACTGCGATCGAACTCACGTGTATTGACGCCGCGGTGAATAACCAGAGGCGGACGACGCAGCTTTTTACCGAATTGCGATTGCAGATAATCTGCCACCGGCCGGGAGGCGGCAATCACCTGCTCTACTGAAGCCGCCAGACCGGCGTAAAAACCTACGCCGCTGGTATTGTGTACAGTGGTGACCAGTCGCGGCCTCTGCTGCTCCGACAGCCCACGCCAGGCGAGCCAGGTGAGCCGGGCCGGCACCCGCGCTCCGACTTGAATGATGTCCGGCTGCAACTCAAGCAGCACCCGACGCAGGCGCCGTACCAGTCGCAACGACCAAAACGGCTTTTTGTGCACTGGCAGCTGAATATGGCGGCTACCTCGCAGGGTCAGGCGTGATACCAGCTCACCGCCATTGGAAATCACAACGGATTCATGCCCATTGCGCACTAGTTCGTGAGCAAAGTCCAAAACGCCCTTTTCTACCGCGCCGCCATTCAGCTCGGGCAAAATTTGTACGATCCGCATAGTTCCAGCCAAGTGCCAATTGGTACATATTCAATGTTGAGAATTGTGACACTTTTTCTGCCGCGCGAACCACCACTTTTTACGACGGAATATCGTCGTGCGGCTTCTGTTCACCGCTCCAGCGAAAAACGTGAACAATGCCGGAAATATTCCGTGACTGGTCGCACAGCCGAAGCACATAGCCAATTAGCCCCTCCGCGAAAATCCCGTGCTACCATCAGCGGCCGATCCAATTGCCGGAGACCAGCATGTCTTTCTTCAGGTTTTCACGTTATTTGAGCGGCGGAATTGCCGCACTACTCCTGCTGTTATGCGCGGCCGCCAATGCGGCGGGAGACAAGGGGCTGTTCTGGAAAGCCGAGAAAGGTGGGCACGAGATTTATCTACTCGGCTCCGTACATATGGCGACCGCCGACTTCTACCCCCTGCGCGACACCATTCAGCAGGCCTATCAAAATGCCGACACGCTGGTAGTTGAAGCCGATGTCATGGCCGCAGAAGGCGATATGGACCTGCAGAAAAAAGTCATGCAGGAATCGCTCTACACCGGCGGGCGCAGCCTGCGCGACGACCTATCCCCCGCAGTCTACCAGAAGCTGCAGCAGTGGCTGCAGCAACGCCAATTACCGGAACCGCTGTTTATCCGCCAGCGCCCTGCATTTGCCATGATCACGCTGAGCATGGTGGAAATGAAAGCCCACGGCCTGGACCCAAGCCTGGGTATCGACCGCCACTTCCTGAAGCAGGCCAAAGGCGACGGCAAACGGATTGTGGAACTGGAGGGCATCCTCGAACAGCTGAAGATGCTCAACGAGCTCGACAACCCGAACCTGCTGCTAGAGCAGACGCTCGAACAGCTGCAGGATATCGACACCTTCATTCCCAGGCTGACCGGCGCCTGGAAATCCGGCGACAGCAACTCCCTCTACCGGCTGATCATCGCCGACGACCTGGCAGAGCACCCGGAATACCGGCCTCTCTACGACAAGCTGTTCTTCAGCCGCAACGCCGAAATGGCCTCGGGCATCCTCAAGGCGAGCACTTCCAGCAAATCCCTCTTTGTCATTGTCGGCGCCGGCCACCTGGTGGGCGACGAAAGCGTACTGCGGGAATTGAAATCGAAGGGCTTCAGCGTGCAACAACTTTAACGCCGACGATGGAAATAGCCTTCACCGAACAATAAAAACGCCCGGAGAACACAATTAATCTCTGGGCGAATAATGAATTCTCTCTGAAATCAGCTCCCCCATAAAAAGAGTTCGCTAGTCCCTGCTATGCTCGAAAGCGTCCAATACGGAAATTGGTACGCAGATTAAATACACGGAGGTATCGATGAGTAGGCTGGCGACAGTTGGGGTACTGGCGGGCGCCATACTGGCCTTTCCCGCTTTGGCCGACCAGGCAGAAACCAAGGGCGGGCTGAAAATTACTTCCGATGACGGAAACTTTTCCGCCGAGCTTGGCGGGCGCATTCACTTTGACACCTACCTGTTTGACGGAGATATCGAAGATCCGGTCAGTACGACGGAATTCCGGCGCGCTCGCATCACGCTTGAGGGAGAAGCCTACACCTGGGAGTACAAACTGGAGCAGGACTTCGCCGCCGGCAGCACCCTGGCGGGGTTCAGGGAGGTCTGGATCGGCCACGAATTTTGGGGTGGCAGTATCAAGATCGGGCAGTTCAAGCCTCCCCGCGCGATGGAAGAGCTGACCAGCTCCAATGAAATTCTCATGCTGGAGCGTCCCTTCACTACCGCCACAGGTATCTATGACGGGCGGCAGTTTCAGCAGGGCATCGGCTGGAACAACCACTGGGGCTGCTATACCGCCGGCGTTATGGCGTTCAACCTGCGCAACGCTGAAACTCCGCGCAACGAAGGGGTCGGTACTGCAGCGCGATTTACCTGGGCGCCGATCAATAACGATCTCAGCACCATTCATTTCGGCATCTCTTACAGCTATGAGGACGCCAACCGGAATTCCGAACCACTGGAAGCCGATGCAGACTACGCCGGACGTCGCGGACCCAGCCAGCTGATCGCCTTGACCCCGGGCGACGAAGAGTTTTTCTTCGGCGAATTCGGTGATGAAGACTTTTTCCTCGGACGCCAGGGCGGCTCTGTCGGCGTTGCCGACCTGGAATTGGCGGGCAGCTGGGGACCGCTCTATGCGCAGATGGAATACGCCTACGGGAACTATGACGGCGATTACTATGTCTCCGAACAAGTCTTCGAAGACTTCTTCGACGCCCCGCCCACCTTCGATTGTGACCCCGATTTCGGCTGTTTCATTGGCGACCAGGATGTCCGCGCATGGTATATCCAGGGAAGCTGGCTGATCACCGGTGAGCACAAGCCCTACAACAGCAAAAAGGGTGTATTCAAGTCAGCCAAACCCAACAGTCCCTGGGGCGCCTGGGAGCTAACCGCGCGCTACGAATCCTTCAAAAACGATGATATCTCTCACCTGAAAGCGGACAGCTGGATCGTGGGCGTCAATTACTACCACAATCCCAAGGTGCGTTTTATGTTCAATTATCGCTTCGGGGACGACGACTTTACCGGTGATGGAACCAACCAGTTCGGGATTCGCGCACAGATGAGCTGGTAACCGGCCGGCGGCAAAATTCAGGGCAAAAAAAACCGGGGACTGGCCCCGGTTTTTTTATTCTGGCAGATCAGCCGACCTGCTGCGCCTTGGACGGATCGAAGACCTCGACCCGCGTCGCCTTACCGTCCAGGTCCGCGCGCGGATTGCGGAAGCGCTCCAGCGCGGCCTCCCGCAGTTGCTGTGCCTTTTCCAGGCTGGCCTCTTTTACCAGGCCGTATCCGCGGATTGCATCCGGGTAGCTCAGCAACTCGATGGCCGCGGCGTGGTTCTCGGCCTTGAGTTCGTCGATCGCCTTGTTCACCGCCTGTTCGTATTCGCCGATCAGGGCGCGCTCCATTTTCCGCTCGGTGGTGTAGCCAAATACGTCAAACGCGGTGCCGCGCAGTCCCTTCAGTTTGGCCAGCAGGCCAAACGCCTTGTACATCCAGCCGCCGAACTTGAGTTTGCGCGGACGGCCCAGCGCCTTGTCGAACGGTGCGATCAGCGGCGGAGCCAGATTGAATTCCAGCTCGAAGTCGCCGGCGAAGTTTTCTTCCAGAGCTTTGACGAAGCGTCCATCGGTGTACAGACGCGCAACCTCGTACTCATCTTTGTACGCCAGCAGTTTCGCGTAGTTGCGCGCAACCACTTCCGCCAGCGCTTCGCTGCCGGGAACCTTGAGGCTCTCGGCCGCCTTCACCTTGTCCACCAGTGCACGATAGCGCTGCGCCAATTCGGCATTCTGGTATCCGGTCAGGTGTTCGCTGCGGTGGGCAACGATCTCTGCCAGTGTGCGCGGCAGGGATTTTTCCTCGATACCACCTTTCAGCAAGGCGTCCAGGCCGCTGCGATTGGCGGCGGCCAGTCGACCGGCGGCAAAGCCTTGCAGGTTGCCCTCTACCGCCACGCCATTCAGCTCGATGGCCTGCAACAGTGAGTCCTGCCCCAGCGGCAACAGGCCTTTCTGCCAGGCAAAGCCGAGCATGAAGATATTGGCAGCCAGGGTATCCCCCAGGGCCGCACTGGTGAGCTTGTGCCCCTCGACAGAGTCCAGCTCTTTGACCGCGCTGTTGATGGTATCCAGCACCGCCTGCGGCGAGTGGGTATCCTCGCGGCCCAGTACCGACGCAGCCGTAGGGCTCAGGTGCGTGTTGACCACTGCGCGGCTGTGGGTTTCATCCAGCTTGGCCAGACAGGCGGCCAAGTTACCTGCAGCGATCAGGTCGCAGGCCACCAGGGCGTCGGCGCGGCCGTCGGAGATGCGTACTGCCTGCAGCGCCTCCGGCTGCTGCGCAAAGCGCACATGGGAATAGACCGCCCCGCCCTTCTGCGCCAGACCGGTCTGATCCAGGGTGCTGCTGGCCTTGCCTTCAATGTGCGCAGCCATCGCCAGCAGCGCGCCGATCGTCACCACGCCGGTGCCGCCGACACCGGTCACCAGCAGGTTGTAAGGTTCATCCAGTTGCGGCAATTGCGGATCCGGCAGCTTTGCGGCCTCGGTGCGCAGCACATCGCCGACACCGGCGCGCTTGGCCAGCTTGCCGCCCTTGATGGTGACAAAAGACGGACAGAAGCCATTCACACAGGACATATCCTGGTTACAGCCAGTCTGGTTGATCCGGCGCTTGTCGCCCAGGGCCGTATCGACTTTCTCCACGGCGATACAGCTGGACTGCTTCACACAGTCGCCACAGCCTTCGCACACCAGCTCGTTGATAAACGGGCGCCCTTCCGCTTTCGGCAACAGGCCGCGCTTGCGCTTGCGGCGCAGCTCGGTGGCGCAGGTCTGGTCGTAGATGATGACGGTGCAGCCTTCGGTCTCGCGGAGCTCTTCCATCACCACCGGCATATGGTCGCGGTGGCGGATTTCCACTTCGCTCGGGAAGGTCAGCGCGCCCTTGTACTTGTCCGGGTTGTCCATCACCAGCACGACTTTCTGCACGCCCTCGGACAGTACCTGGCGGCAGATCATGTCCGGTGCCAGTTCGCCGTCGTGGGGCTGACCGCCGGTCATGGCGACGGCGTCGTTAAACAGGATCTTGTAAGTGATATTCACCTTCGCGGCCACAGAGGCGCGAATGGCGAGGATACCGGAGTGGAAATAGGTACCGTCACCGAGGTTCACGAATACGTGCTTTTCACTGGTGAATGGCGCCTGGCCGACCCAGTTCACACCCTCGGCACCCATCTGGGTAAAGGTATAAGTCTCGCGATCGAGCCACTGGGCCATATAGTGACAACCGATCCCGGCGAGTGCGCGGCTGCCTTCAGGCACCTTGGTAGAGCGGTTGTGCGGGCAGCCCGCACAGAACATCGGCAGTCGCGAAACGCTGGAGCCGGCCTGCTGGGAAATACGTTCCGCCAGTGCGCTCAGGCGCATCAGGCGGTGCTCGGCGCGCTCGCCAAGCTGGCGGCCGTTGTAGGCCTTGTCCGACAGGACCTTGCCCAGCACCTGCGCCACAATCGCCGGCGACAGTTCGCCGTACATGGGCATCAGCGGGCGGTCATTTTCATCGACCTTACCGATAATACGCGGGAAGTGCGGATCTTTCAGGTGGACGTTGTACAGCTCCTCTTTCAGCTGTACCTCCATCAGGCTGCGCTTCTCCTCAAGCACGAGGAGATAGTCGAGGCCGCGGGCAAATTCCTGGATACCCGGGACGTCGAGCGGATAGGTCATGCCCACCTTGAGGATACGGATGCCCAGGGCCTTCGCCTGCGCCTCGTCGATGCCCATATCCTCAAAGGCCTGCATCAGGTCGAGGTGGGCCTTACCGGTACTGACAATCCCGAGGGTTGCCTCGGGGTTTTCCAGCACCACTTTGTTCAGTTTGTTGGCGCGGGCAAACGCCAGCGCCGCCGGACGCTTGTAACGCCACAGGCGCTCTTCCTGCTCCAGCGGATTGTCCTGCTTGCGGATATTCAGGCCGCCCTCGGGGCGCTCCACTTCCGGGTAAGAAAACTGCACGCGCTGCGGATCCACCTCAACGGTAGCCGAGCTGTCCATATTTTCCGCCAGCGTGATCATTGCCACCCAGCAACCGCTGAAACGGGAAAGCTCCAGTCCGTAGTGGCCGTAGTCCAGTACTTCCTGCACCGTGGCCGGGTTCAGGACCGGGATGTGCATGTCGACGAAGGCGAATTCGGACTGGCCGGGATAGGAGGAGGATTTACAGCCGTGATCGTCGCCGGCAATGATCAGCGCCCCGCCCTTCGGCGAGGAACCGGCGGCGTTGGCGTGGCGGAAGGCGTCGCCACAACGGTCGACACCCGGGGTCTTGCCGTACCAGATACCGCAGACGCCATCCACTTCGGCACCGTCAAACAGGCCCACCTGCTGGGAGCCCCAAACGGATGTCGCGGCCAATTCTTCGTTGACGCCGGGGAGAAAACGGATCTTGTATTCGTCGAGGTGTTTTTTCGCGCGGGTCAACTGCTGGTCGTAACCGCCCAGGGGGGAGCCGCGGTAACCGGAAATAAAGGTAGCTGTATTGAGTCCACGTTCGCGGTCCATGCGCATCTGGTCGATGGGTAACCGCACCAGCGCCTGAATCCCGGACAGCAACACGCGCCCCTTCAGGGTGGTGTAACGGTCGTCCAGGGAAATCTGTTTGGCCTGGACTTTCTGCGGGGATGCGGCCGCTTGCTGCGGACGGGTCACTTGCTCACTCATACACCTACTTCCGGTTATCGTTCCAGTTCAAACCGGGCCCCTGAGAGGGCTCGATTCGTGCAATTGGTCATTATTGTTCCGGCGTCACTGCCACCGTTCGCCGGCGCGCCATTCACCCAATTAGAAGTGGGTGTGGCGGGCAATCACAAAATTCATTTGTTCCGCGACGAACTGGTCAGGTCATACTAGTGCGTTAAGCGCAATAGAGCATTGCTTTATTAACGCAATTGCGCATAAAATTATGATAGTTATCTCGACTGGAACAATTTTTGTAGGATAGGAGTTTATATGAAGCGTTCGACAGACCTGGACGATTTTGACCGCAAGATTCTGCGAGCGCTGCAGGAGAACGCCGATTATTCCATGGCGGAACTCGGAGACAAAGTGGGATTATCCCACACCCCCTGCTGGCGCCGCATCAAACGCCTCGAGGCCGAAGGCATTATCCGCGGACGCGTGACCCTACTCGACCCCCGAAAACTCGACCTGGGAGTCACAGTATACTGCTATGTCACTATACACAACCACGACGAGGATTCACTGAATAGTTTCGAATCAGCGGTTCAGGATGTGCAGGAAGTTGTGGAATGTTACTCCACCAGTGGCGATAAAGACTATGTCCTGCGTGTAGTGGTCGACAGCGTGGAGCACTACGAGCAGCTGTTAAAACGCTCGCTGGTGCACCTGCCCAACGTGGCCTCGGTGAATTCCACCTTTGCACTGAAACAGGTGAAGTACACCACGCAGCTGCCGCTGTAAGCCAGCGGGTATTTCCGGCCAGTTGCCGGGGCGAAACACAGAGTTCGCCCCGGCAACTGGCCGCGCTAGCTGTTAGGGAGCTGACCCAACACCTGGTCCAGCACCTGCTGCAGATTGCGGCCGTCGCAATCCACGCTGATATCTGCATACTGGCGGTACAACGCCTGGCGCTCCGCAAACAGTTCCGCAAATGACTGTCCCGGCGCCTTGGCTATGCCGCGACTTTCATAGTTGTGTATGCGCCGGCGCAATTCATCCGCGGAACAGTTCAGGAATACCACGGGGCCGAACCGTCGCAGGTTCGCCATGCCTTCCTCGCTGTAAACGGCGCTGCCACCGGTGGCAATCACGTGATTGGGCAGGTCCGCAGCGGCGATCACCTCGCCCTCGATCCGGCGCAGATTCAAATAATCACTTTCGTTCATGATTTCCTGCAGGGTTTTCCCTTCCCGCAACTGAATCAGCACATCGGTATCGACAAAATCCAAGGCCAGCTCTTTGGCCAGCAATACTCCCAGCGTGCTCTTGCCCGCCCCCGGCATCCCGATCAGGACAACGCTTTTATATTTTTTCATTGTAAATCACTATTCCCCAAAACCGCTCACTCGCAATCTCTCTCAGCTCCGCCAACTCCAATCCGCAACCTAATCCCCCTGTCGCGGGAAAATCAGCGAACGCAGCCACCCGCGGAGACTGTTCCCCTGCAGCAACATCCTATCCAGCGCGTCCATATTGTGTGCCTGGCGAAAGGCATCGGCAAACAGTGCTTCACGGGTAATCATGCGGCGCGCAGGATTAATCTTTTTGATTTCCCGGGCCGGATTGCCGGCCACCACGGTATTTTCCGGCACATCCCTGGTCACCACACTACCCGCCCCGACGACGGAGTTATCGCCGATGCTGACACCTTTACAGATGATGGCACTGTCACCGATCCAGACATTGTTGCCCAGGGTGATCGGCGCGGTGCAGCGAAAAGGCCGGGTGCGATTGTACAGGCCGTGCCAGTCCGAGTCCGAGATATAGACATTCGCGGCAATCATGCAGGCATTGCCAATTGTGATCGACTCCGCCGCGGAAATACGCACACCCGGTGAAATCAATACATAGTTGCCGACGTTGATAAACGCATCGCCACCGCGATGGCCGAGCGTTGTAAAGCGGATGCAGTTATCCGGTGTGGAAATCAGGTGCGGGAAATCCCCCAGGCGGATATTGCGACCGAATACCTGGACAGATGGTGGGTGCATGATTTCCGGATCGCGTCCGACACCATCGAACTGCGGCAGTAAAAAATGGCGGCAACGCCACCTGCGCAGACGCAGCAGCCAGTGTTTGAGCCAATAGGGTCGGTGATCTTTGCGCATTAATTGTATTCAATTTATCCGTGCGGAATTAGCCGTGGAAACCACTGCGAAAAAAAACATCTTCAATTGCTTTTCGACAATCGCCGGTTTACTGTTTCCGCCACAGTAAAAAACAGTGATATTCCATGTCCATCAAACTGCCCATCGACATTCGCAACGTCAAAGGATTTCTCGCGCCTCACGAGGGCGAAGCACTTTACCACCTGGCCGCAGAGGCCAGCACCCTCGGCCCGGTTCTCGAAGTGGGCAGTTATTGCGGTAAATCCTCTGTTTACCTCGCCGCTGCCTGCAAACTGGTCGACAGCGTCCTTTTTGCCGTCGATCATCACCGCGGATCGGAAGAGCACCAACCGGGCGAGGAGTATCACGATCCCGAACTGTATGATGACGGCGCGCAGTTGATGGACAGTTTCCGCACCTTCCGTCGCAATATCCGCGCTGCGGAATTGGAGAACTGGGTGGTACCGGTCGTCGCGCCGTCAGCGGTTGCGGCGCGCCACTGGAACACGCCACTGGGGCTTGTCTTTATCGACGGCGGCCACTCCCTGGAAGCCGCCACAACCGATTACCGCAGCTGGACACGGCACATTGTGCCCGGTGGCTATCTGGCCATTCACGATATTTTCCCCGATCCCGCCGACGGCGGGCAGGCGCCCTACGATATCTACAAGCTAGCCCTGGCTTCCGGCCAATTCGAGCTGGTCGAGATGGTCGATACCCTCGGGGTTCTGCGCCGCCTCTGAGCGCAAATCAACTGAAGTAAACAGGTCGCTGGCCGGTGTCAGCTTGGCGAGCGCATCG
Organism: Microbulbifer hainanensis; assembly: GCF_014904735.1. Classification (GTDB taxonomy): domain Bacteria; phylum Pseudomonadota; class Gammaproteobacteria; order Pseudomonadales; family Cellvibrionaceae; genus Microbulbifer; species Microbulbifer hainanensis. The sequence continues at coordinate 28,243 of NZ_JACZCR010000031.1, read as the reverse complement.
GCAGCGAGCAGCATGGCACCGACGGTCCAGGTGGTTTTTTCTTCGGGCCAGATGGCACTGTCCCGGTAGACGTATCCGGTCCAGTAGCCGCCGTCGCTGTCCTGCCAGCGGTGCAAACCCCGATAGAGCTTTTCCGCTCGACCGCGGTCGCCAGCGGCGATTAACGCCATGGTCAGCTCGCAGGATTCCGCAACCGTCACCCAGGGCTCATCATTGACGCAGCGGCAACCGAGCCCCGCCACGACAAACTCACCCCATTTCTGCTGCAATCGCGCGCGCGCGGCCGCACCACTGAATACACCGGTCAGCACCGGGTAAAACCAGTCCATCGAGAAACGCGCCTTGCTCTCCCAGGTACGATCGAATCGCTCGGGTCTGTCCCGCAATGCACGGCCCAATTCATTCCGCGCCGCAGCCCAATGCGGTCGTGCATGCCCCAGGGTGTGGGCGATATTGCTCGCGCACTCCAGGCTTTTGAAAATCGAGGAACACCCGGTAATCAGCGCGTCATTCATTACCGATCCATCCGCTGCGACCGCCCACTGGATCTCGCCGTATTCCGACTGCAGCGCCAGCACAAACTCCACTGCGCGTTCAACCGCCGGCCAGTAGTCGCGGAGAAACGCGGTATTGCCAGTAATCAGAAAATGATGCCAGATGCCGGTGGCAAAGTAGGCCACGAAATTGCTTTCGCGCCGCTCACCATTGTGCACTTCCCCGTCTTTGTATGCGGCCCACCAGCTGCCATCGTCCAACTGTATATCGGCCAGCCAGCGATAGGCGCTCTCCGCCGCGGCAAACTCACCCGCTATGCTGAGCCCCATGGCAGCTTCCACATGATCCCAGGGATCGGCGTAACCACCATCAAACCAGGGAATAGCCCCATCTGGCCGTTGACGGCCGAGAATATAGTCGGCACTGGCACGGAGAAAACCCTCCGGGACAACCGGGCTTGAAATCGCTGCTGCACTTTCGCTCAAACCGAAACCTCCACTGCGGGACTGCCGGCCTCAACGCTCTCAACAACATTCGCCCGGGGAGGCTTTACAAAATACAGCACGATACTTTTTCCCAGCAGCGGATTCAGCAGTTTTTCCAACCAGCGCGTCAACCATGGTTTGCGCATCATGTCCCAGACCAGCAGGCGGTGATATCCCGATAAAATCCGCGACTCCGGCCTGTGCCACAGAAAACACTTCAGCCACCAATAGGGCGCGTGCAGTGCGTGAGCCTTGTGACGGGAAAAATACCTGTGCCCGAGCTGCTCGATACTGCGGCGCAGCTGGCGCTCGCGGAAAATCCGGATATGGCCACCTTCGACCTGGTGATACTCATCGCTGAGTTTCCAGCAGATCCACTCCGGAAAAAACGCCGGCACGCTCGCTGCGAAAATACCGGATGGCTTCAGCACGCGATCGATTTCTGCCAGTACACCGGCGTAATCCTCGATATGCTCAAGCACTTCCGAGCAGATCACCACGTCAAAAGTTTGATCGGCGAATGGCAGCCGCTGCCCGTCGGCAACACTCAACAGCAACCTGCCGGAGAGCTGCTCCTGCTCGACAAACGGCTGCGCGCGCTCCTGTGCGGTGCAGATATCCGCGGGATTCAAATCGACGCCGACAACATCGACATTGTCGGTAATCGCAAAATGGATGGCGTGACGCCCCTCACCACACCCAAGGTCGAGCACCTTCTGTCCAGGCTGCAGATTTAATGTTTGCGGATCTACGGTAATCATCAGGCCGCCTCCGCACTTTTGTCGATCTGAGCTTCCAGCTGAGCCTCCATAGTCGTTGGTCGTTCTGCGGTTTCGCCCAGGATCTCTCGGTAATATTCGACCAGCCGTTCGGCGGCCAGCTGCCAGGAAAATGCCTGCTCTATCCGCGCGCGCCCTGTTGCACTGAGCGTCGCGCATTGTGAAGGATCGGCCAGAAGCGCACCGAGGGCCAAGGCCAGGGCCGCGCTGTCGCCGGCCGGCACAACAATACCGGCATCACCGACCACTTCCGGCAGCGCGCCACCATCGCTGGAAATCACCGGTACGCCACAGGCCATAGCCTCGCCCGCCGGCAATCCGAAGCCTTCATAGAGAGAGGGACAGACCACAACACCGGCGCTTGCGTAGTGGGCAACCAGCTCGTCGTTGGAAATTCCGGAGACAAAGTGCACCGAGGACTGCAGGTCCAGCTCATTGAGCAACTGCTCGGTGGCACCACCCTCCTGCAACGAGCCCACGACCAGCAGTTCCAGCTGCGGATACTGTGGCCGCAGCTGCGCCAGCGCATGCAACAGGAATCGCAAACCCTTGAGGGGCTGATCGGCGGAAGCCGTGGTCATGATGCGCAGTGGATTGCGCGCTATCTGGGGCATTGGTCGAAAAACGCCGGTGTCGATACCGTTGTAAATCAGCCGGATCTGCTCCGGCGCAACGCCAAACTGTTCGACAATATCCCGCTCTGACTGGCGCGATACGGTAACGATATGCCGCAGCCGTCGCGCCACCTTGATCTGCATTCGCAGGAAACTGTGCCAGCGGCGCACCAGCAGCCTGAAGCGCCAGTCGGGCGCAGCATCCAGCGCCAGTTGGCGGTCACGGGTAATGGGGTGATGAATCGTCGCCACTACCGGGATCCCGGATTTTTCGATATCCAGTAATCCGTAACAGAGGGACTGGTTGTCATGCACTATGTCGTAGTGCTGCCCGTGCTGACGCAGGTACCGGGCCGCGCGACGGCCAAACGTATAGGGTTCTACAAAGCCGCCACTGAGTTTACCCCACCACTCGAAAAAGTCCGTCCACGACAGCAGGTGGCGGAACCGCAGGGCCCGGGTCGGATTCTCGGATTCAAAGAGGTTGAGCCCTGGCATCTTGATCAGTTTGACCCGGGGATCCAGATCGGGATAGGGCTGGCCGGAAATAACATCCACGGAGTGACCGGCTTCTACCAGTGCCTTGCTCAGGTAGTGCAGGTAAACCCCCTGCCCGCCACAGTACGGATGGCTCCGGTACCCCAGCAGGCAAATTTTGAGTGGCCGCGGCTGCGCGCGCGATGGACCGTCTGCACAATGCCCCAAGGCGGTCATGGCTTCCCCATTTACGTTGTTCTACTACCGGAGTGAAAGCGAAGAATACACTGGCATGGAAATGACCGCCAGACAGAAACTGTCCACTTTCGTGGCGATATGGAAAGGATAGCCGGGATAGAAAAACACGAGGCGGGTGAGCACTACCAAGAGCGCCGACCCGCCTCGAGATTGAATAGTTGCCGATTAAAAACTGAACTTGTATCCGATACCCAGATTGAACATCCAGGGATCCAGATCAAAGTCATCGCGCACACGCACTGGCAGCGTTACCGGCGCGCCAAAGCCCGGGGGCAAGGTATCGGTATCGAAGCCGAGGTTGATATGCGGGCTGGCATCCACATACATCGCCGACGCGTTAACCTGCCAGGCGCTGCCCGGGCCGAAATTGAAATCGACCCCAATCTGGGCCGTCCAGCTGAAATCACTGCCGACAGTGATCAGGCCGTGGCGGTTGGCGGGACCATCTCTGAATACTGGCCGCAGAAAATCCTCTTCGATATCCACGTAGGCCACACCGAGTCCGACGTAGGGCTGGATCAGGCAGTTGGCGCCCAGTGGATACCAGTTGGCCAACAAGCTGGTGGTGTAACTGTCAAAATCACCTATATCCTCGCGAAAATCCCCGATGAATGTACTGCGGGTGTAGGCGTTGGAAAACAGCTTGGCGTCGTGGCTGGCGCTGTTGTAGTGGTACAACTCAATACCCCAGTGCTCCATCGGCATATACACAGCGCTGAGATACCAGGTGGTATCGTTATCCAGATCCAGCTTCACCCCCACATCCACCGGGATCGGATTGTCGTCCTCAATCGTCGGATCATCCACACTGAATCTCTGCACGGTGGACAAGGCACTGCTATCCGGTTCCACATACGCGGCACCGACGCGAATCATCAAAGCGCCGTTGAAAACCGGGGCGGCCTGAATCGGATAACCGGAGGGACCAGCAACCGCCGACTGCGCGGCGAGGCCGGCGCAACCCGCCACAGCCAGGGGAATGAGGAGGGGCTTAAATCTCATGGGTAACTCCTTTTAACGCTGAAAAGCTCCTTCGCCGCAGTCGCGGTTACTTCACAGTATAGGAGGGGTTTATCAACCTGCAGTAAGGGTTACCTAATTTGTACGGCTTTATAGGGAAGATATTCCGTCATTCTTTTTTGCCGCAAAAAAAATGCCCGCCAATTGGCGGGCCAGGTTTCTCGAACACACTTTCAGGAGGAGAGTAAAAGCGCACTGCGCGCTTAGACTAGGTATAGCAAAAGTTTGCCCGTGACAGTCTGTACTGTCGTCAAAGCCATCGAGTTGCTCTGACCCTACTCCCTCCCGAGGAAAAGCTATACGCGGTGCAGATAGCTCTGGTATTCCACATCGGTCACGCGAGCGCCGATTTCCGCCAGCTCCTGGCGTTTCAGCAACAGGAACAGCTCCACGAAACGGGGATCCAGATAGGACTGCCAGAGTTCGCTCTGCTCAAAGCGCTGCAATGCCGCGCCCCAGGTATTGATCAATTGCTCGCTCTCTACCTGATAGGCGTCACCTTCCACCGGCGCCGGCGGCTCGAGGCGGTTTTCCAGTCCGTGGCAGACACCCGCAAGGATAGCCGCCAACACCAGATAAGGATTGACGTCGGCTCCGGCAATGCGGTGCTCGATACGCCGCGCCGCCGGATCGCTGGCGGGGACCCGCAGCGTTGTCGTGCGGTTGTCGTAACCCCAGCAAAGGTTCAGCGGTGCGTGTGAGCTCTCCTGGAAACGGCGGTAGGAATTGCTGTGCGGCGCAAAAAAGGCCATCGCATCATTGGCGGTCGCCAGCATGCCCGCCGCCGCGTGACGCAACAGCTCCGAGCCCTCATCTGTGCCGTTGTCGAAAACATTTTTGCCGCTGTCGTCGATCAGGCTCATGTGTACATGCATGCCGTTGCCAGCCTGGTCGCCAAACGGCTTGGCCATGGTGCTGACACGCAGGCCGTGGCTGCGCGCAACGCCTTTGAGCAAGCGCTTGAACAACAGCGTCTGGTCCGCCACTGCGACCGGGTCGGCGCTGTGCAGCAGATTGATTTCAAACTGCCCCGGCGCGCATTCGGACAGTACCGAGTCGGCCGGAATACCCTGCTCCTCACAGGCCGCGCGCACATCGGCAAAAAAGTGCCGCTGTGCATCCAGCTCCGACAGGTCGTAAACATCGGTGGAAGGCACCAGCTCGGCGTCGTTGTCGCTGACCGGGCGCGGACGCTCGAGATGATCCACCTCTTCGCGCAGCAGGTAGAATTCCAGCTCAGTGGCGCAAACTGCGGTGTAGCCCAGCTCTTTCAGGCGAGCGACCACGCGCTGCAACTGTGTGCGCGGATCGGCGTAGAGCGGCGAACCGTCTGCTTCGTGCAATTGCATATGCAGCTGGGCCGTCTCTTCCCGGTGCCAGCCTGCGCGGCAGATCGGCGACACTGGCAGGCAGATACCATCGCTGTCGCCACTGGCGAACACCAGTGGGCTGTTTTCGATATCCCGACCCCAGACATCCAGACTGACTGCGCTGCGCGGCATCTGCAGACTGCCCTTGAGCAGTTTCTCCGCCGAGTCAGCCGGCAGCCACTTACCGCGGGGAATGCCGTTGATATCGAACATGAAGCCCTCGATCCACTTGAGATCGGGGTGCTTGCGCAGAAATTCCCGCGACTGCTCCAGCAGTTCAGGCGGCGCCGAGTATTCTTTTTCTGAAGACATAATTTGCCTGTTTGAGTTTGGTTACCGACAGGAGCGGCCGGCGGCCGCTCCTGCAATTCCGGTATACGTCGCCTGCGATACTACGCCAATGCTTTGGCGGTGTCGTCCAGCGCGCGACGGGCTTTTTCTACCAGCTCGTCCACCTGCTCAGTGTTGATGATCAGCGGCGGCGCAATGATCATGGTATCGCCGGTGGCACGCATGACCAGGCCATTCTTGATGCTCATATCGCGGCAGATACCGCCGGCAGTGCAGTTGTCGTCAAAGCGCGCGCGACTGCCCTTGTCCTTGACCAGTTCCAGCGCGCCTACCAGACCCAGGCTGCGCGCCTCACCCACGATCGGGTGCTCCGCCAGCTCCGCCCAGCGCTTGGCCAGGTAAGGACCGGTATTGTCACGCACATTTTCGATGATCTTTTCGTTGCGCAGGATGTTGATGGTCGCCAGGCCCGCCATACACGCGGCCGGGTGAGCCGAATAGGTGTAACCGTGGGTGAACTCACCGCCCTTGGACTTCATGACGTCCGCTACGCGGTCGCTGACCATGGTGCCGCCGAGCGGGAAATAGCCATTGGTAACCGCCTTGGCAAAGGTCATCAGATCCGGCTGCATGCCGTAGTAGTCGGCGCCGAACCACTCGCCGGTACGACCGAAGCCGAAAATCACTTCGTCCATCACCAGCAGGATGTCGTACTGATCCAGTACCTTTTTCACTTCCGGCCAGTAGGTTTCCGGCGGGATGATCACACCACCGGCACCCTGAATCGGTTCGGCAATAAAGGCAGCCACTTTTTCCGGACCCAGCTCCTGAATTTTCTCGTCCAGGCAGCGCGCGGCGTAGACACCGAACTCCTCCGGGGACATGTCGCCGCCCTCGGCAAACCAGTAGGGCTGCTGGATGTGTTCGATATAGTCCAGCGCCTGGAACTGCTTGTGCATGCCGCTCATGCCACCGAGGCTGGCGCCGCCGATGGTGGAGCCGTGATAGGCGTTCTTGCGGGAGATCACGATGCGCTTCTCGGGCTGCTCTTTCAGATCCCAGTAGCGGCGGATGATACGCAGGTTGGTGTCGTTGGCTTCACTGCCGGAACCGGTGAAGAACACGTTATTCATGTGCGCCGGGGTCACTTCCGCCAGCGCGTCCGCCAGCTCGATAGACGGCACGGTGGTGCACTGGAAGAAGCTGTTGTAGAACGGCAGTTTGTTCAGCTGCTCGTAGATGGCGTCGGAAATTTCCTTGCGGCTATAACCCAGGTTACAGCACCAGAGGCCGGACATGCCGTCCAGCATCCGGTTGCCATCGATGTCCGAGATATAGGCGCCCTCAGCGCTGGTGATCACGCGGGTGCCCTGTTTGCCGAGGTCGTGGAAGTCGGTAAAGGGGTGCAGCAGGTGCTCGCGGTCGTGTTGTTGCAGTTGACTCTTGTTCATGGTCTCGCTCCTGGCTCAATACATCGAGATCCATTCCTCCGCCCGGCCGGGACCGGCAACAGGGAATTTGCCTCTCCAAATTAGTCGCTCGCGCCATCCGTGGCACTCACCCTTCGGGCGCCTGTAGCGCCCAAACTTGCTTCCTGCAAATTTGTGATCACATTTTAGGGGCGACTCGGGGCGAAGTGCAACAGCTATCGCCACACGGAGCTTCCACTATAGTCGTGGTAACCGTCAGACCGCCGCGTCGAGCCCGCCGGGACGGGGTGCCGTCATGGACTCAGGGCTCAGCAGCCGCTCCAGCTCTTCCGGCGACAGCAGTTTCTCCTCCAGCACCAGCTCGGCAACGCTGCGGCCGGTCTGCAGCGCTTTCTGCGCTATCTGCGACGTTTTGCCGTAGCCCAGATATGGGTTCAGCGCGGTCACCAATCCGATACTGCGCTGCAGATACGAGCGGCACACCTCCTCGTTGGCGGTGATCCCCTCAATGCAGTCGCGCCGCAGCGCCTCCATAGCCGCCCCCAGGTAACGGATAGACTCCAGCAGCTTGAAGCCAATCAGCGGCTCCATAACGTTCAGCTGCAGCTGGCCCGCTTCCGCGGCCATGGTCACCGCCGTGTCGTTGCCGATCACATTGAAAGCGACCTGGTTGACCGCCTCCGGGATTACCGGATTTACCTTGCCCGGCATAATCGACGAACCTGGCTGTTTCTGCGGCAGGTTGATTTCGTTCAGGCCACAGCGCGGGCCGGAGGACAGCAGGCGCAGATCGTTACAGATTTTCGACAGTTTGATCGCCGTGCGTTTGAGCATGCCGGATAGCAGCACGAAACCGCCCATGTCGGAGGTCGCCTCCACCAAGTCCGCCGCTGCGGTCACCGGCACACCGGCAATGGTGCGCAGCTGCTCAAGGGCGATATCGCGGTACTCGCTCTCGGTATTTAGTCCGGTGCCGATGGCGGTACCGCCCAGGTTGACCTCACTGAGCAGAGCAGCCAATTCACGCAAGCGCGCCACCTCTTCGCCGATCGTCGTGGCGAAAGCGTTGAACTCCTGCCCCAAAGACATTGGCACCGCATCCTGCAGCTGGGTGCGCCCCATCTTCAGGATCGGCTGGAATTCAGCACCCTTCTCCGCCAGCGCGCCGCGTAGCGCCTCGGTTGCCGCAGCCAGCTGGCGCAGGCCGAATATCATCGCCAGGCGTAGCGCCGTCGGGTAGACGTCGTTGGTGGACTGGGACATGTTCACGTGAATGTTCGGGTGCAGATGCTCGTAGTCGCCACGCTCATGACCGAGCAGCTCCAGCGCGCGGTTGGCGATGACCTCATTGGCATTCATGTTGGTAGAGGTGCCCGCGCCACCCTGAATCATGTCGACGCAGAACTCACCGTGCCATTCGCCACGAATGACCTCATCACAGGCCGCGGCGATTACATCTGCTTGGTTTGACTGCAATTTGCCAAGCTTGCGGTTGGCCTCGGCACAGGCCTTCTTCACCATCGCCAGCGAGATAACCAGGTCCGGGAAGTGACTGACGGGAATACCGCTGATACTGAAGTTCTCCAATGCGCGCAGTGTCTGCACACCGTAATAGGCCTGCGCCGGCACGCGGCGCTCGCCCAACAGATCTTTTTCCACGCGAAAACGGGCGGAATCACTCATGGCTGTTTCCGAAAATTTAAATTGGGGAGGGAATACGGGCACCTGGGCGGCATCCGTAAAATTACCCGCGGATGGTAACAGCTAGCTGAGCTAGGGACAGCAGAACTTTATGAACGAAACAGCGGTGATTGGTCTGAAACTTTCAGTTTCGGTTGCCAGAGTTTTTTCGCTATTGCGCGCGGGAAATCGCGCACAGAAGATTTTCAAGTCGCAACCCAAGCAAATAGCGAAATATCTTTAAGGCACGGCTATTTGCAACAGGAAAAACCGCAAAACATTTATAGCTCAGCCGCACAGCCGGGGAAGCTGTGCGGCAGCCAACTCAAAAAAATCTACAGCAATTCAGATACCGCAGTCCACCGCATCCAGCAGCATATGGGCAACAAGGCCAATGCCCAGGTAGCGCACCGGCTTCCAGGGCAGGAACATCATGGCGCCGAACAGGGAGATCGGCAGCATCTTGTGCAGCGGATGGGTATTGATACTGCAGCGGTTGGGATCGTAAATCGGGTCCGCCCAAAGGTGATCCAGGTCGACCAGGTTCGCCGCCAGCATGATCAGCGCGGCGCGCTTCCAGTCCGAGCGAAAGAAAAACCAAGCGATGGCCACGGGCACGATAAAGTGCAATGCAATATGGAGATAACTGAACATTAAAGTAATTCTTCTGCGGAAATGGAGCCGAGGCCCTCTTCGATATCCTGGCGGATGGCGGTGCGCACCCGATCCGGCTCGCCGGAGGCAATCGCGTCGATCAGGTCCTGGTGACGGTCCGGCAATTCCTGCACGCCAAAGCGCTGGAAGACCAGGTGCTGCAGCGGCGCCGTCTGCAGCCACAGGCTCTCGATCAGCGACAGGATGATATGGGGATCGCCGAGGCGATACAGAGTAAAGTGGAATTCCAGGTTGGCGGTGACGTACTCCTCGATATCCTTGTCTGCCAGCGCCCTGGTCACGCGCTCGTCCAGTTTGCGTAACTGCTCCAGTTGTTCCGGCCCCACACGGGGCAGCGCCTGCTCGGCGGCCTGACATTCCAGCGCAACCCGCGCGGCACAAATTTCCGCCAGCTTCTCCGGCGTCATGGTGGGCACGGTTACCCGCCGGGTGTCTGAGAGTTCGAGTGCCCTCTCCGAGGTGAGCCGGCGCAATGCCTCACGCACCGGCATCGGGCTGCAGTCCAGATCTGCGGCGAGCCCGCGTATGGTGATCGCGTGCCCGGGCAGAAATTTTCCGCGCAGGATGGCATCGCGCACCTGGTAGTAAACCCGTTCCTGGGTCGTGCGGTACTCTTCCTGGGGGGCATTGAATTCCTGCGATTCACTCATGCAGCGGCCACCCGCGGCAGCTTGTGCGGAATATCGTCCGCGCCCACCTCGATCAGGTGATCGGCGATCGTGCCGGTCTGCCAGATCTCGAAAAAGTCCTCTGCCACCCGTTTGCTCATATCCACTACCGTGTTCCAGTACTTCAGGCGCTCATCGTTGCTGAGCTTGTAGAAGTCATTGCGGTCGGGAATCTTGCCATAGGGCAGCCCGGCGACAAAGCCCGGTGCCGGAGCCACCAGGAGGGTGTTCTGCATGGCGCCGCCCCGTACCCAGCGCCAGGTCAGGCTCTTGTCGAACCAACCGGGCACCATATAGGGGAAGAAGTGGGGGTACAGCGCCAGCCCCTGCGGGTGCTGGAAACGCAGGTCAAAGTGGTAATCGGTGATGCCGCCATCCCGGTAATTGCCGGCCGGAGCCCCTTGGGGCGTGGGTACACCGGCCATTACCAGTGGAATCGAGCCGCTGGCCAACACCGCAGCGCGCACGTTATCAGGCGTCAGCGGCGTGTTGGTAGTGTGCAGGGAGCTGAACTGCACGCCGGGGGCAGAGCCGGAATGGAACACCACCCGATCCCAGAATGCGCTCAGGGAGCTGCGGGATACAGCGTTCGCCAGCGCCGAGGCGAACAGCGAAGGGGCCAGCAGCGCCCGGCGCTCACTGGCCAGCGGGCCGCGGCCGCGCACGGTGACGAAATGACTGTGCCACACCGGGTTTTCCGCCACCTGGCGCGCACCGTCTTCGCCCAGCACATTGGTCAGGATATCCCCCGCGGTATCGGTAATCTCCGCCGGCGTGGGTTTACCGGACGCGTAGGTCTGGTTGATGTAACCGTACTCGAGGCGCTCCAGCGCACCCAGCGGCTCATCCATGGCGTAACACATGTTACGGAAACTGCCGATGGAGGAACCGAGGGTCGCGATCGGCGCCGCGCGGTCGCGAAAGAACTCGCCCATCAGCACCCGGTCCAGCTGACTGATAACCAGCCATTTGGGGCCACCGGAAGCCCCCACCAGGGTGGAAAACTGTTCCTGGCCCAGGCCCTCGTCGCGGAGGCGCCGCGCCGCGCCGGCACCAGCCAGCAACACACAATTCGATTTTTTCACTGCTGTACTCTTAACCAAACCGGATCCGCCAAATCGGATCCACAAACCGGGCCGTCACCCGGCGGCGTGACCAGCCCTGCTGGCAGCCACTGAACCGCTCACACCCCGCGCGAACCCGCTACCACTCGCCGGTATTCTCCATGGAAGCCCAGGGTTCCTGCGGTTCCAGCGCGTCGCCCTTCTGCAGCAGTTCGATGGAAATGTTGTCCGGCGAGCGCACAAACGCCATATGTCCGTCGCGCGGGGGACGGTTGATGGTGACCCCTTCGTCCATCAGGCGCTGGCAGGTTGCGTAGATATTATCCACACGGTAGGCGAGATGACCAAAATTGCGCCCGCCGCTATAGGTCTCGGGATCCCAGTTGTGGGTCAGCTCCAGGCAGGGTGTCATGTTTTCTCGCGCGCTGTCGGCGTCGCCCGGTGCGGCAAGAAACACCAGTGTGAAGCGCCCCTTGTCGTAATCCTTGCGGCTTACCTGCTGCAGACCCAGCTTTTCGCAATAAAACTTCAGCGACTCCTCTAGATCCGCTACGCGCACCATCGTATGCAAATATTCCACTGTACTATTCCTTCCTTTTGTCACCATCTACAATCGCGGACAACATAAAAGATCCGGACTGAAGACACCAGAACACAATGTATCAAAAGTATTATTCACAATTCCTGCTGGCACCCAGCGGCGCGCCCTCCTCCATGCTGCATATGGCGTGCCACTCACACCACTACTGGCCCGACGTCACCCTGGACGCGGTGCAGCAGTATTGGCGGGAATCCGCCACCCTGGCGGACGACAAATGGGGCCCCATCTTCGAGGAAAAGATTCCCGCCTGGCAGCGCGCGGTGGCGCGCACACTGAATCTGCCCGATGCCGATCGCATTGCGATTGCTCCCAACACCCACGAACTCGTCTATCGCCTACTGAGCGCCTTCGATCCCTCGCGGCCGTTGTGCATCCTCACCACGGACGGCGAATTCTACAGTTTCGCCCGTCAGCTGCATCGCCTCGAGGAAGAACCCAACGTCGAAGTCACCCGCATTGCCACGGAACCCTACGCAACACTGGCGGAACGTTTCGAACAGGAACTGCACCGGGGTGACTACCAACTGGCCTATGCGAGTCTGGTATTTTTCGATTCCGGTGTGGTCTTTCCGCGACTGCTGGAGATCGCGGAGGGCAAACCCAAACGCACAGAATTTGTCATCGACGGGTATCACGCCTTTTTCGCCCGTCCAGTGGATCTCGGCGCCGTTGCGGACAAGGTTTTCTTCACCGCCGGCTCCTACAAGTATCTCGGCGCCGGAGAAGGCATGTGCTTCATGAGCATTCCCGCCAACTGCAGCCTGCGGCCACTGAACACCGGATGGTTCGCTGAACTCGCCGAACTGGAAAACCGCGCAGACCGTGTGGGCTTTGCCGACAACTGGCTGCGTTTCGCCGGCGCTACTATGGACTACAGTCCGCTGTACAAAGGGCTCGCCGTGTTCGACCTGTTCGAGCGCGAGGGTATCACCGTGGAGAAGATCCACAACTATGTGCTCGCCGCACAAGAGCGCTTCCTGCGGACGATGGACACCGCCGCCCACCCATTGCTCAATCGTGACAACCTGATTCAGCACGACCTGCAGAACGGCCACGGCCACTTTTTCACTTTCCGCTGTGGCACCGCTGCGCAATCGGAACAGCTGCAACAGGAATTGCGCTCCCGCGGTGTATTATGTGACCGGCGTCAACAACTGCTGCGCCTGGGCTTTGCCATCTACCACAAGGCCGATGAAAATTACCGTCAGGTGTTCGGCTGACACGCCGACAGCCATCGCTTCGCTCAGCTTCGGTTCAGATTCCGGCGGTTAATATGGCCGCCACTGACGAAGCCGGGCTTCCCGGATCAAAGACAACAAAGGAAAGTGTTATGAAGTTTGCAAAGTTTTCTCTGGTCGCCATGCTCGCGCTGCTGGTCACTGCCTGTGGCGGCGGGCACAGCGCGGCCGAACGGGGGACACTGGTTTCCATTTCCGCCACCGGCGAAGCCAGTCGCGTGCCGGATACGGCCAACCTCTCCGCCGGTGTGGTCACCGAGGCGGAAGACAGCGAAAAGGCCATGCGCGATAACGCCGAGCAGATGGACAAGCTGATGAAAGCCATTGATAAGGCCGGCATCGACAAGAAAGATGTACAGACCAGCGGTATCAGCCTGTCGCCGCGCTATCACTACGAGCAGAACCAGAAGCCACAGATCACCGGATACGTGGCCCGCAATACCGTCAGCATCAAGGTGCGCGAGATCAAGGAGCTGGGCAAGGTACTCGATGCACTGGCCGCTGCCGGCGCCAACCAGATCAACGGCCCCACACTGGAGATTGGCGAACCGGAGCCGGCCATGGCCGAAGCGCGCCAGCAGGCACTGGATAAGGCACAGGCGCGCGCCAAGACCTATGCCGAGTCACTGGGCATGAAAGTGCGGCGCATTGTCAGCATTTCCGAAAGCGGCAGCGTCGGCGGACCACGCCCGATGATGCGCTCGGAAATGGCCATGGCCAAAGCGGATACGGCAACGCCGGTCGCTCCGGGGGAAACCACCCTGTCGGTGAACCTGGACCTGGTGTTTGAACTGGAAGACTGATACGCCACAGCACCGTAAAAAAAAGGGGCCCCAGAGGGCCCCTTTTTGGTTGCGCGTATTCAATTGCCGGCTTTCACCGCCGCCGGCTGCTTGAATATCTTGCCACCTTTCATGACGAACTTGACCCGCTGCAGCTCGGAGATATCCTCCAGCGGATTGCCGGAGACGGCGATCAGGTCTGCCCATTTGCCTTCACTCAGGCTGCCCAGCTCGTCCTGCACGTTGAGCAGGTCGGCAGCGTTCCAGGTTGCGCTGCGGATCGCGTCGGCCGGTGTCATGCCGGCGGCCACCATCAGCGCGAACTCCCGCGCATTATCCCCGTGGCGACTTACCCCGCTGTCGGTCCCGAAGGCAATTTTCACCCCGCGCCGGTAGGCTTCAGCAAAGGTCTTCTGCAGCAGAGGCCCGATGGTCGCGGCTTTGGTGCGCACCATGTCGGGAAAGAATCCCTCCACCTGAGCTTTCTGTGCAGCCCACTCTCCTGCCATCAGGGTCGGGACATACCAGGTGTTGTGGCGACGCATCAGGTCCATGGTTTCACTGTCCATATAGGTGCCGTGCTCGATGGAATCCACACCCGCGCGCACCGCCCGCTCAATGCCCTCTTTACCGTGCGCGTGCACGGCCACGGTAAAACCGTAATCCCTGGCGGTGGCGACAATGGCCTCCAGCTCGTCGGGCATAAACTGGGGGTTCTGGCCATTTTTGGCCACGCTCAATACGCCGCCGGTGGCGGTAATCTTGATCAGGTCGGCGCCGTCTTTATAGCGCTGGCGCACGGCCTGTCGCGCACTGTCCGCGCCATTGATCACGCCCTCTGCCGGACCCGGCGAGCCCATCAGGTCATAGCGGTAGCCGTTGGTGGGGTCTGCATGTCCGCCGGTGGTGGCAATGGCCTTGCCGGCGGTGTAGATACGCGGGCCCTCTATCGTGCCGCGGTTGATGGCATTGCGCAGGCTGATGGTTACATTATCGGTATCGCCGAGGTCCCGCACGGTGGTAAACCCCGCCTCCAGGGTCCGCTTGGCTGTGTCCACCCCGCGCAGGGCGTAGTCGGCGGGGTTCCAGGTAAACGTCTCCATATAGGTGCGCGGACCGAATTCGTAAGACAGGTGCGTATGCATGTCCATCAATCCCGGAAGTACCGTGTAATCGCGCAGGTCCACCAGGGTCTCACGATCGCGCTTGGCGTAACCGGCCTGCACAGAATCTACGCGGCCATCCACCACATGTATGGTGTGGTTGGCCAGCAACCTGCCACTCTCGCTGTCGAACAGGTGCCCCGCGTAGATTGCCAGCTCTTCCGCCAGTGACGACGTACTGGCCAATGCGGCCATAAAACCCAGCCATAGCCCGGCGATGCGCCCGCGGAAGAAGTTGCGCCGTTTGGTATTTGTTGTCATTGTTCTCCCCAGTGCGACTGACATACTGCAAGCAGAGAGCCGCAACTCCATAAAAGTTACACAATCTACCCCATTCGCGGAGATGAGAGGAAGCCCTGATGAAAATCTACGAGTATGCCAGTGCCCCCAATTGCCGCCGTGTGCGCATGTTCCTGGCTGAAAAGGGACTGGAAGTAGAGTACGTTCCGGTGGATATCGCCAAGGGTGAAAACCTGAGCGCCGAGTTCCGCACCAAGGACGTCAATGCAAAGGTGCCGGTACTGGAACTGGAAGATGGCCAGTGCATCGCCGAATCCGTGGCGATCCAGCGCTACTTCGAGGAACTGCACCCGGAACCGGCCCTGTTCGGTCGCGATGCAAAGGAAAAGGCCGTGGTGGAAATGTGGACCCGCCGCGCAGACTTCAACATGATGTTCAATGTCGGTATGTGCTTTCAGCACACGTCAGGCGTTTTCAAGGACCGCATGAATGTCTTTGCAGATTTTGGCGAGGACGCCGGCAGGAAAGCCCTGAAGTTTTTCGACGTGCTCGACCAGCACCTGTCGGATCACGAATACCTCGCGGGCGATTATTTTTCGGCGGCCGATATCGGCATGCTGTGTAGCATGGACTTCGGCAAAGTGGTCAACCTGCGCCCGGATGCGGAAAAACACCCCAACCTGGTCCGCTGGCGCGAACAGCTGAAAGCGCGCCCAAGCGCCAAGGCCTGATCAACGCCCTATCGATAAAGACCTGTAGCTAAGGCCCTCGTGCAGCATTGCGCGAGGGTTTCCCCCCACCACTCATAATTCAGTGCCGAAAACTTCGGTTTTGGTGGACTTGCTCCCTCCGACATCCACGAGGCGGACATCCCGCTGCGGAAACGGAATCTCGATACCGTGCTTCTGTAACGTCTCGAAAATAATCAGTAGCAAGTCACCGCCGACACGATTGCGACCATCGTCAATGCCCAACATCCAGAACTCCACAAACATATTGACGCCGTTGTCGCCAAAGCTGTCGATTTCACAATCCGGCCGCTCCTCGATGGGCAGCTCGCTTCCGCTCAATACCTGCGGATGAGAGCCCACTGCTTCTTTGATAATTTCTACCATCGCGCGGATATTGGTGCTGTAGCTCACCAAGAAATCGACCCGATAGCGCTGTTTCTTATTTTTGTGGGTCCAGTTGATAAAAGAATTCGAGACAAATTTTTCGTTGGGAACCACGATATCCTTGCCGTCGAAAGTCTCCAGGGTTGTGGAGCGCATATTCAATCGTGTCACCAAGCCGGTGCGGCCGTCTTCCAGTTCGATGTAGTCCCCCACCGTCACTGAACGGTCGAGTAGAATGATGATCCCGGAAATAAAGTTAGACGCAATTGTCTGCAGGCCAAAGCCAACACCGACACCGACAGCGCCACCAAATACCGCCAGCGCCGTCAGGTTGATGCCCATCAACTGCAGGATTAGCAGGAAAACAACGGCAAACAGGGCGATCTCAAACAGCTTGGCCGCTACCTCGCGGGTGCGGAAATCCAGGGTTTCCTGCCTGCGGATAATGTTCTGCGCAGTGGAGTTTGACACCCTGCCCAGCCAGAACAGCAGGGAACCAAAAATAACCGTGCGGGCAATCCCATAGGCGGATAGATGGATATTACCTATCTGTACTGCCATGGAATCCAGAATCTGAACCACATCATCCAGAGCACCGATTACATAGAGAAACAAGATCGGCATCCCCACCCAGCGAAAGACCTGTGCTACCGCAGGATTGGCAACCACCACACGCACGAAGGAATTGAACAGCAGGATAATGGCGACTGCCAGCGCCGCCTGCACTACCCAGGTTGCGCCGATGAACTGTGGAATAAAGGCCGCGGCAATTTTCAGCAGGACAATCGCGAGCAGCGGGAACAGCAATCTGCCAAAGCGGTAAACCAGCGTGCGCAGCGGATGCAGTTCCGGCGACGCCGGAGGCTCTGCCAGTGCGGGAATCAATTTCTGTAATCGGAGGGTAACGAAAAAGGCAATCGCGTAGATCAGGATGATGATACCGACCTGGCTCAGCACCGTGACTTCGCTGGTGGACGCCAGCAGCTCTCTCGCCTGCCCAGAAAGCTTTTCCAGTAATTCTTCGGTCTTCATATCCTTTCCCAGCCAGCTCCCGGACACGCCGGATAATTCCCGACGCTAACGGGGTACACGACTTGGCCAGATGACCGCAGCCGCTCCCCGCCATACGCGTCAATTAAACCACGGGAACCCGCTCCGCGATATTGCCGCCGACCGCCCTATTCCACCGATTCCACGTCCGATGCGGATATGGCATCGGTGGGCAGACTGGCTACATCCGGCTGGCGCCGGCGGCGGGTTTTGACCGGAATCATGCCGCGCATGACCTCCAGCTTGCCAAAACAGAGCAACTTGTCATTGGGTTCGAGTACTCGCGAGGACTTCGGATTGGGAATTGCCTTGCTGTTCCGGTATAGGGTAAGCACATTGATGTCGTGCTCCTCGGAGCGGATATCGGCGATGGTCTGGCCGACGAATTTGGATCCCTCCGGCACATAGATTTCGCTGACACCATACCCCTTGCTGACCGTCAGCCGCTGACGCACGTCGATTTCGGGGAAATCCACTTGCGCGGCAATGTATTCCACCACGGCACCGGCGACATCCAGGCCAGTACAGGTTTCAATGCCCTCGAGCCCCGGAGAGGAATTGACCTCCATGATCTGCGGCCCTTTCGCACCCTCCAGCATATCCACGCCGGCAATCTGTAAACCCATAATCTGGGTGGCGCGCACCGCAGTTTCGATATATTCATCCGAAAGCGTGACCGCCTCGGCAATCCCGCCGCGATGCACATTGCTGCGAAATTCCTGCCCTTGCGCAACGCGGCGCATCGCGGCTACGACTCGATCACCAACGACGAAAGCGCGGATATCCCGCCCCTTGCTCTCGGCGACAAATTTCTGGATCAGCACATTCTGTTTCTGCGCCTGCAACAGTTCGATAATGGCTTCCGCCTGTTTCACGGTATCCGCCAACAGAACGCCGATGCCCTGCGTCCCCTCGATCAGCTTGATCACCACCGGAGCGCCACCCACACGCTCAATTGCCGGCAACACGTCTTTCTTGTTGTGTACAAACGTGGTGCGGGGAATACCGATATGGTGGCGACTGAGATGTTGCAGACTGCGCAGTTTGTCCCGGGAGTTATTGATACCGTGTGCGGAATTTGCACAGAACACGTCCATCTCCTGGAACTGCCGCACTACGGCCGTGCCGTAATAGGTAATGGATGCGCCGATACGCGGCAGTACCGCATCGAAATCCTCGATCTGCTTTTGTCGAAAATAGAGATCCGGCGCACCGCGCTGCAGGTCGATGGCGAATTTGATCGTATCCAGAACCCTGACTTCATGCCCGCGATTCTGCGCGGCCTCCAGGAGGCGCAAGGTGCTGTAACACTTCGGGGAGCGGGAGAGAATCGCAAGTTTCATGGCGCTATCCTTGTTATCGTGCTGGCGGACCGACAGTGCAAACCTGTACCGGCATTCCGGGCTTCCTGCCTGAATAGTGAATCGCAGATCTTCGGGCAAGTTGCCGCGAGGTGACGTCAAAAATCATTTATTTGGGGAACAAGACTAGCTGAATACCGTGAAAATACCAGTTTCAGCGCCAGCGCAGTGGCGGAATTCGGCGCCGCTGCGGGTCGAGCCGAAGCCCTCCCCGCAGCACAAACCACGGGGAAAACGGGATCACACCGCACTATTTATTTGACGGCAGCACCGTTACCGGGCCGATATCCAGCGCTTCGACATCCTTCTGGATCTTGTCCAGGTCTCCGACGATAACCCAGGTGAACTGGTCCGGGGCAAGGAATGCCCGGGCGGCAGATTCCACCTCATCCTTGGTCAGCGCGGCGATCCGCTGCGGATACTCGGCGATATACTCTGGCGGCAGCCCTTTTTCCACCTGCCAGGAAATGCTGGAAAGCAGCTGGCCCTTGGTCTGGAAGCGCGCACTCTGTTTCAGCACTTCATCGTCGCGGTAATCGGCCAGCTCTTTTTCCTTCACCGGCTTGCTGCCGAGGAAATCCCGGTACTCCTTGAGGATCTCTTGCATTGCCGGCGCGGTCTTGTCGGTCTGCACTGGTGCAAAGAGGATGTAAGGCCGCTGTCCCTCGGTATCCAGGGAAATGGCACTGGCACCATAGCTCCAATGTTTATCTTCACGCAGGTTCATATTGACCCGGGAAGTAAACTTGCCCGCAATAACGGTTTCCATTGCATCGTAGGCCTCGGCGCCTTCCGGTTTCCACGGCGGCATCACCAACCCGGCCATAATAAAACTCTGCTGCGCGCCGGGACGGTCGAGCAGATACACTTTCGCCGATTTAGGACGCTCTACTGGCGGAATCTTGACGACATCCGGCTTTTCCTTCGGCGCCTTCCAGTTGGCCAGCGTCTTGTTTAGCAGGGACTGGATTTCTTCTTTGGTAACGTCCCCGACAATAGTCAGGGTCGCATTGTCCGGACGCACCCAGGTGTCGTGGAATTTGACCAGATCATCGCGGGTGATCGACTCGATACTTGCCACGGTGCCGGAACCGGTGAGCGGTGAACCATAGGGATGGTCTTTGCCAAACAGCAGCGGCGGCAACGCGCGCAGCGCCAGCCCCTGCGGCTGCGCCTTTTCCTGGGCGATATTGTCGATCCAGTTGGATTTCACCCGCGCCAGGTCTTCCTCCGGAAAACGCGGCTGTGTAATGACATCGGCGAACAGCTCCAGTGAGGGCTGCAGTTCAGTCTTCAGTGCACTGAACGTAATATTGTTGTAATCCAGCCCGCTGCCGGCACCAATGCTGGCTCCCAGCTCCTCCTCCCGGGAGCTGAACTGCAGGCTGTCGTAATCCCCAGCGCCTTCGCTCAGCATTCGCGCCGCCACTGACGCCAGACCCGGCTTTTTGCCGTCGGCTGCTGCGCCGCTATGGAATTGCAGGTTCATAAACACCACAGGGGTATCGTGCCGCTCGGCCAGCACCACGCGCAGACCATTGTTGAGGGTAAACGCCTGTTGCTTGGGCAGTTCCAGTTCCACGTTCTTGTCCACCGCCGGCAGTTTGCTGCGATCGACATCGGCTCCCGTGACCGAGTACTTGCCCTTCGGCTTGATAATCAGCGTATAACTGTTGGGGGTCAGCCAGCGACTGGCGACCTCCTGCACATCCAATGCGGACACCTTGGCGTAGTGATCCAGCCCGTTGATCAGGGCGCCGGGGTCGCCGTAGTAGAATTCAGACCGCGCGAGAATATCGCTCTTGCCGCCGGAACCGCCGATTTTTTCCAGGCCCTTGACCAGGCTGGCAAATTCACTTTGCTTGACCCGGCGCAACTCCTCCGCACTGACGCCATGCTTGGCAAACTGGCGCAGTTCCTTGTCCAGCAAGGCCTCCACCTTTTCCAGAGGCTGGCCCGGCTTCACGTCGACAATCACCATCACCTGGCCAGCCAGCTGGCGGCCGTAATAAAACGCGCTGACACTGGTAGCGACCTTTTCTTCGCGCACCAGTCGCCGATACAGCAGCGAGTTTTTGCGATTGGCCAGCAGCGAAGTCATCAAGTCAAGCGCATCCTCCTCTTCGCTGCCGATCGCCGGCACATTCCAGACCTTGTAAATGCGCGTCTGCGGCACCTGGTCGAACATGACTTCGCGTTTGTTGACCTGGGCGGGCAGTTCCCAGTTTTTTACCCGCGGCTGCACCGCGCTGCTGGGAATATCACCAAAGTACTTTCGCGCCATGGCCATGGCGTCCTCGACGGTGATATCGCCGGCTATCACCAGAATGGCATTGGCCGGCTGGTAGTAGTCGGCAAACCACTTCTTGACATCGGCGAGACTGGCCTGGTCGAGATCCGCCATGGAACCGATCGGTGTCCATGAATAGGGGTGGTACGGCGGAAAGGTGCCTGCGGCGATGGTCTCCATTGCGCGGCCGTAGGGGGCATTCTCTCCCTGGCGCTTTTCGTTTTTCACCACGCCACGCTGTTCGTCCAGGACATCCTGGGTAATGGCACCGCTGAAATGGCCCATGCGGTCGGACTCCATCCACATGGCCATATCGAGTGCGCCCTTGGGTACCGTCTCGAAATAGTTGGTGCGGTCGTTATTGGTCGTCCCGTTCATGTTCGTGGCACCAGACCGCTGGAACGGTTCGAAATACTCGCCGGGGTAATTCTCCGTCCCGTTGAACATCAGGTGTTCAAACAGGTGTGCAAACCCGGTTTTCCCGGCCACTTCATCCTTGGAACCCACCTTGTACCAGATGTTGAGCGCCACCACCGGAGCCTTGTGATCCTCGTGCACGATCACCGTGAGGCCGTTATCCAGCTTTTCCTTGTGGAATGGTATTTCGAGCTTGGGAGGCTCTACATAGGCCTGCTTGTCCGCGGCCGCCGCGCGGCTGCTGGCCGCCGCCTCCCTGTCCACGGACAGGGCGCGGTGCGTCTCTTCACCCTCGCCACATCCGCTGAGAAACAGCGTGAGCAGAAAGAGACTGAAAATGGCATGGCGCAACTTCATATAGTTATTTCCAGAGATTGTGCGGGTACTTATATAGGACATGTGCGACATGAATATATATCCATGCGCAGTTCCAAAAGGTGAAGTGTAGGCAAAATTGACGCGGAGAATGCACGGGAATCGTCGAATGCGTGGCGCGCTGCGACGGCATTTGAAGCGGCGCAGCGGACCACCGATCAGGCCGTAATAGACAAGGGAGGCACAGGGGCAATTTGCGGACAAAAAAAAGGGGCACCGAAGTGCCCCAAACTATACATCACAGAGGAATAACGACGATGCCATCGTTACTAGGAGAGAACTGACTCGCGGGGAGGTAATGGCTCCCCACTCAAGATTCAGGCAGCGGCGGTGTCAGTTTTTTTTAGCGCATCCTCGTGGCCGAAGCGCTCTTCCGCCACACGATCCGCTACATGCGCGGTAGTCTCACCGGTCTCGTCGGCACGCTGGAAAACTTCCTGCAGGGTGGTGCCGATGGATTCGATGTGCTCTTTAACCTGCGCCGGGCTGTATTCGCCCTCTTGCTGCTGGTAGTAAACGTCGATGATGCCGCCGGCATTGATCACGTAGTCCGGCGCATACAGCACGCCTTCCTCGCGCAGTACCGCCGCGTGGCGCTCTTCCGCCAGCTGGTTGTTGGCAGCACCGGCGATGGCGCCCACTTTCAGGCGGGAGATGGTGTCATCATTCAGGATGGCTCCCATGGCGCACGGCGCGAACAGGTCTACATCCAGGTCAAAAATTTCGTCAGCGCCAACGGCGGTTGCGCCCAGCTCGGTAACGGCGCGATCGACGTTGTCCTGGAAGATGTCGGTAACAAACAGCTCGGCACCAGCCTCTTTCAGCAGCTTGGCCAGGCGGAAACCGACGTTGCCCACGCCCTGGATGGACACTTTCAGGCCATTCAGGTCAGTTTTGCCCCAGCGGTGTTCGACAGCGGCTTTCAGGCCGACAAATACGCCATAAGCAGTGGACGGGGACGGGTCGCCACCGTGCTCGGAGCTCTCATTCAGGCCGGAAACGAATTTGGTGCGCTCGCCGATGATATGCATATCGGCAACGCTGGTACCGGAGTCCTCGGCAGTGATATAGCGGCCGCCGAGAGTATTGAGGAAGTCTCCCATCGCGCGGAGCAGTTCCGGAGTCTTCTCTTTGCGCGGATCGCCGATAATCACGGACTTGCCTCCGCCCAGCTTCAGGCCGGCCATCGCGGACTTGTATGTCATGCCGCGAGACAGGCGCAGTACGTCGTTCAGTGCCTCGCCGTCATCCGCGTAGGGCCACATGCGGCAGCCGCCCAGTGAGGGTCCCAGATTGGTGTTGTGCACCGCAATAATCGCCTTCAGTCCGCTTTTGGCATCCTGATAAAAAGCCACTTGTTCGTGCTTATCGTAGGCGGGATGGGAAAATATGCTCATTTACTGTTCCTCTCCGGTGACCGGTTCTACAGCTGGGGAACAACCACAGCCCTTGTTAATTATTCGAAAGATAAGATTATATCCAGCATTGGGATATGGGGTTTGCATTTTTTGCACGGTTCTGTCGATTAGCAGCTAAATCATCATATCATTTCCCAAATATTAGGACAGCGGGTCATCCAGGAACTCCAAGGACAGTACGGTCATTGATTTGATGACAGACAGGCCGTGACCAGCCATTCCGATCCTCCACGGCTTTCCGCCGACTCCCGAAGGCGGCGATAATCACATCGGGGGCAAGTTCGTTACCCCGCGCAACACGGGTCTGGTAGAATCCGCGCCCAAATTTGACCCGCCAGTAAACTCAACAGAGAACCCCGATGCTGAATGCCGACGCGCTCAAACAACTCAACCAACTGAAATCAGATATCCGCTCCACCAAGGAGTTTGCAGAGGGCCGGGTGCGCGGCAGCAACGGCAAGTTTGGTTTCGTCGTGCTGGATGACGGCCGCGAGGCCTTCCTGCCGCCGCCGGAAATGGAACGCGTCTTCCCCGGCGACCGCGTGCGCGTAAGCCTGAGTGAAGAAGACAAGGGCAAGAAGCTCTCCGCCGAGCTGGATGCGCTGGTCGAGAGCGATCTCAAGCACCTGGTGGGACAATATGTACAGCGTGGCCAGGGCCACTTTATCCAGCCCAGCCAACCGGGGCTCACCCGCTGGATCTTTCTGCCGCCCAAGGCCCGCGGCAAAGCCCAGCCGGGCGAATTTATCGCTGCCAGCGTCAATCGCCACCCGTTCAAGGACGGCAAGGCCCAGGCCAAGGTAACCGGGGTAATCGGCAAGCCGGACATGCCGGGTATCGAACACGCCTTTGTGGTCGCCCAGCACCGGCTCTCCGACCAGTTCGGCGACGCGGCCATCAAGCAGGCGGAAGAAATCAAAGGCAAGCTGGACGCACTCACCGCCGAGCGCAAGGACCTGTCCGAATACGGTTTCGCCACTATCGACGCGGAAAGCACCCGCGATATGGACGACGCCATCGCCGTCAGCGCCCGCGACGGCGGCTGGAGACTGCACATCGCCATCGCCGACCCCTCCAGCCTGATCGAGCCCGGCAGCCCGCTGGACAAAGAGGCATTCAAGCGCGCCCACAGCCAGTACCTGCCCGGCGAGACCCTGCCGATGCTGCCCCGCGACCTGTGCGAAAACCTGTTTTCCCTGGTGGCCGACGAGCTGCGCCCGGCATTAGTGGTGCACGTCGATATCGACAGCGACGGAAAAATCGGCGAGAGCAACTACGAGTTCGGCGCCATCCGTTCCCGGCATAAACTGAGCTACGAGCAGGTATCCCGCTTTATTGACGGCGACGAGACTGCCGTACCGGACGAACAAAAGGAAAGCCTGCGCAACCTGGCCGCCCTGAGTGAAGCCCGCACCACCTACCGCGCCAGCCACTCGCTGATCATGGAAGACCGCCCCGACTACGCCATTACCCTGGACGAGCAGCGCAAGATTGCCAGTATCGAGAAACAAGAGCGCAACGCCGCCCAGCGCATGGTGGAGGAAGCCATGCTCGCCACCAATATCTGCATCGGCCGCCAACTGGCTGAATTGCATCAGGGCTGTTTCTCGGTACACCTGGGTTTCCGCGAAGAACGCATGGGCGAAGTAAAAAGCCTGCTGAAGGAAAAACTCGCCGAGCACGCCGACAAGGACCTGCTGCAGCTGGACAACTACCTGGCGCTGGTGAAATACCTCGAGACCCACGACGAGCCGGCGATGCGCAACCTGCTCGCAGTGCTGAAGCGCATGCTGCGCCCTGGCCAGCTGAGCAACACCGCCGGCGCCCACCTGGGGCTCGGCCTCGATGCTTATGCGACCGTCACCTCGCCAATCCGCAAATACAACGACCTGCACAACCACCGCGTACTCCGCGCCGCCAGCGAAAGCCAGCAACCCGATACGCTCAGCGACGAGCAGATCGCAGCGCTGCAGGACAGCCTGATCCGCGGCCGCCAGGCCAACCGCGCACTGGAACAGTGGCTCTACGCCCAGTTCATGCAGAACAAGGTCGGCGAGACTTTTACGGGCAAGATTACCCTCGTCAATGGTGCCGGCCTCGGTGTGCGCCTGGACGACAACGGGATCGATGGATTTGTACGCCTGAATGGCAACAAGAAGAACCTGCCGGAATTCGATGGCAAGCACCTGATCCTCACCCACAACGAGCGGAGCTACCAGCTGGAACAGCCGGTGACCGTCAAGGTCGCCTCCGTGGACGTGGACAAGCGCCGCATTGCGCTGGAGCTGGTCGGCGAACAGGATCTGGTTGACGCCGCCAAAGCGTAATAATCTTCATCTACCGGGAGCCTTCTGCTCCCAATGCCCCGGCCCGCGCCGGGGTGACGCCGGAAAGACAGTCTCGTCATTCCGGCACAGGTCGGAGCCCAGATATCCCTGGGCCTCCGGCCGGCACTGTCGCTGCGGCAAAACCGCACTGCCAGTGCGAGCTCTGCCAATAACCAACTAGAGGCCCCCGATGAGCAATATTGCCGAATTGAACCCCGTTCCACTGTGGAAACACTTCGCCAGGCTGTGCGAGATTCCCCGCCCGTCCAAGCACGAACAGAAGGTCGTGGAATATATCGTCGACTTCGCCAAACAGCGCGGTCTCGACGTACAGCTCGACGATATCGGCAACGTCATCATCAAGAAGCCCGCGACTGCCGGTATGGAAGATCGCAAGATACTCGCTCTGCAGAGCCACGTGGATATGGTGCCGCAGAAGAATGCCGACACCGACCACGATTTCCTCACCGACCCGATCCGCCCGCAAATCGACGGCGAGTGGGTCACCGCCACCGGCACTACCCTGGGCGCGGACAACGGCATCGGCGTGGCCGCGATTCTCGCGCTGCTGGAGAGCACAGACATTCCCCACCCCGCTCTGGAAGCGCTGCTGACCATCGACGAGGAAGCGGGCATGACCGGTGCCAAGAATCTGCAGCCGGGCTACTTTGATGCCGATCTGCTGCTGAACCTGGATACCGAGGACGAGGGCGAGCTGTATGTCGGCTGCGCCGGCGGTGTCGACGTCAATGCGCAGCTGCCCTATTCCGCGGAAGCGGTGCCGGCGGACCACAAGGCCTTCAAACTGACGGTGCGCGGGCTGCGCGGCGGACATTCCGGCCTGGATATCGACAAGGGTCGCGGCAACGCCAACAAGATCGCCAACCGCGTCATCGATGCCGCCAACCAGGCGATTCCCGAGCTCCGTATCGCCGGCCTCGACGGCGGCACCCTGCGAAACGCCATACCGAGGGAATCCTTCAGTACCATCACAGTACCCGCCGGCGCGGAAGCGCAACTGAAAGAAATTGTCGCCAGCGAGAGCGACCTGATCGCCCGCGAGCTGGATAACGAAGCCAAGCTCGATATCGCGCTGGAATCCGCTGATGCGCCAGCCTCGGTAATGGACTCCGACACTCAGCAGAAAGTGATCCGCATGATCCGCGCCTGCCCCAGCGGCGTCGAGCGCATGAGCACGGCGCTGGAGGGCATCGCCGATACCTCCAACAACCTGGCCCGCGTCGTCACCGAAGAGGTGGACGGACAGCACCAGGTGCGCATCCAGTGCCTGGTGCGCAGTCTCTCCGACAGCGCCCGCGACCAGCACGGCCGCAACGTTGCTGCCGCCTTCGAACTGGCCGGCGCCCAGGCATCTCTGGATAACGCCTACCCCGGCTGGACACCAAACATGGCGTCCCCTCTGCTGGCACTGATGAAGGCCGTGTACAAAGACATGGAAGGCAAGGAGCCGGAAGTCAAAATCATCCATGCTGGCCTGGAATGCGGTCTGCTGGCCAAGCCCTACCCCAACTGGGACATGGTTTCCTTCGGCCCCACCATCCGCCGCGCGCACTCACCGGAAGAGCGGGTTCATATCGAGAGCGTGGGGAATTTCTGGGACTACTTCCTGAAAGTGGTCGAGGCCATTCCGGCCAAAGCCTGACCCCACCCTACTCCCTTCACCAAGGCCCCGTGACATCCGGCACGGGGCCTGCTGCCCGCATCACTACTGACCACCCCTCTCTCCCTAACCAATGGCCCCACTGAGGACACCGACGGGCGCCGGCCGCGCACAGTAAAACCCTCAGCGGTCACAAGAACCGGGGCCGAAATGTTTTATTTCCCTGACACCTGCCAGTAGAATCGCCCTTTCCAGTTTTTTCGGAGCACCAGCCCATGGGCAGAGCCTATCAGAACCGCAAAGATTCAATGGCCAAGACCTCGAATATGAAGGCCAGGATTTACAGCCGCTACGGCCGCGAAATCTACGTCTGCGCCAAATCTGGAGGCATCGACCCCAACGGCAACCTGGCACTGCGCAGCCTGATCGAGCGCGCCAAAAAAGAACAGGTCCCCTCCCATGTGATCGAAAAGGCCATCGACAAGGCCAAGGGCGGCGCCGGCGAAGATTTCGCTCGGGCGCGCTATGAGGGTTTTGCCCCCGGCGGCAGCATGGCCATTATCGATTGCCTCACGGACAACCCGAATCGCACCTTTGGTGATGTGCGCCAGGCATTTACCAAAACCAACTGCAAGATCGGTACCCAGGGCAGCGTCAGCCATATGTTCGACCACTTGGCCATCCTGGTCTTCAACCACGATGACGAAGAAGCGGTGCTCGAAGCGCTGATGGAAGCCGATGTCGATGTCACCGATATCGAAAATGAAGACGGCAAGCTATCGGTATTTGCACCGCACACCGACTACTTCAAAGCCAAGCAGGCGCTGCTGGACGCGTTTGGCGAAATCGATTTCGACGTGGACGAAATACAGTTTGTGCCGCAGACCTACACCACAGTCAACGGGGATGACCAGGCACTGTTTGATAAATTCATGAATA
>NZ_JACZCR010000030.1 GCF_014904735.1 Microbulbifer hainanensis | reverse complement strand
CAACCTGCATGAAGAAATATAGAAAGCTGATCCATTCATTCGCCGTATTTATCAGCACGCTTTATGTACTGATCATCGCGGGAGCTACCGGGCATCAGAACCAATTTGAAGCGATGGTGGTACGCAAAATCACCGCGCTTCTCCCGGCCAATAGCCCAATACTCGAATACGAAATCTATATCGCTATACTTCCCCTGCTACTTCTCTGGATCCTCGTATGGCGGCTGACGCATATGAGCAGGGAAGAAAAGGACATCGAATACTACAAGCGCGAAAAGGCCCTTAAAAAGCCACGGCAGTAAGGCTTTCAAATTAGCGAAAGAAATTTCAATATACCGCAATCAGGTACACCATTCGCAATCTGACGATACTGAAAACCCGCAATCACGTTACCTTCGCTAGCGCCTAGAAATTTTCCCATCCGCGCGACACGAGATCGTATCTATCTTATAGTTTCCGCTCGTTTCAACGAGGAGCATATCAATGTTCAGTCACATCATGATCGGCGCGAACGATATTCAGGAATCCAAGGCGTTTTACGATGCCGTACTGGGTGCCATGGGCCACGAGCCAGGTACGATCGATGAAAAAGGCCGCTGCTTTTACTTCACCAAAAGCGGCGTCTTCGCGATCAGCAAACCCATCGACGGCGAGCCGGCGTGTCACGGCAACGGCAGCACTATCGGCTTTGCGGCTGAGAGCCCCGAGATGGCAGACGCCTGGCACGCCGCCGGTCTCGCCAATGGCGGTACTGAATGTGAAGATCCGCCCGGCGTGCGCCAGGGCGCTATAGGCAAGCTCTACCTGGCCTACCTGCGCGATCCGTCCGGCAACAAGATCTGTGCCCTGCACCGGATCGGCTGACCGGAAACCGCCGCCGGGGTCACCAGAATACTCTATTCCCCCGGCGGTATTGGCAACGCAGCCAAGCGGCCCGGCTGGAACCGGGCTCTGTACGATCAGAGCGTCAGCAGAACTTGCTGAGACAACCGTACACCGCGAACACTCTCCCACTCTATTGCCCGCCAATTCCTTTCAGCGTTACAGTGAAGCCGAATATTTTGGCCCCTCACCACTTAAGGTAAGCCCTATGTTGAAACGAATGGCTACCGTCCTCGTTACGGGTGCGACGGTACTGGGAGGCTTGAGTGTCTGCCAGATCAGTGTGGCTGCTGCAGCCAGTGCCACACAGGAAAAAGCGGATATCGGTATCGATGTCAAGGCGATGGACAAATCGGTCAAGCCCGGCGATGACTTCTACGGTTATGCCAATGGCAACTGGATGAAGACCACCAAGATTCCCGACGACCGTTCCTCCACGGGCTCTTTCCTCGAGGCCTTCAACGCGACGGAAAAGCACAGAGCTGAACTGATCGACAAGCTGGTCAGGGAAAAGCATCCCGCCGGCTCGGACGATGCCCGCATCGCGAACTTTTACCACGCTTATATGGACACGGCCGCTATCGATGCCGCTGGCATGAAGCCGATCCAGGCCGACCTTGCCCGCTATGCCGCCATCAAAAATAAAGACCAGCTGTCTGCCGTGCTGGGTGCCAACCTGCGCGCCGACGTCGATCCCCTCAACGCCACCGATTTCTCTACCGAAAACCTGTTCGGTCTCTTCGTGACCCAGGGCCTGGCGACGCCGGGTGAGGTGCTGCCCTACATACTGCAGGGCGGCCTGGGATTGCCGGAGCGCGAGTATTACCTCTCCGACGATCCGAAGATGCAGGAACTCCGCAAAGCCTATCGCGCCTATATCGAGACGCTGCTGAAGAAGGCCGGCATCGACCACGCCGCCGAGCGCGCCGACCGTATCTTTGCCCTGGAGACCAAGATCGCCAAGGCCCATGCCAGCCGCGCCGACAGCGAGGACTTTGCCAAGTCTTCCGGTGTCTGGAACCGCAGCGACTTTGCCAAAAAGGCTCCTGGAATCGACTGGCAGGCCTTTTTCAAAGCCGCCGACCTCGGCCAGCAGCAGCGCTTTGCTGCCTACCATGCCGGCTCTATTCCCGGCCTGGCGGCCCTGGTGGCTTCCGAGCCGCTGCAGTCCTGGAAAGACTGGCTAGTATTTCACCAGATAAACAGCCACGCCGACGTGCTGCCCTCTGCCATCGATCGGGCCCATTTCGCCTTCTACGGCACCACCCTGTCCGGTACTCCCAAACAGCGCAGCCGGGACAAGCGGGCCCTGAGTGCCCTGGATGAGTATCTGGGAGATGCCGTGGGCAAGGCCTATGTAGCCGAGTACTTCCCGGCTTCCGCCAAGGCCAAGGTCCAGAACATGACCGACCAGATCATCGACGCCTTCGGTCGCCGCGTCAAAGCGCTGGACTGGATGGCCCCGTCCACCAAGAAGGAGGCCCTGGCCAAAGTGAACTCCCTGGTGGTGGGTGTCGGCTACCCCGACAAGTGGCGCGACTACAGCAGCTACAAGGTGGATGCCGACAATGCCTATGCCAATGAAGTCAACGGCGAGAAGGTGAAAACGGCCCAGCAGCTGGCCAAGATCGGCAAGCCCCAAGACAAGGGCGAATGGTGGATGAACGCGCAGATCGTCAACGCCGTCAACTTGCCGGTACAGAACGCCCTGAACTTTCCGGCAGGGATACTGCAACCGCCCTTCTTCGACCCGGCGGCCGACGACGCTTACAACTATGGTGCCATCGGTGCCGTCATCGGCCATGAGATCAGCCACAGCTTCGACAACAACGGGGCCGCTTTCGACTCCACCGGCGCCATGCGGAACTGGTGGACCAAGGCCGACTTCGCCCGTTTCGGCAAGCAGGGGGATGCCCTGGCAAAACAGTTCGACCGTTACCAGCCCTTCCCGGACCTGCACGTGAACGGCAAGCTGACCCTGGGCGAGAACATTGCCGACGTGGCCGGCCTGGCCGCTGCCTACGATGCCTACAAAGCTTCCCTGCACGGTAAACAGGCGCCCGTCATCGACGGTCTTACCGGTGATCAGCGTTTCTTTATCGCTTTTGCCCAGACCTGGGCCACCAAGATGCGCGACAAGGCACTGCGCCAGCGTATCGCTACCGACGGCCATGCCCCGGGCATGTATCGCGCTCTGACCGTGCGCAATCTGGACCCCTGGTACAAGGCATTCAACATCAACCCCGGCGACACCCTGTACCTGCCCCCAGAGCAGCGGGTCAAAGTCTGGTAACAGGTCGCGATGATCGAAAAGGCAGCCCTTTGGCTGCCTTTT
The DNA here is from genome assembly GCF_014904735.1 of Microbulbifer hainanensis. GTDB lineage: Bacteria > Pseudomonadota > Gammaproteobacteria > Pseudomonadales > Cellvibrionaceae > Microbulbifer > Microbulbifer hainanensis. Next base: position 41,878 of record NZ_JACZCR010000030.1, on the reverse strand, counting down.
TTGTGCCCGTATCGATTAACGCATCCCGGCCGTTTGCATTGCGCCCATATGACTAGCCCCCCAAAATCACAACCGGGTGGTAGTATTGTTCCCACTCATCGGGCCGGCCGGATCCGGGGTGGCCAAAAGTAACTGAATGCCACAAAACCCAATTGCACCAAGGAGAATTGCTGATATGAAACTGTTCTGGACCCTGCTAGCGATTTTGCCGCTCACCGCCTGCGGCACTGTGACTACCCTGTCCCACTCGGATCGCGAAATTGCCGACAACCTGAAAAAGGACAAGACCAACTGCCAGGTCATGCCGAGGATTTACAGCGGAGTCTCCTACAACGTGTGCAAACTGAATTCCAACAGCGATTCCATCAACTTCGACTGGCTGCTTGGCTATTACGTGTTCGACGGTGTTGCATCGGCAATAACCGATACCGTCGCACTGCCGGTCACCGTTTACAGCCAAAATAAAAACGGCAACCTGGAAATTAATTAAATCGAAACTCCAGCGGTGATTATGTCGCCACTGGAGCGTTGACTCGAAGCCAGTATCCGCCATTCGTTCACTGCACTGCCTCTGCATTAACCAACTTCCGGATCTGCCCTGCGGACTGCTTATCCCACTGCGAGTTTTCGCCAACCGCGGAATAGCGATGACATAAACCACACCACTGCCAGCCGGCCCCAAACGCGGAAGCTTACAATGACTCCAGGAATCAATGCGGCCAGGCAAGCCAAAATTGCGCACAAGGTCCACGAATACGCCCATGACCCGGCGAGTGATTCGTTCGGTCTGGAAGCCGCGGAAAAACTGGGCATTGCGGAGTCACGGGTTTTTAAGACGCTGGTGGTGCGCCTCGATAGCGGCAACCTCGTCGTTGCTGTAGTCCCGGTTTCATCCATGTTGAGCATGAAACAGGTGGCCAAGGCGGCCGGCGCAAAGAAAGCCACTATGGCTGAACGGGCAGATGTCGAGCGTTCCACCGGCTATGTACTGGGCGGAGTCAGCCCACTCGGGCAGAAAAAACGCCTGAATACCTTTATCGACAGTTCGGCTATAGAGTATGCGACCATATTTGTCAGCGCGGGCCGCCGCGGACTGGAAATTGAACTCGCGCCGGCTGACCTGAAAGCACTGACCAATGGCGCTTATTTTGATTTGAAGCAGGGTCGTTAGGTCCAGGAACCTTCCACCGAAACCACGTCACTGAAATCCCGCAACTGGACTCCGGGTTGTGGTGCCCGTCGATCGGTCAGTAATAAAGCTTGGTGTCCGCCATTATCCTGGACGGCTTCCTTTCGGATCAGGTCCGTACTTGTTCGGGCCTTTATTACCCGGCATGGATATAAAAATCAGCAAAAAAAGAACACCCACATACGGGAAGATACTCAAAAGACAATACCAGCCGCTCTTGCCGAAATCGTGAATACGCTTGATCAGCGTTACGACCGAAATCCAGCCCGCCACTACGGTAAAGACCAAATATAAAATCACCATCTGATCCAGCCTTTCCGGGAAAAACCCTAAAAAGATACCCATCAGAAAATACACTGAAAGCAGCGGCAAAATGATAAACAGAAGATAGACTTTTCTCGACATGCGTCCTCTGGTCGAAAAAAAGATCTGGAACACTGAGCCTCCAGCCTTATTACCCGTGGCGGACTCCGGCGTATCGCCATGCAAGCTAGATTGAGGTGGAGTGTAAGGATTGCCTTCCATAGAAACCCATCATTGTTGTTAGAGTAATGTATTCATTGAATCGTTAAAGCCGCCCAGCCGCGCCCAGGTGGCGCGATATCCTACCAGCAGGATGCAGCGCAACTTACTCTACATTAGTAGAAATTATTCGATCTGCAATTTCGGATTTTTGCACCCAGATTCCAATACCGTTCTCCGGCTATCATCTCCACAAAAAAGGGTGGCCCTGGGGCCGCCCTTCGTATTTTGACAGTGTTACCTGACGAAGTCTCAGCTATGTGCGGAGGCCTTCTCCTTGGTTGCGGTCTCGACTTTCTTGCCAGCAGTCTGTTCCGCATTATCCACGACCTTTCGCACCAGCTGCTGGTTGCGAATAGCGGCAATTCGATCGTACTCCTGCCGCGACACCTCAAACGTCTGCGGCTGGTCGGCACGGCTTACGTAGAAGTGATCCTTGTCCTTGCTGAAAAGGTAGTTTAGATCGCCCTTGTCGCTAGTCACCGCCAGCTTGATGCCCTCGCCTTCCGGCAGTTTATCCGCAGGCTTGATTACCTTCAGGTTGGCCAGCGCACCGGCCAGGTCTGCGGCCTTGGCGCTATCGACACTGGTATCGCCGGAGCCAAATTGCCACTTGCCACCCGCCTTGGACAGCTGGTAGTCCGGCCCTTTGATCGCCTTCACCGGCCCCGCCGCCAGTAGCTGCTTGTCCATCCAGCTATCGGCACCGTCAGGGATCTCAAAACTACTCAAAGTGACGGCATAGATGGCATCCTCGCCGGCACGGCGCAAGTGCACTTTGCGGAAACCCGGTGAGGTACCGATATAGAGTTCCTGCAATGGCTTGCTGTCCTTGCCGGCACCATAGAGCCGCACGCGTTTCTGAAACTTTTCCTCTGCCACGGCAAAGCGCTCCTGCGCCGAACTGGTGGTTGCCACCGGCCAGTTGGCTTTCAAATTTTCTAGCCTGTCGAGCAGGACGTTCAGCTTGGTGACGTCAACCGGCAAGCTGTTCAGGTCTGGCAACAGCCATTTCCCATCACGCTTGACCAAGGTAACGGCTTTATCGCCGCTACTGATTTCCAGCCGCTGCACCTTGTCCGGCGCAACGGTCAGTAGTATCTCACTTTTTTGCTGCGCGGCCCGCTGGTGCAGCTGGCTCCAGAACAGCCCCATAGCCAGCAGTACCTGCAGGGCGAGAAATCCGCTGAGGTATGTTTGCAGTTTCTTCATCAGTCGATTCCTCCCTCAATTGGCCAGCAGCTGCTGGTAGCGACGCTGGCGCGCACGTTTGCGCATTATCTGAACCAGGGCCACCAGACCGAGAGCCAGCAGCGCGCAGATATAGTTCATGTACTCCCAGAACAATTGTGCGCTGTGCTTCATGGCCGGCAGGGTGCGATTGAAGTGGCTGCGTGAGCGGATCGACATCAACCCGGAATCCTCCAGTGCCCAATCCACGCTGTTGGCCGCCAGCTGCAGCGTGTTCAGGTAGTCGCTGCCGGCGGCGGAGCCGCTCATGCGCAGAACCTGGTCATTCAGGAAATCATTGGAGGAGAACAGGATGATCCGCGCCGACTCCGGCGAACGGGTGATTTCCGTGGACAGGGCATCGAGTTTATCCGGGCCCTTATCACCTGACTCGCCACTGCCATCCGCGCCTTTGTTGCCGCCGCTCTTGCCGGCATCGGCGGCCGCGAGCGGTGACGGCTTGCCGGCAAAGTAGGAGTCAAAGCGTCCGGCACTGATCACTCCAAGCAACTGCCTGCCGGTTTGACCTTCCGGCTGGAATGCGCTGACAGATCCATTCTGCATTCGCGGCATCACATCAGTGCTGCTTGACAGCCAGGCGCCCGGCGAACTCTGCAGCAGTGGGGTTAACTTGTGTCCCGAAGACTTTTCTTTGTCGACGACAATAGGCGAAGCCCAGCTCATGGTCGCCTGTGGCAGGTCCGCAGTAATGGGATTGCTCTCATTCAGGCCCTCCCCACGCACATCGACAAAATACGGGTAGTCGAGCATGCGCAGTTCCTGCATCTGGAATCCGCCAATATTGCGGGTCACCGGTACCGGGAAAGCGCTGTTCTGCGGATCGAGTACCAGGCTACCCCCAATCTTCAGGCCCATATGTGCAAGCCACTGGTCGATGCCACTGTGGACCGGCTCGACCGCCAGGTTGCGGTTTTTGACGGAGGCACTGTAAGGGGACGTCGCGATCATCACGGTGCCGCCCTTCATCAGGAACTGGTCAACGGCAAACAGCTGCTTCTGGTCGAGATTGCGCGGCGATGTCAGCACCAGGATATCCGCTTCGCCGGACACGCGCCCATCGCTGAGGTCCTCGTGCTCCACATTCAACTCACCACCCAGCAGCTTTTCCAGCTCGGAAAAGCGCGGGCCGTTGGCGTAGCCCTGGCTGTAATCCATCGGCGGTGTCACCAGGGCAACGGTCTTGGTGAAGCCGCTGGCAAAGCGCTTGATACCGGCCTCGAAATTCCGTTTCAGAGTCGCCTTCTGCAGATCATCCATCGGGATCTGTACTATCTGGTCGCCACTGGAAAGAGTCAGATAAAAATAGAAAGGTCGTCCGACCAGCCCGACCGCCATCGGCTCCAGACCGTAATCTGCGGCAATCTGCTTGGCGACCTTGCCTCCGTTTGCGTCGGGATCGACGAATTCCACCGCGAGGCGGCCGTCGGCGTCTTTCTGCAGATCAGCGGCCACCTGGTGCACAGTCTGTTTGAAGTCCACCAGCTGTTGCGGCAAACGGTTGTCGGCGGATACATAGGCCGTCAGTTTCAGCTTACCTTTCACCGTATCGAAGAGGTTGCCGCCGGCCTGGTAGCTCTGCATCACTTTCTTGATGGCCCGGGTCACGTCGTGCTCGGGGTTGCGCAACTGCACATCCACATCGGTTTCCGTATTGGCCTTCATTTCGATCAGGTCGCGAAACGACAGCACCTTGTATTCATCGCCATATTTCACCAGTACATCAAAATAGGAACTGACGATCGAAGACTGGTAGCGATCTGCCACCTGGAAGGGCACCGGCTCAATGCCATACTTCTTGTTGGCCTCCTCTTCCAGTTTTGGCGCTTTTTCAGGGTCGACAAACTCGACCCGCACATTGCCCTTGCCAGCCACCTGGTATTCCCGCAGCAGGTCACGCATCTGGGGGACCAGCGGCGCCAGCAGCGGGTGCGTCTTGCTGCTGAAATAACCCCGGATCAACAGTGGCTCGCGCAACTGCCCGAGAACATGTTTCGTCGCCGGCGAAATGGAGTAAATGCGCCCTTCCGTCATATCCGCGCGCAGGCTGTGGATCTGGCCGAGCCAAAGGTTAGCCCCGAGTGCATTGAGGACCAGCAGTGCGGTCACGACGCGCCAGCGCTGGCGATTGGTGCCGTCGCCGCCGCTGGCCCAGCGCTCGCGCTCGAGCACCAGCGTGTTCAGGGCGAGGAAAACGGCCACCAGGCTCAGGTAGTAATAGAGGTCACGCAGATCGATCACCCCCCGGGTAATGGCGTCAAAGCGCGAGCCAGTGCCCAGGTCCCGCAGGATATCGGCGACGCTATTACTGAACAGGTCAGTGAGTATCGGCGCACCGAGCAGGTAGAAGAAACCACACAGCGCACAGGAGACTATCAGGCTGACAATCTGGTTGCTGGCACGCGCAGAGACAAACAGGCCAATACTCAGGTAGGCCGCGCCCAGCAGGAATGTCGCCACATAGCCGGCCACGACCGGCCCCCAGTCCAGGTCGCCGATCATTGACACGGTAATGGGCAACGGCAGGGTAATCGCCAGTGCGATTCCCAACAGTGCCAGGCAAGCCGCGAACTTACCGAGGACAAACTGCCACAGGGGCGCGGGCTGGGTGAGTACATGCTCCAGTGTGCCGTTGCGGCGCTCTTCACTCCACAGGCGCATGGTCAGCGCGCTGCACAGGAAGATCAGCAATAGCGGCATCCATTCAAACAGCGGCCGCACATCGGCGATATTGCGGGCAAAAAAAGCCTCGCCCCAGAAGAATACAAACAAGCTCACCGCCGCGAAGCTGGCGAGGAACAGATAGGCTACCGGCGATGCAAAGAACAGGCTGGTCTCCTTGGCCGCGACACGCCCGATCAGGCTTCTACCGCTGGCATTGTTGAAGGCTTCAGGCTGCATCAGTGATCTCCTCCCCCGCGGTCATGCTGCGTTCGTTTACCTGGCGGAACAGGCTTTCCAGGTCGCGCTGCTCCGGCTGCAAGCGGTAGAGCTGGTCACCGCTCTCCACTATCGACTGTGCTGCCGCCGCAGCGAGAATGCGCAGGTCTGCGCCCTCTTTGACGATCAGGCGATACTGGCCAGACTGTGGCAATACCTCCACGTTGATGACACCGATCAGGGCTTTGAGCCGCGAGGCGGCGCCGGTCGCTGACGTATCCAGTAGCAGGCTGTTGGCGCTGCGCAAGCGGTCGAGCCGCTCATCCACGGCCATCCGGCCGGCATTGATGATCAGCACGCGGTTACACTGCGCATCCACCTCCTGCAGGATGTGGGTGGAAAGAATCACCGTCGCTTCGCGAGCGATCTCGCGGATCAGCCCGCGCATCTGTTGCGTCTGGGTGGGATCCAGCCCGTTGGTGGGTTCATCGAGAATCAGTAGCCGTGGCCGGCCGAGAATCGCCTGGGCAACTCCCACGCGCTGTTTGAATCCGCGGGACAGGGTGTTGATCGGTGAACCGATCTTGTCCGCCAGTTCTGTCGCACCGATCGCGCGGCGGATCTCCGCCGTTTTTTCGTCGCCGTCCAGGCCCTTCAGTTCGGCGGCGTAATCGAGGTAGTCCGCCACCGTCATCTCACCGTATAGCGGGAGGTTTTCCGGCAGGTAACCCAGATGCCGCTGCAGCCGCTTGGTGTGCTCAGCCATATCGACACCGTCGATACGCACACAACCGGCATCCGGTTCCAGATAACCGGATAGCATTTTCATGATGGTGGTTTTACCGGCGCCATTGTGTCCCAACAGCCCGACGATTTCGCCTTTGTCGATGGCAAAGCTGACGTTGTCCACGGCCTTGAAACTGCCATAGCAACGGCTCAGGTGACTGACTTCCAGCACCTTGTCCTCCTTATGTTCACAGAGTTTTGTGTTTGTTTTGGAACAGTAAGGATTAGCGGGGCGGCGGACGCGCGGCCAGACGGCGTTTACAGCGGTGGGGATAAAGTGTGGGCGCAAACAGCACGCCGCCGAGCCGCGGCCGACGAAGCGCAATCCGGGCGATACGGTAGCAGCGAAAAATTTCCGCAGCACCGACATAGAGCCCGTAGAAGGGAAAAAGCCTTGTTCGCGCAGCAGACATAATTGGCGCCCGTCAAGACAAACTGATCGTTAATAGATGGCCGGTTAGATAAATGGGTTTTGTAAAAGTTCACGAACGCGGGAAAAAATTCCCAACGGGAACTGCACTTTCACTGCAGAAAATAAGGGATTTCCGTCGATGCGAAGGTTAAGAATGGTAAAGAGTGTCAGCGGGCCGAAAAGCCCGCCACGAAATTTAACCGACGATCAGGGAATACGGAAGTCGAAAAATAATTAAGGCTGATGCGCCGCCGGAAGAATCATTACACCGACGCGGCCATTGGCGCCAGCACCGAGAATCCGGTCTTTTCCAGCCGCCAGTGTGTAGAACCCCTCCCCCGGCAGTGGCTGCCAGCTGTGCCCGTCATTAAAGGAAATATCGCTGGCGGTTTTGCCGCTGGCGACGCAGACGCGCTCCACACAGGCCATGGCGGTACGCAATCCCCGCTGGCCGTTATCCGCCGCTCTCCAGCGGTCGCCCTGCAGCATGGACAGGTTGTTGTAGCGGCTCGGCCGGTCCTGGAAATCGCCACCCATGACAAAGATCTCTCCACCGCGATTCAGTGCCAGCGCATAGCCACCGGAGGTCTGCGTATCGCGGTGCAGTGGCACTGCGCTGCGCTGCCACGTCCGGCCATAGTCGTCGCTGCTGTAAACCGAGGCGGCAAAGCCACCGGTGGTAAACCAGGCGCGACCCTCCGCACCGGTGATCAGGGTATTGCCACTGGCAGCAAACGCCGCCTCCTTGGGCAGAACGGCCGGCAGTTTGTCCTTACCAATGCGCGACCAGCTGCGGCCGCCGTCCTCAGTCATCATGACCACGTAATAACCATCCACCGGATCGCCCAGCATCAGACCGTGATTCCGGTCCCAGAAAGCGATCGAGTCAAAAAAGCCGGCCGCATCCGGATTTTCATACAGCAACTCCCAGTTGCTGCCGCCATCCTCGGTGAGATACAGGCGAGACTGGGTACCGGTTCCGACGCCCATCACGATGGCTGTTTTATCGTCAAACAGGGCAATGTCGCGAAAGTCGGTAACCGGCTGCTGGTGTACCGAAACATCCTCCCAGCTTTTCCCTCCGTCGGTGCTCTTGAAAACGGTATTGTCTGTGCCGCTCACCCACAGGCTCTTCGGGCCGACGGCGCTGCCGCGGAGGGAAGCCGGCTTGGCTAGCTGCGCAGCTTGCCAGTTCGGCAATTCCGCAGCATGTGCCGTGAAAGCCACGAAGAAAAGACAGTAGAAAAAACGGATCATGGGTAGGCACTCCCGTGCTGCTATTTTTTATATTTTCATCGGCTGGCGGAATTATTTTGGATTAAATCCAGAAAGGAGTTCGTCCGCTAACGGCCCTAACAATTTAGTCATCATAAATTCACCTGAGTGTCAGGAACAAGTCATCACTTACGGTCACTGTACCCGCGCGAAAAGCGAATACGCGCCGCACCTATAAAGGGATCACCCAATTCATCGCAGCGGCGCAGCATAAACATATGACTATCCTATAGGGGACAATGGAGTGAACACACTCAGAAAACCATTGGTTTCGGCCATCTCTCTGACCACAGCAATGATGGCCAGCGGTGTTTCCGCTCAGGAACAGCGCGCAACAGATATTGAAGAAGTCGTCGTCGTGGGATCCGGCGAGACCTATAACAGCAGCGCCGTCACCGACGCCATGCGCAAGCAACAGTCCAGTATCACCAGCGTCAACGCATTGATCGACAACCTCCCCGGTGTGTCCGTTAATGAAGGGGATACCTACGGATTCGATGACTGGTCCACCAACATTACCGTGCGCGGTTTCACCACCAGCCTGGACCAGCAGCAGATCGGTACCACCATCGACGGCATTCCCAACGGGGGCTCCAACTACGGTGGTGGCTCCAAGGCCAACCGTTTTGTCGATCCCGACAATATCGCCGGCGTCGAGGTATCTCAGGGCACGGCGGATATCGCCTCGCGCTCCCACGAGGCCCTCGGCGGCACCATTGACTACCGCACCGACGACCCCACGGATAGTCGCCGCATGCGCGCCTCCCTCGCAGCGGGTGACTTTGATGCACAGCGTGTTTTCCTGCGTTACGACACCGGCACCTTTGCCGGCAACAGCCGGGCCTGGCTGTCCTACTCCAATCAGGAAGCCACGGACTGGATTACCGAAACCGCCCAGAATGAGCGCGAACACTTTGCCGCTAAGCTGGTGACCTCGCTGGAAAATGGTTCGATTAAGGCATATCTTTCCAGTGACGACGTACAGGAAGACAACTACCAGCGCACCTATTCGCAGGCTCAATACGAGCAGTATCCGAACACGGACTTCCTGACCGGTGACTGGACGGGTATTCCCTATATCGACCAGCTCTACCGCCGCAGCTGGTCCACCCTACGCGAAAACCAGCTGGCCTACGCCCAGTTTGATTTTGACCTGACTGAAAGCTTCAACCTCAAAGGCGGTGCCTACTATCACCACAATGAGGGGCGTGGAGACTGGGTTCCTCCCTACCTGGTGGACATCACGCCCGACGGCGACTCGGGTCAGTCGGAATATCTCGGCGGCACTACCGCGGAAGCTGGCGACAGCCTGGGGCTCATTTACTATGTCGATGCCGACGGCACCGCGCTGTCACCCGCTGACGGCTGTGTTTCCGAAATCGTCACCGTTTATGGACAGGCTGCTCCGGCATACGACCCGAGCTGTTACCCGGCCGGCGCCATTCCGGTGATGTCCTACCGCCACACCCACTACGAAAAGGATCGCGCAGGCCTGACTCTGGACTTCACGCTGGAAAACAGCATCGCCGGCCAACAAAACCAGCTGCGCGGCGGCCTCTGGTACGAGGACGGCACACGCGACGAATACCGGGACTGGCATAAGATCAACGACGCCAGTCGCGGACCGGGTTTTGCTTCCACCCCCTACTGGGTGCAGTACAGCCGCAGCTACCCACAGGAGTCCACCAAGTGGTACCTGCAGGACGCGCTCACTATCGACACCCTGACCTTGACTCTGGGAGCGAAACAGTTCCTGGTGGACGTGGAGCGGGAAGACCTGTTCAACGCATCGCCGGATGCCGCCATCAATTCCGACTCCGACATACTGCTGTCGGCCGGACTGGCGTGGCAAACCGGTATCGAAGGTACCGAACTCTTTGCCGGCTACGCGGAGAATTTCAAGGCTATCGGTGACAGTGTCCTGGAGCGACCGGAGTCCGACCTGGACAATCTCGAACCGGAAACTTCCGAATCGACCGAGTTGGGCCTGCGTTACTCTGGCGATACGCTGGCCGCCACCGCTACCTATTTCCGCAATACCTTCGACAACCGCATTATCTTCCTCGACAACAATACCGAGACCGGCCCCTCCTACCTGATCGGCACCAACGGCTCCTACTTCAATGCCGGCGGCATCGATTCAGATGGCCTGGAGCTGCTGTTGAACATTGATCTCAATGACAATTTCGATCTGTACGCATCCTACACATTGATCGACGCCACCTATATCGGCACGGGTGATGCCGCCGTGGATGCCGAACAGGGCCTGGTAGCCGGCAACGATGTAGTCGGCATCGCGGACCAGATGCTAGCGCTGGGTCTGGACTGGCATTCCGGCCCTGTCTATGGCGGCCTTTCCACCAAGTACACCGGAGACCGCCCGGTGGATCCCGCCAACACCTGGACCGCCGATGCCTATCTGGTGACCGATGCCTATCTGGGACTCACGCTGGGTAATACTGGCAACGCCCTGAGCGGAATCGACCTGAAGCTGGTGGTCAACAACCTCTTCGATGAGCAATACCTCGGCACCGTCGTTGCCGGTGGCGCCTGGATCGGTGCCCCGCGCACAGCGTCGCTCGCGGCTACAATGGACTTCTAGGACACGACATAACACTGCGGGTGGGCGGATTCGTTCCGCCCACTGTGCTTTGGGGACCACACAATGCAAAAACTCCTTTCCGGCCTGGCAATGGTGCTGCTGCTCTGCACCAGCTGCCACGCCGCCGACAACCTTGTCCTGATCACGATCGATGGCCTGCGCTGGCAAGATGTCTTCGAGGGCTACGACCAGTCGATCGTGCAGGAAAAGTCACTGACCAGACATCCCGAGAATATTGAAAAAAAATACGGTGGGGACAACGCGACCGACAGGCGCGGTAAACTGATGCCGTTCCTGTGGCAGACCATTGCCAAACAGGGCGCGCTGCTCGGAAATCGCGACAAGGGATCCAGAATGGAAGTCACCAACCCCTGGTGGTTCTCCTACCCCGGTTACAACGAAATTCTCACCGGAAAAGCGGACCCGGCGATCGACTCCAATGACTCCGTGCCCAACCGCAATACCACATTTCTGGAATGGCTGAATGGCAAGGCGGCCTACCGCGGCAAAGTCGCGTCCTTCGGCAGCTGGGACGCTTTCCCGGCCATCATCAACCGGGGCCGCAGCGGTGTCTATGTCAACGCCGGCTTCGAACCCGCAAACTGGCCAGGGCTTTCCGGGCGCGCGCAGCTACTCAACGAACTACTGGGGGAGACACCGACGCCCTGGGACAACGTGCGCTTCGATGCCTATACCTATGATCTCGCCAGGGATTATCTGCAGCAGAACAAGCCCCGGGTGCTCTATATTGCCCTCGGCGAGACCGACGATTTCGCCCACGACAAGAAGTACGGCCAGTATCTGGATGCCGCGCACCGGGCCGACCGGTTTATCGGCAACCTGTGGCGCACGCTGCAGTCCATGGATGGCTACCGGAACAACACCAACCTGATCATCACTGTCGATCATGGCCGCGGCCGCGACGCTGCCACCTGGCCACATCACGCGAGTCCGAAGGCGATCCAGAAAAATCGCCCCGATCAGAAACAGCTGCTGGAAACCGGTATTCCGGGTTCCAACGAAATCTGGCTGGCCGCCCTCGGACCCGACATCAAAGCGCGCGGTGAGTATTCCGGCGGCGACACCGTCTATCAGAACCAGGTCGCGGCAACGGCACTGCTTCTACTCAATGAACAGCCGGGGAATTACGCAGCGGATATCGGCAGCCCACTACGAGTCCTGTTGAAGTAAACCTGCTGAAATTTTCCCGATCATGAAAAAAGGGCGCCGCAGGCGCCCTTTTTTCATCGAGTAATGCGCGGCACTAATCCAACGCACGGAAGCGTATGGCAGCACCGCCACTGCGCGCCAGCTTCAGCGTCAGGGTATCCCCACTGCCGACATTTTTCTGCTCGATTACCATGTTGTAGGGGTTGGTCTGCCAATCCGCCTCAGCGCCGTCACGATAAATCTGCGCTTCGTATTGCCGGCCCGGCTCGAGGAAATCCAGTGGCAGTTCCAGCGTGCGGGGCTTCTCATCGGTCAGGGCGCCGAGATACCAGTCCTTGCCGCCCCGCTCCTGTCGGGCGAAGGCAACGTAGTCGCCCACTTCACCGGCAATCGCACGGCTCTTTTCCCAATCCGTGGGGACATCGACGATAAACTGGAAGGCATCCCTTTTTGCTTCGTAGTTTTTCGGCAGGTCCGCGGCCATCTGGATCGGGCTGTACAGTACTACGTAAAGCGCCAGCTGTTTGGCCAGTGTGGTCCGCGGACGGTTCTGCGCATCCAGGCCATTGAAGCCCAGGTCGAAGATACCGGGAGTGAAATCCATCGGGCCGGACAGCATACGCGTATACGGCAGAATCGCGGTGTGTTCGGGCGGGTTGGGAGGCGAGCCCCAGGCGTTGAATTCCTGCCCCCGCGCCCCTTCACGGGCAATCCAGTTGGGATAGGTGCGGCGCAGGCCGGTATCCTTGATCGGCTCGTGGGTGTTGATACTGATCTTGCGCTTGGCCGCTTCGGTGACACTGCGCAGGTATTCGCCGACCATAAACTGGCCATCGTGCCACTCGTTGCGAACAATGCCGTTTTCATCGACGCGCTTTATCTTGCCACCATCGGCAACGTAGCCCGTCTTTACCTGGGTGACGCCCATTTTCTGGTAGAGGTCATAGGCGTCGTCCATCTGGTTTTTATAGTTGGTCACGCTGCCGGAAGTCTCGTGGTGGCCGATCAGGCGCACACCTTTTTTGCGTCCGTAATCGGTAATCGCCTTGAGATCGAAGTCCGGATAGGGCTGGGTAAAGCTGAAGACATCGCCGTTCGCGGCCCAGTTGCCGTCCCAACCGATATTCCAACCCTCGACCAACACGCCGTCGAAACCGTATTTCGCGGCGAAATCCATATAGCGTTCCGTCTCGGCGGTGGTGGCTCCGTGCTTTTTACCGGATCCCCAGGTTTTGTCTTTGATATGCATCGCCCACCAGATACCCACGTATTTGCCGGGCTTGACCCAGGAAACGTCGCCGAGCTTGTTGGGCTCATTGAGGTTCAGGATCAGGTCAGAATTCAGCAGGCCCACCGCGTTGGGAGTGATCTCCAGCGTGCGCCACGGCGTCTTGAACGGGGCGGTAGTCTTGACCAGGGTGCCATCGTACCAGGGCACCAGCGACGCTTTCAGGGTGCCGAGGCGGCGCTGGTCCAGGGTCATTGAGGCATAGTCCACCAGCGCTGCCTCGTGAATACTTACGTGGGTTCCCGAGGGCATTTTGAAGGTGAAAGGCGTCTGTGCGCGATCCACCTTTTGCAGTGGCGTGGTGTTGTACAGGTATTCGTAGCGGTTCCAGCCACGGGCCGGAATCCACCAGGCTGTGGACTGGCCGCTGTCGGCGATACGGAACTCGGTCAGTTCGTCGACAATCTCCACCTTGTCGAGTCCCGCCTGCTTGGGCACTTCGTAGCGGAAGCCGATACCGTCGTTGAACACGCGGAAACGGACTTTAATGGCACCGGCAGAGCGGTCGGCGCGGGCAAAGTCGACGCTCAGTTCCCGGTGGTTGTCGCGCACCGTGCGGCGCTCTCCCCAGGGCTGTTCCCAGCTGCTGTCGCTGGCGTCGCGCGTGCTGCCGGAAATCACCAGGCCATCGGCGAATGGCTTGCCGTTCCGGAACACCATCCCCAGATGCGACGGTTCGACCACGGTTTCTCCCCGGTACTGGACGCTGTAGCGCGGAATCCCCTTGTAATCGCTTACCGTGACCAGAATGTCGCCGTCCGGAGAAGTGACCTTCACTGCTTTAGCCGCCGCCGGAACTGTAACTACGAGCAGCCAGAGCCCCAAACCGTAAACAAATTGCCTGAGATGCCTATCCATTATTCTCTCTCCCCTTATTGGCCGATCCGCAGACGGGCCCGCTCTTTTAACAGAAAACCGTGTATACCACGGTACAGCCACTCGCCGCCTCCGCCCTCCCCTACGCCCCATCTAAAGGCCCCGCCCGCTCGAATTCGGTAGAATGGATTTTTCAGTATTTGTCCGCGCAGGAGGCCCCATGTCCATCAAAGTCATTCTCTTCGATCACGATGGTACCCTGGTGGATTCGGAGCCCACCCATTTCAGGATCTGGCAAGGTGTGCTCGCGCCCTACGGCGCCGAATTGAGCGAAGCGGTTTACCGGGAGCACCACGCCGGCCTGCCCGCACTGGCCAACGCCGAGGATATGATCGCCAGGTTTTCGCTGGCCGTGGAACCGACGCTTCTCGCCCGCCAGAAGGCCGCGGCCACGCGCGAATTTCTCAGCCAATCGGCTTTCCCCCTGATGCCCGGTGTACTGCAAGTGGTTCGCCACTTTCACACGCTCGGCCTGCGCCAGGCCATTGTCACCGGCTCCGGGCACGCCGTTGTGACCGCGACCGCCCGAACCCATGGTCTCGAGCCGATGCTCGCAACCACTGTCTCCAGCGACGATGTCGAGCGCAACAAGCCGCATCCGGACGGCTACCTGCTGGCGATGCAGCGCCTCGGCGTCTCCGCAGAGGAATGTGTAGCCGTAGAGGACACCGAACACGGCCTGGCAGCTGCGGTCGGAGCGGGGATCACCTGCCTCGCCGTGCCCAACGATATGTCCCAACACCAGGATTTCTCCCGGGCCGCCGACCGTTTCGGGGGGCTTGCGGATATCGTGGAATGGGTCGAGGCCCGACGCCGTTAACTGTCCGGGGACCCGGCCTGGTCATCTGGCATACAGCTGACAGTGCCTACCCTGAATTTTGCGGGCCTATTCCTAGATGTCTCCGCCCACATTCCCCATAATTGCCCACCGCCCCAACCGATAGAACAATGGCCTGCTGTAATGTGGTTTAAAAATCTGCGCGTTTACCGCCTCACCAAAGAATTCGCCCTCACTGCTGAAAAATTGAACGAACTGCTCGAGCCCGCGGCCTTTGTGCCCTGCGGCAGCCAGGACATGGCCCGCTATGGCTGGGTCCCGCCACTCGGGCGCCACGGCAGCGAACTGGTACACAGCACCAACGGCTACCTGATGGTCTGTGCCAAGAAGCAGGAAAAAGTCATTCCCGCGGCCGTCGTCAACGAAATGGTGGAAGAAAAGGCACTGGCCATCTCCGAGAAGGAAGCCCGCACCGTGGGGCGCAAGGAACGCCAGAACCTCAAGGACGAAGTCCTGCTGGAGATGCGCCCGCGGGCCTTCAGCCGCTCGCGTCTGCAGTATGCCTATATCGCCCCTAGGGAGGGCTGGGTCGTGGTCAACGCCTCATCGGCGAAGGCTGCAGAGGAACTGCTGGAAAACCTGCGCGAGGCTATTAGTAGCCTGGCTCTGGTTCCGCTGGCATCCAAAAACCTGCCCCAGCAGACGATGACGCACTGGCTGACGGCTCCGGAAGCGCCGGCGGGCTTTGAATTCGGCCACGAGTGTGAACTGCGCGACCCGAAAGACAGCGGCAGCGTCATTCGTTGCAAGAATCAGGACCTGTACGCCGAGGAAATCCACAACCACCTGGTGGCCGGCCTGCAGGTGCACAAGCTGGGCCTGGTGTGGAAGGAAAGCGTCGAGCTGATGGTGGATGATCAACTCTCCATCAAGAAACTGAAGTTCGGCGATGAAGTGATGGAAAAGGCCGACACCCGCGAGGCGGAAGACGCGGCCCAGCGCTTCGACAACGACTTTGCCGTGATGAGCCTGGAGATTTCCGCGCTGATCCAGGATCTGCTGGCTGCCTTCGGTGGCGCCAACACCGAATCTGCCAGCGTCGAGGAAATCGTCGCTCGCGCGACCCGCGCCGACGCGGCGCAGGAAGCCAGCGAAGTCGACGAAGTCGTCTTCTGACCGGCCCCTCTCGCACTGCTCCCCTCACTGTCAGCGAGGGGAGCGCCGATTACCGATTCCTTGGAAATTTCCCAGGTGCGTGTCGAAAACCTTATTGAACACCCACAGGCGCTCGATCAGCTCGCTCACTGGCACTACGCCGAGTGGCATTACCTCTATCCGGAGCAGAGCCTGCAGGACTTCGCCGACGACCTCGAGCGCTCTCTGCGCGGCGCGCCGGTACCGGCCACCTGGGTGCTGGTCGATGAGGAGGGCATCTGGGGATCCGCTTCTGTCATCGAACAGGATATGTCCACCAATCAGCACCTGGGGCCATGGCTGGCCAGCGTGTACGTGCATCCTGACAAACGCGGTCGCGGCCTCGGCCGACAGCTGATCTCCACCATCGCGCAGCAATGCCGGCAAAGCGGCCTGACCGATCTCTACCTGTTCACGCCAGGTCAGGAAAAGTTCTACCTGGGGCTGGGTTGGAAGCAAATACAACGCGAAACCTATCAGGGCGAGGCGGTCACCATCATGCACTTGGGTTTGCAAGCCTGACAGCTGTCATTTCCACTAAGGCGCAGCGGAGCGATGTGGACTAGGCTCAATAAAAGAGACTGTCGTCAAATTTCACCTGCGGCGACCATCATCTTTGTTGTGGAGCCCAGCCTATGAGCAGTAAGGCCTCTCTCTCCCGGCTAATTGCCACCCTGCTGGCAACAACCCTGCTGCTGGCCTGCGCCGGATCCGGCGCTCCATCCGACAGCCGCACGGCTTCCGGCAGTTCCTGGCAGCAGTACCGGACTTTCGGTTTCGTGCCGGACACCGGCAAAAACAGCAGCGTAAAATCGGCGTTGAAAGCGGAGATTTCCCGGGAACTCACCGCCCGCGGCCTGTCACCCAGCAACAATCCCGACCTCCTGGTCAGCCTGTCGGTGGCAACCGAGCGCAAATTGCAGCCCAGGACCGGATATACGAAAGGGTTCGCGGCGGCGCGCTACCCGTTTCTCGAGGTGTACTACAAGGACCGGCCCGCGAATCAGGACCCGTCGATCGATCGGTACACCGAAGGTTACCTGACCGTCGACGTGCTGGATGTACACCAGCGCAAACTGGTCTGGCGAGGCAAGACCCACGAGCGCGTCACGCAAAAAATGCTGGCGCGACCCGAGCAGACAGCGTCGCAGGCCGTGGATGAAGTGTTCAGGACTTTCCCGCTAACGCAGCGGTACCACTGAAACATCGCTAGAGAGGGAAGCGGAGATCGCGGCCACGCCAAATGACGTGGCCGCGCATTCGCACAATCAGATTTCCACGATGGGGCGCCCCGGCTCGCTCCACTGCACGTGATACTTCTGCTGCTCCGGGCGATCCACCCGCGAGAAAGTGTGCGCGCCGAAGAAGTCGCGCTGGCCCTGCAGCAGGTTTGCCGGCAGGGATTCCATGCGGAAGGCGTCGTAGTAGCTGAGGGCGGAAGACAGCGCCGGAACCGGGATGCCGCTCATCGTGGCATCGGCCACGGCGCGGCGCCAGTTACCCTGGTGCTCGGCAATCTGTTCGACAAAGAAATCGTCCAGCAGCAGGTTGGACAGTTTGACGTCGCGCTCGTAGGCGTCGCTGATCGATTGCAGGAACACGGCGCGGATGATGCAGCCGGCGCGCCAGATACGCGCGATTTCGGCAAAATTCAATTGCCAGCCCTGCTCCCGCGCCGCCAGCTTCATCAGGTCAAAGCCCTGGGCGTAGACACAGATCTTGGCGCAGTAGAGAGCATCGTGCAGCTGGGCAATCGCTTCGGTGCGCTTCGCCGGCTCGATCGGTTCCACCGCCGGCCCCTGCAGCTTTTTCGCCGCGCGGGTGCGCAGAACCTTGCGCGTAGACAATGAGCGCGCGTAAACCGCCTCGGCAATGCTCGGGGCCGGACACCCCACTTCCAGGCTGCTGACTGCGGTCCAGAGGCCGGTGCCCTTCTGGCCAGCGCGGTCGAGAATCACATCCACCAGCGGCTGGTTTGTCTCGGTATCGATAGTCGCCAGCACTTCGGCGCTGATATTGATCAGGTAACTGTTCAGCGGGCCCGTGTTCCATTCGCGGAACACCGCGGCGATCTCCGCCGGGGACATACCCAGCGAACTGCGCATGACATGGTAGGCCTCGCAGATCATCTGCATATCGGCGTACTCGATGCCGTTGTGCACCATCTTCACATAGTGGCCGGAACCGATGGGCCCGATATAGGCGGCACAGGGCTCACCCTCTTTTACCGGATTGCCCGGCTCAAACCGCTCGATCGGCTGCCCCGTAACGGGATCCACCTTCGCGGCAATCGCATGCCAGACCGGTTCGATGCGGTTCCACGCATAGGGGTCGCCGCTGGGCATCAGGGATGGTCCGAAGCGCGCGCCCACTTCACCGCCGGAAACCGCCGTGGTGAAGAAGATCAGCTTGCCCTCGTAGCGCTTGCAGCGCTCGACGGAATCGGTCCAAAGGCTGTTGCCGGTATCCACGACGATATCGTCGGCTTTGAGGCCCGCGTCGAGCAGCTTGGTACAGACGTCGTCCACCGGTGCACCGGCGGGAACGGAGAGAATGATCAGGTGCGGCGCCTTCACTTTGGACAGCAGCTCGGTGTAGGAGCTGCAGGTGATCACGCGTTGCGGCTGGTCGCCGCGCTCTTTCTCGTCCTGTGCCAATAAGGCATTGAGGCGGCTCTGATCCAGGTCAAAGGCGCAGACTTTGTAGCCGTTGTCCGCCAGGTTCAGGATCAGGTTCTTGCCCATCACCCCGGCGCCAATAAAGCCGATATCGCACAGTGAATCTGACATGGATCTCTCCGGAAAATCTTGGTGCTGCTGTTTGGGGGCGCGGAGTATAGCAATTGCGACGCAATGCCGGGAGGGCGGAGATCCATCCTAAGAGCCGCGCCCATCTATTATCACTGAGCACTGCGGCCAACCGGGATAAGATCCCGCAAAATAGATCTCGGACCCTATTTAATCTGGCAGAATTTGCCAACGCCAGTCATCTACCAGCCCCCGGCCCCGCCCTATCCCCGGCAATCAAACTTCGCTAAGCTGGCCATAAATGCGAATCGCCGGTCATATTCAACGCCGCCGGCACTGCAGGAAACAATAACAATGTATAGAAGAGATCTCCTGAAGCTCGCCAGCCTGGCCCTGGCGCCACTGACACTGCCCGCTTTCCCCGGCGCCGTCACGGCACAGGCACCCGGCTTTCCCTCGCCAAAGTTTATCGAGACCAATGGCATCCGCTTGGCAGTCTACGAAAAGGGGCGCGGGATGCCTGTGATCTTCTGTCACGGCTTTCCCGAACTGGCCTACTCCTGGCGCCACCAACTGGA
Source organism: Microbulbifer hainanensis (assembly GCF_014904735.1). Lineage (GTDB taxonomy): Bacteria > Pseudomonadota > Gammaproteobacteria > Pseudomonadales > Cellvibrionaceae > Microbulbifer > Microbulbifer hainanensis. The sequence goes on along the minus strand of NZ_JACZCR010000030.1, from coordinate 22,333 downwards.
CAGCGTGGCCGCCGCCGGTTTCCGCGCCATTGCGCCGGACCTGCGCGGCTTTGGTCTCAGCGACAAACCGCAGGGTATCGGCGCCTATGCGGCCACGGAGATTTGCGACGACCTGATCGGCATGATGGACAGCATGGGGCTGGAGCAAGCAGTGTTCTGTGGCCACGACTGGGGCCAGTTTATTGCCGACACTATGTTGCTGCTCTATCCAGAGCGCTGCGCCGGCCTGGTCGATATTGGTGGGCCGCACAACTACCGCCCCGACGAATTGCCAGCGCCACACTGGCAGGGCGAAGCACTGGCGGACAAGGCGGCCTATAACGCCTTTATGCAGCGGCCCGAGGTGCCGGAAAAGCTCCTGAACAGCCACGTGCGCGGCTTTTTCGCCACTTTTTTCCGGCGCGACTATTTCACTTCGGACAATCTCCGGCAACTGCCCGCGACCTCGCCAGAGCGGCGCCTCGACCTGCCGAGCATGCTACGACGCAGCAACAGCAAAGATCCTCTGTTCGTCTCTGCAAAAGATCTCGGCGTCTATGTCAGCACCTATGAAAAAACCGGGTTCGATGGTGGCATTAACTGGTACCGGGCAATGAACCGGACCTGGGAGGAACTCAACAAGCGCAAACTGCATTGGGGAGTTGACGTACCCTACCTGTATCTCTGGCCAGCACAGGATCCGATCAATACCTTTGGGTTGAAGCTGGGACTCGAGGACTATATCGCCAACCTGGAAATGCATGCACTCAGCGGAAGTGGGCACTTCGCACTGGAGGCATCACCGGAAGCCGTTTCCGGCTACCTCGTCCAATGGCTACATAACAATTTCACGGAAAAAGCGAGCTGACAGATTCAGAATCCCATTTTCACGACATTTACCCACTCAAGGACGAGCACAGCCATGCACACATCAACAAAACTACTGCGCCTCGTAACCATCATCGCAGCCTGCACCCAGTTTGTGACGGCGCAGGCTGCGGATAAGCCACTGCCGGACGAGGAGGCCTTCACCTTCATTACCTGGAGCAAAGAAAAAGCGGAGGGCTACCGCGGTACCTTTACCGTACCGGAGAATCGACAGCGCGAGGATAGCCGGGATATTACCCTGCACTATGTGCGCTTCCCGGCCACCGCTAACCCCGACGGGCCACCCATCGTATACCTGGCCGGGGGTCCGGGGGGCTCCGGCATTAGCGCAGTGAATTATCGCTACGGCATGTTTATGGCGTTGCGCCAATTCGGCGATGTCATCGCCCTCGACCAGCGCGGTACCGGAAAGTCCAATGACCTGCCGGAATGTCAGTCAAAGGAAACCGTCCCTCCGCTGAAGCCCGTATCTGACAGTGATTACATTGCCTATCACCGCCGTGCACTGCGCGAATGCCTTTCGTTCTGGCGCGCGCAGGGCGTAGACCTCGCCGGCTATAACACAGAGGAAAATGCCCGCGATTTGCAGGCCCTGCGCCGGCACCTGGGTGCAGAAAAAATCGCCCTATGGGGAACGTCCTACGGCAGCCACCTCGCGCTGGCAGCGCTGAAGCAAATGCCGAATAACATTGACCGCGTAGTGCTCTCCAGCGTCGAGGGACTCGACCAGACCATCAAGCTTCCCACTCGCACAGACACCTACTTCCAGCGTCTGCAGGCTGCTGTCGATCAACAGCCCACCGCCAAAGCAGCTTATCCGGATATTGATGCGCTGGTACGCAGGGTGCACCGCAAGCTGGAGCAGAATCCCGTGCGAATTCAGATTCCCCAGCGAGATGGCCATATGGCAGAAACCCTGCTGCGGCGGCGGGATATGCAGTTGGTTGCCTCTGGCCTGATTACTGATCCCAAAAGTGCTGCGGGCCTGCTGAAAATCTACCGCGACCTCGACCGCGGCGAGTCTCCCACGCTCGATGCCGTTCCCCGACGCTATTATCCCGATGAGTTCCTTCACCCAGGCTCTCCCATCACTCTGTACCCCATGCCGACGGCCATGGATATTGCATCCGGTATCAGCGACGAACGCAGGGCTCGGGTCGCCCGGGAGGCAGGGACAGCGCTGCTGAAGGACTTCCTCAACTTCTCCTACTTCTACGACGGTATGGCACCGGAGCTGGACCTGGGAGACGATTTTCGCAACCGTCCGCACGGCAATGTGCCGCTACTGCTGCTGAGCGGCACCCTTGATGGCAGAACCTATCTCGAAAGCCAGCGCGAAGCTGTTGCCGATCTCGAAAATGTCACGGCCATTACCGTGGAAAATGCCGGTCACAACCTGTTTATGGCCTCGTCGGAAATCCAGGATGTCATTGACCAATTTATGCAGGGCCGCCCCATTCGCAAGAAAGTAATTCGCATCGAGTTGCCGAATATGGCTCCTGCGGGCTGATGAAAAGTGAATGGGGAACATGCCGCAACATGGATCAACAGATCGACCTGATACTCTTCGATCTCGGCGGCGTGCTGGTCGATCTACGGCCAACACCCCTGCCCGAAGCATGGCTACCCGATGGCCAGACATTTGACAGTATCGATTGGTTCAGATCCGACACTGCGCTCCAATTCGAATGCGGTTCTCTCTCGCCGGAAGCTTTCGCCGGTGCACTGCAATGCGAGCTGGAACTGGACGTCGCGGTCCCTGACATCATTGCAGAATTCACCCGTTGGCCCATAGGCCTGCGCGCCGGCGCACGCGAGCTGCTCACTCGACTGCGACGAGACTGTAGCCTCGCCGCACTGACGAATACCAACGCACTACACTGGCCACGCCTGATCCATGAATTCCGCCTGCCCGATTACTTCAGCCAAATCTTTGCCTCGCACCTGCTGCACTTGGCGAAGCCCGATCCGCGTATTTTTCACCACGTGATGGATGCCCTGTCGGTCGCCCCCGAGCACATTCTTTTCTTCGATGACAATCCGGAAAATGTCGCCACCGCGGCGACGCTGGGCATTCACAGCTGCAGGGTCAACTCAATCGACCAAATCCGATGCAAACTGCGCGATTTCGCTTTTCCTGCCGGGCACTGAACACGAGCCTCACCACTGAGCGCGCCGGCAATAACACACCGTCGTCGGTGCCACCCGGCAACCCTATTATTGCCGGGGGCCCCCGAAGCCGCCCTCTCCGCACGGCTCTCGGCGGGTCCAGCAGCCGGAGACAGCGATGGACAATATCACCGACGAGCCGCACCGCGGCGCCATCGGCGACCTGCGCGCGCTGCAGCAGCCGGGTCTCGAAACTTTCCGCCGTTTTACCCATGGCCAGTTGCCCGCGCCACCGATCTGGCGACTAACCGGCATGCGCCCGACTGAGGTCGGACTCGGCCGGGCCACCTTTTCCATGCCAGTCACTCCCTGGCTCGCCGATGGCACCGGCATCTACTGGGGCGGCCTGTACGCTCTGTTTGCGGACTCACCGCTGGCTTCCGCCATCTGGACCACCCTGCCGGCAGGCAAGATTCTCACCACATCCGAACTCAACATGTGCTTTGTGCGCCCCCTGACCGCCTCCACCCGCAATATGGTGGGACGTGCGGAAACCGTACATTCCGGCAGCCAGGTCGGGCTGTCGACCATCCAGATCACCGATCAGGATGGGCGTATGCTGGCCTTCGGCAGCACCCGCTGCCTGATCGCCGACCTGCCGGTGGATCCGGATGAGAAACTACCGGCACCAGATCTGGGCCCCAGCGAGCCGCCGGATCCCTATTTGCGCGATCCCCCGGCTGCCAACTTCTGCGATCTGAAAAAATTCGGAGAGATGACACCGATCGACCTCCAGCAGACCACCATCACCGGCGGCCGCACCCACCCGATCTGGCACCTGACCGGCTACCGGCCGCTGGTTATCGAGGACGGATACTGCATGTCGGTCATTCCGTCCTCACCGTGGTTTTCCAACGGCAGCTACTCGATATATGGCGGCCTGCTGGCCTGGGCAGCCGAGTTCACTATGGGCGCAGCGGTCTACTCAACCCTGCCCGCCGGTGACATATTTGCCACCCTGGATATGCATATCCGCTTCACCCGCCCCGCCGCTATCGACAGCGGAGACCTGATTCTGAAGGGCGCAGTGCAGCACCGCGGCCGGCAACTGCGCGTCAGCTCCTGCAATATCGACAACGCCGAGGGCAAGCGTGTGGCCATGGCGACCGCTTCCGCACTGCTGGTGCCCGGCGGCGCAAGGCAGCTCAGCGAAGGGCTACGGCCCGAGGACATTATCGCGAGAGCCACCGCCAGGGGGCACAAAACCGGCTGATTGCCCCCGAACAGTAAACAGCCCGGCGAAGTTCCGATAAAATGGCCCCCTTACGGCTCGGTCGCAGCGCCGAACCCACGCCCAACAGATTGCAGGTATTCCCATGAGCTCACTGCAGGATCAACTGCTGAAAGCCGGTCTGGTCGACAACAAGAAAGCCAAGGCCATCAGCAAGGAAAAGCGCAAGCAGAACAAGGTTGCCAAGAAGTCGTCGCAGCCAGTGGTCGACGAGACCAAGGCCGCGGCCGAGCGCGCCCGTGCCGAGAAGGTAGCCCGCGACCGCGCCCTGAACGCGGAACGCGAAGCGGCGGCCCAGCAGAAAGCCATCGCCGCGCAGATCAAACAGATGGTCGCCAACAACAAGCAGCCCAAGGGCAATGGCGATGTCGCCTACAACTTTACCTTCGACAAGAAAATCAAAAGCATCTACGTCACTGAAGCCGTGCGTAACCACCTGGCGGCCGGCCGCCTGATGATTGTTGGCCTCGACGAGCAGTTTGAACTGGTACCGCGGGTCATTGCCGAGAAGATCAGCGAGCGCAACCCCGCTGCAGTCGTACAGCCCCCCGCCGACAGCGCCGCCCCGGACGAGGACGATCCCTACGCGGACTTCCAGATCCCCGACGACCTGATGTGGTAAAGCATTCCCTCACCATGGATCAGCAGGTAGTTGAAGACGTACAACAGTGGCTGGCGGATGTTGTGGTAGGCCTGAACCTCTGCCCCTTTGCCCGCAAACCCATGCGCGCCGGCCAGATCCGCTACCGCGTCAGTGCGGCGAAGGACGATGAGACCCTGATGGCGGAGCTGCTGGAAGAGATGCAGTTGCTGGACGAAAAGCCCGCCGAGGAGATCGAGACTACCCTGCTGATCATTCCCGCATACCTGCAGGATTTCGCTGACTACAACCAGTTTCTCGAGCTGGCGGAATGGCTGATCGAGCGGCAGGACTATACCGGCATTTACCAGCTGGCCACCTTCCATCCGCACTACCAGTTCGCCGGCACCCATCCCGAAGATGCAGAGAACCTGACCAATCGTGCGCCCTACCCGATTCTGCACCTGCTGCGCGAAGCCAGTCTCGAGCGGGTATTGAGAAATTATCCGGATCCGGATGCGATTCCGGAAAATAATATCCGTCGGGTACAGGCGCTGGACGAGGAACAAAAGCGCCGGCTTTTTCCCTACCTATTTTCATAAACTGCCTGTAGCGAAAGAGTTTATAACCTCCCTGATTGGCGGGACTCTCCGGCACCCGCTAACGAAACAACAAACACAACAATAAAAAAGGAACTGAACAAGATGCAGACTGCCAGCCCGATCCTCGCCCCGATTGTCGCACTCGTCACCTGGTCAATGTTTATTTGGGCCTGGATGTACGCGACCCGCCTGCCGGCAATCCGCAAAGCCAAACTGCAACTCGATCCAGCCGCACCGCGCGGCGAACAGATGAACACCCTGCCCGCCTCCGTACGCTGGAAGGCCGACAACTACAATCACCTGATGGAACAGCCGACGCTGTTCTATGCCATTACTTTTGCACTGGCGCTGATGGGGCAAGGTGATGGAGTCAATCTTGTACTCGCCTGGGCTTATGTTGGCCTGCGGATTGTTCACAGCCTGTTTCAGGCGCTGATCAATAAAATTGAAATCCGCTTTGTATTCTTCATGCTCTCGTCGCTGATGCTGGTGGGGCTTACTATCAGTGCCATTGCGCAACTGCTGTAGCGGCAGCGCGGGGTATCCCTCATTGACCCTGCGCGGGCTCAAGATACGAAAGCCCGGCCTCGCGACCATCCTGATAGCCGCGTTCCAGCAGCGACTCCTCCCGAGTAAAGCGCCCCACCGGGAAGTTGTCCGGGGGCGCAACCACGGATACCCGGCAATCGTCCGGTGGTGATTGGATAAAATCCAATGCCCGGTTATAGCGTTCGCCCCGCTCCAGCACCGCTTCAAACAGGCGGGCGTGATCGTGAAAGAACTCTTTCATCAACTTCGGGGTCGGGCGCGGGCGCTTGCGGTAACCCAGTGGCCGCGACAGGATCACGGTGATATCCCGTGCGCCCTGCTCGTAGGCGCGGATGACGGGGATGGAATCCGCCAGCCCCCCATCGGTCATCTGCTCGCCGTTGACCCGGGGAAAATCGCGATAGAACAGTGGAATGGCACAGGAGGCCGGAAATACCTCGTGCATGTTTTCCGCGGTCACCTCCAGATAACAGGCTTCACCGGTATTGATATTGGTCGTCACTGCGTACAGGGGAACGGCATTATCGTAATAGCGCTGGATGTTCAGCGGGACTTCGTCAAAAGACGCGTGCCACAACCAGCCCACATCGCAGAAGTGGCCGCCTTTGAGGGCGCGGCGCCAGTTGATGAAATCCTCGCGCCGGGCGTGATCCAGCAGTATCCGGCGACTGCGGCCGTGATCACCGGTCAGGTAGCCGATCAGGTTGGTTGAACCGGCGGAGACACCGATGGCGAAGTCGAAGGGCTCGTAGTCCGCTTCCAGAAAAGCATCCAGAACCCCCGCGGCAAAAATACCGCGCATCGCACCACCTTCCACAACCAGCGCGCGCTTGCTGTCCTGTCCGGAAGCCCCCATACAATCTCTCCGACTCAATCCAAGGTTACAGTCACCCTCTGGTAAGGATTGTATAACTTGCGTTCGAACATTTGCGATCAAGTTGCTTTGCAATCCCCACCGCCCGGAAAGCGGCCGGCGAGTCAGTGTGCCGAACCTGACCCGCAGTTCAGGCATAATCTCGCCTCTCAAGAGTAATTTGTGCCGATTGCGGGCAATTCAACTAGAATGCGCATCCAACCTCCCAACCCAGAGTCTCCCTTGTCCAAGCCAGCCAGCCACGCCTTCGCCGCCCTGCCGATTTCCACCGCCCTGCGCGACAACCTTGCCGATCTCGGTTTCCGCGAACTTACCCCGATCCAGTCGCAGGCCCTGCCCGCCCTGTTGGAAGGCCGCGATGTCATCGGGCAGGCCAAAACCGGATCGGGCAAGACCGTGGCCTTTGGCCTCGGCGTGCTGAACAAGCTGCAGGCCGAGCGCTTCTGCGTTCAGGCACTGGTCCTCTGCCCCACCCGGGAGCTGGCAGACCAGGTGGCGCAGGAGCTGCGCAAACTGGCGCGCGCCATTCACAATGTGAAAATCCTGACTCTGTGCGGTGGTATGCCCTTCGGTCCGCAACTGGCATCGCTCAAACACGGTGCGCACATCGTCGTGGGGACACCCGGTCGCATTGAGGAGCATGTGCGCAAGGGCAAACTGTCCCTCGAACGGGTGCAGACACTCGTGCTGGACGAAGCGGATCGGATGCTGGACATGGGCTTCCAGGCCACGCTGGATGCGATCGTGGACGAGCTACCCACTGATCGCCAGACCCTGCTGTTCTCCGCGACCTATCCCGACAGTATCGAAGCCCTGGCTGCGCGGGTGCAGCGCGACCCGGTGATGGTGCAAGTGGGCGAACAACACACCCAGAGCAGCATCGAGCAACACTTTTACCAGGTCGGCGACAACGCGGATCGCGCGCGGGCGCTGCAACAGGTACTAGCCTATTTCCAGCCCGAATCCACCGTGGTGTTCTGCAACACCAAACGGGAAACCGACGAAGCGGCCGATGCACTGCGCGCGGCCAGTTTTGCTGCCCTGGCCCTGCACGGCGACATGGAACAGCGCGAGCGCGACCAGACACTCGTGTGTTTCGCCAATGGCAGCGCCTCCGTTCTGGTGGCCACGGATGTCGCCGCGCGCGGGCTGGATATCGAGGAATTGGGCCTGGTGATCAACTATCACCTGTCGCGGGATCCGGAAGTGCATGTCCACCGGGTGGGCCGCACCGGCCGGGCCGGCCAGCGCGGAATCGCCGCCAGTCTGGTCAGTAGCAAAGAGCAGTATAAAGTCGAACGGCTGGCACAACTGCTAGACCAGCCGGTTCGTACCGAGCCCCTGCCTGAACCCGTACGCGGCTTTCAGCCACTCCGTCCGGCCATGGTCACACTGCAGATCGACGGCGGAAAGAAACAGAAAGTCCGCCCCGGTGATATCGTCGGGGCACTGACCGGCGACAACGGTATATCGGGTGAGGATGTGGGCAAGATCCGCGTATTCGATTTCTGCGCCTATGTGGCTGTGAAACGGGAAGTTTCCCGCGCGGCGCTGGCCAAACTCACGAAAGGCAAACTGAAAGGGCGCAAATTCCGCGTGCGTGTGGTGGGCGTTTAGCCACACTCTCTACAATCGCACTTTTTGCCGGTATCCGGGCCCGCGCGATAAGCTGGGCCATGCTCTAATGGATAATGAACAGGCGGGCACCTATTACCTATGCACGGTAAAATGCACTTTGAGGCTCCGTGGAGTCGTCAGCTCAAATGGATTACCGCACTCACCACGCTGTTACTGCTGGGTATTCCCCTGATTCTGCTCAGCCGCGCACCGGCGGAGCACTCCGCTGTGTATAGTGCAGCTACAATGCTGCCGGTGGTCATACTGGCCGTGACCGCCCTGTTTGCCGTCCGCGGCTACACCATCGAAGATGCGGCACTACTGGTCGTCCGCCCGGGCTGGAACACCCGTATCCCGCTAACGGGCCTGCAATCGGTCGAGATCAAACCGGACGCCATGCGCGGCTCCATTCGCCTGTTCGGCAACGGCGGACTCTTCGGTTTTATCGGCCTGTTCCGCAACAGCGCCCTGGGGCGCTATCGCGCCTTTGTCACCGACGCCGCCAACTGCGTGGTACTGCGCTTTGCCGATCGCACGCTGGTCGTCACGCCGGACCGGCCGCAGCAGTTTGCCGCGATCCTGAAAGATTCAATCGAACCCTGACGGGAAACTGACTGCGGGGTTTTCGTACAGCGAACCTCTCCCACCGCCGAGCCGCCTGGCGGACTTCATGTGCTTTACTCTCTGGTAAGCACCGAAGAGGTCCGTGCCGATGAATGACGTCATGCCCCCCGATCTGGCGGCCGCCGCTGCGCTGGAACCCGATTGGCTGCGCTGGTGGTTCCGTGCACTGATCGCATCCAACCTGTTTGCCATCTTCTTTATTCTGCAACGATGCGATGGCAGGCTCCGTGTGCGCAAGGAGTCCCTGGCGATACTCGTGAGCTTTGTCGCGGTCGGCGTCATGATGAACTGGATGTACGGCAAAGTGGGCTATGTGCGCCTGCTTGGGTTACCCCATCTGATTTTCTGGACTCCGATCTATTTCTGGATACTCGGCAAGTTCCGGCACGACGCCTATTCTGGGCCGTTCAAGTACTATGCTTTCCTTTATCTGGTGATTGTCGGCACATCGCTGGTCATCGACACCTCAGACCTGATCCGCTACCTGCTCGGTGACCACCAGCCGCTGCACCTGAATTAACAGCGCAGCATCTCCGTGCGGAAACCACACGCACCACGCTGCGCTATGTACCGTGCCCCTTATGGCTCACAGAGTGACATTGAGCGAATTCAGAGGTTCTCTTCCATGACACTACTACAGCCCCTGGCCTGTGCAGTACTACTCTGTCTCAGCACCCAGCTGCTCGCTGACGAATCGCGCACGGAGAACATTCAATTCAAAGCCGGCAGCACGGGTACCAAAGTACAGGGTTCGATTACCGGCTACGAAACCGTCAACTACAAGCTGCGTGCCAACGCGGGCCAGAAAATGCACGTGGCACTGACGACCGACAGCGGCGCCAACTATTTCAATATTTACGCTCCCGGCAAGGGACCGGGTGATATGGCCATGTTTATCGGCTCGACCAGCGGACAGAAGTTCGCTGGAAAATTACCGGCCGACGGTGTCTATACGATTCAGGTATTCCAGATGCGCAGCGCCGCGCGGCGCAAGGAAACGGCCAAATACACCCTGAAAGTGAAAATCGACCCGGACGATGCCGCGCGCACACGCAAATCCAAGGCGCAGGCGCTGGCCAGTACCAGGCCCTGAAACCCCGTGATTACCGACTGCCAGGGCAACTCCCTTACCGGCGCCTCACCGGAAGCGGCGGCGCTGTATGATCGCGCTGCCGATGCCTTCCTGCGCTATTCCGGCGATCCGTTTGCGTTGCTGGACAAGGCAATTGAACGGGAGCCGGCATTTGCGATGGCGCATATTCTCAGGGCCTACCTGTTTGGTGTGTCGACAGAGCCAGCCGGCGTATTGCAGGTGCAGAAAACCATTACCACCCTGAATCAGCTACCACTGAATAATCGCGAAGCCGCGCACTGTAAGGCACTGTCATTGTTGAGCGCCGGCAACTGGACCGCGGCGGCTACGGCGCTCGACTACCTCTGTGCGGAATACCCTCACGACCTGGTCGCCCTGCAATGCGGGCACCTGATGGATTTCTATCGCGCGAACGCGCGCGAGCTGCGTGACCGGATCGCCCGCGCCCTGCCCCAGTGGTCTGCGGAAATCCCCGGTTATTCGTACCTGCTCGGTATGTATGCCTTCGGCCTGGAGGAGTGCGGCGATTACGGACGCGCGGAGAAGTTTGGCCACGGCGCCATCGAGCTGGAACCGTTTGACTGCTGGGCGCACCATGCTGTCGCACATGTATTGGAAATGCAGGACCGCGCCGACGAGGGAATTCGCTGGATGACAGAGCGGGAACCATTCTGGGCTGCCAGCGATAACTTTTTCCGGGTACACAACTGGTGGCACTGTGCGCTCTATTTCCTGGATCGCGCAAACAACGAACAGGCTCTGGCACTCTATGACGATGCCATTCGCTCTGAACGCAGTGATGTGGCGCTGGACCTTATCGACGCGTCAGCCCTGCTGTGGCGGCTCGCGCTGCTCGATTGCGATATCGGTGAACGCTGGCAGGAACTCGCCGCAGCCTGGCGCCAGCACGCCGACGGCCGCACCTACCCGTTCAACGACTGGCACGCGGTAATGGCACTGCTGGGTGCGGGACACGATGCGGATGTCGAGACAATCTGCAATACGATACGCGCGACCCGCGATAATGAAGAGGAGACATCGCGCTGGGCTTGGCACACCGGGCTGCCACTGATCGAGGGATTTGTCTATTTCTGGCGCGGTGACTACCAGCAGTGTATCGATCACCTGCACCCGGCACGGTATATCGCCAACACTTTCGGCGGGAGTCACGCACAGCGGGATATCATTGACTGGACGCTGGCCGAAGCCGCCCAACGCGCGGGACAGCGCCATCTGGCCGAGGCATTGGCCAGCGAGCGCCTCGCACTCAAGGCACACAGCATCGTCAACCAGCGACTGCTGCAGCGCGCCACCGGACCAGCGCCAGATCACTGACTGCAGCCTCCGCTGGGCCCCCGGCAAAATCCAACCTGGATTGATCCAATTGCTTTCAGCCCACGTACACATTTGCCTGACTAATTCGGGGGATATCGAATGAACCAACTCATCCGGCTGATCTACGCGAGTAAAGCAAATTTCGCGTCGCGCCCACCGGAGAACGGCGTAGAACCGACCGTGGCCCGTATCCTGATGCAGAGCCGGCAGAACAATACCAGGTCCGATATCGGTGGCGTGCTGTATTTCGGTGACGGGCACTTCTTCCAGGCACTCGAAGGCGATCGCGATGGAATCAACGCGACATACCGGAAAATCCAGCGGGATCCCCGTCATACCGATGTGACAATGCTCTCACTGAAAAGCATTCAGCAGCGGGTATTCGGTGGCTGGTCAATGAAATATGTACCCGCAGAACAGGAAGTGCGCGGTTTTTTAATTAGCCGGGGTTATATTCGATTTTCCCCTCTGGAATTCAATGAGGATACCGCAAACGCCCTGATCCAGTTCTTTGGTCAGCAGCATGGCGTGATGGAAGGTGAAACGCGGTCAGCAGTAAAATTGCTCTGGAGAAAACTCTTCAGACGAAATCGCATTACTGAGAATAGCGAGCACTGAGGGTTACTGCTTTAAACCGGTAAATTAGCGAAGTCCCGGTCACAACTAATCATCCTGCTACGGCTACTGCAGCGCATCGCTGGCAACATGTCGGAGCAGCCCTAAAAAGCGACATCAAAGCCCACCAGGAAGTAGGGTTCCTTGTCCAGGTGTCCGGTGTAGTATTCGCCGCGTTGATCCTGTTCGCCGAGAAAGTCGATATTGATCTCTGCCACGCCCTTGACATTGCGCATAAAAAAGTAAGATGCGGTCAGCGTGAGAGTATTTGCATCTATCCCCTCGTAGATGGTGTCGGTATTATCCAGGTCATCTGCATTGTCATAGTTATAGAGCAACGAAAACGCCCAGCGATCACTGGCTATATAATCGACGCCGGCGAAGCCACCGTTCCAGTCGTAATTGCCAAAGCCCGACTCTCCATTATCGAATTCCTCGAGCTGGAGAAAGTCGTTCCAGCTGTTCCAGAGATACTGGAAATACCAGTGTGCCTTGTCACCGATGCTACCGGACAAATCGATCCCGATAACATTCACGTCGGCGTCACTTTCACCATCGAACAGTCCCGCCGGACCAGTAGCGCTGCGGCGCTTGCCCGTGAGTCCGAACAATCCCGCCGACACGGGACCAATGTCAGCCCCGAGACGCCCAAAGACGCTTTTGTTGCTGTTGTCATCGAACAGGTGATCGGGGCGCCGATAGCCGGGGCTGTTGATGGTAAAACTCTCGTCAATACCATTGCCGTTGACGACGCCGAGCGCAATGCTGACCGGCCCGAATTGGCGGTCCAGCACCATGCCGCGGTCATAGGTGATTCCCGCCATTCGATAGGCCAGGAAATCCTGGAAGGTCAGCCGCAATTCGCGGGGAAACATCAGGTCAGAGACCTGGAACTGACCCAGCTGCAAGCCGATTTCGGTGCAGAAAAGGTCGTCGTAGCGTATCCAGGCATCCTCAATGACTACCGTGCCGTTTTCACCCTTTTCGGCAAAAATGCCATAAAAGTAATAGGTCAGGTGTTCACTGAGAGGCGCACTGGACAACAGCTTCAGCAGATACGGTGTCTGAAAGTCCGCATTTGCGTTGATGCGATCGCCACTGAGCGGATCAATGGCCCCTGCGTTGCGCACCTGGAAGTAGGTCTGGGCCCGGATCGCCAGCGGAACATGGTCCGGTAGCGCGAGCATGTTGTCTCCGGTATCCAGAGTGTTGTCGCGCCAATTCGGCAGACGATAATTGTTGGCCGCAAATTGCTCGCCAAAAGCATTTAATCGTGGGAAGGCCGCGTGGCACGCAGCACAGCTCATCTGGTATTTGCGCGCGAATTCAGGAATGGCCCGCGCTGACTCTGCCCACCCAAGCAATAACAGCATGATCAATGCAGTGGCGCCGTAATAGCGGCGAAAAATGCTTTTCATCATTACCGGGATCCCATCCCTTGTTAGCGTCCTTGTTTTATCTGAATAATTTAGTTCAGCCGTCAAACCTGTAAAGCCGTGATAAAAATACCGTCACCTGTCAGGACATAACTGCGAATATGGCGACAACCGGCACCACAACGCTTTGATTGGCGCTGGCTGTTGATTTGTCGCGCGTTTTTTCAGATTATCGGAGACCCTGGCAGAATCATATGCCTCATGGATACTAAGCTGGAAAATAAGCTACGCGAACACCCTCGCTCGATGGCCTCCCTGATGAAATCTATTGCCACACTGTTATTGCTGTTACTGCCCTTCACTGCCAGTGCCCAGTCGGCCTGCGTGATATTGCTGCACGGATTGGCCAAATCCGATGCCTCCATGCAAAAGCTGGACGATGCCATTGCCGATGCTGGCTTTGCCACCGTCAATGTTAACTATCCATCCACGGATTACTCCATCGAGAGACTCGCCGGCCCGACCATCGCACCGGCACTCGACCGCTGCAAGGATTACGACGAGGTGAATTTTGTCACTCACTCCATGGGTGGCATTCTGGTGCGCCAATACCTTAGCCGCGTGCCAATCGATAACCTCAATCACGTGGTGATGCTGGGTCCGCCTAACAAAGGCAGTGAGGTCGTAGACAAGCTGGGCGAGTTTCCGGGATTCCATTTTATGTTCGGTGATGCGGGCCTGCAGCTCGGCACCGGTGACGTCAGCCTGCCCAACCGCCTCGGCGCCGCCAATTTCGATGTGGGTATCATTGCCGGCACCCGCAGTATCAACCTGATTCTGTCGCAACTGATTCCGGACACCGACGACGGCAAGGTATCGGTGGAAAGCACCCGTCTAGACGGAATGCACGACCACCTGCAGATGCCCGTTACCCATGTCTTTATGATGAAAAATGACAAGGTCATCGCCCAGGTAATCTACTACCTGCAGCACGGCCAGTTCGACCACAGCACAGTGGCGGACGACGCGTAAAGCCCACAGGACACCGAATTGCCGTGCTCGTCTAGACTGCTGGTAAATCCCAGGAGGCAGACCGCATGGCGGGGCAGGATGACGCAGGCTCTTCTTCGGCGGCACCGGCGCAAATGGACTTGGATTTCAGCGTGGCGGTGGAGCGCGTCGACAGCTGGATCGACGGCGCCGTGCGCCTGCTGCCCAACCTCATCATCGCCCTGCTGCTGTTTGCGCTGTTCTACGTTTTCGGGAGCCTGGCACGACGCCTAATTCAGCGCCATCTGAGCCACCGCCAAAGAGAAAACCTCGGCGAAGTCCTCGGGAGCCTGGTGAAGTGGACGCTGGTGCTGATCGGTTTCCTGCTGGCGGCCACCATTGTCATGCCCACATTGAAGCCCGGCGACCTGATTGCCGGCCTGGGGGTCAGTTCCGTCGCTATCGGCTTTGCCTTCAAGGACATACTGCAGAACTGGCTCGCCGGCCTGTTGATATTGCTGCGCCAGCCTTTTGAAGTGGACGACCAGATAGTGGTCGGCGAACACGAAGGCAACGTGGAGCGTATCGAAACCCGCGCAACCATTATCCGCACTTACGACGGCCAGCGGGTGGTCATCCCCAACAGTGATATCTATACCAATGCAGTACTGGTCAAAACCGCCTACTCCCTCAGGCGCAGTGAATACGATGTGGGCATCGGCTACGGCGATGATCTCGACAACGCCTGCAAGGTGATCGTCAACGCCGTTACCGGTGTTGACGGCGTCGCCAGCACGCCCACTCCTGAAGCCCTGCCCTGGGATCTGGCAGCCAGCTGGGTCACCGTACGAGCACGCTGGTGGAGTGACAGCCGCCAGACGGAAGTGCGGCATATCCGCTCCGACGTTATCCGCGCAATCAAGCTCGCGCTGGATGAGGCCAATATCGATATGCCATTCGAAACCTGCGTGCAGTTGTTGCACGACCAGACCGAAGAAGTGGACGGTGATCGCGGTGCACAGCGGGAGGGGTGGCCCGCCGCCGACGGCAAGGCACCGCGACCGCGCTGGAAGGCTCAATCCGACAGCCAGCCGGAGCCGTGATCTGGCAAGGTGGGCTTCAAGCCAAGCGCCAATCGCTTTATCCTGAGCTTCCAGCAATCAGTGGAAGCAGCGCATGGTGCACTGGCAGTGGGGAAAATTTAGTGACTTTTCCCCGGATCAACTCTACGAGGTCCTGCGTGTCCGCCAGGCCGTCTTCACGGTGGAGCAGGACTGCGCCTACCAGGACGCCGACGGCAAGGACCAGTCTGCCTGGCACCTGACCGCCTGGAGAACGGCCAGTCCCACGCCCGAGGCACTGGCCTACCTACGCGTGGTATTCCCCGGCAAAAAATATCCGGAACCCTCCATCGGCCGTGTACTCACCGCCGAGGGTGCCCGGGGTACGGGCTTGGGGAGAGAACTGATGCGGCGGGCAGTCGAGCAAATCGAGCGGGAATATCCCCAATCTCCGATTCGCATATCCGCGCAGCAATATCTGGAATCGTTTTATCGGGACTTCGGGTTTGTGCGGGTCTCAGAGCCCTATGACGAAGACGGGATACCTCATATCGAAATGCTGCGGCCGGAACCGTATCAATCGTAATAGCGCGGTGACAGGTTGGCGATCGCAACGATAGAAGCCAGGGCAAACAGGATTGTCGTCACTTTCCATGTCGATCTTTTTTTGCGAAAAACGGCAATCAGCAGGGCAAGTCCCAACACGGGATCTTCCAGGTTGAGTAGTGAAAACCACTCCAGCTTAAACAGTACGACGTTGACGACATAGGCGAGGAAGAAAAACACCGATAGCACCAGCAGTGTCCAGCGGCCGTCCTGATGGAACTGTTCGTAAGCATCGGATGAATCGTCGGTTGCCCGCGGTACTACGAGGCTTCCCGCAATAAACAACAGCAGCGCGAGTATGAGGAGAATCGCAAACTCAAAGGCAGTCCAGTCCGGCTGCAGCGCCTCTAATTCCAATATCGCCCAGAGGAACTGCATCTGCCAGGCAAAGACAATTGCGGCCCAGGTCATGGGAATCCACTGCAGGCGGTAAATCTGGCGGCTGCGAAAAGCGTCAACCACGTCACTCAATAACTGGGTAATACCTATTCCCATTATCAACATGATCGTCGCAGTCACATAGCTGAACACATCCATGTTTGTCGCCGCGCTCTCCACATCGCTAGCCAATGGCGCAAGTGTAGATATGTTGGCGCCACTCTGCCGCGAATGTAGACGAGTTGCGGGGGGAGACGCCGCCCTCTAATGGGCGACAGTGCGCGAGAACACGTTGATCACCAGCACACCGGCAATGATCAGCCCCATGCCGATAATTGCCGGCCAGTCTGGCACCTGCTTGTAGACCACTGCGCCGGCGATGGCCACCAGGACAATCCCCATGCCCGACCAGATTGCGTAGGAAACCCCTACCGGGATGGTGCGCAATACCAGGGTCAGCATATAAAAGGCGATACCGTAGCCGATAACGACAATGAGCGTCGGCCCGGTGCGGGAAAATTGTTCGGATGCCTTGAGCGCCGTGGTTGCGGCGACTTCCGCCACAATGGCAATGGCGAGGTAGAGGTAGAGGTAAGCCATAGTCACGCTGAATGTGGGATCTATCTGGTTTTGCAAGGCAAAAGACGGAACACTGCGCGGCATGCAGCCGCGCAGACAAGCGGATTACCCGATTTTGCGGATACCTACCGCGTGGCGGAGCTTCTCGATAAAGGGCGCTGCATAGGCGCGGGCCTTTTCCGCCCCTTTTTCCAGCTCCACCTCGATTTGCGCGGGATTCGCCAACAGGTCGTTGTAGCGCTCGCGGGCATCGCCAATCTCGCCGTTGACCAGTTCGAACAACTGCTTCTTGGCCTCACCCCAGGCAATGCCCTCTTCGAACGCCTTGCGCATCTCCGCGGTCTGCTCTTGCGTCGCGAAGGCCTGCCAGATCTGGAATACGGTAGAGGTATCCGGGTCTTTCGGCTCGCCCGGCTCCAGCAGATTGGTCTTGATCTTGTTGATATGTTTCTTGAGCTGCTTCTCGGTCAGGAACAGCGGGATGGTATTGCCGTAGCTCTTGCTCATCTTGCGGCCATCCAGTCCCTGCAATACCGCTACATGCTCATCCACCACGGCTTCCGGCAAGGCGAAGTGCTCGCCGTAATGGTGGTTGAAGCGCCCGGCGATGTCCCGCGCCATTTCGATATGCTGCACCTGATCCCTACCCACCGGCACCTTGTTGGCATTGAACATCAGGATGTCCGCCGCCATCAGGATCGGGTAGCTGTACAGGCCCATGTTGACACCGAAGTCCGAGTCCTCGCCGTCGGCGCGGTTGGCGTCCACCGCCGCCTTGTAGGCGTGGGCGCGATTCATCAGGCCCTTGGCGGTCATGCAGGTCAGCAGCCAGGTGAGCTCCGGGATTTCGTGGATATCCGACTGGCGGTAGAAAACGGCGTTGTCGGTATCCAGCCCCAGCGCCATCCAGGTGGCGGCAATCTCGCGGGTGGACTGGTGCACCATATCCGGATCCTGGCACTTGATCAGCGCGTGGTAGTCCGCCAGGAAGTAGAACGGCTGGTTGTTCTCGTCCTGGCTGGCGGCGATCGCCGGGCGAATAGCGCCGACGTAGTTGCCGAGGTGGGGAGTGCCGGTGGTGGTGATGCCGGTCAGTACGCGCTGCTTAGTCATAAATCCTTGTTATTCCGTGCTGTCTTCTCGGGAATCGGGGGCGAATAATACCCTGTTCACGACACGGATTGTATGGGGCCGGCCACGCCCTCTCCGCAGACCAATCCTGTAGCCAGAATCCAGAGCATGCAACCAGCACTGTCGCCGGATAGCCGCCGGCGACAGCACCGCACTCCTATCGGCCAATACGGGTCCCAGCCAACATTCGCCGCTAGCGTCCCACGAGCTGCCCGAGCAGTACACGGTATTCCGGGACGAGCGCCGACCAGCAGAGCCCGGATACATCCGGTACCGAAAGCGGCTCTCCGCGCGCGATCTGTCCGGCGCAGTCGTGCATGACTGTGTAGAGGTTGTCCGCGCAGATCTCCGGATTCTCATCAAACCGGTAGCCGCCTGCGCCGAACCATTCCGGGTAGGCCAGGCTATCCGGCACCAGCGGCCGGCATCCCGCCGCCACCGCCTCCAGCACCGCCAGGCCCTGAAAATCATGGCGCGCGGTGGAGAGCACTGCATGGCTGCCCTGCAGCAGCTGCCGGTATTCCGCCACACTCTGCTGGTACCCCCAGGCGCCCAGTGCGCCCGCTGACTCCAGGAGCTGCCTGATCTGCGCGAATTCGGGAGGCTGGCGGCGGAACTGCTGGCCGACCAGGTGAAAAGTGAAGGGAATATCAAACTCACAGAACCGGCGCAGCGCGGCCAGCAGGATATCCGGCCCCTTGTCGTACTCCCAGCGGTGATTCCAGATAAATACCGGTCTACCGGCTGGCTTCGCCGGGGCGATGAACAGGTCGTTTTCCAGCGGCACGGGCAATACACGCGATTTCTGTTCGATTTCAGCGCACAGGCCCGGCGGCACACTATCGGGGAATCGCTTCAACAGCTCGGCAGCCCCTTCCAGCAAAGTTCGGCGGTTGTATTCGGAGTTGAATAGCAGCAGGTCACCACAGAGTGCCGTGTAGATATTCAGCAACTGCGGCTCGATCGACTGGAAGGCATCATCACTGCGTGGGTAGGCAAACTGATTCTCGTGAAAATAGACCGCTGTGGGCACCGCGGCTATTTCCGGTACCAGGCCGCGCAGGGCCGACAGATCGGTCATGGATGTGGTGACAATCAGGTCCCAGGGCTGTCGCAGAACCTGTGCCGCCTCTCCCCGGCCCCAGCTCAGGCTATTACCCCGAATGCGCCAACTGAAGTAGCGCGGTGGCAGGGTCAGAACTGTCCACTGCCATTTCGGCAACGCCGCCACCAGACCGCGCCGCCAGCGCTTGTGGCTGTCGGCATCGTAGGCGGAAAGGAGCAGAACCTTCATGGGTAATCACTCTGCTTGGGAATGGTCAGGGCCGCAATCGATATTGAGATCAGCCAAGCGGGAGGCCCTGTCGCCGGTGGCTATTCGGCAAACGATTGCCGATAAGGCTGTTTACCGAATAGTTACCGGCGGCAGGGCCGGTGTCGAATCGATGTCAGAATTAAGGCCGGGGACGGTTTTGCTGGTCCAGACTCAGTCAAAATCACGCACATTGGTCAGGCGCGCCAACAGACTGGACGTATCCCAGCGGCTGCCGCCCAGCGCCTGAACCTCGCTGTAGAACTGGTCCACCAGGGCTGTGACCGGCACCAGGGCGCCGTTGCGCTGCGCTTCATTGAGGACAATGGCTAGGTCCTTGCGCATCCAGTCCACGGCAAAACCGTGCTCGTATTCACCGGCCAACATCGTCTTGTAGCGGTTTTCCATCTGCCAGCTCTGGGCGGCGCCCTTGGAGATAACGTCGACGACCTGCTCCGCATCCAGACCTGCGGCCTTGGCAAAATGCAGCCCTTCCGCCAGTCCCTGGACCACGCCGGCAATACAGATCTGGTTGACCATTTTGCACAGCTGGCCACTGCCCACAGGGCCGAGCCGGTTGACGGCGCGGGCATAACAGTCGATCAGCGGCAGCGCCCGCTGGTAATCCGCCTCATCACCACCCACCATCACGGTCAGCGCACCGTTTTCAGCACCCGCCTGACCGCCGGAAATCGGCGCATCCAGAAAACCGATACCCTGCTCACGGCCGATAGCTGCCAGCTCCCTGGCGACATCTGCAGACGCCGTGGTGTGATCCACAAACAGGCCGCCTTCGGCCATGCCGGCAAAAGCGCCGTGCTCGCCCTTGACCACTTCGCGCAGGTCGTGATCATTGCCCACACAGGCGAATACCAGGTCCGCGCCGCGCGCCGCTTCCGCTGGCGTCGACTTGGCCTCGCCGGCGTAATCCCCCAGCCACTGTTCGGCGCGGCTGGCGGTGCGATTGTAGACGCGCACAGTGTGCCCGGCTTTGGACAGGTATCCGGCCATCGGGTAGCCCATTACGCCGAGACCGAGAAATGCAACAGTTGCCATAGTGGATTACCCCCAGATCATCCAGATTAACGCCGCCCCCAATAGCAGGCGGTAGATCGCGAACGGCGCCATGCCGATGCGACTGATAAATTGCAGGAAAAAGCGAATGCATAGGTAGGCACTGATACCGGACAAGGTCGTACCAATCAGGATATCGTGCCAGTGGACTGGCTCTTTCTGCTCGAGCAATTCCACAATGAGCAGCAATGCACTGAGAGCAATGACTGGAATCGACATAAGGAAGGAGAAGCGCGCCGCATCTTCCCGCTTCATCCCCAGCATCAGGCCGGCCGTCATGGTAATACCGGAGCGGGAAGTCCCGGGAATCAGTGCAATCGCCTGGGCAGCGCCGATCGCTAGCGCCTTGCGCCAGTTGAGCTGAGCCAGTGTCTGGGTTCGCACGCCGCGCACATCCGCCCACCACAACACGATACCGAAACCAATGGTCGTAGCGGCGATCACCGCAGCCGAACGCAGTTTCGTCTCGATAACATCCTGGAACAGCAGACCGGCCAGGCCGGCGGGAATTGTCGCCAGCACGATCAGCCACGCGAGGCGCCCCTCATCGGTAAATTTGCCGGTAGCGAAACCGCCCAACCCGTCCCGAATCAGCGCCCAGACATCCTTGCGGAAATACACCACGACGGCGATCAGTGAGCCGAAATGTACCGCCACATCAAATGCGAGCCCCTGATCGGGCCAGCCCAACACCTGGTTGGGCAAAATCAGGTGGGCGGAGCTGGAAATCGGCAGAAATTCGGTAAACCCCTGGATCAGTGCCAGAGCCACAATATGTAATATGTCCATGAATAACGTCTTAGGAGCGGATTTTCTGCCGTTTCTGCCAAGTTACTTCATTACGCAGATACAGCGGTTCAAGTGCTTCGGCACTGACAGCTGCGCCATTTTGCCACAGGGACACAGCCAGATCGGCAATGTCGCGAGCGTGAATGGCCGCTTCCAGGTCGATCTCTGCCAAAGGCGCGGAGGCGAAACCGTCGTAATGCCAGCCGGGGCCGACACCATAGAACGGCGCGGGGA
The DNA here is from genome assembly GCF_014904735.1 of Microbulbifer hainanensis. Taxonomy (GTDB): domain Bacteria; phylum Pseudomonadota; class Gammaproteobacteria; order Pseudomonadales; family Cellvibrionaceae; genus Microbulbifer; species Microbulbifer hainanensis. Next base: position 647 of record NZ_JACZCR010000030.1, on the reverse strand, counting down.
GATCGCTTGCTTCGAGTTCACGCACGACTGCGGCAGGATCCTGGACAGCCTCGGGCAGCAGGCTGTCATGGGGCGCATCTGCCGAGTACACCCCCCAGTAGACCTGTTGCATACGAGCGTCCAGTGCCGCGGCAATGGTCGCCGACTGCCACTGCGGGTGCGCGCGGCGGCTGCCGGCCGCCAGCGCAGCGAGACTGGAAACGGGTATTACGGGCCGGTCAGCTGCAAATGCCAACCCCTGGGTGCAGCTGATGGCGATGCGCAGGCCGGTAAAGGAACCGGGGCCACGGCTGACCGCAAACGCATCCAGCTGCGGAAGGCTCACCCCCGCATCGGCCAGTACCGCATCGACCATCGGCAACAAACGGCGGGTGTGATCCCGCTCTGCTTCAACAAACTGCTCCGAAGTATGGCCATCGCAGTGCAGGGCCACCGAGCAGGCTCCGGAAGTGGTGTCCAGGGCAAGAATCTTCACAAATATACTCGATCTTCATATCGGCGCGGCGGCTCCCCCGCGCCATGAAACTGGTTGGTTTGACCGGCGGGCAGGCAAATGGTGCCACTACCCCCGATTCCGGGCTCTGGCAGCCCGCGGGGGCGAATTGTGTCACGGCGGGCGATTTACGTCATGTGCGATGCGCCCCCCC
>NZ_JACZCR010000029.1 GCF_014904735.1 Microbulbifer hainanensis | reverse complement strand
CGCACCGAGCGGAAAAGCAGAAGCCCCGGCAAATGCCGGGGCTTCTGGGATTGAGCGACGGGCTCCACACCCGCGTGTGGAGCCCGTCTCATCGGCGTACTTCGCCGATTTACTTCTTCTTGGGCGGGCGACCGCGACGGGTAGCCTTTTTCTTGGCTGCCGTCTTCTTACCCACTGTCTTGGTTACAGCCTTTTTCGGCCGACCACGACCGGCGGATTTCTTCGCTGTTCCCGTCTTGGCTGCCGCTTTTTTGGCTGCAGCCTTTTTCGGGCGACCGGCCTTTTTCTTCGGCGCTTTTTTGGCGGCCTTCTTGGCTGCCTTTTTGGCCTCCGCCTTGGCTTTGGCCGCGGCTTTCTTCTCCAGGGCCTTTGCCTGAGCTGCAGCTTTCTTGGCTGCGGCCTTCACTTTGGCCTGGGCCTTTTTCTCCGCCGCCTTCAATTTCTTGCTGTGAACTTTGGCGCGAGCCTTTTTCCAGCGAGACTCAAATGCTGCCTTGGCTTTGGCTAGATCTTTCTCGTGTTGAGCCTCAAGTTTCTCGGCCATTTCAGCAATCTTCTGCTTGGCCGCCTCTTCAGCCTGGCGCACAGCGTCCATCGCCTTGGCTTTCGCCAGATCGACTTTTGCCGCGGCGACCTTGGCGCGTAAATCTTTCGCTTTGGCATTGGCGCTGGTCAGTGCCTTCTTGGCGGCGGCAGTATTGCTCTTCTGCACTCGCGCCCGCGCTTTGGCAACGCGATCCAGCTGGGCATCCAGCGACTTGGTCGCCGTATCCACGGCTTTCTGCGTTTTGGTAACTACCGGTGATACTGCAGCCGGTGCCTTTGGTTTTGCAGCGCGCTTTGCCCGCGCTTTCTTTTTCGCTACTCGTGCCATCCCTTGTCTCCTCTACTGAGTAAGAAGAAGTACCTCTGCAAGCTCAAAAGTGTGTTGGCGATATTGCCGGTTTGCTGCTGAAGAAAGGCCGCCGTCAGGCAGCCTTTGGTAAATTCAGAGCAAGCTACATCGTTTAATTCGATGCAACTGTATCAAAGTTAATAAAAAAAACCTGCTTTGCAAGAAAAAAGGACAAAAAAGGAAGCTTTTTTAATAAAAAAGTGCTTTTTTTTGAAAATTGTCCTGACAATTACCTTAATTGGCTCCTAGAGGCTTACACAGTCCCCCTTTTGAAGCGCGCTATTTCAGTCTTGCCGGGAGTTTATCTTCCAGAACCGCAGCCATTGCATCTATATGGTCGGCGCGTGCGTTCAGCGCGGGAATATAGCGGTACTCCTGTCCGCCGGCATCGATAAAATTAGCGCGATTCTCTACCGAGATTTCCTCGAGTGTTTCCAGGCAATCGGCGGAAAATGCCGGACAGATGACATCGACACTGCGCACACCATTTTTGCCCCATTCGATCAGTGTTTTATCGGTATAGGGCTGTAGCCACTCGGCCTTGCCAAAGCGGGACTGAAAGCTGACCTGCCAGCGATTCTCATCGAGCTCGAGCTCCGCCGCCAGATGAGCCCCGGTTTCCATGCACTGCTGGTAATAGGGGTCGCCCTTGGTGATGTTTGCCTTGGGAATGCCATGGAAGGATAAAAGTAATTTTTCTGCGGCGCCCTGCTTTTCCCAGAGTTCGCGCACCGAGTTGGCCAGCGCACGGATATACAGCGGATGCTTGTAATAATCGTGCACCATTGTGATATCGGGTATATCCCGGCTACTGCGATAGATTTGCGCCACCTGGTCGTACACCGCTCCCGTCGTGGTTGCTGAGTACTGTGGGTACAACGGCAAAACCACAAATGACTCGAACCCCTCCCGGCGCAGCCGTTCGACCTCAGTTTCCAGGCTTGGACGACCGTAACTCATCGCATAGCTCACGACCACATCGGGGCGCGACTGTGAAAAATGTGCTTGCAGCAGCTCCGCTTGCCGACGGGTATAGTGAAGGATTGGCGATCCCTTCACCGGCTCACCGTCAGCGCTCTCATTCCAAATCGACTCATATGCCGGGGCAATACGCCGCGGACGCAATGGCAGTACCAGCCCGTGCAGAATAGGCAGCCACACCGCGCGGGGAATTTCGACTACGCGGGGATCGGACAGAAAATCGCAAAGAAAATCCCGTACAGCTTTGGCAGTTGGTTCGGCTGGCGTGCCAAGGTTCATCAGGATAATAGCGGTTGTCATGAATGAGTTCCTTTCGTATTGAAAGCCGGGTCAATAGTAACTGCTTGCGGTCCGGACTGCTAAAGCCCTAGCGCCACCTTCCGGATACAAAAAAGGCCCCCGTCAGGGAGCCTTTCTACGCGAATTTCGCCGAATCGGATCAGGTCAGCGCCGCATTGACCTGTTCGCGAATGTCTTCCATGGAACCGACACCCTCTACGCGGCTGTATTTCGGTGCAGTTTCCGGCGCGCGCCCCGCCAGCTCACGGTAAAAACCTACCAGCGGCTCAGTCTGTTCGTGATAAACAGACAGACGATTGCGAACGGTTTCCTCGCTGTCGTCACTGCGCTGAACCAGCGGCTCACCGGTTTCATCATCCACGCCTTCCTGCTTCGGCGGATTGTAAATGACGTGGTAAACGCGCCCGGAGCCCTCGTGTACCCGGCGACCGGACAGGCGCTTGACGATTTCCTCATCGTCTACCGCAATTTCCAGCACGTGATCAATGGCGACGTCGGCGTCCAGTAATGCCTGGGCCTGGGGAATGGTGCGCGGGAAGCCGTCAAACAGGAATCCGTTGGCGCAATCCGGCTGTGCGATACGCTCTTTGACCAGAGCGATGATCAGGTCATCGGAAACCAATTGACCAGCGGCCATAACGTCTTTGGCCTGCAGGCCCAGCGGGGTACCCGCCTTGACCGCTGCACGCAGCATGTCACCGGTGGAGATCTGCGGAATGCCGAACTTCTCTGTAATGAACTGAGCCTGAGTGCCCTTGCCGGCTCCCGGCGCCCCCAAGAGAATAATTCGCATGGTCAGAATGCCTCCAGATTATACCGGCGCGTCAATGCCCGCCGCGCCAAAAGAGCGCTACCTTACACGCTGGCCCATAACAGAGCAAGGTCGCCAACACCCGGGGGCCACGCCGGTATGCCCCGTTTCGCTACAGCATTCTAGGGAGTCATCAAGCCGGAGCCCTGAGAATCGGCGCCGGCCGGTTGATAGGGGGCCACCGCCCCGCCTGTCATCCCGGGTACATTCAAGAACTGAATACCCGATATCAGGTTTCGGTCATTCCGTGTCCTTGATGCGGAGCTGCGGGAATCGCCAGTCAACCCTCGCGGGCTATGCTTTTGGGGCCACTTTGAGGAATCGGAGACGGCCCCCGCAATGAAAATTGCCATCTACAACGCCCGCCCCTACGACAAGCTCTATTTTGATCGCTTCAACCGCGCCTATCACCATGAACTCCACTATCTCGACACCCATCTGGATGAAGAAACCCTGATGCTGAGCCAGGGCGCGCCGGCGATCTGTATTTTTGTCGACGACCCGGTAGACCGCGGACTGCTCAAGAAAATGCGCGCGCAGGGGACCCAGCTCATCGCGCTGCGCTCGGCCGGATTCAATCACGTGGATATCCCGTCGGCCAATGAGCTCGGTATCGCCGTCGCCAATGTTCCCGGCTATTCCCCCTACGCGGTCGCCGAGCATGCCACCGGCATGATCCTGTGCCTGATCCGGCGGTTGATTCGGGCCCATGCGCGGATCCGCGAAGGCAACTTTTCCCTCGAAGGGTTGATGGGATTCGATCTCTACGGCAAGACCGTCGGCATTGTCGGCACCGGAACCATCGGTACAGTATTCGCGCGGATTATGCACGGTTTCGGCTGCCGGTTACTCGGGACAGATCCCGTGGAGAGCCCGGAGTGCCGTGAACTGGGGTTGCAATATGTGAACCTGCCAACCCTGTGCCGCCAGTCCGATATCATCTCACTGCATTGCCCACTGCTTCCCGAGACTCAATACCTGATAGACGACGAAGCCATCGCAGAGATGCGCGATGGTATTTGCCTGATCAATACGTCGCGTGGCGCCGTGGTCGATACTGCGGCACTCATCCGCGGACTGAAGACGGGAAAAATCGGCTTTCTGGGACTGGATGTTTACGAGGAAGAGGACGACCTGTTTTTCGAAGATTACTCGGACTCGGTACTCGGCGACGATGTCTTTGCGCGCCTGCTGACGTTTAACAACGTGCTGATCACCGGGCACCAGGCGTACTTTACTCGCGAGGCCATCACCAATATCGCCAAAACCACACTGGCAAATGTGACTGAATTTGAAACTATCGGGGAGTGCAGCAACCAACTGATCGCACCCTGAACGGCCACTTAAATCGAGAAATACTCCGACTGGAACTGCCGAAACTGCCCGGGATCTTCCGCCTAACGGGGCTCCGCGCTTTTGGCACGCTCCCACAGCCGGTCGAGCTCTTCCAGCGACGCGTCCGCGGGCTTTCGCCCTTCGGCGCCGAGCGCCGCTTCCACGGTATTAAAACGCCGTTCAAATTTTCGATTGCAGTCGCGCAGGGCGCTTTCCGGATCCACTTTCAGGTGCCGCGCGGCATTGACGCAGGAAAACAGCAGGTCCCCAAGCTCTTCCCGCATGTGGTCACTGTCGCCAGCTGCAATGGCTTCACGCAATTCGGCGATTTCCTCTTCGATTTTAACGAGAACACCGTCGACCGTCGGCCAGTCGAAACCGACACGCGCAGCACGCTTTTGCAACTTGGCGGCGCGTGTCAGTCCCGGCAGACCGAGGGCCACCCCGTCGAGCGCGCGGGGCTCGCCCTTGGCGCCGCGCTCGGCCTCTTTGATGGTCTCCCAGTTCTGCTTGACCCGGGCCTCGTCGATCGCTTCACCGCGGTTATCTCCGTAGAGCTGACCGCTGGGAAATACGTGTGGGTGGCGGCGCAGCAGTTTGCGCACAAGCGTGTCGACAATGCCGGAAAAATCAAAATGCCCCTGCTCGCGGCCGAGTTGGGCGTAGAAAATTACCTGGAAGAGCAGATCGCCGAGTTCCTCGTTCAGGTGTCCGAAATCCTCCTGTTCGATTGCCTCCGCGACCTCGTAGGCCTCTTCAATGGTCGAGGGAACGATGCTGGCGAAACTCTGCTTCAGATCCCAGGGACAGCCCCCCTCGGGATTGCGCAGCTGCGCCATCAGATGGAGCAGATCCTCAACCGTGTATTTTTCCTGCACGAGCCCTTCCTATCGATTCCATGGTTTTGCCCCAATGCGTTCTGGCCTGGCATGAGGCGGTTGTCAGTGCAATATCCGCCGTTTGGCCGAAGCCACGTTGGGCAGCTGATTGATACGGTGGAGCACCCGGCTGAGCTCCTCGAAACTGTGTACTTCGGCCGTCAGAACCATTTCCACCGTGTGCTTGTGTTTATTCGAATTGGTCTGCATTGCCGTGATATTGATGCGCTGACTGTCGAGCATTGTCGTAATGTCACGCAGCAGGCCGTGGCGGTCGTAAGCCTCGATCATGATCTCCACTGCGTAGAGTTCCTTGGGCTTTTCCGCCCACTCCACTTTCAGCACCCGTTCGTGTTCTTCCGCCTGCATACGCAGCATATTGGCGCAGTCTTTACGGTGAATGGACACGCCGCGCCCCAGGGTGATATAGCCCATGATGTCGTCACCGGGTAGCGGATTACAGCAGCGGGCGATGTGGGTCATCAGATTGCCGACGCCGTCGATATAGACATCGGCCTTGCCCTCGCCGCGGGCCACCGACGCAGTGAGTGATGGCACCGGCTCCACACGGTCCACCTTGACCATACGCTGGGCGGCATTGAGTACCTGCCCCACACCAATATCGCCTGCGCCAACCGCGGCATAGAGGTCATCCAGGCTGTGCATGTTCAATTTGGTCGCCAGCTTTTCAAAATCGAAATCGATCAGCGCCAACTGTTTGAATTCACCGTCGAGAATACTGCGGCCGTCAGCGATATTCTGGTCGCGGGCCTGCTGCTTGAACCAGTGAATGATCTTGGCGCGGGCGCGCGAGGTGGTGATATACCCCATGCCGGCGGAGAGCCAGTCGCGACTCGGGGCCTCACGCTTGCCGGTCAGAATTTCCACCTGGTTGGCGGTCTGCAGTTCGTGGTTCAGCGGCACGATACGCCCATCGACTTTGGCGCCGCGACAGCGATGCCCGATTTCCGTATGGATCCGGTAGGCAAAATCCAGTGGCGTGGCGCCGCGCGGAAGATCCACAACGTGCCCATCGGGCGTGAACACATAGATCCGGGTATCCACATCACTCGACTGCAGATCGTCCTGCAGCGGGTTGCCGCCGACCTCTTCATGCCAGTCGAGTACTTGCCGCAACCAGGATATTTTCTGCTCGTAACTGTCCTGGCCATCGGATTTCTGGTCAGTGCCCTTGTAGCGCCAGTGCGCGCAAACGCCGTACTCCGCCTCTTCGTGCATGGCGAAAGTGCGGATCTGTACTTCCAGTACCTTGCGTTCGGGGCCGATCACTGCGGTGTGCAGTGAGCGATAGCCGTTTTCCTTGGGCGAGGCGATGTAATCGTCGAACTCGTTGGGGATATTGCGCCACAGGTTGTGCACGATTCCGAGCACTGCGTAGCAATCGCGCACGGTGGGCACGAGAATACGCACCGCGCGGATATCATATACTTGGGAGAATCCGATATTTTTGCGGCGCATTTTGCGCCAGATACTGTAGATGTGCTTCGCCCGCCCGTAGACATCACCTTCGATATCGGCGCGCTGCAGTTCTCCGCGCAGTAGCTCCAGCACCTCATCGATATAGCTCTGCCGCGCCAGGCGCTTTTCATCCAGCAGCCGGGCGATCTGTTTGTAGTCGCTGGGCTCGAGATAGCGGAATGAGAGGTCTTCCAATTCCCACTTGATATGACCGATACCCAGTCGATGCGCGAGCGGTGCATAGACATCGGCCACCTCCCGCGCTACACGTCGGCGCTTGGCCGGTTCGGCATTCTTGGCTGCGCGGATTGCGCAGGTGCGCTCGGCGAGTTTGATCAGTGCCACGCGCACGTCGTCTACCAGCGCTACCAGCATCCGGCGGATATTTTCCGAGTGCTCCTCCACCGCGCCGCTGGCATTTTCCTCGCCGGTATCGGCTGTGCGGCTGCGAATTGCCGCCATGCGCAGCACGCCGCGGATCAATTTGGCGATCTTTTTGCCAAACTCGTCCTCGACAGTTTTCAGGGGCAGGCGCTTTTCCCGCACCGCACGGTAGAGCACTGCGGCACACAGGGCATCGCTATCGATCTGCAGGTCGCCGAGGATTTCGGCCATTTCCAGCCCGGTGGCGAAACTGCTGGCGCCCTCCGCCCAGATATTTTCCGCGGCGATGGCCTGCTTCTCTGCCTCAGCACTCATCTCGGCGGCGCGGCGCAGGGTTACCAGCGCCCCACCATCAAGATTCGCGAGCGTCTGGATATGGCGAAGCCAGGATTCAAAATCCAGTTCGCCATCCGGGCCGACAGAGTGATGTTTTCTGACTTGTACCATCGCGTTTTCTGAGCGCTTTTATTGTTGGTTGAACAGCCCGGAGGACAGGTAGCGGTCGCCGCGATCACAGATGATTGCGACAATCGTGGCGTTCTCCACTTCGGCGGACAGGCGCAGCGCGCCGGCCACGGCGCCACCGGAGGATACACCGCAGAAAATGCCTTCCTCCCGCGCCAGCCGGCGGGCCGTCTCTTCGGCCTCACTCTGATCCATATCGATGACCCGATCCACCTCTTCGGGCACGAAAATACTCGGAAGATAGGCCTGGGGCCAGCGGCGAATCCCCGGGATGCTGGATCCCTCGGTCGGCTGCAGGCCGACAATTTGGACTGCCGGGTTCTGTGACTTCAGGTAGCGGCCACAGCCCATAATGGTGCCGGTTGTACCCATGGATGACACGAAATGGGTGATTTCACCACCGGTCTGGCGCCAGATTTCGGGGCCGGTGCCCTCGAAATGCGCCCGCGGATTGTCGCCGTTAGCGAACTGATCCAGCACCAGCCCACGACCTTCCGCTTGCATTTGCAATGCCAGGTCCCGCGCCCCTTCCATGCCCTGCTCGGCACTGACGAGGATCAGTTCCGCACCATAGGCGGTCATAGCGGCCTTGCGCTCGTCGGTGGCGCTCTCAGGCATGATCAGGATCATGCGGTAGCCCTTGATCGCCGCGGCCATCGCCAGGGCGATACCGGTATTGCCACTGGTGGCCTCTATCAACGTGTCACCCGGCGCTATCTGGCCGCGGGCCTCGGCGCGCCCGATCATCGACAGAGCCGGGCGATCCTTGACCGAACCGGCCGGATTATTCCCCTCCAGCTTGAGCAGAATCGTATTGCTGGTCTCTCCGCCGAGGCGCTGCAGGCGCACCAGCGGGGTATTGCCCACACAGTCGGCAATCGTGGGGTATTCCATAACAGATCCAAATCGTGACAAAAATCGGTGCGCCATTCTAACCTCCGCACAGCCCCCTGCGAACCTTCGGCGATATTCCCATTGGTTAGTGGCATATGCTGCCGAGAGGAGTAGAATCGGACAAAAATAGCACTGTCGAATAAGACCTTCCGCCTATGGCCGTATCCCAGTCTCCAGAGTCGGCATCGGATTCGCCGCCCCGCCTGCGATCTCTCCGCGCGATCCTGTTCCGCTTTACCCTTGCGCCGGCGCTGGTGCTGGCGCTGGTGCTGGCCGTGGTCTTTACCCTGCAGCAGATGAATGACCGGCGTCAGCTACTGCTGTCGCACGGCCGGGCCAGTGCGGAACAACTGGCCGAGCTGATCAAGCTCAGTGGCGACCAGCCCTACGAGGTGCGCAGCGAGTGGCTGCACCAGAGCCTGCTGACCTTGATGTTGGAAAAGGACATGGTGCGCTCGGTGCAGCTCTACTCGACCGAGGGACCGGATCTGGATCCAGCCACCGGGCTGCGCACGCTCGCCGGCGTAGGGCCGCGGCCGCGCGTGTCGGTCACCGCCGATTTCCTGCGCGGCAAGGATACGCTCATTTTTGAAAAGGACGGCAGTCTGCAGGTATTACACCCGATCAGGGACTTACCGATCCACTGCTGGATCACGGTCGAGATGCATCGCCCTTATTTCATCATCGGGACTTACCAGGTGGTGCTCGTCGGGTTGCTGGCGATGATTATCTGTACCCTGGCCGCACTGGTATGGTCTGTATATCTGTCTGAACAATTCGGTCGTAATCTCGCGCGCCTCGGCGACAAGATTGCCGCCCTCGGAAACGGGCGGTTCGATACGCGGGCCGTTTATACGGAAAACCGCGAGTTGAACCGGCTCGCGCGGAAGATCAACGAGGCCGCGGAAAACCTCGCCAGTTACCAGCAGGAATACAAGGCCAACCTCCTGCAATCGATGGAGGACCTGCACCAGTCGCTCGACAGCATGGAAGAGCAGAATATCGAGCTGGATCTGGCGCGGAAGAAAGCCCTGGAAGCGAGCCGGGTCAAATCCAATTTCCTCGCCAACACCAGCCACGAAATTCGCACGCCCCTGAACGGCATCATCGGCTTTACCAACCTACTGCTGAAAACCGAGCTCGATGAACTGCAGCAGGACTACCTGCAGACGATACTGCGCTCCTCGGAAAACCTGCTGACGACCATCAACGACATCATGGATTTTTCGCGGATCGAGTCCGGCAACCTGGTGCTGGACCACATCCCCATGAACCTGGGCCAGCTACTGGAAGAAACACTGCAGATCCTCGCCCCCTTTGCCTACGAGCACCGCCTGGAGCTGGTGCCGCTGATCGATACCCAGCTACCGAGCACCCTGGTCGGCGATCCGCTGCGGATCAAGCAGATTCTCACCAATCTGGTGGGCAATGCGGTACGCAGTTCCGCGGATGGCAATATCCCGGTACGCATGAGCGTGCAGAGTGGTAAGGATTCCGAGCTGCTGATCCGCATCAGTGTCACCGACCTCGGCAACCGGATGGATAAACAGGCGCGGCGAGAACTGCGACAGCTGCTCGAGAGCGATGCCGAGCACCAGAATCACCAGATCAGCAGCAATGACCTGGGACTGGCCATTGCCCGCAGCCTGATCGAGCGCATGGGTGGCAGTATCGGCATCGACGAAGCCGCCGGCGGCGGTTCCACTTTCTGGGTTCACCTGCCACTTCTGCTCGAGCGCAACCGCTCGGTACCGGTTCCGGAGCGCTTCCCCGGGTGTCGCCTGCTGATCGCCGACCCCAATCGCATGACCCGCATGCAGGTAGCGCAACTGCTCAAATACTGGCAGGTGGAACCGATAGAACTCACGGATACATCCACCTTGCAACCTGCCGTGGAGCAGATGTGGCGCCACGACTCGCTACCGGACGCGGTCATCATCGATACCGCTATCGCCGATGGCGACTTCGACCAGTTTATCGGCACAGTACAGCAACTGGTGGATACCTATCAGTGCCGCGTGATTGTTCAGGGCTCACCGGTGGAACTGCGTCGCTGCTACGAACAGTTGCGCACCCGGGTGATCACTTTCCTCGCCAAACCGATCAGTCGCGACGGTCTCCTGCGCGCACTGCGCCGCGCCGCGCCGCAGCAACAGAACCAGCGCCCAACGGGCACCCATCCCGCCCTGCCCTGGTCATCCACGCCCCGTGTTCTGGCCGTGGACGATCATCAGGCCAACCGTTTGCTGGTGAGTGAACTGCTGCGTGCACAGGGCATTGACGCCACCGTCGCCTCGAGCGGCGAGGAAGCGCTGCAGTTGTGGCGCGAACACGCCTTCGACATGATTTTCATGGATATTCAGATGCCGGGTATGGATGGTATTGAAGCGACCCGCTGTATCCGTGCCGAGGAAAGCGGCCGACGAATCCCTATTATCGCCCTGACCGCCCACGCCGGCGCGGAGGAAAAAGCGCGCCTGCTCTCTGCGGGACTGGACGACTATCTGAGCAAACCGGTCAGCGAGGCCCAGCTCAGCAATATGATCAAGCGCTGGATGAAAATCCTGGCCCCGGTGGTACCGCGCAGCGGGGAAGCCCGGGGACCGCGCCTCGTCGATATCGGCGAGAGCCTGAGCCTCAGTAACAATGATGCCAAATTGGCTCGGGATATGTTGCAGATGCTGATCAAGGGACTGATTTCCGACGAACAGGAATTACACCGCTTGAGCAAACTCGGCGATATCAAGGGTTTGTTTGAACTCGTACACCGGATGCACGGGGGCTGCTGCTACTGTGGCGTACCGCGATTGCGCGAGACGACAGGGCAGCTGCAGGAGCACCTGCGGCCCCTACAGGAAAACGACGAGGCAACCATCAATCAGAAGCTGGTGGACAATACGGCTCGCGAAATTCGCGCGCTGCGTGAATGGGCATCGGAACAGAACCTGGATGCCCTGTTCGGGCTGGAGAAAGAGACGGAGACGGCGGCGACGCATTGAGTCCCGCGAGTTTTCACGCGCCCTCAAAAATCACGAATGCCAGGGCAAAATCTTTTTCATCGGAAAGGGACAGGTGAATTCGCTCGACACCCAGCTGCTCAGCGCGCAATTGGGCCCCGCCGGACAACAGCACTTGCGGGCCCTGCCCCGGTCGGCGGCGCACTTCGATATCCTGCCAGGAAATACCCGCTCCAATACCGGTGCCCAGCGCCTTGCCCAGAGCCTCCTTGGCGGCGAACCGCTTACACAGATAGGCGGCGCGATTGGGGATGGCGAGCACGCCGAGCGCCTCCCTCTCCCCGGCGCACAGTACGCGCTCGACAAAGCGATCACCGAAGCGGCGCCAGGCCGCCTCGATGCGGGTATAACTGCAGATATCCGTGCCGATACTAACGATCATTATTTGAATATACCTGTCTGAACAATTCCCGGCTCTGCAACGGCCTGTCGCCGAGCAGCGGTGCCAGCAACAATCGGGTCAACCGCTTGGCCGGCGCCAGCAGCGCCGGTGCGAATTCACCACTCTCCACCGCACACTCCAAGGCCAGCAGATCGGCACCGGAAAACTCCCCCGCCGACGGTCGCTCGCCCCCCGTACGCAACACCGGCACAAAGCCGAATTCATTTTCCAACCGGTAGCTGGCTGAAGCGGTCACCGGAGCCTGGCTGTGGGCACAGTAATTCAACTGCGGGCAACTCCCGAGCTCACTCAGCAGCTGCAATTCAAAGCGACGCAACGGCGCTTCCAGCTGCTCTGCGCTGCCGCCATCCAGTGCCGCCAGCGACTCAAGCAACACCTGGTAATGCACAAATAGACGGTACTGGGCTTCGCCGGCGGCCAACAGGCGCACCAGTAATTCATTGGCGTAAAGGCCCGCGTAAACAGCGCGGCCTCGCAACCACAGGGCGGTGCCGGCACTTTCCACCGGTCCGAGTGTTTTCAGGTCGCCGCGCCCCATCAACGTGACCAGTAATGGGGCAAAGGGCTGCAGAGATTGCTGACGCCGCTGCTTGTCGCGCCGCGCTCCCCGCGCTACGCAACCGATCCGACCGAACTCCGGCGTCAGCAACTCCAGAATCAGGCTGGAATCGCGAAAGGGGCGCGAATGCAGGATAAAGGCGGGCTGCAGCGGAGTTTGCGGTTGTGTCATAGTCAGGATGACAGCGTCAAATAAGGCTCAACGGGATTATCACCGCTCACGGAACACGACCGCAACGGGCTCAGTGCCAATGTTCGATATCTTCTGGCAGAGGTAGCCATGGATGGCGGTGTTCTTCGTAAATGGAGGCGGTCGGCGCGGGAAAATCCGGGTCGGCGAAAGCGCCCACCGGCACGCCGATCAGCTCCGGTTCAATATCCAACTGCAGATAAACCGTGGAACCGCAGTGCGGACAGAAATGCAGGGAAATCTTATTGCCACTTTCTGCCGTGCGCACATACTCACTGCTCGTGCCTTCGATTTGAACCCGATCCAGCGGAAAGCGCGCCTGCACACCGGCGACGCTGCCGGTGCGACGCTGACAGGCCTGACAATGACAAATGGATACACGCACGGGCTCACCACTTGTCGTCAGGTTCAGCTGTCCGCAACTGCATTGTGCCCGCCGCTGCTTCATCCCTTGTCCCACCATAAACCGAGCCCGAAAGACTTAATCGTCGCGGTATCCGAGACTGCGCAGAGCCCGCTCATCATCCGACCAGCCGGACTTCACCTTCACCCACAGATTGAGCATGACTTTACTATCAAACAGGCGCTCCATATCCTGGCGCGCCTGGCTGCCGATCTGCTTGATCCGCTCACCCTTGTTGCCGATGAGGATACGTTTCTGACCGGAGCGCTCCACCAGGATTGCCGCGCTGATATGCAGGATCGGTCCGTCCTGGGCGAATTCCTCCACTTCCACAGTCACCTGATAGGGAATCTCTGCGCCCAGCTGGCGCATGACCTTTTCCCGCACGATTTCCGCAGCAAGGAAACGCGAGCTGCGGTCAGTTATCTGGTCATCGGGGAAAAAGTGCTCTCCTTCCGGCAGGTGCTCCACGATCACCTTTTCCAGTGCATCGAGATTGATTCCCTGCAGCGCAGAGATGGGCACGATTTCCGCCTTGGGATGCTGCTCCGCCAGCGCCTGCAGTTGCGGCAGCAGATCGCCCTTGTCTTCCAGCTGATCGACTTTGTTGACGGCAATCACCAGCGGTGACTTCAGGCCGCGCAACTTGTCCGCCACCAGTTGATCGCCTTCCGTCCAGCGGGTGCGCTCGACCACAAAAACCACCACATCGACGTCCCGCGCTGCACTGCTGGCAGCGCGGTTCATGTAGCGATTGATCGCCTTTTCCTGGTCTGCGTGCAGACCCGGCGTATCCACGAAAATAATCTGGTTGGCACCCTCGGTCTTGATACCCAGCATGTTGTGTCGGGTGGTCTGCGGCTTGCGCGAGGTAATCGCCAGTTTCTGCCCCAACAGGTGGTTCAGCAGGGTGGACTTGCCCACATTCGGGCGGCCGACGATGGCGACATATCCACAGCGGGCGGGTTGTTCACTCAAGAAAATTCTCCGAAATAGTTGCGATTCGCTCCGGGCATTGCCACAGCGACTCGGATGTCAGCAATGCCGAATGCCGGTTTCGCGCGGCAAGCACCCGGCGACATTTCGCCGGTACTGACAGATTGTAGGATCAGCCCTGCCCGGTCAGGCGGTTATAGGCTTCGGTGGCCGCGATCTTCTCCGCCGCGCGACGGCTTCCCGCCTCACCACGCACCGGCGCATTGAGACCGCTGACCTTGCATTCGACGACAAACTGTTGCGCATGCTCGGCGCCGGCGACATCCACAACCCGGTATTCCGGCAGGGGTTTCTGTCGCGCCTGCAACCACTCCTGCAGCCGGGTCTTGGGATCTTTGGCGGTTTCCAGGGACAGGTTCTGCAGGCGCGATGCAAACCAGGCGAGGACGCGCTCACGCGCTTTCTCCAGGCCTGCATCCAGGTAGATGGCGCCTATCAGCGCTTCCACCGCATCGGCGAGAATGGATGCCCGGCGAAAACCGCCGCTTTTCATTTCGCCCTCACCCAGGCGCAGGCAGTCGCCCAGCTCCATTTCCCGCGCCAGCTTGGCCAGGGTTTCACCGCTGACCAGCTGCGCGCGCAGACGACTCAACTGGCCTTCACGGCCCTGGGGAAACTGTTCAAACAGTGCCGCGCCGATGGTGAAGCCGAGAATGGAATCACCGAGGAATTCCAGCCGCTCGTTGTTGCGGCTGCCGTGTGAGCGATGGGTCAGCGCCAGTTCCAGCAGGTCAGCGCGGTTAAAGCTGTGGCCGAGCCGCTGGCACAGGCGCTCCAGTAAAAGGTCAGTCACGTTTGCGGAATTGCTCCAGGTCTACCAGCGGCTCACAGCAAAGTTCCGGCTTCGCGGTATTGAGCTGTTTGTTAAATTTCATTACGACGTCGATGTTCTGGATCAATGGCTCACGCAATTCGTAGTTGATACTAACCAACATACCGTCTGCGCCACGGATAACCTGAACCGATTTGGTCGGCTGGCCACGAACATTGTTGAGCATGAAGTATTTTTGCAGGTCACGAATTATCTCGCTGCGGCTCATATCCCGGAGGTTGTCTTTCTCAGCCAGATCCTTCAAACCACTTTCAACTGCCATCGCGTCCACGTATGCGGGCGCCAATTTTGACGCGAACAGGATAATCAATGCGAAACCGCAGATATAAAAAATAAGGCTCCAGTAACTCATACCGCGCTGCCCGCGCAGGGAGGAAGTCATTTGCCTAACCATCAGTTTGCCCTCGATTGTTATTGTGCGTTGTCTTACGAAAGTCCAATTACTGGATACTGCCAACCCGATCGAAGGTCGGAATACTCAGCAGTTTGTCCCAGTGCATCCAAATCGCGAAAGCCTTGCCCACTACATCTTTTTCGGGCACGAACCCCCATTCGCGGCTGTCCAGGCTGTTGTCACGGTTGTCGCCCATCATGAAATAGTGCCCCGCCGGCACCGTGGTGCTGTAGTTGCTGTAACGGCTGGGAATCACGTGCTTGGCCATCAAGTGGCGGCGCCCGTATATATTCTCCCACATCACTTCCACTTCCGGGCGACTCGGCGGCAATGCCTGGATCAGTTCCTGGGGCGCGCGCTTTCCGTTGATGTAAAGAACGTTGTTCTTCACTTCGATTTTGTCGCCGGGCAGGCCGATGACACGTTTGATGAAGTAGGTATCGTTCATATGCGGCGGAAAGAACACCATCACATCGCCGCGTTTGGGCTCGCCGATATCCACGATTTTGGCACGGGAAACCGGCAGGTGCAGGCCATAGGCAAATTTATTCACCAGGATAAAATCCCCAACCTGCAACGTGGGCACCATGGAGCGCGACGGAATCTGGAAGGGCTCTACCAGGAACGAGCGCAGAATGAAAACGATTGCCAGTACCGGGAAGAAGGACTTGGAATATTCAACCAGTACCGGGTCCGCTTTCTCACCGCCGGCGAGCCTGCGGCGACGGGCGAAAAACAGGCTGTCCACGAGCCAGACACCGCCGGTGACCACCACCAGCAGCAGCAATATCAGGGGAAAATTAATATCCATATTGGTCTCAACGATCAATTGACTATGGTCAATCACCAGCGGGTATCATCGAATGATCCTGTAAATTGATCATTGATGACAGTCGCCGGTCACTGGTCTACTTTCAAAACGGCCAGGAAGGCCTCCTGCGGCACTTCCACGCGGCCCAACTGCTTCATGCGCCGCTTACCGGCCTTCTGTTTTTCCAGCAGTTTTTTCTTGCGCGTTACGTCACCGCCATAACATTTTGCCGTCACATTCTTGCGCAGTGCTTTTACCGTTGTGCGGGCCACTACCTGGCCGCCGATGGCCGCCTGGATAGCCACGTCGAACATCTGCCGCGGAATCAGTTCTTTCATTTTCTCCGCCATCGCGCGCCCCTTTTGCTGGGCGTGGTCGCGGTGCACGATCAGCGCCAGGGCGTCCACCCGATCGCCGTTGATCAGGATATCCAGGCGCACCAGTTTTGCCGGGTCAAAACGCGCAAAACTGTAATCCAGCGACGCGAAGCCACGGCTCACCGACTTGAGCCGGTCGAAGAAATCCATCACCACTTCATTCATCGGCAGTTCGTAGCGCAGGGATACCTGGCTGCCGGCATATTGCATGTCCTTCTGGATGCCGCGCTTCTCGACACACAGGGTGATCACGTTGCCCAGGTACTCCTGGGGCACCAGGATGTTCACCTCGGCGATTGGTTCGCGCATTTCCTCGATGGTGCCCAGGTCCGGCAGGCGCGACGGGTTGTCCACCGCCACCACAGTACCGTCAGTTTGCAACACTTCGAAGACCACGGTCGGCGCGGTGGTAATCAGGTCCAGGTCGTACTCGCGCTCCAGGCGCTCCTGGATGATCTCCATGTGCAGCATACCGAGGAAGCCGCAGCGGAAGCCGAAGCCCAGTGCATCGGAGGTCTCCGGCTCATAAAACAGCGAGGCGTCATTCAGGGACAGTTTTTCCAGCGCATCGCGGAAGGCCTCGTAATCGTCTGAGCTAACTGGGAAGAGACCGGCGTAAACCTGCGGCTTCACCTTCTGGAAGCCCGGCAGCATCGCCACTTCTTCTACGCCCTTGGCGTGGGTCAGAGTATCGCCCACCGGCGCGCCATGAATATCCTTGATGCCAGCCACCACAAAGCCCACTTCGCCGGCGCGCAGCACGCCAGTCTCTTTGCGCTTGGGTGTGAAGATGCCGACATTGTCCACCACATGGGCACGACCGATGGATTTGGTCACGATTTTGTCCTTGGCCTTCAGGGTGCCCTGCACTACACGGACCAGGGACACAACGCCCAGGTAGCTGTCGAACCAGGAGTCGATAATCAACGCCTGTAGCGGCGCATCCACGTCGCCCTGCGGCGGCGGCACCAGGCGGACCAGGTCTTCCAGCACATCCTCCACGCCCAGGCCGGATTTGGCACTGCAGCGGGTCGCCTCGGCGGCGTCGATGCCGATAATATCTTCGATTTCCTCTGCAACCTTGTCCGGATCCGCCTGTGGCAGGTCCATCTTGTTCAGAACCGGGATTACTTCCAGCCCCTGCTCGATCGCCGTGTAGCAGTTGGCCACAGACTGCGCCTCGACCCCCTGGGCGGCATCGACGACCAGCAGCGCACCCTCACAGGCGGCCAGGGAGCGCGATACTTCATAGGAGAAGTCCACGTGGCCCGGGGTATCAATAAAGTTCAGCTGGTAGGTCTTACCGTCCCTCGCCGTGTAGTCGAGGGTCACGCTCTGCGCCTTGATGGTAATACCCCGCTCCCGCTCCAGGTCCATGCTGTCCAGGACCTGCTCGGCCATTTCCCGATCAGAGAGGCCTCCACAGACCTGGATAAAGCGGTCCGCCAGGGTGGATTTGCCGTGATCGATGTGGGCAATGATGGAGAAATTGCGGATATGGGAGAGATCTGTGGCCACTTCGGAGAGTAAATCCTTTAAAAATCAGGTTGTTAGCCAGCAAGTATGCCGGCGGCGTGGCGCAAGTCTATCAGAGGCGGCGAGAAATACAGAATGATGATTGCCGAACCCGGAAAAGCGGCGGAGCCCCGATGGGGCTCCGCGTTTGACATGCGGTTCGACCCGCTAGTCTTCTTCAATCTGGATAGTTCGGAAGGTGGGCTGGCCGGCGCGGAAAAAGCGGATCGGCAGCAGCTCGTCGGAGGGGAGCCCCTTGACCACTTTCGCGTAATCCTTCATATCGCCGATATCTTCGAAGCCCAGCTGCGCGACGATATCACCGCTGCGCAGGCCCGCCTTGGCACCGGGCTTGTCGGGCACCACTTCCTTGACCAGGACTCCGGCATCCACTCCCCAGCGCTGTTTCAGCGCATCGGGGATCTCGCTGACGATGAGCCCCAGGCGGCCGCCGACATTGCTGGCAGGCACATTGCTCGAGGCTTGCTCCATGCCGTCGTCTTCGCTGGGCAGGGCACCGACGGTCACGCGCAGGGTCTTCTCCTCGCCTTTGCGCATCAAGTTCACGGCAACTTCGCTGCCGGGGCGGGTGCGGCCCACCACGTGGGGCAGATCACCCTGCTCGAGAATCTTGTGACCGTCAAAGCGTGTGATGATATCGCCGGCCAGGATGCCCGCCTGGGCCGCCGGTGCGCCGGCCTCAACCTGGGCCACCAGGGCACCGTGCGGCTTCTTGAGTCCCATGGCCTTGGCCATGTTCAGATCCACATCCTGGATACCGACGCCCAGCCAGCCGCGGTCAACGCGCCCCTTATCCTTGAGCTGAGCGACGACATCCCGCGCCAGACTTGCCGGAATGGCGAAGGACAGGCCGATGGACCCACCACTGCGCGTATAAATCTGCGAGTTGATACCGACGACCTCACCATCCATGTTGAACAGTGGTCCACCGGAGTTACCCGGGTTGATGGCCACATCCGTCTGGATAAACGGCACGTAGTTCTCGCGGCTCTCATTGGGGATGCTGCGACCCATGGCGCTGACGATCCCGGCGCTGGCCGAGTAATCCAGGCCGAACGGCGAACCGATCGCCACAACCCACTCACCGACCTTGAGCTTGTCGGAGCTGCCCCATTTCACGTGCGGCAGGTCATCGGCGTCGATTTTCAGCAATGCCAGGTCGGAACTGGCATCCGTACCGATCACCTTGGCATCGAACTCGCGGCGGTCGGTCAGGGTGACCGTCACCTGGTCGGCGCCGTCAACGACGTGGTTGTTGGTGACTACATAGCCATCATCAGAAATGATGAAACCGGAGCCCAGGCTCGCTACCGGCCGGCGCTCGCGGCCGCGCGGTTCCAGCAGATGGCGAAAGATATCCGGGATCTGCTGCTGATACTGCGGCGGCAGGTTGCCACGCGAGGCGTGAGGGCGCTCCACTGAGTTGATTTTGACGACAGCGGGCGAATTCTGCTCGATCAGGTCGGTGAACTCCGGCAGACCCCGCGCGCAGGCGGACGCCGATATCAACAGGCACAGCATGAATATCAGCTGTTTACAGCGTATAAGCATCGGTTTGTTACCCTTATATATCGCTTCTAATATGCACTTATGCATTCAGGAGTTGATGAAGGCTGCTATCCGATCCATCAGGGAGCGGGACAGCACTCAACAGGTTTCTGGTAAACATTTAGTGGCGTTCTGGCCACGAAAGTTCTCATCGCCAGTGTAAAACAATGTTAAGACGTCCCCGTACCCCCAACCCCAGCCGGTCCGCTGTAGAGGGGGAATCCCGCGCAAGCCCCCTGGCAGACGCCGCGCCAGCACCACTCCCGGAGATCGCCATGACCACAATGCGCCCACGCAACGAACGCGGTCATTTTTGCCACCCCCAGCGACAGTACGGGCAATCCGAACTGGGGGCACCGCTACTGTACTTCCCGGCCCAGTGCGGCGAACGCCACGGAATCATCATGGCGGGCACCCACGGCGACGAAGTATCGGCAATCGTCGCCCTGTCCTGCGCGCTGCGTTCGCTGCCCGCAGAACAGCTGCGCCACCACGTGATTCTGGCGGTCAATCCAGACGGCTGCCAGCTGGGCCTGCGCGCCAATGCCCGCGGCGTCGACCTGAACCGCAACTTCGCCACAGCCAACTGGCAGGCGGAAAATACCGTCTACCGTTGGAACAGCGCCGCCGATGAGCGGGATGTGCAGCTGAAAACCGGCAGCGAACCCGGCTCGGAAGCCGAGACCAAGGCCCTGAGCCGACTGATCGATGAACTGCGCCCTCCGTGGATAGTGACCATTCACGATCCCCTCGCCTGTGTGGAAGATCCAGAGAACAGTGACCTGGGTCAGTGGCTCGCCGAGCGGATGCAGTTGCCACTGGTCACTGAACTGGATTACGCGACACCCGGCTCATTCGGCACCTGGTGTGAAGAACGCAAACTGCACTGTATCACCCTGGAATTTCCACCGATCTCCGCTGATCGTGCCAGCGAGGACTACCTGCGCACCCTGACTGAGCTGCTCACCTGGACAGACTGAGCCGGCGCAAATTCACGTCCAGTAGACCCGCCCGGCGGCAAAACGCAGGGGCGGCTGCGCGTCCCTGGCCAGCCATGTCGGGCCATCCAGGTCGAGGAACCGCACCCGCTCGCCCAGCGGCCAGGCCGCGCGAATGGCCCGCGAGGTACAAAGCATGCACCCGAGCATCAATTGAAACCCCTGGCGTTCGGCCTCGTCGGCGAGTGCCCGGGCCTCGGTAATACCGCCGGTCTTGTCCAGTTTGATATTCAGCATCTCGTAGCGCCCCCGCAGCCGCGGCAGATCCGCCCGGGTGTGGCAGCTTTCGTCGGCACAGATCGGCAACGGATGAGGGAAGGACGACAGAACGGCATCGCGGTCCGCCGGCAGGGGTTGTTCCAGCATGGCGACACCCAGGTCGAGCAGCTGCTGGCAGCGCTGCGGCAGGGAGTCCGCCGGCCAGGACTCATTCGCGTCAATCACCAGCTGTGCGCCAGGCGCCGCATTGCGCACCGCCTTCACGCGTTCGAGCACTTCGCGGTCGTCGAGCTTCAGCTTAAGCACCGACACCCCCTGCTCCACCAGTTCCCGTGCCGCGTCCGCCATCGCGGATGGCGTATCAATGCCCAGGGTCTGCACCGTGGGCAGGGACTCCGGGCCCGCGAACGCAGCGCCGTCACATTTGGCTTCCCAATCCGCCAACGCACAGTCGAGCGCATTGCGCGCGGCACCGGCCGGCAGTCGCTCCTGCAACTGCGTCCGCGTCAGCCCTGCGGCCACCGCGTCCAGCGCCGGTTGCAGCTGGCCTATCACCGAATCCACACTCTCGCCGTAGCGGGCGTAGGGTGAACACTCACCGATGCCGGTGACTCCCCGCCCGTGCACTTCAACCACCACGACCTGCGCCTCACTGCGCGCGCCGCGGGAAATCACAAAGGTAGTGCGCAGGGGCCAGCTCTCGGCGTAGCAAAGTGCGCGCATGGGTCATCTCCAGCAAGGGTGAGATAACAGTTTAGAAAGGGATATGCGGGTTGGTGGGAAGGGTTCCGCCAGTCAGGATCCGCTGCCAGGCTCAACGCGCAGCAGCAGCGGCGCGTAGGCGGGGTCGGCGGCGTGGCGACGGCTGTGCCAGCGCACCAGCGCCGCGCCGCCCAACAGGCCGAGCAGCGCTCCGCTTATGGCACCGGTCTCGCCCGCCAAGGCATTACCGGTCAGCGCAGCGAGTATCAGCGCAATCAGCGGCGACAAGTAGATAACCAGCGCACTGCTGGCAAGAGTGTTTTCCGCGATACCGATGACGGCGGTATCGTTGAGAGAGATATATTCCGGATCCCAGCTGTTCAGCGCCACCCGAATTCTCGATGCACCCGAGAGATATTCGCCCAGCAACCCGGTTCCGCACCCGGATTTGGCGGAGCATCCGTGGCAACCACTGCGCTGGATCGTCTCGATCCAGATGGCGCCCGGCTCAATCGCTACGATGCGGCCGCGCTCTTCCAGCATAAATTCAGTCCCTAGAAATGAAGCGGGCAACCGCGCCTCAACTCCTGACGGCCACCGCGTCCGCCACTCGACGCGCGGTAGTGTCGGGAATTTCACCGACAACAGTCACGGTATAGTTGATTCCGTCCACTTCCAGGCGATCCATATAGGCAACGGTGGCACCGCGAATCGCGCGCCCCTTGAAATCGAGGCCCGGGCCCAGGCGTTGAATAAATACGGTAAAGACACTCAGACCGTCGCTGAATACCAGCATGTCGCCATCCGACAGGGTGCGTACGGAAACCGGCTTGAACCCCGCCGGTACCCAGCGCACCTGCCAGCGACTCTGCGCTGAAGTACAGGGGGTGTTGTTATCGATGCGGCGGGCGTCGGGGGAACTGGGCTGCAGGTCGGCATCCGCGACCGGGGAAAGGTCCAGCTTGACGAACTGGTAGCGCTCCAGCACCCGGCCCTGGGAATTCACCAGCATCGACTTGAGCGGCAGGCCGGTTTCGCGATCCAGGTTGATCACCATACCCAGGCGGTCGAGATCCCGCGGCCGCGCTTCGATCATTACGGTATCGCGATCGGCGACGCGCTCTTCGCCGCGCAGGACGAACTGGTAGGCCTGCTGCACATCGGCGCGGCCTGCGCCGGACCAGAGCTCCGCGCGCGCCAGGGGATTGGAGACACGTGCACAGTTCTTGCTGCTGCCATGACTGACCAGCTCCCGCGGTTCGCCGCTGAGGTAGCGCACCCGCTCAATCTGCTGGCCATCGCGCACGCCGTGTACCACTTTGAGGGTCTCCAGCATGCCGGTGTGCTCGAAGGTCACCAGCCCGCTGTACTCCAGCGTGGTCACCGCCTGCGCCAGCTTGCTCAGCCACGTCTCGACACTGGCCTGCTGCTCAGCGGCCACTGCTGCATCGGGCTGCATCGCCGGATCCTGGGCCATGTCGCTGGCGTAAACCCCCGACGGCAGGAGAAATAAAGCCAACAGCAAGCTGTTGGCTTTGGCGATTCCACAATGCAGTTGTAACGGTTTGCGCACCTACTTCCGAGCTCCTGTCCGATTCTCTGACTACATGTCCACTTGGTCGCCATAGGTGGCGCGAGCGAAAGGCACCATGCCTTGACTGCCGATGTGCGCAGCCTGCTCGGAGTGCTCGATCATTACCCGGTTGAGATGGCGCATCAGTTCAGGGGTCAGAACCGGCTGCACCGGCTGCTGGCCGGTGACGCCCTGACTCGGCTGGTTTTCCGGCACCAATCGCGGCGATGCCAAACCTACCGAACGGGTCGTCGGCGCAGCGACATAAAAACCACTGGGCTCCGGCGCCGACTGAACCGACGGCTGAGCAGCCCGATCGGCATCGGCCACAAGGTCGGTTCCCGGCTGTGGCGAGGAAATCTGCTGCACCCCCAGAATCGCGGCAAAGGCAACCGTAGCCGCTACCGCACCGCGGGACAGCAACCGACGCCAGCCGTGATCATTTGCCGCGGGCGCTTCGGCGCCCGCGCTGCCCGACTGGAACGGGGTCTCTTCCTGCGCAATTGCCGCGGAAATACTTTCCGCGAGGCCAACCCCCACCGGGGCGACCTCCTCACGACGCATAACGCTCGCAGCCAGCTGGTAACGCGACCAGCGCTCACCGACTTCCGGGGACGCCGCACTGGCCTTCAGCACGCGCTGCACCTCCAGCTCGCTGGCCTCGCCGTCCATCAGTGCCGACAGCGACTCGTTCAGGCGATCCTGATGTTTCCCGTGTGACATACGGGGTAACCCTCTCTGTGCAATCGTTTTTCAGCGCACTCTGGCGCCATTTTCGCAGTACAACGGCGTCGACAAGACGCCTCCTCTGCCTGTTAGCTATGACCGGATTCCCGGCGGTTTGTTTCAAGACCGGCAAAAAATTTTCCCGGCCTTTTTAGCCCCGGTCGCCCAGCGGTTCCGGCTCACCAGCCATTACGGCCTGGACTGTGCGGTCAATGGCCTCACGGGCACGAAATATGCGCGATCGTACGGTACCCACCGGGCAACCCATAACCTCGGCGATCTCCTCGTAACTGAGACCTTCCATCTCACGCAGGGTCACCGCAGAGCGCAGATCTTCCGGCAGCGCGCGGATGGATTCGTGAACCGCAGCTTCCAGCTGGTCGCGAAACAGTTCGCCCTCGGGCGTCTCGTTATCGCGCAGCAGATCAGCACCGGAATAGTATTCGGCATCCTCCAGATCCACGTCTGAAGACGGCGGGCGGCGGCTGCGGGAAACCAGGTGGTTCTTGGCCGTATTGATGGCAATGCGGTACATCCAGGTGTAAAAGGCACTCTCGCCGCGGAAGTTGGCCAGCGCGCGATAGGCCTTGATGAAAGCCTCCTGGGTCACATCCTGGACTTCGCTGTGATCCTTGATAAACCGGCTGACGACCGCGAGGATCTTGTGCTGATATTTCAAGACCAGCAGATCGAAGGCGCGCTTGTCCCCTTTCTGGACACGCTCTACCAGCTGGCGATCACTCGGTGACGCCTGTTGCCCTGTCATCCCCTACTCCCATGATCAAGCGCGCGCTGGTCGAGGCTCCGCCCGGAGGGGAGGCGGCCGACATTGGCGCAGTTTTTGTGGTTGTGGAGACACGGGTAATTGGACATAAGTTCCGGGCCGATTCAATAAATTACACCTGGGGCCGCCGTTGGGTTGCGGATGCAGGCTCAAGTTGGCGCTATACTACGCGACCCCCCATCATAATTGAAATGTATGAATGTTAAGGCAAGTTACGACGTACTGGTGATCGGCAGCGGCGCGGCCGGCCTCACCCTGGCACTGCACCTGGCGGCGCGCTACCGCGTGGCCCTTCTGTCCAAGCAGCGCCTGCGCGACGGCTCCACCTGGTTTGCCCAGGGGGGAATCGCCGGGGTACTGGACGAGATGGATTCGGTGGAATCCCATATTGCAGACACATTAGACGCGGGGGCCGGCCTCTGCCACCCGGACGCGGTTCGCCTGACAGTAGAAAACAGCGCTGCAGCCATTCGCTGGCTGATCGACGCAGGGGTGAGTTTCACCCGCGAGGACGGCGACTACCACCTGACCAAAGAAGGTGGACACAGTCACCGCCGTATCATCCACAGCGCTGACGCCACTGGCCGCGCGGTACACAGCACCCTGATCGACAAGGTGCGCGAAGCGGAAAATATCGACTGCTTCGAACATCACATCGCCCTCGACCTGATCCGCCAGCCCGACCCGCAAAAGCGCCGTTTTCGCTGTGCGGGGGCCTACGTTTACAACAAGCAGAGCGAGGAGGTGGAGCTCTTCCAGGCGCGGGCAGTGGTGCTGGCAACCGGCGGCGCCAGCAAGGCGTACCTCTATACCAGCAACCCGGACGGGGCTAGCGGCGATGGCATCGCCATGGCCTGGCGGGCCGGCTGCCGGGTCGCCAATATGGAATTCAACCAGTTCCACCCCACCTGCCTCTACCACCCCAAGGCCAAGGCCATGCTGGTCACCGAGGCCCTGCGCGGTGAGGGTGCCGAACTCAAGCTGCCGGACGGCAGCCGCTTTATGCACCGCTTCGACCCGCGCGGCGAACTGGCGCCGCGGGATATCGTCGCCCGCGCCATCGACCACGAAATGAAGCGCCTGGGGGCAGACTGCCTCTATCTGGATATTTCCCACAAAGATGCGGATTTTGTCCGCGATCACTTTCCGACGGTGTACAACAACTGCCTGCAATACGGCATCGATATCACCAAGGAACCGATCCCGGTAGTGCCGGCGGCCCACTACACCTGTGGCGGCGTCATGGTGAACCAGTTCGGCCGCACTGACCTGGACCAGCTATACGCCATCGGCGAGACCACCTTTACCGGCCTGCACGGCGCCAACCGCCTGGCAAGCAACTCACTGCTGGAGTGCCTCGTCTACGCCCGCTCGGCCGCCATGCATATCGACGAAACCCTGGAGATGGTGCAGCCGCCGCGGACCGCAGCCGCCTGGGACGCGTCGCGGGTGACTGACTCCGATGAAGACGTGGTAATCTCGCACAACTGGGACGAGCTGCGCCGCTTTATGTGGGACTACGTGGGCATTGTGCGTACCCGCAAGCGCCTGCTGCGCGCGGAGCACCGGGCAAAAATGCTGCAGGGGGAAATCCGCGAGTTCTACGCCAACTACAAGATCACCAGTGACCTGATCGAACTGCGCAACCTGGCACTGGTTTCCGAGCTGATTATCCGTTCGGCCCTCGATCGGCGCGAGAGCCGCGGCCTGCACTACTCCCTCGACTATCCCGGCCTGCGTGAACTGGCAATGGACACCATCCTGGTTCCGGAAAACTTTGCCGACCAGCAGCAGTTTATCTGAGGCTGTCCGAGTGCCAGCCGCCCTGACGGGAATACCGCAGGGCGGCCTGTAACCGGCGCCAGTCCTCCCCGTCCATCGAGTCACGCGCCAGCACCAGGCGCAGGCGCTTACCGCGCAGGTCGCGCCCGTTGATCACCAGCAGCCACGACCACAACACCAGCTCGCCGCGAAACACAAACTCCCGCTCTTCATTACCTTCTGCGCCCCCTGCCCGCCAGAACCAGCGCCGCTCCCGGGTTGCGAGCACGCCGCGGGTCCGCTGCAAAGCCCGGAGCTCGAATATTCCATAGAGCAGAACACACGGCACTGCCGGCCAGAAGAGCACCGGCGGCAGATTGCAGTACCACAGCAGCAACAGGGACTGGACAACGATCAGGGCGAGGAGAATGGTGAGAGTGCGGGATGGCACCAGACTACAGGCGAGCCGGGCGCTGCGCTCGATAAATTGCGGATAGCCTGCATCCATGGCAATTCCTGAAAGTGGCACAGACACCGGGGATGTCCGCGCAACGGGCTCGATTGCGCCGCCTATTCCTGCAGGCCGGTGTTATCCCGAATGATCTGGACGATCCGCTGCAGCTCGGGATCCGACGGATCTTCACGGCGCAGAAACCATGCGAACAGATCCTGGTCCTGCTCGTCCAGCAGCC
Organism: Microbulbifer hainanensis; assembly: GCF_014904735.1. Lineage (GTDB taxonomy): Bacteria > Pseudomonadota > Gammaproteobacteria > Pseudomonadales > Cellvibrionaceae > Microbulbifer > Microbulbifer hainanensis. The sequence goes on along the minus strand of NZ_JACZCR010000029.1, from coordinate 57,315 downwards.
GCTGATAACGCAGCTTGTCGGCTTCATCCAGCGTTTCGTACACGTTATCCAGAAACGGCAGCAATACCAGATCCAACTCCAGCATACCCCGGCGACTGGCCCAAAACAGGCGGTTGCGATCCATACTTCATCTTCCCGACCGAACAAAAGTGCGCGCAGTATACCTGCCGCCCCGCCCCACTGCACAGACGGCGGGAATAGCCGGCGGTGGAACCTTGAAAAAGCGCCAGCGGGCCCAAGATAATGCCCCCAGACACAAACCGGATTTGGAAGGACTATGGATCGACAACAGTGGCAGGCATTTCTCGCTGGCGAAGGGGCCCGATGGGAAGCGGACAGAGCACACTTCCCGGAGACTGATGCCGACCTGCACCTTGTCGACCTGAGCCCGCTGGGCGCGGTTTCCATCAGCGGCCCCGACAGCCAGAAATTCCTGCAGGGGCAACTGACCTGCGACCTGGTCAACCTGCCCGACCAACACGCCACCCTGGGCGCCCACTGCAACCCCAAGGGCCGCGCCATCAGCGCCTTCAGCGCACTAAAACTGTCCCAGAGCGAACTACTGCTGCGCCTGCCGCGGGATCTCGCCGCCACAGCCCAGGCGGCACTGGCCAAATACGCGGTCTTCTTCAAAACCGAACTGAAGGATCTGGTAGACACGCACCTCTGGCTGGGTCTACAGGGGCGCGAGGCTCTGATCCGGGCAGAACAGCTCCTCGGTATAGAAACCATCACAGCCGGACAGTTACGCACCTTTGATTGCGACGGCGAGCGCTGCGTCGCCGAAGCGCTCAACGACCGTCAGGTTGCCCTACTGGTGCCAAAGCAGTGCGCAGCCAAGCTCTGGCAACAACTGGCCAAAAATGCCGACCCGGCCAGCTACGACCGCTGGCTGCAACAGCAGATTGAAAACGGTGTGCCGCAGGTGCACGGCGCCACCAGCGAAGCTTTTATTCCACAAATGCTGAACCTGCACCTGCTCGGCGGAGTGAGTTTCAAGAAGGGCTGCTATACCGGACAGGAAGTGGTTGCACGCATGCAGTTCCGCGGCGCCGCCAAACGGCGACTGTACCGCGCCCGCTGCGCTTCAGGTGAACTGCCCGCGCCGGGTACCGATATCTACGCCGAGGGTGAGCAGAGCATCGGCAACCTAGTGGACAGCTGCCACAGTGAAAAAGGCATCGAGATGCTGGCGGTACTTACCATTGCCAAAGTGGCCGCCGGCGAGGCTTTTCGCCTGGCCGATGGACGCAAGCTCGAACTGCAGGATTTACCCTACGACGCGGATGCCGATCCGCTGGCCTGAATAGAAGCGGCTTAACAGACACCTGCGTTAACTACGCAGTAGTCGCGACGGCTGCGAAAATCAATCAGATCTCTACAGCGACTCGTTGAAGTTCCGATGTCGCCGGCAGCGCCCACTCGATCGGCTGCTGACCGTGCTGCTGCAGCCACTGGTTCGCCTGCGAAAAAGGCTTGGTGCCAAAAAATCCGCGGTGTGCCGAAAGGGGCGATGGGTGCGGCGCGCGCAGCACCAGGTGCTTGTTGCGATCGATAAACGCACCCTTCTTCTGCGCGTAACTCCCCCACAGAATAAAGACCAGTCCTTCGCGCTGCTCCGCCAGTTTGTGAATGGCGGCATCGGTAAACTGCTCCCAGCCGCGCCCCTGGTGTGCACCAGCCTTGCTGTCTTCCACGGTCAGCGTCGCATTCAGTAGCAGCACACCCTGCTCCGCCCACGGCTGCAGGCAGCCGTGGTGCGCCCGCGGGATGCCCAGGTCCGACTCCAGTTCTTTGTAGATATTCTGCAGCGACGGCGGAATGCGCACACCGGGCATCACCGAAAAACACAGGCCGTGAGCCTGACCAGCACCGTGGTAGGGATCCTGCCCGAGAATGACCACCTTGACCCGGTCGAAGGGCGTGGAGTTAAAGGCATTGAAAATCTGCCCACCGGGGGGATAGATCTGCTTGCCGGCATTTTTCTCCCCGCGCAGGAACTTGCGTAGTTCCGCCATATAGGGCTTGTGGAATTCGTCGGCCAGAACCTGGTACCAGGAGGGATCGATTTTTATATTGTCCGGAACCGGCATGGGCTTTCCTCTGGCCAATTACTCTCAATAACGAAACGGCAGGAGCGGCCGCTACTACGTCAGAACTTTGTGTACCTGCCGACGCAACTCCGGCACTACCTCTGCTTCAAACCATGGGCGCTGGCGCAACCACAGGGTATTGCGCGGGCTCGGGTGCGGCAGCGGGAAAAAACCGGCCGGCAGCGACTCGCGGAAGTGGCGTACGTTCTCGGTAATATTCCCGTACCGGTGCGGCAGGTACTGGCGCTGGGCATATTGCCCCACCAGTAATGTCAGTTGCAAATTGGGCAGCTGCGCCAGCAGGCGCGCATGCCAGGTGCGGGCGCACTCCGGACGCGGCGGAAGGTCACCGCCCTTGCCGCGCCCGGGGTAACAGAACCCCATGGGCACTATGGCAACCTGCGATTCATCGTAAAAAGTATCGGAATCTACGGCTAGCCACTCCCTCAGGCGCTCGCCGGAGGGATCATTCCACGGTATCCCGGTCTGGTGCACCCGTGTACCCGGTGCCTGACCGACAATCAGCAGACGTGCCGATTCCGCAGCCCGCACGACCGGATTCGGCCCCAGGGGCAGGTGTTCGGCGCACAGATTGCACTGTCGGATATCGGCGAGCAGGTTTGTCAGGCGAATCATGGGGCAAATCGAATACTGCGGAGCCCGCACAATGCCCCCTATTGGCCCGCGATTCAAGCCAACCGGCTCTACCGCCCCCAAGCGTCGCCGATTGGAGCTTCCAGCGGCTGCGTATTGCGCACGCGCTGCCCGATGACCAGTGCGTGAATACGCGTTCACGACAGGATGATAAGGAACACACGATTGCCTGCAATCGCGCATCGTGATGGAGCCTATAGCGGGGCGTTGGACAATGATTCGCCGGCAGGAAAGCCCAGATGCAACAGCAGCCCGCGGCGATCCTGCGGATCTGCCTGGCGGGCGACATTGTTGTTGTCCAGCACCACATAGATACCACTGGCATCCACGGCCAGTCCTTCGCCCTTACCGAAAAACGTTTCGCGGTAGACGAATTGGGGCGCCATTTCGATATCCCGGTAATCGATACACCACTTGGCCTGCAGATCTGTCAGCGAGCGCCGACACACGGCAAAGGCATTGCGCTCCAGGGTAAACAGGTCGCCGTCGTAAAAAGCGAGGCCGGTCAGGTCTTTGGAGCGATGGCGAAAATCCAGGCCATCGACGGGGGGAATCTCGAAGAGTTGCGGAGCGGTGTCATCCCCAGAGAAGTGCACCAGGCCGCGACGGTCCCGCTCCATGGCGATCCAGAAATCGTCACCCACCTTGAGCAACCCTTCACTGGCACCGTTGAATTTCTGCATAAAGCCGCGTTCACGCGCCGATTTCGCCCAGCGCTGGGGCATCCAGGAAGAGTCCGGAGGCTGAATCGATGCAATGCGGTGATGCCGTTCGCTGACCAGGAATATCCCGTCCCGGTCGCAGCTAATCCCCTCAAAATCCGCCGCGGGCGCACTCTGCACAAGATTGAGCAGCCGCGCTTCCAGCGCCTCGTTTTCCGCCTCCGGGATTTCCAGTCCCGCAGGAAGCGCGCGGGGCTCCACACGAGCACTATCCTTGTCGAAGCGGATTGCGTAGAGGTTGGCGGAGTCCTTATCGGAGACCGCCAGCAGCTCGCCATCGCAAAAGCTCAACCCGGAAATATCCAGGCCGGGACTGCCGTCGAGCCAGTAGCTGGCCAACAGGTTGGCCGGGATGACGGGCACCGCTGCGGAAGCCGGCAATGCCAGCGACACGAATAAAGTCAGTAAGTATCGCAAGGGATCCCTGTTCGTTAGTCACGAAAATTATTGAACTGCAAAGGCTGTTCCAATTGCTTGCCCTTCAGCATGGCAATGACCTGCTGCAGATCGTCGCGCTTCTTGCCGGTCACGCGTACCTGATCGCCCTGGATCGACGCCTGCACCTTGAGCTTCTCCTCTTTGATGATCTTAACAATCTTTTTTGACAGTTCTTTGTCGAGCCCGTTTTTCAGGCTGATCGGCACTTTCACCTGTTTACCGGACTGTTCGATCTCCCCTACTTCCATCGCCAGCGGATCGATATCACATTTGATCAGGGCGGAGCGCAGCATATCCACCATCTGTGTGGTCTGGATTTCCGCCTCGGCCCGTACAGTGAGATCGAAACCGCTCATTTCCACTTCGGCATCCACGCCCTTGAAGTCGAAACGGTTGGTGATGGTGCGGTTCACCTGATCCACCGCGTTGGTCAACTGGTGCTTATCCACTTCAGAAACGATATCGAAAGAAGGCATTCGTATTTCTCCAATTCCTGTTGGTCAATTTCATTGTTTCACTGTGCGATGCCTGTCGCACAAAAAAATTACTGGTTTTCGCGCTGCCAGATTTCCGGAACCACCTCGACGCTGCGCTCACCGGAACTCAACCAGAGATGCCCATCCTGAATGGTTACGTTCAGTTCCATATTGCGCTCGGCGAGTGACGCCAATTCCTCGCAGGCGTCTGCCGGCAGGTGGTAGACACACAGCTTGTCCAGCCGCGCCAGGGCACTTGCCTGCTTTTGCCACCAGATTGACGCCGAGCGCCGACCGTAACTGTATACCAGTACGTGTTGCGCGCGACCGCAAGCCTTGCGCAGCCGTTCCTCCGCCGGCAGGCCCACCTCGATCCACAGCTGAATATCGCCGCTGAGATCTTTCTGCCACAGGTCCGCTTCGTCATCGGAGGAAAGGCCGCGGGTAAATTCGAGATTTTCCGCCGCGTTGTGGGCGAAAGCCAACAGTCGCACCATCATGCGCTCATCGGTTTCCGATGGGTGCCGCGCCAGTGTCAGAGGGTATTCCGCATAGTGATCCCGATCCATATCGGCAACCTGCAGCCGGGCTTTGAAGATAGTCGCTTTTAACGCCATATGTGATCCGTCGTTGCTCTCGCTTCGCCGGCCGGGGCACAGGAAGCTATTCTTGGGTGGTTTACTGGAAAATTCGGGTAACCAGAATGAATTCTGTGCTTTTCGGCAGCCGCCGCCTCTGGCAGTGCACCCTGTTCGGCCTGCTGCTTATCGGGCTCAGCGGCTGTGGCGTCAATAATATTCCCACCTATGACGAACAGGTTAAAGCCGCCTGGGCCCAGGTGGAGAACCAGTACCAGCGGCGCGCCGACCTGATTCCGAATCTGGTAAAAACGGTCAAGGCCTACGCCGCCCACGAGCGGGAAACCCTGCAGGCCGTTACCGAAGCCCGCGCCAAGGTAAGTTCCATACAGGTAGACGAAAGCCTGCTCAATGATCCGGCCAAGATGCAGCAGTTCCAGGCTGCCCAGGCCCAGCTGACCAGCGCTCTGTCCCGCCTGATGGTCGTCGTCGAGAAATATCCCAACCTCAAGGCAGACCAGAACTTCCTCGCCCTGCAATCGCAGCTGGAGGGTACCGAAAACCGCATCAGTGTCGCCCGGCGGGATTATATCGCCGCCGTTGAGCGCTACAACCGTGAAATCCGCACCTTCCCCGGCCGCATCTGGCACATGATCCTGTATAGCGACATGCCGATTCGCGAAACCTTCCAGGCCACCAGCGAAGACGCGGAGAAAGCCCCCGAAGTCGACTTCCAGTAACCGGCTCGCCGCGCCCCGATGATCCGCCGGTCCTGTATCACGCTATTCCTTGCCGCGCTGCTGGGCGCGGCAACTGCTCTGGCAGACGTGCAGTTTCCCCCGCTGTCGGGGCGTGTGGTGGACAAAGCGAATCTCCTTAGCCCGCAAACCGAATACCAGCTGACCGAGCTGATGCAGCAGCACGAGAAGGCCACCGGCAACCAGCTGGTGGTCGCCACTATCCCCGACCTGCAGGGCCTGACGATCGAGGAATACGGTTACCAGCTGGGGCGCCACTGGAAAATCGGCCAGAAAGGCAAAGACAATGGTGTGCTGCTGATTGTCGCCCCCAATGCGCACCGCGTCCGTATCGAGGTGGGCTACGGCCTGGAAGGCGCACTCACCGATGCCCTGTCCGCCAATATCATTCACACCAAGATACTGCCCCGATTCAAAACCGGCGATTTTGACGGCGGTGTCATGGCCGGCGTCGAGTCCATCATCGCGGCAATCAAGAACGAATACGTGGCCGAACCCACCGAGAGTAAAGGCGACCACCGCCTGGCGCTGCTGGTCGCTCTGTTCCTGTTACTGGTGATGCTACAACTCTTCGGCGCCTCCATCCTCGGCTCGCCCGCTGCCAGCGGCACTTATCGGCGCGGCCGTTACGGCGGCTATTACGGCGGCGGTGGATTTGGGGGCGGCTTTGGCGGCGGAGGCTTCGGGGGCGGCTTCGGCGGCGGTGGCGGTGGCGGCGGATTCGGGGGCGGCGGCGCCTCGGGGGGATGGTAAGTGCTCGACAGTGAATACCGGCGCAGAGTCGCCGAGACGATCAAAAATGTAGAAGCCGGCACGGATGCGGAAGTAGTCACCGTCCTGGCCCGGGAAGCGGATAACTACCTGTACATTTCCACGCTGTGGGCGGCCTTTCTCGCCCTGCTGCTGGCCCCGCTGTTGCGGTTCCTGCCCTGGTGGCTGGAGTACCAGCAGGCGTTCACGCTGCAGTGGATACTGTTTATTGTGCTGGCAGTCGTGTTCCGTTGGCGACCGCTGACCATGCGTCTGGTCCCAAAAAAAGTGAAATACTGGCGCGCATCCAATCTTGCCCGGCGCGAATTCCTCGAACAGGATCTACATAGTACAAAGGGACGTCTGGGATTGCTGATATTCGTGTCCCAGGCCGAACACTATGTGGAAATCCTCGCCGACCGAGGGCTCGCCGAGCACATCACCAATGAAAACTGGCAGGAAATTGTCGAGAACTTTATTCGCGAAATCAAACGCGGCAAAACCGGCGAGGCATTCATCCACTGCATCGAGAAGTGCGGTGAGCTTTTACAGGAAGCGGCACCGCTAACCGAAATCAAAAACGAGCTGCCCAATCACCTGGTCATCCTGGGCTGAACCCCAAGACGGTACCGGTGGAAATGCAGCAGGGATATCGCCATGCGCAATGCAAGACCGGCACTGATTGCAGTGACCGCACTGCTGTTGATCGCCATCACCTACTTTGCCAATGGCGCACTCAACCCCGCCCCCACTGATCGACAGGGAAGCTCTGCGGTTGCCAGTCTCTTTTCATCGGAATCGGACAGCCTGGAACAGCGCGTGGAACAACTGGAAGTGTCCTTGCGCAACGCCAACCAGATCCAGCTGCAATTACTCGAATTGGTGGAGGAACTCCGCCAACGATTGGAGCAGTCCGGCCCCGCAGAATCCCGTCGCGACACCCGCACCGCGGCCCTGACAACCGATAGCGATCACGGCCAGCGGCAATCGCTATCCCGCAGAGAGCGCCATCAACAGTATCGCGAAATGCAGCTAAAGCGACTGATCGATGCGGGACTCAATCCGGACCGGGCCGAGTACATTCTCGACAAGCAGGAGCGCTTCCAGTACGAACATATGAAAATCGCCTACCAGTACCGCCACCTGCGCGACAAGTCCTCCGAAGAAGCCGCTGAATTGCGCGAGCAGCTGGATATCTACAGCAACCCGCGCAAGATGTTCGAACACCAGCTCAGTCCGCAGGAGTTCGAACTCTATCTCGACGCCAATGGCGGCCGCCAGGAGATGCGCATCGACAACGTGGTTAGCGGCACCCCCGCCTCCGAAGCCGGCCTGCACCCGGGGGACAAGATCGTGACCTACAACGGCGAGCGTGTATTTCATATGGGCGACCTGCGCTCGCAGATCTACAAGGTGGAGCCGGGGAAAACTGTCACTATAGAAGTGCAGAGAGCGGGCAGCTCGGGCACGGAGACACTCTATGTGCCGAGCGGGCCACTGGGGATTCGTGGATAGAGACGTCGACGCTCCCTCCTCCACCAACAGAGGGAGGGAGCCAAAGCAGAGGAAAATTTATTCCGCAGAAGCTTCTGGGCGCATATGCGGGAACAGCAGCACGTCGCGGATCGACGGTGAGTCGGTCAGCAGCATCACCAGGCGGTCGATACCGATCCCCTCACCGGCGGTCGGCGGGAGGCCGTATTCGAGCGCGCGGATATAGTCGGCGTCGTAGTGCATGGCCTCGTCATCGCCGGCGTCCTTCTCGGCCACCTGCGCCTTGAAGCGTTCGGCCTGGTCTTCGGCATCGTTCAGCTCCGAGAAGCCGTTGGCGATTTCGCGGCCGCCGACAAAGAATTCAAAGCGATCGGTGACGAACGGATTGTCGTCATTGCGGCGAGCCAGCGGCGACACTTCAGTCGGGTACTCGGTGATAAACGTCGGTTGGTCCAAGCGGTGCTCGACGGTCTTCTCGAAAATCTCGATCTGCACTTTGCCCAGCCCCCACATGTCCTTCAGCGGGATTTCCAGCTTCTCGGCCACCGCGCGCGCGCTGTCGAGGTTGTCGATATCGCTGTGGGACAGGCCCGGGTTGTAGCGCAGGATGGAATCGAACACCGACAGGCGCGCAAACGGCTTGGAGAAGTCGTAGCTGCTGCCCTGGTATTCCACCGTGGTATTGCCCAGCACGTTTTCGCAGATTCCGCGCAGCATTTCCTCGGTCAGGTCCATCAGGTCGTTGTAGTCCGCGTAAGCCTGGTAGAACTCGAGCATCGTGAACTCGGGGTTGTGGCGCGTGGACAAGCCCTCGTTGCGGAAGTTGCGGTTGATCTCGTAGACGCGCTCGAAGCCGCCCACTACCAGGCGCTTCAGGTACAGCTCCGGTGCCACGCGCAGGTACATATCGATATCCAGCGCATTGTGGTGGGTGATGAACGGCCGCGCGGTGGCACCACCGGGGATCACCTGCAGCATCGGCGTCTCCACTTCCATAAAGTGATTGCCGTTCAGGAAGCTGCGGATGTACTCGATGATTTTCGAGCGCGTGCGGAAGACATCGCGGGATTCCTGCGTGGCAATCAGATCCACATAGCGCTGGCGGTAACGCAGCTCCTGGTCGGCGATGCCGTGGAATTTTTCCGGCAGCGGGCGCAGCGCCTTGGTCAGCAACGTGTAGTCTTCACAGTTAACGTAGAGGTCGCCCTTGCCGGATTTATGTAGTGTGCCTTTTACACCGACGATATCCCCGATATCCCAGGCGCCGAAACGCTCCTTGATGTCCTTCTGTGCGGCCTTGTCGGCGTACAGCTGAATGCGGTCGGATACATCCTGGATCACCATGAAGGGGCCGCGTTTGGCCAGGATACGGCCGGCCACACAGGCGGTCTGGCCGAGTTCTTCCAGCTCTTCCTTGGACTTTTCACCGAACGCTTTTTGCAGGTCGGCGGCCAGGTTTTCGCGACGAAACGCATTCGGGAAGGCGTTGCCTTTCTCGCGCAGCGCCGACAGTTTGGCGCGGCGCTCGGCAATCAATTTGTTTTCGTCTTGTGCAGCTGGAGTTTCGTTACTCATATCGTCGGTCGCTTGTGGGCTTACGGGTAAAAGTTCGGGGAAAGCCGGCTTACAGGCCGGCTTTCAGGCTCGCTTCGATAAACTGGTCCAGGTCGCCGTCGAGAACCGACTGGCAATTGCTGGTCTGCACACCGGTGCGCAGGTCCTTGATGCGTTGATCATCGAGCACATAGGAGCGGATCTGGCTGCCCCAGCCGATATCGGATTTGCTCTCCTCCATCGCCTGTTTCTCGGCAGTGCGCTTCTGCATCTCCTGCTCGTACAGTCTGGCGCGCAGCATCTTCCAGGCCTTGTCGCGGTTCTGGTGCTGGGAGCGTTCGCTCTGGCAGGCCACCACAATACCGGACTCGATATGGGTCAGACGCACCGCGGAATCGGTCTTGTTCACGTGCTGACCACCGGCACCGGAGGCGCGGTAGGTGTCTTCACGAACCTGGGACTTGTCCACTTCGATCTCGATATTGTCATCGATTTCCGGCGATACAAAGACCGATGTGAATGACGTATGGCGGCGGTTGCCGGAGTCGAATGGCGACTTGCGCACCAGGCGGTGTACGCCGGTCTCGGTGCGCAGCCAACCGAACGCGTGGTCGCCCTCGAAATGGATGGTGGCACTCTTGATACCGGCCACTTCGCCCGCAGATGCCTCTTCCAGGGTGGTCTTGAAGCCGTGGGCTTCGCCCCAGCGCAGGTACATACGCAGCAGCATTTCCGCCCAGTCCTGGGCCTCGGTACCACCGGAACCGGCCTGGATATCCAGATAGGCGTTGTTGGCGTCGGTCTCGCCAGAGAACATGCGGCGGAATTCCAGTACGCCCAGCTGCTTCTGCAGGCCGTCGATTTCGCCGGAGACCTCAGTGACCGCGTCTTCGTCGTTCTCTTCGACGGCCATTTCCAGCAGCTCGCGGCAGTCACTGATGCCGCTGTCGAGGGTTTCGATGGTCTTGACCACGGTTTCCAGCGAGGAGCGCTCGCGCCCCAGTTCCTGGGCGCGCTCGGGGTTTTCCCAGACGCTGGGCTCGGCCAGCTCCAGTTCTACCTCGGTCAGGCGTTCTTTCTTGCTGTCGTAGTCAAAGATACCCCCTAAGAACATCGGTGCGCTCTTCGAGGTCTTTCAACTGGTTGAGGAGAGGATTGATTTCCATGGATCGCGGATTTCCGGACTGAATTAAAGCGGCGCGCATTCTACCGCAGCGCGGCGCCCTCTTGCCAGTTGCCCGGCAGGGGAAGGAACCAGAGGGTCACTTTGCAGCGTGATGGGAGAGGCCTTCGAGGATGGCGCACTGGGGCGATTCGTCCCCGGCACAGCGCTCAGCCAGGCCGCGCAGCGTCTGTTGCATCTCCCGCAGGCTGCGCAGCTGCGTCTCGATATGCCCCAGCTTGTCCTCTACCAGGGCCTTGGCATCGCGGCTGTGACGGGCAGGATCCCGGTACAGGGACAGCAACTCACGCACCTCGTCGACGCTAAAGCCGGTGGCGCGGGCCCGCTGGATGAAGCGCAGTATCTCCAGGTCCGCATCGCTGTAATCCCGGTAACCGTTTTGCGCGCGGCCCGGTGACAGCAGGTCGATGGACTCGTAATAGCGCAGGGCCTTGGCGCTGAGCCCCGAATGTTGCGCCGCCTCGGAAATATTCATTGAACCTCCCACTCACTAGCGTCCGTCAGGGTGACCGAGAGTAAAGGTTACCACAGGGGGAAGGTCAAACGGGGGCCCGTTCAGGGGCAGGGCTGGTTCTGGTACTCGACCTGATCCGCGGGGTCAAAGCCCATCTCCAGGGCGGCATCGAGCTTATCCTGGCTGATCAGGTGAAGGAGAATGTTGCCGGTCTCACCACCGCAGACACTCGGGTACATGCGGTCGGTGCGTACACCGCAGCGGGATTCCTGGACCTCGACGCCGCTATCGGTGAGCTTGGCACTGCTTTCTTCCAGTGTCGTACCGCCCTGCTCGCACTGCTTGTCGCCGCGGGCTTCATAGACCCAGATCAGTTCTTCTGCCTGCATTTCCGGTTCTTGCGCCGGCTCTTCGGTAACCTCGGGGACTTGCTCCGCCTTTTTTTCGGCTCGTTGACCACAGGCCCCCAACGCTACCGCGAAAACCAGGGTCAGTAGTAAAAGAGTGATCCTGCTCAATTGCACTTCCTCCATAAAGCCTATTAATTAAGCCCTCGCGCGGACCTAGAGCCAACCGGTTTCCCGAGCGCATTAGCGCCAGCAATCCTCTAGCCTGCCATATCCGCAGCGCCCCAGCATCCACGCCGGACCACCGGGAACGGGATCCCCCGGCCGCTCTACGCCTCAAGACGATGTAGCGGGAGCCGGGGATTCAGCGCTATCGTCCGGACATTCCACTATTTGGTATTTGATCTGCTCCGCGGGGCCGTATCCGGCATTCAGGGCAGCATCCAGCGCATTCCCCCTGATCAAGTGCAGCAGGATATCCCCGGTTGGCTTGCCACAGCCGGCAGTGTAGACGTTGTCGGTGCGCAAACCGCAGTGCGATTCATGCACCGCAACACCGCTATCACTCAGCTTGGCACGACTCTCGTCGAGTGACATACCACCGCCATAGCACTGTCTGTTTTGGCGCTGCCGAAATACCCAGATCAACACCTCAGCCTCTTCTGCCGGCTCCCCGGCTTCTGCAGGCTCTTCGGCTTTTGCCGGCGGCGTCTTCGTCTCGGCAGGTTGCTGCTCCGCGCTCGACTCGGCTTCAACTCCAGCATCGTGATCGGCCCGCTGGCCGCAGGCCGCCAGCATGACAACTGCCGCCAACACGCACAAAATCCGTATTTTCATGCTTTGCTCTTCTTCCTTAAAACTGCTCCATTGCGGGTCGCAGTGCTCAGCCCAGCGCCAGCCAGCCGCCTACCACCAGCATTAAAGTACCGGCAATACGGTTAACCAGGCGCACATTTTCGCCGCGCTGCAGCAGACCGCTCAGCGTGCGGCCACCGCTGGCATAGATCAGCATGCACAACGTTTCCAACAGCAAAATGATAGCAAGCATGACCGAGAGCTGCGGAACCAGCGGGGCACTGTCGTTGATAAATGGCGGCAGTAGCGCGATGCAGAAGGCCCAGCCCTTGGGATTGGCCGCGGCGGTGACAAAGCCCTGCAGCGCCAATGACCGCCGCGTGGGCACTGGCGCCGCGCCATCGCGCTCCTGCGGCGCCACCATCACCATGCGGCCGCGGGAGCGCCACATCTGAATACCCAGCCAGGCGAGGTAGGCACCACCCAGCCATTTGAATACCAGGAAGGCGGTCGGATACTGCAGCATCAGCGCTGCCACACCCACGACCGCGGCTACCGCTACGAGCGCTACTCCCACCAGTTCGCCGGCCATCATCCACATGGTCCGGCGCACCCCGAGCGTCATGCCCATGGTCAGCGCCAGTGTCATGCACATCCCCGGCGTCACGGAAACAAAAAAGAAGGTCGGCACGAATAGTGCCATACGGGTCAGGTCGATTGCGTCCATATCAGTGATGGGTCCCGGTGTGATTGCCGTAATGACTCACCAGCATGCCCGCCAGCATCAGTCCGCACCCCAGCAGTTCGCGACCGCTCAGGACTTCATGCAGTAGCAGCCAGCCGGCCAGCAACGCGAATACCGACTCCAGACTCATGATCACCGTGGCGTGAGATGGCGCCGCGTGGCGCTGGGCCAGCAACTGGAAAGTAAACGCAATCGCGGTGGAAAAGATCATCATGTAGGCAATCGGCCAGGCGGCGTCGAGCGCCGATTGCAGGCTCGGCTGTTCGACGATCAGGGATGCCACTGCCGACAGCAAGCCGCACACCAGAAACTGCACACAGGCCAGGCGCAGGGCGTCATAGCGGCGCACCAGATAATCTGCAGACAGCACCTGTACCGCGAAAACGAAGGCGCTGGCGAATACCATCAGGTCGCCGACCAGCTGGGACTCCTCGCTAAAGTCCGCCAGCCAGTAAAGCCCCAGCAGCGCCAGACCGATTCCAGCCCAGGTCCAGCGGTTGGTTTTGTGGCCGAGAGACAGGCCGATGACCGGCACCAGCAGCAGGTAAAAACCGGTAATAAAGCCGGCGCGACCGGCGGTGGTGTACAGCAGGCTGGCCTGCTGCAGCGCGGCACCGAGAAACAGCCAGAACCCCAGTATTGCGCCGCCCGGCAGGCAGGCGCGCCAGCTGTGCGCCACCCGGTGACCGCCCTCTTCCCCCGGCTGCATCTCGTGGCTGAGATCCGGCGCCCGCCGCGACAGCCAGGACACGATGGGAATCAGCAGCAGGCCGCCGAGAAAAAACCGCCAGGCGTTGAAAGCCAGCGGTTCGATATGCTCCATGGCGACTTTCTGTGGCACGAAGGCCAGGCCCCAGAACAGAGCCGCAAGCAACAGCAGTATTTCCGCCTGTACCTGTTTACGTTTCACTTTCTTTACTTCCTAAGACGAGATGATTTGAGCGGCGCCAATCAGGCGGGCTCCAGGTAATTGACCAGCAGCTGCAGCGATTCGCGGCCACGGAATTCGTTGATATCCAGCTTGTACGCCAGCCGCACCCGCTGCGCCGCTTGTGGCCATTGATCCGTGTCCACGTTGAAAGCGATCGCATCCAGCGCCAGTTGCGGATTGCCCGGCGGGGCCACGACCATTTTCAGGTGGCGCTCGCCGACGATGCGCTGTTGCAAAAGCAGGAATTCGCCGTCGAACTGTGGCTCTGGGAAAGCCTGCCCCCAGGGCGCGCAGGCGCGCAGCATCGACGCCGTCTGCATCGTGAATTCGGATACTTCCAGTTCGCCATCGGAATCGATCACGGCCTGTAACTGGGATTCTTTCAGCCGGTTGCGCACTGCCGTTTCGAAGGCATCAGTAAATGCGGCGAAGTTCTCGGCCGACAGGCTGAGTCCGGCCGCCATTGCGTGCCCGCCATATTTGCTGATCAGATCCGGGTGAGCCGCAGCCACGTCGCTCAGCGCATCGCGGATGTGCAAACCCGGAATCGAGCGCGCCGAGCCTTTGATCAGGCCGTTGTCCCCGTCCGCAAACGCAATCACCGGGCGGTGAAATTTCTCCTTGATACGGCTGGCGAGAATCCCCACGACACCCTGGTGCCAGCCCTCGTCGTAGAGGCACAGGCTCCAGGGTATTTCCCCTTCCAGTTGCAACTTTTCCAGTGCCTCCATGGCCTCGCGCTGCATGCCCTGCTCGATCGCCTTGCGATCGCGGTTCAGGCCGTCCAGTTCCGCTGCCAGTTCGCGGGCCTCCGTCGGATCCATCGTCAGCAGGCAGCGGATGCCGGTGCCGATGTCGTCCAGCCGTCCGGCGGCATTGATGCGCGGGCCGAGAATAAACCCGATATCGGTTGTCGACAGCTTGCGCTGGTCCCGCCCCGCCACCTCGAGCAGCGCGGCGATACCGGGCCGACAGCGACCCGCGCGGATACGGGCTATGCCCTGGTGCACCAGGATACGGTTGTTGTGATCCAGCGGCACCAGATCGGCCACGGTACCGAGGGCCACCAGGTCCAGATACTCCGCCATATTCGGCGCCGCAATACCGCTCTCGGCGAACCAACCGCTGGCTTCCAGCGCGGTGCGCAGGCGGCTCAGCAGGTAGAAAATGACCCCGACGCCGGCGAGGTTCTTGCTCGGGAACTCGCAATCCGGCTGGTTGGGGTTGACGATCGCATCCGCCGCGGGCAACTGGTTTCCGGGCAAATGGTGGTCCGTGACGATCACTGTCATACCGGCCGCCTTGGCTGCGGCCACACCGTCGATACTGCTGATGCCGTTGTCGACCGTAATCAGCACGTCGGGGCGGTAATCCCGCGCGACCTCGACGATTTCCGGGGTCAGGCCGTAACCGAAATCGAACCGGTTCGGCACCAGGAACTCTACCCCCGGCGCGCCCATGGCGCCGAGCGCCAGCACCGCGAGGGTACTGCTGGTCGCGCCGTCGGCATCGAAGTCGCCGACGATCAGTATCTTGCGCTGCGCCCGCACCGCCTCTACCAGCAGCTCAACCGCCGTTTCGAGACCGCGCATGGCCTGGGGGGCGTGCAACCTGTTGAGCTGGTGATCGAGCTGCGCCTCGCTGGTCACTCCCCGCCCCAACAGGACGCGCTGCAGTATTTTCGGTGTATCAGAAGCAAAACGGCCAGTGGAGTAGTCCACTGGCCGCCGCTGAATTCGTGTAGTCATTTTTGCTCAGCTATTTGATGTCTCGGTACCCAGCGCCGTCGCAATAAAATCGTGAACCTTCGCCAGGTCATTGGGCAGTACCTTCATGCGCTCCTCGCGCTCGAACAGGTCCTGCATATGGGCCGGCAGGGGCACCTGTTCCGTCGGCAGCGCGCGCGCCACCGCATCGGGGAATTTTGCCGGATGGGCCGTGGACAGGCAAACCATGGGTTGTCGCCCGGAACGCCGAGTATTGCGCGCGGCTTCCACGCCGATGGCGGTGTGGGGATCCAGCACGTAGCCGGTGGTTTCAAAGACTTCGCGGATCACCTCGACTGTGCGCAGGTCGTCTACCCGGTATGAGGAAAACACCTCCCGGGCCCCCGCCAGTGCACGCTCTGTCAGGTGCATGGGCGCACTGCGATCGGCCAGCAGCTCCGCCACCGCACTGCCATCGCGCTCGTAGAGGTCGAACAACAGTCGCTCGAAGTTGCTGGACACCATGATATCCATACTCGGCGACAGGCTGTGTACCAGCGGTTGCGGCGAGTGATCGTTGCCGCTGATACAGCGGTGCAGAATATCATTGGCATTGGTGCCGATCACCAGCTGATCGATCGGCAGACCCATTTTCCGCGCGAGATAGCCGGCAAAAATATCGCCGAAATTACCCGTAGGGACGGAGAAATTCACAGTTCTTGACGGCGCACCCAGGTTGAGTGCCGCGTAGAAGTAGTAGACGATCTGCGCCATGATGCGCGCCCAGTTGATCGAGTTGACTGCCACCAGCCGGCGGCCATCCGGCAGGAACGACTGATCGGCGAAGCTCGCTTTCACCATATTCTGGCAATCGTCGAAATTACCCTCCAGCGCAATATTGAACACGTTATCCGACAGTACCGTGGTCATCTGCCGGCGCTGCACTTCCGATACCCGGTTGTGCGGGTGCAGGATGAAAATATCGATATTCTCGCAGTGACGACAGCCCTCGATGGCGGCAGAGCCGGTATCACCGGAGGTCGCGCCCATCACTACCACGCGCTCCCCGCGCTTTTTCAGCAGGTGGTCGAACAGCTGGCCGAGAAACTGCAGGGCAAAATCCTTAAACGCCAGCGTCGGGCCCTGGAACAGTTCCAGAATCCACTCGCTGGTATCTGTCTGCACCAGCGGCGCCACGGCGCTGTGGCGGAAATTGCCGTAGGCGCGCTCGATGATTCCACGCAGCTCTTCGTCACTCAGGTCGTCTCCGACAAAGGGCTGGATAATCCGGAAGGCCAGCTCGCGGTAATCGAGCCCGGCCATGTCCGCAATCTCCTCCCGGGAAAATTTCGGCAGGGATTCCGGAACATAGAGACCGCCATCGCTGGCGAGGCCGGTCAGTACGGTATCGGCGAAGGAGAGTGACGGCGCGCTGCCGCGGGTGCTGATAAATTTCACGGTGTTTTTTCGATTACTGAAATTAAAAAATCATTTCTATAGCGTGGCAGCTGGCACTGTGCGAGGCACTGGCGCCGGAGGCCATTCGGCGAACGATTGCCGACGAGGCTGTTTGCCGGCTGGCCACCGGCGGCGGGGCCGGTTCTGAGCGGCCGGTCGCGCCCGGAGCCAGGCCCTGGGTTAACCCAAAGGCTCCACGCGGATACGCACAACGGAACCCTCAACGGTATCCAGCGCCTCAATCTGTGCCACCGCTTCGCGCAGGCGCGCTTCCTTCGCGCGGCTGGTAAGAATCACCACCGGCACCAGCGCTTCGCCCTCGGCGGGTTCGTGCTGGATCAGGGCCTCGATACTGATGCCCTGGTCACTGCAGATTCTGGCGACCTGGGACATGACCCCCGGCTTGTCGTGGGCGGAGATGCGCAGGTAGTAGCTGGTCACCACTTCGTCCATCGGCAGTATCGCAGTGCCATTCTGGCTACCTTCGGCGACACCGGAAACGGGGACTCGCTGGTCCGGCGCCGCTTCGAGGGTGCGGGCCACGTCGACGATATCGGCGATGACCGCAGAGGCGGTGGCCTCGGCACCGGCGCCGGCACCGTAATAGAGCGTGGGCCCCACGGCGTCGCCGTTGACCAGTACCGCGTTCATCACGCCATTCACATTGGCAATCAGGCGCCGCTGCGGAATCAGTGTCGGGTGTACCCGCAGCTCGACACCGTGCTCGGTGCGCCGGGCGATACCCAGGTGTTTGATCCGGTAACCCAGCTCGTCCGCGTAGCGGATGTCCTCGCTGGTGACGCCGCTGATCCCCTCGGTGTAAACCTTGTCGAATGCCAGCGGAATGGCGAAAGCCAGCGATGCCATGATCACCAGTTTGTGGGCCGCGTCGATACCCTCGACATCGAAGGTCGGGTCCGCCTCGGCGTAGCCGAGGGCCTGCGCCTGACTCAGGGCTTCGGCAAAACTCCGCCCCTTTTCGCGCATTTCCGTGAGGATATAGTTGCCGGTGCCGTTGATGATGCCCGCCAGCCACTGGATGCGGTTGCCCACCAGCCCCTCGCGCAGGGACTTGATGATCGGGATACCGCCGGCGACCGCCGCCTCATAGGCGATGGTCACGCCATTTTCTGCGGCCGCGGCGAACAGTTCATTGCCATGTTCGGCGATCAGCGCCTTGTTGGCGGTCACGATGTGCTTGCCATTGTTGATGGCCGTCAGCACCAGTTCGCGCGCCACGGTGGTACCACCAATCAGCTCCACCAGGATGTCCACGTCGGGATTGTTGGCCACATCGAAAATTTCGCGGGTTACATCCACCTCGCTGGTATCACAGGCGGGATTATCCCGACGCGCGCCGATCTGCACGATTTCCACCGGCCGGCCGCAGCGGGCGGCGATCTCGTCGAAGTTGCGCGCCATAACATTGACGGTACCACTGCCCACGGTGCCCAGGCCGCAAATACCGATACGCACGGCACGTCGCGGGCTTTCGGTCTGCTGGCAGGTTTCCAGTACGGTGGTTTCTTCGACAGGTGCGCTCACAACTTCCCTCCGCGCAAGTGCCCTGATAGTCGCCCCACTCCGGACTCAAAGCGGACGCGATGAGCCCCGGCGCCGGGATCGAGCCAGGTTAACGGCGCAATAATTGGTATAGAAAACAAAAAAAGGATGCCAACCTTACTGAGGCGAGGGGGAAAATGTCAATAAAATTGCGAGCCGCCGACCGGGCGGCTGGCGACTGACCGGTGTGGCCGCCAGCAGCTCGGGGACTTTGGCTCAGATACCCATGGCCTTGGCCAGGGTGGCGGGCGGCAGATAGCCGGGCACCACGGTGCCGTCTTCCAGGATGATGGTGGGAGTGCCGCGCACATCGATAACGTCTTCGCCCAGGCGGTACTCCTTCGCCACCGGATTGTTGGCACACACGTTCAGCGGCACATTCTCATTGTTCTTGAGTGCGGTCAGGGTCTTCTTGCGATCCTCTGCGCACCAGGCGGTGGCGATCTTGCGATAGCTGAGGGAATTCAGACCGGCACGCGGGAACGCCAGGTAGCGCACCTCGATTCCGCGGCGGTTCAGCTCGGGCACATCGTTGTGCAGCTTGCGGCAATATCCGCAATCCACGTCGGTAAATACATAGATATGGCCCTTGGTTTCTCCCTTTGGGGAGAACACGATCATATCGTCGATATTCTGTGCATCCATGATCTTGGCGCGCTGGGTCGTACGGCGCTGTTCAGAGACGTTGACCACTCTGCCATTGCCCACTTGATACAGGTCGCCGTAGATAAAGTGCTTACCGTCAGCAGAGACAAACATCGTATTGGCACCGCCATCGACATCCACTTCGTACACACCGCCGATCGGGCTCTCGCGCACCTCGCCATACTTCACCTTCGGGTTTGCGGCTTTCAGGCTCGCCTTGATGTTCTTGGCAATGGCGGCGTCCACTTCTGCGTGGGCGACCGGCCCGGCCAGGACGAACAATGCACCGACCAGCATCAGTGACTTGTTGAAAAGCGTCATTGTCGAAAGCTCCTTCGATTCTTCTATGGATTCGACTAAATGGCCGAATGCCGGTTCCCGCCAGTATGGCATCAATTGGCGACAAATGTTCTCTGTGGCGCGTTTTACCATATCCGCACCGGGCGCACCATGAAGCAGGTCGACCAGGGCTATCCCCGCGGGTGATGTGTCCGGTGCAGTGCCTGCAGGCGGGCCTTGGCAACCTGGGTATAGATCTGCGTGGTGGACAGATCCGTGTGGCCGAGCAGCAGTTGCACGACTCGCAGATCGGCACCGTGATTCAGCAGATGGGTCGCAAACGCGTGGCGCAGCGTATGGGGTGACAGCGGCTTGTCGATACACGCCACGGCCGCCCAGTGCTTGACGCGATACCAGAAGGTCTGGCGAGTCATCGGTCGTCCGCCGCGCCCTGGGAAACAGGTATCGCTCTGCCCCGGCGGCAGCAGTTGCGGCCGGATATCACTCAAATAGCGTTGCATCCACGCCTGGGCCGCCTCACCCATCGGCACCAGGCGCTCCTTGCTGCCTTTGCCGAAGACGCGCACTACTCCCTGGCGCAGGTTGATCTGCGACACGGTGAGTTCCACCAGCTCCGACACCCGCAGGCCGCAGGCGTACAACAGTTCCAACATGGCTCTGTCCCGCGCGCCGATGGCCGTCTCGGTATCTGGCGCAGCCAGCAGGGACTCCACGTCCGCCTCGGACAGGGACTTTGGCAAAGGCTTTGGCAGCTTGGGATTTTCGACCAGCGCCACCGGGTCTTCGGCGAGAAACCCCTGGCGCAGGCAGTAGCGGTAGAAACTCCGCAGCGCAGCGAGTGCCCGGGCACTGGAGCGCGCGGAATTGCCGTTTTTATGCCTTTCGGCCAGATACTGCTGCACCCGCCCGCGGTCAACGGCCATGAGATCACTGTGGCCGCCGTCGAGGCAGAAATTCACGAAATTGCGCAGGTCGCGGCCGTAGGCCGCGCGGGTGTGCTCGCTGGCACCGCGCTCGGACCAGAGCATGTCCAGCCAGCGGTCGATCAGCAGTTGGTGGTCGGCGGTTATTTCCATCGGACTATTAAATCACAGTGCGGAGCCCCACCGGTGCAGGGTGTTATCCAGGTATACAGGGCCATTTCCTGCGGGCACAAAAAAGCCGGGACAAATGCCCGGCTTCTTCTACCGCTCGATCAACGGGAAACTCAGTTGAGTTTCTCTTTGATGCGGGCTGCTTTACCAGTCAGGCTGCGCAGGTAGTACAGCTTGGCCTGGCGAACGTCGCCGCGACGCTTGACAGCAACGCTGTCTACCAGCGGGCTGTGCGTCTGGAAGGTACGCTCAACGCCGACACCGTGGGAAATTTTGCGCACGGTGAAGGAGGAGTTCAGGCCGCGGTTGCGCTTGCCGATAACAACGCCTTCAAAGGCCTGCAGACGCTCGCGGTTACCTTCTTTCACCTTAACCTGAACGACAACAGTGTCGCCGGGGGCAAAGGCCGGAACTTCGCTCTTCAGCTGTTCCTGTTCCAGCTGCTGAATGATTTTGTTGGTCATTTGGAATACTCCCAAATACAGATTGTGTAGCTTCTCAGCTAGTTCACCGAACTACTCTCGCCTCCCGGCGAATCCGGCATCAAGTTTCTTCGGACTTCCGCTCCTGCCGGATTTCCTCCAGCAGCAACGTCTGTTCACTGTCCAGCGCGAGCCCATCGAACAAATCGGGGCGTCGCTGTTCCGTGCGCGCCAGTGCCTGCTTGAGGCGCCAGCGGCGAATTTTTTCGTGGTTGCCGGAGAGCAGAACCTCCGGAACCGACCTGCCGCGGTATTCCTCCGGGCGGGTGTAATGGGGACAGTCCAGCAGCCCCTGGGCAAAGGAGTCCTCCACTGCCGACTGATCGTGGCCGAGGGCCCCGGGAATCAGCCGGGTAATGGCATCCACCATCACCATGGCGGCGAGTTCACCACCACTTAAAACATAGTCGCCGATTGACCATTCCTGGTCGATCAGCATCTCGACGATGCGCTCGTCGATGCCTTCGTAGCGCCCCGCCAGCAATACCAGATTACCGGCCTCGGACAGCTCCTCGACACCCTTCTGATTCAGCTGCCGCCCCTGGGGAGACAGATAGATCGTCCGCGCCGCCTCTCCGCCCTCTTCGGCCCAGGCGCGCGCGGCGCTCAGTGCCTGATACAGCGGTTCGGCCAACATCACCATGCCCGGCCCGCCGCCATAGGGGCGGTCGTCCACGGTGCGATGTCGATCACTGGTGAAATCCCGAGGGTTCCAGCAGCGCACTTCCAGCAGGCCATCCTTAACGGCACGGCCACTGATACCGTAGCCAGTCAGCGCGGCAAACATCTCCGGAAAGATGCTGACCAGCGCAATGCGCTTGGCACCCACCGCGGTCAGGCCTAAAACGCCGGATCCCAGGCGACGGTGATCTCACCGGCGTCCAGGTCGATATTGGTGATGAATTCGCCCGGCAGATACGGAATCAGGCGCTCGCGCCCATCCTCACCACCGCGCACCACCAGCACGTCATTCGCGCCGGTTTCCATCATGCGCACCACGGTGCCGAAATTGTGCTCGCGGCCGTCAAATTGACTGACCACGCGCAGCCCTTCCAGCTGATGCCAGTAGAACTCGCCCTCGCCCAGCCGCGGCATTTCACTGCGGTGAACGGCGATTTCCCTCTGGCAGTAGCCTGCCGCGAGATCGCGGTCGTCGACGCCTTCGATATGAACAATCAAGCCCTTACCGTGGCGACGTCCCCCGTCGATCTTCAGGGGTTCCCAGCCTTGCTGGCCCTGCAAATACCATTTGGAAAATTGCAGGATATTGTCCATCGGCTCGGTAAAGGAATGCACCTTCAACCAGCCGCGGACACCGTAGACCGCAGTAATGCGCCCGACAGTGACCAACTCAGCAGAATTGGATCCACTGCTATCGAGGTCAACAGACGTCACAGGCGCACTCGCAGCTCGGCTCAAATCAGGCAGATTCTTTCAGCAGCTTGCTGACGCGATCGGATACCTGTGCGCCCTGGCCAACCCAGAACTCAACGCGGTCACGGTCGATACGCAGACGCTCTTCCTGACCACGGGCAACCGGGTTGAAAAAGCCAACGCGCTCGATGAAACGACCGTCGCGGGATTTGCGGCTGTCAGTGACTGTCAGGTGATAGAACGGGCGCTTCTTTGCACCGCCACGAGCCAAACGAATGGTTACCATGTAGCTTTCCTGTAGTTTCAACACTGGGCAGTCGCAATCAGCGACCACCTACAACAATAAGCCGGTAGCTCACCCGGCTGAAAGGCGGCGTATTCTAATGTACCGCCCGAGGTTTGTATAGCGCTTAAATCCGCCCGCTAAAAGGGCCTCTCAAGCTGCCTATTTCTTCTTGCCGAGACCGGGTGGCAGGCCGCCGGGCATTCCGCCACCCAGGCCTCCCATTCCACCCATGCCACCGCCACCGCCCATACCCGGCATGCCGCCCATGCCGCGCATCAGCTTGCCCATGCCGCCGCCCTTGAGCTTTTTCATCATCTTGCCCATCTGCTTGTGCTGCTTGAGCAGGCGGTTCAGGTCCTGGATCTGGGTGCCGGAACCGGCGGTAATACGGCGCTTGCGCGAGCCGCTGAGGATATCCGGGTTGCGGCGCTCGGCCGGGGTCATGGAGCTGATGATGGCATCCATCCGCTTGAACTCCTTGCCCATGTCCGCCTGCTGGGCCGCCTGTGCGAGCCCGCCCATGCCGGGCATCTTCTCCATCAGGGAGCCGAGGCCACCCATACTCTGCATCTGCTGCAACTGGTCGCGCAGGTCCTCCAGGTCGAACCCTTTGCCCTTCTGCACTTTCTTGACCAGCTTTTCGGCCTTGGCCTTGTCGATCTTCTGTTCGGCTTCCTCAATCAGCGACAGGATGTCGCCCATACCGAGGATCCGGGATGCAATACGATCCGGATGGAAGGTCTCCAGGGCGTCAGTCTTTTCGCCGACACCGATAAACTTGATCGGCTTGCCGGTCACGTGTCGCACGGACAGCGCCGCACCGCCGCGGGCATCGCCGTCGGCCTTGGTCAGGATCACACCGGTCAGTGGCAGTGCGTCGTTGAAGGCGCTGGCGGTATTCACCGCGTCCTGGCCGATCATGGCGTCGATCACGAACAGGGTTTCAGCCGGATCCAGCGCCCCGTGAAGTTCACGGATTTCATCCATCAGCTGCTCGTCGATATGCAGGCGACCGGCCGTATCGACGATCAGCACATCGGCAAACTGCTTGCGTGCCGCGTCCATCGCGCCTTTGGCGATATCCAGCGGTTTCTGATCCGAAGTGGACGGATAGAAAAGCGCATCCACTTCCCCGGCGAGGGTCTCCAACTGCTTGATGGCCGCGGGGCGGTAGACGTCCGCACTCACCACCATCACTTTCTTTTTCTCGCGCGCCTGCAGATATTTGGCCAGTTTGGCCACGCTGGTCGTTTTACCGGCGCCCTGCAGGCCCGCCATCAGGATGACCGCCGGCGGTTGTACCGCCAGGTTCAGTGGTGCGGCGGCCTCGCCCATGACCTTGACCAATTCGTCCTGCACGATCTTGACGAACTGCTGCCCCGGATTCAGCGCCTTGCTGACCTGCTGCCCCACGGCAGCGGTGCGCACCTGCTGCACAAACGCCTTGACCACCGGCAGGGCGACGTCCGCCTCCAGCAGCGCTTTGCGCACTTCGCGCAGGGTGTCGCGGATATTGTCATCCGTCAGGCGCGCTTTGCCAGTGACCTTCTTTAACGCCGCCGACAGGCGGTCGCTCAGGTTGTCGAACATAGATACGTCTCGATCTCTCATTAACTGGCCGATCCCACTTGCAGCGGCAATCGGCTTATTTTGGCGGAAGCCACCGCTCCCGGCTCTCGTGGCGCGGCAGTATAGCCCAGGAGCCCGCACAGCAGAAACTCCGGTACGCGGGAGGCACTTTCCAGCTTCGGCGCGCTGTGCCACACTGCCCGCCTATCGCAAACGGGACATGGATTCATCGATGGCGGCGTTCGCCCACTGGACGGCAATTGCACTTTACCTGGTCACAACCTTAGTGGCGGCACAGGGTATTTTCCGGCAGCGACAGTCAAATCAGGCACTGTTGCTGGCGCTACTCGCCGGCGCTCTGCTGGCCCACAGCATTTCCCTGACTCACACCCTGATCGCCCCGAATGGCTATCGTTTCGACCTGCTGGCGATGCTTTCGCTGGTAGCCTGGACCGTCAACCTGCTGATACTGCTGCTCGCCGTGCGCCACCCGCTGCAGCTGCTGATCCTGATATTGGCCCCGCTCGGCGCCCTGACGGTAATGGCGGCCGTGTATGACTGGGGCGGTGTAGCACCACGCCAGCAGCTTTCCGCCGGCCTGGCCACCCATGTACTCCTGTCGATCACCGCCTATGCGCTGCTGTCCATCGCCACCCTACAGGCGATCTACCTCTACTTTCAGAATCAGCAGCTGCACAATCACCGGCCCGGTGGCATCAGCCGGCTGCTGCCACCGCTGCAGACCATGGAATCCCTGCTCTTCGGCCTGATTGCATTCGGGCAGCTGTTGCTGACTGCGTCGCTGATCACCGGTTTCCTGTTTGTCGACAACCTGTTCGCCCAACACCTGGTCCACAAGACTGTGCTGTCAATCGTCGCCTGGTGCCTTTACAGCGTATTACTGGTGGGACACTGGAAACTCGGCTGGCGCGGGAATACGGCTGTGCGCTGGACCCTCGCGGCATTTGCTGCACTGATGCTCGCCTACTTTGGCAGCAAGCTGGTGCTGGAAGTCATCCTCCACCGCGGCTGAAGCAATTCCTCCTTATAACAGCGTACAAACTTGCGGCGAGTGAAATTCTGTTTCAATATCTCCGCTTCGCCATAAAAAGAGTTCTCCCTTGAACGAGATACCGCCCGGCCTACTGTTTGCACTGATAGGCCTGCTGATAGTTATTTCCGCTTTTTTCTCCAGCTCCGAAACCAGCATGATGGCGCTCAACCGCTACCGCCTGCGTCACCAGGCCAAGAGTGGTCATCGCGGGGCCAAGCGGGCCGTGGAGTTGCTGTCGCGCCCGGACAAGCTGATCGGCGCTATCCTGATCGGCAACAACCTGGTGAATATTCTCGCCACATCCATTGCCACCACTGTTTTCACCCGTCTCTATGGCGACGCCGGTGTTTTCTATGCCACTGCGGCCCTCACGGTGGTGATCCTGATCTTTGCCGAAGTGACACCGAAAACCATCGCCGCCCTGCACCCGGAGAAAGTCGCCTTTCCCGCCAGCCTGATACTGCGGCCGCTTTTGCGCCTGCTGGCACCGTTCGTGTGGCTGGTGGGCAGCGTCTCCAATGGCCTCGCGCGCCTCGTCGGCGTGGAGGCTGGCGAGACGTCCGAAGAAGAGCATCTGGCACCGGAGGAGTTGCGCACTGTCGTGTTCGAATCCGGCGCCCTGCTGCCAAGCAAACACAAAGGCATGCTGCTCAACGTACTCGACCTGGACCAGGCGACGGTAGAAGACATCATGATCCCGCGCAACGAAGTCGTGGGTGTGGATCTGGAGCACACCGGTGAAGAGATACTGCAGCAGCTGGCGGAGAGCAGTTACACGCGCCTGCCCGTATTTGAGGGCGACATCAATCGCGTGGTGGGCATCCTGCATCTGCGCCGTGCGGCCCAGATACTGCGCGATGGCCCCGATGGCTTCAGCCCCGCTCTGCTGAAATCCTATACCGACGAGCCCTATTTCGTGCCCGAGGCCACGCCCCTGCCGACACTGCTGATGAACTTCCAGAAGAAAAAGCGACGCATGGGCCTGGTCGTGGACGAGTACGGAGAGGTCATGGGGATCGTGACCCTGGAAGACCTGCTGGAAGAAATCGTGGGCGATTTTACCGCGAGCCCGGTTCCGAGCGAGGACGAGGAGATTGTCGCCGCCGGTGACGGCTGGTACCTGATCGAGGGCGGGACCTCAATCCGCGACATCAATCGCACCTTAAACTGGGAACTGCCCACTGACGGCCCGAAAACCTTTAACGGCCTGGCGATGGAACACCTGGAGAGTATTCCCGACGGCAATATCAGTTTTTACATCCTGAATTACCTGGTGGAAATTGAAGCCGTATCCGACAAGATGATCACCCGCGCACGGGTCAAGAAAATAAACAGGGAAAAACGGAGCAAATAACCCGGCGCACCGCCCCGGCTCGAACTGCCAAATTAGCTTAAATCCATGGATAGCTGCTTCACCGGGGCAAAACTCTGGCGATGAATTGGGCTCGCGCCTAGCTGCTCCAGCGCCTGCAAATGCGCCTTGGTGGGGTAGCCTTTGTGCCCCGCGAGTCCGTAACCCGGATAGATCTTGTCCAGCGCCACCATTTCCCGATCGCGGGTGACCTTGGCCAGAATCGACGCCGCCGCAATCGCGGCAACCCGACCATCCCCTTTTACCACGGTATCGCAGGGATAACGCCAATCCGGCTTTTTATTGCCATCGACCAGCACGAATTCCGGCTGCACCGGCAGCTGCTCTACCGCGCGACGCATCGCCAGCAGACTCGCGTGCAGGATATTCAACCGATCGATTTCCGCCACATCGGCCCGCGCGACCGCAAATGACAGCGCACGCTCGCAGATCAGATCGAACAGCTGCTCGCGTTTTTTCTCGCTCAGTTTTTTTGAATCCGCCAGCCCTTCGATGGGGCGCGCGGGATCCAGGATAACCGCCGCAGCCACGACGTCACCGGCCAGCGGGCCGCGCCCAACCTCATCGACACCCGCGAGCAATTCGCCGCGGTACTGACACACATAGGGTTCCAGCGAAATATTACTGCTGCGCTTCGCGGCCACTCGATTCACTCCGTTCCTCTACCAGTTTGCGCACCGCGTCAGCCGCGCGTGTCGACGCATCGCGGCGGAGCTGTTGGTGCAGATCGTCGAACTCGCGCTGCAACTGATCGTACAGTAGCGGATCGTCATAGAACTGCAGTAATGCCGCACCGAGGTTTTCCGGGGTGGCATCATCCTGCAGGATTTCGGGCACCAGTTCCCGCTGAGCCAAAAGGTTAGGCAGGGAAACCCAAGGGGTGTGCAACATCCGCGAGAATATCGCGTAGGAAAGCTTTGCCATCTTGTAGGCGACCACCATCGGCTTCTTCAGCAGCATGGTTTCCAGCGTCGCCGTACCGGAAGCGATCAATACGTTATCGGCTGCAGACAGAGCGCCGTGCGAATTGCCATCGAGCAGCGTAACGGGCAGGTCGGGAAACTGTTCCAGCTGCGCCTGTAATTCCGCCAGGCGCAACTCATTCGCCGCAGGTATGACGAACTTCAGTTCCGGGCGGCGCTGGTGACACCAGCGGGCCGCCTGCAGGAATAGCGGACCGAGCAGGCGCACCTCGCCACCGCGACTGCCCGGCAACAGCGCGATAACCTGGTCATCTACGGCAAAGCCCAGTGCTTTCCGCGCACCTGCTGTGTCCACATGCAGTGGAATTTCATCCGCCAGCGGATGCCCGACAAATGTTACCGGCACACGGTGTTCGCGATAGAACTCGGCCTCGAACGGCAACAGCGTCAACATGCGATCCACCGCGCGCGCGATCTTTTTAATTCGCCCCCGACGCCAGGCCCATACCGATGGGCTGACATAATGCACGGTGGGAATGCCAGCGGATTTCAGCGACTGCTCCAACCCGAGATTGAAATCCGGTGAGTCAATACCGACAAAAACGTCGGGAGGATTGTCGATAAAATGTTGGCGGAGGGTGCGCCGGATCTTGAGCAGTTCCGGCAAGCGCTTGAGCGGCTCGACCAGCCCCATGACCGAAAGGCGCTCCATTGGAAACAGGGAGCTGGCGCCCAGTTTCTGCATTCGCGGCCCGGCAATACCCTCCACCTGCACGTCCGGGAACTGCTGCTGCAACGCGGTAATCAGGCCCGCACCGAGAATATCGCCAGAGGCCTCACCCGCCACAATGCCGATGCGCAGTTTCTTGTCTGTGGCTTTCACTCCGAGGAATCCTCTCTGATGGGCCGCGCCGCCGACCGCAATCTGTCAGCGAATTATTTCACCGGATTGCGGCCGAAACTCTCGATGTATCAGGGTGACTTTGGGGTTGTTCCGCTCAGCGCACGATGCCGCGGCTGGAGGAATTGATGGAGTCGATCCAGGGCTGAATGACTTCCGACTGCTCGCGCAATTCGATCAGCGCTTCCAGAGCCTCCTGCAGGGTCAGGCCGCGACGGTAGACAATTTTGTAGGCTTTGTTGATCAGGGCAATTTCATCGCGGGTGAATCCGCGACGGCGCAGCCCCTCGGCATTGATGGTTTTTGCCTCGCAGGGGTTGCCTGCCACCATGACATAAGCGGGCACATCCTTGCCAATAGCGGCACCCATACCGGTAAACGCATGTTCGCCGATAGTACAGTGCTGATGCACCATGCTGAAACCACTGAGGATGGCCCAGTCGCATATGACCACGTGCCCCGCCAGGGCTACGTTGTTGACCAGAATGGTGTGATTACCGATGACGCTGTCGTGACCGACGTGGGCGTAGGCCATGATCAGGTTGTCATTGCCGATGGTCGTTTCACCGCGATCCTGCACGGTGCCACGATGGATGGTCACGCCTTCACGAATCACGTTGTCGTCACCAATCACCAGGGTGGTATCTTCACCCTGGTATTTCTTGTCCGGCGTATCCTGGCCGACAGAGGCAAACTGGTAGATGCGATTATTGCGGCCGAGCCGGGTCGGACCACTCAGTACGACATGCGAAGCGATCTCGCAGCCGTCACCGATCTCGACACCCGGCCCCACAACACTGTAGGGACCGATACTCACCCCGGCTCCAAGAATTGCCGACTCATCGACAATGGCTGTGGGGTGGATATTTGATTGCATTATGCGCCCTACTCCTCGGAAACTGGAAAATCCCGCTACTTTAAAGCCGATTCAGATACAAAGAAACCGATTCGGTCACTGTGCGATTGTAGTCAGACTTTTTTCACCGCACACAGCACGTCGGCCGATGCAGCGAGCTCCCCGTCAACACTTGCCTTGCAGGCAAATTTCCAGATTCCGCGACGCTCTGAAACCACTTCAGACTCAAGCTGGAGCTTATCGCCCGGCACCACCTGGCGCTTGAAGCGCACATTGTCGATTCCGGCAAAGAGGTAAAGGTATCCATCCTCCGGTTTCTGCCCCAGGGATTTGAAGCCGAGAATACCCGACACCTGCGCCATCGCCTCGACAATCATCACGCCGGGGAAAATCGGCATCTCGGGAAAGTGGCCGTTGAATACCTCTTCGTTCACAGAGATATTCTTGTAACCCTTGATATATTTCCCCTCTTCCAGCTCCACAACACGATCCACCAGCAGAAACGGGTAGCGGTGCGGCAGGTATTGACGAATTTCGCGTACGTCCATCATTTCAAATATCCCCAGAAACCACTTCGGGGCGCCAGTATCCTGGTGCCCCGAAGATGACAAATTCAGCGCTATGACCGGCTGGCCGCCGATCGCTCAGTCGTTATCGCCGGAATCCTCAGACCCGGCGGAAATAACATCCACCTGCTTTTCCAAATCCCGCAGTCGCCGCGCCATCTGATCGAGTTGAGCATAGCGCACCGCGTTGCGGCGCCAGCTGCGACTGTCGGAAAACGGGGTACCACTGGAATAGGAACCGGCAGTGTCGATGGATTTGGTCACCAGTGTCCTGGCAGTAATGTGACTTCCGTCCGCCACTGTAATGTGACCGACCACACCGGCGCCGCCGGCGAGGGTGCAGTGTTTACCGATGACCGCACTCCCCGCCACGGCCGAACAGGCGGCAATGGCTGAGTAGTCACCAATTTGCACATTGTGCGCGATTTGCACCTGGTTGTCGATCTTGACACCCCGCCCGATCACCGTATTGCCAAGAGCACCGCGATCGATACAGGTGCAGGCACCGATCTCCACGTCATCGCCAATCTCGACACCGCCGAGCTGGTGAATCTTGGTCCACTGGCGCTGGTAGGGCGCAAAACCGAAACCATCAGCGCCGATCACTGCCTGGCTGTGAATCACACAATCGCGGCCAATAGAACAGCCGTGATAAACCACAGCACCCGCAAACAACCGCGTGCCTGATCCGATTTCACTGCCCTCACCCACCACGCAGTTGGTGCCGATGATGGCATTCGCGTGCACACGCGCATGGGCCTCGACGACCGCGCCGGCAGCGATACTCGCGGATCCGTCCACCTCGGCAGTCGGATGCACAACAGCCGCGGGATGAACCCCCGCCGTCGGCACAGGCGTACGATCATAAAGCGCAGTGGCCAGGGCAAAGGCGTGATAGGGATTATCCACAACGAGCGCCGTCACCGGACACTCCGCCGCCGAGCCGTCCTGTAACAGCACGGCACAGGCGCGGGTACCGACCAGGAAGCGGCGGTAATTGGCACTGGCGAGAAAAGTAATTTCGGTGGGTGCGGCATCCTGCAACGTATTGAGCCCGGAGGGAACCTGGTCGGCATCCGCACCGGGCGCAAGGCGCAGCTCTGCACCCAGCTGTTCAGCCAGCTGGGCGAGCGTCAATTTTTCGATCATCAATAACTAGCGCCGTCGGTACTTACTTCTTGTCGGCGTTCATACGCTTGACCACTTCTGCAGTCAGATCGATGTTCGGTCCCGCATAGAAGGCAGAGTTCGCATCCATTACCAGGTCCAGCTTGCGCTCTTTGATGAGAGCTTCCAGTGCAGCCTTGGCCTTGGGAGCCATTTCTTTCTGGATTTCCTGACCTACCTGAGTCTCCATCGCACGCAACTTCTTCACGGTGGTTTCGAAATCAGAGCGTTTGAAGTTCATCTTACGCTGCTGTTCGGCCTTCTGATCATCAGACCAGGTCATGCCATTCTTCTGCGCATCCTCTGCCATTTTCTTCACTTCGTCACGGATGGACTCGGCGCTGCTCTGCAGCTTGGAGTACTCGGAACTGGTCTTCAGTGCGTTAACTTTGGACTTGGCAGCGTCAGTGCTCATGATGGCTGCCTGCAGGTTGAAGACAGCTACCTTACTCTGCGCAACGGCGGCACCAGAGAGCAGGATACCAGCGAGCAGAACTGCGATAATTTTTACATTTTTAAGCACTTCAGATTCTCCGTATTTACTTTATTTATCGATTTATCGTAAGAGGCTATTTACCCCGAGAAGTCCGGATTACCGGCCTTAGAAACTATTACCCAGTGAGAACTGGAAAATTTCCGTTTTGTCGTACTCGTTCTCCTGCAGCGGCTTGGCCAGACTGAACGTCAGCGGACCAAAACCGGTAATCCAGGTCAGACCGATACCCGCGGAAACATCGAGATATCTCGCGTCGATATCGTAGCAGTTGAGCTGCGAAACACCACAGTCGGTATCAAATACATTGCCCGCATCGATAAAAAACGCAGACTGCATGGAGCGCTGATCCTTCACGAACGGAATCGGGAAAATAATTTCAGCACTACCTTCAATCAGGACATTGCCGCCGAACGGATCCGGTCGATTGTCGTAACGGTTTGTTACCAGCTCGCCGGTATCCGAGTTCTGTACGTAACACTTCGATGCAATGCCATCGGCATCCACCGCGCAGTCGTTAGTGGCATAGTATTCATACGAAGTCGATCTCGGGCCCAGCGTGTTGCGTTCAAAGCCGCGCACTGAGCCGAAGCCACCACCGTAAAAGTTTTCAAAGAACGGCAAGCCGATGGTGCCGCCGTAGCCATTCGCATAGCCCAGGCGGGTGCGCAGGCGCAATGTCAGGTCTTTCGTCAGCGGACGGAACATCTGGCCGGTATAAATAAATTTGTAGTACTCCAGGTCCCCGCCGGGCAGAGTAAATTCCAGCGACAGACGCTGGGAGGTACCGCGGGTGGCAAGAATACCGCGGTTCAGAGTCGAGCGCGCATAGGAAGTGGTGACAGAAAACGAGTCGAACATGTCGCCATTTTTATCGACGAAACCGTCGAAGTTCGTATTGAGCAGGTTCGTATCCGTAGGATTGCTCAAATTCAGCGCCTCACCAGCCTCGAAGGCACCGGTGAGTTCGGCATCGATATCCGCCACATCGGCGGACTCCACCATACCGATCAGGCTGTCATTGGGAAGCGGACTGCCCTTGATTTCCTGCACCGGATAATCCCCAACCCCCAGCTCAAGGTGGCTAAAGCCCACATTCAGACCGACGCGGGAAATTTCCGAAATCGGGTAGCCGAAACTGAGGCCGGCACCATAGGTGCTGGTGTTATAGCTGGACACCCCGATCTCTGAATAGTCGCGATCCTGGTAAAAGACGTTGAAGCCGCGGCTCACACCGTCCGGCGTGAAATAGGGATCGGTATAGGAAAAGTTGACGACCGTCTGGTATCTGGACGTGTTGACGGCAAAGCCAACGGACTTGCCAGTTCCCAACCAGTTGTTTTCCTGCACATTGGCACCCAGTACGAGGCCGCTGTTTTGGGCATAGCCCACGGTGCCGCCGATGGTGCCAGAGGGTTGCTCTTCAACCGTGTAATCCACGTCAATCTGGTCGGAAGTGCCGGGCACCTCTTTCGTTTCCACCTGCACATCCTTGAAGTAGCCCAGGCGCTCCAGGCGTACTTTGGATTGCTCAATACGGGCAGATGAGGCGGAAGCAGACTCCATCTGGCGCATCTCGCGGCGCAGAACCTCGTCGGAGGTCCGGGTATTACCACGGAAATTGATGCGGCGCACATAGGCGCGCTTGCCCGGATCAATAAAGAAGGTGACTTTTACCGTCTTGTCTTCTTCGTTCGGCTCCGGCATGCCATTGACTTCGGCAAAGGTGTAACCCTCATTGCCGAGGCGCTTGGTGATGTAATCGGAAGTCGTGGTCATCAATACCTGGGAGAAGGTCTGCCCCTTGCGCACCAGCAGCAGGCGCTTGATTTCCTCCTCGGGCACTACGGGGTCGCCCGCCAGCTCGACATCACTGACCTTGTAGACATCGCCTTCGTGGACATTGATGGTAATAAAGACGCTCTGCTTGTCCGGGCTCAGGGAAACCTGGGTAGAGTCGATCTTGAACTCCAGATAACCCCGGTCGAGGTAATAGGACTCGAGCCGCTCGAGGTCGCCGGTGAGCTTCTCCTTGGAGTATTTGTCGTCACTTCTGAGCCAGGACAGCCAGCCAGTGGTCTGCAGCTCAAAGATATTCGCCAGCTCCTCATCGGAAAACGCCTGATTGCCGACGATATTGATGTGCTTGATCGCCGCGACGGAACCCTCGTCCACGACCACTTTCAGCTCGACCTGGTTGCGCGGCAGTTCCTTTACCTCGGTTTTCACACTGGCGCCATAGCGACCCTGGGCGACATACTGGCGCTGCAGCTCCTGGGCCAGCCCTTCGAGTGTGGCACGCTTGAAAATCTGGCCTTCGGCAAGCCCGTTTTCCTTCATGCCCTTGAGCAGGTCTTCGCTTTTAATTGCCTTGTTGCCGGTAATTTCAATCTTGGAAATAGCCGGCCGCTCGCGCACAGTGATAACCAGGACACCGTTTTCGCGGCCAATCTGGATATCCTGAAAGTAACCGGTACGGAACAGGGCTCGGGTTGCACTCTGAATATCGAGGCTTTCGATTTGGTCGCCCACGCGCACCGGCAGCGCCGCAAATACGGTACCGGCAGATACACGCTGCAGCCCCTCGACGCGGATATCGTTGACAACAAACGACTGCGCAACGGCGGTAATCGGCAATGCCAAGCCGAGGGAGGCCACTTTCAGGAAATCTTTCATCTACTAATTCCGAGTTTTTATTCGCAATTCCAAACACTGGAGAGCCGGTCAGCCAAGCACCGCCCTCTCCCGCCCCATTTTGGGGCCGCCCTCCTCCGGCTATGCGGCAGAGGGGACACTAATGCGGCCGGGGCCGCCTTACAAACGCAAGATATCGTTGTACAGCGCAAGTCCCATGATGCCCAGGACGAGGGCCATTCCCACCTGCAAGCCGATCAACTGCACCCGCTCAGACACCGGCGACCCCTTGATGGCCTCAATGCCGTAATAGAGGAGATGCCCGCCGTCGAGTACCGGGATAGGCAACAGATTGAGCACGCCGAGACTGATACTGAGCAACGCCAACAGCGACAGGAAAGACTGCCAGCCGGCGTTTGCCGAAGTGCCGGCCACTTTAGCAATGGTGATAGGGCCGCTCAAGTTCTTGGTGGACAGCTCCCCCACAATGAGTTTTTTGAGGCTATTCAGGGTAAACAGCGTCTTATCCCTGGTCTCCTGCAGCCCTTTGCTCAGCGCGGCGACAATACCATAGTGGTAAGTCCGCACCTTGTCTTCCGGCCAGGTCTCCGCCACTGGTAAAACACCGATACGCCCGATCTGCTCTCCACTGTCGAGCGTTACTTGCTCCGGGATCACCGACAGGGTCAGGCGATCACCGTCACGATCAACCTCCACCTGCATGGCCTGGCCAGCCCGGGAGCGCACATATTGGGTCCAGCTATCCCAGCTCTCAAAAATGCGACCGTCGGTCGCGATAATCTTGTCCCCGGCACGCAGACCCGCGCGATCCGCTGGGCTGTCCGGTGTAACCTGCGACAGCGTCATCTTGATCGGTGGCGTCCACAACTCGAGTCCGATCTCCTTCAGCGGATCCGGCACCTCCTTTCCGGAGAGCCAGTGATCAATATCCGCTCCCATCAGGTACTCGAGATCGGAATCCGGGTAGCGCACGGCAAATTCGATTGTCCCGGTATCGCCGAGGCGATTGGCCAGACGCCAGTTCAGTGCCTGCCAGGTCGGCGTCGGATGACCATCTACGGCAACGATCTCCTGATTCGCCTCCAGGCCCGCGCGCGCGGCGATCGTGCCAGGCTCAACGGAGCCGACGATGGGCACCGGCCCCGCTGTCCCTCCCATGAAAACAGCCCAGAACAGCACGATCGCCAGCAGAAAATTGGCGATGGGGCCCGCGGCCGCAATGGCAATGCGCGCCCAGACACTCTTCCGGTTAAACGCGAGATGGAGCTGATCTTGCGGTACTGGCCCTTCCCGCTCATCCAGCATCTTTACATAGCCACCGAGCGGAATTGCCGCCAGAGTGAACTCGGTGCCGTGGCGGTCGTAACGCGACAGCAGCCTGCGGCCGAATCCCACGGAAAAGCGCAGCACCTTGACTCCACAGGCCCGCGCCACCAGAAAGTGACCCAACTCGTGAAAGGTGACCAGTACGCCCAGGGCAACCAGTGCCCAGATAACCGTTTGAATAAATTCCATAGTCAGTTGCTAACTCACTCTATTGCGCGAACTTCCCCGCTAGTGGAGGTCGCGAGCCGTACCCGAACTACCGTTAGAGGCTCCCGCGGCCCCTCAAAGTGCACCGAGTACCTTCTGGGCCAGCTCTCGCGCATTGCGATCCGCTGTTTCGACTGCATCGAGGCCCGTCAGTTCAACCGCATCGACGCTTTCCAGCACCCGCTCGATCACAGCGGGAATACTAGTAAACGACAACCTGCCGTGCAGGAAGGCATCTACCGCGATCTCGTTGGCTGCATTCAGCACCGTGGGCGCGCTGCCGCCGGCATCCATGGCTTCGCGCGCCAGGCGCAGGCAGGGGAACCTCTGAGGATCCGGCGCTTCGAAATCCAGCCTGCCCTGGGCGATCAGGTCCAGCGCGGCAACACCACTGTCGATTCGCTCCGGAAAGGCCAGCGCATGGGCGATTGGGGTACGCATATCCGGGTTGCCCATCTGCGCCAGCAGCGAGCCATCCCGGTACTGTACCATCGAGTGCACGATACTCTGCGGGTGCACGACCACATCTATCTGTTCCGGGCGGGCATCGAACAGCAGGCAGGCCTCAATAAACTCCAGCCCCTTGTTCATCATGGTGGCAGAATCGACGGAAATCTTGCGTCCCATCGACCAGTTGGGATGTGCGCAGGCCTCGTCCGGAGTCACCCGATGCAGCTCCCCGACCGGGCGGGCGCGAAACGGCCCACCGGAGCCGGTGAGAAGGATCTTCTCCACCCCGGCCTCTTCAAGGCTGCTGTAAGGCTGCGGCAGGCACTGGAAAATGGCATTGTGCTCGCTGTCGATCGGCAGCAACTGGGCGTCGCTCGCCGCCAGGGCACGTGTAAAGACCGGGCCGGCCATCACTAGCGACTCCTTATTCGCGAGCAATACCTTCTTGCCTGCCTCTACCGCAGCTAACGTGGGGTGCAGCCCCGCCGCACCGACAATGGCCGCCATCACCACGTCCACCTCGGGAGCCGCCGCCACCTGGCAGAGCCCCTCCAGGCCCCACAGTACTTCAGTGGGCAGATCTTCACCCTTGATCAGGTCGCGCAGCTGCTGCGCACCCTGTTCGGAAGCCACTACGGCATAGCGGGGCGCGAATCGCCGGCACTGCTGCCCCAGCTCGGCGATACGCTCGCGGGCGGTCAGTGCAAACACGGTGTAGCGCTGCGGATGGCGCGCCAGCACATCCAGGGTGCTGACGCCAATGGAACCGGTGGAGCCGAGAATGCTCACGGATTGCGGTATTGGGGATGGCATAGGCTCGTGTTATACCTCGCGGGCCTCGAATGCGACGGGCCGTCGATTACAGGTGCGGCTGGCAGAATACCTCGAACTAAAGGTATGAGGACAGTTCACTGGCCAGCGCAGCCATGGTGAATACCGGTAGCGCTGCAGACAGGCTGTCCAGCCGGTCGAGAATGCCACCGTGGCCCGGCAGAATGCGGCTGCTGTCCTTGATGCCACGATGGCGCTTGAACATGCTCTCCACCAGGTCACCGATCACCGATGCCAGCGCCGTCACCAGGACTCCGAAGGAAAACAGCACCCGGTTTTTTGTCGGCAGGTCAAACATATAGGAAACGACCAGCGCCAGCACCAGGCAGGCCAGCAGGCCACCAAAAAAACCCTCCCAGGACTTGCCGGGACTGACTTCGCGCGCCAGCTTGTGCTTGCCATAGCGACGCCCCACGAAATAGGCGCCCACGTCGGCAGTCACGACCACCGCAACCACAAACAGCACCAACCAGGCACCGTGGTCCTGGCCGCGCAGAATCACTAACGCCAACCACGCCGGCACCAGCACCACCAGACCGATGATGCCACGGGCCCAGCGCCCGCCCCACAACATGGCGCTCGCGGGGTAGCTCTGTACCCACAGAAAGGCCAGCGCCCACCAGCCGCAGGCCACCGCCAGGATCTGCCGGGCATGGCCGGTATCCGGGCTGGAGAAATCCATCTTAAATACATACTGTGCGGCACCGACCAGGGCCGCACCCAGCGCCGCAAGGAATACAAAGCGCAGTGCGCGATTGAGGTTCGCGAGGTTGGCCCACTCCCAACCGCCGAGGAGGATGACAGCCACAGTTACCAGCGCAAACCACTGAATTGGAAGGAAAAACAACACTCCCAGGAACAGAGCCACCAATACAAGCGCGGTAATTATTCTTTGTTTTAGCACCGTCAAACCCTTCTTCTATTTCTCATTGCCTGTGCCCGCAATTTCGGGCGGGTGCAGAGTACAAGATATTGTTGTCTCAGGGAATTTTCCGCTGTCACTGGTCAAATTTTGCGCCGAATAGCGAAAAACGGCCTGCCGCGATAAACCCTGTTCCTGACGCCATCTGCAGCGATCAAGCCTGTGCAGCCAGCCCGCCATCGGTCCGACCGCCGAAGCGACGATCCCGCTGGCGATAGGCCTGGATGGCCTGATCCAGCGCCGCTTCATCGAATTCCGGCCACAGTGTATCTGTGAAATAGAATTCGCTGTAGGCGGCCTGCCAGAGAATGAAATTGCTGATACGCTGCTCGCCGCTGGAGCGGATGAGCAGGTCAACCGGCGGGAGATCCGCCAGCAGCAGGTAATCTCCGAGCGTCTGCTCGGTTATGGAATCCGGTGTGCGCCGGCCCGCGGCGACCTCTTCCGCCATAGTGCGAGCCGCCTGCGCGATATCCCACCGGCCGCCGTAATCTGCGGCAATGACAAGATTGCCCCGCTCACCGTCCCGCGTAATTTCCTCCGCCTCAGTAATGGCGCGCTGCAGTCGCGGCGAAAAGCGGTCCCTGCGTCCAATGACACGCAGGCGCACGCCCTCTTCGCGCATACGCCGGGCCTCTTTGCGCAGATAGGAATGGAACAGACTCATCAGCAACTCCACCTCCTTGGGTGGACGCTGCCAGTTTTCGCTGGAAAACGCGAACAGGGTGAGCGCTTCCACACCCCGCTCCTTACACGCGGAGACCAGGTCGCGAATGCGCTCAACACCAGCCTTGTGGCCGGCGGAGGGAGGCAGTCCGCGCTGAGCCGCCCAGCGGCCATTGCCATCCATGATGATGGCAATATGGCGCGGGCCCGGCGTGGACTGGTCGCTGTCGGCAGAACCTCTGGAAGCCATTAAATTTCCATCAGGTCTTTTTCTTTGGCTGCCAGTGCTTTGTCGACATCAGCCACGAACTGATCGGTAATTTTCTGAATTTCATCGCTCGCGCGACGCTCGTCGTCCTCGGAAATCTCTTTTTCCTTGACCAGCGCCTTCACCTCCGCCAGTGCGTCGCGACGGATATTGCGGATGGAAACGCGCGCGGTTTCCGCCTCACCTCTGGCCTGGCGGATGAAGTTCTTGCGGGTTTCCTCGGTCAGCATCGGCATCGGGATACGGATCACCGCACCGGCAGTGCTCGGGTTCAGGCCCAGATCAGACTTCATGATGGCCTTCTCGATGTCCGGCACCAGGTTCTTTTCCCACGGCGTCACGGACAGAGTACGCGCGTCTTCCACGTTGACATTAGCCACCTGAGAAAGCGGAGTATCGGAACCGTAGTAGGACACCTGAATACCGTCCAGAATGCTCGGGTGCGCACGCCCGGTGCGGATTTTGTTGAAATTGCTGCCCAGCGCGTCGAGCGCCTTGCCCATGCGCACTTTCGCGTCTTTCTTGATATCTTCGATCACTGCTTCACTTCCTCTTCGATTAGCGTGCCCTCTTCACCGCCCACCACGATATTGAGCAGTGCGCCGGCTTTGTCCATGCGGAATACGCGCACGGGCATATTGTGTTCGCGGCACAGGCAGATTGCGGTTAGATCCATAACCCCGAGCTTCTTATCCAGCACCTCGTCATAGGTCAGCTGGTCGTAACGGGTTGCGGTCGGGTCGAGTACCGGGTCGGCGGAGTAGACACCATCCACCTTGGTGGCCTTCAGCACCAGCTCCGCATCGATTTCGATACCGCGCAGACAGGCTGCGGAATCGGTAGTAAAGAAAGGATTACCAGTACCAGCGGCAAAAATCAGGACTTCACCGCGCTCCAGGTGGCGAATCGCCGCGCGGCGGTCGTAGTGGTCAATGATACCGCTCATCTGGATGGCGGACATGACGCGGGAAGAAATATTGGAACGCTCGAGGGCGTCGCGCAGCGCCAGCGCATTCATGACCGTTGCCAGCATACCCATGTGGTCGCCGGTAACCCGGTCCAGCCCCGCCGCGTGCAGTGCGGCACCGCGAAACAGGTTGCCTCCGCCGACAACCAGCCCGACCTGTACACCGATACCCACCAGCTGCCCGATCTCCAGCGCCATCTTGTCCAGCACTTTGGGACTGATCCCAAACCCCTGGTCCCCCATCAGCTCCTCACCACTGAGCTTCAACAGGATTCGCTTGTACTTTCGATCTTTTACTCCGGGCATCCTCGGGTCCTCTCTGGCGCAGGTAGGCACTGCCGCCGAACATTACAACACTTTCGGTCAATTACACAGAGGGGTGCCCCGATACGCTCAAATTTTGAACGCACCGAAAGCACCCCAATGAGGTCGGCCGCCCGGGGGTGGCCGCAGGTGATCAGGAAGAGGACTTGACCTGCGCGGCCACTTCCGCTGCGAAATCCACCTCTTCTTTCTCAATACCTTCGCCCACTTCAAAGCGGACAAAAGAAACCACGTCGGCACCGGCGTCTTTCACCAGCTTGGCAACGGTAACGTCCGGGTTTTTAACAAAAGGCTGTTCCACCAGGCTGTTTTCCTTCAGGAACTTCTTGATGCGGCCGCCCATCATCTTTTCGACGATTTCAGCAGGCTTGCCTTCCATATCTGGCTGCGCCTTGATGATTTCCTTTTCCTTCTCCAGCACGTCGGCCGGCATATCTTCCGGCTTGTTCACCTGCGGGTTAACCGCGGTAACGTGCATGGCCACATCTTTGGCCAGCTCCACTTCGCCGCTGCTCAGGGCAACCAGTGCAGCGATGCGGCTATTGGAGTGAACGTAAGCACCCACAACCGGCGCTTCCACTAGCTGGATGCGACGCACGCCGATGTTCTCGCCGATTTTCTGAACCAGTGCCTCGCGGGCTTCTTCCAGCTCACCTTCCATCAGCGCAGCAACGTCTTGCTGGCGATCTGCAAAGGCTTTGTCGACCACTTTGGCAACAAATGCCTGGAAATTGTCATCGCGCGCAACGAAGTCGGTTTCGGAGTTCACTTCAATCAGGACGCCGTAACTGCCATCTTCGGCAACCTTGGCTGCAACAACGCCGTCGGCAGCGGTGCGGCCAGCTTTTTTGGCTGC
The DNA here is from genome assembly GCF_014904735.1 of Microbulbifer hainanensis. Taxonomy (GTDB): domain Bacteria; phylum Pseudomonadota; class Gammaproteobacteria; order Pseudomonadales; family Cellvibrionaceae; genus Microbulbifer; species Microbulbifer hainanensis. Next base: position 16,062 of record NZ_JACZCR010000029.1, on the reverse strand, counting down.
TTTCAGGCCGGAGGCTTTGCGCAGATCTTCAATCGCTTTTTCGATATCGCCATCCGCCTCGGTCAGTGCTTTTTTGCACTCCATCATCGGCAGGCCAGTGCGCTCGCGCAGTTCTTTTACCATAGACGCGGTAATCGCCATGATTCAATCCTCGGGGTTCTGTCACTTGTAAAACGGATTAGAAAAAAGGGGCCGATTGCGGGGCCCCTTTTGAGTTCGCAGCACAGCCGCTCACGACCATGCTGCAGCGCCCTGCGACTCTCTCTTAGGAGTCAGCAGCGGCTTCGTCGTCGTTCGCTTCGACGTATTCGTTCTTCGCAGTGCTGGTGCCCGCTTCAGCGGCACCGGCGAGAACGGCATCCGCAACCGCAGTGGTGTACAGCTTGATAGCGCGAATTGCGTCGTCGTTGCCAGGGATAACGTAGTCAACGCCAACCGGATCACTGTTGGTATCGACAACGCCGATCACCGGGATACCCAGCTTGTTAGCTTCCTGGATGGCGATACGCTCGTGCTCGACGTCGATCACGAACAGCGCGTCGGGCAGGCCAGCCATATCCTTAATACCACCGATGGAGCGCTCGAGCTTCTCCATGGTGCGGGTGCGCATCAACGCCTCTTTCTTGGTCAGCTTCTCGAAAGTGCCGTCCTGAGCCTGGGTTTCCAGATCGCGGTAACGCTTGATGGAAGCGCGAATGGTCTTGTAGTTGGTGAGCATGCCGCCCAGCCAGCGGTTGCTGACGTAAGGCTGGCCTGAACGCTCAGCCTGCTCCTTGATGGACTTCTGCGCAGCGCGCTTGGTACCAACGAACAGGATTTTTTTCTTCTGGGCGGCCATCCCCTTGATCACCTGCAGGGCTTCATTGAAAGCCGGAACAGTGTGCTCCAGGTTGATGATGTGAATCTTGTTGCGGGCGCCAAAGATGAATTGACCCATCTTCGGGTTCCAGTAGCGGGTCTGGTGACCAAAGTGAACACCAGCCTGCAGCATATCGCGCATGCTAACTTGCGGCATAGGTAAAACCTCAATATCGACGGAAGTACGCCGTTGCTGTCTGGCAGTGACTTCCCGGGTTGTATCCTCCACACACCCCATGCACCAATCCCGCCTGCTCCCCAGCTGGGAACGGGGCGGAACACCCAGGCGCATGTGCCGGTGTATGTGTGACGTTTAGTGTTTGCTCGGGACCACACGGCCCCAAGCGGCGCGCTTTATACCACATTCCAACCCCCACGGAAAGCGCGGCAGCCACCACAGGCGCCAGTCTGATGCCCGACGCCGCTGAATCCGCTACAATAGCGCGCCCCGCGGGCCTCGCCCGCCACCACGCAACAATTCAGGGATACGCATGACTTCAGCCATCAAGACACCGGAACAGATCGCCAAAATGCGCACCGCGGGCCGCCTGGCCGCGGAAGTACTGGAAATGATAGGCGAATATGTGGTCCCCGGCGTCTCCACGGAAGAACTGGACCGGCGCTGCCACGACCACATAGTCAACGTACAGAAGGCCATTCCCGCCTGCCTCGGCTACCGCGGCTTCCCCAAATCCATCTGCACGTCAGTCAACGAGGTGGTCTGCCACGGCATCCCCTCGGAGAACAAGATCCTGAAGAAAGGCGACATCATCAATATCGATGTCACCGTAATCAAAGATGGCTGGTATGGCGACACAAGCAAGATGTACTTCGTCGGCAAGCCCGCGGCGCACGCCGAACGTCTTGTCAAAGTCACCCAGGAGTGCCTGTACAAGGCCATTGAAATCGTGCGCCCCGGCACTACGCTCGGCGACATCGGCCACGTGATCCAGCAGCACGCGGAAAAGAACTACTACTCGGTGGTGCGCGATTTCTGCGGTCACGGTATCGGTGATGTCTTCCATGAGGATCCGCAGATCCTCCACTACGGCAGTCCCGGTACCGGTCTGGCACTGGAGGAAGGCATGACCTTCACTATCGAGCCGATGATCAACGCAGGCAAGGCCGCGACCCGGGTTCTCGGCGACGGCTGGACCGCGATCACCAAGGATCGCCGCCTGTCGGCACAGTGGGAGCACACCATGGTAGTGACCAGCGACGGGGTTGAAGTAATGACCGCCCGCAATGAAGAGAGCTTTTGAATCGAGGGATGCAGCCAGTAGCGCCGCAGTCAGGCGAGCGGGCCTATAGCCGGGACCGCTCGCGAAAAGATCGCCAACAGGGCCGTTGAAACAACGGTCCAGGCAGCGCGTCGCTCGAGCGCCCAAGCCAGGCACAACTCCCCTTTGAACGGACACAAGATGCAGTCGGCCAACACCCCCTATTTCGAACGCCCCCTGTTTTTCTTCGACCAGGCCCGATTCCGGCGCGCACTGGCCGAGGGCGCCAAGCCAGCCCTGGAAATATTCAAGGACGCCATCGGCGGCGCAGATCGCCAGATGGCGGAGCGCTTTCGCGAAGGGGAGGACGTGCGCACCCTCGTGCACGAGCGCGCACTGTTCGTCGACTGCATACTCCATTACACCTGGCACCAGTACGAGTGGCCCAGCGACATCAGCCTGCTGGCGGTCGGTGGCTACGGTCGCGGCGAACTGCACCCACACTCGGACATTGACCTGCTGATCCTGACCGACGGCAACGCCGCCCCGGACACCATCGACAATATCGAGCGGCTCGTGGCTTTCCTATGGGACCTGGGCCTGGACATCGGCCACTCAGTGCGCTCCCTGGACAACTGCCTGGAGCTGGCCGCGCAAGATATTACGGTCGCGACCAACCTGATGGAGTGTCGCACCGTGGTCGGCAGCGACGCCCTGCGCACCCGGCTGACCGAACGCATGAGTCCGGAAGAAATCTGGCCCGCCGCCGCCTTCTTCAGCGCCAAATACGCCGAACAGCGCGAGCGCCACAGCAAACAGCAGGCGGCCGAATACAACCTCGAACCCAATATAAAGAACGCTCCCGGCGGCCTGCGCGATATCCAGACCATCGGCTGGGTCGCGAAGCGCTACTTTCAGGTACGCACCCTGAAGCAGCTGCAGGGCAAGGGATTCTTCACCGAGGAGGAATTCGCCATCCTGCAGTCCGGCGAGGACTTCCTGTGGCGGGTACGCTACGGCCTGCACCTGCTGGCCGGTCGCGCCGAAGAGCGGCTGCTGTTCGACTACCAGCGCGAGTTGGCGAAACAGTTCGGTTATGTCGACAGCGGCACCCAGCTCGCCGTCGAACAGTTCATGCACAACTACTACCGCATCGTCATGGCACTGCGGGAACTCAACGACGTACTGCTGCAGTTCCTCGACGAAGCCATTTTGCAACGCGGCGAACGCCAGACGGTCACCCCCATCAACGAGCGTTTCCAGCTGCGCGACGACACCATTGAGGTCACCCAGACCCGCGTCTTTATCGAGCAGCCCTCAGCGCTGTTGGAAATCTTCGTCCTGATGGCGGAAAACCCGGAAATCGAGGGGGTGCGCGCGTCCACAATCCGCCTGATCCGCGAACAGCGCCACCTCATCGACGACGACTTCCGGACCGATCCACGCAACGCGGAACTGTTCATGCAACTGCTGCGCTCGCCCCGCGGCCTGTCTACCCAGCTATCGCGCATGACCCGCTACGGTATTCTCGGCCGCTACCTGCCGGAATTTGGCCGCGTGACCGGGCAGATGCAACACGACCTTTTCCATATTTACACCGTGGACGCCCACACCCTGCAGGTGGTGCGCAATATGCGCAGCTTCCGCAGCCCCGAGGCCTGGCAGGTGCATCCTCTGGCAGCGGAAATCCTGTCGCGCATGCGCAAACCGGAGCTGCTGTATATCGCCGGCCTCTACCACGACATTGCCAAGGGACGCGGCGGCGACCACTCCAAGCTGGGCATCGTGGACGCCGACGCTTTCTGCCGCCGCCACCACCTGCCCGCACGCGACCGCCGCCTCGTCTGCTGGCTGGTGGAACAGCACTTGCTGATGAGCCAGGTGTCACAGAAGCAGGACATCTCCGATCCGGAAGTGGTGCACGAATTCGCCCGCACCGTCGGCGACCGCGAACATCTGGACTACCTCTACGCCCTGACCGTGGCCGACATCAACGCCACCAATCCGGAGCTGTGGAACAGCTGGCGTGCCAGCCTGATGCGCCAGCTGTACCAGGCCACCCGCCGCGCCCTGCGCCGCGGCCTGGAAAATCCTATCGATCGCGAGGAAATCATCGAGGAAACCCGCAGTCAGGCGCGCAATATGCTGAGGGCCATGGGGCTGCCGATGTCGTCAGTGGACGACATCTGGGCACAGATGGGCGAGGACTATTTCGTCCGTGAGAGCGCCGACAATATCACCTGGCACACCGCGGCAATTCACCAGCTGCACAGCGCCAGCGAAGCGGGCGAGCCCGGCGACACCCTGGTCCTGACCCGCAACTCGGGGCCCGGGGAGCACGACGGCGCCACCGAAGTCTTCGTGTACACCCCCGACCGCGCCAACGTCTTCGCCGCGGTTGTGACCGGGCTCGACATGCTCAACCTGAACATTCACGACGCCCGCCTGTACAGTTCCGCTTCCGGCTACACGCTGGATACCTTTTACGTACTGGATGAATCGGGCCAGCCGCTGCTGGACGAGCCTCGCCGGCTGGAGCAGATCCGCAATACCCTGCAACAGGAGCTGGCGCTGGTAGAGGACTACTCGAAGGTCATCAAGCGCAGAACTCCCAGGCGTCTGAAGATGTTCGAGCTGGAGAGCCGCGCCAGCCTGTCGACCGAACCCGGCGATCACTACAGCACCCTCGAAATCACCAGTGCCGATCGCCCCGGCCTGCTGGCCCGCATCGCGCGCATCTTCATCGACCACGACCTGCGCCTGCACAACGCCAGGATTTCCACACTCGGGGAACGCGTCGAGGATATTTTTCATATTACCGATGCCAGCGGGCAACCGTTGCTGGACGAAGCGGCCAATCGCAAACTGGAAGAAGCTATCTGCAGTGAGCTGGACGCCCACCAGGCGAAACAGCCGCGCTAGTCGCCGGCCGCCCAATCGAATTTAAGAAAAGAAAAATCCCTATGAATCCGAATCTCGATCAGCTGCAGCCCTACCCTTTCACCAAGCTGGCAGCGCTCAAGCAGGGCGTGCAACCCGTGGACAAACCGCATATCGCGCTGTCCATCGGCGAACCCAAGCACGCACCGCCCGCGTTTGTGCGCGACGAGCTGATCGACAATCTCGACAAACTCGCGGTCTACCCGGCCACCAAGGGTATCGATGCCCTGCGCACCGCCATTGCCGAATGGCTGTGTCGGCGTTTCCAGCTCGGCAGCGTCTGCGCCGACACCCAGGTACTGCCGGTCAACGGCACCCGCGAGGCCCTGTTCGCCTTTGCCCAGGCGGTGGTGTCTCCCGGGGCAAAAGTGCTGATGCCCAATCCCTTCTACCAGATTTACGAAGGTGCGGCGCTGCTCGCCGGCGGTCATCCGCACTTCATCAACTGCGGTGCGGAAACCGGTTTCAAACCGGACTTTACCGCGGTGCCGGAACAGGCGTGGCGCGACTGCGACCTGTTGTATCTGTGCACCCCCGGCAACCCGACCGGCGCCCTGCTGGAACAAGAAGACCTGCAATTGCTGATCGAGCTCGCCGACCGCTACGACTTCACCATCGCGTCGGACGAGTGCTATTCGGAACTCTACTTCGACGAAAACAATCCGCCGGCCGGCCTGCTGCAGGTATGCGAGCAGATCGGCCGCGCAGACTATCGCCGCTGCGTGGTATTCCACAGCCTGTCGAAGCGCTCCAACCTGCCGGGCCTGCGCTCGGGTTTCGTCGCCGGCGATGCGGAAATCCTGAAAAAATTCCTGCTGTACCGCACTTATCACGGCTGCGCCATGCCTGTGCCCAGCCAGTTCGCCTCGATCGCTGCCTGGCAGGACGAACAGCACGTGCGGCATAATCGCGCGCTTTACCGCGAAAAATTCGCCGCCGTTCTGGATATTCTCGACGGCTGCCTGGACGTCCGGGCACCGCAGGCGAGTTTCTATCTCTGGCCCAAAGTGGGCGACGGCGAATCATTTGCGCGCGAGCTTTTCCGCCAGCAGCACATCACCGTACTGCCGGGCGCCTACCTGGCCCGCGAGGTGGGCGGCATCAATCCCGGTAGCGAATACGTGCGCATGGCGCTGGTCGCCACCCAGGAAGAATGTGTCGAGGCCGCGAAACGTATTCGGGCCTTCTGCAAATAACCCTGCACATCGTGAACGCGACGCCAGTATCAGGCGCGCAGAGAAACTGCAGGCAAGACGAATCACCTCCGGATGCCTGGCAACAGGCAAAGAAGAAATGGCAGTAAAGAACCTACTCAAACAGGAACGGGTGGACTATATCCAGCAGCGACTGGAGGAACTGTACCCGGAAACACCGGTACCGCTGGATCACAAAGATCCATATACCCTGCTGGTGGCGGTATTGCTGTCAGCCCAGTGCACCGACGAGCGCGTCAACCAGGTTACTCCGGCCCTGTGGGAGCTTGCAGACAATCCCCGCGATATGGCGAAGGCTCCAGTAGAACAGATCAAGGCAGTGATCCGCCCGTGCGGCCTGTCGCCACAGAAATCCAAGGCCATCAGCACGCTGTCGCAGATTCTGATCAATGAATATCACGGTGAGGTACCGGAGAATATGGCAGCGCTGGAGACCCTCCCCGGCGTCGGCCACAAGACCGCCAGCGTGGTCATGTCCCAGGCGTTTGGCCACCCGGCTTTCCCGGTGGACACTCACATTCACCGCCTGGCCCAGCGCTGGGGCCTCACCAGCGGCAAGAATGTCGCGCAGACGGAAAAAGACCTGAAACGGCTTTTTCCCCGCGACAATTGGAACAAACTGCACCTGCAAATTATTTTCTATGGGCGCGAGTACTGCTCGGCCCGCGGCTGCGACGGCACCGTGTGCGAAATCTGCACCACCTGTTACCCGGCGCGTAAAAATCCCAAGAAAATCAAAAAGGCTTGAACTGTGATTACACTCTACGGCATCAAGAACTGCGACACCGTCAAAAAAGCCCGCAAGTGGCTGGAAAAAAATTCGGTTGAGTATCGATTTCACGATTTTCGTGAAGACGGTATGGACAGTGTTCCGCTGCAACAGTGGCTGGATCAATTCGGCTGGGAAGAAGTCCTCAACCGCCGCTCCACCAGCTGGCGCGCCCTGAGTGACAGCGAAAAAAACAACATGATCAACGCTGCAGCCCTGGCCATCGCCAGCGACACCCCGACGCTGATCAAGCGCCCCGTCACGGTCAGCGGCGATACGACCCTGTTCGGCTTCAAGGAAGCCACTTTTGCAGAACTGGTTTAATTGAAATAGGTAAGAAGGGAATTACCCAATGAGCGAACTCTACAGCGTTGGCTTCGGCGTCGGCACCTGCAACAGCAAGGGCGATTGGCTGGAAGTTTATTACCCACAACCCCTCCTGCGCCCGAATGCGGAAGTGGCCGCTGCAATTATCGAAACCCTGAAGATTGGCAACGGCAATACTGCCCTTGCCCTGGATTCCGCGCAGCTGCAGCCTCTGGCCGACAAACTCAGCCAAGCGGGTGCCGAAGAGCAGGCGGCAATCCTGCGACAGTTCGCCGGTAGCCAGCGCCCGCTGGTGGCAACCGTACTGTTCAGCGACGACGCGCCACAGAATGTTCCGGAAGCCTACCTGAAACTGCACCAGCTCTCGCACCGACTGGTCAAACCCCACGAGACCAAGCTGGACGGTATTTTTGGCAAACTGGTCAATGTGGCCTGGACCAACCGTGGCGCCATCGACCTGGAAGAACTGCCGCAGCGCCAGCTGGAAGCCCGCCTCAAGGGCGAGCACCTGGACGTGGCCTGCGTGGACAAGTTCCCCAAAATGACCAATTACGTAGTGCCCGCCGGCGTTCGCATCGCCCACACCGCACGCGTGCGCCTGGGCGCCTACCTCGGCGAGGGCACCACCATCATGCACGAGGGCTTCGTTAACTTTAACGCCGGTACTGAGGGTCCCGGCATGATCGAGGGCCGTATTTCCGCCGGCGTATTCGTCGGCGCAGGCTCCGATCTCGGCGGCGGCTGCTCTACCATGGGCACCCTGTCCGGCGGTGGCAATATCGTCATCTCTGTCGGCGACAACTGCCTGCTCGGCGCCAACGCCGGTATCGGCATCCCACTGGGGGATCGCTGCACCGTGGAATCCGGTCTGTACATCACGGCCGGTACCAAGGTTGCGTTGCTGGACGACGCGGGCAAACTAGTGGAACACATCAAAGCGCGCGACCTGGCCGGCAAATCCGACCTGCTGTTTCGACGCAACTCTGTGAATGGCGCGGTTGAGTGCCTGACTAACAAGAGTGCGGTGGAGCTGAACGAAGCGCTGCACAGTAACTAAGCCCAAGCGGGAACTTCGCTTTGAAGTCCCAAGGTCGCCCCATAACTGCTTCGTAACAAGATCAGGGCGGCCCTGCTACCGGGAACAATTTGCGAGACACACTACAAGCACATCCATGTGCGCTCGTCGGTGGTCATCCATGGCCACCGACGGTCCCGCAAACCGTTCCCGGCATCAGCGCCTTCGCATTAAGTTTCAGTGTTCTTTCTACTACTAGTGGGTAGTGCGCAAAAACTCAATGCAAGGGTTCTGAGAGCGGGGGCTTCTTGCGGGACTGTCTGCGAGAGGGCCGAAGGCGCCGTGAATGCCTGGAACGGCCGGAAGCTCGCAGACAAGCCTACAGGGACGTATTCACGGCGTGTCCCGCAAGAAGCCCCCGGTAGCAGGACCGTCACGATACCCGCTACGGAGCATCAACCACTGAATCATCCGCGGAAAGACCCATGACCCCGACACAACAACTCGCCAGCGACCTGATCCGCCTGCGCTCTGTCACCCCCGAAGACGCCGGCTGTATGCCGCTGATGCTCGAGCGCCTGGAAAAAATCGGTTTCGAGACCACCTGGCTGCGCCGCGGTGACACCGACAACTTCTGGTCAGTGCGCAAAGGCGCGTCCGATGGCCCGCTGTTTGCCTTCGCCGGCCATACCGATGTGGTGCCCACGGGTCCGGAAGCTAACTGGCAACGCCCGCCGTTTGAGCCAGTTGTGGAAGACGGCTACCTCTACGGCCGAGGCGCCGCCGATATGAAAGGCTCACTCGCGGCCATGGTGGTGGCCTGCGAGGAATTCGTCGCGACGCACCCCGATCACACCGGCCGCATCGCTTTCCTGATCACCAGCGACGAAGAGGGTCCGGCTCACAACGGCACCGTCAAAGTGGTCGAGTGGCTGGAGGAACAGGGCGAAAAAATTGATTGCTGCCTGGTGGGTGAACCTTCCAGTACCGAGCGCGTTGGCGACATCATCAAAAATGGTCGCCGCGGTTCACTGGGATTGGAACTAACGGTGTTTGGAATCCAGGGCCACGTGGCCTACCCGCACCTTGCTGAGAACCCCATACACAACCTGGCACCGGCACTGGCCGAACTCGCCGCCGAGCAATGGGACGAAGGTAACGACTTCTTTCCGGCCACCAGCTTTCAGGTCTCCAATATCAATGGCGGTACCGGCGCCACCAACGTGATTCCCGGCGAAGTAAAAGTGGTATGCAACTGGCGTTTCTCTACTGAGACCACTGCCGAGGATCTCGAATCCCGCGCCCGGGCCATATTCGACAAACACGGGCTCAAATACTCTGCGGATTTCAAACTTTCCGGACAGCCATTCCTGACTGCCGAAGGCCCGCTGGTGGAAGCCACCCAGGCCGCGATACTGGCTGTTACCGGAGAAAAAACACAGCTCTCAACTGCCGGCGGCACTTCCGACGGTCGCTTCATCGCGCCGACGGGGGCTCAAGTGGTAGAGCTGGGTCCGGTAAATGCCACCATTCACAAAGTGGATGAGTGTGTTAAAGCCGATGACTTGGATACTTTAAAAGACATGTATCGAGAGGTCATGACAGGCCTGCTGACCTGATCGGAGAGATTGCCCAGCAGGAAAAAGGCAGCCACTGGGCTGCCTTTTTTGATGCATTATTCGGTCAGTGCAGCCGCCCGCGGCCGGAATGGCCGGATTGATCGGGTTGCGAGGTTTCTTCAAATGCGTGGGTCAGCACGAAGTAGTAGATCACCTGCGGTTGCCCCTGCATTTCCGCAATCAGGTCGAAATTGAATTCGCCCTTCTCGCCCGGAGTAATCTGTACCGAGCTCACATGTTCCGGCTCGATAAACAGCTCGGCAACCGGGCGCTTGCCGCGCATTACCTGCACTAGCAACGTCCGCACATCCTCTTCGGAGAAGCGCCAGTGGTAGTCGTCATCATCGTAGACGACAGAGTCCGCCGTGCCGGCGCGCAGGATGCAATTGGGGTGCTCAGTCAGCCACGGCCAGAATTCCTTGAAGGTCAGCGTCGATTTCATTGGCGCGCTCAATCTTCCAGCTCGTTGACACTGTCGGCTCCGCCGGCGAGACCGAACTCATCGGCAATCTGTCGGCACCAGCGATTGAGACGCTCGCAGGTCATTTCCTCCTGCTGGTCTTCGTCGATGCCCAGGCCGACAAAACTGCCCCCGACTTCCGCCTTGGACGCCTCGAACTCATAGCCTTCAGTAGGCCAGTGACCGATGATGGTGGCTCCGTTTGCGACAATGACATCGTGCAACATGCCCATGGCATCCAGGAAATAGTCGCCATAGCCGAACTGATCACCCAGGCCGAACAGGGCAACCGTTTTACCGGTGAAGTCTATTTCCTGCACATCTTCCCAGAACTCTTCCCAATCGGACTGAATCTGGCCGAAATCCCAGGTCGGGATACCGAAGATAAGCTGGTCGTAATCGGCGATCTCCAGTTGGGTGACGTCGGCGATATCGTGCACATCGACCCGCTCTTCGCCCAGGCGGGCGCGGATACGCAGGGCTACCGCCTCGGTATTGCCCTCGTCACTGCCGTAAAACAAGCCGATTTTACTCACAATCACTCCTCTGCCCACCACCGGGCTGCTGTCACCACTGTCGGATGGCGGCGTATTTTCCCAGCAATGGCGGGGTACGGCAAGGATGAAGCGGGAATAAAAAAGCCCCGGCAATGCAGGGGCAAAGGGTTACGAGTCTCCCGGGCCGTTGGGGTAGAAATGCCCGATCGATCGCACAGAAGAAAAGCGCGTTACTACTCTTCGTCGTTCTGTCGGCGCTGGCGACGCTCTTCCCAGCGCTCCATGTGCTGGGCTTTCATCTCTTTCAACTTGGCTTTCTGCTCGTCGGTCAAGATTGCTTCAAACTGTTCATGCATCTTTTGCATTTCCTGCATTTTGGCGACTTCCAGCTTGCCGAGTTGCGCCCCCAGCTTGTCGAGGGTTGCCTGGTCAGCGCCGGATTCGATAGCCTCGCGCAGTTGCTTGTGCAGCTCGTGCATCTGCTCGCGCTGGGCCTTGTGCGCTTCGCGATTGGCCTCCATGTTGGCCTTCAGCTGGGCCTTCTGGCCTTCCGTCAGATCCAGCTTGTCCGCCATGCGCTCAAACATGTGCTCGCGGAAGTGACCGGGGCCGCCCGGACCGCGATCATCGGGGCCAAAGGCCATACTCAGTCCCGGCGCTACCAGCGCACCTGCCAAAACCACACTTCCCGCAATCGCTCTCCAGTTTTTCATCGACACTTCCTCTTGTTTGCTGTCGGTAGGTTCATAGTAGGGTTCCACAATGTAAATGGGGGCAAACTGCGGTAAACATTTGTTAAGAACGGTAAAAAGCCCAAAAGTTGTTCGCAAACCGCGCCAACCGATTGCATATAATGGGTTCACGCAACCTGAGAGCACGCTATGAGCCGTATCCTACTGGTCGACGACGACAGTGAACTGACTGATCTCCTGCAGGAATTCCTGAGCGGAGAGGGATTTGACGTAACCGTTGCCAACGATGGGGGCAGCGGGCTGGAACTGGCGCAGAGTCACAATTTCGATGCCCTGGTACTGGATGTGATGCTGCCAATACACAACGGTTTTGACCTGCTGCGCAAATTGCGGGAGGAGGCCTCACCGGCGAGCCGCTCGTTGCCGGTCCTGATGCTCACCGCCAAGGGCGACACCGTCGACCGAATAGTCGGGCTAGAAATGGGCGCCGACGACTACCTGCCCAAACCCTGCAACCCGCGCGAACTGGCCGCGCGCCTGCGCGCCGTGCTGCGTCGCGGTCGCGTAGAGACAGAGGACAGCGATTCCGGGCTCAGCAGTGGCCCGCTGAGACTGCTGCCATCAGAACACCAGGCGTTCTGGAACGATCAGCTGGTCGCACTCACCGGCGCAGAATTTGCCGTGCTCAAGGTACTTGCCCAGAACGCCGGCGAAGTGGTCAGCAAGGAGGTGCTGACGGAGAGCGCACTGGGACGCAAGCTGATGCCCTACGACCGATCCATTGATGTGCACGTGAGCAATATCCGCAAGAAGCTGGCCGAGCAGGGCGCCAGCCGTGACCAGATCATCAATATTCGCGGCGCCGGCTACATGCTGACCCAGAGCGCGGGCTAGGACCGGCGGTTACCCGATGCGCAGTCTCTTCTGGAAGATGTTTTTCGGCGCCTGGATCACTGCCATGGTGATGGTGATAGCGGCGATCTACATCACCCACTTTCGCGAATTCGGCGACCCCCACCAGCAGGAGCGCTGGGAGGGCCCGGCGCTGTTCCGGCAAGTCATCAGCGCCATGCGCAAAACCCGTCGCCACGGCCCGGGCTACTTCCAGCACTGGCTGGAGCGCCTTCCCGACAAGGCCAAACACCAGGTGTACGCCGTCGACCAGAACGGCCGCGAATTGCTCGGGCGCCCCCTGCCCCCGGAAATGCTGCCGCTGCTGACCACTCTCAATTTCCGCAACGCCGAAGTCCATATGCTGGTCGACAAGAAGCCCACCGTGGGCTTTTTCTGGCCATTGCGGGGGGACGAGAGCTTGCGGATTGGCGTGATTGCGGAACACAGCAAGGAAGGATTGCTGCTGCGTTTTTTGTGGCGCAATTTCTGGCCGATTCTGCTGCTTTCGATGCTCGCATCCGGCGCCGCCTGTTATTGGCTCGCGCGCTATTTGAGCAGGCCGGTGGATCAGCTGCGCGCGGCCACCCGCCGTGTTGCGGCGGGTGAACTCGACTACCGGGTTTCGCCGAGCCTGCACAACCGCGGCGATGAACTCACCGATCTGGCCCGGGACTTCGACTCCATGACGGCCCAACTACAGGCATCCATGGCGGAACAACGCCGCCTGATCAAGGACGTTTCCCACGAGCTGCGCTCGCCGCTGGCGCGCCTGCAAGTGGCGCTGGGTATTGCGCGGCAGAAAAACACGGGCGGACTCGACACCGAATTGGACAAGATCGGCAAGGCTGCGGATTACCTCGAGGACATCATCTCCGACGTACTGTCCCTGCCGGTGACCGGCACTGACCAGCGCCCGCTGGACGACGTGGTGGAAATCAGAAGCCTGCTCGAAGCTTTATTGGAGGACCTGAAAGGCGAGGCGCAGGCCAAGTCACTACATTTCGATCTCCAGTTCAACGCCGACGAAATGCTGGTAGCCACCCGCGGCAGTTCACTGACCGCCGCACTGGAAAACATCCTGCGCAACGCGATCAAATACAGCCCCCCCGGCGGCTCGGTGACCCTGCGGGCGGAAGCGCACGATGGAAATTGCCGTATTCGCGTGATCGACTCCGGCAGTGGAGTGGCCGAGGATGAGCTAAAGGCAATCTTCCGTCCCTTTTACCGCACCGATACCGCACGCACGCGCGAGAGCGGTGGCTTTGGCCTCGGCCTCGCTATTGCCCAGCGCACCATCCTGCATCACGGCGGCAGCATCACGGCCAGCAATGTCGCCGGTGCGGGCCTGTGTGTAGAAATCCAATTGCCCCTGCTGGCTATCGACGACCATTAGGGCCTGTTTACTCTAAATTCGATAGTCGCGTTGCTGTCCCAAAACGGGCCAGGCAAGACGCGAGACGCGTGGTTTAGCGAGCTAAATGAGCGACAAGCAACGCAGCATGGCCCGTTTTGGGGCGCAACCCGAAGGGACGAGGCCCCTGATTGCCAATTGCGCTACGATCAAAGATGATGGTCACACGGCTGCAGTGAATGCCGATCCCGACTCTACAGATAACAAGGGCTCTGCTATGCGCTGGATCTTATACATCCTGGTTTTCCTGGCACTATTGGTACTGGCCGGCTTCCTGTTTCCCCGGCAGGTGACGCTCGAGCGCAGCGTCTACATCACCCAGCCGCCAGAGGCGGTATTCCCCTACGTCAACGACCTGCACAAATTCAACCAGTGGTCCCCCTGGGCAAACCTGGATCCGAAGACAAAATATGAGTTCAGCGGGCCGAGCCAGGGCGTCGGATCCGCCATGTCTTGGCGGAGTGAAAATCCCAACGTAGGCAGCGGCAGCCAGAAAATCGTCGCCAGCGAGCCATACAGCCTGGTGCGCACTGAACTGAATTTCGGCGCACAGGGCATGGCCGGCGGCGAATTCCACCTGCAGCCCCAGGGCAGCGGCACCAATGTGACCTGGAAATTCAAGAGTGATATGGGGGCCGGGCCGGTAGCCCGCTGGATGGGCCTGCTGGTGAAGAGAATGGTAGGCCAGTCCTACGAACAGGGCCTGCAGAACCTGAAAAGCGTCGTGGAGTCTGGCTCAGTGCCCGCAGTGGACGAAATGGACAGCGGCACCGACGACGAATTGCCGTCCGACGAGGACGACACCATGGGCGCAGATCCAGACGATATGGATTCGGGCTCGGGAATGGAAAAGCCGATTCTCGAAGAGGAAGGCGAAGAGCCCATCGACGAGCATCAATAACACCGTCGATCTGCGAGTACAGATTCCGCAAAGCAACGAGCCCGCAATCGCGGGCTCGTTTTTTAATCTCTGTCAGATTGGCCGTATCAGTTCTGCCGGGGATTACTGCGGCGCGCTTTCTGCGCCGGCGGCTTACGCAATTTACGCCTTTGCCGCTGCAGGTTCTGCTTTTCCACCTGGGTCAGCGGACGCTGGCCAAGTTTCGGAAGTCCCGCGGTGACACACAGGTCGTCAATTTCCCGCGGCTCCATCTCGATCCACTGGCCAACCCTCACGTTGGACGGGATAAAGACACTGCCGTAGCGCACCCGTTTCAGGCGGCTCACACGCACACCCTGGGATTCCCACAGGCGGCGCACTTCGCGGTTGCGCCCTTCCATCACCACGCAGTAGAACCAGCGATTATTACCTTCACCGCCGCTCTCCACGATATCGGTAAAACGCGCTGCGCCATCCTCCAGCAATACGCCGGTGGTCAGGCGTTTTTTCATTTCATCATCAACCTGGCCCTGGATTCGCACCAGGTATTCCCGGTCGATCACCGATGAAGGGTGCATCAACTTGTTGGCCAGCTCACCGCTGTTGGTAAACAGCAGCAGGCCGCTGGTATTGAAGTCCAGGCGGCCGACGGAGATCCAGCGCCCCGAGCGCAAACGCGGCAAGCGGTCGTAGACCGTGGGCCGGCCCTCGGGGTCGTGACGGGAGCAGATCTCGCCGACGGGTTTGTTGTACAGAATTACGCGGCAGCGATTCTCCTCCGCCGCGGGCAGGCGGCGGCCATCGAACTCGATGTGGTCGGCATCGGTAACTCGCTCACCCAGCTCCGCCACCTCGCCATTGACGGTGACGCGGCCGGCTTCGATAGCGCGCTCCATTTCCCGGCGGGATCCCAGGCCGGTGCGTGCCAGGACTTTCTGCAGTTTTTCGCCTTCAGGCGCAGTGCCTTCAGTCATGAGTTGGCATTTTCCGGTTGCGGGGCTGCGCGGGTATCGCCGTCATCTTCGGCATCGGATTCCTCGGACTGCGCATCACTGCGAGTCTCTGTGTCAGTTTCATCGGCGGCGTCGACCTCGCCAAACAGTGCGCTCGGCGGCAACTGCGCCGACAGCGCGGCGCTCTGGTCGGAACCGGTCGGTTCGGATTCAGTTTTGGCATCGGCTTCGGCTTCGGCTTCGGCTTCGGCTTCGGCTTCGGCTTCGGCTTCGGCTTCGGCTTCGGCTTCGGCTTCGGCTTCGGCTTCGGCTT
>NZ_JACZCR010000103.1 GCF_014904735.1 Microbulbifer hainanensis | reverse complement strand
GTCGCCGGCTCTGGCGCTGATCATGTTTGCATCGCAGGAGGGCGGTTGCTCATCAACGGTTCTGATCGAGGATCCGTCCAAGATACCGATCAACAAGGTCGCCCGCTCCCCGAGCTAACGATTTGCCGTTCACTTCGAGCCGGCGAAATCTTTCTCATCGGGACCGACGATCGATCCTTCGACTCTCGATACTTCGGCCCGGTGAAGCGGGCCTCGATCGTCACTCGACTGACCGGCGTTTTCGCATCGCTCACGAAATGAATCGACGTCCCTGATCGACGCTTTAGCTCGTTCCCTTTGCGCCTGGCAGGTTGTCCATCACTGCGGACACGCCGAAAAAGCCGGCGGAAACCGCCAGCGCCGCCAAAGGCGGAATAGCAAAGCCGGCCGCGGTGAACGTTGCCGTCGCCCCCAGGGCGACAGCGAAACACGATATCGCGCCGGCGGAATTCAAACCGATGTCCACCATGCGACGAACGGCGTCATCCAAGACCGTCTTGCTCTCCTCGATCGTCTCGGCCGCGACTTCAGCGTCCTCGATGACGCCGGACTCGGTAGCT
>NZ_JACZCR010000102.1 GCF_014904735.1 Microbulbifer hainanensis | reverse complement strand
ACGCTATCTGGGAGAACTCCTTCGGTCCGGAACATATCTTGCAGCACCGACCAATAGTGCGAACAAGAACCAGCCGGAAACCGTCTAACGGTCATATGCCTCGCGTAGGCTCCTTTAGACGGATAGATAATCAGCTTGGCCGTACCAAATATTGATTCTAGAACGTGAGAAACACACGTTCTGGTGATCTGCATGGCGCCCAAGGAAACCGCTTCCGCATGTGCCGAAGATCTTCGCCCATTCAAGAATATTCTCGAGTCGGGCGGGTTCTACGTCGAGACTGGCAGCGGCGAGGACATGCACAAGTTTGCCGCCCGTCTCATCGGGGAAGGGCGGCACGTCTATCCCGGGTTTCGATACAAATACGAGCCGAGCAATCCCGGCCATTACGCCGCAATCCTCAATCACCGTGACGAGCTGCAGTGCTGTATGGCCTGGCGGATATTCGAGACGGACAACCTCGTTTCACAGATCGAGACTTTCTTGCCTCACTACTGCGATCATAACGAGGCCGATCCGCCCTTTGTTTCTGAAATCCGCGAGCTCCATATCAATGGGCGCATCGGATATCGAGGCGGGCTCAACAGCCTAAATCCTGGAAATCGCCTT
>NZ_JACZCR010000101.1 GCF_014904735.1 Microbulbifer hainanensis | reverse complement strand
GTCGATGGGTTCGACACCCTCATTTCCTTGATGGGTGAAGGCTCAACCCCGGAGTTTGCGGCAAAGGCCGGTGTTGCCCGCTTCGCGAACATGATGCTTATCCTGCTCGGGCTTGTCCCCTTCCTTGTCGCTCCCGCACTGCTTCTCGCCCGGGCCAGTAACAACGACACTATGCGGTTGTCGGCCGGTCGCTTTACGGATTGGTTCCCTGGTCTGTCCACTCTGTTTAGGCACTTGGCGATTGCGGAAACATTCTCGATCTCCGCTTTCATGCTTCGCGCTAACGGC
>NZ_JACZCR010000100.1 GCF_014904735.1 Microbulbifer hainanensis | reverse complement strand
TTCATCGAGGCCGCCACACTGGCGAAGCGATCGACATTTTGCCCCCCCGCTCGTCATTTCTGGGATGATGTTCTTAAGAGGCATATCGACTACGGCCAAACGGTCACCGAAAGCATGGCAAGCGCCGGAAAAGTGCTTTCTCAGTGGGAGCAGATGCCCCTTCGCGGCCATAGCGGCACAACTCATGCCGACCTCGCCTCCACCATGTTGACGATTGCTGGCGATCGTCTCCACGAAGCCGAACTCGCGTCCGCCTCTCTGGTCTCCAAAGCGACGACCGCTTTTGTCCTCTATCTCATCGCGACGATGGGGATCTTCATC
>NZ_JACZCR010000099.1 GCF_014904735.1 Microbulbifer hainanensis | reverse complement strand
CAAGCAATGAGACCGTTGCTCCGGCGTGGGCCAGTTCGCCCGCCAGCGTGAGAGAGGTTGTCGTTTTCCCAGCACCACCCTTTGGCGAGGCACAAGACAATACGGTCATCATTAGGCTCCGGTTCGTTGGCGGAAGCTATGCTAGCATATGATATCACTGCAAACGCACTGATAGATTACGATATCATCGCGGTTGCGATCATTACGAATGCGATGATGTCATCTACTATCATAAAAGATGCCATGGGCGCAAATACAATGATGTCATCCACCATCATAGAATTTAACATCATATGATTTGCTAGCACCCGCAATTCAGATCAGAACGCACAACTGCCAGCGTCTGATGTACTTCCGCATGGAAAAAAAGAACGAAGCTAACCCGGGGGAGGGGAGAGTGCCACGAATGGCCTACGCATAGAACGAGTGATCCATTCTCGAGAGCGCGCTTCATTATTGACGTGCCACATTATTATTCACGTATGTTTACCGTTAAAATGGTTTTTCCACAGCCGCGCGCCCGGCTTGTCGAATTAAGATGTTATAAAAGTTGTTAGAAGGTTACGTCACTCTTACCACATTGACACAAATGCCTTATTTTGCAGGTTTTGTGAGCGATATAC
>NZ_JACZCR010000098.1 GCF_014904735.1 Microbulbifer hainanensis | reverse complement strand
ATCAATGGGCGCATCGGATATCGAGGCGGGCTCAACAGCCTAAATCCTGGAAATCGCCTTTCATGGTTCATGACCTCGATCGCCATGATCGAGTTGCACCATGCTGGATGCGATTATCAATGTGGGGAGGCGCGCGACGATATGGTCTTCTCCGGGCGCATCCGGTCGATGTCCGGATATGCCAACGCCAATCCTCTCGGTTCGCTCTACATCAAAGCGCGAGGCAAGTCTGAAGCGCTAACATTGGTATGGTCAAACCGGCAGCAGATCGCCAAAGAGATCACGAACAGACATCGGATCC
>NZ_JACZCR010000097.1 GCF_014904735.1 Microbulbifer hainanensis | reverse complement strand
CAAAGGATTTTCGGACAGCCGTCCTGCGCCTCAAGGCGCTGGAGTAGGCGAAAAAATACTCTCACACGCGCGACCCCATCGGCATTCACCGCTGCGAGCCTGTAGATCGCGTGATAAAGCGGAATCCCAGACTCCCTGGCGCATACGAGATCGCCCAGAATCTCGTTCTCGAAGGCTTCGTCACCGTAACAACCGACCGGCAGGCCTTTCAGGTCCTGCCCGTCGAAAACATCCTCCGCCCGGTCCCAATGGACCCAGATAGCCTCTCGCTCCTGTTCC
>NZ_JACZCR010000096.1 GCF_014904735.1 Microbulbifer hainanensis | reverse complement strand
ACACCGACGAGGACGCCCGCGTTATCCGCTTTATGCGGTCCTACACGGTGTTCAATGCCGACCAGATCGACGGACTGCCCGAGCACTTCTATCCGGCGCCGTCCGCGCCGCGTCCGTCTGCCGAGCGGAACGATGCCGCCGAGCGGTATTTTGCCGCGACCGGCTCCGATGTTCGGCACGGCGGAAACCAAGCTTTCTACGCCTACGGCGGCGCGGCCGATTATATCCGCATGCCCCCGTTTGAGACCTTCCCGGATGCCGAAAAATACTATGCGACCCTTGCGCACGAACATATCCACTGGACCAAAGGCCCGGGCCGCCTTGAGCGGGACTTCGGGCGCAAGAAATGGGGCGATGACGGATACGCCCTGGAGGAGCTGGTCGCCGAACTCGGTTCCGCGTTCCTTGGCGCCTCTCTGGGGCTCCGACCGGACCATCTCACCGATCACGCGTCCTATATCCAAAGCTGGCTGAAGGTTCTGAAGGACGACAAGCGGGCGATCTTCCGCGCCGCATCCCATGCACAGAAAGCCGTCGATTTCCTCGACGGCTTCCAGCAAGCGGCAGCGATGCCGGAAGCGGCGGAGTGAGGGCGATGTTCAGACCTGATAGCGCCCAGATCGCACGCATCGATGCAGCGTTT
>NZ_JACZCR010000095.1 GCF_014904735.1 Microbulbifer hainanensis | reverse complement strand
CGTCGCCCGGCCGACGCTGTAGGACGCCAAGCCAATGCGATCCACGGCGGCTGAGAATGCGAGTGTTGTTGTTGCGGATCTCTCGATGCCAGCGATCTTCGCAGCATAGGGTATCACAATCCCCAATAGGACGATCGTGATAACGGCTATGACCGGGACGATGGCACCGCTGTCCGGATCGTCTAGTTTGATGCTGTGCATGATGCCCAATCCGGCGCAGTGTCGTGGAAACCGTAGCGGTCGGAAAACCGCCGAAACAGGGTGCACATCGACGTGCAGTCGAAGTTGATGGCGGTGTCTTTCTCCAGAAGATCGAAAGTGGCGGCGCACCTATTGGTGTAATCCGCGACCATCGTTTGTTCTTCTCTGGT
>NZ_JACZCR010000094.1 GCF_014904735.1 Microbulbifer hainanensis | reverse complement strand
AGCCTGGCGAGCGAAGACCTGTTCATAACCAAGGCTCGATAGCTGATCGTCACCGTTCAGAAAACCGGACATAGCGTCGGCGCAAGTCGTGTCGCGCGATCCATCGCCGCCCGCGCTCAAGACGGCGATCATCGGCCGGGTATCGTCTAACGCGTTGGTACAAAGGAGAAGTGGTTTCCCCCAAGCATCGCGAATACTCTCAATTGATGACGTGTCGATCGTGCTGAGATCCGGTCGGGTAGCTCCGCTTGGATGGGACGATTGTCTCGCGGCATTTGAGGC
>NZ_JACZCR010000093.1 GCF_014904735.1 Microbulbifer hainanensis | reverse complement strand
GGAGCTCAGCTCTTTAAAAAAGAGTGAGGACAGTTTCCAGGTCACGTGGACAGAAGCTACTTTCTCGCCTTCAGGCGCGCAGCGAGGATCCGTCGAGCATACGGCCCTTATAACCGTCGCCCATGGCGAACAAGCAGTTACAGACGACACGCAAAATCCCACCAATTTGCACGTTGTCTTTTTCGACTGGACCGTTCCGGAGGTCTTACCGAGATGAGTTTTTTTGAATTGATGAACATAAAACATATGTTCTATGTTCTCTCAATGAACCGAGCGAACCTCATAGCGATAATCTCCCTGTCAACTTTGACCGGTTGTTGGGCCGGAATCCCGGTCCCGGTAGAGACAACAGCGCCAACTTCG
>NZ_JACZCR010000092.1 GCF_014904735.1 Microbulbifer hainanensis | reverse complement strand
CCCCACAAACATCCAACAAAGCGATCATTAAAAGCTGCGGTAGATCAGGCGACCGTCGACCCTCACGAGGGCCGATTTAATAACGGCCATCAGATCTACTCATATGCGGAAGGGCAATTCTACACGGTCTTCGCCGTCCCTGAGCGAATAGTGGATATTCAGTTGCAGCCCGGCGAGGAGCTTCTGAGCGCCAATCTCGGCGACTCTTTTCGCTGGCTTTATCAGGCCACTCAAAGCGGAGCCGGTGAGACTGCTCGAACGCACGTTTTCTTCAAGCCAACTGAAGAAGAGATCAGTACCAACCTGGTCCTCACAACGACCAAGCGGGCTTACCAC
>NZ_JACZCR010000091.1 GCF_014904735.1 Microbulbifer hainanensis | reverse complement strand
GCCGCTCTTCCCTTGTTCCATGCATCCGGATCCGGCCATGACCGATAAGACCTCACCGGTTTTGACACTTGACCTTATCCAGACCCGCCTCGTCGGTGACTTGCGCTGTCGCTGCGGCACCACATCGCGCTTTGTTGGCACCCACGCCGAGAACATCCAATGCCCCGGCTGTGGCGAGTTTTTCCGCGTTCAATCTGCCGGCGCCGTCGAACCGCTCGGGAAAGAGATGCCCTACGGTGCGGTTCTCTACTCTCGGGAGACACACGGCGAGCGGGCCAAAATCCTGGAGATGTTCGAGACCGCTATGACGGCTCCCCCCAAACCCGATCGATAAAGACTTGTCTTGCATGTGGGTATTGCACCATGAAGTATTCGCGCGATCTTGCACGCTTCCACTCCGGTCCGGCAATGCGCTGATCCCTCGAATATCACCAGTCACCCTGGAGCATTCACAATGCACGACAATTTGTTCCGCGCCGCTATGCGCGCCACTTGCTTCATCCTTGGCGTTTCCATGCTTTGGCCGGTCATCCTCTTGTTTCCGGCCTTCGGTCAGTGGCCCGAAACGCCCGCGCTCATATCGTTCGGCGCTTGTTCGGGGCTCTGCCTTCTCAGTTTCGGACTGTCTTTTGTTGATGAGTTTTCAATCTCGGATACCAAGATTTTGCTCATTTTTTTGCTGGGTACGATCGCAATGGGAGCCGGGGTTATCTTTTCGCACCTCTGACGTTCTGGCGAT
>NZ_JACZCR010000090.1 GCF_014904735.1 Microbulbifer hainanensis | reverse complement strand
CCGGTGAAACACGTCAATATTATTAATAATAAAGGGCGCCTAACGGCACCCAACATGGATCGCCCAAGCCCGAGGATTGGCGCCGATCAGCATGGCAAAGCCATGCCGGCGCCTCCAAACATCCGAAATAAGACCTAGCTCTAAGACCCTTATGCTCGGCGATGGCCGAGGCGGCGGTTTTGGCCTGCCCTTTCCGGCAAGTGCCGAGATGGCGGCCGATGCAGAGGAAAAAATCGTCTTGAGAGCGATTCGGAACATCAGACACATCGTGTTCGGAACATCGGACACGTTCTGCCGCCCAGAAATTCGGAACTTTGACCACATTTAATGACAACACACGGAACATCGCTCACAATCGCATATGGCTTCAGATCATCAGGTCGACCTATTTCTAACCTCGATCATCGACGCGCCGGTCAAAGACCAGCGCGACCTGATGGAGTTTCCGCATTTTGCGCTCGCGAAGCAGGCGCGTTATGAGCCGATGATCTACGAGAATCCCAAGCGCGGGATCCGTGTCGAGGTCCGGGCCGGCCACAAGGGAATTGCCACGATCTGGGACAAAGACGTCATGATCTATTGTGCCAGCCTTATCAATGAGCAGATCGAACGCGGGCAGACCCCGACGGCCACGATTCAGTTCCACGCCTACGATTTTCTTCGCCTGGCCGGCCGCGGCACCGGGAAGCGATCATATCAGCTCCTGCAGGAAGCGCTGGATCGCCTTCAATCGACGTCGGTGCGGACGACGATCAAGGCCGGAGACAAGG
>NZ_JACZCR010000028.1 GCF_014904735.1 Microbulbifer hainanensis | reverse complement strand
AAGCCTGAGTTCTCTTCTTACCCATGGTACACCTCCGTGTTAGGCCGAAACCTAACTATACAGAGTGTCTACTAAGCGTGGGTAAGTCTTGGAGCTAACGCCGCCGGCGGGGGCAGCTTACCTTGTGCGTGTATTGCGCAAAATTGGGAGCATAGCGACCTGCGTAAAACGCGCACAAGGTAAGCTGTCCCGCGGAGGTCCCAAGGCCCGGAGCCTATCTACCCGGCCTTGTTAGATTTTTGGGGCCCAAGCTACGAACCTGCTGTATGTTTCCCACTCAGGTTCATCATAAAAATCGATAGCTATTGGAAAAACTGGTTGTTTTGATAGTGATTCATTTAATTTTTCCATCCATACACCACAATCTTTTACATACCATAGCCACTCTTTTCTTCCGTTTCCGGTTACTACTTGCGTGAGATAGGAGTATTCCGGGTCATCTAGCCAATCTAGTTGACCCTCTAATAATTGCTGTCGATCGTTGATTTCTCCATAAGGTAAACCATTGCTATTAGAACCATCAAAATCCCAGGATATAACGATCATTGTAGAGTAATCGTTTTTAACCACATTTTCTGCAATAGATGATCGATAGCGGTAGATAATCCGAGCACCGCCCTTCTCTCCGCTTGCAACCGACCACTTATCTTCCTTTAACTCCATTATTGGTTTCTCCTTGAAATGTAACGCCCACAGCAGGGGCGGCTTACCTTGTGCGCGTTTTGCACGAAAATGGGAGCGCAGCGACCGGCGCAAAACGTGCATAACGTAAGACGTCCCGCGGAAGCCCAAAGGACTGTAGCATACTTCCTGTGATCGTTAGGCATACTTACCCTCTACTAAGCATGTTGCCAACAGTGCACTACCGATAAAAAGTATATTTATTGCTGTACGAACAAACCACGGATATGAGCGATAAGAAATAGCAAAATGCTTTGACAAAACGACTGTAATACCCATAAGGGCAAACCATGGTGTAAAAAATATAATTACCTTCCATTTAACGAGAGAAACCGCTAAATCATGGAGCGCACCACTAACAAGAAAGGTAAAAACGACCGCCAGCCAACTCGGCAAGAATAAACCGAGCGGTTTCATGACGTTGCGAGACAAATAGTAGCCCCATATTGGGTTCCAATAATGCCAAAACACCGGGAATGAACCGGCACCCAAAGAGCGAGATAGCATATTTCTCATGGAATGGTTTGCACCCAATGCAACACCGTTTCGCTTCCTTACGTACTGCGATAATGAGACCTTATTTTGCATGATATTTGCGAATGCCTAACGCCCGGCTTTGGGGCGGACCTGGAGCTGCGAAGCAGCGGCAAGGCCGTCCCAGCCCCGAAGGGGCGCCAACAGCCGCTTGTTATGTGCCAGCACAAGCTAGAAAACAGAGTCCAGCACAAAAGCCACCAACCACAGCTCCAACACGAAAAAAAGAAGGCTCATCAACGTATCAAAAGCAACCCAGGCTTTTGACTTAGCCTTGTACTCATGGAGCACCCGCTTCCGGTATGAAGGAAGCAAAATAAAACCCCATGCCCGATACAAATATGGGAATGAACTACCAACTTCACCTATGAATTCAATTATATCGAGCACAGAGCTTCCTCAAGCACATAACAGTTTATTAAAGAGCCACCTGCTCACTATCTCTTTGGCTACTATTTCCTAGCTTCACTATCTAGCCTGCTAGAAAAATCCAGGGAAATCAGTTGCTTAAAGTTTTTTGTTTGAATGTTGAGCAGAAGTAGTGAGCGAGGGCCTTTGTCGTTTATTTTTTTGTACGGCTCTTGATCATATTACGGGTGCTTGATAAATCAAAGGCTTACGCGATATCGGGTGTGAACAAGAGCCTTTGGCTCCTGATCTCGGGAAGAAGGGGAAATCGGAAATAAAAAAGGGCGAACCGTAATGGTTCGCCCTTGGGGTGGTCCTGTGAGACCGGAAGTTACTCGCCGAGCGTAAACAGCTCGGTGTTACCGCCGGTGGCCACGATATTGACGGTCTTGGTCTTCTCGTTGGCGAAGCGGAACAGGTAGTGCGGGCCGCCGGCTTTCGGGCCGGTGCCGGAGAGGCCCTGGCCGCCGAACGGGTTGACGCCCACCACGGCGCCGACCATGTCGCGGTTGACGTAGGTGTTGCCCACGTTAACGCGCTTGAACACGGCGCTGGCGCGGCCTTCGATGCGGGAGTGCAGGCCGAAGGTCAGGCCGTAGCCGGTGGCGTTGATGCGGCGGATCACGTCTTCCAGTTCGCCGGCCTTGAAGCGGACGACGTGCAGGAAAGGGCCGAAGACTTCGCGTTTCAGCGCGGAGAAATCTTCAATCTCGACCACCTGCGGACCGAAGAAAGTACCGGTGCCAGGCTTCTTGCCTTCGTCGAACGCGAACAGTGGCTTGGCTTCTTTCTGCATGCGCTCGCGGTGGGCTTCCAGCAGGTCCAGGGCCTTCTCGTCGATCACCGGACCGATATCGGTTTCCAGCTTGGACGGATCGCCGAGGGTCAGTTCCTCGCAAGCGCCTTTGAGCATATTCAGCAGGTTGTCCGCGATCACGTCCTGTACGCACAGGACGCGCAGGGCGGAACAGCGCTGGCCGGCACTCAGGAAGGCGGACTGGATCACATCGTCCACTACCTGCTCGGGCAGGGCGGTGGAGTCCACGATCATCACATTCTGGCCGCCGGTCTCGGCGATCAGCGGGGTGATCGGGCCTTCCTTCGCAGCCAGCTGTTGGTTGATCAGGCGCGCGGTTTCGGTGGAGCCGGTGAAGGCGACACCGGACAGGCGCGGGTCCTCGATCAGCGGGGCGCCGACAGTGGCGCCGGTACCGGTGATCAGGTGCAGTACCTTTGTGGGTACGCCCGCTTCGTGCATCAGTTCCACGGCGCGCGCAGCGATCAGCGGGGTCTGTTCCGCGGGCTTGGCCAGCACGGCGTTACCGGCGGCGAGGCCGGCAACCACCTGGCCGGTGAAGATGGCCAGCGGGAAGTTCCAAGGGCTGATGGCGACGAATACGCCGCGGCCACTCAGGAACAGCTGGTTGCTTTCGCCGGTGGGGCCGGGCAGCTCGGTGGGCTCGCTGAAATGCTTGCGCGCGCCGTTGGCATAGTAGCGACAGAAGTCCACTGCCTCGCGCACTTCAGAGATGCCGTCGTTCAGGGTGCGGCCGGCTTCCAGGCAGATCAGCGCCGTCAGGTCGTCGATGTGCTGTTCGTAGAGGTCGGCGATCTTGTCGAGAATCGCTGCGCGCTTCTCGCCGCCGAGGCGATCCCAGGCAACCTGGGCTTCGGTGGCGGACTGGTACGCCTGGTCAATCAGGTGCTTGTCGGTATTGGCGGTATAGCCCACCAGGTCGCCGGTGGCCGGGTTGAGGACCTGCTCTTCGGTCTTGCCCATGACGCCGTCAACGATCGGGCCGCCGTGGAACAGCTTGCCGCGCATTTTCTCTACGGACGCCAGCAGTGGCTCTACGGCAACAGGATCAGTCAGTTCCATGCCGTGTGAATTTTTCCGTGGCAGAGCCTCAGCGCCCATATAAATGTCCTCCGGTACCGGGATTTGCGGGTGGCGATAGGGATTGCAGGCCTCGCTCAGGGAGAGGGTGTCCTGCACCAGTTCTTCAATCGGGGTTTTCTCGTCCATAAAGCGGTTCACGAACGAGCTGTTGGCGCCGTTCTCGAGCAGGCGGCGCACCAGGTAGGGCAGCAGGTCCTTGTGGGCACCCACAGGCGCGTATACGCGCACCGGCACACGCTCGCCGTGGACGGCTTCGATCTGCGCGTAGAGCAGGTGGCCCATACCGTGCAGGCGCTGGAATTCATAGCCGCCGCTGTTGCCGGCCATTTCCAGGATCAGGCCCACGGTGTAGGCGTTGTGGGTAGCGAACTGCGGGTAGATGGCGTCGCGGCCGTCCAGCAGTTTCTGCGCACACACCTGGTAGGACAGGTCGGTGTGGCACTTGCGGGTGTAAACCGGGTAATCGAACAGGCCCATCTGCTGGGCATGCTTGATCTCGGTATCCCAGTAGGCGCCTTTTACCAGGCGCACCATCAGTTTGCGGCCGGTGTCGCGGCCCAGGGCGATCAGCCAGTCGGCCACATGCGGGGCGCGTTTCTGGTAGGCCTGCAGTACAAAGCCGAGACCCTGCCAGTCTTTCAGTTCCGGGTCGCGGGCGAGGGCTTCGAAGATATCCAGGGAGATATCCAGGCGCTCGGCTTCTTCGGCGTCGATATTGAGGCCCATATCGTATTTGGCGGCGGCGACACACAGGGCTTTGACCTGTGGCAGCAGCTCGGTCATCACGCGTTCGCGCTGCAGTACGCTGTAGCGCGGGTGCAGGGCGGACAACTTGATAGAGATGCCGTTGGCCTCGACCACGTCGCGCTTGTCGTTGTGATTGCCGATCTTTTCGATCGCCATCATGTAGGCATCGAAGTAGCGTTGGGCGTCCGCCATGGTGCGGGCGCCTTCGCCGAGCATATCGAACGAGAAGCGGGTGCCCGGCAGGTTTTCCGCGGGACCGCGTTTCAGGGCTTCTTCAATGGTGCGGCCCAGTACGTACTGGCCGCCCATGATCTTCATGGCCTGCATCATCGAGGTGCGCACCATCGGCTCGCCCATGCGGCTGACCAGGCGCTTCATCCAGCTGGAAGGCTTCTCGGTGATATCCGGGTCCAGCTCGACGATGTTGCCGGTGAGCATCAGGCCCCAGGTGGAGGCGTTCACGAACAGGGAGTCAGATTGGCCACGATGGCTTGCCCAGTTGCCGGAATGCACTTTCTCAGCGATCAGTTTGTCGGCAGTATCCGCATCCGGTACACGTAGCAGGGATTCGGCCAGGCACATCAGCGCCACCCCTTCCTTATTGGAGAGGCCGAACTGCTGCAGGAAGGCATCCAGGGTCCCGCGCTGCTTGCGGTGCTGGCGCGAGTGGCGCACCAGTTCACGGGCTGTGTGGAGGATCCGCTGGCGCAGTGCGTCGTCGGGCCGGGGCGCGCCCAGCAGCTCGCTCACACACTGGTTTTCGTCGGCATGTAGATACTGGCGGGCCCGCTCGCGGGCGCTGTGCAGCTGTTCGGTAGATTGGCCGGCGAATTTTGTCGACATATTGTCTCCCAAGCTCTGTAATTTAGGGCCAGAATAAAAAACCGGATTATGTGCGAAAGTGCTCAGAATTAATCGCCATATTGCCGCCGGTTGTGGTTAAATATCACGCCTATAACGCTAATCACCAGTAGGGTATGTCGCTATGTCTCGACAGTTGGAAGATCTGGACCGGATAGACCGGCAGATACTGCGCATCCTGCAACGGGCAGGGCGCCTGCCAAACGTAGAGCTGGCGCGGCGGGTGAATCTCAGCCCGACACCGTGCCTGGAACGGGTCAAGCGCCTCGAACGCGAGGGCTTTATCCGCGATTACGTGGCCCTGCTGGATCCGCTCAAGGTACACGCCGGCCTCGTCGTCTATATCCAGGTCACGCTGACCGATACCGCCACCTCCGCCCTCGAGGCCTTCAATGAGCACGTCTCCAGCCTGGAAGAGGTGCAGGAATGCCATATGGTGGCCGGTGGTTTCGACTATCTGATCAAAATCCGTATCAAGGATATGCTCGGCTACCGCCGATTCCTCGGTGAAAAACTCGCTTCTATTCCCGGTGTACGGGAAACCCATACCTATGTGGTGATTCAGGAAGTGAAAACGGACACCGCCGTGGCCGTGCCCGACCCGGAGCCCAAAGCCAAAAGCGGCAAACGCTGATATCGATTCAGGCGGGTCGGGAGCGCTACGGCTGCCCACCCGGGCCGCCGATAGCAGGCTTTCTGAGTAGTCCCCAATGGATAAATCCCGGTCCGTCGACAATCGCCGCGCCTATCTCTTTGCGCTGGCTGCAGTGGCCTGCTGGTCGACTGTGGCCAGTGCCTTCAAGCTGTCCCTCCAGTTTGTAACTCCCCTGCAGCTGGTGAGTGTAGCTGCCGTTGTTTCGACGCTGTTTATGGGCGCGGTAGTCACGAAAATGGGGCTCTGGACCGAACTTCGCGCCGCCTGGCGGCAAAACTGGCGCTGGTATCTGGCGCTGGGCTTCTGCAATCCCTTCCTTTATTACCTGGTACTGTTTCACGCTTACGACATGCTGCCGGCGCAGCAGGTCCTGCCCCTCAATTACACTTGGGGAGTACTGCTTGCGCTGCTGTCGGTGCCGATACTGAAGCAGCAGTTGCGGCCCCAGGACCTGTTTGCGGCGCTGGTCTGCTACAGCGGTGTTTTGGTGATCGCCACCAGCGGTAATCCACTGTCACTGGAATTTGCCAACCCTGTGGGGGTTGGCCTGGCGCTGTTCAGCACGCTGATCTGGTGCGGCTACTGGCTGTTGAATACGCGGATTGGCGGCAGTGCGCCGGTCAATCTCCTGCTGAGCTTCCTTTGTGGCCTTCCATGGCTCGCCGCCGCACTGGTGGTGCAGGGCGGCTGGCAGTGGCCGCCACTGACCGGCTGGCTGGGGCCGGTCTATGTGGGGCTGTTTGAAATGGGCATCGCCTTCCTGCTGTGGCAGGGGGCGCTACTGTCCTGCGACAACACAGCACGCATCAGTAACCTGATTTACCTATCGCCGCCGCTTTCGTTGCTATTGATTGCAATATTGGTGGGTGAAAAGATTCATATGGCAACCATTGTTGGTCTGGTTTTGATTATGCTCGGTGTAGCAATCCAGCAGGGATTACTGCGCCGATTGATCTACAAACGATGATGAGATGCTCCATTGAAGAGCGCTGATAAATAAAAAGCAGGTACTTTATGGATTTCGCACTGACTGAAGAACAGCAGATGATTCAGGAGGCAGCGCGCCAGTTTGCCGACAGCGAACTCAAGCCCGTTGCCGCGGAACTGGACAAAACCGGCAATCGCGAACTGTTGCTCGACAAGCTCAAGCAGCTGGCCGAGCTGGGTTTTATGGGGATCAATATCGACCCCGATTTTGGCGGCACCGGCGCCGGTACCATCGCTTTCAGTCTCGCCATCACCGAACTCGCCCGCGGCTGTGCCTCCACTGCAACCACCACTTCCGTGACCAATATGGTTGCAGAGGTAATCCAGGCGGTGGGCAATGACGACCAGAAAAACCGCTACCTGCCGAAAATCTGCAGCGGCGAATACGCCGCGGGTTCCTTCTGCCTGACGGAGCCGGGTTCCGGTTCCGATGCGGCCGCCATGCGCACCCGCGCGGTAAAAGAGGGTGATGAATACGTACTGAACGGCAGCAAGTTGTTTATCAGCAGCGCTGAGTTCGCCGGTATTTTTGTCGTCTGGGCGGTAACCGATACCGACGCGCCGAAAGGCAAGGGCATCTCCTGTTTCCTGGTCGAGGCGGGCACGCCGGGCCTGATCATCGGCAAGGCCGAGGAGAAAATGGGGCAGAAGGCCTCGGTAACCAACGAAGTGGGGTTCGACAACTGCCGTGTTCCCGCCGCCAATCTGCTCGGCGAAGAAAACCGCGGTTTCCGCATCGCCGCCGGCGAGCTGGCCGGTGGACGCATCGGTATCGGCTCCCTGGCCCTGGGCATTGGCCTGGAGGCGCTGGATTGCGCGCGCGCCTATCTGCAGGAACGCGAACAGTTTGGCAAACCGCTGGCACATTTTCAGGGCCTGCAGTGGCAGCTGGCGGACAAGTACACTGAACTGGAAGCCGCCCGGCTACTGCTGATGCAGGCGGCCTGGCAAAAAGACGCCGGCCAGCAGTTCGGCCCCGCAGCCTCCATGGCCAAGCTGTTTGCCAGCGAAAAGGCCAACGAGGCCTGTTACGTGGCGCTGCAGATGCACGGCGGCGTGGGTTACACCCGCGAGTATCCGCTTGAGCGCATGACGCGGGATGTGCGCATCACCACCATCTATGAAGGCACTAGTGAGATTCAGCGCCTGATTATCGCACGTCACCTGCTCGACGGCGTTCGCTGACAGTATTCGCGCCAATAACCTGAATCACAGAGCCCGGCAACGGAAACGTCGCCGGGCATTTTTTTGTCTGGCAGCTCATCTATCGAATTCCCCTCAGCCCAACGCAGGGGGAAAATTCAGCAGCAAATTTCTTTCTACACTTTACCAAGCGAAATAGGATCCCTATGCAGGCTTCGGAGTTTTGGAATGTGGAAATTGGCGCTGGGTTTTCTGCTGTTGGCGTATGGTTTACTGGCCAACGCACAAAGCGGGGCGGATCTGGCAAAAAAACTGGCCAATCCGGTTTCCAGCCTGATCAGCGTGCCTTTCCAGAATAATTTTGATCGCGACGTCGGCCCTCTCAACCAGGGGCGACGCTACACACTCAATATTCAGCCAGTCATTCCGATTACCCTGAATGACAAATGGAATCTCATCAGCCGCACCATCGTTCCGGTGATCAACCAGGAAGATGTGTTCCCGCAGTCACCAGAAAGAACCGGCCTCGGCGATACCACCCAGAGCCTGTTTTTCTCTCCAGCAGAGCCGGTGAACGGCATCACCTGGGGGGTGGGGCCGGTCTTTCTGTTTCCTACCGCTACTGAACAAGAACTGGGCACCGACAAGTGGGGGGCGGGTCCGACCGGCGTTGTGCTGAAGCAGACTGGTGGCTGGACCATCGGCGCACTGGTCAACCATATCTGGTCTTATGGCGGCGACCGCAACCGCGCCGACGTCAACAGCACTTTCATACAGCCCTTTTTTGCCTACACCACACCGAGTGCCTGGACTTATACGCTGCAAACTGAGTCGACCTATGACTGGGAAACGGAGCAGTGGAATGTCCCCGTCGCCTTTCTGGTTGCCAAGGTATTCAAAGTGGGCAAGCAGACCTACCAGATACAGGCGGGACCGCGCTATTACGCCGAGAGCCCGGATAGTGGCGCAGACAATATGGGTTTTCGATTTAATTTCATCCTGCTTTTCCCGAAATAGCGTGGATTGGCAGCCGCTGCCAGATGGAGTTGGTTATGGATCAGTCCAAGTTCTCCCATAAAAAATTAGCCCTTGTCGTGGCGACCAGTGCGCTTTTGCTATCACCGCTGGCCAGCGCGGGCGGCCTGATGGTTTGGGAAATCGGCACGCCGACGCTGGGTACTGCCGGCGCAGGTTGGGCGGCGATGCCGGAAGACGCCTCCACCGCATACACCAACCCGGCCGGGACTGTGTGGCGTGACGATACCGAGATAATGGCCGCCGGGCAGTTACTCTACGGAAACCTCGATTTCAGCGACGGAGGTGAGAGCAACGTCCCCGGCGGCGATGGCGGCAATGCGATCGAGTGGTTTCCGGGCGGGGGATTCTTTGCCGCGGGGCGCCTCACCGACAGTCTGGGCTGGGGCTTCGCCATGGCGGGAAATATGGGTGGTGTACTGGACTACGACAATGGCTGGAAGGGGCGCCGCTTTGTTACTGAGACCAGTCTCATCGGTATGAGCCTGCTCCCTTCCCTGAGCTGGAAGGCGAGTGACTGCCTGTCATTCGGCCTGGCGCTCAATGTGATGGGTGGCTACTACAAATACGAGTCCCGCCCCCGCGCCGGACTGCTCGGCGGCGATGCCAGACTGAAATACGACGATATCGATATCGGCTATGGCGGCAATCTGGGTGTGACCTATAAACCGACCACTGCCACCACGCTGGGACTTGTGTACACCTCTGAGGTCGACTGGAATTTCCGGGACGATTTGCGCCTCAGAAACTTTGGGCCGCTTTTTTCGCAGCTGGTCTCACGGCTCAATGGCGCGCGCACAAAGATCGATATGACGGTGCCGCAGACGCTGACGCTCAGCTTGCAACAGCGCCTGACGCCGCGTACCACCCTGTATTCCAATCTCAACTGGCAGGAGTGGTCACAGTTTGGCTATATCGGCTTCGAAATTGACAACCCGAATCAGACCAGCGCCACGATCAACCGGGAATATGACGATTCCTGGCACGGTGCCCTCGGCGTTCGGCACCTCTTTACTTCGGGCAGGTTACAGGGGTGGTCGCTTTCCACAGGTGTCGCTTACGACAGCAGTATTGAAGATCTGGGTTCGCGCACCGCGGATCTGGTTGTCGACAATGCCTGGCGCCTGGGACTGGGGGCGCGCAAAGAACTGTGCCCGGGGCTGCGGCTCGATGTCGGCTATACACTGGTGTGGATGGGAGATACCAAGATCGACCAGAGCGGCGGGGCGCCCTTTAATCCTCGGTTGCAGGGCAGTTACGACAATTACGCGTTGAATTTCTTTGGGGCGTCGGTGCAGTTCGAGCTGTAAAAGCCGGCGTTCAGCGTCCCCGTGCGATCGAGTTGACGACTGCAGACAAGGCGGCCCGGTTTAGCTGAATCCGGATTGTAGTCATAATGGCTTTTCACGGACCTGAGTCCAGTGACCAATAAACAGAGAAAAGGAAGTACGGATGAGTGGACCAACACCGACGGTAGTCACCGTCGAAGAAGCGGGGGAGGGCAAGTTTACCCAGACATTACATTCCGGCCCGCACCGCTTGATTGCCGATGAGCCCGAGGATGTCGGCGGCAACAACAAGGGCCCGGGCCCATATGAGTATGTGCTGCTGGGACTCGGCGCCTGTACCAATATGACCATTCGAATGTACGCCGATCACAAGAAGATTCCTCTGGAACGCGTGCGCACGATATTGTCCCACCGCAAGGTGCACGCGAAGGACTGTGCGGACTGCGAAACCAAAGAGGGCAAGATCGACGAGATAGTGCGTGAGATAACCCTGGAGGGGGAGCTGACCGGTGAGCAGCGGGAGCGCTTGCTGGAAATTGCAAATCGCTGCCCGGTACACAATACCCTCACCTCGGAAATCGTGGTGCGCTCGAGGCTGTCGTCAGCCTAGCGCTTAAACCAGAGATATTACGGGTTTATCCAGATTTTGTGCGAATCGTAAACGCAAGTAACGCGCGTCCCAGACCGCCCCGGCTTTTGGTAGCTTCCAATGCCGCAGCACAGGGATCAGTGCGGCCCGCCCTGTAAATGGTGAATCGGGTTTCCGTCCACTGCGGTCGCCGTCGTATTCTCCAGCTTCTTGATGTCGTCCTTCGTGAGCTGCGGGGGCTCCACCTTGATCGTCAGCTTGTTGAGCTTTGCTGTGAGCGGGAAGGGTGGCCGGTAGTCGGCGTCATTGACGCCGGTCAGGGTGTCGGATCCTATGTCGAAGCTCTCGTCCCATTGCAGGATCATGGGCAACGTGTGCTTCAGGGTGATGGTCTGGACTGCCTTGCCATCCACCTTGAGGGTGCCGGTCCCGGAGCGGCCGAGACCGCTCATGCTATTGAACGCGAGTGTGCCCACGCCAAGGCCGTCATACTTGAAATCGAATTCCAGCGTGTGTCGCCCGGGCTTGAGTGCCTCGGGCCCCGCCCACTTCACGCGTTTGAGGTCGATAAGATTCCACAGGAATACCGGCTTGCCCTTGAGCAAGTAAAATCCGTAGCCGGCAAAACGTCCACCGGAGGTCAAAATCATGCCCTCGGCACCGCCTTTGGGGACGGTAATGTCCGCGGTAATCGTGTAGGAACTGTTGAGCAGAAAAGGCGAATCGCCCTGCGGCAGGCCGACCATCGGATGGGTATAGACAAACTCGGTACGGCCGGCGGTGATATTCGGCCGCGGCGCGACTATGCGTGCGGCTACCGAGGCATCCAGTGGGAAGACCTGATACTTGTCGGCCTGTTCGATAAACAGCTTCTTCATGTCCTTCACCTTGTCCGGGTATTTGTCGGCAAGGTTTTGTGACTGACTGAAGTCCTTGTCCAGGTTATAGAGCTCCAGCACCTGGTTGTTGAGCGGATCCGGATTGGCAGGGCCGAAGGCTTCCCAGGGCGCGCGGTTGACCTTGGTGCTGAGCAGCCAGCCGTCGTGATAGAGCGCCCACTGGCCCATCATCTCGAAATACTGGGTCTTGTGCCGCGAAGGTGCCTTGGCATTCTTCTTTTCAAAGGTATAGGCGAAACTGGTCCCCTCAATCGGCGCCTGCTTGATGCCGTCCACGGTTTCGGGCGCATTGATGCCGGTGACTTCCAGCAGCGTTGGTACCACATCGATCACGTGAATAAATTACTCGCGAAGCGAGCCCTTGTCCTCAATGCCATTCGGCCAGGAAATTGCCATGGACTGGCGGATGCCGCCGAGCTTGGATGCATTCTGCTTGAACCAGGTGAAGGGCGTATCGAAGGCCCAGGACCACCCGGCAGACATATGGTTGTAGGTCTGCTCGGTGCCCCAGACGTCGTACCACTTCATCTGCACGTCGACCGGCATTTCGTTAACGCCATTGAAATACGCGACCTCGTTGGGCGTGCCGAGCGGACCACCTTCGGCGCTGGTACCATTGTCGCCGTTGATGTAGATGATCAGTGTGTCGTCGAGCTTGCCCATATCCTCGACGGCCTGGATGACCCGACCGATTTCGTGGTCGTTATAGGCGGCGTAGGCGGCGAAGACCTCTACCTGTCGGATGAAGAGTTTCTTCTCCTTAGCGGTTAAATCGTCCCAGTTCTTAAGCAACTCTTTTGGCCAGGGCTCCAGCTGGGTATCCGCGGGAATGACGCCGAGGCGCTTCTGGTTCTCGAAGATGCGCTCGCGCAGTTTGTTCCAGCCGTCGTCAAACAGGTGCATGTTGTGGATTTTGTCGACCCACTCCCGAGTGGGATGGTGCGGCGCGTGGGTCGCGCCGGGCACGTAATGCAAAAAGAACGGCTTGCTGGGATCGGTCTGGTTGATCCGGTTCAACCAGTCGATGGCGTCGTCGGCCATACCGGTGACCAGGTTCCAGCCGGGCTTACCCTTGAAGGGATAGATCTGTGTGGTATTGCGGAACAGGTTTGGCTGCCACTGGTTGGCATCGCCGCCGACAAAGCCGTAAAAATACTCGAAACCCATGCCGGTGGGCCACTGGTCGAAGGGGCCGACCTGGCTGGCGGCGAAGGCCGGCGTATTGTGATCCTTGCCGAACCAGGAGGTGGCGTAGCCGTTGTCGAGCAATATCCTGCCGATGGTGCTCTTGTCCTTGCTGATGATGCTGTTGTAGCCGGGGAAACCGGTGGACTGTTCCGAGATTACGCCGAAGCCAGCCGAGTGATGATTGCGCCCGGTAATCAGCGCCGCCCGCGTCGGTGAGCAGAGCGCGGTGGAGTGGATGTTGTTATAGAGGAGGCCGTTCTTGGCGATGCGATCCAGCGTCGGCGTGGGAATAACCCCGCCGGAGGTGCTGGGCACGCCGAAGCCGGCGTCATCGGTCATGATCAGCAGGATATTCGGTGCCTTCTTCGGTGGTACCACGCGCGGCGCCCACCAGGCCTTTGACTGCAGTGCATTGCGCTTGATTACGCCGCCGAATTTCGGATCGGGCGGGGGTAGCTGTTTGCCGCTGATGGTGGTAGTGGCCGCGGGCGACCCCGGCTTTGCGGTTTCCTCGGCCGGTGCGGGAGAGACCAAGCTCATTAACGCGATGGCTGTGACAACGAAACTTTTGATGTGCAGTGACATTTTACGAGTGTTCCTGCGGGTAAAATAAAAGCGCGGGCGAAGCGGCGTGTCGAGGTAATTAAAAGGGGTAGCCTGGCTCCGCACCGGTATGCAGTTAACGTAGCAATTCTTTTCCCTGTGCAATGCTTTCCGCGTAAATTTTGTCGCCGCCTTGTTTTTCGCCTTTCTCAGGCATTCCAACCCTGCACGTGTACTGTGTATTTCCTCGCTGTCTTCAGTCGGCTATGTACACTCGAAGCCTTATAGCGAATTGCTCTCAACGGCGTAATTGCGTCTATTTCTACCTCCACTAGGCTTGAAGTAGCGACTGCTGTATAGCCGGTGGTCGTCCTTTTCTGTCAATCTTTCCCTCGGTCCGATAGGGAGCCGTGCATTATGGTGAATTTCTTTACCAACCGGCTGTCACCACTGCTAACACTTTTTTTAGCTCTGGTATTGTCGGTTTCCCCCGCTGCCACCGGTCAGCAGCAAGGTAAAAGCCAAAGCGGCGGGCCCGAACCCGCGGCGCTCGACGCGCTGAAGCGTATGGGCGATGCGCTGGCCGAAAAAAAATCCCTGAGCTTTGATGCGGACCTGGCCACCGAAGTGGTGATGGAAAACGGCCAGAAGTTGTTGATCGGCGGCGACTACAAGATGCGGTTCCGCCGCCCTGACCACCTGCGCACGGAATTGCGCACCGACAACTTTACCCGCCTGCTGTTTCACAATGGCGAGAAGCTGGTGATGGTGGCGCCTGAGGAGGGATATTTTGGCGAGCTCGACCTCAACACCGACAGCCGCTCGGCCCTGATTAAAATCGCCAGTGACTATGGTCTGGAAGTGCCTCTGGCAGATCTGTTGGAGTGGGGTACGCCGGACGCGCCGAAGCATGACATCAAAGAGGCCTTTCTGGTCGGCCCGGCAGAGATCAATGACAAAAAGGTTGAGCATTGGGCATTCCGCGGCGCCAAGCTCGACTGGGAAATATGGTTGCCCGAGAAAGGTCCCGCGCTTCCCGCGCAAATCTCTATTGTGAATGTATCGGATCCGGGCAGCCCGCGTTTTACCGCCACTCTGAAGTGGCATGTCGCGGAGTCCCTACCAGACAAACTGTTCCGCCCCCAGCTACCGAAAGATGCCAAGCGTATCCCGTTTCGCAAGGTTAAACAGGGGGAGAAAAAGCAATGATTGATCCTGAATTTTCTTACGGCCGTTTTGCGCTGGCCGCGACTGTAGGTGCCGGACTATTGCTTTCGGCCTTGCTGTTGCCGACTGAAGCGCAGGC
This sequence comes from Microbulbifer hainanensis, assembly GCF_014904735.1. GTDB lineage: Bacteria > Pseudomonadota > Gammaproteobacteria > Pseudomonadales > Cellvibrionaceae > Microbulbifer > Microbulbifer hainanensis. Next base: position 150,769 of record NZ_JACZCR010000028.1, on the reverse strand, counting down.
GCGTCCGGGCTTTATCGGTGGCGGTGCGCACTTCAATATCGGTGGCCATTTCGGTGGTATGGGCCGAATCGGCGGGTTTGGCGGTGGGGCATTTCGCCCACTGGGACCGCGTCCGCTGCCGGAGCGCCGCATTGAACCGGACCGCCGGATAGTTCCCGATCATCGCTATCCCTATCGCCCCCATTATTGGCCGGGTGGCTACTGGGCCGGAGTGGGGGCAGGTGTCGCCGCGGGTGCAGCCATCGGCAGTTTCGTTTATGCGCTACCGCCAGCCTGTACCACCATAGCTGTCGGCGGCATTACCTACGAACGCTGTGATGGCAGCTGGTATCGCCCTTCGTATTCGGGCACCCAGGTGGTTTACGAAGTGGTTGCCCCGCCGGGTTGAGGCTAGATTTGGGATTCTATCGGTAACCAGGCCAGCACGCGCGACAGCCACCGTTGCCAGAGGGTTGAATCCGGGTCCCTGTCTTCTGTCAACGGTTTGCCATGGTCGTCCTCGCCGTGCCAGCGGATACGATCTTCCTTGTCGAACCGCAGCCGCCAGGCGGAGTCCGGCGTCACCCAGCGCTCAAACAGTGCGTGTAATTGCTCGTTCATAGGTGTGCTGTTCATTAACAGGCCGACTTCGGTGTTCTGAATCAGCGAGCGGCGGTCCAGGTTGATGGAACCCACGAAAGCCCGGTCAGTGTCGAGTACGAAGATCTTGGCGTGCAGGCTGGCACGGGAATTTCCCTTGAACCAGTGCAGTCGCCGGCGCTGCTCGGCCATGGGGCGCAGTTCCCACAGGCGGATACCGGCGCGCAATAGTGGCGCGCGGTATTGCGCATAGGCGCCGTGGACGACCGCCTCGTCGTTGGTGCCCAGGCCGTTGGTGAGAATATCCACCTGGGCGCCATTCCGCTGTATCTCCGAAAACAGCTGAACACCGGCCTGTCCAGGAATCAGGTAGGCATTGGCAATCTGCAGGCGCTGGCGCGCCTGCTTTACAATTTTTTCCAGTTGGTACCCGGGATATTCGCTGGCCGGCACCTTGTCCCGGTCGGTCGCCTTTTCCGGCGGATCGGCGTATAGCGTCGCCTTCCCCCAGGCAAAGGGCACATCGCCGTTGCGCAGTCGGCGCGCCAATGTCGACTCGGCGAGCGCCTGGCTGAAATCCGATTTTTCCTCACCATCGAGATAGCGCGTAACCAGCTTGCGCAACTCATCGAGCGTGTGTTCATCCTTCTCGGCAAAGGGCAGGTCGGTAACGGGCACAGCTGCAGTGCTGTTCCAGTAGCGATCAAATACGCTGGCGGCATCCGCTACCACGGCACCCACGGAAACGACATCCACGTCCAGAAACTCGATATCAGACTTGGAAAAGTATCCGTCGGCAATATTGCGCCCGCCGGTAATAATGGCGATGCCATCGGCCACCAGCAGCTTGTTGTGCATGCGGTGATTGATACGGCCGAAATTGACTACCTGCTCGAGCCCGCGCCGAAGGCCGCTGCGGCCCTCAACCGGATTGAAGACACGGATGTGAATATTTTCGTGGCTGGCCAGTGTCACAATCCAGGGGTTGGTCAGGCGGGTCCCCAGATCGTCGACCAGCAGTCGCACACGTACGCCGCGGTCGGCAGCCTGCAGGAGTTTACCGGTCAGGATGCGTCCGGCGGTATCGTCACTGTAGATGTAGTATTGCAGGTCTAGGGAGGTGACTGCTTCCTCGACCAGCGCGATACGCGCAACATACGCCGAGAGTCCATCATCAAGCAGATAGAATCCAGAGTGCTGCGGTGAATGGCTGCTCGTCTCGCGCTCCACGGTTCTGGCGAGCCGCGATTCAGTGGCCGGGGGCAGGGCAGCGCTGTGTTCCGCCGCCGGGCGAGCTGCGCCGGGCTGCCTATTCATCGGGCTTGGCAGCCGGTTCCGGTTCAGGCGGTTTTTCCTCGTCCTCGGAGCCGCGCGGACAGATCTTGAGGAAGATGCCGAGGCCTACCAGCAGAATGGCAGAGCTGACGATGACGGCCATCGGGTAGAGCAGCTCTTCGGTCTTGTTGTCCTGGCTGAATTTGATGACAAGTACCAGGCCCTCGAGCCCTAGTGCCACACACACAACGATGATAAAGCGCGGCGCCGAGTCCAGCAGGACGTGCATGGTTTTGTATTTGGATTCCGGATGATCATCGATATTGATTACCAGAAACAGTTCAAACATTGCCAGTGCAATGATCAGGTTGCTGATCGCATTGATCACCAGTTCCGGAATCTCGTTTTCCTTGTAGAAAATCGCCGAGGAGAATATGAATTCGGTGAAAGTAAAAATGGTAGAGATCAGGATGGCCGCGCACATGGCCAGAAACAGCAGCGAAAATATCTTGGCGAATATGTAATAGGCGGTAAATTTTCTTCGCTTGCGGTCGCTCATCGCTGTGTATTGGCCATAGGGAATTTCGGCGAAACGCGGACCGATTTGCTGACGCATCCATTCGCCCGCAGTGTGCGTTGCGGTCGCCGGTTGATCGGCCCGTCCTCAGACAGACTAGTCAATCTTTCGGTCGTCCGCGCAGCAGACACTGCAGTTGGCGTGACCGCTATTGTCAGGCGATAGATGCCTCTGCGTCGGGGGCGCCTGCCGTTGCCCCGTAAAATTCCAGAATGCCGTCCTCGATGGGATGCGTGAGCAGGATCTCGGCGTCTTTTTCATAATTGTTCAGAATACGCCAGGGATAGCGTTTGCCCTGGCGCGGCAATACCTGGTTGCCGCGCGCAACGTAACCGGACTGCAGTGCGCCCATGACGGAGCCGGTTGAGGCGTTGCCCTCGCGGTCGAGCGCGACGGAAACCGGGTATCCCCATTTATCCATATGGTTCAGCAGGCGGCACACATAGCGTGAAGCGATATCCGCTTTCAGTGTCCAGGGCGCATTCGTATAACCGAAAATCCAGGCCATGTTGGGTACACCCTCCATCAGCACGGCTTTGTAGGTGAGCTTTTCGGGAATCGAAACCGGAGCGCCATCGACGCGCAATTGCATGCCGCCGAGTACCTGAAGATTGAGGCCTGTGGCTGTGACGATGATATCGGCATCCAGGTGCTGGCCCGACTTGAGCAGGATTCCGTTTTCGGTAAACGTTTCTATTTGGTCCGTCACGACGGTGGCCTTGCCGGACTTTAACGCGAGGAACAGGTCCTTATCGGGAATGGCGCAGAGGCGCTGGTCCCATGGCATGTAGCTCGGTGTGAAATGACGCATGTCGAAGTTTTCACCGAGCCCCTTGCGCACGCCGCGCAGGTACAGCGCCCGCATCAAGCCCGGCCAACGTTTGGAAACCCGGTACATCCACCGCTGTAATTTGATATTGCGCCAGCGAGCCATTTTAAAGACCCATTTTTCCGGTAGAAAGCGCTGCAGGAATTCAGATAGCTTGTCGTAGGCCGGAATTGACAACACGTAGGTCGGTGAACGTTGCAACATGGCGACATGCGCCGCGTCGCGGGCCATGGCCGGTACCAGTGTCACGGCGGTGGCGCCGCTGCCGATCACGACCACTTTCTTGCCACGGTATTCCAGGTCTTCCGGCCATTGCTGCGGGTGAATACAGAGCCCTTTGAATGACGCGATGCCGGGGAATTCCGGCAGATACCCCTGGTGGTGATCGTAGTAACCGGTACAGGAAATCAGATAGCGGCAGGTATAGTGGCGCGTCGTGCCGGTAGCTGTATCAATGCCCTGCAGGGTCCATCGATTGTCGTCACTGCACCAGTTGGCATCCTTCAGTTCGATACCGAAATGGATCTTGTCGGCCACACCGAATTCGGCCGCCGTTTCACCGATATAGTTGCGAATGGCCGGGCCGTCGGCCAGTACCTTGAGACCATTCCAGGGGCGAAAATCGAATCCGAAACTGAACATATCCGAATCGGAACGGACACCAGGATAGCGGAACAGGTCCCAGGTCCCGCCGACCCGATCGCGCCGCTCGATGATTGCAAAGCGCTTGCCGGGACATTCCTGGCTGAGGCGACAGGCGGCACCAATGCCCGACAGGCCGGCACCGATGATCAATACATCGAAGTGTTGTGACTGCATTGTTCACTCACTGATGGCTGACTTTATTTTTATTGCCCCAGTGTCGCGGGTTTTAACCCATTTGGGAAGAGTTAACTGGTGTGTCGCCCGTCAGACCGGAGATAGGTAAGCGGCGTGGAATTGGGCAGCCAGCTGCTTGCGTCGATTTCGCGGTGATATGCCGTGCCAGCGCTGACAGGCGCGGGTGAATGAACTCTGGCTCGTATAGCCGCATAGCCCGGCCACCTGTGCGATCGGCATTTCCTGCTCTGACAGGTAGGTGTCAGCCGCAATCCGGCGAATTCTTTCGAGCATGTCCTCAAATACCAAAGACTCCGCTGCGAGCCGCCGTTGTAGCGTGCGTAGCGATATACCCAGCAGATCGGCGACGGTCACCAGTGAGCAGCGCATGGTGGGTAGCAGGCAGTGGATAAGCAGTTCAATCTGGCTTCCCAGGGCCATATCGCATTCGCTTGTCACATTGCCGATAAACCGCTCCATGGTGTTCTGCATAAAATTGGCGGCGTGATCAATCGGTCGGTGCAGCTTTTCCCGGTCGAATACCAGCGCATATTTTCCCTGCCGAAAGCGAACCGGCGCCTGGAAACAGGTCTCGTATCGTGTGGCAGGCAGTGGAGAATCTCCGCGCAGTAGCACGGCGTGAAATCTGAAGTCGTCGCCGTACAGCATGCCTGCTGCATTCTTGGCGACGGCGAGGGTGAGTTCCATTTGCTGGCGGACGTCGGCAATCGGTTCGCTGGTATCGAATTCTAGACGGGCCATACCGGGCGTTTCGTCGGCAACCAGGTTGATGGTCAGGCCCGTTGAGTGAAAGCCCATATATTGAATGATCTTGCGCAGGGCACTGCCGACATCCCGCTCGTTCAACGCCACCACGGCGAAAGGGCCGAGTACCATCAGGCTCTGGAACTCCGACAGGCGCAGGCCGAAATCCGGGCACTCCAGTTGTCGAGCCGACTGCTCGAAAAGTGCTACCTGGTATCGGAAGGGGATCACGCCCTCGAAGTTGGCAGCCTTGTGTGGATCGAGAAAATTCTGACGCAACAATGCGATCGGGTCACCATTCAGCTCGGTGACGAGCTCGAAAAAGCCAATGAGGGATGTGCTGCGGATAAAAGCGGTCATAGGCAGGTCGCGGTAATGCTGCGGGCGCGCGGGCGTAAATCATTCCGGAAAGTGGACGGTCAGTCAATGCACTCTCAGTCACACCGAATAAAATCCGGTGTTGTGAAAGGTTTCTGCGTCGCCTGACAAAGAGGGTTGGCATTTCATGCCAGCAGGGGGCGTTGTGACTGGATTAGTCTCTCGCGTCCGTCAGGAGCGCGGCGTTGCCGTGCACGACGTCCCTGCGGATCGACTCCTGCAATTGCCGACGGCGCTCCATTGGGGTCCTGGCAAACCAGCGCCGGCAGGCCCGGTTAAACGAACTCTGATCCGAATAACCGACCAAGCCGGCGATCTGTGCGGCAGGCATATCCGGCTCTGCCAGATAAAAGTCAGCCCGTTCGCGGCGCACCTGATCGAGCAGATCTTCGAACACCAATGACGCCTCGGCGAGGCGCCGTTGCAGCGTACGTGGATTGATTCCCAGTTGCATTGCCACAAACTTCAGGGAACAGCGCTGTGTCGGCAGCAGGGATTGGATCAACATTTTCACTTGCTCGGTGACCGTCATGGTGCGGTCGCCGATGGCATCGTTGACGAACTCTGCCATGATGTCGTGCATACGCGCGCTATCCCGGACCAGGGTGCCGTCGAGATAGCGATTGGCGAAAACCAGAGCCGTGGATTTTTGGCGGACTTGGGCGGGGGCGGCGAAATATTTGTGATAACTGGACTGCGGCAATGGTGAGTCGAACCCCAGCAGTACCTTTTCAGCCCTGAAACCTTCACCGTAAAGCATTTTCATCGTGGTATTGGCTACGACCAGTGCACTCTCCAGAAAATGGCGTCGCTCTACGGCGTGGACATCCAGGGCGAAGGTCAGGTGTGTGAGTCCGGGCTCGCTGTCCCGCTCTACCCAGGCAGTGAGCCCAGGAGAGTGGAAGTGCATGAACTGGGTGATTTTTTCCAGGGCGTCGCCGACGGTCTTTTCTCCCAGTGCGACGATTGCGAGAGGGCCCAGAACCATCAGGTCCTGATATTGCGCCATACGCAGCCCGAAATCTGGACAGTCGTATTCTCTCGCCGCGGCTTCCAGCAAGCCCATGCTGGCGCGCAGCGAAATCACGCCGTCCAGGTCGCAGAGTTTGCGCGGATCGATATGGGCGCGACGCAGTAGTTCAGATGGGTCACCATCCAGCTCGGTGACCACATCGGCGAAGCCTATCAGCGTCGCGGTGCGAATCAGGCTTGTCATAGAGAACAATGATAGGTCAGCGCCAGCAATTGCCCTGCGGCTCGGCGGCTAGTCACACCGGGATGGCAGCCAGTGTGACGGTCATCTCCTATTGGCTGTGGACACGGCGAACAAGCGTGTGTAATCCGCTGTAATCCGTTGCAGTATCAGGCGCCGCACGCGCTGATACGGAGAGATAAATTGTCTGATGGACGTATGGTGTTCAATCGGCATCAGTGCGCAATTCCCGCCTCAGTATTTTGCCTACGGTAGATTTCGGCAGTTCTGTGTGCAGCACAAACTTCTTGGGAACCTTGTAGGCAGTCAGTCGCTCGCGGCAAAACGCGGTAATTTCGTTTTCGTCGATCTCTCCGTTCACGACCAGGTGTGCGCAAACAGCTTCGCCGGTTTTCTCGCTGGGAATGCCGACCACGGCGGCCTCGAGTATCCTGGGGTGACAGCAGAGCACTTCTTCGACTTCATTCGGGTATACATTGAAGCCCGAGACGATAATCATATCCTTCAGGCGGTCGACGATTCGGATATTGCCATTTTCCTGTATCAGGCCGACGTCCCCCGTGCGGAAAAAACCGTTCTGTATTACTTTTGCCGTTTCTTCAGGCCGTTGCCAGTAGCCTTTCATCACCTGTGGTCCGCGGACGACCAGTTCGCCGCTCTCGCCATCCGCAAGCGCATTGCCCGCCTCATTCCAGACCTGCACCTCCGTGTCGACCAGGGGTGTGCCGACCGTGCCGATTTCCTCCTGCCCGAATTCGTTCAGGGTCACTACGGGAGAGGTTTCGGAAAGCCCCCAGCCTTCGGTTATCGGGCAACCGGTAGTGAATTGCCAGAGCTGTGCGGCAGTACTGGTCAGCGCGGTGCCGCCGGAGAATGTGGCCTTCAGTGTGCTGAAATCCAGTTGGCGAAAACCTTCGTGACGACAGAGGCCGGCAAACAGCGTGTTGAGGCCGGAAAAACCGGTAAAGCGGAATGGTTTGATGGTGTCGACGACACTGTCGAGATCCCGCGGGTTCGGGATCAATATGGTGAGGGTGCCCAGACTGAACAGGGCCAGCATATTCACGGTAAATGCGTAGATATGGTACAGGGGCAGGGGACAGACAAAAATTTCGACACCTTCGTCACAGCGCTGTGTCAGACGCTGGTTCATCTGCGCAGCATTGGCGATCAGGTTGGCGTGGGTCAGGCAGGCGCCCTTGGCTACCCCAGTTGTGCCGCCAGTGTATTGCAGTACAGCGGTATCTTCGAGCTGTGCCGGGCTGCCGGACAGCGGCGCTAAGTCCCGCCCGCGCTCAATGGCGTCGAGCAGGGCGCAACTACCTTCCCCGGTATTGACCGGGACACCGAGCAGCTCCCCGGGGCTGGTGACCAGCACCTGCTCGATACTGGTGTCCGCCTTGATCGCGTCATATTTGTTGACGAAATCCTCCAGGATGACCAGCGCTTTGGCACCGGAATCGGAAAACTGGTGCTGCATTTCCCGCGGCGTGTAGAGCGGGTTGGTATTGACGACGATCAGTCCAGCCCGCAGTGCCGCGTAGGCGGCAATGGGAAACTGGATCAGGTTTGGCAGTTGAATGGCGATGCGGTCGCCGGGCTGGAGTCGGGCGTCGTGTCGCAGCCACTGGGACAGGTGGCGGGATTTCTTTTCCACCTCGGCGAAAGTCAGTGTCTGCCCGAGACAGTGATACGCTGGCTTATCGGCATACTTCCGCAGGTTCTGTTCGATAAATGCTGCCAGGTTCCGGCGCTGTGGGTATAGCGAATCGTCTAACATCTTTTTCTCTGCATGCGCGCGCTGCGTCCTCCCCAGTTTAATCGCTAACTGGCGTTCCGCGACGCCACAGGCGATGCCTGGCGTCGCGGAGGACCGGGTCAAAACTTCACGCCGACCGTCAGTGCCAGATAGTCCCGGTCGGTCCGGGCCAGGTGGGTATTCCCACTGCCGGACCAGTGCAGATCCGCGGTATAGCGCTTGTCGTATTCCGCGCTGACACCGAGCTGGCCCATCTGTCGCCCTTCGACGAAGTTGCGATCCCAGGACCAGCCGTTTACGTCCTGCCCAAACATCATATAGGGGTTTACCGACAGGTTTTTGACAAGATCCGGGTAGAGCAACTGGGCGCGCAGGCGATAGCCCCAGGAGAGTTCCGTGGTGTAACCGTCGGCACTGCAGGCATACCGCTGGTATTCCTCTACCGGAACACCGACGGCGCAACCGATTGCGCTGTTGTGCGCGAAGTTGGTGCCGTAGGTGTCCATCTTGTTGTAACGGCGTTCGTCGAGGCCGGGAAGATCGTTCATGTATTTCATGCCGGCCTCGGCTACGAGTACCAGGGCGCGCGAACCGAGTACGTTGGGAATCGGCTGAATGGCGCCGAGTGACAGCTGCGAGATTTCGCGTCGATCGTAACCCTCGTAAACGGAGCCGGGCGCTGCGTTGATGGCATCTTCGCCCAGGGTCAGCTGCTGCCCGATCACGCTGGCGAGGAATTCGGCACTGCTGGCAAAGGCGGGAATCAGGTCGCCAGTGGCAAGCTGTACCGGCTGATTGGGGCGATAGCTAAGCTCACCAAAGAGCTGTGTGGCCTGGAATAGATCGGCATGAAAACTGAGGCCGTAGATACGGATATCTTCCGGGTAGTCGATGAAGTAATTGCCGTTGTTTTCCAGGTTGTCCGGGTCTTCCAGCGGATTGCGCCAGCCGGTGCCGGGCGTGTCGTGTGTACTCACGGTGAGACTGGCAAACGGTTCGCGGGAATGGATGTTCATGCCGTAGGCACCGAACTCGGTATTCAGGCTTTCCACCTTGTATTTCACCGCCAGGCCGAACTGGCCATCGTCGCGCGCTTTGCGATCTTCGCCGCGGTCAATATAGAGCTGTGCCGTATTGGCCACGGCATCATTGGGTCCCTGCGGGAAGGCCCCGACACAGCCGTCGGCGACATAGTCGTAGGCAGAAAAGGCGGTACCGCATCCGTCCAGTACTGTGGGGCGCCAGGCGAGCTGATAGAAAGTTTCCAGTGTGAGACTGTCGCTCACGGCGAACTTGCCGTAGGCCATCGGGACGGAGAGGCGCAGGTCGGTGCCGGGCATACGCAGTGCGGCCACGTCGTATGGGTTGACCGCGTTGATACCATTCGGGAAAAACAGCGCTTCGCCCCACTTGAGGGTTTTGCTCCCGACGCCGAAATGCAGGTCCCGTTCGCCCACCTTGAAATTGCCATAGGCGTAAGCTTCTAGCTGGTAGTCTTGCAATACATCGCGGCGGCTGTCGCCGAGGGTCGTGCCACTGCCGTAGCCTGAGGCTGCGCTGCCGAAATCCACTTTGTGATTTTCCAGCGTGTAGTCGTACCAGAAATTGCCTCGCAGGTTCAGGCCGAAATTCTGGTATGCCAGATTCATATCTGCGCTGAATACCAGTGGTGTCGATGCGACATCTCCGCGTTCGCGAAAGTTCAGACGGCCGTCATCGAGATCGCGCCCGAGGTTGGGATTGAACTCCCCGGCGGATCCGAAACCAATCAGGTCGGCGTTGCCCTGGTTGATGAAGTCCGGGTTTGGTTCTTCGGCCATCCACTGGGCGCCCGCGGTGAGGCCGCCGTGCACTTCTGCCTTGATGGCGCCGAGCTGGAATTCTTTTGCCTCGGCGGCGGTGCCAAACAGCAGTGCGGGTGCCAGCGCAGCAATGGCTCTGCTCAGGGCCCTGCGCGGAAAGTGATCGAACGGTTTTAATTGCAATTGGGGAAAGAGGATCATCGCGTAACCTACAGCGTTATCATTATTTTTGCGGGCGGCCTCGCGGCCGCCCCGGTGCGCCTTTACCGAAGCGTGTGCTAAGAGTGGGTTTAAGAGCGTTCTGAAGTGCGTGGTTCAAGAGCGCGCTGCCTGCCGTTTTTCCTGCGCCAGGCCTTTGGCCACCTTGCCGTCCACGACCCAGTGGAACAGGGCAGTGGCTTTCCGAGCGAGGGCGCGGGTCAACTTGGCCCTGAAGCCCGGTGTAATCATGTACTGCCGCTTGCGCAGCCCGGCGAGAATACCTGCGACCGCCTTTTCCACCGGCAGGACTCCTGCGAACTCGTTGACGATCTCTGTCACACGGCTGCCGACCCTGCGCTCTTCTTCCAGCATTGGCGTCATGATTTCGCCAGGGCAGATCACCGAGACATCAATGCCCCTTGGTTTCAGTTCTGTGCGCAGGACCTCCGCCAGACCGACAACGCCGAACTTGGAGGCGGAGTAGGCGGCGTGGGTGTAGCTGCCGCAGATGCCGGCCAGCGAAGCAATCAGTGCGAGATGTCCGCCGGGCTGCATATGGCGCAGTGTGCCCGCGGCGAAATTGCGGCTGCCGATCAGGTTGACGCGGATGGATTGCTCGAACATGTCGTAAGACATTTCGGTAAAAACCGCTGTGCTCAGAACACCGGCACAATTCACCGCGAAGTCCGGGGTGCCGATCTCATTCGCGGCGCGATCCATTGCCGCTTCCAGGGCCTGGTGATCGGTCATGTCGACGATATAGGCTTCGACCTGGCGTCCCGGAGCGCAGAGCTCGCGCAATTCAGTCAGCAGGGCGTCCTCCACCTTGAGGTCAAAAATCGCCACGCTGGCGCCGTCTTTCAGCAGTGCGCGGGTCAGGTTGAGTCCGATACCGCTACCTCCGCCGGAGACGAATGCCGTCTTTGGTGTGCCGTGTTTCCAGTTACTCATGGTTTTCTCTCATTCAAAATGCACGGCGCCTTGCCCGATAGGATCGGTCAGGCAGGGGCGCGCGATAATAATTTTTTGCCGGAAGGCAATTGTGGCCCCCCTCCGTGGAGGGGGTGGAGAGATCACTCGTCGGAGTATCCAGCACCGGTCTTCGGCTTGATATAGCGCGGAACAATGCCCTGGGCCTTGGCCGCTTCCAGCATAACCGTCTCGATCCAGCCGGCGTCCATCACGTTCATGAACTCGTCGTTCTCATCGAAGTTGATGTTCGCACCAAATACCGCCATGAAGGTGTCGGTGATCTCGGTATTGGTCTCGGGCACCTGGAGCTGGTGAACGGAGCCACCCGGCTCGTACAGGTAACTGCCGGCGGTCTGCGGTTGGTCCGGGTACTCGGTGTAATGCCAGCTACCGGAAGTGGTGTACAGGTGGACACAACCGGTATGGAAGTGTCGCGGCAGAACCGTACCCGGCTCGAACTGCACACGCAGTACCCACACGCCGTTTTCCGGATCGAGAAAACACGGAGATACGTGTACGCCCGGCAGCGCATTTTTGACGATCGGCTGCTCGTCAGTATTGATGGTCAGCAGGGAGTCTTGCGGATGAATGGGGAATGGAATTGTCATATTTTGTTTCCTCTCATTTGCTGTAGGTACTTCTGGTTTGAATAGTCATTCTCAGGATTGATCGTAAGCCTGCCGGATTTCCTGCATGGCTTCTTCCAAGGTAATTTTCGGCTGATAGCCGAGCACAGATCTCGCTTTGCTTGCGTCGAAAATACTTTCCACACCGGTCAGTCGATAGCCCAGATTGGTTACCGGTGGTGCATTTTTAAGGCGCATCAGCTTGCCAAAAAATTCCATCAGCGGTGCAAGCAGGCGCGCGAGAAAATTGGGAATGCTTTTCGGTGCGGGCAGCGATAGTGTTTGCGCCAGCGCGTCTAAATACTGCTTCCAGGTGATGCCCTGGCCGTCGGAAATCACAAAGATTTCCCCATTGCCGATCCTGTCGCTCTCAGCTACCAGTACCAGCGCGTCGATCAGGTTGCGCACATGCACAAGGCCCGCATCCCAGTCGCCACTGCCCAGCAGCGATGGCCTTTTCTCGGCGAGGAATTCGCGAAAACGGTTTACCCAAACACTGCCGACCCCGTACACGTTGGCCGGCCGAACGATGACTGCGCGCAGTCCCTGCTCACGCACCGCTTTCAGGGTTACATCTTCCTGTTGCTGCTTAGCATATTCGTAACTGGAAGCTGGCACGCCGCGCGGTGTTTCCTCATTGAGTGTCCCGGTGCCCATGGCGCTGCCAAACGCCGCCACGCTGGTGGTAACGACAAAGCGTGCATTCCACTTAAGCGCGAGCAATATTGCCTGCCTGGTACCGTGCACGGTGATGTCCACGTGCTCCTGGCGGGCACCCCAGTCACTGACCACAGCGGCCAGGTGGAAGATGGTGTCGATCTTGCCGATTTCCTCGGCCTGCGCCGCCAGCCTGCGTACATCGCCGGTGACGGTGCGCACGCGCCCCTCCCAGGCTGCGGGCACCGGCTCACCTGCCAGCATCAGAGCGGTGACATAGCAACCCCGTTCCAGCAGTTGCGCGACCAGGTGTCGACCGATAAATCCGCCGGCACCGGTCACAAATACTCTCTGCATCGCAATTCTCCGGTTTGTTTTCTTATTGTTCTGGTTGTGGCCTCAATGCACTGGTCGCAGTCTATGTAATGGCGCGGAATAACAACTTGACTATTTGCGAGCAAAAGTTGATCTTTTGCGAATTGGTGGTGACTATTCATGAACACCGGGGGGAGAGATGTTTCTGATTCGCAGTGGTGCGATTGAAGGTTATGAACAGCTGGTCAGTCAGTTGGGTCACAATCCGGCGCAGATATTGCGTGAGGCCGGTTTCAGCAGTGCGCAGCTGCGCGATCCCAATACCTATGTGTCGTATACGCGGCTCGCGGATTTGCTCGATGCCACCGCCAGCCGGTGCATGGAACCGCTCTTTGGACTGCGCCTGGCGGCCCGGCAGAGCATCCTGGCACTGGGTGAGATCGCGCTTTCGATTCGCCAGCAGGAAACCCTCGGCGATGCGCTTACCTATGCGGATCAACACATCAGCCTGCACGCCCACGGTGTCCACGTGCAGCAGTATCCCCACGGTGAGTTGCTGGAACTGCAACTGGGGTTTGATTTCACCAATACCACCGGCCTGGCGCAGCTGATGCAGTTGAGCGCGGGGCAGGCCTACAACACGATTGCGCAGATGGTCGAAAATGCCGGTACCCAGTTGAAAATTCACCTGCCACAGGCGTTGCCGGAGGCATTGCGGGAAGGCGCACTGCAGCTGCCGGAAAAATATGTGGGGCACGTCCTGTTCGGCAGCCATTTTGGCGGTGTGAGTTTTCCGTTGAGCTGGGCGGGGCGCAAACCTCACTACGATGAGCAGTTACTGCGTGAGCACTTCCAACAACGCATCAAAATGCTGGAATCCATTTATCCGGGGAACTTGCAGGCACAGGTGCGCCATATCATCAGCAACCTGTTACCGAGTGGCGAGTGCAATATTGAGCGGGTGGCCGTCGGGCTTAATCTGCATCCGCGCGTGTTGCAGAAGCGGTTGCAGGGCGAGGGGACCAGCTTCCGCGAGCTGCTGCAGCGTACCCGTATGGAAATTGCCCAGAGGCATCTGCAACACGGGCAGTTATCCGTGACCGACCTGGCGCTGAATCTGGGTTACGCGGATGTGGCGATTTTCAGTCGGAACTTTAAGCGCTGGACCGGATTCTCGCCGAGCCGCTGGCGCGCGCTCCACCAGGAAGGCGAGCCGCGCTAGATCGTCGGCGAACACACCGCTGGTTCTACGCTGTTTTTACTGACCGGGCGAATACCAGATCGGGGACGTCCAGCCGCGCTCCTGGATGGTTACCGGCAGATCGTCGCGGGGTTTGCGCCCGACGCGCATGGCATCGTAAGTCGACCAGCGCGGGGTCGGAATCTCGATCACGCGGGCATAGTAAAACGCGTACTGCTCCGGATCGAAATCCTCATCGGTCCAGACCGCCGACAACTGCGTTGCGCCGATATCGTTGGTGTAGGTGGCATCTTTGACATTGACCGTGTTACCCACCGCTGGAACCTTGCCGTTGGCATCGGCCTTGCGGTCGTCGGACAGGGCGACATTGAAAATCTTCTGGTGTTGCTCGCCGGCTTCATCCACCCAGCCCTTGATGATCTGGATACGGTCGAGGTTGGCACCGGCGCTGTCCTTCATCGCCTGCACGAGGAAGACCGGTTTCTGGCCGTCGCCGCCGGGCTCCAGGTTGCCACCCATCGGCACGCCGGCACCGTAGGCCGCTTTAGCCCATTCTTCGCCCTGCATACTCTGGTCATCGTAATCCCAGCCACCGAAGAAGCGCACCTTCAGGCGCGTACCTGAGGTCGCGAAGGTTTCCTTGCGCTTGACCGCATCCCAGATCGCTTCGCGGGTGTTTTCCGGCGCCCACACTGCGGCGAGACCGCCGGAACTGAATTCCCGCACGCGCTGATTATTCGCTTCGTCGCCGGGGATGGGGCCGTCCAGGCGGTGCTCGGGGCTGGCCTCGATACCAAATTTACCGGTGTAGTTGTCTTCCTCAATTGCCGAGGCTGAGTTGTGGGTGTCGGAATCGCCGATCAGGCCGAATACGTAGGGATTCTGTTTGCCATTGGCCGCCATCGATATGCCATCGAGATAGGCCTGCCGCGCATAGCCGCCTTTCTTGTGTTTGGGGCGCACGACCTTGGTCGAGGAGAGGATGTAATCCCAGATTTCGAAGTCGGCGAACTCGTCGTTGGGCGAGAGGCTGGGGAAGGTTTCCGAAGTGCCCTTGATCTGGGACACCTCGTAAACTGGCTCGTTGTTCACGCGCGTCTCGATGTACTCTGCCGTCAGGGGTTTGCCATCGAGCTCGACCGGGAACATCAGGCCGTCACTGGCGTTGCCGTTGTGCGGAATCGCGAACAGGGTCGCGCCACCCTGGCGGGTGGTTTCCATCCACTTCCACAGGTCGCGCGGGTCTTCTGAATCCAGCGCGGAATAGGGTAGATCCGGTACGCCCTCGGAAGTGCGGAACACCACCACGCGGTGCAGGTTCAGTTTGTCCGGGTTCGAGGTCCACTCGAAGGCGGGGAAGGTGGTGAACTTGCCAGGTTGATAGTATTTGTCGGCGGTCTCTACCATCTCCTTCCAGATCGGCTTGGTAACCGCGGGATCGGACAGGGTTGGGTCAGACATACCCGGTTGCATCGAATCGAGAATGCGGGCGTAGGCATCAAAGGCCACCTTGGTATCTTTCGAGGTTATGTCCTTGGCGATCGGCAGTTTGCTCAGCGGGTTGTTGGGGTCGAACATTTTCTTGAAGACACCGAGATACTCGGCGTGGTCGGACACCGCATAGAAATCCAGTGGCCGCTCGATTTTCAGTTCGCCGCCCAGCACGCCGGCGGGAATGGCTTCTCCCTGGGCCCAGCGGTAGGCATCCGCGGGCGTTGTAGTGGATCCATTGGTTACTGCGTCAAACGAATAGCTGGTGTGCACGTGGAAATTGCCGAAGTAGACATTGGCGGGGAATTCGGCGGCGGTTGCGGATTCTTCCTCCAGCATCGCTTCCTTGGCATCGCCAGTACCGGTTCCATCTGGCGAAACCTCTTCGCTCGGCGTCATTTCATCGCTTTTCGCCGGTGGGGCCGAGTCCGGAGCCTGCTTGTGTTCGCCGCGGTCCCCGCCACAGGCGACCAGTAATAAGGCACATAAAGCAAATAAAAAAGAAGGGGCAAAGTTGCGCATGGATACCTCTCGCAAAAACCGCGGGACATCGCCGATCGGCGTTGTATAGCGGTAAGCATAGAGGCTTTGCGAGGGGGAGCGCTTGGGAGTCTTGTCCGCCGTGACACCTTTCGTTGGATTCAGCGCAACATATCCGCGTAGTGCTTGGCTTTTTCCAGATTGCCCGTCTCACGGTTGATGGACGCCAGTGCCTGGAGGATTTCCACATTGCCGGGGAAACGCGCCAGCCCTTGATCAAGGGTATTCAATGCCTCATCTGTCTTGCCGACAGAGTTCAGCGCTAGGCCGTAGACATAAACATAGCGGGCCGAGCCCTGCGAGCTCTCGGCGGCTAGGTGCAGGTACTTCAATGCCTCCGCTTTGCGCTGCTGGCGCACCAGGGATAAGCCGAGGCTGTGCTGCACTGGCGCCTTGACGGTGACCTTTCCCAGTGCCGTGCGTAGCAGGGATTCCGCATCGCCCTCGCGGCCCGAGGCGCGATAGAGGTCGGCGAGATTGACGTAGGCGGGGGTGTAATAGGGCGCAAGCGAAATGGCTTGCTGGAACAGCGCTTCCGCCTGTTGTATTTGCCCCTGCTGTGCGCGGACGCCGGCCAAGTTGGCGAGAGACTCGGGCCGATCGCTGTTGAATTTCTCCTGCTCGAGGTACTGGTTGAGGGCCCGGGCAAATTGCTGTTGCACCGAGGCCGGGTAATTGTCCATCGGCATGCCGACCAGGGCATTGGCGGCGAGCGCGGCGATGACGGGTTCGTCTTCATACAGCAGGGGAATGGCGAGTGCGGGCCGGACCTGTTGTGGCACCGCCTGTAGAGAATCCGCCAGGCCGAGTTGCAGCAGCGCGTTGTCTCCCTGGGCGATGGCCTGTAGCAGTTGCGCTGAGTTTCGCGACAGATAGTGCGGCAGCAGGCTCACCGCGGTAGCCCGCGCGATTTCCGGTTGTTTCTCGTCGACGATCAGTGCCATCAGTGCCCCCTCCGCGCCGGGCAGGCCGTGGCGGCCGGCGTAGAGGGCTTCACCGTAGTGTCTGCGGTTTGGCTTGCCGAATTTCCTCTCCAGTTCTGCCGCTGCCCAGGCATTGGATTTGTCACTGTGGCAGCCGGTACAGGCATTGGGTGTCTGCAGGCGGTCGGACAGATCCGGGCGGGGAATACGGAAGCTGTGGTCGCGGCGCGCGTCTACCTGCATATAGGTCTTGGTGGGCATATGACAACTGACACACTGGGCGCCACTACTGTTGACCGGATGCATGTGGTGGTCGGGCGTGTCGAACTTGCTCGGCAGGTGGCACTGGCCGCACAGGCCATTGCCCTCGATGCGTACTTTCAGGTTGTGTGGGTCATGGCAGTTGCTGCAGGTCACTCCGGCCGCGTGCATCTTGCTCTGCAGGAAGGAGCCGTACACATAGACTTCGTCATTGATCTGGCCATCCGCATGGTAGAGCGGTTCGCTCAGCAACGTCAGATTGAAGTGCGCGAGTATCGGATCTCCCGCCTCGGCGCCGGGGAAACCGGTTGTTCGGCGCGAATGGCACTGGGCGCAGGTCTCCAGTTCCGTTTGTGTCTGTGCAGGCCTCACGAGCTGTGCAATACCCGTGTCGGGATTCATATGCCACGCGGCCAGCTTGCGGCTGGCGAAGGAAACCTTCAGTCCCTTGTTGGTGACCCCGGCACTGGGATCTTTGGCCCACTGCACGTGGCGCGAGCCGGGCCCGTGGCAGGCCTCGCAGGCGACATTGATTTCAGACCATTTCGTGTCATAGGTATGAGTGGCTGAGTCGTAGTTTTTCTGCAGGTTGGTGGAGTGGCAGTCCGCGCACATGAAATTCCAGTTGTAATTCAGACCGGTCCAGTGGAGCTCGTCACCGTGTTCAATATGCTCGTCCGGATTCAGGTGGAACCAGCGCTGCCCACCCTCGGATTTGCTGCGGCTATCCCAGGCGATGCTCAATGCCTGCAGCCGGCCGCCGGGAAATTTGACCAGATATTGCTGCAGCGGATAGACACCGAAGGTATAGGCGATGGGGAAGTCGTGCAGCTTACCGTCCGCACCGTCGGTGCGGACGTAGAAATCGCCGTCGCGGCGGAAGAATTTCGACACGGTACCGAAATAGTTGAATTCCGCATTATCGAAGTTGCCAGCTACCGTAGTGTCATTGGCTTCGCGCATGGCTAGGTCGTGCTGTGAATTGCGCCAGGACTGGAACTGTTGCTCGTGACAGGATGCGCACACCTCTGTGCCCACAAAAATACCGGCAGACGCACCGGCCACAGTACCGGTAACAGTACCGGCCAATTTGGCGGGGTGGGGGGGCTCCTGGCTCGGCGAGTTCGCGGGTATTGAGGCGGCCGGCGTAGTCTCGGCTGGACCGCTCTCTCGCTCAGCGTCGGGCAGACTGGTTCTGTCGCAGCCACCGAGCAACAGTGCAACGAGCAGCAACCGGAACAGAATCAACATTGGAATTGCGGATTGTGTCATGGCGAAGCGGGGCGGCTGATGCGGAGCCGCAATCTTGTTATTGACTATTTGGCCACGTCCCATGGCGTGGCATCTCTCTAGGCTAGTCCAGGAACCGTAATTCTGGCACTTAATCCGGTCACGTCGGGCAGGTTTAGGCGCCTTGTACGAAATCGTTCTGTAGCTTGGCGGCTACCGTGCAAGCGCATCGTTGATTCAAATGACTGTCAGGTTCTCTTCAGGGTTGTGGAATTTGGTTGTCAAGTGATCGGCTAAAGTAAAACTAAGTGCCACGTTTCCGCGGCATTGATTTCGCTGTTGTGTTCCCGCTCGAGGAGTGACCATGAAGTTTCAGCGCTTACTCCGTATTTTGACGACTCTCGGCATTGCGCTCGCCACTTGTGCTGTGATGGCGGGCGCTCAGGCCAGCGACCCGCTGCCATCGTGGAATGATGGCAAAACCAAGCAGTCCATCATCTCCTTCGTTGAAAAGACCACCAAACAGGGGGCTGCCGGTTTTGTGCCGCCCGAACAGCGCATCGCCACATTCGATAATGACGGCACCCTGTGGGCGGAGAAGCCGGTCTACTTCCAACTGCTCTACGCCATCGACAAAGTGAAAGAGCAGGCCCCCAAACATCCGGAGTGGAAGCAAAAGGAGCCCTTTGCCTCGATATTGAAAGGCGATCCCAAGAAAGCACTCGCAGGCGGCAAGCCCGCTCTGATGCAGCTAATTGCGGCCACCCATACGGGGATGACCGGTGAAGAATTTCAGGCAAGCGTCAAAAGGTGGCTGGCCACCGCACGACACCCAGAGACCAACAAGCCCTACACCCAGATGATCTACCAGCCCATGCTGGAACTGCTGAAATACCTCCGCGCGAATGGCTTCAAAACATTTATTGTCTCTGGTGGTGGCATCGATTTTCTGCGCGCGTTCGCCGAAAAAACCTACGGTATTCCGCCCGAGCAGGTGGTGGGCAGCAGTCTCAAGGCCAAGTACGAAATGCGTAACGGCAAGCCGGTAATTGTGAAACTGCCCGAAGTGAACCTGATCGATGACAAGGCCGGCAAGCCAGTGGGCATCTACCAGCATATCGGCCGCCGGCCCATTTTTGCCGCCGGTAATTCCGATGGCGACTTCGAAATGCTGCAGTGGACCACCACCGGCGATGGCGACCGCTTCGGTCTGCTGGTACACCACACTGACGGCAAGCGCGAGTGGGCCTACGACCGGGATTCCCATGTGGGCCAGCTGGACAAGGCCCTGGCCGCCGCGCCAAAGGCGGGCTGGACGGTGGTGAATATGAAGAATGACTGGAAAGTGATTTTTCCCTTGGGCAATCGCTAGCGATACGCCAGTTCTCGACATTGACCGATTTCCAGCTTTTCGGCGGGGTAACCGGTCCCTCGCCGGGAAGTTTTAATTACAGGCTGGTTAAGATATGGGAGGCAGTATGTCCCTATCCTCACTACGCAGCTTGCTGTTGGTGCCAATAGCCTCGCTATTGCTCTACCACGGTGCTGCCCTGGCACAATCGAAACCCAATATTCTCGTGATCTGGGGCGATGATATCGGCTTTTGGAATATCAGCTTTAACAATCGGGGAATGTTGGGCTACAAGACCCCGAATATCGACCGCATCGCCAATGAGGGGCTGTCGTTTACCGACTATTACGGCCAGCAATCCTGCACTGCCGGACGCGCTGCCTTTGTTGGTGGCAATGTTCCCATTCGCACAGGAATGACGAAAGTCGGTCTGCCCGGTGCCAAAGAAGGCTGGCAGAAAACCGATGTCACAATTGCCACTGTGTTGAAAAGCCAGGGTTATGCCACTGGTCAATTTGGCAAAAACCACTTTGGTGACCGGGATGAGCACTTGCCCACCAATCACGGTTTTGACGTTTTCTTCGGAAACCTCTATCACCTGAATGCAGAGGAGGAGCCGGAGCACCGCGATTATCCGAAAAACCCGGAGTTTCGTAAAAAGTTTGGGCCCCGGGGTGTTATCAGGGCCACTGCAGACGGAAAGATAGAGGATACCGGACCACTCACCAAGAAACGTATGGAAACGATCGACGAGGAAACCCTGGCTGCCGCGATGGATTTCATCAAACAGCAGGTTAATGCTGGCAAGCCTTTCTTTGTCTGGTGGAATGCCACCCGCATGCACTTTCCCACCTATGTGAAGGAGGAGCACAAGAACCTCGCCGGCAAGAATAGCAACATGTATCAAGACGGTATGGTCGAGCACGATCGACAGGTCGGCCAATTATTGGACCTGCTTGACCAACTGAAGATTGCGGATAACACCATTGTCTTTTATTCGACAGATAATGGCCCGCATTTCAATACTTGGCCGGATGGAGGGCTCACGATATTCCGCGGAGAAAAGAACTCCAACTGGGAGGGCGCCTACCGGGTTCCCGCCTTCGTGCGCTGGCCGGGAATGTTCCCCGCGGGTAAAACCCTCAATGGCATAGTGGCCCATGAAGACTGGCTACCGACATTTTCAGCAGTAGCAGGAAACCCCAAGATCAAAGATCAACTGCTCAAAGGCGTAAGCCTGAATGGCAGGAAGTACCGCAACTATATCGACGGTTACAACATGCTGGATTATTTCACCGGTAAGACAGACGATTCGCCGCGCAAGGAGTTTATCTACGTAAACGACGACGGCCAAATCGTTGCTATGCGTTACGATGCTTGGAAAGCGGTATTCCTGGAAAACCGCGGCCACGCCTTTGGCGTCTGGATGGAGCCTTTCACTGAGTTACGGATTCCACTGATTTTCAACCTGCGTCGTGACCCAATGGAGCGCGCGCAACACAATGCCAACGGTTACTACAACTGGCTCCTCGAGCGCGCGTTTGTGCTGGTACCACTGCAGAAAATGGCGGCCACCTTCCTGCAAACTATGAAGGAGTACCCGCCGAGCCAGACGCCGGGAGCATTTAACCTCAAGAAGATTGAGGAGCAGTTGAATCAATCGATCGAAACAATTGGCGATTAATCCGAAGATGTCAGCAAAAACAAACTGTTCGGGCCTGAATTTTTTCAGTGATGGTTGAAATAGCTGTCGGAAGATAGTATCTCTGCAAATGCGAAAATGGCGCCCACGAGGGGCGCCCGTTTTCTGCGTTTAGAGGGCATTCTCGCGGTTAATCACTCGCATGGCCGGTGGTTCTCACCTCCTGCATGGAGTGGACTATTTGGTCCAGGTTATAGCTTGCCGGCTGTTGTAGTGGCGGGAACTTTTTGTAGGTTTCAAGCTCCTTGAGCCACAACTGTTGCCCGATGGGCAGCAGGTTCCAGTCGTAAATATAGGCCGTGCTCGGTCCCGCGAGTGCACCACCCACTGCAAGGGCACTGAAGTCCGCAAGGACGTTTTTTTCGAATGGGTCACGCTTGAGGTTGGTGATCTGGGTCCAGTGGAATTTCTGCACACCGGTAAAGCCACCCGATGCCGTATCGGGCGCCATCCCGTAGTAGAACTTCCAGTTTTTGTATCGGACCGCCGACGGTGTTGCACCGGCGTAGTAGAAGAGATAGTTACGCGCGGACTCTTCGCTCTTGCCTTCCAGATAGTCGCGCTGGTCGTGGCCATCCAGGGTTGTCTTCTTGATACCGGGATATTTGCCGGCCTCGATTTGCTTTTTCAGCGCGTCGCCCTTGGGGCCCCCGCCGATATTGACTAGGGTGGGCACCCAGTCCAGAGCCGAGAATATCCCGTCCTTGACGGTGCCCGGCTTGATGTGACCGGGCCAGCGGGCAACCATGGGCACGCGCATTCCCCCCTCCCAGGTGGTGAGCTTGCCGCCCCGGAATGGAGTGACACCGCCATCCGGGAAGGTGATTGTTTCGGCGCCGTTGTCGGTGGTGAAGACCACTAGGGTATTGTCCAGCTCCCCCATGTCGTCCAGCTTCTTGAGCACGAGGCCGATGTTATCGTCCAGCTGCTTCATGCCGGCCTCGTTGATACCCCAGTCCTTGCCCCCCTTGGTACCAAGCATATTTTCATACTTGGGTGGGAGCATGGTAGTGACATGCATGCGCGCCGGATTGTAGTAAACGAAGAAGGGCTTGCCGGTCTTGTCCGGGTCGTTGCGGTCGAGAAAGTCGATGACCTTGGCCGAGATTTCCTCGTCTACCGTTCTAGAGCGATCCAGGGTCAGTGGGCCCTCATCCTTACAGGATTGGTTTTTCTCGGTGCCATCCGAAGAGGTGCAGTAGATCACCGGCCGCGGCGGCGTCATACAGGTGCCATCTTTCGGGTCGATGGCGCCGGGCGGGTCGGACAGGCCCTTGATCGGCGTGTTCTTACAGGGCGGCACGACGGCCTGGTCGGTGGTTGTCTTGTTGATATCCGGGAAGCTGACCTGTTGCATGGCATCCAGGTGGTACAGGTAGCCCCAGAATTCCTGGAAGCCGTGGGCGGTGGGCAGCGAGCCTGTCACGTCGCCGAGGTGGTTTTTGCCGAATTCTCCGGTGTTATAGCCGAGGTCGCGCATGAATTTGCCGATCGACGGCGTGCCGGGCAGTAGGGAACTGGTGGCGCCGGGCAGTTGCGGCATCAACATGCCCGCGCGCAGAGGCTGCATACCGGTGACGAAAGCTGTGCGCCCAGCGGTGCAGCTCTGCTCCGCATAATAGGTCATGAACAGCGCACCTTCGTTGGCGATGCGATCGATATTCGGTGTCTCGCCAACCATCAGACCGCGGTGGTAGGCACCAACATTCATGATGCCGATATCGTCGCCCATGATAAACAGAATATTGGGCTTCTTGTTCGCCGCCAGTGCGTTAGTGCAATTCAGGAAGACCAGTGTGAGGAAAATTGGGATTTTCCATGAGCGAAGATCCCAACGGTTTGAGGGTGTTGCTGACATCATGCTGAATTCCCTGCGGTTCCCTTCTCAATAAAATTAGTTACCGGTAGGCATCGGAATTTTGACACCCTCTTTCTCAAGCTGCTCGCGCACCCATTTGAAACGCTGATATCCACTGATGGTAATCGGGCCGGTGTAGGTCTCGCTTTGCAGTTTTCGCGGTGGATATTCGACATAGGTCTTCATGAGATTCTCAATCTCCTGACTGATGGTGACCATGGTCCAGGTGCGCTCGGTGAAATTGTTCATGAATAGATCGTAGCGTTCCTGTGGGTCCTGCCAAAGATCGAACACCTGTGGAACCGTCGCCACATACTTTTTCGCGCCTTTCCAGCCCAGGTTGGCGTCCACTGCCAATCCTCCCGTCACAGCGCCGTCATCACCACGTAAATTGAACACAGCCTTGTAGTTGCCTACGCGGGCGGCCCCCGGCGTTAATTCGTCCTCGGTAAAGTAGAACCAGGCTGTGCGCTTACTTTTTCCGGTTCCGGTCAATACCGGTGACATATCATAACTGTCGAAGTAGATCGGCTTTCCATCGCGATCATTTTTCGGCAGATCGATGCCCGCGACGGATGCGAAGGTGGCCATCAGATCGAGACCGCCGAGGATGTCGTGGTTGCGCTTTCCTCCCGGAATTTTTCCCGGCCAAACGGCAATCGCGGGTACCAGGTTACCGCCCTCGCGGACCGTTCCCTTGGTACCGCGGAATGGCGTATAGCCGGCATCGGGAAATACGTCCTGCCAGGCGCCGTTATCGACCGTGTAAAATACCAGCGTGTTTTTATCCAGGCCAAGTTCGCGCAGTTTATCCAAGACATGCCCGATGCGTGTATCCAGCTCGACCACGGCGTCGGCGTACTTCGATTTGGACATGGATTTATGCTTGAACTCCGGCGCGGGCAAATTCGGCTGGTGGTTCTTCATAAAGTTGATGTTGATGAAGAACGGCGTGTCCGGGTCCTTGGCTGCATCCTCGAGGAATGCCAGGCCGTCTTTCTCGATGTATTCATCGAGGAAGGGCAAGCCGACGACACCTTTTTCCGGGGTGTTGACATACTGGCCGTTGACTTTCCAATCCTGGTGTGGCTTTTCACCGGCGTTACCGGACATCGAGCCCTTGGTCACCTTGTCGAACATGGCGCGCAGCTTCGGGTCCATATCCGGGAACCAGGTGGGGTCGCCGTAGGTATAGGCATTGGCGTGGTAGAGGAAGGCGTGCCTCATCACGTCATAGCCCTGGGCATTCGGCAGGGCGTAGTCGGATTCTCCCAGGTGCCACTTGCCGCTGAAGTAAGTCTTGTAGCCGGCTTTCTTGAGCACTGATCCCAGCGTCCATTCCGCGTGCGGGAGGCCGCCGCCCTGGCCCTGGAAGGCCACCGTCGTCATGCCGCTGCGGTTAGGAATGCGGCCGGTTTGCATGGCGGCGCGGCCGGGGGTGCAGCTCGGTTGTGCATAGAAGGAGAAGAGCGTCATGCCATCAGCCGCCATGCGATCGAAATTTGGTGTCGGCATGCCGCGTCCTTCACCGCCTCCGTAGGGACCGAGATCGCCCCAGCCAGTGTCGTCGGAAACAATCAGCAGAATGTTTGGCTTTGTCCCCCTGACGTTCGAAGGTGCGGCAGTGGTCTGGGCGGAAGTTTGCGACCTATCGGGGGCCTGGCTCGTCGTTGTGTCTGGCATTTGGTCTTCGGACTGGGGGGATGAGGTTGTGCTTGCCGTTGCATCTGAGCCAGTTGATGCGCTTTCCTGTTTCTTTGCGGCGGCGTCGTTGCTGCCGCCGCAGGCGGTGAGGAAAATAGAAAGCATTAACGCAGAATAGAAAATTCGCATGGGTAAACCTCGCAGTCCGGAAAATGCAATTGAGATATTGTCTTCAGTGTCGGTGTGCTTCGATGGGTGTGTAGCAGTGACTACTGCGCGCTCGACTGATTACGACATAGGAAGATTCCGTGGAATCTGGCTGGTAGGAATATAGCCAAGAATATTGGTCCTTATGACGATAATGCGCCTAATGTGCACTAAGAATCGATTGGGCGGATAGCCGATTTCATTGTTGCCGATAAAGTTAAGTGAATGGGAAAGGCAGAACTTTCGGCGCACCGTTGATTTTCATGGCAGTCGGATGCAGCTATGCCGGTGGCATTGCGTCAATCCGCGATAGCAGATGATGGTTCGATTAATGCCGGATAATCATTTGGGTTTTGCGTGTTTTGGCAGAATCCAGTTCAATTCGAACCCAACTAGCCATCTTGGAAAGTCGTCCGGGCGAGCCGCGCTGTACGCGCCTTCGAACGAAAGACTGAAATGTTCGGAACCCACTGAGAAGACTTTTCCCGCCTGAAACCCGATCGGAATTGTGGCTTCACCACCGTTTTCCCAGTCGAAAACAAAGTCGTAATCACTGTGGCCGTAAAACCAACCGCCGGGCAAGTTGTAGGTCAGGGTAGGTGTGATACTCAGAGAATTGACACTTTCCCGATTCGAATCGCCAGCAAATGACGCCGGATTCTGAAACACTGCGCCTACCTGAAGATTCTTTACCGCCGTGTACATGATGGCGGTGGCCGGTCCGAGCTGCCATTTCTCCTGTCCCAGTTCCGGAGCGGTTGCCGTGGGCAATATCGCTGCCACGCCGAAACCCCATCTTCCCCAGGACTCCTTGATCGCGACCAGGTCGAACATTTGCAGGTCACCCAGCCCGGTGGTTCGGTCTGGGGCTGGTGAAGTAACGATCGGTATGGTGATCTTGATCAGCTGTGCGAACCGAATTGTGTCGGATGGCGCAAAGGGGAGTACAGGCTGGATTTCAAACAGGTTGGCCGAGCTACCGGTACCGGGAACGCCGGGCGCATAGATATTGCGGAACTGAATCAGGGGCAGGGGGGCGGTCGGGTCGTTGACCTCGGAAGCCAGTGATTGTGTGTAACCTGCCCGGCCCGATGTAGCGCTCTCAGCCAGTTCCCCGGGTGAGGGAGCAGGGGGGGATGTTTGCGCTTGGGCATCGGGGTGGCAGAAAAATATAGCTCCAATCAGGGAACCCAATAGTAAGCGGGATACCAGGTTTTGGTTGAAGATATCCCTCATTGAATGGTTCACCGTGTAGGGTCGGCTGTGACGTGCAGACTGGCCATCTTCGGCCAAGAAAAATGGTCGGGTCGACACCGGCGATATACCGGTCATCGTCGACGGCCCCACATACGCAGGGCCGTACCGAAAGGCCTGACTGTGAATGCCTGAGTCAGGCTAGGGATTTGCCCTGCCGACCCCACGTTTCTCCATGATCTTCTTCATCGCCTCCCGCGCTTCAGGAGCCAGGTTATACATCGGTGGATTGTTGGACAGGAAACCGATCTTGAACTGCGGCGGGTAGTCCATCAGCTCCTTCATATAGAAGGCGCCAGCTGACATCAGCGGAGTCATCATGGGGATATGTCGTACGCCGATGCTCACGTCTTCCTGCGGGTTGGTGTAGAGGTTGAACATGATGGCGCCACCCGACTCAGTGAAGATCGGGCCACTGAACCCGCCTATGTCGCCTTTTTGAACGACGCCATTCTGGATTTCACCGGTCCAGATGTACTTGAACTCGTCGATACGTATACCGGCGAAGTACTGGTTCAGGGTATAGGGTCGGCTGCGCCGATTCGACAGGTGGTCATCCGCGATCAGGAACGAGGCCTGGTCCACGCCATCGACGTAGCGGTCCTTGGGAAACTCGCCGGCCAGCTTGGCGCCGGGTACACCGGCGAGATGCAGTGCCGTTGGCAGTATGTCGGCAAAATCAAACAGGCCATCGGCCTGGCCCGGCTTGATCATGCCCTTCCAGTATGCAAAGACGGAGCCTCGAACCCCACCTTCCCAGCTCGATCCCTTGCAGCCGCGAAATGGCGTGCGCGCGTGTGGTGGCACCTCGCATTCGGGACCGTTGTCACCGCCGAGCATGAGCACCAGCGTGTTGTCGAGTTCTCCATTTGCCTCCAGCTTGGCCATGAGCTTGCCGAAGATGTCATCCATACGCACGAAACAGTCAGAGTACACGGTGCGCGCCATTGACTTGCCTGCCCACTTATCGTTCGGGTAGTTGTCGAAGTGGCAGCCGCGCGTGGCGTGGTAGAGAAGCCAGGGTTTCTTGCTGCCCTTCATCTTGTCGAGGAAATTCAGGCTGACCTCGAGCCAGTGCGTATCCAGATCCTTGATGTAGTCGAGGTCGATAAGCTTGAGGTTTTTGCAATTCTTCTTGTCGGCGGGCGTGCAGTGAACCTCGTGATGGTTGAACCCCGATTCCTGCATAAACTTGAAGCGCGCGGGCGATAAGGCAACCTCGGGGTTGAAATATACATCGCGCCACTCTGTATACTCGTCCGAGACACCGAGGAAACCGACGTAATCGTCATAGCCGACGTTCTGGGGCTGCGAGCCCTGGTTCTCGCCCATATGCCATTTGCCGACACCCTGGGTTACGTAGCCCTGTTTCTTGAGCAGCATGGGCATGGTGATGGCCCCGTCTAGACCGCCCGGTTCGTCGTACATTGGCGGGCGCAGGATGCCATGGTGCAGCGGGTTCTGTCCGGTGTGAATGGTGGCGCGGGTCGGTGAGCAGGATGGTGTCGTGTAGGCTGACGACAGAATCAGCCCCTCCCGCGCGAACTTGTCGAAGTTCGGCGTCGCGTTGCCAACCGCAGCACCGCCACCATTAAAACCGGGATCCATGTAACCGGTATCGTCCAGCAGGACGATGAGGATATTGGGCTTCCTGCCGGTCTTTCTTTGCAGTGCGGCCAGCTTGTCCTGTGCTTGCTTCAATTGTTCCGGGCGCTGCAGCACCGGATACATATTTGGAGCTGGCTTGACATCCTTCATGGTGAGGGACTGTTCCGGGTGGTCATAGCCCGGCGCCGAAGTCGGGCCAGTCGTACTGCCGCGCGTATTTTGCGCAGTTACACCGTTCGATAATACCAAGGTGGATAAGGCCAACACTGGCCATAACTTTCGCAAGGCTAGTAGAAGGAAGTTCCCATTCATTCTGATACCTCTTAACTCTTAACTCTTAACTCTTAACTGTTAACTCGTCCGTTCGTTAAATTCATTAACTCTGCCGCACGCGTACACCTGAGGTGGCATGGAACTCGTCGAAGCGCAGTGATAGCTTGTTTCAAGCTTGTTATGGAATGGGGACGGTCGGTATTCCACTGGAATCTGGCAGAAGACGTCGACAAAGTATGCTTGAGATGCAACTCGACAAATTTCGCGCAGTTAAAAAATAGTCGTCTATGTGAGGCAGTGTCGGCGAGATGGCGCAGCAAACCTGCTTCGCCGTGAATGATCGGTCAAGATTGCCGTGGCCTACAAATCCCGGACAAAAACTTAGGAGATAAAGTCGACGCCTGAGATAGAGGCATTCAATGAATAGATAAACTCGAACCTTATTCCCCGAGTTCAAGCTGGATGCTATCCGCCTGATCGTAGGCCCTGGTTATTCACATCTGAGGCAGCCCGCTCCCTGAATGTAGGCAGCATCACCATCCGCCGATGCTGGAGCTGTCGTAGATGCGGGCGCAGTCCGAGAGCAGCGGGAATGGCAGAATAGCGATGCATAGGCAAAGCTCAATCAAGTTGCACACGACATTTCTCAACATCATTGATCGTCCCATCGACAACGGGCTTACGGTCGATATTCGGTGTGGCATGCCGTGGTCTTCTCGTCCACCGCAGGGGCAGAGTTCGCCCCGCCAGGTGTCGTCGGAGAAAATCAGCAGAATGTTGGTTTGGGATTGTCCCAAAACAGTGAAATGACTGCTGTGGGTTGAAAAACCAAGTTTGCGCAATTAATCATTCGACCGGGGTCGATGTCGGTGAATCCAATGATGCAACCGGCGTAGACTCACCTTATCAACGCCTGGGAGTTGATTGTCTTGCTCACAGCATCGACCTGGAGCTCCATGCTCTTTTGGCTCGGCGGAAATTCCTTGAAGCTTTCAACAAACTGGGCGATCTTCGGACCTGCCTGGCCGAGGATCCAGCTGCGATTCTCGGCCCATTCATCGTAGCCTCGGGATTCGGTAAAACGCTCGAAGGGGTCTAGTTTGAGATTGATGATGTAAGGTGTCGTCAGAGCTTGTTGCGGGGCGCGGAACCAGTGGTCCTGCTTGATGAATAAGAGTTTCCAGTCACCATAGCGCATGCCGTGGAACGTTGCCTCGGTAAAGTAGTAAAACTCCTTTCGCTTTGATTTTCCCAGATTCAGCAGCAAGTCGCTCTGGTCGTAGCCATCGAGATGCACCTTGTAATTCCGCTTGCCTATATCTTTACCGGTCAGCAATTCTTCCTTGATGTTCTTATCACCCAACCAGGACATGAGTGTGGGAATCCAGTCCTCCATTGTCATGAACTCGCCGGTATAGGTGCCAGCGGGAATGTGTCCCGGCCATTTCACGAGCATGGGGACCCGGAAAGCACCCTCCCAGCCGCCGACACCTTTTTCGCCGTGGAAGGGCTGGTTACCGCCATCCGGCCAGGAGTTTGATGCAGCGCCGTTATCGGTGGAAAACATGACGATGGTGTTGTCCGCCACACCAAGTTGGTCGAGTAGATCGAGCAATTCACCGACATCATCGTCCAATTCCATCATGCCATCGGCATAGAGTCCGTAGCCGCTTTTTCCTTGATATTCCTTGCTGAGGTTCGTGCGGTAATGCATTCGGGTGGTGTTATGCCAGACGAAAAAAGGTTTGCCGGCCTTGACGGCGTCCTTAATGAAGCGTTTTGACTGTTCGAGTACTTCTTGATCCAGGTTGCGCTGTCGCTCACGGCCCCATGGGCCAAGGTCCTCGATTTTCTGCGAGCCGTCGGGAAGTGCCCAGGAATGAATAACGCCGCGCATCTTGAGATGCAGTTTCTTCTGCACTTCCTCGTCTTTCGGGAAGTCATACTGTTCCGGGTATTCCCCTGCATTCAGGTGGTAGAGAATGCCGTAAAACTCATCGAAGCCGTGGTTGGTCGGTAGGTGCTCATCCCGGTCCCCGAGGTGATTTTTGCCAAACTGGCCGGTAGCATAACCGTAAGGCTTCAACATCTCGGCGAGGGTGGGGTCTTTCTCCATTAAGCCTTCTTTGGCACCGGGCAGCCCGACTGTACTCAGTCCCGTGCGAATTGGATACTGCCCAGTGATAAATGCGGCTCTGCCCGCCGTGCAGGACGCCTGTGCGTAATGATCCATGAAGATCATGCCATCTTCGGCGATTCGATCAATGTTTGGTGTACTGCCGCCCATCATGCCGCGATGGTAGGCACTGATATTCCACATGCCAACATCATCGCCCCAGATGATGAGTATGTTTGGCTTTCCATCATGCGCTTGCCTTCCGGCTTTGTTCACTTCCCGCTTTTTCGGTGAGCGCCCGGTGGACGCTGCTCGGGATTGCGTTTCTGATATGGGAGCGCTTTGAGTTGTATCCGCATTAGCGGGAGTCTGGCTTTCCGGCGGGGCGGCGGTATCGCGGTGTTTTGGAGACTCTTCGCGTGAACAGCCGGAGAACAGGGTGATCATTATAGCCAGTGCCAGCAGCCCTGTTGCCTTGGTATGCAACACTGTAAGACCTCCACATCCGGTTGAGGTTAGCCCCGTCCATCGGAGGAGAGGTATTTATCACTCTCCGCGCGAGGGGCAGTGAACCCCGTACAAATCACAGATAATTACGAACGACTCGGTGACCTCTAGGGGTGATACCAGATCGGACTGGAAAACGCGCGTTCCTGGTGGGTCAGAGGTACCTCCTTGTCCATGTCGTCCAGTCCGAAGCGTACCTTGTCGTACAGGGTCCAGCGCGGCGTGGGGATTTCCAGCACGCGGGCATAATAGACGGCCTTTTGCGTGGGATCGAAATCGGGATCCCTGAAAACACCGACCAGCTGTTTGTCGCCGATGGAGTTTTCGTAGGTCGCCTTTTCCAGGTTAACGGTATCTCCCACTGCTGGAATTTTTCCATCGGTATCGGGCTGCCGGTCGCCGGACCATTTCACGTCGTAGATTTTTTCGTGGGTCTTGCCGTCGCTATCGACCCAGCCCTTAATGATCTGGACGCGGTCGAGGTTGGCGCCTTCGGGATCTTTCATGGCCGCGACGAGGAAGGTTGCAGTTTGGCCTTCCTTGGCGCCGCTCAGTTTGCCGCCCATGGGGACACCTTTTTCGTAGCCCAGTGCGGCAATATCGCCGTCCTTGTCCGCATCACTGAAATCGAAGCCACCGAAAAAGCGCACCTTGATCCGCGGGCCGGTAGTGGCAAAGGTTTCCTTGCGCATCATCGCATCCCAGATGGCTTCGCGCGTATTTTCCTTTGCCCAGACGCCCATTACGCCGGAGGCGGCCTGTTCCCATCCGATATAGGCGCCACTGGGCCCGGTCAGCAGTGGGAAGCTCCAGCGCTGTTCGTTGCTCGGTTCCAGCGTCTTGAACTTACCGAAGAAGTTGTCCTCCTCGGTGGTGGAGAGGCCGGTATGGGTGTCAGTGGCGCCATTGACACCGTACTGGAAGGGATTGGTACCCAGTTCGTCTTCGAGGCGCATGCCGTTTTTGAGTGCCTCGCGCCAGTATTCGTACTTGAGCGCGCCCTTGGGCTTGGGCTTCATGATCAGGTTGCCGCGATCCCACAGATCCCAGCTGGCAAACTCGTCCTCCGGTGACAGGGACGGATGGGATTCGCTCTGGCCCTTGATCTGGGTGACTTCGAACAGCGGCTCATATTTCGCACGCATCTGTGCCCACTCTTTGGTCATGGGTGAGCCGTCGAAGCGCTGTTCCTCGAACATGCGGCCGTTGGACAAGTTGCCGTTGTGGGGGATCGCGAGCACGCGGCCGCCGGTCTTCTGCTCGTAGGCCTGCATCCAGGCCCAGAGTTTTTCCGGATCCTGGGTCTCGAAGGTGGTCAACGGCAGCAGGCTGCGTGTGCGCTCGGCGCCATCGCGGAAGATCACGTTGCGGTGCAGGTTATCGCCGCCGTTGGCATTGACGGTCCATTCGTAGGCAATAAAGGTGCTGAATTCGCCGGGCTTGTAGTACTTCTCAGCGGCGTCGACGGTTTTCTCCCAGGCAGATTTCATCCATTTGGGGTCCATGACCACCTTCGGCAATTTGCCTTGGGACTGCAAAACGATCAGTTCGCTCTTGGCGTCCGCCGCGGCTTTTTCATCACCGGAAGCCAGTGCGTCGTGCCAGCGCTTGACGATAGGATCCGCCATCATCTCGTCATTGCCGGCGCGGATCTCGTTGATCACGCCCATGCCGTCGGAATGATCGGTGATCATGAACCAGTCGTATGGGCGGTGCAGCTTGGCCTTGAGGCCGCTGTTGGATTTGACTTCTTTGCCGAGGGCAAAACGATAGGCATCTTCCGGCGTCAGGATGGCGCCGTCCATACCCGCGTCGGCAGACCAGCCAGTGTGCACGTGGGTATCGCCGAAATAGACATTGGTCGGATAGTCGGCGGAAGAGGGCGCCTGGCCTCCAGTGGTGGATCCGCTGGAAGACTGGGCCGTAGATTCGCTGGCGGAATAGGGGTTGGATTCAGTGTTGAGGTCTTCAGACTTGGGCACTGCAGTCCCCATTTCCTCCTCGATAATTTGTTCCTTCCCGGTCGCCTGGTCTTTCGCTGCGCCTTTTGTGGTATCGCGTTCGCCGCCGCACGCGGTCAATATCGCGACCAGAAACATCAGTATGAGTAGCGAGCCGGGCTTTTGCCTGAACGTCATTGGGTCACTCCTTGCCGAAAATCCATGAAGCACGGGACGCGATCAGCGTCCCCGGTTACTTGACCAGTTCAATTTCACCGGATCGCCATTTTTTCGTGAAGAACGGTTCCAGGGGGCTGTAGAGTCGCAGGATTGTGAACCATCCTTTCCCTGGTATCGTCTGTATCCAGTTGCCGCGTGCGATGCCACCGGGCTTCTCAGGGCTGAAATAAATGGTAGTAGATCCGTCGCGATTGGGTTCTGCGGCCGGGCTCGGGTAGCTTTGGCTTCCGGCACGCGGATATCGCTGTGGCGTTACCAGCATCGAGCGGGTCTGGTTGTCATACGCGGTGAGGGACCAGAATTTTCCTGCCGGGATATTCTTCGGCAACGTGACCTTGTAGGTCTTGCTGCCATCGAAGGGGTTGCCATCCGCGTCGGTGAATCCCATCAGGTACTGGGAGCCGACATCGGGAATGCGCATGATCATTCCCGGCGAGTCGAGGGTGTAGGCAAAGTAGAAGGCGGTGCGGGAGTCGAGGGTACGGGCGCCAGTGGGCGGGTAGGGCTTGAACATGCTCTCTTTGGTAAATTGCGGCGGCGGTGTTTCGAAAAAGGCGCCGCCCTCCCACAGCATGTTGGCCCACATGGAATCGGAGTAGTAGGCCCAATCCGGGCGCGCCATTTTCCAGCGCCAGTTGAGCAGCCGTCCGGTGGCGTCGCCGGCTGCGGCGGCATCGGCGAGGATTTTCTTCATCCGTGCATCCGGCCGGAACGGCTTGCCCCTGACGATGCCAATCGCTGCCAGCTGGCCCGCAAGCTCCACGTCGTAGCTGCCCGCCGGCTCGTTCTGCACGTTGGCGTTGATCATTTCGAAGAAGCCGTAGTCGCTCGGCGGAATCGTATTGAATGCCTTGCCCGTGGCATCGATGAATCTGGTGGCTGGCGGTGGCGGGTTTTTGCCGAGTCGCACCTTGCCCTCCAGTGCGGTGGCGATACTGGTCCCCACGCCGCCCGGCGCGTAGGGATAGATTTTCAGGTGGCTTTTGATGTTTTCCACCGCGGGCTTGGGGTCATTGTTCTCCAGGTAGGCGCGCATGGCGTAGAGTGCGTGATTGGTCTTGACGCGGGCAATATAAAAGCCACCCTCGGGCAGGGGGCCGTCGTAGCCGGGTGGCAGCAGCAGGTATTTGCCACCGTGGCCACGGTCGGGGCCGGGAAAGCCCACGTCGATGACCCAGCTGAACCACATGTCGTTGATGGTGCCCAACCCCATCGACGGTTGCTCGATCACCAGCGGGCCCTTGGACAGGTCCAGTGCCGCCATGTAATAGACGGTGTCGGCGTTGGCGGTAAGAAACAGCGAGTTGGCGTCCATCAGTTCGGGATAGATCACCACGTCATTGTCTTTGGCGCCGATGCTGTGCACACCCTCACGAATCGCGTAGGCGGAAGCGCCGCGAAAGCTGTTGTTGTAGGCATTGAGTGCACGGGTGAAATCCAGGGTGTCGAGCACGCGCCCAACGGTTTCCCGGGTCGGCACGCCATCCACGTATTCGAGTGTGCCGATGCGCGTCTCGGTTTTATCCGGTGTGGTGATGGACGCCGGAATTTTGGGTCCCGACTGCGCGGCGGCCAGTCCAGGTAGGGTGGTCGCGACTGTCGCAGCGATCAGGCAGAGTGGCAGATACTTGAGCGGGTGCACCTTGCTGACTCCCTTTGCATACTTACTCAAAGTAAAGCTTAGATCCCTTGCTGCGATTAACTGACTTTTGACCATGCCGTGCCAGGCATCTTACTGAACTGCACGACGATTGGACTGACAGGTATATGCCCGCGGCGCTATGGACGAATCTGCATCTGTCGTTCAAAGCTTTCACAGGTTAAAGTAGCCCCCACCGCAACTAACCAACGGATAAGGAAGTCGGAATTACCATGGCACAAGGTTCAAAAAAAGCCGTTCTCTACGCCATCTGTGTCAACGCCATCATTACCTGCCTGAAATTTATCGCTGCATTTGTCACTCACTCGGCAGCGATGATGAACGAGGCAGTCCACAGTCTGATGGATACACTGAACCAGGTATTCCTGCTGGTCGGGCTTACCCACGGGGGGCAGCCGGCGGATCGGGTGTACGCCTTCGGCCACGGGCAGAAAAAATACCTGTGGAACCTGTGGAGTGCCATCGGCCTGTTTTCCGTGGGTTGCGGGCTTGGCCTGGCGCACGCCTGGCACGCGTATCACAACCTGGCGTCGATCGAAGTGCCGGAGTCCATTGCCTTTCTCGGCTTTTCCTTCTCGCCGATCTGGGTATCGGCGATAGTGCTGCTGATTGCCTTTGTGCTGGAAGGCTACGTACTGGTGGTGGCGTCAAAGGAGTTTCTGTCGCGCATGCGCGCCGATGGGGAGGAAAACCTGTTGCACTACCTGGTGGCGGCAGACGACCCGACGCTGCTCGCGGTACTGCTGGAAGATACCATTGCGGTCACCGGTGTGCTGCTTGCCGCCAGTGGTATCGGGCTGACCCATATGACCGGCAATCCGATGTGGGATATCGGTTTCTCCGTGCTGATTGCGCTGATGCTGGGTATTACGGCTATCTTCCTCGGCATCGTCAACATGCGTTTCCTCACCAGCATCCGGGATCACGATGCTGAGTACGCCTTTGAAGACATCGTCAGCAATCACCGCGAAATCGAGCGCTTCCACGACCTGCGCTCTATTATTGTCGACGATACTCACACGGTGGTGGTCGCGGAGATCGAGCTGCGCGAAGAAGTGCTGATGACCGATATGCGCGAGAGTATCGCCGCCCATGAACGGGAATTGTTGGAACGGGTGCCGGAGCAGCGCCGCAGCGATGCGGTGCGCGAGTATGCGGAGACTAGGGCGATTATCCAGGCCACCCTGGAGCGCACCGAACGCGTTATCGACGAGCTGGAGGCCGAGCTTAAGGCCCGCTGCCCACAGGTATTCCACCTGACCGTCGAAGTCGAGGGGCTGGCGGCGCCGTCGAAACTGGACGATCCGGAGGGCCTTTCGGTCACCTGAGTCCGCAACGCCTCCGGGACTTGTTATCATCCGGTGCCGTCTATAGGCTTCGCGCCTTTATCAGGCCGATGCCGCGGGTGAAGAGTGTGACTGGAGATGTGTTATTCGGTCACCGCTGCTTCGCTGCGCAATGAAATTCCTATCCGCGGCGGCCACTCCCGCCGCGATCAGCTGTATTGAGAGATATGAGCAACAAAGACAAGCGCCCCCTTTACACCCCTCACGCCGGTCCGTCACTGCTGGAAATTCCACTGCTCAACAAGGGCAGCGCCTTTACCCTGAAAGAGCGGATCGAATTCAACCTGATCGGCCTGCTGCCCAATAATGTTGAAACGATCAAGGAACAGGTTCGCCGCGCCTATCACCAGTACTTGCAGTGCGGCTCGGATCTCGAGCGTCACATTTACCTGCGCGGTATCCAGGACGACAACGAGACACTGTTTTTCCACCTGATCGAACAGCATATCGAGGAGATGCTGCCGATCATCTACACCCCGACAGTCGGTGACGCCTGCGAAGAGTTCTCCAATATCTACCGCAATCACCGCGGCCTGTTCGTATCCTATCCAGACCGCGAGCACATGGATGACATCCTGCGCAGCGCCACCAAGGAAAACGTGAAGGTAATTGTGGTGACCGACGGTGAGCGGATCCTCGGGCTCGGTGACCAGGGTATCGGCGGCATGGGCATCCCCATCGGCAAGCTGTCCCTGTATACCGCCTGTGGTGGCATCAGCCCGGCCTACACGCTGCCGGTCACCCTCGACGTAGGTACCAACAACCGCACGCTGCTGAACGATCCCATGTATATGGGCTGGCGTCACGAGCGTATCTCCCAGGAGGAGTACGACGAATTCGTCGCGGAGTTTATCGCTGCGGTGAAGCGCCGCTGGCCGAAAGTGCTGGTGCAGTTCGAAGACTTTGCCCAGACAAATGCGATGCCACTGCTGGAGCGCTACCGCGACGAGATCTGCTGTTTCAACGACGATATCCAGGGCACCGCCGCGGTGGCGCTGGGCACGATTCTCGCCGCTTGCAAATCCAAGGAGGAGAGCCTCCAGGAGCAGCGGGTCGTCGTAGTTGGTGCCGGCTCTGCTGGCTGTGGTATCGCCGAACAGATCGCCAAGGCGATGGTGGGCGAGGGCCTGACTGACGTAGAGGCGCGCAGCCGCCTGTTTATGTTCGATCGCTACGGCCTGATCACTACCGACATGAAAGGGCTGCACGATTTCCAGGAAAACCTGGCGCAGGATCCGAATAAGCTCAAGGGTGTCGCCGACTGGGATCTGCAGCAGCTGATTGAAAAAGTGAAGCCGACCATCCTGATCGGCGTATCGGGACAGGGCAGCCTGTTCTCTCAGCCGGTTATCGAGGCGCTACATGCCGGCTGCAAGCGGCCGCTGGTGATGCCGCTGTCGAATCCCACCTCCCGTGCCGAGGCGACGCCGCAGGAGGTGCTCACCTGGACCCACGGCGAGGCGATGGTCGCCACCGGCAGTCCGTTCGCGCCGGTGGAACTGGATGACAAGCGCTATCCAATTGCGCAGTGTAATAATGTCTATATCTTCCCGGGTATCGGGCTCGGTGCGATTGCCGCCGGCGCCTCGCGGGTAACCGACAATATGCTGATGGCTGCCTCCAATGCGCTCGCCGAGCACGCGCCGGTAGTGAAGAAAGGCAAGGGCGCACTGCTGCCATCGCTCAAGGACATTCGCGATCTGAGCAAAAGCATTGCCAGGGCGGTTGGTCTGCAGGCACAGGAAGACGGTGTGGCGCCGGTGGTGGATCTGGAAAAACTGGAAAGGTCCATCGAGCGTAATTTCTGGACGCCGAACTACCGCAAGTACCGCCGCCGCGCTTTTTAAGCCCGGGCGGCAAACAGAAAGCAAAAAAAAGCCGGTCAGCAAAGCGCTGACCGGCTTTTTTATTGGCCGGCCGAATATCCGGCCGGCGGGCTATTACCCGATCAGTCGACCAGGCCGCGACGCTTCAGCAGGGCGTCGGTAGTGGGCTTCTGGCCACGGAAATTGATGTAATCCTGCATCAGATCCTGGCTGTTGCCCTTGGACAGTACAGCTTCGCGGAAGGTGTCACCGTTTTCACGGTTCAGGCCGCCGTTTGTCTGCATATAGGCAAACGAATCGGCCGCCAGGACTTCGGTCCACAGGTAGGCGTAGTAGCCGGAAGAGTAACCGCCGGCGAAGATGTGGCTGAAGTAGGCTGACTTGTAGCGCGGCGGAACCGGTGCATAGTCGATGCCGTGCTTGGCCAGCGCTTTCTTCTCAAACGCGTTGAAGTCTTCGATTTTGGTGCCCGCCGGAATGCTGTGCCATTCCATGTCCAGCAGCGCCGCGCCCAGGTATTCGGTGGTATCGAAACCCTGGTTGAACTTGTGCGCCTTCAGGATCTTTTTCAACAGATCCTGGGGAATCGGCTTGCCAGTCTCGTAGTGCTTGGCGTAATTGGCGAGGACTTCGGGCTTGATGCTCCAGTCTTCGTTGAACTGCGACGGGAACTCCACGAAGTCGCGGGCCGTTGCGGTGCCGGCCAGGCTCGGGTATTTCACCTGGGAGAAGAGACCGTGGTCAGCGTGCCCGAATTCGTGGAACATGGTGCTGACTTCATCAAAGGTCATCAGCGTGGGCTGGCCTTTCGCCGGCTTCGGAATATTGAGTGCGTTGTAGACCACTGGCTTGGTGCCCAGCAGGCCGCTCTGGGTAACCCACTCATCCATCCAGGCGCCGCCGTTCTTGCCTTCGCGGGCATAGGGGTCCAGATAGAAGAGGCCGATGGAGCTGCCGTCTTCATTGAAAACCTCGAACGCTTTCACATCGGGGTTCCACACCGGCAGGTCGGTACGCGGTTTGAAGGAAATGCCGTACAGCTTGTTCATGGCGAAGAACAGGCCATCGTTCAGCACGCGGTTGAACTCGAAGTAGGGCTTGACTTCACTTTCGTCCAGGTCGTACTTGGCCGCGCGTACCTTGTTGGCGTAATACGCCCAGTCCCACGGCTGCAGGGTAAAGTCTTTGCCATCCTGCTTGATCATGTCCTGGATGTCGGCGGCTTCAATTTTGGCTTTGGCTACCGCTTTGGGGGCCAGGTCATCAAGAATGCCGAAGACTGCGTCCGGAGTCTTGGCCATCTCGTCGGCGGTGACATATGCTGCCCAGTTCGGGTAACCCAGCAGTTTGGCCTTGTCAGCGCGCAGTTCCGCCATACGGATGGTCAGCGGACCGTTGGTGTCGGCGGCGCGATCGGCTGAGGTCTCCCAGATTTTCTTGCGCAGCTCACGGTTTTCCAGATGAGTCAGGATCGGCTGACGGGTGGTGTTGACCAGAGTGATCATGTAGCCGTCTTTACCCGCGTCTTTCGCTGCCGCCGCGAGGGAGGCGATCTGCTCGTCAGACAGGCCGGCAAGCTCCTTTTTGTCTTTCACCAGAATAACGTCGTTCTTGAAAGAGGCGAGGATATTGTTCTGGAAGTCGGTGGACAGTTCTGCCAGTTCGGTGTTGATTGTGCGCACCTGGGCCTGATCCTTATCGGACAGTTTTGCACCGGCACGGACGAATTCCTTGTAGTAGAAGTCGACCAGGCGCTGGTCTTCCGCACTCAATTCGGCTTCCTGTTCGTGAATCTGATTGACGCGGGCGAACAGTTTCGGGTTCAGGTAGATGTTGTCGTTGTGCTCAGACAGCTTGGGCGCCATTTCCGCCTGAATGTCCTGAATCTGCTTGTTCGAATTCAGTGCCGCCAGGTTAAAGAAGACACGGGAAACACGATCGAGCAGCGCGCCACTTTTTTCCATTGCCACAACGGTGTTGTCAAATGTGGCCGGCTCGGGGTTGTCGGCGATGGCCGTAATTTCTTCGACATTCTCCTTGAGACCGGCAGCGAATGCCGGAAGGAAATCTTCGATCTTGACTTTGTCAAACTGCGGCGCCTGATCCTGCAGCGGGCTGGGCTTCAGCAGGGGATTGCTTGCTGACTTGCTCATGGGAGCCTTGTCCTGGGCGCTGGTTGCGGGGGCCACGTCGGCGGACACCTGTTTATTGTCGGCATTGCCGTCCGAGCAGGCGCTCAGTACCAGGCTCATGCCAATTGCGGAAGCGATCAAGGATTTACGCATAATTTCTCCGAGTGGTTCGCAATGACTCTGTATAGGGCGAACAGGCAGGATGAATGACGAATATCGAGAGTCGCTTACTTGCGGAAGATATTCGGCGTGTTGCCAGTCCCCGGCGGAAAATGCGGGGCGTCGCGATCAACTACAGAGTCTTTACAGTTCTTTACGCCTGCACAGTAAGGCAGGATTTATTTGTCCGCCTAGCATACTAGCGAATTGTTCTGTGGATTCAAGCGTCGTGGAGAGTGCCCTAAAGCGCTGCAGGTACCGTGTTTCGTCAATCCGGGCAGGCTGTAAAAGTTCCCCGTATAAAGTGGCATTTGTGCCTTATTTTTCGGATATTGGTGGTGGATAATGGTGTCATTATGCATTTTTGTGGATATTTTGTCTGAAATTTTCCGCCTTCTTCTTGTCGCGAAAATCATTCATCCAACCGAATGCCCTGTGGCGATGGCAATCGGTTTGTAGCTCCCAACAGCAGCTTGTCGAGAGCAGTGGACTGTTACAGGGCCGGCTTGGGGTGCTTTCATTGCTCTGAATGAAGGACACGATGCACCCCTCCAAGACAATTCATGAGACCAATCCAATTCGAATAGTGTGAAATTGAGCGGGCTGTAATGGCCCGTATTTGAGACTTGATTGCTATTCCAGTTAAATATGACGCGGTAATACCAATAATAAATGCCGCAAAGGAGCTCCCATGAAAACCTGTATCGCCCTGTTATCTGCACTGATTTTCAGCGTGTCCGCGCATTCGTTTGCGAATGAGCAAGACTTAACTAAGTTCGGCGAGGAGTATTTCAAGGCCTATACGCAAACACAACGTCCGGACGCCACGGAACAGGATATCGAAAATTATCTTTCTTTCCTTACTGATGACGTAGGCAGCCAGCATTTCCCCAATGACATGGACGATACCCGGAAGCCGGGAAATAAGGCCAAGATGCGTAAGGGGATGAACTATTACCGGGGCGGAAGTTCCTCATATAAAGCCAAGCTGGAAAGCATCACTACCGGAAAGGATGTGATTGTGCTCAAGTTCAAGCAGAGCTTTGAGGGCTTTCACAAGCAGCTCAAGAAGCAGGTGGCATTTGCTTCAGAGGTCGTGGAGGTGCTGGAAGTCGAGAATGATAAAGTTTCGGTAATCAGGATTTATGCGAAATCGCTGTAGATACTGCCGGGGCTGAGTAGTTACATAAAATAAGTTAAAAGGAAAGCAAGCGATGGCCACTTTTTTTATTTGGCTGCTTCTATTTGTCATGTGCTGGCCGCTGGCACTGCTCGCCTTGATTCTGTGGCCGTTCGTTTGGCTGCTGTCGCTGCCGTTTCGCTTGCTTGGCATTACCTTCGATGCGCTGTTTGCGTTTTTGCGCGCACTGTTGTTCCTGCCGGCGCGGGTACTCGGTTATCGGGATAAAAACTGAGTTGTATTGGTTTGCTGCTGTCCCGTTCCTTTGCACTGATGCCGAAGGCGGCTGTTCCACGGCTCCTGTTCGGCCGATGTTGTTCGCGAGCGGCGTCAGCGGTCTCTGCGTGTCAGGCTGATGCCGTCCTCAATGCGTTCACTGGGATGTAGTACCAGGGTTTCGTCTTCGCTGAGCCCTTTCAGTACTTCCGCCGTTTGGCCATTGTTGTGCCCGATGGTAATCGGCGTCATTACCGCGCGTCCGTTGACCACTTTGAACACGGCCCACTGACCCGCGTGGCGCAGCAGCGCGCCGGCGGGTACCTGCAGTATATCTTTGCCGCTCCAGGTCTCGATCTCGGCATCGACCCGATAGCCGTGGCCCAGCCGTGACCATTCGCTGCGGGGATCGGTGAAATCGATGATGACGTTGACTCGCTGCTCTTCGATTCCGAGTGCCGAGAACTTGGTAAATCCAAAGGGTTCGATCAGGCGCACGCGACCGTTCAATGGATAGTCACCGCCCCAACTGGTCATCAGGACCGGAGCGCCGGGTTTCACCTGCACCGCATCGCGCGAAAGCAGGTCCACCACGACTTCCAGTAGCGCCGGATTGCCGATTTCCAGCAGTGGTGTACCGGCCGTGACGACCTTCTCACTCTCCTCGCGGCGCTGTAGCACCTCGCCACTGACCGGGGCGGTAATCTGGATGATTTTGTTGTCGCTGATTTCCGGATGTTCAGCGTCCGGTGTTATCAGCTGGGCGCGGGCGTTGTCCAGTTCGCCACGGCGAACGCGTTCTGCCGCCTTTGCGGTGTCGAGTGCCGCTTCGGCGCTGTCCAGCGCCAGTTCCAGGCGCTCCAGTTCCACCTGGGAGATATAGCCTTTGGGGACAAGTTTGCGCCCCCGGGCAACGTCGGCGCGGGCGAATTTCAGCTGCGCCTCTGCATCTCGACGCTCGGCGCGGGCGAGATTGAGCCCGGCTTCGGCACTGGCGATTTCGGCCTCCGCCTGAGCGCGTGCGCGTTCGTCGAGAAACTGCGGGTGCGTGGGCAAAAGCTGGGCCAGTGGGGTCTTGTGTGCATCGACCCGGTCGCCCACGTCGCGCTCGATGCGCAACAGATAGCCGGTTACCGGTGCCGACACGATGTAGACATCGTGCACGCGGGTATAGCCCTCGTCGCTCACCGACACCGTCATGGGGCCGCGGGTCACAGGTGCCATGTCCACCGGGACAGGTTTG
The DNA here is from genome assembly GCF_014904735.1 of Microbulbifer hainanensis. Classification (GTDB taxonomy): domain Bacteria; phylum Pseudomonadota; class Gammaproteobacteria; order Pseudomonadales; family Cellvibrionaceae; genus Microbulbifer; species Microbulbifer hainanensis. Next base: position 107,894 of record NZ_JACZCR010000028.1, on the reverse strand, counting down.
GGCATGAAGGAATAGGCGAAAAACAGCAGCAGTCCGGCGAACAGCCCGATGCCGATAAGTCGCTTGACCAGTTTGCCGCCCATATCACTCCCGGGTCTTCAGGACGCTGATCAGATCGAGGCGATCGATCCGCCGGCGCACCAACAGGCCGGAACCGATGGCTGCCAGTACCACTACCAGCACGGCATAGCCGTAGGTGGCGGGGCTAATGATCAGCGGAATGCGAAACAGCTCGGTGTTAAACGAATACACGAGTCCGCGCGCCAGTGCGTAACCGAGAAAGGCCCCTAGCGGCAGGGCCAGCAGGGTCAGCAGCGCCAGTTCTCCCAGGAGAATGTAGGACACTTCACCGCGGGTCAGGCCCAGCACCCGCAGGCTCGCCAGCTCGCGACCGCGTTCTGACAGAGAAATGCGCGCATTGTTGTAGACCACGCCCACGGCAATCAATCCGGCGAACAGGGTGTTGAAGAACACAAAGGTACCGAGGCTTTCCTGCAAGGTATCGTAAAAAGCGTTTTGTGCCTGTTCCTGCAGGCTGACACCGGAGACTACAGGTGTGTTTTTCAGTGCGCGGTAGAGCGCGTCGGTGTGCTGGGAGTCCACCAGCAGGTAGCCTCCGGTGATGGCGATATCCTCCTTGAGCAGGCTATTGAGGCTGTCCAGATTCATGTAGGCCGCCGTGCCCATGTAGGTTTTGACGATACCGCGCACTGGGATATCTACTTCCGGCCGCCGCCCGGTGCGGATTTCTACCCGCAGCAGATCACCGGCCTCGACGTGTAACAGCTCTGCCAGTTTGTCCGACAGCAACAGGCCGTCCGGGGGCAGGGGCACCGGGCGCAAGGCCGTGTCCACCACGCGGCTCAGCTCTGCGTTGTCGGATAGGCCGACAATGGCCTCGCGGCGCTTGAACTGGCCGTTGCGCAATACGACAGGGACAGCGCGAAAGGGTTCGGCGGCCATCACGCCCGGTGCGTGCAGCAAGTCCTGTACGGCGCGCAGGTTGCGCGGTTCGACGAAATTGACTGTGACATCCTGGCGGTCGATCACATTGAAGCTGATATCGACCATATACAGCATGGCATCCAGCGAAAAACTCGAGCCGATCAACAGGCCCATGGACATGCCGATACCGAGCACTGTCAGTCCCGCGCGCTTGGGCCAGCGGTACAGGTGGCGCAGGATCATGCGGGTGGGCTGGTCGAGCCAGCGTGCCAGGCGCTCAAGGCCGGCTGCCGACCGGCTGTAGTCCGGTGGTGGCGGGGGCACCATCGCCACAGCGGGTTCCAGACGTGTGGCCCGCAGTACCGCGGAAACGGTGCCGGTGCCCGCAACCGCGAGGCTGGCACCGATAGCGATCAGGTAGACATCGGCGGGAGCGCTAAACAGCAGGAAGGGAAACTTGAAATAGTCCTGGTACATAGCCGCCAGGCCGTGGCCCAGCCACAGCCCCAGGACCATGCCGATGGCAATGCCGAGCAGGGTGACGACGCCAATCATTTTGAGGTAGTGCAGGGCTACGCTGACGCCGCTGTAGCCGAATGCCTTGAGCAGCCCGATCTGCTCGCGCTCGGTGTCGATCAGGCGGTTGATCACCACGTTCAGCAGGAACGCCGCTACCAGCAGGAATACCGGCGGCAGCACGCGGCCCATCGTGTTGAGCTGGTTGATCTCGTTAGTGAGGAACTGGTCGGATATCTGCTGCTTGCGGCCGTAGGCACCGGTGGCGCCAAAGCGCTTGAGCAGGGTATCGAGACGCTCGATCACCGCATCTTCGCTGGCGCCCGGAGAGAGAAGCAGCGCGGCTTCGTTAAAGGCCCCGTCCAGGTCAAAGGCATTGGCCAGCGCCTCGCGGTTCATCCACAAGACCCCGAATCGTTTTTTGTCCGGCACGATTTCACCGGGCGAAATGGCGTAGACATATTCCGGTGACAACACCACGCCGGTGATGGTGAGTTTTTTCTTGGTGCCGTTCAGAATGGCGTACAGGTGATCGCCGGGGCCGAGACCGTGGGCTTCGACGAAAGATTGCAGGGCCAGCACTTCCTCTTCGTGCTGCGGGTCAAAGTAGCGGCCCCGGCGCAACACAATATCGTTGATATGTGGAGTGGGCTTTTCCGGCAGGGATTGTATTTCGCCCGTTATCGGTGCGCTGGCACCTTCGACGTCCAGAATCACTCCGGCGCGGATGCGGGTTTCAGCCCGGCGCACGCCGGGCAGCGTGGCAATCTGTTCGAGGAGGGCATCCGGGGCGCGCTTGACTGGCGCCCACAGGTCGGCGAAGCGATAGCGCTCGTAATAGGCGTTGCGGGTTTCCTGCAGGGACTCCAGCATGCCGCGCGACATGATATACATACCTATACCGCAGCCAATGACCAGGGCAATGGCCAGTGCCTGTCCCTTGATCGCCCACAGGTCGCGCAACAATTTGCGATCCAGTGGTTTGCACAGTTCGATTAGCATGGGCTGGTTCCTACCAACTCAAGGCGGCCGGGTCGCAGGGCTCGGCGTTGATGCGTATGTCCTGGATTTCGCCATCGGCCATCTGCAGTACCCGGTCGGCCATGGCGGCGATACCGGCATTGTGGGTGATAACCATGGTGGTGGTATTCAGTTCGTGGTTTACCCGCGCGATGGCCTGCAGCACCACGATCCCGGTCTGGCTGTCCAGTGCGCCGGTGGGCTCATCGCAGAAGAGCACTTGCGGTTTCTTGGCGATCGCCCGCGCAATCGCCACGCGTTGCTGTTCACCGCCGGAGAGCTGAGCGGGAAAGTGGTCCATGCGCGGCTCCAGTCCCACCAGCGCCAAGGCCTCCTCAGGCGCCATCGGATCCCGGGCGATCTCGGTAACCAGCGCCACGTTTTCCCGTGCGGTCAGGCTGGGAATCAGGTTGTAGAACTGGAAAACGAAGCCCACTGACTCGCGGCGGAACAGGGTGAGATGGCGGTCGTCAAAAGCCGTCAGTTCACGGGTGCCGAAAAAGACCTTGCCCTCAGTGGGCGAATCGAGGCCGCCGAGAATATTGAGCAGGGTGGATTTGCCACTGCCCGATGGACCGAGCAACACCACCATTTCGCCTCGCGGTACCTGCAGGTCCACGCCACGCAGCGCGTACACCTTGGACTCGCCCACGCCGTAGACCTTGGTGAGTCCCTCGGCGCGAAAGGCGGCGTTATCGACCGTGTTCACACTGCTGCTCCTGGTGCGGGCCATGATGTGCGACGCTTTTCCTCCAGAATTAAAGTAACTCGTGACAGACGAGAGCCGGCGGACACGATCAATTCGGCCAGAGCGCCAATACCACAAGGCCGGCGGCGAAGGGCAGGGCAAACAGAAGCAATAGTCGTCGCATCAGCTCGACGCCGCCAAGGATACTGGCGGCCCCGGTCTTGAAGATCATATTGGCAAGGGTTGCGATCACCATCGCCCGCCACGCGGTGGAGACCTCAATGGTGCCGGCGCCGGCCAGATTAGCGGTGGACAAAGTGATCGCGTCTACATCGGTAAACCCGGAGATCAGGGCCACGACATAAATACCGCGACTGCCGAAATATTCCTTGGCGGCGGCGATCGCAATAGTGATTAACGCATAGAGCGCACCGAAGATTAGCGCGGGCGTGAGCTCCGCCGGGTTACTCTGCTCCGGCATGGATTTCTCATGCTGCCCTACAGAACGGTAGGCCAGCGTGCAGATGACCAGATGGATGATCAGTAGCAATGCCAGAGGCGCGGCCACTTTAGAGAGTATCCTCGGCGCCACAACGGAAATCTCGACGAACATGCGGACAAATAGAGTGGTGGACGCGATCAGAATCACCAGTGCGGCTAATTCGGAGATACCGCGATTGATCTTGGCGCGACGGGCGTAGCTGACGGTGGTCGCGGTCGAGGAGATCAAGCCGCCGATCAAGCCGCTGAGCAGGGTGCCGGCACGGGTACCGACCAGCTTGTAGACCCCGTAACCGCCGAGACCGATGCCGACGATCAGCACCACCAAGAGCCAGATCTTGAACGGGTTGAGGACGTCGTAGGGGCCGAAGGTGCGGTTCGGCAGCACCGGCAGAATGATCAGCGAGATCAGCGCGAACTGTATGATGGCGTGCAGGTCTTGTTCCGGCAGTCGCTTGGCGAATTTGTGCAAGGTGGGTTTCAGGTGCAATAGCACCGCGATGGTGGCGCCCAGGGCGACGGCCACCATCATCTCCCCGAGCACCAGGAAGGCGCCCAGCAGGTACATCAGCAGCGCCGACACCTCTGTGGTGATGCCGGTGCTCTCCTGTTCACCGCGCATCCGCTCCACATTGCCCAGCAGGACCAGTATGGTCATGCACAGCAGTCCGGCCGGCACCAGCCAGGGAATGTCGTGCAGCTCACTGAGCCTGGCGGCCAGAGCACCGAAAATCGCAATTAACGGGTAAGTGCGAATGCCGCCGAGGCGGTCCGCGGTGCGCTCCCTCTGCAGGCCGATCAGCAGCCCGAGGCCAAGGGCGATGCCGAAAGCGATCAGGCTCTCGAAATCAAAAAACGCATGAAGCTGGCCCGGTAGAGTACCACCGGTTACCTGCTGGCTCGGGTCGGTCGGCATCATTATTGGTTGATTTGCGGCACACCTGGCTGGACACTGGGCCTAAGTTTAGTTAACTGGCGCGGTTGGTCGAATTTTCAATAACGTGGCGGTGGCGGTGGCGGAATAGCCTGCCAGCGCAGTGCAGTCCGTCGGTGATAGAACAGGAAGAGAGCGATGCATGAAGTAGTGCAGGATTATTACGGCAAACAGTTACAGGGCAGTGCTGATCTCAAAACGGACGCTTGTTGTGATATCAGCGAAGTCCCGGAATGGCTCAAGCCACTACTGGCGCGGATTCACCCGGAGGTGCTGTCCCGCTACTACGGTTGCGGCCTGGTATGTCCGGAGCTGCTACGCGGCTGCCGGGTGCTGGATCTGGGGTGCGGGTCGGGGCGCGATGTCTATGCATTGGCGCAACTCGTCGGCGAGAGCGGCGAGGTTGTCGGTGTGGACATGACCGAAGAACAGCTGGCGGTGGCTGAAGCCCATCGGCAATGGCATGCCGAGCAGTTCGGTTTCGACAATGTGGGATTCCTGCGCGGCTATATCGAGCGTCTGGAAGAGTTGGATCTGTCGCCGGGCAGTTTTGATGTCATTGTCTCCAATTGCGTCATCAACCTGAGCCCAGACAAGGAGTCGGTATTGCGCGGTGTGCACCGTTTGCTGAAACCCGGCGGCGAATTTTATTTTTCCGACGTCTACGCTGATCGCCGCGTACCAGATAGCGTCCGCAATGACCCGGTGCTCTATGGTGAGTGCCTCGGTGGTGCCCTTTACTGGAACGATTTTGAAAATCTGGCGCGGGCCAGCGGTTTTCTAGATCCGCGCCTGGTAACGGATCGACCACTGGCAATCACTGAAGACACATTGCGCGAGCGGGTCGGCAATCTGCGCTTTTTCTCTGCGACCTATCGTCTGTTCAAGCTCGACGAACTGGAGCCCGCGTGTGAAGACTACGGCCAGGCAGTTGTTTACCGGGGTTCTGTGGACAATTGCCCCCAGCGTTTCGATCTCGACAAGCATCATGCCATCGAGCACGGTCGTGTATTTCCCGTCTGCGGCAATACTTGGCGCATGCTGGCGGAAACACGCTTCGCCGATCACTTTGAATTTATCGGGGACTTTTCACGGCACTTCGGAATTTTTGAAGGTTGTGGTGGTGGTCTGCCGTTTGATCAAGCAGCCACGGGTGCGGACAGAACTGATGTGCCCTGTTGCTGACATATATTGTGAAAAAAAGAGGCACCGATGCTGAAGGGACAGCAGTCCTAGGGTCCCTGCTTGCGCAAGTGATGGCGTCGCTCAAGGGGGGAGACATCGAACCAGCGTCGGCAGGCCTCAGCCAACTCGTGCTTGCCGTCGAATCCCAACATGGCCGCCACTTGGTCTATCGGGATCTGTTCTTCGCACAGATAAGCGTCGGCCCGTTCGCGGCGAATACGGTCCCGCAAAGTCTCGAAATCGATCGGTTCAAGCTGGAGCGCCGTGCTAAGTTCGTCCGGGGTCATGCCCAGCTGCTGGGCAACATTTTTTAGCGTGCTGCGGTGGGTGGAGAGCAACCGGCGGATAGCGGTTTCTACCCGGTATCTCAAGCTGTCGGGAGGGGTGCCTACAACGCCGCCGATGTGATGCGCGACCAAATCCCGCAAGTGGGGATTGTTGATGTCAATTTTTTTGTCCAGGTAGCCGTTGTCAAACAGCAATCCATTGACTTCTTGTGTGAGTGCCACAGGCGCGTGAAAAAAACGCCAGTAGCGTTTTTGCTCAAGCGGAGAATCCGTCCGTACAAGCACGCTATTGGCGTGAAACGTATCGCCGCTCAATATGCGCATGATCTTGTAGGCCACGCCGACAGAAAGCTCGTACACTTGGCGCGGATTTTCCATACTGGTATTTATCACCAGTTCTAGCAAGACCTTGTCTGGTTGCCAGCCGTGACGCAGCTGCACGATGAGGCCGGCGGCATAATAATTGATGAATTGGGCAATGGTGTCGAGCGCACTGCCGACGGTTGGCTTGTTGAGCGCCATGATCGCCAACTGGCCGAGGATCATCAAATCCTGTTGCTCCGCCAGTCGCAGACCGAAATCGGGGCACTGCAGTCGACATGCTGACTCCTCAATAACGCCGGCCACGGCGGAGTAATGCAATACGTTGTCCGGATTGTCCAATTCCTCCGGCTCTATCCCATTCTCACGCAGCAGTTCAGTTGAATCGCCACCGAGACGATCCACGAGGTCAATAAAGCCGGTGAGTGACGAGGCGCGAATAGTGCCTTTTTCTGCGAGCGAAGCTGTCATACCTACCTTGGGTGCCGTTATAAACAATACCGTTCAGTATAGGGTCGCACTCGCTATTTTTTCCTATTTGAGTGGCAGGAAAATATCCGTAATCATTTCCTGCTCCGGTAGGTCCGGATAAAATCGTACCCGTTCGAAAAACAGCGGAAAGTCGCGCAATTCTTCGCCGCTATCCGGGAGCCAATGCCGGTAAAGGTAAGTGACGCTGGCGCCGAGGGCGTCGTCGCTACCGGTAAGGCGGAGGCGGGCATAGCGCCCCGCGGGAATCGTCTTTGCAACCAGGCCCTGTGTATTTTCTGTCACTGGTTTTCTGACCTCTGCGCCCAAGTCGAAGCGGAACTCTGCCGGTGGCGTGTTTTCCGGGGCGTTGTAGAGGATGTTGAAGGTTCTGCTGGTGTCGTGCAGGGCGTCGTTTTCCCGTCGCCACTGGATAAATTCCAGGATTGAGGCACCGAGGGCGGCTGGGGCACCGCGGTGTTCAAGTACCGCGAGATTGATCGCCGGGAGTTCGACGATATCCACGTCCTCGGGCGAGTACTGGCGCTGCATGTCATACTTCCTCAAAGTTCCCAGCGGTTTCAGATTCCGGTGCCTGTTTCCACATTTCGATGCGCGGGGGCGCGGGGTTCAAAGCTCGTAGCGGATTTCGACGATATAGAAGGTCACCCAGCGCTCCTCGATCTTGAGGTCCACTTCGTCGTCGAGGCGGCGTCCGAGCAGGGCGCGTGCCACTGGGGAATCCATCGAGATCAGTCCCTGCTTCACATCGAACTCATCGGGTCCGACGATGCGGTAGGTGCGGGTGTTTTCTTCGTCGTCTTCGATGGTGACCCAGGCGCCGAAGAAAACCTTTTCCCGTTCTTCGGGTATGCGATCGACAACCGTGATTTCTTCCAGTCGTTTGGTCAGGAAGCGTACCCGGCTGTCTATTTCCCGCAGGCGCTTTTTCCCGTAGATATAATCGGCATTTTCCGACCGGTCGCCGAGTTTGGCGGCTTCACTGACCGCGTTGGTGACGCGCGGGCGCTCCACCTCCCACAGGTGTTTTACTTCGGCGCGCATGCGCTTCGCTCCTTCGGGGGTGATATAGCGGGAACCGCGCGGGCGCGGTGGTCTCCATCGTCCCATGTTTTACGTCCAGTTATTGATTCAGGTTGGCGATGTTGATACCCGGGCCGGGTTGCGGCAACGGGAAGCCGAATACCCGGCTATAGAATTCCAGTTCGCCCTCGAGTGCCATCTTGATGCTGTCGCCGCCGCGGAACCCGTGGCCTTCATTTTCAAAGGTGATATAGGCCACGGGGATACCCTGGGCTTTCAGCGCATCGACCATCGTCTGCGCCTGATTGGGGGGCACCACTTTATCTTCGAGGCCCTGGAAGAAAATCACCGGGCAACTCAGCTGGTCGACGTGTTCGATTGGTGAGCGCTCCCGGTAGCGGGCCTCCGCTTCCGGCCAGGGGCCCACCAGTTTGTCGAGATAGCGTGATTCAAATTTGTGCGTGTCCCGCGCCAGTGTGCTCAGGTCGCCGATGCCGTAGTGGCTGGCGCCGGCACTGAAGGTATTGTGGAAGGTCAGGGCGGCGAGCACCGTGTAGCCGCCGGCACTGCCGCCCTTGATCAGTAGCCGTTCCGGATCGGCGAGCCCCCTGGAAACCAGGTATTCGGCGCCGGCGCAGACGTCCTCCACATCGAGAATGCCCCAGTTGTCTCTCAACCGCTCGCGGTAGCGGCGGCCGTAGCCGGTGCTGCCGGAGTAGTTGACGTCAAGTATTGCAAAGCCACGGCTGGTCCAGAACTGGATTTTCAGGTTCAGGCCGGCGGAAGTCGCGCCGGTGGGGCCGCCGTGGCTGAATACGATCAGCGGGGGCAGGGTGCCTTCGGGCGCGCTGAAATGCGGGTTGTGCGGCGGGTAATAGAAGCCGTGAACTTCGCGGTCGCCGGCGGGAAACTGGATCGCCTGGGCATGGGAAAATAATTCATCCGGCAGATCACTGCTGTTGCTGCTGGCGATGCGCGTGAATTTACCGCTGTGGTTGTCGAAGCCCATCACGGACGGAAACTCACTGCCGCCGGCGGCGATCATCACCGCCTTGTGGCTTTCACAGTGGACGCTTTCGATATCGCAGAAGGCGTGCTGGAGAATCTGGTGGCTGCGGGCGTGGATATCGATCCGCGCCAGATGCCAGCGGCCGCCCTCGGTGAAGGTGCACAGGATTTCATCGGAATTCAGAAAGCCGTAGGTGGACATGCCGAACACCCACTGCGGCGTGGCAAATTCAGCGGCCGTTGCCCACAGGGGGGCCTCTTCGCCGAGACGGTAGATATTCCACCAGTCGCTGCGGTCGGACACGTAGAAGAGTTCGCCCTCCGGTGACCACTGCGGTTGGAAGATCGATTCCTCTCGGCCACCGGCCACAACGGTCACATTATCGATAGCGCCGTCGTCGGAGAGTTGGGCGAGGCACAGTTCAGTGCTATCCCAGGGCATATTGGGGTGATACCAGCGCAGGTAGCAGAGCTGCCTGCCGTTGGGACTCAATGCGGGATTGGAATAGAAATCCGCGCCTTCGGCAATGATATCGGGCGCAGAGCCCAGCGGATCCTGCAGGTCGATGGCGACGATACGGGCGCGTGCTTCTCCCTCCGCGCTGTAATCCTCCTGTACGCACAGCAGGCGGTTGCGTCGGCTGTCGAGACAGAAATCCGCGTAGCGAAAGTCCCCTTCGGGAGAGATGGCTTCGGGCAGCGCTTTTTCCAGCGGCATGCGGTAGATACGCTGGTCGTCGGCGAGGACGAAATACACAGTGTCGCCACAAACCAGGTAGCTGGCGCCACCGTATTCATGAGCCTTGGAGCGAATGCTCAGCGGTGCCGGAATGACATCGCGCCGGCCCTGTTTCGGACAGAACTGAACCAAAACCGAGCGGCCTTTTTCCGTGGGGCGCGACTCCAGCCAGTAGGCGCGTCCGTCTACCAGGCTGGCTTCGCTCAGACGCACGCTGCCCTGTACCAGCAGGTCGGCGTCGATGGCGGATTTCCAGCTGCCGTAGGGGGCGATCTGCTCCGGGCGACTTTCGCTCATGGTGGTGATGTCCTCGTTATCTATAGGCCCTATATGGGCCTTGGTTGCGCGCTCGTGCGGCTGTGCGGTCAGCGGCGCATTCTGCCGTCCGCGCGCAGAGGAGACAAGTTGCCTTTTCCTCATCTACACCCTGTGCTAGCCTGCAAAACCAAGCAAGCGCTTGGTATTATAATGACTCAGGATGCAGCGCCGGAGCAGCAAGGGTTGTCAGCCTACGCGTACGGTGTCGATAAAAAGATAATGCAGGAGAGCCCGAAATGTCCGCCGAAAAGTCCGATGAAGTCGTCATTACCTGTGCACTGACCGGGGTGCTGACCAATCCGGAACAGCATCCGGTGCCGGTTACTCCGCAGCAGATGGCGCAGTCTGCACGCGAGGCCTACGACGCCGGTGCTGCCGTCATGCATATCCATTTCCGTGCCCAGGAGCCGGGCAGCGGGCATCTGCCCAGCTGGGATCCCGCTGTGGCGCTGGCCATTGCCGAAGAAATCCGCGCCGCTTGTCCCGGCGTTATCCTGAATTTCACTACTGGCACAATCGGCCGGGACCAGCAGGGCGCGCTGGACTGCATTCGCGCCGGAAAGCCGGAGATCGCCGCCTGCAACGCGGGGAGCCTCAATTACCTGAAAGCCCGGTCCAACGGTACCTGGGCCTGGCCGCCAATGGTGTTTGAAAATACCGTAGACAAAATCGAGGAGCTGCTGGCGGTGTGCCGCGAGACGGGTACACGGCCGGAATTCGAGTGTTTCGATGTGGGCATTGTGCGATCCGTGGGCATGTTCGCCGACGTGGGTATGATCGACAGGCCCAATTACAACCTGGTCATGGGTGTGGCTTCCGGTATGCCGGCGGATCCGGAGCTGCTGGCACTGTTACCCAAATACATGAAACCCGGTGCCCTGTGGCAGAGTACGGTGATCGGGCGCGAGGAAATCTGGCCGGTGCACCGCAAGACCGCGGAGCTGGGCGGTCACCTGCGCACCGGTGTGGAGGATACCTTCTACCTGCCCGGCGGTGAGCGCACCAGCGGCAACGGCCAGTTGATCGAGGCGCTGGTCAATATCGCCGAGGAAGCGGGGCGTACAGTAGTATCTCCGGCACGCGCCCGGGAGCTGTTTCTTTAAGAAATCGAAGCGAAACTCGCCCCGCGGCGGCAGGGATGGCTGCCCCGGGGCGAGAGTCAATCAGATGGCTCGGGATAACTGGTGCTAGGCAGATCTGTGGAGTTTGAGGAAAAGGGCCAAAGTAGCCAGCAAGATTGCGCTGCTGATGATTATGGCGATGGCGATATAGATATTCTCATACATTCCGTCTTGATTATATTTAATTATCAGGACCAGCCCTTCCACAGCGAGCGCGCAACTTATGGTACTGAAAAAATGCGGAACCGTGCGGCGTAGCCCCTCCTCCACGGAATAACCGGCCGAGTCCTCTCCTACGAACTCCGCATCAATGACTAATGCCAGGTCGAAAATCGTCAGTGCAACCACCAGATTGCTGACGCTTGTCACAAAGACATGATTCATAGCATCGTAGACATCTTCCGCGTTGAAGATCTCGTGAGCAGCTCCCAATAATGTGGCCACTACGATGCCGATTGACGTTAGCGCAAACAGGATCGAAAAGGCGCGCCCACACAATCTTCGGACAGGCGTGTTGCTCAATGTTTTGTTCAGCATAATAATCCGCGCACTCTTCGTGAAGATGCCACCTGCTACAAGTAGTGTTTGCTCAGTCTGCGGCTTACGTGACTAGAAACTATTTCATCACTGCTGCGCGATTACCTGCCGCGTTTCGCCGGTGCTGGTGCGCCATTGGAATCGGAATGCAAAGGTTCGCCCTATATATCCCGCTCTCTCTGTTCCGGCGGCCACTACAGCCACTCGCTCGCTAAATCATGATGTAGCGGCCCCTGGTGCTCTGTATGCAGCATAGCCAAAAAAAGAAAAATGCGACATATAACGGTTTAGTCGAACCCAAGACACAGCGGGTTTGTAGATTCTTGCTTTAATGTGCTCCTTATCGATGGTAATTGTGTTTTTCTGACTGCCGAGCCATACCTATTTCATTCCTTTCCAAGGTTCTCGGCTAGCCTTGTATACGGAATGGAATTTTCTGCGCCAGTGCAGCTGGCACACAGTGTAATGCTTGCTGGGAGCATGCGATGCAAGGCTTTCTCGATACCCTTGCCAGCTTTGTCGGCTGGGGCAATTCGATCACCTGGGGTGGCCTCGGTGGCATCTGGTGGCTGGGTATCTTGATTGCCGGACTATTGCCGGCGGGACTCTATTTTTCCTGGCACAGCCGTTTTATTCAGTTTCGCCATTTCGGCCATATGCTCACGGTGATGAAGCGCAGCTTTCACAAGGAGCATGAAGACTCCGTATCTTCATTTGAGGCATTTGCCACCAGCGCAGCGGCTCGAGTCGGCACCGGCAATATTGCCGGTGTGGCGGTGGCGATCACCGCGGGCGGGCCAGGTGCCGTATTCTGGATGTGGATAGTAGCCTGGGTTGGAATGACTACGAGTTTCGTGGAAAACACACTGGCCCAGACTTTCAAGGAGCGCGGTGAGGAACACGGGACCTTTCGCGGCGGCCCGGCCTATTACATTGAAAAAGGCCTGGGACACAAATGGAAATGGCTTTCCGTACTGTTTTCCATTTTCCTCGTGATCTGTTTCGGCTTCTTTTTCAATGCCGTACAGGCCAATGCGATGGCGTCGGCTATCCACGGTGCCTGGGGTGTGAATCCGTTGTTGGTTGGCGTACTGGTGGCAGTGCTCGCGGCGATCATTGTCTTCGGCGGTATTCATTCCATTGGGCGTTTCGCCGGGATCGTTGTGCCATTTATGGCGTTGGCCTATATTGCCGTCGCCATATTCGTGATCCTGTTACGTGTCGATGAGCTGCCGCGGGTGTTTGGCCTGATTTTCGGCAATGCATTCGGTTTCGAGGAGATGGGGGCAGGGGCCTTCGGTTCGGTCGTGGCCAATGGTATCAAGCGCGGCCTGTTTTCGAATGAGGCGGGCATGGGTTCCTCGCCGAATGTCGGTGCGGTGGCGGATGTGAAACACCCGGCCATTCAGGGCTATGTGCAGATGGCATCGGTATTTCTCGATACCATTTTGATCTGCAGTGCGACGGCCGCCATCATCCTGTTGGCCGATGTCCATATGGTGGGGAATGTAGAGGGCGTGACGCTGACTCAGGATGCGCTCGCCAGTGAAGTGGGCAGCTGGGGCGGCAGCTTTGTCGCCATCGCGTTGTTGTTCTTCGCCTTTACGTCGATCATCGCCAACTATTACTACGCAGAAACCAATATCTTTTTCCTCTGGCATACACGCCTATCGATCTTCTGCTACCGGGCGCTCTATATTGTGTTCATCCTGTTCGGTGCCTGGGTGGCCTACAGTGGCAAGTCGGAGAATTTTGCACTGCTGTGGAATATGGCGGACATGTCCATGGGCTTTATGGCTTCCGCTAACCTGCTGGCGATACTGCTGCTGTCCGGAGTGGCCTTCAAGGTGCTGGGGGACTACGAGGCCCAGCGGGACCAGGGTATTGCGGAGCCGGTGTTTGACGCGCGCAAGTATGCCATCAAGGGCGTGGAGCACGATGTCTGGGATGGCAATACTCGTTGAGTTTGGCTGCGGGATATGATCGCCCCGCCGGATTGATTCGGATGCTAGCGGTCTTCAGCGCGCGCTTGTTTAAATGCCCATTTGCCGCGATGCGAGGTCTCGCAGTATTTCCTCGGAGCCGCCGCCGATTGCATTGACCCTTACTTCCCGGTAGATCCGCTCCGTGCGCCCGCCGCGCATATAGCCAGCGCCACCGATAGTCTGCATGGCCTCTCGTGCACAGAATTCCAGGGTTTCGGTCGCCTGTACCTTAAGTAGCGCTACATCGGCGACTTTCAACTGCTGTTGTTCCTCGGCCCAGGCGCTCAGCTCGAGATAGGACTGGGTGGCATTGATACGCTGCAGCATCTGCGCAAACTTGTGGCGGATAACCTGATGGTTCGCCAATCGCTTACCGAAGGTTTCGCGCTGTTGCGCCCACTCTATAGCTTCGTGCAGGCAGACGCGGCTGTACTCGACGCAGGAGGCGGCGATGCCCAGGCGCTCCCGATTGAAGTTGTGCACTATCGGCAGAAAGCCCTCATTTTCCCCGCCGATAAGGTTTGCTGCCGGCACCCTGACCTGATCGAAGAAAATACTCGCAGTATCCGAACACCACCAGCCCTGTTTTTTGTCCAACTGCTGCCGGCTGACCCCCTCGGCATCGGCGGGGATCAGCAGCAGTGAGATACCGCCGTAGCCATCGCCACCGGTCCTGACCGCGGTGGTAAACCAGTTCGCACGCATACCGCCGGTGATAAAAGTCTTTTCACCACTGATGATGTAATCGTCGCCGTCGCGCGCGGCACGACACTGAATATTGGCCACATCGGAGCCCGCTCCCGGCTCGGTTATCGCCAGGGAAATATGCTTGTCGCCACTGAGCACCTGGGGGATCACCCGGTCTTTCAGCGCCTCGCTGCCATAGTGCACCAGCGGCGGCAGCGCGATGCCGTGCACCATCAGGCTCGCATAGAGCCCGCCCGCACCACAGCGAGCCAGTTCCTCGGCGGCGACGATGGTATGGAAACAATCCGCCTCAATGCCCCCGTAGGTTTCCGGGTAGCCCATCTGCAGCAGCCCGACATCGGCTGCCTTGCGCCACAGTTCCGCCGGCAATGTGCACGCCTCATCCCATTCGGTGACGGAAGGCATGATTTCGCGATCCACAAATCGACGCAGCTGCTCGCGCCACTGCCGGTGGCTGTCGTTGTAGAAAGGGCTGGCGGGGCGGGTGGTGTCGATATCGTACACTGCGCGTTCCTTTAGGATGTTTCGTCTGACGTGACTTCCGCTGATTCAATCTGTAACAGCAACTGGCCCCCGCGTACCTGGCTGCCCGCAGTGGCGGCGAGCTCGATGACGTGTCCATCGCGGTCGGCTTTCAGCGGGTGTTCCATTTTCATGGCTTCCATCACCGCCAGGGTGTCGCCGCGACGCACTACCTGATTGGGCTTTACCAGTACTTCCACAATGCAGCCGTCCATCGGTGCGGTAATTCGGCCACTGCCTGGACCGCAACTGCGGTTTGCCGGGGCCTGGGTGATATCGCGGAAGTGCCACTGCTGCCCGTTGCGCAACAGGTAAATACTGTCGTCGCGATGCAGATGAAACTGCCGGGATTGCATTCCATTGACACGCATCCGGCTGAAATTGCCGTCGGATTCCAGCACTTCAATATTCGATACCTGTTCGCCAATTGCGACCCGGTAGCTGTGGCCGCCGTCGCAGTACAGGGAGCACTCGCAGGTTTGATCGCCGTATTGCAATCGATAGACGAGCGGCAGCCGGTTGGCGCCAGTGCGCCAGTTGGCGCGACCGCTGCGAACGTGGGCCGGGGATATTTGCCGTTCGTGGTTCAAGACTGCAGCGAGGGCGAGTAACTCGTTGTCGGGACTTGTGTCCTTGTTGCTGACGCCGTCGGGGAAAATTTCTTCGATATATGCGGTGGTAGCGGCACCGGCACAGAACTGGGGTTCGTCGAGAATCTGCTGGAGAAAACCGACATTGTTTTTTGGCCCGATCAGCTCCAATTCACCGAGTGCCGTTGCCAGCCTGCGCCGGGACTCCTCGCGAGAGCTGCCCCAGGCGATCAGCTTACCGAGCATCGGGTCATAGAAGGGCGAGATTGCCGTGCCGGCGCGGATTCCGTGGTCGATACGGATTCCCGCTCCCGCCGGTTCTCTCCAGTGGAGCAGTTCGCCGGCCTGTGGCAGAAACTGATTGTGCGGATCCTCCGCGTACAGGCGGACCTCGATGGCATGTCCGCATTGCTGGATTTCTTCCTGGGCCAGGGGTAAGGGCTCGCCGCGGGCGACGGCAAGTTGCCAGGCGACCAGGTCGAGGCCGGTGACCATTTCGGTGACGGGGTGCTCCACTTGCAGGCGGGTATTCATTTCGAGGAAATAGAAGTTACCGCTGTTGTCGAGAAGAAATTCGACGGTACCCGCGCCGGTATACTGGCATGCGCGGGCTGCGGCCACCGCGGCAGCCCCCATTTTTTCCCGCAACACCGTATCGACGGCGGGCGAGGGGGATTCTTCGAGTACTTTCTGGTGGCGCCGCTGTATCGAGCAATCGCGTTCGCCCAGGTGAATGGTGTTGCCGAGAATGTCGGCAAAGACCTGGATCTCGATATGCCGGGCGTCGACGAGTGCCTTTTCCAGAATCAGCTCGTCGCTGCCAAAGGCACTGAGTGCCTCGCTGCGCGCCGAACGCAACTGTGCCGGCAGTTGATCGACATTGTCTGCCAGGCGCATACCGCGTCCGCCGCCACCGGCAGCGGCCTTGATCATGATTGGGAAGCCGATTTCCCGGGCGGCGTCGACCAGCGCTGCATCTTCCTGCGCACCCTGGAACCCGGGTATGCAGGGAACGCCGGCGGCGGCGACAAATTCCTTGGCGCGACGTTTGTTCCCCATCAGTTCGATCACTTCAGGGGAGGGGCCGACAAACTGCAAGCCGCTTTCGGCACAGGCGCGAGCGAAGTCAGCATTCTCGGCCAGGAAGCCGTAGCCCGGGTGGACTGCACTGGCGCCGGCCTGCTGTGCTGCCTTCACGATCTTGTCGATGTCGAGATAGGATTCGGCGGGTGTGTTGCCGCCGATGGCGACCGCAGTATCGGCCGTTCGTACGTGCAGGGCTTCGCGGTCGGCCTCGCTGTATACGGCGATCGTGCGGTATCCCTCTGCGCGGGCCGTGCGCATGATACGCACGGCAATTTCGCCCCGATTGGCCACCAGCAGGGCCGGACGGGCGTTTGTCGCTGTGTTGTCGGCGCTTTCCATCATGCCTGCTGCCACTCCGCTGGTCGTTTTTCTATAAATGCGCGCGCGCCTTCGCGGCCTTCGCCACGCTGCATTGCATCGGCAAATTGCCGTGCGGCGCTGTCGAGCAGGGCCTCCAGGCCGGAATCGCGGAGACCTGCGCTGTCCCGTAACAGCTGTTTGGTGGTCGCGAGGGCGTTGGGTGCACAGGCGTGAATGGCCTGCAATTGTTGATTGACTGAATCGGTCAGCGCTTCACCGCTCTCGGCGATGGCGTGTACCAGCCCGATCCGTGCAGCTTCTTCGGTGTCGATGGTGACACCGCTGAGAGCGAGGCGGCGGGCCTGGAACTGACCCAGCCGAGTGGCGACAAACGGAGCTATCTGCGCGGGCGGCAACCCGAGCCGTGTTTCCGGCAGCGCAAAGCGGGCACCCTGGGCGGCGAGGCAGATATCGGCGATACAGGCGAGGCCGAAACCGCCCCCCATCACGGCGCCTTCGAGCGCGGCGACGACCACGAGGTTGGTCTGATTGAAACGGCTGAGGAGTTCCCCGAAGTGCCGGTTCATCCGGTAAAACGCATCGGAATCGCCGTCTGCGGCCCGCTGTTGTGCGGTGAGCATATCGGCAATATCGCCTCCGGCACAGAAGTGGCCACTGCTACCGCGCAATACCAGCGCGCGGATTTGTTCGTCGGCTTCGGCGGTGGCGAGTTGTTGCAGCAGGTCTTCGACCATCTGCAGATTCATCGCATTGCGCTGTTGGGGGCGGTTCAGCGTCAGAAGACGCGCCGAACCCTGCTGTTCGACAATCAGTGTTTCCATCACAGTATTACCTTAGTCACCGGCTTTGCGGCGTCCCGGCAGAATGCCCATCAATTTACAGATGATGCCGAGCATTACCTCGTCAGCACCGCCGCCGATCGCGGTCAGGCGACTGTCGCGATAGGAGCGGTTGATCGAAGTCTCCTCGATATAACCCATACCGCCCCAGAACTGCAGGCACTGGTCGGGGATTGTCCGCGATAGACGGCCGGCTTTCAGTTTGGCCATGGAGGCGAGGGTAGTGACGTCTTCGCCGCGCACATAGGCCTCTACCGCCTGCCACGTCAGCGCGCGCAGGCATTCCACCTCGGTCTGCATTTCGGCGAGGCCGAAATGAATGGTCTGGTTGTTCAGCAGCGGCGCCTCGAAAGTGTGGCGCTCCCGGGTGTAATCGATGGTGCTGGTGACACAGTTTTCCAGCCCCTTGATCGTCAGGGCGGCGCCGGCGAGGCGCTCTTCCTGGAACTGCAGCATCTGCAGCAGAAAGCCGGCCCCCTCGTCGCCGATGCGGTAGTGCTGCGGCACCCGCACATCGTCGAAAAATACCGGGGCGGTTTCCGAAGAGCGCATCCCGAGTTTTTCCAGCTTCTCACCGACGCGGACACCCGGTGTCTTGGCGGGAATGATCAGCAATGATTTATTGCGGTATGGCTTGCCCTCACCGGTATTCACCAGTGTGCAGAAGAAGTCGGCACAGGGTGCGTTGGTGATCCACATCTTGCTGCCGTTGACGATATAGTCGTCGCCGTCGGCTACCGCGGTGGTCTTGACCGCAGCCACATCCGAACCGGCGCCGGGTTCTGACACCGCAATAGCGCCGATCATATCCCCGCGAATGGCCGGGGCGAGGAACTGTTCCTTCAGAGCGTCACTGGCAAAGTTGGCCAGTGCGGGCGTGGACATGGATGTCTGCACGGCAATGGACAGGGGGACGCCGCCGCAGTGGGCCGCACCAAGTTCCTCGAGAAATACGGTTTCGTAACTGAAATCGAGACCGAGTCCACCGAACTCGGTGGGCTTGCTGATACCGAGCAGGCCGAGATCGCCGAGCTGCTTGAACAGGGTGCGGATGGGGAAGGCGCCGGCCTTTTCCCATTCAGTGACGTACGGGTTGATCTCCTGCTGAACGAAATTGCGGACAGTCCGCTGCAGTTCGCGGTGCTCATCGGTAAGTATCATTTTTGTTGCCCGTTCTCTGTCTTAAAGTTTGAATGTTCAGTGCCCGGCACCAGATTAAAATCTGGCTATACCAAAAGTATTGCTGCGTACGGGTTGTATCTCTGCGGCCCGACAGATTTCCAACAGCATGCCGAGCAGCCTGCGGGTATCCCGCGGATCAATGATGCCGTCGTCCCACAGGCGGGCGCTGCAGGCCAGTGCATCGGAACTCGCGTCCATGAAGGCTGTGGTATCCCGCTCGAGTTTTTCCAGGGCCGCTTCATCCAGGTTGCCCACGCGCTGCATCTTTTGTTCGCTGACAATGCGCAGAACTTTGCCCACCTGGGCGGCGCCCATTACCGCCGTGCGCGAATTGGGCCAGGCGAAAATGAAACGCGGATCAAAACCGCGGCCGCACATCGCATAGTTCCCGGCACCATAGGACCCGCCGACCACGATGCTGAGTTTGGGCACGCGGGCATTGGCGACGGCCTGAATCATTTTCGAACCGTGTTTGATAATCCCCTGCTGCTCGACTTCCGTACCCACCATAAAGCCGGTGGTGTTGTGCAGGAACAGGAGTGGCGTACCGCTCTGTTCGCACAGCTGGATAAACTGTGCCGCCTTGTTGGCTCCCCTGGGCGTGATGGGGCCGTTGTTGCCGATGATTCCCAGAGGGTGCCCTTCAATACGGATATGGCCGCAGACGGTCTGTTGATCGAACTCCGGCTTGAAATCCAGCAGTGCGGAGTTGTCGGCAATGCGCGCGAGCAGTTCGCGCACGTCGTAGGGTTTTTTACTATCTGCCGGGATCAGGCCGAGGAGCTCGTCGATCGGGTAGTGGGGGTCCTGCCAGTCCCGGTCGATTGAGGGCGGAATTGTTTGGGCCAGGTTGGCGACAATTTCCCGCGCGATGCGAATGCCGTCTTCATCATTCTCGGCCAGGTAGTCGCCACTACCGGCCTGGCGACAGTGCATTTCCGCTCCGCCGAGGCTCTCCTCGTCTGCGATCTCCCCGGTCGCCGCCTTGAGCAGCGGTGGGCCGGCCAGGTACATGCCGGTCTGGCCTCGCACCATGACAACATAGTCGGAAAGTCCCGGCTGATAGGCACCCCCGGCGGTTGCGCCTCCGTGCACTACGGTAACCTGGGGAATACCCGCGGCTGACATGCGTGCCTGATTGGCAAAACCGCGGCCGCCGGGAGCGAATGTCTCGCTGGCGTACATCAGGTTGGCGCCGCCACTCTGCGCCAGGGTGACGATCGGCAGGCGATTTTCCAGGGCGATTTGCTGCATGCGCAGCGCCTTGTCCATGCCGGCTGGCGAAATGGTGCCGCCTTTGACCGCGTAATTGTCCACGCGGACCATACAGCGCACACCGCTGACTTCCCCGATACCACAAATGGCACCGCCGCCGGCACCGCTGCCGTCGCGGTCGTCGTACAGTTTGTAGCCCGCCAGGGCGCAAAGCTCAATGAATGGGGCGCCCGGATCCAGCAGACGATTGAGTCGCTCCCGTGGCAGCAGCCAGCCGCGCTCGCGATAGCGCTCAGCCTTTGCAATCTCGGTATCCACCGGCAATTGCTCTGCCGCGCGAAAACGCTCGATCGCACCGAGCATGGCGGCGTGATTGTCGCTGAACTCGCTGGAACCGGTATCCAATTCCGAGGCAATTGGCTGCATCAGAGCTTACCCTCCGCTTCCAGCTCGGTGACCACCTGGGGCTTGTTACGGCGGTGAAAGCCGTTAAATACCTTTTTGTTGTGGGAGGGGGCAGGGCGCCACAGGGGGGAATGGTGGTTCAGACTGGAGCCACCGTCGACCCGCAGGGTCTGCCCGGTGATATAAGCGGCCGCGTCGGACAGCAAAAAACAGACGGTGCCGCTGATCTCCGCCTCCTCGCCGAGACGGTACAGGGGGATCGACTCGCGGAACCCCGGCAGCAGTTCGCGTAAAAAAGCGGGGTCGTAGGTGTCGAATCCGCTGGACAGGATATAGCCGGGTGCGACGGCATTGACGCGGACACCGTGTGCCGCCCATTCCACGGCAGCAGTCTGGGTCAGGTTTTCCATACCCGCGCGGGCGGCGCCGGAGTGCCCCATCATCGGCATGCCGCCACAGTTATCGGCGGTGATACTGACGATACTGCCACCGTTGGACTTCATCGACTGGGTGAAAACTTCGCGCGCCATCAGGAATCCGCCGAGCAGGTTACTGCGCACCACGGCTTCGAACCCCTTGCTGTTGGTCTGCTCGAGGAGTGATGGGTACTGACCGCCGGCATTGTTAACCAGGCCGTGGATGGCGCCACGCTCCGCCAGTATCTGTCCGACGGTATCGCGCACGCTGTCTTCGTCGCGTATATCCAGACTGTAGGTGCTGCAGTGGCCGCCGTCGGCGCGAATTTCTTCGCTGACGCCAGAAAGCTTTTCCTCGCTGCGCCCGATCAGAACAGTGTGGGCGCCGAGGCTCGCGAGTTCGTGGGCTATGCAGCGGCCGATCCCGCTGCCGCCACCGGTAATGACTTGTGTGGTTCCGTCGAAACTTCCGGGCCGCAGCTGGCTCTGGTAGCTCATAAGTTGGTGTCCCTATTATTTGGACTTGTGTTTGCACTTGCGCCGGGGGCGGTGAGCGCTCAGAATAACTTAACGCTACCAAGCAAGCGCTTGGTTATCAACTGGATTCTGCAGGGGCCGGGAAGTGGCCAATTAGTGCAGATGGACGGACGACGGACAGACAGAGGGTGCGCCAATGAGAGTAGCTGAAGGGCAGCGGGCCGACTTGTCACCGCGCAAACTGGTCGATGCGATGGTGTCGGAAGGCGTACTGACGGCACCCGATTCCCCGCGTGGGCGACTGCTCAATGCAGCGGCGCGACTGTTTGAGCAGAAGGGCTTCACGCGAACTACGGTGCGGGATATCGCCGCCGAGGTGGGCATCCTGTCGGGCAGTATTTTTCATCACTTTGCCAGCAAAGAGGACATTCTCCGCAATGTGATGCTGGAGGTGGTGCAGTACGCGCAGGCGCGTATGATCCACGCGGTGGCTCGCGCGCCAACGCCGCGGGACAAACTGCGCGCCTGTATCCGCTGCGAACTGGAGGCTATTCACGGGCTGGCCGTTCCGGGGTTCTCGATCCTGGTGATCGAGTGGCGCAGCCTGAGTGCACAGAGTCAGAAGCAGGTGCTGAAATTGCGCGATGCCTATGAGGCGACCTGGTGCGAGGTCATTGACGCAGCGAGGCCGGGTGTCGATCCGGCGCTGACCCGGCGTCTGCTAGTAGGCGCGCTGATCCATACGCACAGCTGGTTCAAGCCCCGGGGTAAGGGTTTATCACTGGAGGAACTGGCGGAGCAGGTATTGCAGACGTTTGCGCCGGAGTAGAGTGACGTGGAGTCGTTGTGAGTTGCTGTCACCATAAGGAAAAGATGGCAATTTGGGCGGTTTCACTTCACGAATTTTGTGTGCGCAAGTTGGCTTTTTGTGTTTGAACACGATATTTGCCGGCGCCGGTGAGAACCAGTACCCACCGGTTTTTCCGGGAATCTTTTACGCTCCGCAGCGCTCACCTCACTAATTCTGACAATTCACGGCACTTGTTAACAGCGGAGCGCGCTATGTCTGGGCAGGAAAAGTTTCAAGTCGTATCCGCAGGGAAGACGTTGCGGGCCAGAACGGCGGAAGATGTCGTGCGTGAGGCGGCACAGACCTTTTCCATTCCTGTCGCCAAAGCGCGTCGACTCATGCTTAAAGGGTGGGTGATCAAGGATCAACTCAGCTCCAAGCAAGTCATCGAATACCGGACTCGCCTGCAGAAGATCGGCCTGCGGGTGGAGGTTTTCCCAGCCGGGAAATATGACAACCGTGAGCTGCTCGCCAAGCTGCAATTTGCCCAGAAGCGGCGCAATCGCAACGATGTGACGCGCAATGCGAAGCCCGTGGAAGTGGCAGCCGAAGCAGCTCCCGCTGTCAGCGCCGGGTCGAGCGAATCCAGCCCTGCGCAACCGGAATCGCCAAAGCGGTCCCCGATTGCCAATCGCAAGACAGACAAGCCTGAACCGCGTCCGGAGAATGGCAAAAGCCGTGCGCGCGAACAGATCGAAGCCCTGTTCAGCGATGAGCCGCAACAATGGAAAGGGGTGGGGATAAAACGGTTTATATTGGTGTTGGGAGCCGGCGCTGCGGCAATGGTTCCCGGGCTTTTTGTATTGCTGGCTGTTTTCAGCATTTATAGCGCAGTACGTACGCTCTGGCAGATAGCGCAGGCAATCATGTCCGGCAATCTCGGTGTCTTGGGTATTGTCTCCTGCATGGTGACACTGCTGTTAATCGCTTTCACAGTGGCATTGCTGGTCTGGCCTTTCTTTTTTGCACGCCGTTTCGAAGATGGTGACAAAAAGGGCGTGGTTGTACTTTCAAGGCGCGATGCCCAGGGATTGTACCTTCTACTGGACGTGTTGGCGGAAAAGGCAAACCTGCCGAAAGTATCAGATATTCATGTGACCGCCGGCGCCGAGGTGGTGGCGGGACCAATCAGCTTCGCTGGTCTGCGGGCACGGCAGCTGCCTCTCAACCTGGGCCTCGGCGCCGTTTGCTCCCTGCCGGGCCGCGAACTTGCGGCCCTGGTCGCGCGCGCTCTCGGTATCTATCGCGATACCCCGCGGGGATTGGCTGCCCGGCTGATTCAGGGTTCCTCGCGCCGGTTACAGTTGATGCAGTGGGCGCTGGAAAACGAACGCAGTGCTGTGGCCCCCCAGGGAGAATGCGCTGCTCCCATAAAGCCCCTGCACGGCCTGCTGGCAGTCACGGGACGTGTATTGATGCCCGTAATCGACCAACTGGCGGATATACACCACAAGCTGACGGCGCCGGTCGCCCGCCTGCTTGAGCGTGACGGTGACGCCTGTGCGGCGCGCGTTCTCGGAAGCGATGACTTCGTGCGCTTTGCAGAGAAGTGGCACCAGTTGGTGCACGCTGAACTGGTGGCGGTGGAAATCAACCGGGAAGCGGAAGTCGCCAGTCAGCGGCTGTCGGACTTTCCCGGGGCGATCCGGTGGATATTGGAAAACCTCGATAGCGAAACGCGCTCCAATATCGAGCTGGCGATGGCGCAGACATCCGATCCCTGGGACAGTGCCCAGGCCGCGGATAACGAGCGTATTGCGTGGGTAGAAGAATTGACTTTGTCGCCGCTGATGAATAAAGCCTTCTCCGTGCAGAAACTGATCGACGGCTTGCCCGCATTACGTGAATCGGTCAGTGCCGGGATGTCGGTCGAGTCCGCCCGGGCAGTGGAGAACCAGCGGCTGCTGTGTGCCAGCAAGGAGGCGGAAGCCTCGCTGCAGGTTCTCGGGGAATATTTCAATCAGCTCCCGTTACGAGAGGTGCTTCCCGAGGCGCCACCATCGGCCGACGAATTTGCGGAAATGGATTTACAGTCGGTGATCGACTGGCTGCGCGGCAAGCTGGTGGACGCGCGGGAACTGGAGCAGCGTCTCGATCAGTTGCGCGCGCGTAGTGCCGCCATCAGCCTGGGTGCCGGGCTCATCAAATCCCAGGTCAAAATTGAGCCGCAGGACTATTACCTCAGCGGCTCGACGCCAGCAGCGGCGGAGGAGAGTCTGAATGACAACCGGGCGCGCGTCGGGGAGCTGCAGCAGCAGTACCGTCAGATATTCGCTGCCTTTGTTCTTAGAGTGCAGCGTGCAGTGGACGCGATGAGTGGAGAGCAGGGGCAAGCAGCACGGGAGATTCAGCAACAATTGGCGGCTTATTGTGCAATTGCTCCCCAGGCTGAAAAGCTGGAGCGCTATGCGGATATTCTCGGCCTTATGATCGACAGTCTGTCGCTGGATACCAGTCAGCGGGAGTTGATCCAGAAGTTTTATGATATGGCCGCTGCGGGGCTGGCGGCAGCTTTTGATGGTGCGGACCGTAACAATAGTCTGCGGGCGTCGGGCCTGCCGGAGTCGCTGGAGGCCAGGGTAGGGCGCATAACGGCCTATGGCCTGCCACAGGATCGGCAGGGGGTAATGGATGCGCTTCAGGCGATGGAAATCCGTTGCAAGGGGGCGAGCGCAGCCATTCTCGAGCACTACCGTATCCAGCTTGCCCCGCTATTGGAATCCTGTCTGAAGCAGGAGCGCTCCATGGGTGTTCGGCCCCTGCGGCTAGTTGGTAACCTGCGCTGATTTAGCCTCCGGCCAGCTTGACCTTGTAATCGCGCGCTTCGAGCAGGGCCTTCAGCTCGGCGCGTTTGTCGCCCTGGATTTCGATGACCCCGTCTTTCAGGGCGCCGCCGCAACCACAGCGTTTCTTCATTTCCGCCAGCAACAGTTTCAATTCTGCATCGGTACCTGGCAGGCCCCGCACGCAGGTCACCCCCTTTCCCTTGCGGCCTTTGGTTTCCCTTTGTATCCGGACTATACCGTCGCCTTCGCGGCGGGCTTCGGCTTTGGGTTCTTCTTTGATGCGGCCGCGGTCGGTGGAGTAGACGAGGCGGTTATCTCTGGGCATGGAATTCGGGCACCTTTCGGCATGGATGGGAGGTGAGTGGTCGACTTGGGGATTGTGCCGCAGGTGTTGGGGAAGTTAAAGCGCGAAGTGGTAGGCGAGGGCGGAAGGCGTCTGAAGCTATTAGCGCCGTAGATAAGGGGGCATTTAGTAAAAAGAGAAAGCGCAGCCAAAAGGCTGCGCTAATCGAGGTGATGATATTACTCGTCGGCAAAGGTGCGCAGGGCGCCAATGGCTTCAGCGACTGGTTCTGAGTAATCGTCATCAGACTTGTTGTTCAGAGCGTCCATGAGGTAATCAACGGCAGCTTCTTTCTCGATGGTTTTACTCATCAGGGCGTATGCAACAGTCTGCATGTCCGCCTCCGCCGCGTCGATTGCCAGCATATATGAATCGTCCCGCACGCCAAGATTGAATTCCTGGAAAATCAGGTTGGTGTAAATCGCATTGGAGGGATTCGCCACCAAGTGGGCTGGAAGCTCTGACTCATACCAGTTGCCAAAATCAGCCAGATAGACATCAGCGCCAGGTAGGCCATGCTTGGCGGCCATATACGCCCCCATCAGTTGGTTATAACTATCGTAGCCCCACAACGGGTAGTTGTCCCAGGTGCGCGGTGGGTTGGCCCCGTCAAAACCGTACTTGGCTTGTACCGCATCCCACATGGCCGTCGCGACATCCAGGTATTTCTGCTCGCCGGTAACCTCGTAAGCGTAGAGGAATACACCCAGGTCCGCGCTTGCGAAATTGCCGGGGTTAGTCGGATCTGCACTAGTGCGCACATACATGTCCTCAAACGCCAGTTCGGCGATATCACTGTAGCCTGCCGCGCTCAGGAAGTGCGCGATCGGGGCAGTGATGTTTTTCGCCGCACCGGTATTCGGGCGCTGCCACTTAAAGATGCCTGCCCCAGCGGCAGTATCATTCACCATAAAACCATCGGCGTGAATAGTTTTGAAGTCCACCAGCACGATGGCATCGGTCAGTGCTTTGATTTGTGCATGGATATCGCCAATCACGTCGACTTCAGTATCTGCAGTTCCGGAAGCCTGGTGTTCGTCGGTAGCGGTTACCTGGAATTTCAACGTCTTGTTGAATTTAGTCGAAGGTGATACGAAGCTGGCATCCGCATCGTAATCGGTAATGGCCACTTCGTAGCCCTCTGTTGCGTCCAACTGCGCCCAAGAGTATTCCAGCTTGTCGGAGTAGTCGTCACTGGCAGTTGAAGTCAGAATCACGGTTTGTTGGGTAGCTACAGGCTCAACTGCGTTGATCGAAACTTCTGGCGCGGCGTTGGCCAGCACTTTCACGGTGACTTCCGCCATCGCAGTTTCACCTTCCGCATCAGTGACGGTCAGGCTGAAAGTCAGGTCAGTGTCCTTGTCGGGCGCCGGAGCGATGAACGCAATTGTGTCGGTATCGCCACCGGTAAAATCGACGCTGGTACCAGTGGTCTGGGTCCACTCCAGGCTTGCGATATTGTCGTCTTCATCGCTCGCAACGGCTTCCAGGGTGACCTGGGCGCCAGGTTTTACTGCTGCGATTTCCTGGATAACCACACTGGGAGCAGCGTTGGTTGTTACGGGCGGAGTGGTCACAGACCGGTGATGGGAATTATCGTCGCTGCAGCCGGCCAGAGCGCCAGCGGCAATGATTACCGCCAAAAGAGTGCGATTGAACACAGGAGTTCCCCCTTAATATTTTTATTCTGGCCAGATCGCCAGATTTCCTTTTGGATCTGCAAATAAACGCAAAACAAAAAAACAACACATTAAATGTGATCGAGTTGGCATTTATTATGTGATGCAAGTAGATCTCAGGTGTCGGTACAGATCAACCAAATATCTTTGTCATTTAATGCTTTTGGCGAAAATTTGCCTGTCTTTTGCGACATTTATGGAAATTAAAAGCGCGCGTAAGCCATCGACACGAAGTTTGAGCGGGCTGGCTGGCATCGTGAATATGGACATAGAATTTGAACCGACGAACACGTCGGCCAAAAAATAGCCATTCAAGATGAGGCGCTCGCCCATGGATCTGGAATAGTTGAGACCGAATTCGTAGGCGACGTTTACAATGAGCGCCGATACAGAATTATGTTTTGGAGAAGCTGATGCCGTTGACCGGTATGCGTAAATATCTCAATGAAGTGATCTTCGGCACGGATACGCCGGCGGGGAAAAATTTTGATGTTTTTTTGATCTGGGCCATTTTGACCAGCGTGGTGCTGGTATTGCTGGTGTCGGTCGAGCGCTTTGGCTCCCGTTACGGGGAGATGTTTTTTATCCTGGAGTGGATTTTCACCGGGCTTTTTACCATTGAATATTTCCTGCGCATTTACTGCTCAGTCAATCGCCGCGCCTATATATTCAGCTTCTACGGTCTAGTGGATCTGCTGGCGATCTTGCCCAGTTATCTGGCCTTGGTGTTTACCGGAGCCCACACACTGCTGGTGATCCGGTTACTACGGGTACTGAGGATATTCCGGATCCTGAAGCTGATCCATTTCATGCGGGATGCGAAT
The DNA here is from genome assembly GCF_014904735.1 of Microbulbifer hainanensis. Taxonomy (GTDB): domain Bacteria; phylum Pseudomonadota; class Gammaproteobacteria; order Pseudomonadales; family Cellvibrionaceae; genus Microbulbifer; species Microbulbifer hainanensis. The sequence continues at coordinate 80,034 of NZ_JACZCR010000028.1, read as the reverse complement.
CTGCTGCTCCGTTCACTGTGGCAGTCGCGACGTAAAATCATGGTGTTTTACGCCAGCATGCTGGTGCTGTGTGTGATTTTCGGTGCGATCATGTATCTGGTGGAAGGGCCCCGCCACGGATTCAGCAGTATTCCCAAGAGTATCTACTGGACCATTGTCACCATCACCACAGTGGGCTTTGGGGATATCACGCCACAGACGTCGTGGGGGCAGGCTATCGCATCGCTTACCATGTTGATCGGTTATTCGATCATTGCGGTGCCCACCGGTATCGTTACCGCAGAGCTGGCGTCGGAAATCGGCAGGGAGCGCACCCTGCGCCGCTGCGATAACTGCAGCCGCTCAGGGCACGACGTTGATGCCGAGTATTGCAAACACTGCGGCTATAAGCTGGAGGAAGAGCAGAAGCTGCGCTGAAGCGTACCTGCCAGTTACCAGTTGTCCGGTACGCGGACTGCCACAACTTCGGCGGAGGCACAGATGCGTCCGCCGCTGGAGAGGGTGCATTCCAGCCGGGTTTTCTTTGGCGTACGTTCGACGATTTTCGCTTCGAGGATGGCAGTATCACTGATTGCGGCCGGTGCACGATATTGAACGTCGAGCTTGCCAGTGGCATACCAGATCTTGTCGCCGGTGCCTGTCTCGCGCCCGGCCTGGATGTAGCCATCGGCGATTGCAGTACAGATCGTGTGGCAGTCGATCACCGTGGCGATAATACCGCCGTTTAGATACTGTGTAGGGCCGGCACATTGGTGTGGCTGCGGGGTAAATTCGCAGCGGCTGGTGTCCTTGCCCGTCCAATAGCTCTTTATCTGCAGGCCACTTGCGTTTTCCGGGCCACACCCGAAGCAATGATTGTCCGGTATCTGGTCCTGAATGGCCTTTTGTTGTGTCATGGCATTTGTTCTCCGGCTCTGGTCGTCAAACTGTCAAGCGCATCCCGGCAAGAAGCTGCAGGGGCGGTGGCGCGAATGGGGGCCATCCTAACCATTTGTTCTCAGTCGCGAAAGCAGTCTGGTGCCGGAAGGGACGTGCGGTAGCGGCTAATCGCTGGGCCCTGCGATCATTATGGGTGATCGGTACCATGCTACCGGCGGCTCCCACCTTGCAGCCCTTCGAACTATTCCTGGAACTCACCGCTTCGCCGCCGGCTCGGCTATCGAATTTAAAGGCAACAGGCCCTAAACTATCGCGCCTTATTCAGATGTTGGACGGGTACCCATGGAAATATACGGCTTCTGCGCCCCCGGTTTCGAGTCGCTGTACGACGACTTCGCTCACAATTTCCGCCACTGCGGGGACAACGGCGCGGCCGTGGCAGTGCACCAGCACGGCGAGCTGATTGTCTCTCTCTGGGCCGGCAGTGCAGACCGTGATGCCCGGGTGCCCTATACCGAGGACACCCTCGCCAACGTCTTTTCTTCGTCAAAGGGCGTTCTGGCCGTACTGGCAATGCAGCAGGTAGGCGAGGGGAGGCTGGATCTCGACCGCCCCGTGGCCGAGTACTGGCCAGAGTTTGCCGCCAAAGGCAAAGAGAAAGTGACCGCCCGGCAGCTGCTGTGCCACCGGGCCGGGCTGGTCGCATTTCGGGAAAAGGTCGCGGATAGCCTGATCTACGACTGGGAAGAGGCGTGTGCGCGAGTCGCGGCAACCGAACCCTGGTGGACTCCCGGCTCCCACCAGGGCTATGCCCCGTTTTTCTACGGCTGGAGCGTCGGCGGTCTGGTGGAGCGGGTAGCGGGCGTACCGCTGCGACAGCTTTACCGGGATGCATTGGCATCCCCCCTGGAGCTGGATGGCGGATTCGGCGCACACGGCCACCGGTCTACCCGCATTGCCGATGTGGGCCCGTTGAAACAGCCCCTTCCCGAGCTGCGGGAAAACGCCGTAGGCCGGGCCATCAAGGAAGACCGCAATGGTCCGGTGGCGCAGGCCTTCACTAATCCGGTCAGCCTGATGATGGGCACCAACGGCGAGGACTGGCGCGGGGCGCTGATTCCGGCCGCAAACGGGCATTTCAGCGCGCGTGATCTGGCGGCGATTTATGGAGACCTCGCAGCCGAGCAACCGAGCCTGTTGTCGCCGGAGCTGATCGCCGAGGCCGCCCGCGAACAGAGCTGTGGGCGAGACGCCATACTGCAGGCCGATGTGAGTTTTGGCTGTGGTTTTATTCGCAGTGGCAAGGCGGCGGATCTGCGTTTTGGCGGCTCCCAGGGCTTTGGCCACCCCGGCGCTGGAGGGAGCGTGGGTTTCGCCGATCCCGAGCAGGGCATCGGCTTTGGCTACGTCACCACGAGAATGGGGCAGAGCCTGTTCATGGACCGCCGCGCGGTCAGCCTTGTCGAGCGGCTATACGGATTACTGTAATGGAAAAGTCATTGGCAGAACTGACTGCACGAGTTGAAGAGTTGGAAAGCCGCCTCGCATTCCAGGAGGACACCCTGAGCCAGCTCAACGATGTCATTGCCGTGCAGGATGCGAATATCCGCGCTCTGATCGCTCGATTGCAGGAACTCGGTGACAAATACCGCGATCTTTCCTACGAAATGCAGGGGAGCGGCAAGCCGGGTGACGAAAAGCCCCCGCACTATTGAGGGAAAAAGCGTTTAGATTGGCCTGTCCAGACCGGCAGGCCATTTCTCGCCTGTGCGCCGGTCAGACCTTAAGGGGTACGTTCGTACCCTAATAGTTGTTCCCCTCACTATCCCTTTACCTAATCGTAAAATTGTCTAAAAAAAATAATTCCGGTCCCGCAGTCAAGTATTGACAAGATGTTTTCCACATGTCGGGGCAGGTTTTTAGGCGCTCCCACTGGTGCCTGTATAAGTGGTACGCTCCGCGCTGGAAATCTTGTAAGTTATTGTTTTTAAATGATAAATTTGTGAAGGGTAAAAAATAGACAAAATGCTGCGGGCGAGGCGAGATGCCGTATGGCGCTCAATTTAATGAGGTCATGCACAGAGTTATCCACAGAAGCTGTGGAGGGATTAGAGTGGTGCCTGCAGCGTAAGCCTGTCCCTGCCGGAGCGCCGGAGTTTCTTCACTTTTGGTTACCGCGCAAAATTGCGTCGTTGTCGGTAGACCTGAACGTCGTTTCCGCCTAGGCTTCGTCCCCGAATTGAAGCGGTCGGTTCAGCTGCCAGTCAGCTGGCTGCGCCGATACTTCCCTTCTCAGGTTTTGGCGGCATGTCGCCTCTCGACACCCGTTGTTCGATAAAAGCGTTAGGAGAACCTTACATGAAAAAATGGGTAGCAATTCTCGCATTGAGCTCACTGGTGGGCTGTACCACGCTGGACCCTTATACAGGTGAAAGCAAAACCAGTAACGCGGCCAAGGGTGCCGGCGCGGGTGCCGTTGCCGGGGCCATCATCGGTGCGGCTACCGCGAGCAAGAAAGACCGCAAGAAAGGGGCCCTCACCGGTGCTCTGGGCGGTGCGGCCATCGGTGGCGGTATCGGTTACTACATGGATCGCCAGGAAATGGCACTGCGCCAGCGTCTTGAAGGTACCGGTGTCCGTGTACAGCGTGAAGGCGACAATATTCGCTTGATCATGCCGGGCAACATTACCTTCGGTACCAACAAGGCGGATATCCGTACAGATTTCTACGACACGCTGGATTCTGTGATCCTGGTGCTGAAAGAATTCGACCAGACCGCGATCCGCGTCAGCGGCCATACCGACAGCACCGGTTCCGATGTCTACAACCAGAATCTGAGTGAGCAGCGCGCCAACTCTGTTGCCAACTTCTTCACGGGCCGTGGCGTTGCCGCAGGCCGAGTGCAGGCGGTGGGTTACGGCGAGCGTTACCCGCTGGCAAGCAACGATTCCGAAGCCGGGCGTCAGGCCAACCGCCGCGTCGAGCTGGAGTTGCTACCGCTCAAATAATGTGAGAAAAGGAAAGGGCACTTCGGTGCCCTTTTTTTTTGGCACGGAATTTGGTGTTTTTGACGAATGCTCCGTCCAGGCTTTGCGTGAGTTGAGATTTGCCGAATTCTCGCGGCAAATATTTGATGGAATAGCAATAAATTACGTAGAGGTGAGCGAGGTGAGAAAAGGAATCGGGCGCATCGCCGCCAGTCTATTGCTGACCCTTTCGGCTGGTGCCGCACCGGCACTGCTGGCGGAGGAAACTTCTACTAACGGAGCTGCTACAGTTCCGCCTGGAGACGATCTCGGTGCGCGCTATGCGTCAGCCGCGTTGGTTGCCCAGGTTCAGATAGCTGGAATCCATCGGGATGTGGATAGTGCCCTGTCTGAGCCGGGAATGGTGGCGCTACTCGGTTATGTCTATTCAGCGGTCTCCCGTCAGGTATGGAAGGGAGAGGCCAATCGCCTGATTGCCTTTCGTCTCGGCCTCGATGCCTGTGATAAAAAACTGGTCAAGGGAGGCCGTTACCTGATTTTCGCCAGTCCGGACAGCTATGGCCGGCTGCAGTTGCGAAGCTGTGATGCGGCAGTGCCGGAAGCAGAGGCGGCGCCACTGCTGGCCCAGCTGAAGCAGATTGATCAGCAGGGCTGATGCCCTATCGCCCCCTCAAAAAGGGTGCCCATTGGTCACTTTTCCCCGGTGTTTCGCGACGCTTTCTAAAACATTCCGATATATTAATTAGTCTGATTACAGCAATCCGGCCTTAATGCGAGGAACAATGTTCCTTGAAGAACCGGTTTGGCGAGTTATTCTTATCAATGTTGGCGTCAACTTCTTCTGCAAAGTTTCAAGTAGTGAAGAACCGCTTGGTGCCATGGATTGCAACGGGGCATAGTGCGTGGCTGTGGGATTCCTGGAAGCCGACATAGAGCAACCTCCCGGATCTCACAGGTGACATGCTGACACCGCCTCAAATTGTGCAACAGCCAGGGGTCAATAGGTGGGTTTATGAAAAAGCTACTACTTCCGCTGATAATTTTGCTGCTGATCATCGGCTACTTTATGTCGCGCGGTGGCGACCATGCGGCAAAAGACGCCTACGATTCACTCGAAAAGCCGAAGAGTGAAAGTATGGAAAACGAGTCTCCGGATGAAAACATGCAGCCTCCGCCCGACGGTATGGGCACGCCCGACAGTAACATGCAGCAGGAATCCGATCGGCCGGACACCACACCGCCCGGAGACCAAAGCCAGGATATGATGGACAAGGCCAAGGAAGCCGCTGACACGATGGGCGAGAAGGTGGAAGGCGCGGCCAAGGAAGCCGGCGAAGCGGTAGAAGGTGCCGCAGACAAGGCCGGTGAAGCTATGAAAGATGCCGGCGAAGCCACGAAAGATGCGACGGAAGACGCGATGGACAAGCTGCGGGACAAGGACAAGGAGTCCGATACCTCCGACGAGCCGCAGAACTGATTCTGCCGGCCACAAGCGAGACCGGGGCTGCCGATTAACGCAGCCCCGGCGTCTTTATTCTCAATGATCGAGCACAACTGGTTCCGCGATCACTCGATTCTGGAAGTCCGACCTCGGGGTTCCCTGCAGCCGAATGACTTTGCGATCCTGGCCAAGCAGGTCGATCCCGTGATTATCGAGCACGGTCGACTGGAAGGGCTGTTGATCGACGCGGTAGATTTTTCCGGCTGGGAGAGCTTTGCCGCCCTCGTGACACACTGCCAGTTCGTGCGCAATCACCATCGCCATATCCACAAGATCGCCATCGTTTCCGATCATTCCCTGTTGGCCTTTATGCCGCAACTCGTCGATCATTTCGTCTGCGCGGAAGTGCGCCCCTTTGCCGTTGCGGATCGGGGCAGGGCGCTAGATTGGCTCGCCGAGGCAGGTTAGCATCCGCCCTGAAACGGATATGACGGAAATGCTGTGCAAAATGATCTGGCGGTTGTCGCGGACGGCGACCACAACCTTCCTTCGGCCCAGGCGCTGGCTGCCGAGCTAGAGCTGCCGTTCCTCGGTAACCTTGCCCCCAACCAAATCGATTCGCCCGCTTACGTGTTGCAGCGGGGCGAACGCCTGCAGCTATGTGCGACCGGTCGGGGAGCGCCGGGACCGGTTGCCGTGGACTTTGTCACCGGCGCCGCCGCCCACCGGCGCAAGTACGGTGGCGGCAAGGGACAGCAGATCGCCAAGGCGGTCGGTGTGCGCAGTGGCTTTTATCCGCGAGTAGTGGATGCAACGGCCGGGCTCGGGCGGGATGCTTTCGTGCTGGCGTCACTGGGCTGTGATGTGTTGATGCTGGAGCGGAATCCTGTGGTGCGGGCGCTACTCTGCGACGGGTTGGCGCGACTGCGCCGAGCCGCCGAGAGTGATCCCGAACTTGCGGGAATTTCCGCTCGCCTGTCCCTGGATGAATCCGATGTGTCCGCGGCCGCCTGGCTGGAGCGGCAACAGCCCGATTCCATACCAGTGATCTATCTGGATCCGATGTTTCCCGAGCGCGGCAAAAGCGCCAAAGTAAAAAAAGAAATGGTGGCCTTTCACCGGATCGTGGGCGGGGATACCGATGCCGATGAGTTACTGGAGCCGGCAATCGCGGCTTGCTATTACCGTGTGGTGGTCAAGCGACCCAAAATTGCGCCGCTGCTGGGAGAACGGAAACCCTCGCTGACACTGGAAGGGAAGTCGGGTCGCTTCGATATCTATACCAAGCACGGCGTGCCGGGCTGACGGCGCAGGAGGGGGATCGCCGACGGGTGCCATCTCGCAGTTCCGTCGGCGAAGCTACTCTTCAGAAGGCTTTAGCAGTTGACGGCGTTAACCGCCAGCCCGCCCTGTGACGTTTCCTTGTACTTGCTCTGCATATCGATGCCGGTCTGACGCATGGTTTCAATCACGCTGTCCAGCGGCACAATGTGCGCTCCGTCGCCGCGCAGTGCGAGGCGGGCCGCATTGATGGCTTTTACCGCGCCCATGGTGTTGCGTTCGATACACGGCACCTGCACCAGTCCGCCGATGGGATCGCAGGTCAGGCCGAGATTGTGTTCCATACCGATTTCGGCGGCGTTTTCGATCTGCTGGTTGGTGCCGCCCTGGACCGCCGCGAGTCCCGCCGAGGCCATGGAGCAGGCCACGCCGATCTCCCCCTGACAGCCGACTTCCGCTGCGGAAATCGAGGCGTTTTTCTTGAACAGCATGCCAATGGCCCCGGCCGTCAGCATGAATTTCACTACCTGGTCTTTCAGGTCACCGTGCTGGACCGGATCGTGCACGAACTGTACGTAGTAGGCGATGGCTGCGGGAATCACGCCGGCGGCGCCATTGGTCGGTGCCGTGACAATACGGCCACGCGCGGCGTTTTCCTCGTTGACCGCGAGTGCGAAGAGGCTCACCCAATCCAGGATGGTGAGTCCCTGGCGGCGCTCCTCATCGGACTGTTTGCTCAGTTCGCGGTACAGTTCCGCTGCGCGGCGGCGGACCTTGAGCCCGCCGGGGAGAATTCCGTGCTGGTGGCAGCCGCGTTGAATCGACTCATCCATGACTTCCCAGATGTGCCAGAGTGCATCCTTGACTTCACTTTCACTGCGAAAAGCCTTTTCGTTGGTCATTGCCAGTTCGGCGATAGTCCAACCGTGCTTTTCGCAGAGATCCATCAGCTGCGCGGCGGAGCTGAAGTCGTAGGGCAGCAGCGTGGCAATCTGTTCTTTCTGGGAGAATTCCTCCTCGGATAGTACGAAACCACCGCCGATGGAGAAGTAGCTGCGCTCGAAAAGAAGCTCGTCGCCCTGATAGGCCTGGCAGGTCATGCCATTGGCGTGTTGGGGCAGGAACTCGTCGTTGTGGAAAACCAGGTCGCGGCCGGGTACAAATCGGATGGTGTGATCGCCGTACAGACACAGGGTTTCATCCTGCTCAATCGTCGCCATTTTGTCGTCGATGGTATCGACGTCAATGGTATCCGGAGCCTCGCCGAGCAGTCCCATCAGCGCGGCCATATCAGTGCCGTGACCGATACCGGTGAGGGCAAGGGAACCGTACAGGTGGACCTGTACACGATTGGTATCGCGCAATTGTCCGGCGACATCCAGGTCCTGGACAAACTGCCGCGCAGCGACCATCGGGCCCACCGTGTGTGAGCTGGATGGGCCGACGCCGACTTTAAACAGTTCGAATACGCTAATGCTCATAGAAACACTCTGAACCCGATTTTATTGTAGGAGCGACATCCCGCATTCCGTGCGGCGATGATTGCCATGTTGCGGATGTCGGGGGCTGCTACGGGCGAATTTGATTGCACCAATTGGGGGCAGACTTTGCCAATATGCCGGCAGCAATCAACCATTTCGATCGCAAACCCGACAAAATTCTTCCAGCCTGCAGTTTGGTGGAATTTTTGCGTGCGTATTGTCGTGGAGGCACAGAAGCTACGGTGCTTTCGCGACCAGAACGGCCCTCTTGGGCGCGGGGTGACCCTCAGCGGTCTTATCCGGTGACTCGGGGTCGAGAAAGTCGGCCAGCGACTCGAAACGCATCCAGTCGGTGCGCCGCTGCTCGCCGAACCCGGTGATATCCAGATCTACCGTGCACGGGTCAACAAAGCCGCATTTGCGCAGCCAGCTTTCCAGGGTCGCACAGCTGGGAAGGAACCAGACATTGCGCATCTTCGCGTAGCGACCTTCCGGTACCAGGCAATCCCCGAGGTCGCCGTCGATTACGAGGGTTTCCAGAATCAGCTGGCCGCCGGGGCGGAGTGTCTCGCGCAGTTCGCGCAGGTGATCCATCGGCGAGCGGCGGTGGTAGAGCACACCCATGGAAAAGGTAGTGTCGAACGCCTGCAGGTTTGCCGGCAGCGCCTCGATGCCGAGCGGCAATACATCCACCGGTTTGTCCATGCCCAGATACTTTTTCATGGCATAAAACTGGGCGACGAATTTTGCCGAGGGGTCGATACCGATCACGCGCCTGGCGCCTGCACCGAACTGCCTCCAGCAGTGGTAGCCGTTGCCGCAACCGACATCGAGTACCAGGCGGTTGTGCAGGGGTTCAAGGTGGGGCAGGACGCGTTCCCACTTCCAGTCCGAGCGCCATTCGGTATCGATGAACAAGTCAAAGAGTTCCCACGGGCCTTTGCGCCACGGGTGCAACTTCCGCAACTGGTTTTCCAGTTCGGCCAGCTGATCCGGTGTCGCGTCGCCGGCGGTCCCTGCGGCCACTCTGTCGACCAGTTCCACATGAGATGGCGGCAGGTCGGGCAGGGCCTCGAGCGCCGCACGCCAATCGGGAAGATCGCCCCAGCGGTGCGGACTGATACCTTCGGCAACCTGCGCGGGCAGCTCTGCCAGCCACGGACGCAGCGCGGGGATATGCTGCAGGCCGGCGTAAAGTTCGGTGTAGTCGATCATGGGCAATACCGTTCCGGCTCCGGGCTATGCCTTGATGGCAATCAGCGATGCGAAATTGAAGCACTGGAACCAGACATCCACACTGCTGAAGCCGACCGCCTTCAGGCGTTCGCGATGCTGGTCCAGCGTTTCCGGAATCAGGACATTTTCAATGGCCGCGCGTTTTTGCGCGACTTCCAGTTCGCTGTAGCCGTTGGCGCGCTTGAACGAGTGGTGCAGATCGATCATCAACTCCTGGTGAGCGGCGTCGGCGAAAGCGACTTTTTCCGACAGGATCAGCACACCACCGGGGCGCAGGCCGTCGCAGATTTTCTGCAGAATCTCCCTGCGCTCCTGCACCGGAATAAATTGCAGGGTGAAATTGAGCACGACAACAGAGGCATTGTCGATGGCAACGTTCTGGATGTCGGCGCAGACCAGTTGCACCGGAATCTGTCCGCTGTCAGCTGCCAGTACCGTGCGGGCGCGTTCGACCATCGCCTGGGAGTTGTCTACCGCTATGATCTCGCAGTCCGCTGCGGGAATGCGATGCCGCATCGAAAGTGTGGCAGCGCAGAGGGAGCTGCCGAGATCGTAGCAGCGGCTGCCCGCCTGGGCGTAGCGCTCGGCCAGGGTGCCGATCATTGCCACGATGGTGGTGTAACCGGGCACCGAACGCTGGATCATGTCCGGAAAGACTTCGACCACAGACTGGTCGAACTTGAAACCGGCCACTTCGCCGAGTGGATTTGCGTAGATGTTGTCTTGTTTGCTCATGGTTCAACGTCAGAAAACAGCGAGTACAGCCGGAACTGGATGGGCTGCTGGCCCCTCCAGAATCCGGCTGCGCAGAGTGCATTGCATTTGATCTACAGCTTTTCTTCGTGCAGATCCAGTTTCAGTCCGGCTTCGCAGCCCTGGCTGCCGGTCACCACGGCGGTGCTGCCGCTATCGGGCTGCAGGTAGGTGGCACCGACTCGTTTGAGATCCTCCAGGCGCACCTCGGTGACCCGGCGGCGGAACTCCTGGCGGACGGCATGGGTGCGGCCATACAGGTCCGAGTGGAATGCCTTTTTGGCCTCGCCGGCGGGGGAGCCGGGTTTGTCCAGTGCGCCGACGACACCGAGGATGGCCTCTTCGACCTGGTCGTCCTTGTGTTTGCCGCTGTGCAGCCAGTCGATAGAGGCATCGAAGTCCTGCAGCGTTTCACCCATGCGCGGATCGCGATAGGAGTAAAAGCGGAATACGCCTATATTGCTGTCGTGGCTGGCGCCGCCGCCGTAGGCGCCCCCCTGTTCGCGGATGGTGCGGTGCAGGAAACCGTTGCGCAGGTAGCCGCCGAGCACGGACAGTGGCGCGGCATCCGGATGATTCATCGGCACCGTCGGATAGGCCTTTGCGCAGAAATTGACCTGGCTGTTGGCGATCCACAGATCGTGTATGGCGCTGGCTTCAAAGGGCGCGGTGGACGCTGCTGAGCCACCGACGACATCGCTGGCCAGCGGTGCCAGGGCACCGGTGTATTCCGGAAGCTTGTCCTCTTCGCCAATCAGCAGGAACTGGCGCTCGGCACCGGCGATCCTGGTGTGAATGGCCTGCAGCTTTTCTGCGAATTTATCCAGCCCGCCGTTCTCGTCGAAACTGCGCACCAGGCCCTTGAGGTGGCGCAGCCCCAGCAGGCCACCGGTCGCGTGGCTCTCGTAGGCGGCCCGGTTGAATCCGGAGCTGGCCGCTGCCATTGCCAGTGCGTGGCCATTGCCGACAACTCCCTGTTCGCGACGTGCCAGCGTCTGCAGCAGCAGTTCCTTGATGCGGGGCAGCTCATCGAAGCGCACCTGTTCAACGGTGGCCTGCATCAGCTCGGTCAATGCCGCCTGGTTGGCGGCGAGGGCCTTGCCGGAAAGGATGAAGTGGCCATCCAAAACCTGCAGGTCGTCGATCGCAGTGCGGCTGCTGGTGAATCCGTGCAGGGCGCCGGCAACGCTGGCCTGCCACTGCTGTACCTGCAGGTAGTCCTTGTCGCCGATGCCGACTTCACTGAGTACCTGGCAGTAGTAGGGCAGCAGCTGCTTTTCCTCTTCGGAAAAGTCGGGCAGGGCGCAGACCATCTGCTGATAGACCAGGCCGTTGGTGCCGGCGCTATAGCGTGACAGCTTCTGTTGTCCCAGTTGCAGGCTTTCCCCTTCGACCTTGGGGAGTTCCGGCGGGATATCTTCGACACCGACCTTGGGCAGGATGGATTCGTCGTCCTCGCGCTGCTGGCGCTCGAGTAGCGCGTGCGTGGTCTGGACGATCTGTTGTTTCTGTCCCTCGTCCAGTTCGGATTTGATTTCGGCCAGGCGCGCTTTTTCCGCGGCTTCGCGGCGTGCAGCCAGTTTATCGTCCGGGGACAGCACCAGTCGCACGCGGTGCTGGTTGTCCAGCAACAGCTGGCGCGCCTTGTCGGCGATAAAGCGCGGATCCTTGATCTGCTCGCGCAGTTTTTCCAGCGTGGCATCGATATTGAGCAGGCCGATGGCATCACCGCGGTGGGTGGCCCCGGTCAGCGCGGTCAGTATCAGCTGCAGGCCGTAGGGGAAACCGTCGCCGCCGATTTCGCGCTGCTGCAGTTCTAGCTGGTGCAATGCCGCGGCGACCTCTTCGTAGGGCACGCCGTTTTCCGCGACATCCGCGAGCACCGCCAGTACCTGCTTTTCAAACTCATCGGCGCGCTCCCGTTCGCTGCCCTCAATGCCGCAGAGGAAAACCAGTTCGCGCTGCGAATCGTCGAGACCGACAAGGGGGGAGGGCGAGGTGCCGAGCTCCGTGGTCTCGAGGAGCTTCATCAGCGGCGAGGCGCTGTTGTCGAGCAGGACGCCGGCGAGCAGGTGCGCGGTGAGTGCCTCTTCGAGATCGGTGACATCGCCCATCAGCCAGCCGAGCACGATATGGGTCTTTTCGTCGAGACCTTCTTCGCCGCTGACGGGGTAGAATTCTTCCACGGACACCGGCGCCAGGTAGTGATCTTCGCGACCCACGGCAATCTTCTTGTGCAGTGGCTCGAACTTGTGCAGTACTTTTTCCTCGATCGCCGCCTGGTGCTCGGCGGCCTCGATATCGCCAAATGTCATGAAAATGGCGTTACTCGGGTGATAGTGGGAGCGGTAGAATGCCACCAGCTGCTCATAGGTCAGTTTTGGAATGTCCGCCGGCTCACCGCCCGAGTTGTGATGGTAGGTGGTGGTAGGGAACAGGTATTTGCTCAGGGTTTGCCACAACTGGGAGCTCACCGAGCTCATCGCCCCTTTCATTTCGTTGTAAACGACGCCCTTGTAGACCAGTTCGCTGTCCGGATTATCGCTTTCGGCGAATTCCAGCCTGTGTCCTTCCTGGGCGAAGTCCAGTGGATCCAGGCGCGCGAAGAACACCGCATCCAGGTAGACGTCGAGGAGATTGTTGAAGTCCTTGCGGTTCTGGCTGGCGAACGGGTAGGCCGTCCAGTCTGAACTGGTGAAGGCATTCATGAAGGTGTTCAGGGAACGCCGTATCATCATGAAGAAGGGGTCGCGCACCGGATACTTGTCGCTGCCACAAAGTGCGGTGTGTTCGAGGATGTGGGCGACACCGGTGGAATCCTGCGGAACTGTCCTCAAGGCCACCAGAAACACGTTTTCCGGGTTGTCGGCGGCGATATGCAGGTGCTGGGCACCGGTATTCTTGTGCCGGTACTCCTCCACGCGCACGCCGAGGGATTCGATTTCTGCGCTGGTGACCAGTTCAAAGGCGGGGTGTGCGTTGCTCAAAAGACAGCTCCATCGGTTATTCGAGTGCGTGGCCGGGGCCGGCGGAGTGGATGTCCAGTACTCTCGGCCGCGGCGATCGGGGCGCTATTCTACCGCCTGCGCTTGGCGTAAAAACAGTGTTGACACCGGTGGCGGCAGCGAGAACACTTTCGCGCAGCTTTGGCAGAATAAATGTAGACCAAGGAATCGACGGCACGGCCGCCCGCGCGACGGGTGCCGTTCGCGGATTCCGCAATATGGAGAGATATGTTGACCTGGATGGATATCGCCAGCGCAATTGGCTTCTTTTTTACCTGGGCGGGGTATACGGTCTTCGCGCGGCGCAAGGCGAAGGTGACCTGGTCACTGTCCTCTTCGCTGCAGTGGTACCGGGTGGAGTGGATGCTGCGCATGATGGAGCGGGACATGCGCATGCCGGATGCGGCGATTCTCGGCAACCTGGAGCGCGTGATCGGTTTTTTCGCCTCTACCAGTATCCTGATCCTGGCGGGTCTGGTGACTGCACTGACCGCCAACCAGGCTGCAATCGAATTGCTGTCTACGCTGCCACTGGCCCATACCCTGACGGTGGAACAGTTCGAGATCAAGATTCTGTTGCTGATCCTGATCTTCATCTATGCGTTCTTCAATTTCACCTGGTCGCTGCGCCAGTACTCTTTCGCCAATGTGCTGCTCGGTGCCGCGCCGCATCCGGACAGCGATGACCTGTCTGAAGAGGACCGCCGCCGTTTCGCGATCAATACCGCCAAAGTGATCGACCAGGCCGGCCACAGTTACAACTACGGGCTGCGCTCCTATTACTTCGCCATGTCGGTGATGGGCTGGTTTATCCATCCGCTGGTCTTTGTCGGCGGTTACCTGATGGTCGTCTGGGTGCTGTTCCTGCGGGAGTTCCGCTCGCGCACGCTGCAGTCGATCCTGGCCGCCGAAGGGCGCTCGTTACACCATCCGCGGAGCTGAGCCGATGGAATCCCGCACGATTCTGGATGCGTTCGATGATATCGCCCGCCGGCGCGGCTGGTCCCCGCTGCACACACCGAAGAACCTGTCCATGGCGCTTTCGGTGGAGGTGGCGGAGCTGTGCCGGCATATGCAGTGGCGTGACGATGCCGGCATCGAAGAAATGATGTCGGGTTCCGCTGCGGCGGATGTCGCGTCGGAACTCGCGGATATCCAGATGTACCTGGTCAAGCTCGCCGACGTACTCGGAATCGACCTGGATACGGCGCTGCGGGACAAGATTGCGGAGAACCGGCGCCGGGCCGAATCCGCAGACACAGCCGGGCCCGCCGATGAGTGATCGCAATTTCGACGATCTGGCGCACCGCTTTCGCAATCGTATCTATGGCGGCCTCAAGGGCGATATTCGCCTCGCCGTCTTGAACCGTGACATGGCCCCGGTGTTGGCGGAGCGGGAAGGTGAACTGCATATCGTCGATGCCGGTGGCGGACAGGGACAGTTTGCAATGGATCTCGCCGGGGCGGGTCACAGGGTCCATCTAGCGGATATCTCCGCGCAGATGCTCGAACAGGCGGCGGCGCAGTGCGCTCTGCGCGGACTGGAAGGGCGCGTGACATTAGTGCACAAATCTCTGCAGGAGTTGCCGGACCAGCGTGAACTCTGCAATGCCGATCTGGTGCTCTGTCACGCGGTGCTGGAGTGGCTGGCCGAGCCCCGTCAGGCGCTCGAGTGTTTGCAAAAATTACTGAAACCCGGCGGCTATCTGTCGCTGACCTTCTACAACCGGCGCGCGCTGGAGTATCGGCTTCTGCAGCGGGGTAGTTTCCGCCAGCTTGATCGCAATATCGAATCTTCAAACTGGGGTGGTCATCCCGGTAGCCTGACGCCACAGAATCCACTGTTGCTGGAGTGGGTGGAAGACTGGCTGGCGCAGGTGGGGCTTGAGGTGGTGGCTCACAGTGGTATTCGCTGTTTCCACGATTTCATGACGCCGCATATCCGCGAAAAACTGCCGGCGGCCGCCATTGTGGACAAGGAGTTGGCGTATTCCCGAGTGGATCCCTATCGTCAACTGGCGCGCTACATCCATCTGCTGTGCCGCGCGCCGCTATAGCTGTACTGTTGATCCCACTTATTTTCCCGTCTTGAGCAATAGCTCTTTCGCCGCATTGATCCGCGACGCCAGGTAGTCGTTGCCGCCGCGATCGGGGTGCAGGCGCTGGATCAGTTTGCGATGGGCGGCAATGATTTCCTCATCGCTGGCATCGGCAGGGACATCGAGGATTTTGCATGCTTCGTCGCGGGTCAGGTGTGGACCGTTTTCAGTTGTGGACGAGCGCTGCTCCTGTCGCGCCTGCGCGTGTTTCGCCAGCAGCGGGGCAAGCCACGGCAGGTGGCGGGTGAGCCATTGCAGTATCCTGCCCAGCACGGGCAACAGAACAGCTACCGCGGCTCCCACCCAGTGCAGGCGACCGGTCATTGCCGCCAGCACCGCAACCAGTGCCAAACCGATCAGCAGATACTGTAATAGCAGTTTGCGTTTTTCACGGGCGTTGCTGGACTGGAATTTCTGCCATGCCAGCCAGGCGATAATGCCGACCGCAAGCAGCAGGATAATGCGGGCCACAGCGTTTCCTTGTTGTTATCTGTCAGCTCGCTAGCGTATCAGATGTCGACTCTGATGCCGACGCTTGCGAAGCCGTTATCCTGGGCTGCAACCTCATTACTGTCGTCCGCGGCACCTTCAAAATATACC
Source organism: Microbulbifer hainanensis (assembly GCF_014904735.1). Taxonomy (GTDB): domain Bacteria; phylum Pseudomonadota; class Gammaproteobacteria; order Pseudomonadales; family Cellvibrionaceae; genus Microbulbifer; species Microbulbifer hainanensis. Next base: position 64,271 of record NZ_JACZCR010000028.1, on the reverse strand, counting down.
CTTACTCGCTCGTTCCAGAGATATTGGAAGCCCAGGTAGTATTTGGCCAGACGATACATGTCGCCGGTGATCAACGCTTCATGAAAGATCTTGTCGTTGTGGGACTTCAGCAGGTTGTGGCCGCCGTAAACGCTGTAGCAGTTGTGAGCTCCCCAGGTATAGCTGACGAAGCTCTCGGAGCCGATGGCATTGAAAAAGTTGGTGGCGCCCATGGTGGAACCGGGAGGGGCCAGCTCGTTGTTGTGAGAGCGATGCCAGTTGAACGCTGCGTAGAGACCCTTTTGGAAGGCGCCTTTACCGTAAGCGATACCGCCGATAAAGGCGAAGTCGTTGCTGCTGGCGCGGATTACGTAGTCGTCCTGAATCAGAACGGGATCGAAGGGGTCGGAAATATCGTACACGAGGCCGTCATCGGTCGAGATATCCAGGTTCGTCCGCTGGTAGGCGGTGCCCAGAAACAGGCCGTCACCAAGATTCGCTTTATAGGTCAGTGAGATGCCGCGGGCGAGGCCATACTCGCAGTCTCCCGGTGGGCATACCAGCAACGTGTCGTCTCCGGCGACACCTTCGACTTCAATATTCAGGTTCGCCACATGAGCAGCGCGCTGCAGGCCGACCTGGAATGTGCCACCGAGCGCCTCCCAGTCTTTGCGCCAGGTCAGAGCGGCATCCGCCCTGCCGGTGCCGGTTATGCCGCCGTCGCCGCCGAGCGCATAGGCTCCGCTGGCCAGACCGCCGGAGACGTTATACCAGTCGGTGATGCCGGCGACATCATAGTAGACCGCCCACTGTTTGCCCGCGGCAAAATCACCCCATAGCGCGTGTTTCGCGTAGACATGTCCCTGTCTCACGTAGAGCGGGGCTTGCCGCTCGCCGGGTGAGGCCTGCTGGTCGCCGGAAATATCCAGTTGCTGGTTGGGCGATACGGCGCGGAGTCCCCACTCCACATTGAAACCCACATTCCAATCGTAATAGGCGGGTACATCGAGGTTGAAACCAAGACGCGAGGGGCCATCCGCCATTACGGTATCGCCCTCGATATTGACCTGGTTAACCTCCAGATAACCCTGGATATAAAGTGCCACTTGATTGGATTCGTAAACGGGCAGGGCCTGGCTGTAGAGCGGGGCGGCGATAGCAGCTCCTGCTACAGCAAGCCGCAGAAGCTTGCTCATGCGGATCTTCATACCTTCCTTGTATTTCGAGGTATCGATCGATTCGGAAATCGAATGGAGTCGCATTAGAAGGTAGTCCAACACCGTGCAGTGGTCGCTATGGACAAAAAGATCGGCAGCGATTTGGCATTCTCCGCTTTGTCGTGGCGCTTCTTTTGGGGGCGGGCACAGGTAGTCGCTTACATCGGCGGCTGAAGCCCTGGGTAATAAGCGTTAAACTGTGGGTGGTTAAGAGCATGTGCGCGCCCGGGCGGGCGCATCAGAGGAGATGGATATAACGATATGCCTGCTACCAGCAATAGCCGCCGACTCTTTGGTTTGACCGTTCGCCAGAATGCGCATCCAGATATGCGCAAGCTGCGCCGCGAGGCGGGCGATCCCAGCCTGCATGGCAACAAGTTTTGGAAAAGCTCCTGCCTGATGATGGATTACCTGCAACGCAATCCGCTGAAGAAGGGTGCCCGGGTACTGGATCTCGGTTGCGGCTGGGGCTTGGGCGGAATTTTTTGTGCAAAGCATTTTGATGCGAAAGTGACCGGGCTGGATGCGGACCCGAGCGTGTTTCCCTTCCTGCAGTATCACGCTGAACTGAACGAAGTGGCCGTAAAGACCTGGCGCTGCTTTTACGAAAAAGTCCGCAAGCAGGATCTGGCCGGTTTCGACGCGGTGATCGGCACGGATATCTGCTTCTGGGATAAGCTCGAAGAGCCGTTGTACAATCTCACCCGCCGCGCCATGCAGGCCGGAGTGGGCCGGGTGGTGCTGGCAGATCCCGGTCGTTCGCCGTTTCGCCGCCTGGCGGCTCGCGCAGAAGATAAGCTCGATGCCACCTACCGGGAATGGCAGGTGTCCCGGCCAATGAAAGCCACAGGTTGCCTGATGATTGCAGGACAGAGGTAGTATGCAGTACGACAAATTTACGATTCCCGCGCCGGGAGAGGCGCTGCCCGGGCGCGATAGCGCCATGCCGATCAGCGGAAAACACTATGTCTCCGGCCACACGATGGTGGAACCTTTTCCTGAGGGTATGGAAAAGGCCGTTTTCGGGATGGGCTGTTTCTGGGGGGCGGAGCGCCTGTTCTGGGAGATTGACGGTGTCTACAGTACGGCGGTCGGTTATGCTGGCGGCAGCACGCCCAATCCGAATTACCGCGAAGTGTGCAGTGGCGGTACCGGCCATGCGGAAGTGGTGCTGGTGGTATTTGATCCGGAAAAAGTTTCCTACGAAGAGCTGTTGCGCCGCTTCTGGGAGGAACACGACCCGACCCAGGGAATGCGCCAGGGCAATGACCTGGGAACGCAATACCGCTCCTGCATCTACTGCTATAGCGATGAGCAACTGCGCGCCGCACAGGAGACCGAGTCGCAATTCCAGCAGGCACTGGCAGACAAGGCGCTGGGGGCCATCACGACCGAGATTGCACCGGCGCCGGACTTCTATTATGCCGAAGAGGATCACCAGCAATACCTGGCGAAAAATCCTGATGGCTATTGCGGGCTGGCCGGAACCGGCGCTTGTCTGCTGCGCTGATACGCGCGCGTTGCCCCGTCTTTAAAGGCGGGGCCAACCTTCCCGGGTGGACGTCCGTCGGCTCGATAGTCTGTTTCCGCCGATTGAACCTTTGGCCAACGGAATTGTTGGTCAGCCCGTGGCGGTTTCCGGATACACGATATGTGCACACCAGTCGCTCCAGCTGCCTGGATAGAGCAGGGCATCGTCGCGGCCGATCAGGTGCAGTGAAAAAAGATTGACGCAGGCGGTGACGCCGGAACCGCAGTAATTCAACAGCAATTCATCGGAGGGAAGGTCCCCCCAGTGGGCGATGAGTTCGTCCCGGCTTTTCACGGTGCCATCTTCCCGGGAGATTTCCGCCCAGGGCTTGTTGACGGCTGACGGGATGTGTCCGGCGATAGGGTCGATGGGTTCCTCCACACCGGCGAAGCGAGCCGCATCGCGGGCGTCGACCAGTTGCCAGGGCGGATTGTCCAGTTGGCGGTGGATCTGCTCGTAACGCACCAGCATTTCCTCGCGCGGCGTACAGACGATATTGCCGGAGCGGGGCGGCGCCGGCGGCGCGCCGGTTTCGACCGGCAGGCCGGCTTGTTGCCAGGCACCAAAGCCCCCATTCAGCACGGCAATTTTGCAGTGGCCGAAATAGCGGAAGAGCCACCAGGCCCGTGCAGCGAAGGCGAAGCGGTTGTCATCGTAGACAATCACCTGGGTGTCGGCATCGATACCCGCCGCCCGGGCGAATTGCTGGAATTGCTGTGGATCGGGCAGGGGGTGGCGACCGCCGTAGCGCTGTAAGGGGGCCGATAAATCCCGGTGCAGGCTGGCGTAGCGAGCTTCGGGAATATGGCCCTCCGCATAACTTCTCGCACCGGCATCCGGGTCGGCCAGATTGTAGCGACAGTCGAGAATGACAACCTTCGACTCGGGCGACATTTCTTCCAGCTGCCGTACTTCGATTACTGCCTGTTCGCTCATAAGTTCGTCATTTTTTATAGTCGTTATGACGCTGAAATTAAGCCGAAGTGTCGAGTTTGTCCAGTGGCCGGCCGCGATTTCCGCCCGGCGGCCAAAACCGGTCACAGGCTGATCAATCGGCGGCCCTTAGTCGGTGGGCGGCGTGCACTTCAGTTCTGCTGGCTGACCTGGGGCTCCGGCACCTGACCTGCGGATGGCGCTGCCTGCGCCGGCGGGGACTTTTCCGGTTGTTCCTCGGCCGGCGATCCGTCCTCATGCTCCTGCCGCTGTGCCAGTTCCTGTTGTCTGCACGCGCGCACGGAGTCCTGCTGGGATTCCTTGGGATCGTCGAGAAAGCGCGCGGCGGCGTCCTCTGCACAATTGCTCGCGGAGATGACGTCATGGGCCAGCTGCGGGAACAGCAGCCACTGGTGATTGGGCAGTTTGCGCCGCGCCTTGTCGGCGTCCTTGGCGGCGAGTATCGGATCCAGTCCGCCGTGGAGGAGCAGCACTGGCAGCGAAGTTTCAACCGGCTGGGATTCCACGATCGATGCTGCGGGAATGGCCCAGATACGGCACTGGACCTGCATCATGTCCAGATCGGAACGCACGGCGCCGGCGAGCACGCCGCTGTCGGATGCACTGGCCTTGGCTTTCTGGAAGTCGACAAACGGCGCTTCTTCGTGACAGAAATGGCTGACACTGGCGGCGTCGCCGAAGTAGGGGTCCAGCACGAGATCCATGAAGCTCGCGACCGCATTCTGCAGCGGCTCGAGATCCGCCGGCTCAGGGCTGTCGGTTTCCAGTGCCTGGATGACCACGGGGAGTTCGCTGTAGAAGTTTTCGTTATACAGGGCCTGGAACAAAACCCGCAGTAGCCGCTGGCCGGTCAGCACGAATGGATATGGCATCTCCGAAAAATGATGCGTGACGGGTATCGTGCGCGGGTTTTCATCCAGGGAGGGTATCAGCCGCTCCAGGCGCCGCTGCAGGTCGGGATAGCGGCTGTGGCACAGCTTGTCGTCGAGGCAGTACTGGAAGCCGCGCACGAAGGCAGCCACTGAATCCTTGGCGAGGTGCTGGGTGTAATTGATGTTCGGGAATACAGTGCTGTTGAGTACCAGGCTGCGCACTGCATTTGGATAGTCCCGGGCGACGGTCAGGGCGTAGCGGGATGCGTAAGATACGCCGTAGAGATTGAATTTTTCCACACCCATTAGCTCGCGCAGCGACTCGACGTCGTGGGCGATGACGGCGCTGTTGTATTCCGCCAGATCCGCCACTTTGCTCAGGCGGTTGTAACAGCGCTCCATGCTGTAGGTGAATACACGATTCTCTTCTTCAGGTGTGAGGTTGCGCTGGTAGGCGGTATCCGCATCTTCGATAAACTCGGTGCAGTTCAGGCGCGGTTGCGCCATCCCGGTGCCGCGGGGGTCCATGACAATCAGGTCGCGGCCGTCTTCGACGGTCATTTGGGCATAGTTGATCCACAGCCAGTCTGTGGCGTTTTCCGGTTCCAGGCCGAGGCTGGCTCCGGGGCCGCCGGCGCCCAGGTGCAGTAGTGGCCGTTTGCCGGGATCCGGGTTGCGGGCCACGAAGCGAACGACCGGAAACTGGATTTTGCGACCGGCGGGCTTGCTGTAGTTTTCCGGCACTTCCATCATGAAGCACTGGGTTGTGGGCCAGTCGTCGGGGGTATTAAACCAGCAGGGTTTCGGAATCAGGTGCGTGGGATTGTCCACCATCTCCTGCTGGCCCTGCCTGTCGCAGGCGCTGAGCGCGATGATGGCGATAAAGACAATCATTACCTTGTTCAAACGGCGTTCACTCACTGCTGTGCTACCTGTTGAAAACCGGCGGTGATACCGCCTCATTAATTATTGCCGAAGCGGGCGATGGGTGCGGAAAGATTCCAGCGCAATGCGGCGAGGCGAATCGCCAGCGTCACCAGTATGCCGGTGGCCACGACCACCTCACCGGGCAGTTTGCCCGTTGCGTCGAGGAGCACCAGCACGGCGGCTCCGCTCAGTGCCGCGGTCGCGTAGATTTCGCGCCGCAGCAGCAGCGGTATATCCCCGGCGAGAATATCTCGGATCAGGCCGCCGAAGGTGCCGGTCATCACCCCCATGACGATGGCAATGGCGGGGGAGTGGCCGAGCTGCAGTACTTTCTGTGTACCGATGACGACGAATACAGCCAGTCCCATCGCATCGGCGATCATCAGCAGACGCATGGGCACTTGCAGATAGCGGATAACGTAAAAGCTGATGACGCCGGTGGCCGCGGCGATCCACAGGTAGTAGCTGTCTTCAAGCCAGAAGACCGGGATATTCAGGATTATGTCCCGGGTGGTGCCGCCGCCGGTTGCGGTGACACAGGCGAGAACGACCGCGCCGAACAGATCCATCTGCTTGTGGCCCGCGGCGAGTACCCCGGTGAAAGCGAAGATCACGATGCCGATCAGGTCGCACCAGTGGAGCAGCTGTTCCATGAATGGAGTTTCCGCAAGCCAGTTCGCCGACAACCGTGGCCGCGCGCTGATCGGCGCTGGCCGGTTTGCCGGCGAACCGAAGGGTGCCTTAGAAGAACGCCTGCAGGCCGGTCTGGGCGCGGCCCAGAATCAGCGCGTGCACATCGTGCGTGCCTTCGTAGGTATTTACCGCTTCCAGGTTCATCATATGGCGAATCACATGGAATTCATCGGCAATACCGTTGCCACCGTGCATGTCGCGGGCGACGCGGGCGATATCCAGAGACTTGCCGCAGTTATTGCGTTTGACCAGGGAGATCATGGTCGGGTCGAAGTGCTTGCCTTCATCCATGATCCGGCCGACCCGCAGAGACGCCTGCAGACCCAGGGTGATCTCCGTCTGCATATCGGCCAGCTTTTTCTGGAACAGCTGGGTCTGGGCCAGCGGACGGTTGAACTGTTTGCGGTCCAGGCCGTACTGGCGCGCTGCGTGCCAGCAGAACTCCGCTGCACCGACGGCGCCCCAGGAAATACCGTAACGGGCGCGGTTCAGACAGCCGAAGGGACCGCGCAGGCCACCGATATCGGGAAACTTGTTTTCTTCCGGCACGAACACGTTATCCATGACGATTTCGCCGGTGATGGAGGCGCGCAGGGAGAACTTGCCCTCGATTTTCGGTGCGGACAGTCCTTCCATACCCTTATCGAGAATAAACCCGCGAATCACATCCTCGTCGTCCTTCGCCCAGACAACGAATACGTCGGCGATGGGGCTGTTGGTGATCCACATTTTGGAACCGGAAATCCGGTAGCCGCCGTCGACTTTCTTCGCGCGGGTCTTCATGCCGCCGGGATCGGAACCGGCATCCGGCTCGGTCAGTCCGAAGCAGCCGATCCACTCGCCAGTGGCCAGTTTCGGCAGGTACTTTTCCTTCTGCGCTTCGCTGCCGTAGGCGGAAATCGGGTACATCACCAGGCTGGACTGCACGCTCATGGCCGAGCGGTAACCGGAGTCGACCCGCTCCACTTCGCGCGCGACCAGACCGTAGGAAACGTAATTCAATCCGGCGCAGCCATAGCCTTCAATGGTGGAGCCGAGCAGGCCGAGTTCGCCCATCTCGTTCATGATGTTGCGGTCGAAAATTTCGTGGCGATTCGCTTCCAGGATGCGCGGCATCAGTTTTGACTGACAGTATTCGCGCGCGGTGTCGCGCACCATACGCTCTTCGTCGCTCAACTGGCGATCCAGCAGCAGTATGTCATCCCAGTGGGCCAGAGGCTGATGTTTGCTCATGATTTCTCTCGTCTACTTCTTCCGTTATAGATGCGGACGGCTGTTCCCGCCGCCCGTCGACTGCTCGCATACCCGCCGCGTCCCAGCCGGGCTGACCGCGAGGGCCGGCAGTGGGCGGTGACCGAGGGGTTTAAAGTGTGTCGCATCATACCGAAGTCGCCGCCGCGGGGCACTCCCGAGTCTCGCGATATTCGATCCGTTCTGATCCATTTGGCTCAATTCAAGGGTAAACAAGCGTAAATGACCTTGCAGGAAAAAGGCGGCTTTCCATAATAGACGCAATAAAATTCCAACTTTGAACTGAAAATTGACATTCCGGTGGGTATTCATTGTCTTTTCCCCGCGCCTTAGCAATCTGTTTGCCGCTGCTGACCGCTTGCGCCACCCAGACACTGCCACCCAATCTTCCCCAGGAAAGCCTGGGGCTGCCGGACGAATTCCGCGCGTCCGGCGATCTCGCCATGGATGTACGCTGGTGGCGGAGTTTCGGTGATCCTGAGCTCGACCAGCTGGTCCAATTCGCATTGAAAGACAACCCTGACCTGCAGGCCACGCTGTGGCGACTGCAACAGGCGGATGCGGCCGCCCGCGGGGCGCGGGCCGGCTTCTGGCCGCGCCTGACTGCCGGGCTGGAGAACACGGAGCAGCGCCGTTCGTCCAGTGACGGCTTCGATTTCTCCGGTGGTGAAAACGAAGGCAACAGCTGGAGTGGTCGACTGGCCGCCAGTTACGAGGTGGACCTGTGGGGCCGCGTACGCGCCGGCGCGCGCGCCGCGGAAGCGGGCAGGTTGGCACAGGAGCAGAACCTGCAAACGGCGGCCCTCAGTCTCGCCGCGGAGGTGTCGGCGACCTGGCTGCAGCTGCGCGAACAGTGGGGGCAGCGGGCGCTGTTATCCGAGCAGCTGAATATCAACCGCAAGACCCTGCGGGTGCTCGAACTGCGTTTTGGCGGCGGTGTCACTACGGCGGCCGATGTTCTCCAGCAGCGGCAGCTGGTGCAGCAGTCGGAACAGGAGCTCCAGACCGCCGAGCAGAATATCGAGTTATCCAAGGTGCAACTGGCGGCACTGCTGGGTATCAATACCCGGCGCCTGTCACCGCTGCTGAAGCGGGGAGAGGGGTTGCCGGCGTTACCGGCCCTGCCGGATACCGGTGTGCCTTCCAATTTGCTGTTGCGTCGGCCCGATGTACAGGAGGCACAGCGGACGCTGCTACAGGGCTACTATCTGGCGGATCAGGCCTGGGCGGATCGCCTGCCGGTTATCAGCCTGTCTGCGGTGGTCAGCGGCGGCGGTGGGTCGATTTCCGACATCACCAAGGACTGGCTGCTGACCCTGACTGCCGCGGTGGAAGGGGTTCTGTTTGATGGTGGCCAGCTGGCCTCCGCCCAGGGCCAGCAGGATGCCGTTTTGCAGGAGCGCTGGGCGGCCTACCGGAGTACAGTCAACCAGGCACTCTCGGAGGTGGAACAGGCGCTGATCCAGGAGAAGTCGGTGCGCGACCGTCTGGGTCACCTGCGTGAGCGGGTGCGTCTCGCGGACGAGATCGTTGTGCGCCAGCGGCGTGCCTATACCCGCGGTACCGTCGACTTTCTCAATGTGCTGTCTGCCACTGATAACCAACAGAGCCTGGAGCGGCAGATCCTGACCGCGCGGCGTGAACTACTGGAAAACCGCGTCACTCTTTACCGGGCCCTGTCCGGGGGACTGCCGCAGGGAGACCTGCCGGATGTGCAACCGGTGGAGCTTGAGTTGTACCGGGAGGGGAACGGCTGATGTTCAAACGATTAAACTGGAATTTCGCGGTGCCGGTCGGCCTGCTTGTGCTGGCGGTAATGATTTCCAGCTGGCTGCTACGGGAAAAGCCGACCCTGCACCGGGGTGTGCACGCGGCCCCGCCGCCCACGGTCGAAGTGGCCGTGGCGGAACGGGGCCAGTTTCCGGTGACGGTAACGGCGCTGGGAAAAGTCAGTGCGCGGGAATTTGTCGAACTGCAGCCGCAGGTCGAGGGGCGCGTGGAATGGCTCGACTACGACCTGGGACCGGGATCCACGCTGGAGAAAAACCAGCCACTGCTGCGGATCGAACAGGAGCCCTATCAGCTGGCACTGCAGACCGCGCGCAGCACCCTGGCCGAGCGCCGGGCTGAATTGCAGCAGGAGCGCGGCCAGCGCGAAGTCGCCAAAGAAGAGTACAAATTGCTTGGCACATCCCTGCCGGATGCAGACAAGGCACTGGTGTTGCGGGAACCGCAGCTCGCCGCGGCGCAGGCACGGGTGGATTCCGCCGAGGCTCAGGTTGGGCTGGCCCAACGCGATCTGCGCCTGACCAAAATCGTATCGCCGTTCACCGCGCTGCTGGTGAGTCGCAGTGTCGACATCGGTGACCGTATTGCGCCGGGGACCGTCCTGTATACCCTGGCCGGGGCGGATCGCTTCCAGATTGAGGTAGAAGTGACCGCCACACAGCTGGCGCGGCTCGATAGCGCGAATCTGGATGTCCGTGTCCACGGCAGCCAGTGGCCCAAAGACGTGTATCGCACGGGTAAATTTGTGCGCCTGATTCCGGTGCTGGAAGAGCAGGGCCGCCTCGCCAAGGTCATGGTGGAGCTTCCGGATCCTCTGGGCCTGAAAGATCCAGCACAGCCGCAGCTTCTGCTCAACGACCTGGCGCAGGTGCAGCTTACCGGGCAGACCGCCAATCAGCGCGTGCGCGTCCCCCTGACGGCGGTACAGGATGGCGATCGCGTGTGGATTGTCGAAAACGGCACGATTGAAATCCGCCCCGTGGATATCGATTACCTCAGCGGTGATTACGCCATTGTGAAAAGTGGCCTGCGGGGCGGCGAACAACTCGTGACGACTCGCCTTATTACGGTGACCAACGGCATGCCCGTCCGCCTGGCAGGCAGCGCGCCTGCAGAAAAAGCCGGACCAAATACCGATGGCGACAGCGGGCGCCCGGCAAAGCCGGGAGCACCCGGTGGAAAGCCCCGCGGTGAGCGCAAATCCACTGAACCCGGCAGCGGCGGGAAGGCTGCGGCAGCTCCGGGAGAGCGCGGATGAGCCAGCAGCACGAAATACAGCCTCCGGTGGAAACCCGTGGCGGCGCCATCGCGTGGATGACGCATAACCATGTCACCGCCAACCTGCTGATGCTGGTGTTTATCGTCGGTGGCCTGATTTTTTCCCTGACAATTAAAAAAGAAGTTTTCCCCGATTTCAGTCTCGACATGATTTCGGTGAATATTTCCTATCCCGGTGCCAGTCCGGCAGAGGTTGAGCGCGGTGTTCTGGTGGCGGCGGAGCAGGCGGTACAGGGCATCGAGGGCATCAAGGAGATGCGCGGTTCCGCCGGGGAGGGCAGTGCATCCCTGTCGCTGGAACTGGAGGAAGACGCCAATGCCAACCAGGTCTACCAGGACGTACAGCAGGCGATCGACCGGGTCACTACATTTCCCTCGGATATCGAGCGCCCGCAGGTGAGTCTGGCGGATCGCCAGCGCGACGTGATGGACCTGGTGATTCACGGCAAGCTGGATGACCGCACCCTGCGAGATATTGCCATGCAGATCTACGACAAGCTGGAAGCGAGTCCGGATATTACCCAGCTGTCCACGTCCGGCATTCGCGATTTTGAAGTTGCGATTGAAGTGGATCGCGATAACCTGCGCCGCTACGGCCTGTCACTGCCGGAAGTGGCCCAGTTGATCCGCAACGCGGCGGTCGATGTCCCGGCCGGCGGCGTCAAGTCGAAGGCCGGAGAAATCCTGGTACGGGTAACCGAACGCCGGGATTGGGCGCGCCAATTCGGCAATATTGTCGTGCAACAGGGCAGCGGCGGGGGTGCGGTACACCTGCGCGATATTGCCACGATTCGCGATGCGCTGGTCGATGAGCCCCGCAACATGGTGTACAACGGCGAACCGGCGGTGGGCGTTGGCATCTACCGTATCGGCGACCAGACGCCCATGAGCGTGAGCGAGGCGGCCCGCAAAGTGCTGGCGGAAATAGAGCCGACGCTGCCACCGGGCGTGCACGTCAATATCCGCGATGACGATTCAGAAATCTTCAAGGAACGCCTGACCCTACTGTTGAAGAACGGGTTCTTCGGCCTGCTGCTGGTGTTTGTCGTCCTGGGAGCGTTCCTAGAGCTGCGCCTGGCGTTTTGGGTCACGCTCGGTATTCCTACCAGTTTCCTCGGCGCACTGCTGTTCCTGCCGGCCCTGGATATTTCGGTAAACATGGTCAGTATGTTCGCGTTCATCATCGCGCTGGGTATCGTGGTGGATGACGCGATCATTGCGGGGGAGAACATTCACGAGTGGCGCAACCGCGGTTACTCGAACCTGGAGGCCGCCATTGCTGGCGCGCGACAGGTGGCGGTGCCGCTGACGTTTGCGATTCTCACCAATATCGTTGCCTTTATCCCATTGATGGAACTGCCCGGCTTTATGGGCAAGATTTTCGGCATTATTCCGTTTGTCGTGGGATCGGTTTTTATCATTTCCTGGGTTGAAGCCCTGTTCATTCTGCCCGCGCACCTGGCGTACTCGCGGCGCGGCTACAAAAATGGCTGGGCGAAGCGTTTTGCAGCGCGCCAGGAACGGCTGGCAAAAGGCTTCGACCGCTTTGTCGACGTGCGTTTCCGGCCGTTACTCGACCGTTGCATCAAACACCGCTACATCACCATTGCCACTGCGATCGCGATTCTGCTGATCGTCGGTGGTTATGCGGCTAGTGGCCGCATGGGCTTTACCCTGATGCCGAAAGTGGAACGGGACTCGGGCCGCGTCCAGGTGACATTCCCTCCGGGCACTGCCGAGCAGCGCCTCGAAGCCGCGCGCACACAGATCATGGATGCCGCGAACCGCGTACTTGCGGATGTCGACAAAGACAAAGTCTTTCTCGGGATGCGCGGTCTGGTGCGCGACAATTCAGTGCAGGTCGATGTCTATCTGGTACCTGCCGACCAGCGGCCCTTTACCACCGGCGAGTTTGTGCGCGACTGGCGCCGGCAGGTCGGCGCAGTGCCGGGGGCCATGAGTTCCAGTTTTGCCGCAGACCGGGGCGGTCCCGGTGCCGGCGCGGCGCTGACAGTGGAATTGCGCCACACGGATACGGAAGTGCTGGAAGACGCGGCCAAGCGGCTGGCGGCGGAGCTGGAGAAATTCCCTGCCGTCAGCGATATTGATTCCGGTATTTCTCTCGGCAAGCAACAGCTCGACCTGACCCTGACGGACAGGGCAAAGAGTCTCGGTTTGTCTGCGGAGGAGATCGGTCGCCAGCTGCGCGCGTCCCTCTATGGCGCCGAAGCCATGCGTCAGCAGCGCGGCCGCGACCAGGTCAAGGTCATGGTGCGGTTGCCGGAAGACGAGCGGGTGACGCTGGATGATGTCTCCGACATCATGATCCGCGCGGGCAATGGCCTGTGGCTGCCACTGCCGGATCTGGTGCATATCGACAAAGGCCGTGCCTACGCGACCATCAATCGCCGTGCCGGCCGCCGTGTCATGACGGTAACCGCGAATGTGGATCCGCCGGACCAGGCGGCGCTAGTCATCAACTCGCTCAATCAGAGTGTGATGCCGCAAATGCGCGCGGAATACGCCGGGCTGACGGTTTCCTATGAGGGGCGGCAGGCCGACGAGCGCGAAGGGCTGACATCGCTGGGACTCACTTTTTCCCTGACCATGGCGGCGCTCTATCTGTTACTGGCCATTCCACTGAAGAGCTACATTCAGCCGCTGGTGGTGATGGTGGCCATTCCATTCGGCGTAATCGGTGCGCTACTCGGTCACCTGATTATGGGTTACGGACTCAGCATGGTCAGCTTGCTGGGAATTGTGGCGCTGGCGGGTGTGGTGATCAACGATACACTGGTGATGATCGAGTACAGCAATCGGCTGCGGGAAGAGGGGGCCGATATTGGTGAGTCGATCCGCCAAGCAGCGCTGCGCCGTTTCCGGCCGATTATCCTCACGACCGTGACGACATTTTGCGGTCTGATGCCGATGATTTTTGAAACCTCGGTACAGGCCCGCTTTATGATTCCGATGGCAATTTCACTGGGCTACGGGATCCTTGCCGCCACCGCCATTTCACTGCTGCTGGTGCCCTGTCTGTATATGATGTTTGCCAAGGATGCGCCTACCTGGTTTGGCATGTTACGGCGCAACGGCAAGGTCGCGGTGGAAAACCCCTGACTACGGCTCGTATCAGGTTTTAAACACATTCAAATTAGAAAAGGGGCCGCTTGGCCCCTTTTTTGTAATAACTCCCAGCTCAGTCTCGCCGCAGGTGGTCCTTGACGGCAATCGGGTTGGGAAAATTCATCACCACGATATAGGACGAAACCAGGAAGGTCAGAATGGCGGTGGCCTGGATCAGGTGTGCCGCCTCGCTGCCGATCAGCTTGTGGTGCAATGACAGGAAGGCGATCAGCAGGGAGAACTCACTGATCTGGCCGAGCCGGAACCCGATATCCCAGGCGAGTACCTTGTGTTCGCTCTGGTTGCCGAGCAGGTAGCGGAACACCACCGGCTTGATCACCAGTACCGCCAGCGCGGCAATCAGCGCGGGCACGGCGATGATCGGAACCATGGCCAAGTTGAACTGCGCCCCGATACTGAAAAAGAACAGGATCAGGAAAAAGTCCCGCAACGGTTTGAGGCTCAGGGCGATGTACTGGGAGATCGGACTGGTGGCGAGAGTGATACCCCCGATAAAGGCGCCAATTTCCCGCGATAGCCCGAGTACTTCTGCCAGTTCCGCCATCCCCATGCACCAGCCCACCGCCAGCAGGAATACGTATTCGTGGAAGCGGTCGAAGCGGGTGAACAGGGGCAGCAGCAGGTATTTAACGATTGCCCAGGCGAACAGGGCCAGCAGAGGTAGCGCGGCAAACGACAGGCCGAGCTGGGCCACGTCCACATGGCCGGTACTGCCGCTGAGCAGGATCATCAGGCAGGCAATGGCGACAAAGTCCTGGAACAACAACAGGCCCACCATCAGTTCGCCGAGATGCTTGTGGTGCAACACCGTGGTCGGCAGTAATTTGATGCCGATGATGGTGCTGGAAAACATCATCGCCATGCCGATCACCCAGGACTCGATGCCGGTAAACCCGAACAGGTGCCCGATGCCGAAACCCAGTCCGAGGAACAGGCCGCAACTCACTATGCCCACGAAAGTGGCTTTGCGCAGCACGGACATGAGTGCCTGTGGTTGCATATCGAGGCCGAGCAGGAACAGCAGGAAGATGATGCCGACATTGGACATGTCGGCCAGCAGCTGCACATTGTTGATTACAGCGAAACCGGAGGGGCCGAGCAGCACCCCAAGCGCGATGTAAGCGACCAGCAGCGGCTGGCGCCCGAACAGTGCCAGCGACGCCAGCAGGGCCGCACCACTGAAGATCAGGAAAAACGACTGGAATAGCGAAGTCTCTGCCACTGCTCGTCCTTGGGTTGTGGGCCTTTCCTCCATTATCCATGGTTGGCCGCGCGGCGGAAACCATGGAGGGCGGCAGAAGTGACCGCCGCGGCACACAGACCGTTGTTGCGATCCCGGCAGGGGATTCACAGGTGTGTCCGCGACGGGGTTTCTGCGGGCAGGTTTTTCTCAGAGATTAAACCAGCGCAGATTCTCGGCTTTTGACGACAGGATGGGTTGTTCGCAGATTTCGCCTGCGGGGCTCTGCAGAATTTCCCGCGCCTGCTGCAGGTAGTCACCCAGTGGAGTCTCGACTTTTGCCGGGCGGCTATCTACCGGATCCAGGCTCAGTTGCAGTACCGGCTCACCGGCCTGGCCCTGGTAGCGCCAGACACCCGCCTGGGCATCGTATTGATAATAGGGCAGCAGCTTATGGCCCTGCTCGGCAATGATCTCCACGGCCTCGATCAGGTAGTCGACGGTTTCCTCGTCGAGGAAGTAATTGAAGTTCAGGCGCACCCAGCCCGGCTTCAACAGGCTTTCGCCTTCGCTGACCACCTGCTCGAGCGCCTCGCTCTGCTCCGGGGTCAGGTGCAACAGGGAGTGCCCGTAGGGCCCGGCACAGGAGCAGCCGCCACGCACCTGGATACCGAACAGGTCGTTGAGCAGCGCGACGATAAAACCGTGGTGCAGGGGCTTGCCGTCTTTCAGTATGTGCATGGAGACAATGCTGACCCGCGGCAGGTGCGTGCCGCCGAGAATTTCGATATTGGCGTTGTCATTCCAACGGGTGAAGGCGCGATCCAGCCACTTGGCTTCCCGCGCCTCAATCACCTCTGCGCCAACCTGGTCCTTGAGCGCGAAGACCAGCCCCGCGCGTACCGATTCGACAATGGCCGGAGTGCCGGCCTCTTCGCGACGCTCGCCGGCGGGCAGGTAGGTGTGCTTTTCCGGGCCGACCCAGGAGACGGTGCCACCACCGGGTACTGCGGGTTGCTCCTGCGGCAACAGTGAACGCCTGACGATCAGCAGGCCGGGTGTACCCGGGCCGCCGACAAATTTGTGCGGGGAAATAAACAGGGCGTCTTTACTGCAATCTTCACCTTTACCCTGTACGTCGATGTCCACGTAGGGGGCGGCGGCAGCGTAGTCCCAGAATGACAGGGCGCCGCGACTGCGCAGCAGTCGGGTGACGGCGTCCACATCGGTGCGGATCCCGGTCACGTTGGAGGCCGCAGAGAAGCTGCCGATTTTCAGCGGGCGCGCGCTGTAGAGATCGAGAGCCTCTTCCAGCGCCTGCAGGTCCACGCCGCCTTCGGCGTTCTGGGGGATGGTCACGACATCGGCGATGGACTCACGCCACGGCAGGTCATTGGAATGGTGCTCGTAGGGGCCGATAAATACGACCGGCCGCTGGTCCTGGGGAATCTTGCCCGCGTCGGCGCCGAAGCGCTCGTAGCGGGCCGCGCGCAGGCCGAGACTGTCGACCAGGCGATTGATGGCGGCGGTGGCGCCGGCGCCACAGAAAATTACCGCGTGCTCTTCACCGGCATTGACTGACTTGCGAATGGCCGCGCGCGCCTGCTCGCGATAGGCCGTGGTCTGGCGGCCGGTGGCGGAAGTTTCGGTATGGGTGTTGGCATACCAGGGCATGACGCGATCGCGGATCGTATCTTCAACAAAAGTCAGCCCGCGCCCGGAGGCGGTGTAATCGGCATAGATCAACGGGCGGGTGCCAAAGGGGGTGGCGAGCGGGAGTCGCTCGCCGATAACGCTGTCGCGAATCCGCGCGAGCAGGGTTTCAGTGGGGTTCATGCTTACCTCAACAGTACTTCGTTATTCTGATTTGCACTCGGAGTTTACGCGAGAGCGGCGCGGTGCGCTCCCGCGAAGTTCATTGCTGTTCGAGAGGCGGAATGGGCAGTTCGGTCGTGCTCTTGATCTGCTCCATGGCGAAGTTGGAAACGATATCGCTGATGCCCACGTGGCGGATCAGCTCCTTGTAAAAGCGATCGTACGCGGCAATATCGCTGACCACGATACGCAGCAGGTAATCGTAGTCCCCGGCCATCCGGTAACAGTCCACGACCTCCGGCAACTGCGCCATTCGCTCGGCAAAGGCCTCGGCCCACTCGGGAGTGTGCTGGTCGGTCTTTACCTGGGCGAATACCGAAACCGGTAGTCCCAGAATCTCAGCGTTCAGCAGCGCCACCTTGCGCCGGATAATGCCGCTCTTCTCCAACTTCTGAACCCGGCGCCAGCAGGGGGTCTTCGTCAGCCCCACGCGCTCGGCCAGCTCCTCGATGGAAAGGCTAACATCTGATTGCAGGATGGCAAGAAGTTGTCGATCAATTGCGTCTAGTGAGGACATTGTTCTACAAAGCTCCCTAAAATGCGGGGCCGTGTATCCCTGGGCGACGATTTGGCGCCTTCACTGGCAACAAAATACCCCTGTCGATTTCAGCGGAGTGCGGTAATCCGACTTTGCCTCGACGCAGACCCTGTATTGTCGGGTCTTGCGGGATAGTTGGGCTCCCACTCCACACGCCAATGTAACGATAGGCTCCGAATGCAGGCGCTGGTAGTGGAATTTTCCACCGACAGTGGCGGGTCGGGTTGATGGGAAGGTGGGGGAGTTCGCGGTTGTGGTGGGGAGGCTGAAACCGGGCGCCCGCGGGATTCGCGCGGGCGCCACAGCTTTTATGCCGCTATGCCGCGTCTTTCGGGGGGAAGCGCGGTTCGAACAGTCCGAGTTCCATCGCCTGGTGGACTTTCGCCATCAGGTCGATTTCCGTCAATTCCTGCAACTGCTGCAGATCGTTCAGCACATAGTAAATCGGCTGGACTATGTCGATCCGGTAGGGCGTGCGCAGCGCATCCAGCGCATCAAAATCGTAGCGCGACGGTTCGCCGCTCAGCGCATAGAGAGTTTCCTTGGGCGAGGACAGAATGCCACCGCCATAGATGCGCAGGCCATCGCTGGTCTGCAGCAGACCAAACTCAACTGTAAACCAGTAGAGGCGGGCCAGGTAGGCGCGCTCCTTGGGGCTGGCGCTGAGGCCCAGCTGGCCGTATTTCTCGGTAAAGTTGGCGAAGGCGGGGTTGGTGAGCATGGCGCAATGGCCGAAAATCTCGTGGAAGATATCCGGCTCCTGCAGGTAGTCGAACTCTTCCGGGGTGCGGATAAACGTCGCTACCGGAAATTTGCGGTCTGCCAGCAGTCCGAAAAAAGTTTCAAACCCGATCAGTGCCGGCACCCGGGCTACTTCCCAGCCGGTTTCACGGCGCAGCACAGCACTGATTTCTTCCAGTTGGGGGATTCGATCCCGGGGCAGGTCGAGAAGCTCGAGGCCGTTCAGGTACTCGTCGCAGGCGCGCCCCGGAACAACGTCGAGTTGGCGCTCGATCAGGCGTTGCCAGGTCTGGTGCTCGATATCGCTGTATTCGATAAAGCCGCTGGCATCTGGCTCACGGGCCACGTATTTGCTGGGTTTCTTGCCGCCTTTTGACGTTTCGCTTTTCATAGGACTCTACTCCTGGCAGTGCCGCCGCTCGCTCGCGATTGCGTGGGGGAGGGGGACTCGCCTCGTCATTTGTTGTTATAGCTTCCCTATTTTTAGGCCGGGGGCGCCCGGAAAGGGAGGGCTCCGACTGCACTCTTGAGCTCGGTATCGCGCCAGCGCTACACTTTCTGTAAATAAATGTTTACAGGTGGCCTGTGAGAGTTGAGATTACTTGCGCTAATCGTGTTGGCATCCTTTCGGAAATCATGCAGATCTTCGGCGATTACCGCATAAACGTGACCTCGGGAGAGCTCGGTGGTGATAGCGGCGATAAGGTCTATCTGTCTGCCCCCTCAATGCTGGACACCCAATATCGGGCCATCGAAAAGTCTCTCGCGCGCGTCCCGGGCGTCCGGCGGGTCCGACGGATTGCGCTGATTCCGTCGGAACGGCGTCACTTCGAGCTGGATACCTTGTTGCGGCATGTGGCCGAGCCGGTGTTGTCGGTGGACCGGGAGGGGCGGGTGGTCGCTGCCAACCTTGCCGCCGCTCGCGCCTTTGGCGTCAGCCTGGATCGTGTGCCGGGTCTGCAGTTGCAGCGCTTTCTACCGCTGTTACAGGTGGCGGAACTGCTGCGGGACTTCGCCGTGCCGCGCTACGGCATGCCGGTGACAGTGCGCGGGCGGGCCTACCAGCTCGAATGGTTGCCAATCGCACTGACGGAGGGGGGCGCTGGAGCGGCGGGCACTGCCGGGGTCGAGTCATTGGCCGGGGCCGTGCTGACCATGCAACCCTCGGATGCACCGACGGCGTTGAGTGAACCGCCCACAATCAAGGCTCTGTGGGATTTCGATCGCCGGCGCGACTGCTGCCTGCAGTTGCAGGACATGGCGGCGCTGCAGTCGCCTTTGCTGATTCGCGGGGAGCGGGGCAGTGGGAAAAGTACCTTCGCCAGCGCATTGCACTACCTTTCGCCGCTGGCCGTCGGTGGGGATTGCTACCATTTTCCGGTGGCAGACGGCCGCGGCGCGCTGGCGCTGCCGGATCGGTGGCCGGAGCGCGGTACCGTGGTTCTGGACGATCTGCATCGATTGCGGCCGGAGGCCCAGCAGCAACTGGCCGGGCGGCTGCAGACACTGCCGGCGCAATTGCGGCCGGTGGCAACCTGTGAGCAGCGCGCCGAACTGGCGCCGGCACTGGCCCAGTATTTTTCTAGCCTTGTCCTCAACCTGCCGCCGCTGCGCACAATGCGACCAGCACTGGCGCGTTTTGCCGGGGCGGTTCTGCGCGAGCGCGCGAAAGATGGGGAGACTCTCGGAGTGGACGCAGAGGCGGCCGCGGCTCTGGCACTGCACGACTGGCCGGATAATTTCATCGGTTTTGTCGACTTCCTAAGTGCGGCGGCAGATCGCTGCCATCGTCGCGGTGGCAGTGCGATCGGCCTGGCGGATCTACCGGCGCTGGAGTCACGTTCGCTGTTGCCGTGGCGGGAATGGAGTCGCGGGCTCAGTTACCGTGAGGTGATGGAGCGGGTAGAGCGGGCGCTGCTGGAAGAGCTGCTTGAGGAACAACTGTCGACCCGGGCCCTGGCCAAGCGGTTGGGGATTTCCCATACCGCGGTGGCGAATAAATTGCGCAAGTACGGCCTGACGAGCGCGGCGAAGGGAAACCGAGAAGATCCGGTGCCGCAGTGAGCGGCGCGGGTATGCCAGTGTCAGCGATTGATGCGGCCGAGCAACATATCCTTGAACATCACGAAGTCACCCCAGAGGCTGTATATGGGGTTTTTGAAGGTGGCGGGTCTATTGTGCTCGAAAAAAAAGTGGCCTACCCAGGCGAACCCATAACCGGCAAACGGTACCGCCGCGAACCAGAGAGCGTTGCCGCTGATCAGGGCGGTGATGATAAAGGCGATCACCAGTGTGGTGCCGACAAAGTGCAACCGGCGACAGGTCAGGTTGCTGTGCTCTTCGAGGTAAAAGGGATAAAACTCGCTGAAGGAGTGAAATCGCTTTTCAGTTCCCTTTTGTTTATTGCTCACGGTGGCTCCGGTGTTTTCACTCGCGCGCTCGGTGGACGTCGCTGACATGCTGGGATCCTTGTTATTGTTTGCGGACATTCTATGGCGAAAGCCGTGGGGCTCCAAGTGCGGCGCGGCGTGTGTGAATCTGGTAGGCTGCGGCAAAAATTTTCCGGATAACAGCTGAGGAAGTTATGGCAGGTCCGCTATCCCATCTGAAGGTTCTCGATCTAAGCCGAATTCTCGCCGGTCCCTGGGCGAGTCAGGTATTTGCCGACTTTGGCGCCGAGGTGATCAAGGTCGAGCGGCCCGAGCGCGGAGACGATACGCGCCACTGGGGCCCTCCCTACCTGAAAGACCAGCAGGGGGCTGACACGGCGGATGCCGCCTATTATCTCAGCGCCAATCGCGGCAAAAAATCCATCACGATCGATATTACCCGGCCCGAGGGCCAGGCGCTGATTCACAAGCTGGCGACCCAGTGCGATATCGTGCTGGAGAACTACAAGGTCGGCGGCCTTAAAAAATATGCCCTCGACTATGAATCCCTCAAGGCGATCAATCCCGGCATCATTTACTGCTCCATCACCGGTTTCGGCCAGACGGGTCCCTACGCCAGGCGGGCGGGCTACGATGCGATGATCCAGGGCATGGGCGGCCTGATGAGTATCACCGGAGTGCCTGAAGGACAGCCGGGCGCAGGGCCGCAGAAAGTGGGTGTGGCGGTGGCGGACCTGATGACCGGCATGTACGCGGTCTCCGCGGTGCTGGCTGCAGTGGTTTACCGCAATGAAACCGGCAAGGGGCAACATATCGACCTGGCGCTGCTGGATACCCAGGTGGCCTGGCTCGCCAACCAGGCCCAGAACTACCTTCAGTCCGGCAAGAGCCCCCAGCGCCAGGGTACCGGCCACCCGAATATCGTCCCCTACCAGGCGGTACCCTCGAGAGACGGTTACTTCATGCTGGCAGTGGGTAACGACGAACAGTTCAAGCGCTTCTGCCACATTGCCGGTCTCGACGGTATTGCCGAACAGTCGGCATATGCGACCAATTCGGCCCGCGTACTGGCGCGGGACCAGCTGGTGCCGCTGGTCGAAGAGGCCACGCGCCGGCACGACTCGGCCTGGTGGCTGGAAAAGCTGAGCGATGCCCATGTGCCCTGCGGCCCGATCAATACGCTCGACCAGGTCTTCGCCGATCCGCAGGTCCAGGCCCGGGGCATGGTACTGGAGCAGCCCCACCCGCAGGCCGGTACTGTCAAAACCGTGCGCAACCCGGTGCTGTTTTCTGAATCAGCGCTGGAGTACGAACAGGGGCCGCCGGTGCTGGGTGAACACACCGAAGAGGTTCTGCGCGAGCTGCTGCACAAAAGCCCGGACGATATCGCCGCACTCAAGCAAGGCGGCATTGTTTGATGAAAAAGAGCTGCCCCTGGATTCTGCTACTTTCACTTTCACTTTCACTTTCACTTTCATCCGAAAACTCTTTGCGAGGATTCGGGCACTTATTTGATTGATTGGGCCCATAGTCAGCTATAAAAATGCCCCGCGTTGCGGGGCATTTTTATAGGACGTTCATTTTGATATGCGCGGGCAGGGTGCTCGCACAGACTCGGAGATTATCGGGAGCTGATTGCCCGCTCTCCCGTTTGCAGTTCAACGATGACAAGTGCGCTCAGCTCGGCGTCGGCGACCAATACCCGGTTGTTAGCGTTGTCCAGCGCAAAGCCCCAGGGAATTCCGAAGTCTGGGCCGGTGCTAGTGCCTTTGCCGGAGAGAATGGTACGGTTGCCGCTGTCCAGATCCACTGCCACCAGAGCGCGCAGCTCTTTGTCAGAGACCAGCGCCCGGTTATTGGTGGTGTCCAGGGCAACGTCGACGGGGGCGATCAAAGCCGAGCCGCTACCGGAACTTTTGCCCGAGAGAATGGTGCGGTCGCCGGTATCGAGATCCACCGCTATCAGTGCGTCAAGCTCATTATCGGCAACCAGTACCCGGTTGTTGGCGCTGTCCAAGGCAAGGCCAAGCGGGGTGCTAAAAGCCTCACCGGAGCCGCTACTACTGTCAGAGAGGATTGTACGGTTACCGGTGGCGAGATCTACCGAGACCAGTGCGCCCAACTGGGCATCAGTTACCAGCGCACGATTGTTGTCGTTGTCAAGAGCAAGAAAGAGAGGGAGATTGAATCTTGGCCCGGTACCGGTGTTTTCATCTGAAAGAATCGTGCGGTCGCCGGTTGCGAAATCTATTATCAGAAGCGCCTTCGAATCGGGCTCGAGAGCCAGTACGCGATTTCTATCACTGTCTACCGCGACATTGCTGATGGCCGTAGGGGTCGATCCAGTGTTGGCAGCGGAAAAGAGGCTGCGGTCACCGCTGCCGAGATCGACAGTCACGACCCCATCGATCTTTTGACCGGTGACCAGGGCGCGGTTATTGCTGCTGTCGATAGCAACCCCGAGCGGGGATTCAAAAGCCGCGCCGTTGCCTGCGCTGCCGTCAGGGAGAGCAATACGGTTGCCGGTATCTAGATTGATCGATAGGAGTAGCCCACTATCGATATCGGTAACCAGCGCGCGGCTGTTGGCGGCATCCAATGCTATGGCGACGGGTCTTGTAAGCGCCGCACCGGTACCGGTCCCATTGTCGGAGAGAATGGCTCGGTCGCCGGTGGCAAGATCGACAGCGGTTAATCTGCCGTTGCCGTAATAGTACTCGGGGACAAGGACTCGGTTATTGGCGCCGTCTAGTGCCAGACCCCAGGGGGAATCAAAGCCGGAACCGCTGCCGGTGCTGTCGTCAGAGAGGATAGTACGGTCGCCGGTATTTAGGTCCACCGCCACCAGGGCATCGAGGTCGGTATCGATAACTAGCACTCGATTGTTAGTGCTGTCGAGAGCAAGGTCATTGGGGGCAATGAATGCTGTGCCGGCGCCAGTGCTATCGCTGGATAGAGCGGTGCGGTCACCGCTGGCGAGGTTGACTACCATGAGAGCGTCCAATCCAGAGTCGATAACCAGCGCCCGGTTATTGGCGCTGTCCAGCACAAGGTCGTTGGGGACACTGAATGTCGTGCCGGCACCGGTGCTGTCGTCGGATAGAATGGTGCGATCACCGCTGGCGAGATTCACTGCTACCAGAGCGTCCAGACCAGCGTCAACAATCAGCGCCCGGTTATTCCCAATGTCCAATGCTACAGCCTGAGGATCGTCAAAGGCCGCACCATCGCCGATACCGCCGCCGGAGAGGGTGGTGCGTCGGCCAGAATCCAAGTCGACAGCCACCAGTGTTGCCAGCTGATTATTTATAACCAGCGCGCGGTTATTGTCACTATCCAGCGCGATGTCATATGGGTCTTCTAGAAAAGGCTGATAATTAATCTGGTGTAAAATCTGCCCGGTATTTCCCGATGCATCCTCCCAAACGATCTTGAGTTCTTCAGAACTGAGCCGTGGATCGACAGAAATCTGGGTGCGCCATCGATGAGGTTCTTTCACATCGAAGGTGGCGAAGATATCGTTGACGGACAGGGTACTTACGTCGCTGGCCAGTACCTGATTGTCCTCTTCGTCGATCAGAATACCGGTAACGCTGGTTTTGTTGATAGATTCGCCGAGATTGGCGTTGGGCGTCGGGTAGGAGACCTTGGCGACGATCTTTGTCTGATCGGTAACCGAAACAACTACAGCTCGCTGGTCGGTGCCGCCCTTTCCATCGGAAACTTCGATCTCCACTTCGTAGTCATTGTCCCCGTTTACATCGGCTGGCTTTTCAAAATCCGGGGCTGATACAAAGGAGAGTGCGCCGTTACCACTTTCAATCTTAAAGAGGGCTTGGTCAGCCCCCGACAGGGTGAAAGTCAGGGTATCGCCGTCGGCATCAGAGGCTGTTGCGATGTAACCGGTATCGGTATTGTTTTCCGCTGTGGTAGCGGAAGTACCGGAGGTGAATGAAGGGAGCTGGTTGGCGGTGCCGCCGCTATTACTTCCTCCGTCACTACTGCCACCGCCGCCACCACCACAGGCGGCGAGTAGAGAGGATGTGAGAAATACGGGGACGAGGAATCTAGGGGGCATAAGTTGATCCTTGTACATAAATCCATTTAAGGGGCGCGAAGTCCATACGCCGCCTGCAAAAAGCCGCCGCATCATAGCAGGCCGGTTTTTAACCTAACAAAGATCGAAATGTGATCTGGCTCACAGATAAGGTCGAATATGCGCTATATGTAATGGCGTGTAATGGCTGGCGCGGTGTGACGCAGGAAGGGCGGTTTAATTCATTAGCGGAGTAGCCCGGATGGAGCGCTGCGGAAGCACGGGAATATCCGTACCAGTTGTTTTTACGCGGGCGGGGATGCTGCTCTGTGGTGCCTGGGTTCTGGCCTGCGCCGGAATGACGAGGGAATAGTTGTGGAGTAGCCTGGATGTAGCGCAGCGGAATCCGGAAATTGCTGATGGTCCCTGTGCCGGAAGAGCGAGAGTATTACAGAGCAGAAAACCTCAAAAAAAAGCCCCGCAATGCGGGGCTTCGTTTTTTAGAAGGCAATATTTTTCGGCGTACGCGGGAAGGGAATCACATCGCGGATATTGCCCATGCCGGTGACATAGGAAACGATGCGATCGAAGCCCAGGCCGAAGCCGGCGTGCGGGACTGTGCCGTAGCGGCGCAGGTCGCGGTACCAGTCGAGGTGTTCCTTGGAAATTTCCATTTCGTCCATGCGCTCGTCGAGTTTCTCCAGGCGCTCTTCGCGCTGGGCGCCACCGATGATCTCACCGATACCCGGGGCCAGTACGTCCATCGCCGCCACGGTTTTGCCGTCGTCGTTCATGCGCATGTAGAAGGCCTTGATGTCCTTCGGGTAGTTCATGACGATAACCGGCTTCTTGAAGTGCTGCTCGGCCAGGTAGCGCTCGTGCTCGGAGGCCAGGTCGATGCCCCAGGAAACCGGGAACTCGAACTTCTCTTTGCACTTCTCGAGGATTTCGATCGCCTCTGAATAGTTGATGCGGGCGAAGTCGTTCTCGATGATGTTTTCCAGGCGAGAGATGGCTTCTTTGTCGATACGCTGGGCGAAGAAGGCCATATCGTCGGCGCGCTCTTCCAGCACTGCCTTGAAGACATACTTCAGCATTTCTTCGGACAGGTCGGCGATATCCGCCAGGTCGGCAAAGGCGATTTCCGGTTCCACCATCCAGAACTCCGCCAGGTGGCGGGTGGTGTTGGAGTTTTCCGCGCGGAATGTCGGGCCGAAGGTGTACACCTTGGACAGCGCCAGGCAGTAGGCCTCCAGGTTCAGCTGGCCGGATACGGTCAGGTAGCTCTCCTCGCCGAAGAAGTCCTTGGAGTAGTCCACGGCTCCCTTGTCGGTCAGCGGCAGGTTGGCCTGGTCCAGGGTGCTGACGCGGAACATCTCGCCGGCGCCCTCACAGTCGGAGGCGGTGATGATCGGCGTGTGCACATAGTTGAAACCGCGCTCGTAGTAGAAGCGGTGGATCGCATGGGCGATGCAGTTGCGCACGCGGGCGACGGCTCCGCTTACATTGGTGCGCGGGCGCAGGTGGGCGTGTTCGCGCAGGTGCTCCATGGTGTGGCGCTTGGGTGACATGGGGTAGGTGTCCGGATCCTCGACCCAGCCGACCACGTGCACTTCGCTGGCCAGCAGTTCGATGGACTGGCCCTTGCCCTCGGAGGCCTTGATGGTGCCGGTGATATCCACGGCGCAGCCGGTGGTCAGGCGCAGCACTTCGGATTCGTAATTGTGGAGGCCGGACTCGACCACTACCTGGATAGGGTCGAAACAGCTACCGTCGTGTACGGCCAGGAAAGATAGGCCGGCCTTGGAGTCGCGGCGGGTACGGATCCAGCCCTGGACGCGGGTCTCACTGCCTTCGCGGCCACTGGATTTCAAAAGGGTATCTACAGACTCAACTTGCATTGTTCTCGCTTACCTGAGCTCACGGCGAATTGCACAAATAATCGCCAATCCGCGGTCGATGAATGTCGGCGGGCATATTGACGTTTTGCCGGGTGGAAATCCAGCCCCAGCGGCGCGGATAGCGGGTATTTGCCGTCAGGTTGGGGAGGAGAATCGGGGGGGGGAGGCATAGGGCCGGCATGGCCGGCCCCGATCTTGGTGGCTACTGGGCGCGGCGCCGGAACAGAGGCAGTTTCTGGTCCACGGCAGCCTGGTAGGACTCGCTGAAATCCTGGAGGGAATCCAGCAGGCCAGCCAGTGGCTGTTCGCCCTCATAGGCAAAGGCGTTGAATCCACAGCGGTGCAGGTAAGTCAGTTGATCGCGCATATAGGCGCCGACGGCGCGCAGTTCGCCCGTAAATCCGTAACGCTCGCGCAGCAGCCGACCGGCGGTGAATCCGCGCCCATCGGCAAAGGCCGGAAAGTGGACGGCGATCAGCGGCAGCTCGGCAGCGGCATCGCCGATCAGGTCGGCGGATTCGTCACTGTCGAGCCATACACCGATTTCGTTCTTGCGCCCTGCCAGATCTTCCCGCAGGTCGCTCCAGAGACTGTAGGGCAGGATGACCTTTCCGGTGGCGAGGGTATCGGCACTGATTGTGGCGTCGTCGTCACTCCGGGGCAGAAGCCGCCATTCGTTGTCGGCGACGGCACCATCAACGATTAACTGTTCAGGGTTTGCGGGCTGCGGGCCGAGTTCAGCTGGCTTTGGCATAAACACTCTCCTTGAAGGGCTGCAGGCCGATGCGGTTGTAGGTGTCGATAAACAGCTCTTCCGGCTGGCGCTGATTCACATAGACGTCGAGGATCTTGCCGATGATGTCCGGGACTTCGGCGCGCGAGAAACTCGGTCCCAGCACTTTGGCCAGGCTCGCCCTCTCCGAGGAGCTGCCGCCGAGCTGGATCTGGTAAAACTCTTCCCCTTTCTTGTCAACGCCGAGAATGCCGATATGACCCACATGGTGGTGGCCACAGGCGTTCATGCAGCCGGAGATATTCAGGTTCAGGTCGCCCAGGTCGTAGAGGTAGTCCATATCGTCGAAGCGACGCTGGATCGCCTCGGCGACCGGGATCGACTTGGCATTGGCCAGCGAGCAGTAGTCGCCGCCGGGACAGCAGATCATATCGGTCAGGGTGCCGATATTCGGCGTGGCAAAGCCGTGCTTGCGCGCGGCCTGCCAGAATTCGAACAGTTTTTCCTGTTCCACGTCGGCCAGCACGACATTCTGGTCGTGGGTCACCCGGGCCTCGCCGAAGCTGAACTCGTCCGCCAGGTCGGCGATGGCTTCCAGCTGTCGGTCGGTGACGTCGCCCGGCGGTACGCCTGTGGGCTTGGTGGACAGGCGCACGGCGCGATAGCCGGGCACGCGGTGGTCGAAGGTGTTGCGCTCCAGCCAGCGGGCAAATGCCTTGTCGCTCTCCGCCTGTTTTTCGACGGCGCCTTCGCTGGCGACCGCGTCAATGCTGCGATAGGCGTGGTCGGTAAAGAAGGACTTGGCCCAGGCGAGAGCCTCTGGCGTCAGTTCTTCGGCGCCGTCTTTAATCCGCTGCCACTCCTGCTCCACGCGGCGGCCGAATTCCTCGGCGCCCATCGCCTTGACCAGAATCTTGATGCGCGCCTTGTATTTGTTGTCGCGGCGGCCCAGCTGGTTGTAGATCCGCACGATGGCTTCCAGGTAGGAGAGCAGGTGGCGCTCCGGCAGGAAGTCGCGGATCAGCTCGGCGATCACCGGCGTGCGGCCCTGACCGCCACCGACAAAGACCTGGAAGCCGATTTCCCCGTCGCGCTCGACAATCTGCACGCCGATGTCGTGCACGCGGATGGCGGCGCGGTCCGCGGTCGCCCCGTTGACGGCGATCTTGAATTTGCGCGGCAGGAAGGCGAATTCCGGGTGGAAGGTGGACCACTGGCGGATCAGCTCGCAGTAGGGTCGCGGGTCGGCGATTTCGTCCCGGGCCACGCCGGCGTAGGGATCCGATGTGGTATTGCGAATGCAGTTGCCGCTGGTCTGAACGGCGTGCATTTCTACTTCGGCCAGCTCGGCGAGAATGTCCGGCACGTCTTCCAGTTCCGGCCAGTTGAACTGCAGGTTCTGGCGCGTGGTGAAGTGGGCATAGCCCTTGTCGTAGTCGCGGCTGACACGGGCGAGGCGACGCAGCTGGGTGCTGTTGAGCAGGCCGTAGGGCACGGCGATACGCAGCATTGGCGCCAGGCGCTGGATATAGAGGCCGTTCTGCAACCGCAGGGGCAGAAATTGTTCCTCGCTCAGTTCGCCGGCGAGATACCGCTCGGTCTGGCCGCGAAACTGGGCGACGCGTTCACCGATAATGGTGCGGTCCCGGTCGTCGTATCGATACATAACAGCTTGATTCCATTGCCATTTGCGCTGGTCAGGGAGAATGGGGATTAGCTCCGCGGATTCTCCGATGGCGCATAACATACCAGCGGCCTTATGCGATAAATAACAATATTTTTCGCTAGCTCAGTAACAAATGGTTATAAGGGTGGAGGAATTGCAGATGTGGGCTCGCTTGCGCCACAGACGGGGATTTGCTCTACTTGACTTACCGTTCCCAAGCGGTGCAGCTACCTTGAATAACAATAATCAGCAAAATCGGAGTCTTTCGATGAGTGAAGAAGTAGTTGTTTCCAACGACAGCGATAATGCGGTGGATGCCATCGCCGCAGTGGCCCTGGTGGCAATCTTCGTCGCGACCTGCATTTTCTGGGTCGCTTCTCACTAGCCTAGCCGATAACGTTGCCCGGAGCAGAGTGGTGCCGGGCCCGATTCCCTCCCTATATCCCCAGCGCTGGAATACATGCGTCGAATGGCGTTGCGCCAGAATTTGGCCGACAGCGGTTAACTGGGAAGGGCTCTCAGCCCATATTGCCGAGCACCGTTTTCACCACCAGCACCAGCGTCAATACGAATAGCGTGGTAAAGATAATCCCGGCGGCAATATAGGTCTTGATGCTACCGCCCTGGAAATCCCGTTCGCGGTTTTTATTGCTTTGCACACCGACGGCTGCGGCCAGGGTGCTGAGCACGACCTGGCCGAACGACGGCCGCTTTTTATTGTTGTTGTCTTCCGGCTCAGAATTCACCGATTTAATCCTCCAGATTGGGACGCAGCCAGCGCTCCAGTTCCTGTTCGCTGATACCCTTGCGCTCGGCAAGGCTTGCGAGCTGATCGCGACCGATCTTGCCCACATTGAAGTACTTGGCTTCCGGGTGGGCGAAGTACCAGCCGCTGACGGAAGCCGCCGGCAGCATGGCGAAGTGTTCCGTCAGGCTCACACCTGCATTCTGCTCCGCTTCGAGTAATTTGAACAGGGTGCTTTTCTCTGAGTGGTCGGGACAGGCAGGATAGCCCGGGGCAGGGCGAATACCGCTGTAGGCCTCTTTGATCAGCTCTTCATTGCTCAGGGACTCGTGCGGTGCATAACCCCAGTACTCCTTGCGCACCTGCTTGTGCAGGGTTTCGGCAAGGGATTCCGCCAGACGATCTGCCAGCGCCTTGACCATGATTGCATTGTAATCGTCGTGCTTGGCTTCATACTCCGCCGCCAGCTCGTCGGCACCGATGCCAGCGGTAACCGCGAATCCGCCTACATAGTCCGCTACGCCGGATCCGACCGGGGCAACGAAGTCGGCGAGTGAGCGGCAGAGGCCGTCGCCGCCGTGTTTCTGTACCTGCTGGCGCATATGGTGCAGGCGGGCGAGTTCCTCGGTGCGGTTCTCGTCCCTGTAGACGATCACATCGTCGCCTTCGCTGTTGGCTGGCCAGAGGCCGAAGACGGCGCTGGCGCGCAGCAGTTTCCTGTCGATGATCTGCTGCAGCACTACCTGCGCATTCTTGAACAGGTCCGTCGCCGCTTCACCGACGACCTCGTCGTTGAGGATGGCCGGATACTTGCCGGCCAGATCCCAGGAAATGAAGAAGGGCGTCCAGTCGATGGTGTCAACGAGGTTTTCCAGCGGGAAATCGTCGATTACGGTCACGCCGAGTTTATTCGGGACCGCCGCATTGTATGTCTGCCAGTCAAACTGCGGTGCGGCCTCCAGTGCCTGCTCGTAACTGAGGCGGGTGTCGTTGCGGCGGCGGTTGGCGGTGCGGTGGCGGACCTTCTCGTACTCTTCCTGTACGCCTTTGACGAAGGCGGGACGCAGCTCATCGGAGATCAGGTTGCTGGCCACGCCCACTGCGCGGGAGGCATCGGCTACGTATACGGTCTGGTTGCGGTGGTACTGCGGATCGATTTTCACCGCGGTGTGCGCCTTGGATGTCGTGGCGCCGCCGATCAACAGCGGAATGTCGAAACCCTGGCGTTCCATCTCTGCGGCCACGTGGACCATTTCGTCCAGGGACGGCGTAATCAGCCCGGACAGGCCGATGATGTCGCACTGCTTTTCCTTTGCGGTTTGCAGGATGGTCTCCGCCGGCACCATCACACCCAGGTCGATCACCTCGTAGTTGTTGCAGGCCAATACCACACCGACGATGTTCTTGCCGATATCGTGCACATCGCCTTTTACGGTGGCCATCAGGATGCGGCCGTTGGGCTTGCTGTCCTCGGTTTTTTCCGCCTCGATATACGGCTGCAGATAGGCCACCGCCTGTTTCATGACCCGCGCGGATTTCACCACCTGGGGCAGGAACATCTTGCCGGCGCCGAAGAGATCACCGACCACGTTCATGCCATCCATCAGCGGCCCCTCGATGACATCAAGTGGTCGTTTGGCGGCGGCGCGGGCGGCTTCGGTATCCTCGACGATATAGTTGTTGATGCCCTTGACCAGCGCGTGCTCGAGGCGCTTGTTGACCGGCAGTTCGCGCCAGGACAGATCTTCCTTGCGCGCCTGGCCGCCGCCGTCGCCGCGGTATTTTTCCGCGATTTCCAGCAAGGCTTCGGTCCCGTCCGGATTGCGGTTCAGGATCACGTCCTCGACTTTCTCGCGCAGTTCCTCGGGCAGGTCGTCGTACACCGCCAGCATGCCGGCGTTGACGATACCCATATTCAGGCCCGCCTTGATGGCGTGGAACAGGAAGACCGAGTGGATTGCCTCGCGCACGGGGTTATTGCCCCGGAACGAGAAGGACACATTGGATACACCGCCGGAGACATTGGCGCCGGGCAGGTTCTGGCGAATCCAGCGCGTGGCTTCGATAAAGTCCACCGCGTAGTTGTTGTGCTCTTCAATACCGGTGGCGACGGCAAAGATATTCGGGTCAAAGATGATGTCGCTCGGTGCGAACCCGACCTTGTCGACGAGCACGTCGTAGCTGCGCTTGCAGATCTCTGTCTTGCGCTCGAAAGTGTCCGCCTGGCCCTGTTCGTCGAAGGCCATGACGACCACCGCGGCACCGTAGCGCAGGCACAGGCGCGCCTTCTCGACAAAATCTTCTTCGCCTTCTTTCAGGCTGATGGAGTTGACGATGGGTTTGCCCTGGATGCACTGCAGCCCGGCCTCGATCACCTCCCACTTGGAGGAGTCCACCATAAACGGCACTTTGGCGATATCTGGCTCCGTGGCGGCCAGGTTGAGGAAGCGGCGCATGGCGGCGACGGAATCCAGCATCGCCTCGTCCATGTTGAAGTCGATCACCTGCGCGCCGTCTTCCACCTGGGCGGCGGCAACCTGCAGGGCGGTGTCGTAATCCTCGTTCATGATCAGCCGCTTGAAGGCCGCTGAACCGGTCACGTTGCAGCGCTCGCCGACGTTGACGAACAGGGAACTTTCATCGACGACAAAGGGCTCCAGGCCAGACAGGCGCAGGGCCGGCTTCAGTTCCGGCAGCTTGCGCGGCGGGATATCGGCTACTGCATCGGCTATCGCACGGATGTGCTGCGGTGTGGTGCCACAGCAGCCGCCGAGAATATTGAGGAAGCCGCTGCGTGCGAACTCGGCGACGATCGCCGCGGTTTGCTCCGGCGTTTCGTCGTACTCGCCGAATTCGTTTGGCAGGCCGGCATTCGGGTGCGCGGAAACATACTCGGCGCAGACGCCGGACAAAGCCTCGACATAGGGGCGCAGCTCGGTGGCGCCGAGGGCGCAGTTGAGGCCGACAGAGAGTGGTTTGGCGTGGGCCACCGAATAGTAGAAGGCCTCGGTGGTCTGGCCGGACAGGGTGCGGCCGGAGGCGTCGGTAATGGTGCCGGAAATCATGACTGGCAGTTCGAAACCGAGCTCCTCGAACAGCTGGTGCAGCGCATAGATGGCAGCCTTGGCATTCAGCGTGTCGAAAATGGTCTCGATCATGATCAGGTCGCTGCCGCCTTCGATCAGGGCGCGTGCGGCTTCGACGTAGTTGTCGACCAGTTGCTGGAAGGTTACGTTGCGTGCGCCGGGATCGTTCACATCCGGGGAGATACTGGCAGTGCGCGAGGTCGGGCCGATAACGCCGGCCACCCAGCGCGGCTTGTCCGGCGTGGCCATGGCGTCGGCGGCGCGACGGGCCACTTCGGCGGCGGCGCGGTTGAGCTCCGGTACCAGATCCTCCATGTCGTAGTCCGCCTGGGACAGACGGGTCGAGTTGAAGGTGTTGGTCTCGATGATATCGGCCCCGGCTTCCATGTATTCCCGGTGCAGGCGCTCGATCAGTTCCGGCTGGGTCAGGCTCAGCAGGTCGTTATTGCCCTTCAGGTCCTGGTGGAAGTCCGCAAAGCGTTCGCCCCGGTACTGGCGCTCATCCAGCTTCTCCTGCTGGATCATCGTGCCCATGGCGCCGTCCAGGATCAGGATGCGCTCGGCGAGCGCGGCGTGGAGTTGCTGGAGGCGGTCGCTGCGGGACTGCTGGGACATGGGCGATTCCTTAAGCCAGTTGAAGTCGGTCTATGGGTCAAAAAAGGGCGGCTATGTTACCACTCCCCGCGGCCTCATGGGCGGGCGGGAGAGGGCGTTGCTATTGGGCATTTTCGGCGTATAGCCAACCACTATTTAGCGGTTTTCGAGCAATCAATGGCCGCCAATACGGCGGTTGGCGCAATAGTGACCTTCCGGTATCCCTGTGGCGGCACATTCGTGCGTGTCTTTCGACCCGAATTCGCCCGCAGAATCCTCCGCTTCGGAGGCTGTCGCGAACGACGGTTTAATTTGTCGGGCAGTGGGAGTAAAATACCCGACAAAGAAACTCGGTTATTTGAGAAGTTCCTATGTCACAACAACCGTCAGACCTGAACGTCACCATCACCGAATCCGCTAAGGAGTACCTGCGCGATCTGCTGGCGAAACAGGACTGTGAAGGCATCGCCATCCGCATGTTCGTCTCCAGCCCCGGTACGCCGAATGCGGAGACTTGCATCGCATACTGCCGCCCCGGCGAAGAGCAGGAGGGCGACGTGATGCTGGAAATGGATGGCCTCAAGGCCTATTTCGAGGGCCGCAGTATTCCGTACCTGGATGAGGCCCGCGTCGACTACGCGTCCGACAAGATGGGCGGCCAGCTCACCATCCGCGCGCCCAACTCGCGCATGCCCAAGATTACCGACGACAGCCCGATTGAAGACCGCATCAACTATGTGCTCTACAACGAGGTGAACCCGGGCCTCGCCGCTCACGGCGGCCAGGTGAGCCTGGTGGAAGTGACTGACGACCACTACGCGGTACTCAAGTTTGGCGGCGGCTGCCAGGGCTGCGGCATGGTGGACATGACGCTGAAAGAGGGTGTGGAAAAAACCCTGAAAGAAAAAGTGCCGGAACTGGCCGGGGTGAAAGACATCACCGACCATACCGACAAGTCGCAGGCTTACTATTGATATCGAGGGTAAGCGCGCTGCGATCATAAAAAAGGGCGAGCCATTTCGGTTCGCCCTTTTTTATTGTCCATTAGCGCGACAAACGCATCCGAATTAAAGGGTATCTCGCTGCTCGAAATAATCGAAGGCATCGATCCCGTACAGGTAGGCGCCATCGAAACCCGCATTGACGATCCTGTACAGGTAGGAGTCGTTGTTGCCGTAGAGGATGTTCTGCCAGGCCTGCCGCCAGTAGTCGACGTAGTAGTGTCCGGTTTCTCCGGGCACCGCCTCATCCAGCCAGTCCGGCGGGTTGGATACCCAGTGGCTCTGCCAGTAATAGCGGAAGTCTTCGGCCTCCCCGATGTTCACTGTCGCAATCAGCAGGCGCCGGCCGCCATTGGCCTTGAATTGCATCTCCCGGATCTGGTCGGCGGTATATTCCTGACCGTTAAAGAAAAAGTCGAGGACGACCAGGTCATAATCCGTCGCCGCGATCGCATCCGCCAGTTCCTGGCGGGTGGAGTAGAGGCGCGTATCGGTTAGCACCAGGAAATTCTCCGCCTCGAACAATTCGTCGACATCGCGCCGGTTGACGTCAAACGGCTCCAGGGGGTAGTCGGGAATATTGTCCAGCTCGTTGTGGTCGGCGGCATAAGAGATGTAGCCGGCTTCGGCGTTCAACTCATAGGAATCGTCAATCTTCGCCTGACTGAAGGCGAAATCCGTGACCATGATCGTGGTGTTGCCGTTATCCAGCGCAAGATCCAGATAGGTACGCAGCCGCCGCCGTTCGGTGGCCGGCGTGGCGATGTCGATGCCATCGTAACCATAGAAGACGGAGTCCTGGCTGAGACCGTCGATGCTGTTCAGGTATGCGCTGTCGGCAGCGCCGCCGGTTCCCTCCGTGGTGCTGGCGAGTTCGATACCGCCGTGGGCGATCACGATGAAATTGGAGTCCAGCCCCCGCGCATAACTACCGGCTTCCCCGACCAGGTCGCGCATTTCCTGCGGGTAATCGGTGGAACCATTTTCTGGCACAAACGAGGGGACGTCGTTGAAATCGCATCCTGCAAACAGCAGGGGCAACAGGAAAACTGCAATTGGTCGTTTCAAATTCCTTCTCCGAGACCGAATAAACAACGCCGTCGACGTTAGCAGGCTTGGATAATGCCGGCAACTGACTATAGATATGAGCATCCATATTTGCGGTAGAGCGCTGCGCCGTCACTCGTGCAGGTTTGTCTCCTTTTCCGATCATGTCCCCGTTGCTATTCCGATTGAAGATAGAGCGCCCAGTGTTCATCGATAATCAGCTGGCGCACTTTGCTGACAGTCAGGCGATTGATCGGTTTGCCGTCAGTGCTTGAGCGGGTCACAACCCTCAGTTCGCGCAGTGGGTATACCGACAGCTCGACTGGAAAATCGAAATCCAGATGGATATGCTGGTAGTCCACGATCTTGCCATTGACATTGATCGATGTCTTTTCCCGCTCGAAGCGCCACCCCAGTGATTCCAGGTAGACTTCCGGTTCTTCTATATCGTCACAGAAAACGTGCAGGTCAATATCGCTGCCGGCGCGGATGCGCCCGGTGCTGACCGATCCGATCAGGCGGGGACTGAAGGGCTCCAGCTTTTCCATGATTTCCACGGCGCGGCAGCGCATTCGGAAAAGCTGTTCTTCGTGGGTATCGGGATCCTTCAGCTGGCTCAGGGCGTATACCGCGTCAGATATTTCGCCGTTGGAGGGCAGATATTTGGGGGAGTATTTGTACTGGTTGCCGATAATCCGCTTGGCGGCTGTCCGTTTGGCGTGCAGGTACTGCTTTACACCTTCCTCATACATCAGTCGCGCGGCTTCGCGGGTAATCAGTAGCCGGATTCGTTGTTGCTTGTTCATGCTGCGGTCGGCTTCAGGCCGAAATCAGATCGTGATGGAGTTGCAGAGACTCGATTGCGGCCGCGACGCTGATTACCTGTGCTGCCGGATCGCGCCCATTCACGTCGAATCGTCGCAATTTCTGTAGTTGGGCGAAACGCGGTTGGGCGCCATATTTTTTCCGGGTTTTCCTCGGGCTATGCATCAGATCCAGGTGGTGTTCTACCAGCCAGGTTACCTGCGGGTTCAAGACGCCGCTCAGCATCTCACCACCGATACGCGCATGGTGTTTGCTGTCGACCGCCTTGCCGACATCGTGAAACAGAGCTGCGGCCCAGAGAATTGGATCGTCGCTCGCCTCTCGGGCCAACTGGAATACTTGCAGGGAGTGGAAGAGGGCATCGCCCTCGGGATGGTATTTGGGACTCTGCTTCACGCCGTCGAGGTCGTAAAGCAGGCTGCTAAGATAATCGTACAATGAAAAACCAGTCTGAGCTGGCTGTCCGGATTTTTTCAATTTGCCTGCATTGCGCAGTACAGAAACAGTTTAGTCCACTGGGCTCGCTCCCTCAATCTTGCCGTTATCGATAGCACAGTGACTGACGCCCAAATGCACCGCGGGGATTACGGCGATCCCATGCGTTTTTTCGTCTTGCTAGTTGCCTGCGCGGTCAGTGGGTCGTCCGGCCAGAAGTGTTTCTGGTACTTGATTCGCAGTTCCTTTTTTACGTCCTGGTAGGTATTGGCCCAGAAGCTGGCCAGGTCTCGGGTTACCTGTACCGGGCGCTGCGCGGGTGAGAGCAGGTGAACCATCAGTGGGTATCGGCCGTTGAGAATAGTCGGCGTTTGGCCGAGGCCAAACATTTCCTGCAGGCGTACCGCGAGTACGGGTTCGTCTTCCGCGTAATTGATCGGGATCCGCGAACCGCTGGGTGCGACGAAATGACCGGGTACCAGTTCTTCGAGTCGTTGCTGGATACTCCAGTCCAGCTGGCTTTGCAGTATCGACTGCATGTTGAGTTGCTTCAACTGGTCGAGCTTGCTCAAGCCCGCCAGGTGCGGCAGCAGCCAGTTGTCGAGTGAGGCGAGCAGTGCGTCATCGGTCCAGTCTGGCAGTGCCAGCTCTTCCAGTAGCTGCGGAAAGGTCTCCCGGTTGCGGTGCAGGAACTGCACTCGCGTACGCAGGGCTTCCGCTTCTTTGCTCCAGGGCAGGGACTGTAGGCCGCGCTGCCGGACTGCATCCAGCAGGGCGCGGCTCAGCATCTCCGGTGAAGCGTCCTGGGTCTGCCGCTCGTCCAGCACGATGCGCCCAAGCAGGGTGCGCTCGCTGGCCACGGCGCGGCCGGCCTTGTCATCCCAGCGCACCGAGTTCTCCTCGACGATCAGGTCGGAAAAATATTCGCGCAGGGCCGGCTCGGAAATGCGCGCGCCCAGTTGGATGCGCGCGTCTCGACCCTGGCCATCCAGTTCGGCGATGACCAGGTAATTTTCCTGTGCCAGCTCATCGTCATGGGAAAAATGCGCACCGCGTCCACTGGCGAGGAGAAAGCGCCGTTCGCGGTCGCGCCGGCTTTGCGCAATGCGGTCGGGGTAGGCGAGTCCCAGCAGGGCACCGACGCGATCTCGCTCCTCGATTGCCGCTTCCTGGGTTGCCTTGTTTGGCCCCATTTTTGCCAGTTGGTTCTGCCAGGTTTTCGCCTGCTGCCGGATGCGCTGCATGGCGCCCCGGTCGGCGCTTGAGTTTCTTGCCCGCCCCTCGAGTACGTCAATTCGCTTCTGGATATCCCGATCCCAGCGGGCCTCCCCACGAAAAATATCCCGTTCCGACAACAGCGCCGCCAGCAGGCAGGCTTCCCCGGTCAGGTGCCAGTCGACGCTGTGAATCATCATATGGGCGAGGCGCGGATGGGTGCCGAGTGCGAGCATGGCGTTGCCGTGAGCGGTAATGCGCCGCTGCGCGTCGATAGCGCCCAGTTGCTGCAGTAGATCCTGTGCTTGTGCCACCGGTCCCGGCGGTGGCAGGTCGAGCCAGCGCAGTTCGTCGACATCCTGCACACCCCACTGTGCGAGTTCCAGCATAAGAGGGGCCAGATCGCTCTGCAGGATTTCGGGTGTGTTTTTTTGGGCAAGCCCCTGCTGACGTGATTCGCTCCACAGGCGCAGGCACAGACCTGAGCTCAGTCGCCCGGCGCGTCCGCAGCGCTGGGTGGCAGAGGCCTGGGATATCTGCGTAGTTACCAGGCGATTCATACCGGTATTTGGATCGAAGCGGGATTCTCGCATCTGGCCCGAGTCCACCACCATGCGGATCCCGTCGATAGTCAGGCTGGTCTCGGCGACATTGGTGGCGAGTACGACCTTGCGTCTGCCGGGCGGCGAGGGTGCGATGGCACTGTCCTGCTGTTGTTTGCTCAGGTCGCCATAGAGCGGGGCAATGGTGACATCTTCACGGTCCCCCAAGGATTCCTGCAGCATCGTTTCTACCTGCCTGATCTCGCCGACACCCGGCAAAAAGGCCAGCAGGCTGCCGTGCTCTTCATCCATCCAGGCGGTGATCTTGCGAGCCATTACACCGGGCAATTGGCGGCTGTCCTGCGGCACCTGCTGGTGCGGCAGATAGTGCATCGTTACAGGAAAGCTGCGGCCCTCACTGGTAATCACCGGTGCATCATCAAGCAGGGCGGCCACGGCCTCTGTTTCCAGCGTGGCGGACATCACCAGTAGTTTCAGGTCATCGCGCAGGTATTCCTGGGATTGCAGGCACAGGGCCAGGGAGAGATCGCCCTGCAGATTTCGCTCGTGAAATTCGTCGAAAATGACCAGCGCGGTGCGCGCCAGCTCGGGATCTGATTGCAGCAACCGGGTCAGGATACCCTCGGTAACGACAAGAATCCGGGTTCTGTTGCTCGTCTTGCGCTCGCCCCGGATCTGGTAGCCGACCGTTTCGCCAACCGTCTCTCCCAATAGATCCGCCATTCGTGCAGCTGCACTCCGAGCGGCCAGGCGCCGCGGCTCCAGCATGATGATGTTCCTGTCGCCGAGCCAGTCGCAGCGCAATAGTGCCAGCGGCACCATGGTGGTTTTGCCGGCACCGGGTGGCGCCTGGAGTACGGCATTGTTGTGCTGGCTGAGCGCGTCGAGCAACTCGGGGAGGGCGGCATGAATGGGTAAATCTGGCATGGGCGCGATTATAACGGTTTGCCGAGCCGCGCCGCGAGGCAGCAGATGACCGATAGTCCGGAAGGGGTATCTCCAGCATTGTTGACATTATCAACAAGTTTGATTAAGGTTGATATTGTCAACTTTAGCGGAGTGTCGCCATGACGGCCTCATCCATCAGCGAAGCACTGCATCGCCTGATGCACGCCTACAAATCCGCGATGCGCCAGGCAGTGGCGGATAGGCAGATCGATCTGCCGATCACCCATATTCGGGCCCTTAAAGGTGTCTGCAGTAATCCCGAATGTACCGCGCACTCCATTGCCAAGCGCATGCAACGCGATAAAGCACAGATTACGCGGGTGCTGAACGATCTATTGAAAGAAGAACTCATTGAGAAGCGGGACAACCCCGCTGACCGACGCAGCCAGTTGCTGTACCCGACACCAAAGGGCAGGGACATCATGCGCGAATTGCGCAGCATGGAGCAGGAAACCGCCGCGGACATGACCCGGAATCTGAGTCAGGAAGAAATTGACGCTTTCGTTCGTATTGCCGCGGCCATGGCCGAAAACCTGACAGGTGATTCGGCTACCCAATAGACGAGAATCCCGATGAATGCATCGGGATAGGAGGTAGATACAATGCCCAAGCCCACTCCGAAAGAGTTCGAAGTCATTCGCTCTGTCTATGTCACCCCGCACATGCTGCGCGTTACCCTGGGTGGCGAGGCCATGCTGGCGTTTCCCCCGGAACAGGAAAGTGCCTACGTAAAGTTACTGTTCCCACAGCCGGAAGGGGCGCGCCCTCTGATGCGTACCTACACGATCCGTCACCAGCGTGACAATGAGATCGACGTTGATTTTGTTATCCATGAACATGCAGGGCCCGCTTCTGCCTGGGCACGGGCTGCGCAACCGGGAGATCGCATACTCGTTGGCGGCCCCGGGGCTAGAAAGCTGATCAATCCCGATGCAGACTGGTTTCTGCTCGCGGGGGATATGACGGCGCTCCCCGCCATCAGTGTGAATCTAGACCTGTTACCGGAGTCGGCCCGCGGTTACGCGGTTATTACGGTCGTGGACGAGTCGGACATACAAGTGTTGCCGCATCCACAAGGAGTGGACATTCACTGGATTGTCTGTCCCACCGAGGAGGAGGGGGAGTCGGCCCTGCTAG
Organism: Microbulbifer hainanensis; assembly: GCF_014904735.1. Classification (GTDB taxonomy): domain Bacteria; phylum Pseudomonadota; class Gammaproteobacteria; order Pseudomonadales; family Cellvibrionaceae; genus Microbulbifer; species Microbulbifer hainanensis. The sequence continues at coordinate 23,978 of NZ_JACZCR010000028.1, read as the reverse complement.
AGCATATCGAGACACTGTCTTGCCCGTCGGGACAGCCTTCGGTATGGGCTGCCTGTGAATTCAGCGAAATGCAGCAACTGCGCCAGTATTTCCGCCAGCAATGGGCTGTGCCGAATAGCCATCGCTATGTATCCAGTTACTGGAAAAAAGGGCTCAGTGAAGACCAGCACAAACAGGTGAAGCGGCAGGATGCCGAAGTGAGCGAGGTGAGCTGACGGTTTCAGGAGATTCGGCCCGAGAATCAGATTTGATTTCTCGAGCCCGTTCGTTGCGCCAGGCGAGAGGTCTCAGTAAAGTCATTGCTGTCTTTTAACCAGATAATATAAGGTGAAACTGAATGACTCTGCACCTGGAGCTTTTACCGCTGCTGGCCGTTATCGCGGGTATCGCGATCCTGATCAAGCCGAAGCTGCTGAACTATATCGTGGCGTTTTACCTGATCGCCATCGGCCTGATCCAGATATTGAATATTCATCTCTAGTCGGGGAAGCGGTCCTTGTGACCGCTATCCGCAACCTTGCTATTTCCAGTGCTTTACCGGGGCAAAGTCGAAAGCTGCTGGTTGAGCCACTGCTGGAACTGTGCTTTTGGTAATGCACCGGAAAGGCGCGCCACTTCCTGTCCGCGGTGGAACATCATCAATGTCGGTATCGACCGGATCTGATAGTTCGCCGCTGTGGTCTGGTTGGCTTCGGTATCGAGTTTCAGGAAGATCGCCCGGGTTGCCATCTCAGCAGCGACCTGACTGAATACCGGGGCGAACTGCTGGCAGGGACCACACCATGTAGCCCAGAAGTCCACTACCAGCGGCAGGTCAGACTTTTCGATATATCTGCGGAAATTCTGATCGCTGGCATTGATCGGCTGTCCGGAGATCAGCCCGGTCCGGCACTTGCCGCAAAGCGGTTTGTCGCCGAGCTTGTGCGGCGGAACACGGTTGACGGCCGTGCAGGCTGGGCAAACGATCTGTAGTGGGGACAGTTCTGTCATGGCATATTCCCAGAAGCTTGATGGTGTGTGGATGATGCCGGCACTGGGCGGAGTATCAAACCTGTTCCTCACGGTTGAGCAGCCAGATGCACTCCTCTGCAGGGCATTTACCCTTGAGTCCACCGTGAACCGCTTTGCTCTCCAGAAGGTTCAGTTGATAGCTATCGTCGTAATAGCGTTTTACATCCGCCTCGGTCACTGAAAAAGGAGGCCCCGGGAGCAGGCTTTGATCGTAAACAAAGGCAATCAGTAGCTGCGGTGCCTGCCGGGTAATCTCCATCAGGTGCGTGGTGTAGCGGGTTCGCATTGGCTCCGGTAAAGCGACCAGCGCCGCACGGTCATAGATGGCGTCTACCGGGCCCAGTATCTCCGCGGAGAGATTAAAAATATCGCCGCCGTATATATCGATATTGCTGGCGCTATAGTGCTTTAGCTCACCGATATCGGAAACTTCCGGTGTGACACTCAGCTCTTCAAATAACTGCTTGATCGCAATTTCACTCAATTCTGCGCCGGCAACGCGATAGCCCATTTCGAGTAGCCACCCGATATCCAGGGTCTTGCCACACAGCGGCAAAAATATGCGGCTCTCTTCGGCCAGTGCCAGCGCATGGAAATGCTGTACGAGCGCCGGGTTGGCCTCCCGCTCGTGAAAGCCGATCTCATTGTTTTCCCACCGCTGGTTCCAGAATTCGTGTTCCATAGTGCGCTTTTCCAAAAAAATACTGACAGACGGGCAAAGTGGTGGCCTCCAGGCGAGACACTACCGCTGAGCCTGACAGAGATTACCTAAATCTGGAGTCGCGAGAAACTGGGTTCGTCGATATCCGTCGCGTGCTGCAGTGCGGCACCTATGGCGGCTGTCACACCCTGAACCGCGGTGGCGACGGACATACTGGGTGCGCCCAGGTTCTCCTGGAGGGCGGCGACCTCGGGTAAATGGGGCAGGTGAATCCAGCCGGCGCGGATATCCAGTCTATTGCTGTCGATGTAATGCAGGATACCGTACATCAGGTGGTTGCAGCAGAAGGTGGCGGCTGTGTCCGAGATATCGGCGGGAACGCCGGCGGCGCGCATGGCCTGGACCATCGCACGCAAGGGGAGTGTGCTGCGATAGGCTGTGGGCCCGCCGGGCACCGTTGGTTCGCCCTGTAGTGCTACGCCGCGATTGTCTCGCAATTGATAACGCGTCGAATCGTTGAAATTTTGGGCGATACGTTCGACTGTAATAGTGGCCCGGCCGCCGTACTCGCCCATCATCACGACTAATTCCGGGCGGATATCCTCGATGCTGCTACGCACGACGTCGATGCACTCAAAAAAATTATTCGGAACCACAATTCCGGTGATGTCCGCGCCAGCGATCTGACTTCCGTCAAGCGCCCGCATAACGGACTCTGCGGGATTGATTGGCGTATTGCCGAAAGCCTCGAAACCTGTCGTTAGGACCCTTTTCATTGTCTCTCGCAATTACGGTCAGCTGGTTCGTCCGAATCGGAAACCAGGCAGCGGCGTAGAAACTGGTTGCCGGCAATCAGCGTAGCAGCCTGTACCATCGGCAAGAAGAATATAGCCCGGCGCGGCTGACAGAAATCGACGCCAGCGGCGTTGCGGTGTTCCAGCGACTGAACTATATCACCCGTTGGCAAAAGAATTTTTCGTTGTGTGCGGGCAGGCACGCAGTTCGAAGAGGTACGCCGATGGGCTTTAAACTGAACGGCTGGGACTATCTGACCTTTCTGGCGGTCATCGCCGCGGGTATTTCAATACTTATCATCTTGCTCTGGATTGCTGGGCTGCCAGGCAAGATTGCGATTTCGCGCAAGCACCCGGATGCGGAGGCGGTAAAAATTATGGGGTACGCTGGTTTTCTGGCGGTCGTGCCCTGGATCAACGCTTTTATCTGGGCGTTTAAACCAACCGATACCGTGGATATCCGTCGTCTTCCTGCGGAAGAGGCGCGGGCGTTGGAAGAGTCGATTGCCCGCCTGAGTGGGGAGGACGAGGCAAAGCGAAGCAAGCCCCCGCCACACGGGAAAAATCCGCCGGGCGACAATACCAAGGAGTGAGGAGACGATCGCATGCTCTTGGGGTTTGTGCTGCTGTTCGTCTATATCGTCGCCGTCTGGCTCACGTTTTTCAAATTCAAATGGATGAAGTTCAATATCGTCTGGGGCATTGTTTCGGTCTCCGTTGGACTTCACCTGTTGATCATCTTTCTGATCGGACTCCGCTTTGTTACGCCTTATTCCACCGACGCCAGGTTGATTCAACACACCATTCAATTAACGCCGCGCCTGAATGAACCGACGCTGGTAACACAGGTATTGGTGGAACCCAATGCGCCGGTTAAGAAGGGGCAGCCTCTGTTCCAGTTCGACCGCCGGCCATACGAACTCAAGGTCAAGGAACTCGAGGCAGAACTCGCCAAGGCAAAGCAGAATGTGCGGGTGCTGAAGGCCGATATTGATGTGGCGACGCAGAAGGTCATACAGCTGGAGAGCGAACTGGTCTACGCCCGCTACGAACAGAAGCTCTCTGCCAGTCTGGCGGGTAAAGGTGCCGGTCCTGAGGAGGATGCACAGAAGTGGGCTGCGCGGGTCGCGGCCAATGAGGCGAGTATTCGCGAGGCGGAAGCGGAGGTTGACCGGGCCGAGCTTGAATACAACTCGCAGATCGGCGGTATTAACACCACGGTCGCCACCATCCAGGCGAAACTCGATCTGGCCCGCTTTTATCTCGACAATACCCTGATGGTCGCGCCGGAAGATGGCTATGTCATCAATCTGCAGGTGCGCCCGGGTATGGTCGCCGGCGCGTTGCGTATTGGTGCCATCGCGACCTTCATTTGCGATTCCGATCGCTATCTACTGGCCAATTACTTCCAGGAAAACCTCAAATATGTGAAGCCGGGGCAGGAGGCTGAAATCGCGCTGGACCTCTACCCGGGCCAGATTTTCACTGGCAAGGTCGAAGCAATCTGGCAGGGCAGTGGTCGTGGACAGATGCTGCCCAGCGGCAGATTACCCAGATTCGTCTACAAGCCAGAGGAGTTACCCCAGGGACAATTTGTCGTGGCGATCCGTCTCGATGGCGATGACCAGTCAAAATTTCCCATCGGCACCCAGGGCCGCGCTGCCATCTACACAAATCCTTCGAGCGGTTTCGTGGTGCTGCGCAAGGTCGGGATCCGGGTCTATTCCTGGGCCAACTGGCTCTATCCCTTCGCCGGATGATGCGTGGCAACGGGGCTCTAATCGTTCTCTCCCTTTTCCTGGGCGCCTGTGCGCTGCGGGCGCCGCCGACACAAATGGAAATATTCGATCAGTCCCTGCCTGTGGAAACGGCTATTCCTCCGGAATGGATCGCCGGGGGTAACCCCGCGGCGGTGGCCAATAACTGGCTGCAGACTTTCAACGATCCGGTATTGGATTCCCTGGTCAGCGAGGCGCTGGCCAATAATCTCGATTTACGTCAGGCGGCGGATAGCGTGGAAGTGGCCCGGCAGACCGTGACCGTGGTAGGCGCTCAGTTGCTGCCGCAATTGGGCGGGCAGATCAGCGGCAAGCGGACCCACGATTTCGGGGACGAGGAAGACTTCAAACACACCTTCAATCACACGGTGGCCGCGCTGAGTATGACCTGGGAGCTGGACATCTGGGGGCGACTGCGGGCCCAGCGTGCCGCCGCAGCGGACAATTTCGAAGCCAGTACGCTGGATTTCGCATACGCGCGTCAATCGCTGGCGGCAACGGTTGCACTGAACTGGTATGTCACCACAGAGGCGCGGCAGATACTTCAGCTCGCTGAGCGGGCCGTCGGCATCTACGGTCGACTGCTGGATCTGGCCAGGATACGCCACACCAGCGGCAAGAGTTCGGAGCTGGATGTTGTCGACGCCCGCGCCCGGCAGGAGTCCGCCCAGGCTGCGCAGGAAGAAGCGCGTATCAGTTACGGGCATGCTCTGCGCAGCCTGGAAGTGCTGCTCGGGCGCTATCCTGCGGCGGAAATCGCCGCTTCCCCGGCCTATCCGCGGTTGCCGCCACCAGTCGCCTCTGGGGTGCCGGTCGATTTGCTGATTCAGCGGCCCGATATTCTGGCCGCAGAATATCAGGTGCTGGCGGCCTTCCATCAGCAGGAAGCGGCGCGGCTTGCACTGTTACCATCTTTTTCCATGGCGCTTACTGCGGAGCGGGTGGGCGATCATCTGCTAAGCCAGCTGGGTCTCAGTCCGAAGCTTGTTTCAGCGCAGATAGGAACCACCATTCCCATTTACGAGGGCGGTGCCCTTTGTGCCGCCCTTAAAATTGCCACCGCGCAACAGGCGCAGGCCGTCTCCTACTATGGCAGCGTTGTACTCAATGCATTTCGCGAAGTCGAGAATGTGCTTGCCAGCGAAACACTACTGGCAAATCAATTGCGGTATGCGGAGCGCTCACTGGCGGACCGATCCCGAGCAGTGAAGATAGCCGCGGAGCAGTACCGTGCCGGGAAAAGGGATTTGCTCTGGGTCGAGCAGCTGCAGGCGGAACAATTGCTGGTGGAGGCGAATGTAATCAAACTGCGCAACGCGCAGATCGCCAACCGGATCCGATTGCATCTTGCGCTCGGCGGCAGTTTTGAAGCCGCACCGGCCGTTGTCGAAACGGTGAGTCGCAAATGATCCTTCTGCAACTGCAACAACTGCAACAACTGCAACAACTGCAACCGGTTGAGGCGCAGGGATGTCGACGGCAACCGACCATGTAATGGATAAGCGGTACCGGCGCCGGGTGTTTGGCCTTGCCCTGGCGTTGGCCGCCATTGTCTTCGAGTTTCACACGATTGTGTTACTGGAAGTTGCCCGCCAGCTGACCATGGCCCACGCATGGCTTTTGCAGCACTTCGGGCCGGATAATGCCGGTAGGATCCTGGTACCTGCGTGTTTTTTGATGCTTTTCATTACCCATGTTATCGAAGCGATAGTTTGGGGACTTTTCTTGTGGCGCAAGGGGTTACTGCCGACCCTGACTGAGAGCATCTATTTTTCCGCGACTTCCATCACCGCGCTGGGTTATGGCGACGTCGTGCTCAGATCGCCGTGGCGAATGCTCGGTGCTCTGGTGGCCATCAACGGCTTGTTGATGTTTGGTTGCTCTACCGCATTTCTGTTTCTGGTATTGCAGAAGGTGTGGGAGTACTTTTAGGCAAGTTCGGGCGAATGCCCTTGAATTTGGTGGCAATCTAGCCGCAGTAAAAGCCGTGCGCGGACAGCGCAGAGCGAATCTCACTGACCAGTGCATTGCTGAGTTGCCGGTAATCGAGGTAGGGCGTCAGTAGTAGACGTTTGTCGGGGTCAATAAGTATTTCCTGGCATCCTGCCAGCGGCACCGCGCTATGTTGCAAGTGCCCAAAACGTTGCAGGTTTTCTTTGCCGCCGATCCAGTGCCAGCACAGGGATTTGATCAGCTGCGGCGCAAAACAAAGAGCTGTCTGCTGGAACAGCTCCTCATCCCGGAAGCGCCGCCAGTCATCGGCTTCCGGGCTTGCGACCTTCGCCAGCAAAGTGACGATCTTGCGCCAGTGATTGGAATTGGCTGCGACCAGCGTCCGCGCACTGGGAGCCATCACCAGTTCTTCCATTCCATGCGGGCGGTGGGGCAGATACAGCGCGATGCGTGGCTGGACTGCGCCAATTAAATCGGGTAGGGACATACTAGGGCCTGTTCACACTAAATTTGATGGCCGCGTCCCTTCGGGTTGCGCCCCAAAACGGGCCATGCAGCGTTGCTCGTCGCTCATTTAGCTCGCTAAACCATGCTCCTCGCGCCTTGCCTGGCCCGGTTTTGGGGCGGCAACGCGGCTAGCGAATTTAGTGTGAACAGGCCCTAGGGTTACTCGATAGCAAACAACCGGGGAGCTTGTTCCCAATCGCGCTTTACCGCAAGTCAAAATTATCGGTTCCGGCGTGCGGCAAAGTAGGCCCGCAGCGGATCCCGCACCACTTCACTTCCCGGGCCGTCTTGTACCTTAATCGTATCCGGGTGAAACGGGTGCCAGGCCTCGGCGCGGGAAACCCATAATTCATGGGTTGGCTTGAAGACACTCTGCTCGTCGAGACTGGCCACAGTGAGGAGCTCAACACTATTGAAGTCTGGCCAGTGGGCGGAAACCGGAGATCCACACTCGCAGCAAAACTGTCGCCGCAAGAGCCGGCCACTTTCCGCCGTCACGTCATGGTAGCGCAAGCTGCCGGCGCTATAGGCCAATCGGTCGCGCGGCACAATAACAAAGGCTGAAAATGCACCGCCGCTGGCCTGCTGGCAATCGCGGCAATGGCAGATCAGCTGTACCAGTGGCCCTTCCAGGCATTCGTAGCGGACCTTGCTGCAGGCGCAGCCACCGAGAAGGGGGTGTTTCACAGCTTATCTCCTGAGCCATTTTCAGTTGGCAGACTATGGTCGAAATTGCGCACTGGATGAGGACGTGGCCATACAGATCGATGGGCGTTTCGAGCCCTCTCCGCATCCTGGAATTAGCCTTTGCGGTGACGGCTATTATGCGGCCAGAGCTAGCGATCAACAAAGGCGGAAAGAAAAGCCTGAGCAAACAGAGAGCGCTCTACTTCTGCACGTTCTGGCGGATTGTCCCACCAGACCCCTTCACTGTTCGCCAGGATGATAAAACTGAGATTCTTCTTGGGAACCTTGAGATATAGCGCGGAGTAGGCGTCATCCCACCATCCCGAGTGCCAGACGAGCTTATTGCCCTTGTATTCCTGGATAAACCAGCCCAATCCATAGGGAGCTTTTTTCCCGTCGCGCAGTCGCGTCGGTGTCATCATTTCCTTTCGTGACTTTGCTGAGATTAACTTTCCCTGATCAAGAGCAATATCGAATTTGGCAAGATCTATTACTGTGGAAACGACACCGCCAGCAGCGCCATCGCCCTGCGGGCGGCGCGGGGCTGCGGGTAAAGCTGTGCCGGTACTGTCGATACGATAGGGCTGGGCTTGTTGCTTGGCCAAGTCTTCCCGTAGCGGCAAATCACGATACTTACGTGCCGACATTGTCATATCGGCTGGAGCAAAGTCGTACTGTTTGACGAGCGATGAGAAAGAACCGTCAGCGACGGCCATGATAGGGCGAGATGCCCAGGAATAGAGGACGGGATTGTACGAGAAGTGGGTGCCGGGGGTGCCCGTCGCGGTGTGGGACAGTAAGTGTCTCAGTGTGTGGGCTGAAGATTGGCAGTGGAGCCCCTTGGCGAGAATCGTCGGCTGCTGACTGAACCCGTTGCAGAACTCTTTCCATTCGCTGTAATTAACGAGAGGTTCATCGAGATCCAGCAGTCCCTCCTCGACGAGCCGCAGAGCAACAGCGGCAGAGAGCGGTTTTGCCACGGATGCAATATCGTAGGGCGTCTCGGCGGTGGCAGGAATGCTGCGTTCCATATCGGCGAAACCCAATCCCGTAGCGAGAAGGATCGCATGATCCTTGACGACGGCAACGGATAGCCCGGGGATCTTGGCATCTTTGCGCAGGTCGTCTATTTTTTGGACGAACGCTGCAATGTCATAGGGCTCTGCACTGGCGTAAGGCTGATGCTGTTCAGCTGCAAGGCTAGAGTGTGTGGTCAGTAGAAGCAGACAAGTGATGAGTTTCTTCATTGGTGCAATATCTCCTCGGTTGAGCACCGCAGTCAGTTGTGGCTAGTTCTGGGCGTTTGTTGCTCGATAATAGGCCATGCTGATTACTTGGAAGCTTGTGATTTTCGGCATGCATTTAAAAAGCGTTTAGCGCATTCCGAATCTTATAACGCCTTCGGTAAACATTTTTATGGAGAATCTCAGGGGAGCGTACCAGATATTATTCCTTCCACCATGCTCGATGCCTATATCTCTATGATTCTTTTCATCTTCAAGAATTGAAATGACGGTATCGTATGCACGTTGGTCAGATTTACGTTCCAGATATCTTAGCTGTGTCTGCAAGTGGTCAACTACGACGGATTCAACCGCCCAGGTGCAAGCCATTATCCCTTTCCTGCCCAGCATCGATGAAACAAAGCCCATAACGTAACCGCCAATGCCGCAAAGCCAGTAACTTTTGCATCTGATACCGTTCCTTGCTCGAATCTCAGTCCAGAAAATATTCAGGTGTCTTTTTTCATCTTCTAAAAAAGATTCTAAAAGAGGTACGAGATCTTTCATGAAAAATTGCGATATAAACAGCTGAGACTTATAGATATTTGTCGCCCCAAATTCTCCCGCATGATTTACCTTTAGAATCTTATTGGGAGTGTCGACATTGCCTTTGCTTTCTTTGTATTCCATCTTTTCTGGCTATGGATATCGCGGTGAATGTGGATTGATATTTGCACATTGTTTCGGCAAAACGTAGGGGTATGTCAGTGAGAATGAGGTTGCGGTATGAGCGTAAAGCCTTTTTTACGCAATGTGATGCTTTTGTTGTTATCTCGACGTCCATTAGGCAGCTCATTATTATGAGCCGCCTATGAAATGATTTAAATTCAGCGGCTTCTGGAGAAAGTGCGAAAAATACAAGTTGAAAAGTATTGTTCTGGAGTTTTATTTTCAGCGCTTGACTCTGGACACGTAATCGCTTTCAGGTGCCTTTGTTTCTTCCTGCGGCTTCAACAAAGATACCCCAGTTTTCTGCATTGTGGAGCGCTGCAAAGGGCGGGTTGTAATGAGCGTAGGTGATTCCGTGCAAAGCCAATGCTTCTGCCCTTTGAGCGCCGTATTGTGTATTGCCGGCACCGTCGACACAGTCTACGGTCCCAAGCAGCAAGTGTGAAAGCTCATGCACAATCGTATTGAATTTACTTTGATTCCAGCCACTCGAGTCAATAGCACCTCCCGCTAAGGGGAGATATTTTGGCAAACGGTTAAATCCCTCGTCCAACCACATGTTAGATTGATGGAAGCCTGCGCCGGCATAGGAAGGAAGGGTGCTATTGAGAGGTCGCAAACCGGAGGTTGATCGCTGGGCGGCTGCATTACTTCCACCCCGGACCAGGCTGGTGGCCCCGCCAGCGGTAACCTTTTTTAGTGATGTAAACCCTAATTGGATTTGCTCACAATTAAGGATGGTTCGCATTCTGGAAAGGGATCTTTGAATATGATTTCGCGTGGCGTCGGATGTGTCGCCAAACCAACGAGTTACGGCAGCGTCCGCTTGCCTGGACCTGACTCGATTGGCAGCTTCCGATAGCGCGGAGAGCACTTCTTCTTGAAGTGTACCAATAAGTCCTTTTGTATATGAATCCTGAATTACAAACCCCATGAGTTTTCCTTCCTTGAAAGTTATACGAATTTCATTGGTTATTAATCAGATTGTCGAAATCCATGCCAAAAATCTGATTCTTAAAAGAACGCCATTCGGAGGTGTCTTTAAGTTGCATTTGGATATTGCCGCGCGCTTTATAAAGATAAATAAAGCCGGCTATTGAACACAAGCAGTTTTAGCTTACATGTCGTTACCAATGTTCTCCTATCCGTTGAACAGTTTCCCAAAATAATTTCGGTTTTCCTGTTTTGACGTTTAAGCCATCTGAGCCTTGACGCTAATGTGGCATGAGGCGACACCAAAAACTTTGATACCCAAATTCTTATCTTTTGTCCTGACGGATTTCCTTATTGTACCTGTAGCCGCGCTGGTACTTGTCCTGGGTGGACGACTTGATCCGGGATTATGGCGGTATATTCGCCAGAGTGAGGAATCTTTTATCAGATTCCCAATTTTATTCAGAAAGAAGTGACGTGAGCTGGAGGGCGGGAATCGGAAAGATGATAAAGGCCGATGACTCGGCCCTTATCTTTAGTAGGACAGGTGTATTTAGTTAGCCATTGCGAGTTTTCAGTACATCACGCAGCTGGTCGGCCATCGACACCAGTAACTGCTCGGTGGTTTCCCAGTCGATACACTTATCCGTTACCGAAAGGCCGTATTCCATCTGGCTGTGATCTTCCAGAATCTTCTGGTTGCCGGCCTTAAGGTTGCTTTCCACCATGATACCGATAATGGACTTGTTGCCATCCAGAATCTGATGGGTAACGTTATCGACCACCAGGGGCTGTAACTCGTGGTTCTTATTGGAGTTGGCGTGGCTGCAGTCAACCATGATATTCGGCATGATGCCGGCGCTGCGCAGTTCCTGCTCGCACATGGCGACGCTGACCGAATCGTAGTTCGGCTTGTCGTTGCCGCCGCGCAGTACTACGTGACCATACTGGTTACCTGCGGTATGGATGATGGCCACCTGGCCTTCCTTGTTGATACCGAGGAAGCGGTGCGGGTGGGCGACGGATTGCAGCGCGTTGATCGCCACATCCAGGCTGCCGTCGGTGCCGTTCTTGAAGCCCACGGCAGAGGAGAGGCCGCTGGCCATTTCCCGGTGGGTCTGGGATTCGGTGGTACGCGCGCCGATGGCGGACCAGGAAATCAGGTCCTGCAGGTACTGTGGCGAAATCGGGTCCAGCGCTTCGGTGGCCGTGGGCAGGCCGAGTTCGGCGATATCGAGCAGTAGTTTGCGACCGATGTGCAGGCCGTCCTGAATCTTGAACGAGTCATTCAGGAAGGGGTCGTTGATCAGGCCTTTCCAGCCCACGGTAGTGCGGGGCTTCTCGAAATAGACGCGCATGACAATCAGCAGGGTGTCGGACACCTGGTCCGCAACTTTTTTCAGGCGCTGCGCATAGTCGATGGCGGCATCGACATCGTGTACGGAGCAGGGGCCGATTACCACCATCAAGCGGTGGTCTTTGCGGTCGAGGATATCGCGTACTGCTGCGCGCCCGGCGGCGACGGTGGTTTCCGCGGCATCGCTGACGGGCAGCTCGGCTTTCAGCTGCTCTGGGCTGATCAGGATTTCCTGGGAGACGACATTCAGGTCGTCGAACTGCTGTGTGGTCATGGCTCTCACTAAATACTGTGTAATCCTTTAGCCGCCGTGGCTCTGGCGCCAGGGCGGCCGTCTATCCTACTCAGCCCGTTGGGGCAGGGCGAGGGTTTCATTTGTAACTAACTGGTATTCAGTGCCTTACGATGTGCGGGGCAAAAGCATCCTATGGCGAGCACAATCTTGGGATAATTCACTCGCCAATGTGGAGCTGTTTCAATGTGGCGCGGATGAGTAGCACGCCGGGTGACTTCTTACGAATGTCGATTTGGCCCCGGCGCGATTTCGGTAGAGGCGGGGTAGGGGGCGGGGTAGGGGACGGCGTTAGATGTCCGCCGTCGCCCCAAGTCGGCCCTATTGCGGAAGCTCGGCGAGCTTCTGTAGCAGCGGGAAATACAGCGCGCAGCGGATGTCGCGCTCACCGCGGGCATAGAAGAGCTTGCGATAGGTCTCCAGTTGTGCACGGTAGCGCTCCAGCTGGGCGGCGATAAACTCGTCCTCGATTTCCGCTGCTGTGGGCTCTGCAGTCTTGTAGTCCACAATCCAGCGCGCTCCGTTTTCGTCAATAAACGTCCGGTCGACGATGGAGCGGCGGAGCTGGCGGCCGCCACTGTGCAGTTCCATTTCGCACGCGGATGCGCTGTGGTTGCCGTCGAGTAGCCAGCGTCCCTCTTTGCTGGCGAGGGTATTGGTGATCGCCTGCTCGACTTTCTCCCTGGCTTTTTCCAGGCCACTTCCATACAGGCCGAGCTGGCTTAAACGCAATTGCCACAGGGGGCGCTGTTGTTGTACCCGCTCAAAATTCCACTGCTCCACGCCGGTTTCCGCGATGGTTGCGAGGGTTTCATGGGCTACGGTACCGGCGTGGCGTAGCCAGCGCTGAGCGACCTGGCCCATCTCTGCAGGAATGTTAGGGGGCGTATTGGGCTCGTCGGATTCCGCCGGTTGGTAATCCGGTGTACGGTATTCGGCCAGCCAGTCCCGTCTCGGCAGGGCAGGCACCTGCCAGCTCTGCGGCAGGCGCAACAGGTAATCCCTGTCGCTGCGGTTCTGGCTATCTTCCAATTCAGTGTCTGGCGCTTCCAGCCAGTGACACCATTCATTGTTTTCATTCTGCAGTATCGACGGCCAGATTCCGGCGAGCAGCGCGGCGGCACCCGGTGATTTCAATGTCTGCTTTTTCTCGTCCCGTTTGACGCAGGCGAGCAGGTGCAGGGAGCGAATGGCGCGTGTGCAGCCTACGTAGAGCAGGCGCGTTCCTTCTAAACGCTCGCGCTCGTTGTTGTCGTGCTTGAGGTAATCGAACAGCGGATCACTGTCACCGCGGGCGCTCTTCGGCGCGAGCAGGAAGCGGCTTTCACCCTCGTGATTCAACCACTCGGCCCAGCGCAGCAGCTGGTCGCCACCGGGTTTGCCGCCCTGGTCGAGCCCGGGAATCAGCACATGCTCGAATTCCAGGCCCTTGGATTTGTGGATCGTCATGACCTGCACGCCGGTATCCTGGCCGGGCCGGGCGAACAGTTTCTCCAGTGCATTGTAAAACTGCTGCCAGTCGCCGATGGTCCCGCCGCTGTCGAATTTTTCCAGGAGCTGGAAGAAATCCTGCACATTGTCGAGTTCGCCTTTGTGCGTGACGGTGGCGGGGCCGCCGAGGGCGAGCCACAGCCCCTCTATCCAGCCCCGCAGCGGCTTGCGTCCGCGCTGCCGCCAGGCCTGCAGGATCGGCTGCGCGGCGCGATGCAGTCGGGCGCGGCCGTCGTCACTCAGCAGCGGAATCGTATCGATTTCTTCGAGTGCGAGCAGCAGCGGGCGTGCGCTGGTATCTGTCGGCGCGGTGTCGCCATTGCCGTAATTGGCCAGGGTATACAGATCCGGCAATTGCAGGCCGGACCAGGGAGCGCGCAGCAGGGCCAGCCAGCTGATGCGATCGCTCGGGTCGAGCAGCGCGCGGGTCAGGCTGAGCAGGTCGAGTACGACCATTTTGCTGGCCAGTGGCGCCAGGTCCGGCGCCTGGAAAGGAATGCCGGCGGCGCCGAGGGCCGGCAATACACGGCCCAGGTGTTTTTTCTTGCGCACCAGAATGGCGATGCGGCCGTCGGGATCTTTGGCGTGCAGGTCCCTTACCAGGGCCACCACCTGCTGGGCTTCGCGATCGCGTTCCTCGTCATCCACGCAACCGTAGAAATTCACCGCCGGGGCGGGCCACTTGTCTCCTTTGAACGCGTGGGACTGCAGATAGCGCACGGCCCCGCGACTGATATTGTCCTCGGCCGGGAAAGCGCTCTGGAAGGTCTCGTTGACCCATTCGACCACAGCGCTCTCCGAGCGGAAGTTCACCTGCAGGTCCAGCGGCTGCAGGGGCACCCTGTCGTTGTCCTGGCCAATACCGCGGGCGCGGGCATCGAGGAAAATACCCACGTTGGCATTGCGGAAACCGTAACAGGACTGCATACCGTCACCGACGATAAACAGCGTGCGGCCATCGTCGTACTCCCAGCCGGCAGTGAGTTTTTCCAGCAACTGCAGCTGCATCTGCGACGTGTCCTGGAACTCGTCGACGAGAATGTGTCGGGTTTGCACATCCAGTTTAAGCGCCAGATCCGTGGGTGCATCGCTGTTGCCGAGCGCGATCAGGGCGGCCTGGGCAACCTCGGTGTAGTCGGTAGCGCCGAGTTGCTGGAACACCAGCTTCAATTGGGCGACCAGATTGGGCAGTACCTGTGCCAGCGCCTGCAGCAGTTGCCACTGACTTTCCGCCAGGCCCGACGGCAGGTTGCGCACCTCATTGATTGCGGCGAGCAGTGCTTCGTTGCTGCCGAGTTCAGCCAGCAGGTCCTTGATCCGTGCCTTGTACTCGTTGGCCAGCGCCGTTTCCGGATCTTTCTTGTCGACGGCCGGAAAGCCCACGCGCTTGTCCACCGCCTTGCGGATATCCCCCTTGCCGGTGACCAGTAGCTCGGTCAGCGCGAGCCAAAGGGGCAGGGCGCTGTTGTCCGGATCTGGCAGGGAGTCCATGTCAGCGCAGAGGCACAGCGGGTGTGCGGGTTTTTCCCGTTGCAGGTTCCGGCCGGCGTAGCTGGCCAGTTCCACCAGCTCACCGGCGTAACCGCGCAGGTGTGACGCGAGGTCACCGAGGTGTTCCGCCACCAGTTCGTCGATCGCGAAATGGAAATAGTCCTGCGCGCCCTCCTGGCCGACGCTCAGCAGGGGGCCGAGCCATTGCTCGCGTTTTTCCAGCAGTATCTGCAGCAGCTTGTTGAGCTGGCCCAGGTCGTTGTCCAGGTGCAGCAATAATTCCTGCAGGGCGCTGTCCGGCGTTTCACCGTCGAGACGCTTGAGCAGATTGACTACCGCCATTTCAAAGGCAACCTGCGTCTGCTCCAGCGGTTCCCCCGGCGCGCCGAGGCCGCTCTCGATCGGCAGCTGGCTGGCCAGGCTGCGGCACAGACCGTCGATGGTCTGGATACGCAGGCGCTGCGGCATCTGCAGCAACTGCCAGTTCAGCTCCTGGTCGCGGGCGAGCAGTTTGCGGGCCAGGTCCCAGGTCACGGCGTCGTGGGGATTTTCCGGGCGCTCGGTATCGCGCGCCAATAGCAGCGCGTGGACCAGGCGCTCGCGCATTTCGCCGGCGGCTTTGCGGGTAAAGGTAATCGCCAGCACTTCCTCCGGCTGCTGACAGCTCGCCAGCAGCTTCAGGACGCGCTGGGTGAGCAGGCCGGTTTTGCCGGATCCCGCTGGCGCTGACACCGCGAAGCTGCGGGTGATGTCCAGCGCGTGGCTGCGCGCGGTAGCGTCTACTGGTTGGGGTGTTTTTTCTAGCACTGCGTTCATGACTGGTGTGTTTTCTGGACTTCTCTTAATGCAGGCTTATCAAGGTCGGACTTCTTTAGAATCTGCTCTACTGTTTCGGTTTTTCCTGTGACACAGTCAGTTGCTTCAAAGGTTAAGCGAAAAGTAAATTCATTGTCCGAGCTTAATTTGTAGTCAACAAGCTGCTTCGCGATTTTGTCGCTTATAGAGATCTCAGGATCTGATTTACGCGTGCACAGTGGCTCTTTGCTGGCTTCACTGTAGATGTATTGTCCGGAGTATACGAGCCTTTCATAGATCTTGTTTGGACCAACTACTAGTAATGAAATACTCTCCGATACACGCCCGTGTCGAACAAAGGAGTTTCCGGTTACGAACACCACTTGTTTGTCGAGTCGAATTGAGTCTGTTCCCCGGCTACTGAGGTTGCTTGATATTCTCTTGGCGGTGCCCATTTTGTAGTCAACTTTGTATAGGCCCGCGATTATGGGAGGAGCATAGCTAACGTCAATTAGATCTATATTCTCGTTAAGTTCGTAATATAGAGCGTTTTTGAGGACAGCTTCTCCTTGTGGAAACCCGTAAGATTTTGGTAATGCCAGGATGGCCTCTTTCTTCTTGCCAGAAAGTGGTAGAAAAACCACCTGTTGTGGCAGGAGAAGCTCTGATATCTGGGTTTGCAGAGCGTCAATGCGATTCATGTATAAAGCTTTTAAACATACAGCCTGGTCCTTTGCCTCTCCGCAACGTGAATTTCTATCTTTGATCCAGCGCCTCTGGCTTGCTAAGAGCGCACTTGAACGGTTTGAATCCAGATGGTTTCTGAGTGTGGCGTAGAGGTGGTCGAGTTTGTCGTCCAATTCGCCCAGATATCCCGTGCTACAAATTGCTTTTTCGATGTTCGTGGATGACTTCGCGCAGTCAAAGCTCACGGCATGAGCATGCAGGTGAGCAAACAAGCTTGCGCTGATAATAAATAAGTATTTTGTGGCCGACGCAACCATATTGATTTTCTGTTTCATCTCTATCTGAATTCCGTTGACCTGCTGCTCTATTCGGAGCGATCGTTCCCTGTTTTCAAATTTGATACTTGTTCGCCGCAATATGGCTGACACTGTCCAGTGCAGTCGCAGCTACGTAATCCCCGAGGTCATTCCTGAATCTGCTCCCGCTCCGGCCAGCGATTCAGCGGCCAGAGTTCACTCTGGTTCTGGTTGTCCTGTGGGCGGTCGAAATTCAGTGTGGCGACGCCAGTGCGGTATTCCTCGGCGAGCAATTGCAGGCCCTGCCGCCAGTAATCGCTGAGATCCTGCCAGGTGGTGAAGGGCGAGTCTTTCTGCGTGTCCGTCACGGCCTTGATGCCGTCGATGGGCTGCTCCAGCTCACCGCAGCCGCGCCACTTGCAGTCGCCGTTGCGCACCTGGCCGAAGGCGATGGCATTGGCCTTGGGCTGGAAGAGTGCGTAGAGCGGCAGTTGTGGTTCGCGAATGCGGTCTTGCAGCCAATCATTGATACTCGGCTGGCCGGTCTTGTAGTCGATGACGAGTTGCTCTCCGCTGGCGAGCTGGTCGAGACGGTCCAGGCGCAGGTTGAACTGCAGTCCGCCGATTTCCACCTGTTGTTCCCACTCGATCTTTTCGACCGCAAAAGCGGGGCGCGTCGCTTCCAACTCGAGCCACTGGTCCAGAAGCCGAAGTAACCGCTGGTGTTCCATGGCCCAGAATCCGGCGGGCAGGTGCGCGTGCTTCCTGTACACGTTGCGCAGTGAATTTTCAATGGCGTCGTCGATCTGCTGGCGGCGCGCGTTCTCATCGAGGGCTCGCAGATGGGCGACATCGCCGCACTGTTGCCAGAATTCCGCGAGCACCTGGTGCACGATATTGCCGCGCTCTGCGGGGCTGAGGCCGATGTCGGGTGCCATGAATTCGCTGGCGCCGAGCCGGTACCGCAACTGCGCGTTCAATGGACACAGCGCCTGCGCCTTCAGTACCGAGGCACCGCCGCGCACACGTTCGCAATCTGCAGGTTTCAGTGGCGGCAACTGGCTGTCGGCAACGGTTTCCAGTTGGGTGGCGCTGGCGAGCTGCGCACTGTGTTCTTGCAGCGCGTCGGATTCCAGTGGCGCCACTGGAACGGGGGTGCCGAACAGGTTGCTGAGCCCCTGCTGTACGCCGTCTTCCTCGCTCGCGTAACTGACCACGATATCGCCGCTGGCTTTGAGCAGGTCGTCGGTCAGCTCGCGCGCCAGTTCCAGTTCCCGCTCGGCACTGGCACGGGGCATTTTCCAGTGTTTCTGCCACTGGATCGGCAGCAGTGGATTGGGCGCCGGCGCCGTGGGCCACTGCTGCTGGCCGAAACCGACCAGGCGCAGGTGATCGAACGCGAGACCGCCGGCCTCGAGCACACCGAGGATCTGCAGTGGCCCGTCGCGGGTCTCGGCCTGGAAGGGCGTGCGGCTGGCAATCTGGCGCAGCTGCTGCAACGCCTGGGTGATGGTCAGGCTGCCGCCAAAGGCGGACAGCGCGGCGAGATCTTCCAGCGCGCTCTCCCAGTGCATCAACTGCTGGTATTCCTGACTGTCCGGATTGCGCGGGCCGGGCCAGCCCAGGGCCGCCAGCACTTCGGAAAAGCGCGCGGCCCAGATTTCCGCCGGTGCGCGTTTCCAGCGCCGCTGCCAATCGCCGATCTGCTCCAGCTGCCGGGGCAGCAGCGGTGCCTCCAGGCTCAGTCCTTCGGCTGTCCGTTCGGCCCAGTAGCGCAGGGTGGCGCCGTCGATGCGGCGCAGTTCCATTTTCTGCAGGCGACGGAACAGGGCAGTGCGCAGCCAGATCTCGTCCTCGCCGCCCCAGAAAGGACAGAACAGCAGGTTACGCAGTTGGGAATAGTCCCACTCCTCCTGTAGCAGCTCCAGCAGCTGAAGGGCCGCGCCGCCGACTGGTGTCTGCGCCAGTGGCGTACCGGCAGAAAAGTTGAAGGGCAGGGTGTAGCGGTGCTGGCCGGGATCGAGAAACTGGGGTTCCAGTACCCGGGCAAAAATGGACTCCACCTGTGCGCGGCACTGCCCCAGGTTGTTGACGACGATACCGACACTGGTGTGGGGATCGCGCTCCAGCTTTTCGGCGGCCCAGCGTGCGGCCTGGTACAGCTCTTCTTCCAGATTCTGGCAGGGCGCACTCTCCGGGAGCGCAGGGTTGCCGGTGGCCGGGCGCGCGATGACCTTGGCAGCTGCGCTCTGCAGGATCGCGTCAGCCAGCGGCGAGATCTGGGCGAAGCCGGCGGTATCAATCTGCGGCAGGGAATCGATGGCGCCCTCGCGCAGGGCGCGCAGGATCAGCTGGTCGCGCTGGTCCGGGGTGATGGCATTGTGCGTGTGCAACTGGTGGGTGAAAGCCCGGATCATGCGAAACAGCGGATATTCGTCCCGGTTCAGGGTCAGGGCAAACTGTTCCAGCAGCGGTTCGATGGCGCTGTCGAGGTCGTCGATATCCGTTACCAGCTGCCATTGCAGTAACTGGGCTAGGGCGCTGTCGGCGTCGCGGCACAGCTGCTGGCTGTTCAGCAGTTCCCGCTCCAGAGCCTCGTCGAGGGCACGCTGCCACAGCAGCTGGCGCTGCTCGCGGTTCAACACCTGTTTCAGCGCCGGTTTCCAGCCGCGCTGTTGCAGGCCGAACCATAGTTTGTCGAGCCAGCCCTGCAGCGATTCCACGGGCGGGGGTGCCCAGCAGGAGCCGGCGGGTTGCTGGCTGGCGTACACCTGCTGACAGCGGTTGCGCAGGCGGTTGTTAGGGGTCAGCAGCAGGCCTCCCGGAGGGAGCTGTGCGAGGATTTCCAGGACGGGGAACGCCGGTTGCAGCATGAAATCTGGGGTCCGAATCGGGCTTGGTTATTGGGATTAACGGTCGCGGTTTGCGGCGGAACTGTCAACCGGATTGCGCGGGTTGTCGTCAGGGCGCCAGGCAGCGAATACTGGGCGCGAACTCGGCGAAAGCGCGGGCGATCTGCCCGTCCGTATCGGGCGCACTGGTCAGTAGCTGGCTGGTGCCGGGCTCGCCGGGCAGCGGGCGCTGTAGCTCGTCGAGCCACCACTGAACCCGGCGGGCGATGGCGGCGCCGGAATCCAGCCACTGAATAGACCTGGGGGCAAAGCGGTCCAGCTCGTTGCGCAGCAGCGGAAAATGAGTACAGGCGAGCACCGCGATATCCACCTTGTCGCCGCCGGCAGTGTCGAAGATACGGTGCAGTACCGGTTCCAGATCCGCCGCGGAGAGGGACTCACCGCGCAGCTTCGCCTCGGCCAGCCGCACCAGTTCCGGCGCCGGCACGTTGATCACGCGGCTGCGGTCGGCAAACTGTTCGATCAGCTCGCGGGTGTACTTGCGGTTGACTGTGCCCTCGGTGGCGATCAGCGCGATGGTGCCGGTCCGGCTGGCAGCGGCCGCTGGCTTGACCGCGGGCACGACGCCGACCACCGGCTGGGTCAGCGCTTCGCGCAGCTGGGGCAGGGCGAGGGTGCTGGCAGTGTTACAGCCGACCACGAGAATATCCGCTGCGGTGGCCGCCATCATCGCCGTGGCCTGCTCGACGATACGCGGCCGCAGTTGCCCCTCGGTCTTGGTGCCGTATGGATAGAAGCCATTGTCGATACCGAAATGCAGGGTCAGGCCCGGCAACAGGGTGCGAATCTCCCGCGCGATGCTGATGGCGCCCACGCCGGAATCGAAGATCAGCGCGCTGGGAGGCAAGCTGTTAGAATGGGCGCTTTCCGTTTGCATGTTCAACTCAGGTAATTCGACTGCTGGTTGCAGAAGAATACCTCAAATCCAAGCGAGTTTTTGAGAGTCTATGCCCTTGTTCCCGCTACAGCTGAGCGCCGATCACGCTATCCTGGCCGCCGTCTCCCTCCTGATAGTCCTCGGGGCCGTATTCTGGCTGGCCCGCGCGGGCGCCAGGCGCAAACTCGACGGGGCCGGCAGCGAACTGCAGGCCGCCAGAGCGGATTTGAAGATACTGGAGGCGCGCCTCGACAGCAGCCGCGAGCGGGAAACCCAGCTCGCCGCTGAGGTGCAGTCCCTGCGGGCCAATCTGGAAGACAAGCTGCAGCGCCTCACCCGCAGCCAGGTACTGGTGGAAAAGGGCGAGGCGGCACTGGCGGAACAGCGCCAGTTGCTGGAGCAGACCCGCAAGGCCATGGCGGAACAGTTCGAGAACCTCGCCAACCGTATATTCGAAGAAAAACAGCAGATGTTCGTGCGCCGCAGCGAGGACAGCCTGCGCAAGAGTCTCGACCCGCTGGAGCGCCAGCTGGGGGATTTCCGCAAGCGCGTCGAGCACGTTTACGACCGCGAGAATGCGGAGCGCAACAGCCTGATGGGGCAGATCAAGGCGCTGCGCGAGCAGACCCAGCGCATCAGCGATGAAGCCCTGAACCTGACCTCGGCGCTCAAGGGTGACCGCAAGATCCAGGGTAACTGGGGTGAGGTGGTCCTGGAGCGGCTGCTGGAGGAGTCCGGCCTGCAGAAGGGCCGCGAGTATGAGACCCAGGTGACCATCACCTCGGACGGCCGCCGCCGCCAGCCTGATGTGATCGTGCGGTTGCCGGAGAACAAAGACCTGATCAT
The DNA here is from genome assembly GCF_014904735.1 of Microbulbifer hainanensis. GTDB lineage: Bacteria > Pseudomonadota > Gammaproteobacteria > Pseudomonadales > Cellvibrionaceae > Microbulbifer > Microbulbifer hainanensis. The sequence continues at coordinate 2,658 of NZ_JACZCR010000028.1, read as the reverse complement.
CGACTCGAAAGTGTCACTGGTCGATTACGAGCGTTACAACTCCGCCGAGTCCGACGAGGAGCGCGCCCAGGCACTGAAACAGCACGTGAATTCCCTGCGCGCCCATATCACCGGCCTGAACAAAAAGGCCTATGAGCAGCTCGAAGGCGTGCGCACGCTGGATTTCGTTTTCATCTTCGTGCCCATCGAGGCGGCCTATATGCTGGCGATGCAGGCGGATCCGGAGCTGTTCCGTTTCGCCTATGAGAAGCAGATAGTCCTGGTCAGCCCTACGAGCCTGATGGCCACCCTGCGCACCGTGGAAAATATCTGGCGCTACGAGAAGCAGAACAAGAATGCGGAAAAGATCGCCGCTGAGGCGGGCAAGCTGCACGATCAGTTTTCCATGGTGCTGGAGTCTCTCGACGAGCTCGGCGATCGTATCCGCCAGGCCGATACCGCATTCCAGCAGACCTACAAGCGCCTCGCCACCGGCCGCGGCAATGCCGTGAAGCGGATCGACAGCCTGCGTAAGCTCGGCGCCAAGACCCGCAAGCAGATCGATGCAGACCTGCGCGAGAAAGCGGAGGCTTCCGATCGCAAGGCCGCTCTACCCGAACCGGACCGGGAGCCGGAAACCGAAACTGAAGATGTGGGCGAATAAGTTTCCGTGGAGACCTTCGCTTTTGCACTGTCAGTCACCGGCCCGATTTTCCTGACACTGATCATCGGCTACTGGCTGGCACGTATCGGCCTGCTGCGCGAGGCATTTGTCGACGATGCTTCGCGCCTGGTGTTTATGATCACGCTGCCGGTGCTCCTGTTTATCAAGATCTTCACCGCCGACGCGGAACTCGGCCGGCAATTGCCGCTGCTGACTGCGGGCCTGCTGGGAACCCTGGTGACGATACCCCTGGCCTGGCTGGCTGCGAGACCCCTGGTGCGCGGCGATCGCAGTGCGTTTATCCAGGGCGCTTTCCGCGGCAATCTCGGCATTATCGGGCTCGCCTGGGCGGCCAATGCCTACGGCAGCAGTGGCCTGGCACAGGCGGCACTGCTGATGGCTGTCGTAACGATTCTGTACAACCTGGCCGCGGTAGCCTTATTCGCGGTTTACAGCCAGGAAGTGAAATTCAGCTGGGCCAGGCTCGCCCGTGACATCGCGCAAAATCCTTTGATCGCCGGAATTGTGCTCGCACTGATCGGCAGAGCCATCGGGCTGCAATTGCCAGACATCCTGCTGCAGACTGGTGACTACCTGGCCTCGATTACTCTACCGCTGGCCCTGTTGTGTATCGGCGCGAGCTTGGATTTCAGCCTGCTGAAACGCAGCTCACTGGCGGCGTTCGGCGCGACGGCGATCAAACTCCTCGCAGTGCCGGCGATCATGCTCGGCTTCGGCTGGATGATGCATCTGTCCCCGCAATCCATGGGGATCCTGCTGTTGCTCGCAGCCACGCCCAGCGCCACGGTTTCCTTTATCATGGCGCGCGCGCTCGGCGGCAACAGTCAGCTGGCCGCCAATATCGTCGCGCTCAGTACACTGCTTTCCATTGTGACTGCCAGCCTCGGGCTGGCAATGATTGAAGTTCTATTCCAGAGGTAGACGTCCCATGACCGTATTTCCCACCTGGCTGCTGGTTGTCGCCGCGCTGATCATTTTCGCGCTCGCCGTCGTTGCCGGTTACTACCTGCGCAAACTGCAGTTGGCGCAGAAGGAGCAGGCCCGGCAGCTGGGAGAACTGGAGCAGGCTGCGCAGGACCAGCGCCAGCGCGTTAATGACAGCATCCAGATTCTCGCTCGAACACTGCTTGACGACGGTATCGGCCTGACCGAAGCCTCGATTCGCATTCGCGTGTTGCTGGATGCGCTGCAGGTAGAGCAGGGCGTGCGCGAGGAGTTTGTGGCCTTCTACACCATTGCCGACAAGACCAGCCATATACCGTTCCTGCAGGAATGGAAGAAGCTGCCGCGGAAAAAACAGTTCCAGTTTGAAGTGGAGATGGCCGAGATCGAGGTGGAGTACAAGGATTTTGCGCTGGACGCGGCGCAAAGGATTCTCGGCCGGGAATTTTAACAATAGGGAAGGATCGATCGCAGCCCTCGGCTGCGATCACTCTATTTTCGTACCAGTAACAGTCCGGATTCCGTATGGTCGGTATACGGGAACTGGTCAAACAGCGCGAAGCGCTCCACCCGGTGGGTTTTGCTGAGTTCCGCCAGGTTTTCCAGCTGTGTCTCCGGGTTGCAGGAGATATACAGAATGCGCGGGAAGCGCGCGACCATCGCGCAGGAATCGGCGTCGAGGCCGGCGCGGGGCGGGTCTACCAGTACCGTGGAAAACTCATAGCTGTCCAGGTCGATATCCTTGACCAGTATTTATTCTTTTACGAGTTTGAATTTGTACAAACTTTCTGCACTATCTCTAATTGTTTCCTTAACGGAGCGTGGCTCCCATCCCAAAATTTTCTTTGCTCTTGTGTTATCGATGTTTTTTACTTTCCCCGACTCTGAAGCGGGTTCCTTTAGCGTCTCGTTAAATACGGATAGGGTGGTAAGTAACCAGTTTGGGATTTGATATCGGGGTACTTTAGAGGCTCGTGAACCGAGCTCATCTTTGAGAGTTTTTGCTAGATCGATTAACGGGGATCCCGTATTTGCTGAGGCAATAAAGCGTT
>NZ_JACZCR010000027.1 GCF_014904735.1 Microbulbifer hainanensis | reverse complement strand
CCTTCTAGCATCATCTGGATTAATGTAAGTGAGCTCGAAAGCCTGCTTCCCAGTGTTGGGCCAAAAACACCGACCGGGTTGATTACGGAAAGCTCCAATGCGGACTCGCTTGTGCGGATATACTCCCATGCGAGTTTTTCGGCCATGGTCTTGGACTTGATGTATGGGCTTAACGCTGTATTTTTGGTGTCGGACCAATCATTTTCTGAATAAGAGAGTTTACTTCTTGGGTGCCCGTAGCCAATAGCACCGAACGAGGAGGTCAAAATGACCCTCTTTACCCGTGCAGACTCTGAAAACTTCAACACGCGCAGTGTACCTTGTGAGGCTGTTGTAATGACTTTTTCTTTGTCTCTTACCTGGCCGGAAGGGAAGGGAGAGGCAATATGCATTACGTAGGAAACACTATCTAAAGCTTCTTTCCACCCGTCATCCGAGTTTAGATCTGCGATATGAAAGGATAATTTCGAAAGATCTGTCACACCTCCAGCCTTTATCATTCCTCGCACGTATTCAATTCTTGATTTGTTTCTCAACGTAACGCGAACGTTGTAGTTTTTCTTGAGAAGTTCTACGATGCAGTGGCTCGCAATGAAGCCGGATCCACCAGTTACTAATACGGTTGTCACACTTTTTCTCCTGAGCCTCTGCAGCAGACTTTAATGCATGTAGATATTTGATTGAGGAAGGCTTCCTTTGATTCATGTTGCTCCTTCCATGCGAGCCCACAGATAAAAAGGGTCTGAGCGATTTCTCTCGCTGTGCATTTTCCTAGCGCAGATTTTGGCAAACTGGCTTGAAGAGCGCTGGTGAGTTTTTTTTGGAAATCGTTCTTGTAACTTTCGACGTCGTGCTGGGAAATGCTGTTAGCTGTAGAGATTACATCCCAAGTACCGTTCAGGTAAGTGTCATAGTGACGTCCGAACCAAGCATTCATTGCGTTCAGGATTCGTTGCTCCAGGGTTAGCTCGGTCTCGGCCAGAGCTCGGTCGACAAGTTCCAGGCCAGTATTCAGATAGTGAGTGGTGGCGGCAATGAACAGCTCTTCCTTACTTGTAAAATGCAAGTAGATCCCTTGTTTAGACAGGTCCGCTGCTCTTGCGAGATCCATCATTGTGGTTTTCTTAAACCCATATTTCCCGAAAATCCTAATTGAACTTTCCAAAATCTTCTCTTTCACTCTGCTCTCCATTTTGCCCATGTAGACCAGAATCGGCAAAATGGTAAACCACTGCAAGAACTTCCTCTGCGAAATATTGGCTACTGCTGGCGGAGTGCGGGTGCCTTGCACCAAGAAAGTGTTCAGGACGAATAGCAAAATATAGGGGCACTCTACCTATTGTGGGAGGGCCATACTGTGGCGCCAGTAGGGTGTTAAAAATACTCGATAGGAGAGCTTTAGTCGCTCGGCTGACAATTTGGTTTGGCAGGTATTTCGCGCGAACTACGCGGTGATCTGATTTTTAACTTTGACCACTACGGTGAATAATCGGGTGGCGGCTCTAGAAAGGTTTGCTGGCCAACTTTTCGACATGGCAAAAAAGTCGTTCAGTATTTCTGATGTTACTGGACTATGCGGCTCAGGGTGCCGGTACGGTGTCTTGAGCATCGACTAGAGGGGCATCAAACAGCGCGAAAACGTGGTGCCAGTTCTCTCTGGCAATGCTCTACAAGGAAATCAATAAAAGCCCGGGTCTTGGAAGGCAGCAGTTTCTGGCCGGAGTAGTAGACCACGACGGCCCCCAGATCTACATGCCAGTCCGGCAGCAGTCGTACCAGTTCCCCCCGTTGAAGCCAGTCGTAGGCGCAATCCATTGGTGCTAGCGTAACACCGAGGCCCAAGACCGCGCAGCGGGATATGGCTTCGGGGTCATTCATAATCACCGAGGGTTTGAGGCTGACATCGCAGGTGGATCCGTCGCTATGTTGCAGGGTCCAGCTGCGTAATCTGCCGGTGTGGGTCGAGCGTACGACGATACCGTCCAGAGTCGCGAGATCGTCCGGGACCTGAGGAATGGGGTTTGCTTTCAGGAAGGCTGGCGAGGCGACGGCCACCAGATGCAGCTTGCACAGCTCCCGCGCAACCACGCCGGGCACAAGCTCAACGGCGCCGCTGATGGCGGCATCGAACCCCTCCGCAACCAGGTCGACGCGACGATTCTCGAAGTGCCAGTCGGGCACGACTTCAGGGTAGCGCTGTTTAAAGTCGGCCAACAGGGGTAGCACATGTGTCATGCCGAAAGAGGGGGACAGGCTGACCCGCAGTCGGCCAGCAGGTACTTGTCGCGCTTCATCGATTCGGGCAATGGCGGCTTGGATGTTGTCGAGACTGTCGGCCACCTCAGCGTAAAAGCGCTCCCCGGCCTCGGTCAGGGTCAGGCGCCTGGTGCTTCGGTGGAACAGGCGGGTGCCGAGATTGCTCTCCAGCCGAGCTACATTCTTGCTCACCGCGGCGGCGGAGATTCCCAGCCGCCTGGCGGCCTCGGAGAAGTTAAGCACTTCGGCCGCGCGCACGAAGGAAGTCAGGTTTCCCAGGGTCTCCACGGCATCTCCTATTCCATTTGGTTGAAACTGATACTACTGATTCTGGGCTAACGCGTCCATAGTTTGAACCCTATAGTTCGCAGCGTGGGTTCGAAATGGCCTTGTCGCCAGAGGTCGCTGACGCAGCAGTCGGCGGATGTGGAACCTCACTAGGACACTCTAGCAATCGCGTGTGCATTGGACAGGGCACTCCAGCGCTGCACAAAGGTTTATTCACAAGAGGAGATTCATCATGAGTAAAAGACTTGAAGGTAAAGTCGCACTGATTACCGGTGGCACCACGGGTATTGGTCGAGCCACTGCACAGGAGTTTGCGGCACAGGGTGCAACGGTGTTCATCACCGGGCGCCGCCAGGCCGAGCTGGAAGAGGCCGTGGCCGCAGCGGGGCCGGGCACAATCGGTATTCGCGGGGATATTTCCAAAATGGAAGACCTGGACCACATCTACGAAGAGATCGCAGAAAAAGCGGGTCATCTGGATATTGTTTTTGCCAACGCCGGCGGCGGTGACTTCCTGCCCATGGGCGCCATCACCGAGGAACAGTTCGATCGTATTTTTGGTATTAACGTCAAAGGGATGCTGTTCACTGTTCAGAAGGCGCTGCCCCTACTGCGCGAGGGTGCTTCGATCATTCTTACCGGCTCTACCGCTGGCAGTAGCGGCACTGAAAACTTCAGTGTCTACGCGGCCAGCAAGGCAGCGGTACGCAGCTTCGCCCGCAACTGGATACTGGATCTCAAGCCGCGCGGTATTCGCGTCAATACCCTGAGCCCCGGTCCGGTGGAAACACCCGGATTGACCGGTCTGGTGCCGTCCGAGCAGGCGCAGGGATTGCTGGATGGCTTTGCCGATATGGTACCGCTGGGCCGCGTGGGGCAGCCGAGCGAAATCGCCAAGGCAGCACTGTTCCTGGCCTCGGACGAAAGCAGTTTCGTCAATGGCACTGAACTGTTTGCCGACGGCGGCCTGGCCCAGATTTAAATCCACGGTGCGGGCAGCGCTACTCTGTTAGGCACCACGCTACCGCAAGTCTGCACCGCCAATGAATACCTGTCTCACAGGTGGGAGGGAAGCCGGTTGGCTACTCTCCCGCTCATTCCTAGGAGTTCCTATGCCAACGCCAACGCCAACGCCAACTGCGCGGCGCGGTGCATTGCTGTTTGCACTCTGTGTGTGTGGCTTCGCCGTCACTCTGACCTACACGGGGATCGGTGTTGCCCTGCCCGAAATCGCTGCCGAATTAGGAGCTGGGCGCGTTGCGGCCACCTGGGTTATCAATGCATTTGTACTGGTTTTCGGCGCCAGCGTGATGGCTGCGGGCACGGCTGCGGATCGCTACGGACGCAAGCGCACCATGCTTCTCGGGGTGGTGCTATACATCCTCGCGTCGGTAGCCGCTGCTGCGGCCTGGAATATCCTGGCGCTTGATATATTGCGCGGCGTGCAGGGTGCCGCGGCCGCACTGGCAATGGCGGCGGCAGCAGCGGCGGTGGCGCACGCCTATCGCGGACCTGAACAGTTGAAGGCCTTCGCACTATTGGGGGCTAGCTTCGGTGCCGGATTTGCCATGGGGCCGATCTTTGTCGGCTTCACGGTGGAATACGCCAGCTGGCGATTGGTGTTCCTGCTGGGTGCATTTCTCGGGGCAGGGGTCTTGGTGCTCGTACGCCACGCACGCATGGCGGAATCGAAAGATCCGCACGCGAATCGCCTAGATATTCCCGGAACACTGTCGTTCATGCTGATGCTGATCCTGTTGACGTACGGCTTGATCGACGCGCCGGAGCGCGGCTGGGGTCATCCGCTCGTGCTGATCATGCTGCTCGGCGCGGCGGTCTCACTGGCGCTTTTCATTCTGGTTGAGCGAAAACATGATCGCCCCATGCTTGATCTGGGCTTGTTCCGCCACGGCCGCTTCGTCGGGCTGCAGGCGCTACCCCTGGCTGCCGGTTTTGGGTTTATCGCTCCTCTGGCGCTGTTGCCATTCCGGTTTATGGGTGTCGAAGGCATGGGCGAAGGGGAGTCTGGACTGGCACTGCTACCACTCTGCCTGCCGATTATTTTCGTGCCCATATTGGCGGGTCAGCTGACCCGGTGGATTTCTGCCGGTGGCCTCTGCGCTGGCGGACTGGTCGCAACGGCAGCGGGGCTGACCTGGCTTGCATTTGTTCCGGTGGGCGCAAGCGCACTGGCGTTCGCGCCGCCATTGCTGTTGATAGGGGTGGGAATCTCCTTTCCGTGGGGCTTGATGGATGGCCTCGCCGTGGCCGTTGTGCCCAATGAACGCGCAGGAATGGCGGTGGGATTTTTTGGTACTTCCCGGTTGGTCAGCGAGGGAACTGCCATCGTCGTCACAACCGCGCTGCTTGTTGAACTGCTCCAACTTCGTCTTCCATCAGAAACGGTATCCGCTCTCGTATTTGCTCGAGACCTGACTGGGGAAACGCCTATGAGCACCGGTGTGCTGGCGACCTATGCCAGTGCCTTCCAGTGGACTTTCCTTACTCTGGCAACGGTTGTCACTCTCTGTGCTCTTGCCATCTCAAAGGCGCTCTTGGTTCGAGACGATAATATTAGGGAGAGCTTGCCAGGGGATCGTGAAATGCTGCCAGCTAGTCGGCAGAAAGTTGAATCTCAAACAGAGGCGCGCTTCGCGCTGGAGGGTTCCGTATGAAGATCGGAGTTATTGGCGCCGCAACCGTCGGATGGACGCTCGCCACAAAACTGGCTGACAAGGGGCACTCCGTGCAAATTGCCAATAGCCGAGGGGTGGATTCGCTCGTGCCTCGGGTCGCCGATGCAGGCGTGCCGCTGCAGGCCGCTTCACTGGAAGAGGCGCTAAACAATGACCTTGTCTTATTGGCAGTGCCGTGGACCAAGGTGCGCGAGGTGCTCGGTCAGGATGTGGACTGGGATGGCCGGATCATCGTCGATGCTACGAATATCTTCACCTCTTACGCGCCCGACTTCCAGATCGAAGACCTGGGAAACGATAGCGGTAGTGAAATTGTTGCGCGTCTCGCACCCACCGCGCGGGTCGTCAAGGCTTTTAATACGCTGCCGATCGAGAAAATGTTCGCGCCTTTGCCCGCGAAAGAGTTGAAGCGGGTTCTATTTGTCGCCGGTGATGATGCCCGAGCTGTCCAAGATGTCATGAGCATCGTCGAGGACGTGGGTCTTGCGCCTGTTGCTATCGGATCTCTGGCCGTGGCAGGACGGCAAATGGAGCTCCAGGGCCCGTTCAGTGGACTGGAACTGTTTAGAATCGGGCGGGAGATTAGTTCGTGACCTCGTTAGGTTTTCTTCAAGTTACAGATATTTGACGGGTGCCAACAAATGAATTTGTTCTTGAATAATCTTAGATTCCTCATGCCTCGGGGAAGAGGTCTCGGCTCCAGGTCTCACTCATTCAGAAAATCAAACTGATTGTCGAAAAGCATCATATTCTCTGTTTTGTTGAACCGTTTTAAAGTCTCCGTGGAAATGTGTCGAGCTAGAAGGGCCATTGCGGAGACTCTTTAGATGAAATTATTGGCGCGGTATAAAGCGTACACAAACGGAATATAGATGCTGTTCAATTTCGGATACATGAAGCGCAAATTTTTCTCGGAAATTTACCCTAAAATCACAACGTCATTTCTATTTTTGAGATTGTTCTCGCTCCGGCAGAGCCATTGGTGACTTTATAATCAGCCTTAACAGGCGCTTGTAACCGTACTCCTTCAGGCTTCGGATCAGATGGTCGATCACAGCAGTTCCGGTAACGCTGCGATGTACGGTACAAGGACTCTCGGCCGGGAATTCTAAAAAATAGGGAAAGATCGATCGCAGCCCGCGGCTGCGATCACTCTATTTGCGCACCAGTAACAGTCCGGATTCCGTATGGTCGGTATACGGGAACTGGTCAAACAGTGCGAAGCGCTCCACCCGGTGGGTCTTGCTGAGTTCCGCCAGGTTTTCCAGCTGTGTCTCCGGGTTGCAGGAGATATACAGAATGCGCGGGAAGCGCGCGACCATCGCGCAGGTATCGGCGTCGAGGCCGGCGCGGGGCGGGTCCACCAGTACGGTGGAAAACTCATAGCTGTCCAGGTCGATATCCTTCAGGCGGCGGAAGGGCCGGACCTTGTCGATGGCCTGGGTAAATTCCTCGCTCGACAGCCGCACGATATCCAGGTTGTCGACGCCATTCGCCACGATATTTTCCTGCGCGGCGTTGACCGAGACTTTGGAAATCTCCGTCGCCAGCACCTTGTCGAAATGTTCGCACAGCGGAATGGTGAAGTTGCCATTGCCGCAGTAAAGCTCCAGCAGGTCTCCACTACTGTCGGCACAGGCGTCTTTCGCCCAGCTGATCATCGCGCGGCAGATTTCCCCGTTCGGCTGGGTGAAGCTGCCTTCTACCTGTTTGTACTGGTAGGTTTTATCGCCGATCGGCAGCTTTTCAATGACGTAATCCCGCTCCAACACCACCTTCTGTTTGCGCGAGCGCCCGAGAATGGGGAAGCCGAGCATTTCCTGCAGCGCGCGGGCTTCCGACTCCCACTGGTCATCGAGCTTCTTGTGGTAAATCAGCGTAATCAGTGCATCGCCGCTCAGGGTGGTCAGGAACTCGGCCGAAAACAGTCGCTTCTTGAGCGTATCGCTGCGGTTGACGGCCTCCAGTACCTTCGGCATCAGGGCATTGATCAATTCAGACCCTACGGTGAACTCGTCGATGATAAACGGCTGCTTGTACTCGCCCTGGCGGTACATCGCGTAGTGGGCCACCCCTTTTTCGTGCCACACCTTGAACTCTGCCCGCAGCCGATAGTGGATCGGTGGCGATGGGAACAGCTCGGGAGCCAGGTCGGTATAATCCCGGTAGGCCTCGCTCAGGCGCGCGGCCTTCTGCGCGAGCTGTTCGTTGTAGTCGTCGGTGTTAACGCGATGAATGGCCATACTAGAATTCGTTTGTGACAAGATTGGGCGGGCGCGGATTATAGCGGTCCGCGCATACTGCGGCCAGAAAGGAGTACACATGGCAATTGGCCAGTTAGAGATCTTAGTGCGGGGCCAGGGCCTACACGAGTTTACCGAACAGGTGGCCGACTGGCTGGCCGGGCAGGGTGCGGATGAAGGGTTGTGTACGCTGTTTATCCAGCACACTTCTGCCAGTCTGCTGATTCAGGAGAATGCGGATCCCTCGGCGCAGGTCGACCTGGAAAACTGGCTGAACCGGCTGGTTCCGGAAAACGACCCCCTGTACACGCACACTCTCGAGGGCCCGGACGATATGCCGGCCCACATCAAGGCGGCGCTGACCGCCACCAGCCTGTCCGTGCCCGTACTGGGCGGGCGCCTGCTACTGGGCACCTGGCAGGGACTGTACCTGTGGGAGCACCGTCACCACCGCGGCCACCGGCGGGTGATACTGCACGTCTAGGCGATCAGAGGCAATTTGTAGGCTTGGGCAGACCGGCGATCTTGCTGCCGATCCTGGCGGGGCTTGGAGGAAACAACTGCATCAGGTAGATACTGCGGCCCTTGTCCGCACCCAGGTGCTGGCCCACATATTTCACCAGTGGGCGCATGGCCGGGGACAACTCAAATTCACGGTAGAAATCCTGCAGCAGGGCGATCACCTGCCAGTGCGCCTCCGTCAGGGTGATACCTTCGGCTTCGGCGAGGTGTTTGGCCACGGCGGGGCTCCAGTCCTCGCGGTTGCGTAGGAAGCCCTCCTTGTCGAGTGCTATCTGGCGGCCTTCTATTTCGATGTTACTCATCACTTGAACCAGCTGACGACGGGATGATGTTCGGTACAGAGCGACACCCAGCGGGCGTCGTCGATGGCTTCGATTGAGCCGGGCACCGCCAGCCCGCGGGCGGCGGCGTCCGCTGCCAGGCAATAGAGTTTGGCGGCGGCGAGCTTTTCCGGCATTTCCCTGCTCAGTGCGTAAACGCCGTCCTCAATCAGTAACAGCGCGTCGCCATCCCGGACGGCATTGGCGCAGTCGCTCAGTGCACTCGAGCTGAATGGCGATTTGCTGACGATATGCAGTGTCATTCCGGCTCCGTTAAAAATTCAGCGCGATATCAAAACCGGCGATAAATTTACCGACATCGACGACCAGTACAATCTCTGCGCCGGTTATTTGCAGCTGCGCTGGATCGATACCCCGTTGGGAAAGGCTGAGTTTGCAGACATGCAGGGTTTCCACGCCGAACATCGGCAGGGCCTGCAGGTTGCGCTGCAGGCTTTTCTGCTCGATGGCCGCCGGTTCCTGGCCATCGAGCAGCTGGAAGACGCCGTCGTTCACAAACAGCAATTCCGGAGACTGATCCATGGCCGCAGCGGCGAGCACGGCTTCCAGTCCCTCGCGGGCGAGAGCGCTGCCGTAGGGCGCCTGGCGACAGATTGCCAGAGTGCGGTTGGCCATTGCGATACCTCCTATTGCCCGAAAGTGATCAGGCGGTCGGAATTGACTGCGGCGTCGGCGAGTTGGCCGAGCCCCGCCAGCTCGAATCCCTCGGCCAGATTTGCAGCGGGTTTTTCCAGCCGGTTGGCCTCGCTCGAATTGAGGACGCCGCGGCGCTGGGCGGCGGCGATACACACCACCAGATCCAGCTTGTGCGCACGCTGCAGTGCCTGCCAGCCCTCGGCAATGTCGGCCTCATCCTGCGGTGGCGCGGATAGGGCGCTGCCATTGTGCACGCCGTCGCAGTAGAAAAACACGCGATACAGCTCGTGCCCGGCAGCCAGCAGCGCGCGGGCGAAGCGCAGCGCGGTGGCCGCGGATTGGGAGGCGTGCGGGGCGCCGTAAACCGCCAGGGAAAATTTCATAGATTGCCAGATAGTAAAATGCCCCGCGGGGCGGGGCATTGACTGCTACCGGGTGACTAAAGCCACCGCTTTAATCGTCGGATGCGAAGCCGATGATGTGCAGCAGGCTGGTAAACAGGTTCAGGATATCCAGGTACAGGCGGGTGGTCGCCATCAGGTAGTTGGTCTCACCGCCGTGGATGATCGCGCTGGTGTCATACAGGATGAAACCGGAGAACAGCAGGGCGATAACACCGCTCAGGGCCACGCTGGCAAGCGGCAGGTAAACGCCGAACATACCGGCGATCACGAAGCCCAGTGAGCAGACTACCGCGGCGATCAGGCCGACAAACAGGAAGCCGCCCATAAAGCTGAAGTCTTTGCGGGTAGTCAGCACATAGGCGGACAGGGCAAAGAAGATCAGCGCGGTGGTTCCGAGTGCCTGCATGACAATCTGGCCGCCACCAGCCATGCCGAGGTAGTGGTTCAGCATCGGGCCGAGGGATGCACCCAGCAGACCGGTGAATGCAAACACGACGCCGACACCCTTGCCGGAATTGGCGGTGCGCGGCAGGACAAACCAGATCAGTGCCAGGGCACCGAGGGAGCAGATCAGGCTCATGCCGCGGCCCATGTTGATGGCCATGGCGATACCGGCGGTAAAAGCACTGAACAGAACGGTCATTGCCAGCAACGCGTAAGTGTTGCGCAAAACCTTGGCCGATTCCGAGCGATCCACTGCACGGGTTGTTGAATAAACTTGCGGCTGCATTAGCAACTCCTGCTATTGAACGATGGAAGAATCATATAGCCAGTGATATAGACCATCAAGTCGGTCCTTCAGTTCACGGCGCCGTCTCGAGTTAGCAATGGCGCTGGGCCTTATACCCATGATTGGGGCGATTCGCCGGAAAATCAATCCGCAATAGACGACATCCGCTTCATCCTTCATCGGGCAGTTCGATATCGGCGATCAGTGGCAGGTGATCGGAAGCCTGGCGCGTCAGTTCGGTGCGGGGCACAAGAATGCGGTGCACTTTCACTTCGGGCGACACGAAGATGTGGTCGATGCGGACCTTGGGCATGCGGCTGAAGAATGTGCCCTGGGGCGTGTGGTTGGGGGCCTCGATCTGCGCGTCGCGCAGGTGACCGTGCAGGCGCTTGATCTCGGCGGCGTTCGGCAATGCATTGAAATCGCCCACCAGTACCTTGTGCCCCTGACACTGTGGATGCGACAGCCATTCGGGCCCCAACAGCGCTTCCACCTGGTTCAGGCGCTCGGCTTTGGACAGGCCCAGGTGCGTGTTCAGGATATGTACTTTGCGGCCGTCGTGTTCCACCTCGATCCACACCGCGCCGCGGGGCTCGTCAGCGGCCGGATTGAAGAGACCTGCCTTGCCCGGCGGCGGTCCCGGCAGGATGTCTTTCTTCACGACGCGCATCGGCAGGCGAGTGAGTATGGCGTCGCCATAACGCTCTTCCTCCACGTGCAGCGCCGGGTGGAACTGGAAGTCCATCTGCAGCAGTCGCGCCAGGCGCTCGGCCTGGTCGAGACCACCGCTGCGCTCGCGCATGACATCCAGCTCCTGCAGGGCGACCACGTCCGGGTGATAACGGGCGATGACCCGCGCGATCCGCTGGGGGGACAATTTGCCGTCCATACCCTGACAGCTGTGCACGTTGTAGGTCATGACCCGCAGGGTTTTGACCTTGCCCGCGCGGGGCCGCGTCGGCCGGGGCTTTGCGCCGCGGAGAAATGCCCGCGCCGCCGAGCGCAGTTCTTCCGGTCGCCAATGTCCCCGATTCGGGTCCGGCGGCGGTATATCTTCCGGCATCAGGGCGAAGGCGTGGGTTTCGTTGGGACCGGCTCCACCGTGACTGCCGTTCTCCATGGCAAAGGTCATCGGTTCCGCGCCGTCGCACCAGCCGAACATCATGAAGTCGCCGGCATCCTCGTGGTGGCACAATTGAGCCATGTCGGCGGCGGTCTCCTCGGGAAAGGGGTGTCCGCGCCCGACGATGCGCGGTCCGTCTTCGGGTAGGCGGATGGGACCCTCTCGCCACCAGCCGTGAACCGGTGACTCGGGGTCTTCGGGAGCTGTTTTGTACAGGACCAGCGGCACCTGGGCCTTTTCCACGATCAGCTGGGCCACTTTCTCGCGGCCGAACCCGTTCAACTCGACGTTGTACAGCATCGCCACCGGTCCGAGCGCGGCCAGTGCCAGCGGCGCATCGCTCTCGGTGTGAGGTTCCGCGTCGCTCGGAATCAATTTTTCGATCCACTCGCTGCCGAACAGCCGCGCCCGCTCCAGCTGATGGCCGCGCTGGCCGCTACTGCGGTAATCATTTGCACCACTGGGCAGGTCCGCCAGGGCCTCGCTCAGGGCATCACCCAGGCTGCGGCCAAAGCGCTCCTCGTAGGGTTGGGTCTGTTCCTGACCGTGGTCGGAAATGATCCACACGTCGTAGTGGCGCCGGTCGGAGCGGTGCGCGGCGCGCCAGATGCGCCCAATGGCATCGTCAATGCCCTTGAGAACCCAGTGCGCAAAGGCCGAGCGCGGTCCGCGGCGGTGGGACTGCTCGTCGTAGCCGAGCAGGTTCACGTAAATTACCGGCAGCGCCCGGGCAATATCGATCTTGACGCCGATGGTGCAGAGTTCCCGCATCAGGATCGTTACGGCCACCCGCGTGGGCACAAACATCAGTTCGCGTATCAGGTCCTGTCCCTGAATCACGCCGCGGACACAATCGACCAGTGCCAGAAAGAACTCGACCACCACCAGCGCGCCGGTGCGCACCAGGCTCCAGGCATTGGTGAGCAGCAACAGAATGACAGTGAGGGGGCTCGCTTCCCGCAGGGCCGGTCCCCAGCCCTGGTCGGCGGGGCAGAAGTGCGCCTCGCCGTGCTCGGCGCCGGCGCGGAACAGGCTTAGGTAACAGCTGCCGCCCTTGAGTAGAGGATCCCGACACTGCGCAGTGAGTCTTTCTTCTACCCGGGCGGCCACTTCCGGGTCGTACATGCGCACGAGTTCTTGTGACTCCTGCAACATGAAACCGAACGCGGGAACCGCCTGGCGGATGCCGTAGAACAGCTCTGCCTGTACTGCGGGAGTCGTGGAGGGCACACCGGGATAGAGGTGCTCCAGGTGGTAGTGTTCCTTGCGGATCAGTCGCCGCAGAAATGGCATCTTTCCCTTGCCCAGCGCCTTTTCCAGCTGCGGATAGGCCAGGCCGTCGATCTGGATCAGGATCAGCCCGGGGTCACTGGCCGGGCACTCGCTGCGCGGCAGGCCCATCATCCGGGCCATCCATTCGCTGCGGCTGAAACGGCGGCGCCAGCGGCGCAGGGCGGACTCGATTCGGCTTAACATCGGACCAGTGGCTTATCGCTGCTGGGGTTGGGAAAAGGCGGCGCCGGCCGCGCTGGTGACGCCCTCGAGGATTTCCCACTGGGCGCCGATCATATTGCGCAGGCGCATCCACTGGGCAAAGAGGGAATCATCGAGGGACCAGGGCTGGTCGAGTAGGGGTTCATAGAGCTCCAGTGCGCGTTCAGCACAGTTGTCCATGGAAAAGTCTTCCGCCGTACGCAGGGCCTCGGCACGGAGCTTTTGGCGTTCCGCGGGCGGCATCTCCATCAGCCATTCCATTGCCGCGACAAATTCCGCTTCATCTTCCCGCGGTAGGAGGCGACCGTTGAGACCGTCGCGCACCACCTCGCGCGTGCCGTTGGCGTCGAGGGCAATGACCGGGGTGCCGGCGGCCATCGCCTCGGTCAGCACCATACCCTGGGTTTCGCTGGTGGAGGCAAACACAAAGGCGTCCATGGCGGTATAGGCATCCCGCTGGGCGTCACCCTGGAGCGTGCCAGGCATATGCAATCGCGCGCCGAGGCCGCGGGCAGAGAAATTCTCGCGAATTTGTGTGGCCATGGGGCCGCTGCCTACAAGTAGAAAGTGGGCCTGCGGATGGCGCTGCATACTGTCGGCAACGGCAGCGGTGAGAAATCCCAGGTTCTTTTCCGCCGCCAGGCGGCCCAGGTGTCCGAACAGCAATGCGTCTTCGGGAATACCCTGTTCGCGGCGTATCCGCCCGCCGTCGCCGCCGCGGTATTGCGCCACATCCACCCCGGTGGGCACTTCCGCAATCGGTGTGGTGACACCCCGTTCGCGCAGCAGTACGGCGATACTCTGGCTCGGGGCAAAGACCAGGCTGGCGAGATTGGCGTAGCGGGTAGCCAGTTCAATCACAAAGCGTTTTAGCGCCTGTGAATCTGCCGGGACATAGTGGGTATAGCGCTCGTAGAGCGTGTGGTGGGTAAAGACCAGCGGCAGCTGTCGCGAGCGGGCGATGCGCAACGCGGTCATCCCCAGCAGAAAGGGGTGGTGGGCGTGGACGATATCCGGGCGGAAGGCATTGAGCCGTTCGGTGAGGTCACCGGAAAACGGCAGGGCCACGGAAAAGTCGCTGCCGTTGAAATTCTGGATGGCGTGAATACGTAGCACATCTTTTTCGTGTTTCACGCGCTGGGCAAATTCGGGGGCCACGACTAAAACCTTGTGGCCGCGTTCGCGGTAGGCCTCGCTGAAGGCTGACACCGACCGCGCTACACCGCCCACGTGGGGCAGGTAGGTATTGGTGAGCATGACGATGTTCACAGAGGGGAAAGCTCCACGTAACTGGTCGCCGGATCCGCGCTGGCCGGTACATAGCCCAGCGCGCGTATCTCCATGGGCGGCGCTTGCCGGTACCACTCGGCATTCCAGCTCACACGCGGCTGGGCGCCGGGAGTGATTTCCAGCGAGATGCGGCCGAAGCGCGTCAGCGCCGGTCCGAAACGTATGGGGCCTTCCGCCGCGGTATCCGCCAGCCATTCCGGCGGCAGGCCGCCTATCAGCACCAGCGTATCGCCTTCCTCGCGCACGAAGCAATTGCGCTGCATCGCCACCCATTCGGCTGCGGCCCAGGCGTGCTGGCCGTCGCCCATGCAGCCACCGAGCGAATGCGGGTGAATGGCCTCGGGCCACTGGCCGGTTGGCGACGCCAGCTTGGCGACACTGCGCATCAGCTCAACGCAACGGGTATCGCCGGCGCGCAACAGCACCTGGGCAATGTGCAGCGTCAGGTAGGCGTTGATCCCGGAGTGGATCATGTCCTGGAAAAAGCCCCCGTGCACGAAGCACTGGTCGATCAGGAATTCCGCCAGATCGGTCAGACGCGGGTCATCGGGCGGATAGAGCTGCAGCGGATAACCCGCGGCAATAGACCCGATGGCACCGGCATCGAGACGCCGGTTGGGAGAGGCGGGCATGGCGGCCCGGCCGAGGCGCTCGGCACAGCCGGCGAGGCTTTTATCGATGGTTTGCTGAAAATCATCCGCCTGGGCGTTGAGTGTTGTGCTGTCACTATCCATTCCCTCCCGGGTACAGATGGCAGCGGCGGCGCGCTGTCCAGCCACGCCCCAGAAATCATCCCAGTAGTAGCAGTCGTTTGGTCCCAGGTGTTCGGCGCTGAATCCCGCCGGCAGCAGACCGCCGCAACGACCGCGGCCCTTGGGCTGACGCTTGGCGTCGATCCAGCGGGCGCCACGCAGGACCGGTTCGCGCCACACACCTTTCAACTTGCGGTTGGTGAGCTGGCAGTAGAGATCGTAAATCCACAGCGCTTCGCCGTTGGAATCCCATTCGCCGTCCTGGGAGTGGAAAAATCCGTCGCGTTTCTGCCGCGGGGCAAACTGATCCAGGGCCCGCTCCGCCCGTTCCACCAGGCCAGCGTACAACAGCGACTGGATCATGAAGGCGGCATCGCGAAACCAGAACCGCTTGTAGGTGTAGGGGCCGGGATAGACATCTTTCGGAGAGTGCAGCACCAGCGTGCGGATCGCTGCGTCGTAGAGAAATTGAAACTGCGGATCCGGCACTGTCATGGCGCAGTGGTCTTTCAGGTTGTCCGGCCAGTTGGCGGGCAAGCTGCCCTTGTGGCGGCCGCTGTACAGGGGGATTTTTACCTCCACATTCAGCGGCTGGCCGGGTTCTATCCGGAACAGGGCGCCGGCCGTCGCCATGCCCACGTCGCACTCGCCGTGGGTGCGGCCGCCCTGATCATCGAGGTGCAGAAAGATATCGCCGCCGCGGTAATCGGAGGCGAGGTGACGGTCGACGGCGCGGCCGAAATCCACCGCCAGTTTGTCTTCAATCATCCAGTGGTGGCGGCTGTCGTCGAGGCGGACCTTGTGAATGAAGCTGACCCCCTCGGCATTGCACGGGCGCAAGGCGACAACCAGCCAGCCCCCGGCATCGCTGGTGGCGTGCAGTCGCATCAGGCAATGGCTGTCACTGCTGTCCCGCTCCACGCTGGCGGAATTGGTCAGGCGTGCGCCGCCCTGTGCAGATTCGGTCACGACGGCGATATTGTCATTCATCTCGAGGCGCTGGGCGCAGTCCTCGAGCGTGGCCGGTAACAGGGGCTCGCCGCCGTCTTCCAACACCCAGGCATCAATCGACCAGCCATCGTAATGGGGTGTCAGCATTCCGCGCGGATCGACAATGGGCATCTCCTCGCAGTCGGGTATGCCCACAGCGGTCCAGTTGCGGTGGCTCAGGTTGCAGTGGGTGATGGAAAAGGCGCGCGGAATAAACGCGCTGTCGTAGGGATCGAACTGCCGCTGAATCCAGTAGGGCCAGACCCAGTCCAGGTTGTGTTGGATAACCTTGCTGTTCATCAGGGCGCGGGCGTGGAAAATTACTCCGGCACGCAGCAATTCGATGGGCTCCGCTACTTCCGAGGGTTCGGCGAAGCGCTGCAACCGCGCCATGACCGAGAGTGGATCGAGGAAGCCGTGCGCAGTGGCAAATTTGCGCACGAAGAACCGCCAGGGCAGCCATTTCATCCAGGGCATCAGAGATCCTCTCTATCAATTTTCTGCGCGAGGACACGTCGCGCGATGCGCGTCAGTCCGATCAGGCCGATCACCGCCAATACAAAACCGGTGCCATAGAGTGCCCACTGGAGCGGCGTGCGTTCCGGACCCGTCTGCCCAAGGGTAGTCAGGTCAGCGGCAATCGAGCCCAGGTACACATTGTTCAGAGTGATGGGAATGATCCCGAGCATATTCCCTAACACAAAGTCCCACAGGCGCACCGGCGTCAGCCCGAAAAAATAGTTGGACAGCTTGAATGGAAACAGCGGCACCAGCCGCGTCAGCATGATCATGCGCCAGCCTTCCTCCCGGATCACCTCCCCCAGGTGCGGCGGACGGACATGGGACATCAGCCAGCGCGATGGCCGTTCACCAACCACATAGCGCGCAATCAGGAAGGCGATCGTCGAGCCGAGTACGGTCCCGGCAACGACCAGCAGCATGCCCTTGATCACACCGAAGACGAAACCGGCACCCATGGTAAAAACCACGCCCGGCAGCAGCAGCACGATGGCCGCCGCCATGATCAGGATGAATAGCAGGCTCGCCTGCCAACCCCGGGCATTCAGCCACTGCATCACTTCGATCAGGCGATCATCCAGGTCGTAGTGGTGCAACAGGCTGAGCGCACCAACGACGGCCAGGATGCTGATTGCCAGAATCCAGATCGGGGCGTATTTGACCGACATCTTTACTTACGAGTCCTTCGGGCGCGCCTTTTAACGATTGCCACCTAAAAGACTAGCCAATTGGTGTCGCGAAGGGGTGGATTAGCAGTCCGGGGAGCCAGAGAAGTCCCGGCAGAAGGACATTCATTGCGTGACGCGCGAGTCGCTATTGTTGCGACTAGCTCCGCCTGCCGCTCTATGGTTAAGAGAGGCACTTGAATTCATGGATTCAAACTTTGTGGAGAGAGCAATATGCGCCTGTATATGGAAGTGCGTATACCGGTCGAAAAGGGCAATGTCAGTTTCGCCGACGGCACGATGGAAGAAGCGCTGATGGATTTTATTGATGCCGCCAAGCCAGAGGCGGCCTACTTTCACCTGCGCGATGGGAAGCGCGCCGCGGTGTTTATCTTCGAAGAAACCCAGCCAGCAAAACTGATGGCCCACAATGAAGCGCTGTTTGCCGCCCTCGACGCCGAAATCTGGACTCAGCCGACCCTGACGCTGGAGGATCTGAAAAGCCAGATGTAGTGAGCGCCGATCCCCGTCAAAATCGAAATTGCAGGGTCAGTTCGGTAAAGCCGGTGTCTTCCGATGGGCCGGTTTCACGAATGAAACTGCCGGGACTGAAAAAGGTGTGAATGGCGGTAAAGACCAGCCCGCGCCGGATCGTGTAGTCGGAGGTCAGTGACAGTGCCGCGCCGACAAAACGCTCCTTGCTGCCATCCGGGTTGCGGACTATCTGGCCACTGGGGCTGTAGATACCGTCTTCGGTCTGCAGACGCCAGAAAAAATTCAGGTCCGCGGTCAGTCCCCATTGCTCGCGGGGTTGCAGATCGACGAAGGTATGAAAATTATAGAAATTGCGCGGCCCCAGTATGGCCGCCTCGGAAAAGTAATTGCCGCGGGGGAATAGGGGGTTGAAGGTCTGCAGATCCGGGTTGTCAGGGTTTTTATCGCCGCTGGCAATGTTGAGGCTGAGTCGCAACTGTGGCTGCCAGCAGTTTTCGGGCCAGCGGTAGGCGGTTTCCGAAGCCACTGTCCAGGCGCGGATGTCCCCGTGATCAAATCGGCCGAACTGGTACAGCGTTTCCCAGTTCCAGCGCCAGTTGTCCCGCTCTCCCCACAAGCGCGCGCCGAGTGAGTGGCGGTGCTCCTGACCATCCCCCTGGGTATAGATTGCGTCCTCGTTTTCATAGCCGAGGTAATAGATATCCAGGTTGCCGCCCCGCGGGAGCGACTTGCGTGTGGCGTAAACACCCCAGAGGGCGAGCTCATCGTTAGTCCCGTCGTCGAATGTGCCCGGCCGGTCGCGGCGCGGACGCGCGACGATTGCGTTGATGTCCCAGTCGGGCAGGGTCGCAATTCCCCGTAAGCCATCGAAGGTGCGCCGAACATTGGGGCCCTCGCGCACATCCACCAGGCGACCGGACCCCAATACCACTTCCTGGCGGCCTGCGCGCAGCGTCAGCGTTCGCTCGTAATTTCGATAGAGCGGCAGGTCTACAAAGGCATTCTGCCAGGCCAGGCGATCCTCATCCACGGGGCTGGGGCCGCCACTGCGTCCGGCTTCCAGCGCGCTGGTCAGCTGGCCGAAAAAGCGCAATCCGTTGTGCAAGTGCCAGTCGCCGAACAATGAATAACGCTGTAACCAGACGCCCCGGGTATCCTGGGGGGCGTCGCCGAACTGGGGGTCCTTGGTGTACTCGTAGCGCTGACGAATTTCGCCGCCGAGTGTCAGATAGGATTCACCTTGCGGATCCAGGGGGATGAATTTCCAGCAGAGCGGCCAGTGCTGAGAACGGGGCAGGTCGCGTAACGCGCTGTAGTCCTCCTCGAAGCGCAATTTCTTGATCGGTGGCAGCGTGAACGTCTCTGCCGCGGAGAGGGCGGCCGGAAGGCAGAGTAGGGAAACGGCAATCCATCGCATCATCAAACAATCAGCGCCCCATTGTCATTGCATACCCGGATCACCTACCACAGGTGAGACTGTCATAGTGGTGCGGTGAGCTTCCGGTGCCAGCCAGTGGGTCACTAGCGGCTCCTTTTCGCCGGTGTGAAAGGCCCGGGCACGCCCCTGGATTTCACTGTCGAGCGCGGTGATGCGCTGGTGGTGGCGCAAATGGGCAACCCAGGAGTCCTCGATAAAATATTCGACCATACGGCCGGGTTGTGCCACATCCTCAAAAAGTCCCCAGGCATAAGCGCCGTGTCGCTTGCGGGACGCCTTGAGTTCGCGCATGGCAGCCATAAACGCACCGCGATCGGCCTGCTCGATTAGATATTCGACGGTCACCATCACCGGTCCGCGATCGAGTGCCACGTCGCTGGCAACCACGGGTTGTGGCCAATAAGCCGAGGGCGAGTGGTCGATCCCCTCACCGCGCAGTAGCTTGAAACGCCAGGCCAATGCGCCGGCGATGAGGATGCCGGCAGCGGCGCCCAACTGGGCAGTGGAAATGTCCAGATGTGACGCTACCTGTCCCCAGATCACGCTGCCGAGCGTCATGCCGCCAAAGAATACCGTTATGTAGATCGACAGCCCCCGCGCCCTGACCCAGTCGGGCAGGGCCATCTGCGCGGAGATATTGAGCCGTGACAGCACCGTGATCCAGCAGGCGCCGGCGAGCAGGCTGGCGGCAATGGCCGCATCGGCGCGCTTGACGACTGCCAGGACTACCAGCACCAGAGCCGTCCCGACGGTGCCCAGGGCCACCAGTTCATCGGGACTGAATTTCTTTGCGAGCCGGGGCAGGAAAAAAGCCCCGGCGACTGCGCCGACACCCACGGCGCCGAGGATGATCCCGTAGAGTTCCGGGCCGCCCTGTAATTCCTGCCGGGCAACCAGCGGCAGCAGGGCCCAGAAGGCGCTGGCAAACAGGAAGAATGCGGTCGCCCTGATCAAGGTCGAGCGCAGGGCACGGCTCGCTTTTGCATAGCGCAGCCCCGCGCGCAGTGCGCTCCAGAAGCGTTCGGCGGGCAGGTCACTTTCCTCTTCAGGGGGCGGTTTCCACCAGAGCAGCGCAGCAATCACAAACAGGAAACTGATCGCGTTGATCAGGTAGGGCCAGCCGATACCGAAGGCCGCAATGATTGCGCCGGCCAAGGCGGGTCCGATGGCGCGGCTGATGTTGACGCCTACGCCGTTAAGAGCGATGGCGGATGACAGATGTGGCCTGGGTACCAGCTGCGGAACTATAGCCTGCCACGCAGGAGCCACGAACGCCGCCCCGGCGCCGGACAAAAAAGTGAAGACCAGTAGCAGCCATGGATTGATCTGCTTGCCCATCACCAGCGCGGTTAATATCAGCGCTGTTACAGACATGGCCGCTGTCACGATGATCAACAGGCGGCGCCGGTTGACCAGGTCGGCAAGCGCGCCGGCCGTGAGGGCAAACAGAAAAACCGGCGCGCTGGTTGCGGCCTGCACCAGCGCGACCATCAGCGGCGAGGGCGAGAGGGAGGTCATCAGCCACCCCGACGCGACATCGTTCATCCAGGTGCCGATATTGGAAAGCACTGTCGCCGTCCAGAGTACGGTGAAGGCAATATGGGAGAAGGGCGCCCACGCTGGACTGCTTGGCGGCCTGGATTCCTCACTCATAAGCAGGCTTCAAAAGGCAAAACAGGAACAGCCCAGAGCGCCCCAGAATGCGGTTTTATCGGCCACGGGAATCGGCGAATTCCAGGCGATCTGGTGGCTGTGGCCATGCAGCGTGCAACCGCTGGCACAGCCATCACTGCAGGCCCGTGCGCCAGTGACAGGCGCTGTGACCCGGCCATAGGCGCGCATTCCCGGCGTCGGTTCGCTCCTCACCGGACTCCAGTCCGGGCTGACCGGCGGTAGCGGAGGGTCCAGGTCGCTAAAGGGGCCGGCAGCGTAGACGATGTCACCGCCCAGGATGGTCAATTGCGAAACGATCTGTCGAATCTCTTCCGCGGGTACCTTGAAATAGTCGGCCGACAAGACACTGAGATCTGCGTACTGTCCGGGTGCCAGGCTGCCCTTGACCTTTTCTTCACCGGAAAACCATGCGGAACCCTTGGTCCAGAGCCCCAGCGCCGTCTCGCGATCCATGAGGTTGTTCGAATCGTACAGTGCAAGGCCGCCGACGGTCTTGCCGGTGGTCAACCAGTAGAGTGCCACCCAGGGATCATAGGAGGCGACTCGTGTGGCATCGGTGCCGGCGCCTACCGGCAAGTCCATTTTTAACATCTGGGCGATGGGGGGCGTGTGTTTCGCTGCGTCGGCACCGTAGCGATCCACAAAATATTCCCCCTGGAAAGCCATCCTGTGCTGGACCGCGATACCGCCGCCGAGTGCCCGGATTCGCTCCATATTGGGCTCACTGATCGTTTCGGCGTGATCGATAATAAAGCGGGTCTTAAACGGGGTCTTGCCGTTTACCCGCTCAAATACCGTCAGAAACCGGTCGATGGATTGGTCGTAAGTGGCATGGATGCGAAATGGCCATTCCTTTTCCGCCAGCAGGGCGACAATCGGTTCCAGTTCTTTTTCCATTGTCGGTGCCAGATCCGGGCGCGGCTCGAGGAAGTTTTCGAAATCCGCCGCCGACCACGTCAGGTTTTCGCCCGCACCGTTCATTCGCAACAGCGCATCGCCAGCACCGGGCTCGGTCATGGCGACCCAGCGTTCGTAATCCGACAGTTCCTCACCGGCCTTCTGTGCAAACAGGTTGTAGGCAATGCGCACGGTCAGCTGGCCCTGGTCGTGCAGCTTCTGAATTACCTTGTAGTCATCGGGATAATTCTGCCCGCCACCACCGGCATCGATGACGGACGTGATACCCAGCCGGTTCATCTCGCGCATAAAGTGCCGGCTGGAATTCATCTGGTCGTCGAGGGAAAGTTTTGGGCCCTTCGCCAGCGTGGAATAGAGGATCAATGCGGACGGTTTGGCGATCAGCATGCCGGTCGGTTCGCCCTTGGCATCTTTCTCGATGACACCCCCGGGCGGGTTCGGTGTGTTGCGGTCGATCCCCACTGCCTTGAGGGCCGCCCTGTTGAGCAGCGCGCGTGCGTAAAGGTGCAGGATAAAGACCGGGGTATCCGGCGCCGCCTGGTTGATTTCGTCCAACGTCGGCATGCGCCGCTCGGCAAACTGGAATTCGGACCAGCCTCCCACCACCCGTACCCATTGAGGTGCCGGTGTATTCTCGGCCTGCCTTTTCAGCATGCGCAGCGCATCGGCCAGCGAGGGCACATTTTCCCAGCGCAATTCCATGTTGTAATTGAGGCCGCCGCGAATCAGGTGCATATGGCTGTCGTTGAGGCCCGGAATCACCCTTTTGCCCTCGAGATCAATCACGCGCGTTTTGTCATTGGCGAAACGCATGATTTCCTTTTCATCACCAATGGCCTGCACCACACCACCGGAGAGGGCGATGGCACTGACCTCCGGCTTATTCGCGTCCAGAGTCGTGATGGTGCCATTGTGCAAAATGGTGTCGGCCATCATTTTCCCTCTTTGGTCAGCGGCGCGGCCCGCGAGCGGCCCCAGAAAAGCCAGGGCGCCGAGCGCGGCAGATCCCTTGATCACATGTCGGCGTGTGGGGCCACCCTTGCCGGTGCCAGTTTTATCGTTGGATGAATCAGACATGCGGTTACCTCAATAACAGCCTTCAATCACTGGCAGAATGGTTGTGCAACATGGCAGGCCTACTTGGAACTGGTCACCGTGTTGTAACTGGTCATCAGGTTCCTGTAGTCCGGAATATGGTCGCTCAACAGAGTAGCCAGCCCTTCAACGTCATTGCGCCAGTCGCGGTGCAGCTCACAGGCCACACCAAACCAGGTCATCAGCTGGGCGCCGGCTTCGGCCATGCGGTTCCAGGCGGAGTGGCGGGTCAGTTCGTCAAAGGTTCCGGAGGCATCGGTCACCACGAATACCTCAAGTCCCTCCTCGATTGCCGAGAGGGCAGGGAAGGCGACACAGACCTCGGTGACAACACCGGCGATCAGCAGCTGCTTTTTACCGGTCGCTTTCACGGCTGCGACAAAGTCTTCGTTGTCCCACGCATTGATCTGTCCGGGCCGCGCTATGTAGGGGGCTTGCGGAAACTTCTCCTTCAATTCCGGAACAAGGGGCCCGTTGGGGCCGTCTTCGAAACTGGTGGTCAGGATGGCTGGAAGCTTGAAGTAGGCCGCGGCATCGGCCAGGGCGAGGACATTGTTCTTGAACTTGTCCGGGGGAATATCCCGCACCAGCGACAGAAGACCGGCCTGGTGATCCACGAATAGAACAGCGGCGTCATTCTTGTCGAGGCGTATATAGCGAGTGCTCATTGAAGATACCTTGCTGGTTGTTTGGCGGGCGGGTTAGGAGTCAAGTCACCGCCGGGTTGGGTGAGGGCGCGGATTGTTTGGTGTCGCGCCCGGATATTCGGCTTTCACAGTAGGGGACTGCTGCTATTTCTTGGCGGGCACAGGCTCCTGAACCGGACCGTGTTTCACCCGCTCGTCGGCTTTGTGCACCATGGTGTAGGCATAATCGACACCCATGCCGTAAGCGCCGGAATGTTCGCGGACAATATCCATGACCGCATCGTATGTATCCCGGTGGGCCCAATCCCGCTGCCACTCCAGCATCACCTGTTGCCAGGTTACTGGCACTACACCGGCTTGGATCATGCGTTGCATGGCATAGTCGTGGGCCTCTTTCGATGTCCCGCCGGAGGCATCGGCCACCATATAGATTTCATAGCCGCCTTCACGCATGGCATCGAAAGAGAAGGTGTTGTTGCAGACCTCTGTCCAGAGTCCTGATACCACCACTTTTTTCTGACCATTTTTGGCCAGTGCATCGCGGACTTTCTGGTCGTCCCAGGAGTTCATCGAGGTCCGCTCAAGCAGCGGGTGCTCGGGAAAAACCGCCAGCAGTTCGGGGTAGGTGTGTCCTGAAAAACTTTCGCTTTCCACTGTGGTGATCGTTGTCGGGATATTGAAAACCTTCGCCGCCTTGGCCAGTGCCACGACATTATTTTTGAGAACCTGGCGATCGATGGACTGCACGCCGAAGGCCATCTGCGGTTGCTGGTCAATAAATATCAGCTGGCAATTGCCGGGTATTAACAATTCGGGTTTGCTGGTCATTAAGGTACTCCTGGGGTGATCCTGCGATAGAGCGGTATTGTGCAAGGTAAGCGGACGCCGCTTTCTACCAAAGCTGACGTGACATTTTTCACCGAATGCTTCGGTATCAGATTAGATCAGGATTGGCCGAATTTTCGGGTGTAGGCACTCTGGCGCGTATTTCTGTTTAAAGACCAATGAATAGAACGACGCGATGAGCGCAAGGAAAATAGGCGGGCGGGAGAAAGCGAAGAGCGCCGGTTACCGATCTGCCATTCTCAAATGCGAGAGCAATTTAACTCGGTAATTGCAGTATTTTGGTTGAAATTAATTTTCCCACTGAATGAAAGTAGCGCCATATGTCCTGGCGGGATACGGGCTAAATTGGCTCAATTTACAACCGATCCACGTGGAACAAGAGCGTTCAAGTGACAAGTTCCACAATTGGGGTGGGGGATCTTTTGGTGCAAGAAATGCTAGCTCCATTCCAACCTGTCGAGGTGAGTAAGAAAGCTCCACATGGACATCTATTTTTTGTTCTGAGATTGATCGCCACTATTTTCAATCGACGTTGCCAGCATCCTCCAAGCTGTAACTTATTGAGAGGATAAATCGTCAGATAAATACCCTCGTCTCTGTAGATGTCGGCCAAGATCTCTAGATTAAGCAATGCATTGACGAAAACGGCTTTGATTATTGAAGAGTTTCAATAGCTGTCGGTGATGGCTATAGCCATTGCCTTTGTGACACTACCTGCGGCGTAGCACTACGCGGCATCGGTCGTTCCGGCGGTACCAGCCGCGACATCACCGAAAGAGCAACGAACCACAGAAAGTGGAAGGAAACGCCAATGACCCGCTTCAATTCTTCCCTCCTTTTGCTCTCGTTCATCCTGCTTGTGCCTTTGCCGTCGGTCCAGGCGTGTACTTATGTGAGGCTGGTCGGCGCCGATGGGTCTTCCCACCCTTCCCGGACCATGGAGTGGGGCGTATTCGAGTTCAATCATTTAGCCTTTACGGCTACGCCCCGCGGGGTAGAAATGAAATCGATGCCAATGCCCGACGGTAAGGCCGGCGCATCCTGGACAACCAAGTATGCCCTCGGAGGCATCACGATCATCCGCGACAGCGCTTACGCAGATGTGATGAACGAGCGGGGGCTGGCCATCAATCTCCTCTACTTGCCCGACTTTGCCAAGTATCAGACCTACGATCCGGACCAGGCTAACATTTCGATGAGCCCCACCGACCTAATGGCGTATCTGGCGAGCCAGTTCGCTACAGTGGCCGAGGTGAAAACCGGCCTGAAAAAAATTCGCGTTGTCCCCGTGGTCGAACCGGCCCTCGGCATTCCGGCACCCGTACATTACGCCATCACCGATGCATCCGGAGCGGAAATTGTGGTGGAGTATCTAGATGGCAAACTGAACATTTATGAAACCACAATCGGCGTCATGACCAACTCTCCGGGCTATGACTGGCACCTGACCAACCTGCGCAATTATGTGAACCTGCGCCAGACTGACGTGCCGCCCATCAAGGTCAACGATCTCAAGCTGACACAGATCGGTGTCGGCAGCGGGCTGATCGGCCTCCCAGGCGATTACACGCCGCCCTCGCGCTTCGTCCGTGCTGCCGCCTGGAGAGAGATGGCGCGCAAGACGCAGGGCGGGTTCGACACCACGCGTGAGGTGTTCCGGATCCTCGATAACTTCAATCTCCCCATCGAAGGGGCGGGCGACCATGTGCCCAAGGGTTTTGAGCCGGTTAAATACGGCTCGACCCAGTACACCATGTCCTTCGACATCAAGAACCTAATGATTTACTACCATACCGACGACAACCGGACCGTTAGGTCCATTGATATGAAGAAGGTCAATTGGGACGATTTGAAGGGTGTGCAGTCGATGCCACTGCGGACAAAAGATATTCCGCCCGTACGAGAAGTTACGCCGAAGTTCTGAGTTGCAGGTCCATTTGAATATTCGTATTCCGAGGCAGATGCAGATTGAGCCGATCTAACGCCCTAGGCAGTTTGGCAGGATTCAAGCGTAGGCGAGCACTTTAAAAACCGATACAAGCCGGGATCTCTCATGATGCGGAAGTAAAGGGTTAGCTTCGCTTTCGCTCGCTGGTCTCCGTGCTGGCGCATTCCGGCTCGAACGGGGTTCTCATCCAGGGCTGCCCCATCCCCATACAAAAAAACCCGGCATAAGCCGGGTTCTTTTGTCTGGCGGTGGGGCAGGGATGCGCTTCGCTGCGCTCGCGGCTCTCCGGGCTGGTGCCCTCCGAGTCGAACGGGGGTTCTCATCCAGGGCTACCCCAATCCCATAAAAAATCCAGTGTATGCCGGACTCTTTGATTAAGAGGAAGGCGGGATTAGCTTCGCTGCGCTCGCTGGTCTCCGCGCTGCCGCGCTCCGGCTCGAACGGGGTTCTCATCCAAATCCACCCCAACAGATATAAAAAAACCCGGCATGAAGCCGGGTTTCTTTATATGGCGGTGGGGCAGGGATTCGAACCCTGGGACCTGTTACAGTCAACGGTTTTCAAGACCGCCGCTTTCGACCACTCAGCCACCCCACCAATTTGTCCGGCGCATTATACCGGTCGGATTTCTCGGTACAAGGGGACGGACAATTTTTTTAAGCAGTTCAATGAGTTAGGCGATTAATTGAACAGCGCCGTTACCGGCGCCGTTCGATTTCCGCCCAATCACGAGCGCTTTCAGCCGGCCTCTGCAGAACCGTCGCTGACGCTGTCGTTCGCCTGCGGAGCCTGGCGGGCGACGCGGGGGTCGTTGGCCGGACGGGGCAGGGGACGCGGGTTGTGCTCGATCGCTGCAGGCTGGGCAGTGTCCAGCGGATGCAGCAGACCGATATCCCGGCGCTCAGTGACAATTTCCAGGTCGCGCAGCGGCTGCGGGTTTTCGCGCGGATCATTGCTAGCACGGCCACGCGGAGTCGCGGCGGCTGCCGGCTTCTCAGTGGTGACCTGGGCAGCAGTGGGTGTTACTTCAGCTGCAGCTTCTGCCGGCTTTTCCGCGGGCGCTTCTTCGGCTGGTGCTTCAGCAGTCACTTCCACTTCTGCTTCAGCTTCGGCTTCGGTAGCAGGAGCCTCCGGTACAGGGGCTTCTTCCGCCTTGGCCTGTTCGGCTTGCACGGACGGCTTTTCAGCGACCGCTTCTGCCGGCGCCTCGGCTTTTTCTGCCGGAACTTCGACCGCTTCCTCAGCAGCAGCGGCTTGGGCTTCGGTGACGGCGACCGTAGAGGCCTCGATGGGCGCTTCTTCGGTCGGAGTCGGTGCCTGCTTCTCCACGGCTTCTACTTCGGCCGGGGCCTCGGTTTCAGCTTTGACTGCCGGTTTCGGAGTCTCGGCCTTGGCTTCCGGAGCTTCAGGGGCCGGCGTTTCCTTGCGCTTCTCTTCGGCGCTGGGCTCGCCCGCGCTACCTGTACCCTCGGTTGCCTTTACTGCGGCTTCACGAGGTTCGGTCGGCTTGCGGCGCTTAGCGGCTTTTGCTTCGCTTTCCGCCTCGTCGATGGCCTCATTGACTTCGCGTTCCAGCTCTTCCTGGTTCTGGGCAACGGCGGCTGCAGCTGCGTTGTCACCGCGGCGGCCGCGGCGACGGGGCTGCGGGCGACCGCGAACATTGCTCGGCCGGCGTGCGGGACGTTGCTGGTCCTGCTGCTCGGTCTCTTCAACTTGCTGTTCTACGGCTTCCGCTTGTACTTCCGTTTCGCTGGTAGTGGCCTGCTGGCCCTCTTCGCGACGGCGGCGACCCTCGCCACCACGGCGGCGGCGGCGACGGCGTTGCTGGCCTTCGCCACGTGTACCTTCGCCACTGGCCTGTACTTCTTCACGCTTGTCTTCGCGCTTTTCCTCACGCCTGGTGTCGCGTTTGGCTTCGCGCTGGTCCTTGCGTTCCTCCCGTTTGGTTTCGCGCTTCTCCTCATCGCGACGCTCGTCTTTACGGCGCGCGGGACGGTTGCCACCACGGCCACCGCGATTTCCACGCTGCTGGCCGCGGGAACGCTGCTTCTGGTAGTTCTTGCCGCGGCCCTTGGACTTCTTGTGCTTCTTGGTTGCGTCTTCATCGCTCTCGAACAGGGAGGCGATGGCGCTGATCAGGCGACTGAAGAGACCAGGCTGCGGCTTTTCGACCGGGGTCGGCGCCGGTGCGGTGTGGGCGATTTGCTGTACCGCAGGCTGGGCCGGCGGACGTGTCGGCTCCTCTTCAGTGGCGCTGGTGTCCTCGATAGTGCCGGAAATCTTGTAAGAGGTTTCCAGGGTGGCGGAATCATCGTCGCGCAGGCGCAGTACTTCGAAGTGCGGTGTTTCCAGGTCGGCGTTCGGAACCACAACCACACGGGTGTTGTTGCGGGACTCGATGTTGGAGATGGCTTTGCGCTTTTCGTTGAGCAGGTAGGTCGCGACGTTCACCGGTGTGATCGCGCGGATCTCTGCACTGCGTTCCTTCTTCGCTTCCTCTTCCACCAGGCGCAGGATGGACAGCGCCAGGGATTTGGTGCCGCGAATAGTGCCCTGGCCGCTACAGCGGGGGCAGACGCGGAAGGTGGTTTCGCCGAGAGACGGACGCAGGCGCTGGCGGGACATCTCCAGCAGGCCGAAGCGGGAAATGCGACCGATCTGTACACGCGCGCGGTCCATGCCGAGGGCTTTCTCCATGCGCTTTTCAACTTCGCGCTGGTTGCCCTTGTTCTGCATATCGATGAAGTCGATCACGACCAGGCCGCCCATGTCGCGCAGGCGCAGCTGCCGGGCGATCTCGTCGGCGGCTTCGAGGTTGATATTGCGCGCAGTCTCCTCAATGTCACCACCTTTGGTGGCACGGGAGGAGTTGATGTCGATCGAAATCAGGGCTTCGGTCACGTCGATGACGATAGAGCCGCCGGAAGGCAGTTTCACTTCGCGCTCAAACGCGGTCTCGATCTGGCTTTCAATCTGGTAACGGTTGAAGAGCGGGATGGCGTCTTCGTAGTACTTCACCTTGTTGGCGTAGTGGGGCATGACCTGGCGGGCAAACTCCGCGGCCAGCTGGTAGGCGCCCTTGTCGTCGACGATCACCTCGCCGATATCGTCGCGCATATAGTCGCGAATGGCGCGGATGATGACGTTACTCTCCTGGAACAGGAAGTGCGGGGCCTTGGAGGTGTCTGCCTCGGTCTTGATGGCATCCCAGAGTTGCAGCAGGTAATTGAGATCCCACTGCAGTTCTTCGCCGCTGCGGCCAACGCCGGCGGTGCGCACGATGATGCCCATGCCGGAAGGTACTTCCACGTTGGAGAGGGCATCGCGCAGATCGGAGCGCTCGTCGCCTTCGATGCGACGGGAGATGCCGCCAGCGCGCGGGTTGTTCGGCATCAGCACCAGGTAGCGTCCGGCGAGGCTGATGAAGGTGGTCAGCGCCGCGCCTTTGTTGCCACGCTCTTCCTTGTCCACCTGGACGATGACTTCCATGCCCTCTTTGACCACATCTTTGATCTTGATGCGACCATCGATATCTTTGGGCTGCTTGATGAAGTACTCGCGGGAGATTTCTTTCAGGGGCAGGAAGCCGTGGCGTTCTTCACCGTAATCGACAAATGCGGCTTCGAGGGAGGGCTCAACGCGGGTAATTTTACCCTTGTAGATGTTCGCCTTTTTCTGCTGGCGGGTGCGGTTTTCGATGTCCAGGTCGTACAGCCACTGGCCGTCGACCAGGGCTACGCGCAACTCTTCCGGTTGAGTTGCGTTGATCAGCATTCTCTTCATGCGTGTCTTATATCCTTGCGTTGCGCTAGGGAGAGACACTGAAGTACGCAGGCTTGTTGTCTGGTGCCGCGCGGAAATGGCCGCGGGGCAGGCAGGGACGGGCGGGGAAGTGCTCCCGGAAGCCGTCTTTCGGCCCTTCGGAGCGGGTTTCTACCCGGTTGTCACACTGCTTTAACTCCGGATACGTGCAATGGGCACAGTATCCGTTGGTACCATTAGCACCATTTGGTAGTACTACCCGGCTCCGGCTTCGCGGATACCACGTTCGGGCCAGGCGCCATCCGCCATACATCGAGTCGGCGGGTAGCGAGGTTTACGTCTTTCGTTCGGCTCTGTTGTGATCGGCTTGTGGCCGATCCCCCCTGGGGTCTCTATGTTTTTCTGCCGGGTTGCTGAAACTTAGCCATCCGGTATGCCAGTTCGGTCGCTGGCGTTCTCTACAGAGCGGGACGTAAGTGTATGAGTCTTCCTTTCAAGCGCTGCGGGCTTCAGCCCGTCTTACCTTCGCGATAAATACCCGCATTAGGGCGGGAC
Source organism: Microbulbifer hainanensis (assembly GCF_014904735.1). Taxonomy (GTDB): domain Bacteria; phylum Pseudomonadota; class Gammaproteobacteria; order Pseudomonadales; family Cellvibrionaceae; genus Microbulbifer; species Microbulbifer hainanensis. The sequence goes on along the minus strand of NZ_JACZCR010000027.1, from coordinate 205,059 downwards.
AGTTGTAGCCGGCGAGGCGCCCCGGGATTCTCTGTCGGGGCAGACCTTGTCGGCGAAGTTTTTTCAATGACGCGGCCCATCTAATTACAGAGGCGCGCACTGGCCGGTTGGCGGTATTTTCTCTGAAACCGAGGCTGTCACTCCCCTCAGGGAAGTCGCTCACGGCCGAAAACCAGCCCAACTCAGGCCGGCCGAATATAGCATGCCGGACAGGGCGCTTCAATTACAAAGGCCCGGGCGCTATTATGCGCCCCATGCGAAGTACATCCCCCCCCGAATCGGCGTCAGACGCCGCCCCCACTGACCGTTGGAGCCCTGCTGGTGGTGTCCAGTTGCTCACGGTTCCGGACGAACTGGCCGGTCAGCGTATCGACAACTTCCTGCAGTCGCGCCTTAAGGGGGTGCCGCGCTCGCGTATCTATCGCATCCTCCGCAAGGGTGAAGTGCGCGTCAATAAAGGTAGGGTGAAAGCGGAATACAAGTTGCAGGCGGGCGACGTGGTGCGGGTGCCGCCCATTCGCGCTGCAGAACAGGCTCCGGCCGCGGTTGCCGGTGATCAGCTGCGCCAACTGGTAGAAGAATCCATACTTTATGATGACAAGGGGCTGCTGGTCATTAACAAGCCGGCCGGCCTCGCGGTACACGGCGGCAGCGGTGTGCGGCTCGGACTGATTGAGACGTTGCGCCAAATGTATCCGGAAAGCCCATTTATTGAGTTGGTGCACCGGCTCGACCGGGATACCAGTGGCGCCATTATGGTGGCGCGCAAGCGGAAAGTGCTGCAGCACATCCAGGCCGAGCTCCGTGCCGGCCGGATCGGTAAGTCCTACCTTGCCCTTGCTGCGGGCAAGTGGCCGCGGGGTCGCCGGGTGGTGGAGGCTCCGCTGAAAAAGAACACATTGAAGAGCGGTGAGCGGATGGTATCGGTCAATCCGGAGGGGAAACCCTCGGAGACCCGCTTTCAGGTACTCGAGCGGTTCAAGGGGGCGACCCTGGTCGCGGCCGAACCGGTCACGGGCCGCACGCACCAGATTCGGGTCCATGCCCAATTTGTCGGCTGTCCGCTCGCGGGAGATGCCAAGTACACTGATGACGCGGTTAATCGGGAGTTTCGTGAATTTGGCCTCAAGCGCCTGTTCCTGCACTCGCAGCTGGTGCGCTGTACGCTGCCCGATGGTGAAAAGGTTGAAGTAAAGGCGCCGCTCTCGGCGGAACTGGAATCCGTTTTGCAGTCGCTGCGCGATCAGTAACAGAGAGATGTGGCTATGTTGGTAATCCTCGACTGGGACGGCACTGTGTGTAACTCCGAGGACCGCATTGTGTCCTGTATGTTGCGCGCTGCGGAGCGGGTAGGGCTGCCGGTGCTCGCGCCCGAGGTGGTCGGCAATATTATTGGTCTCGGCCTGCCGGAGGCGATCGCGTCCCTGTTTCCTGAGACTGCCAGTGACCAGCGCCAGCAGCTGCGGGATCTGTATTCCGAGGAGTGGCTGGCGGCGCGAGCCGAGCCGCTGCCGTTGTTCGATGGCGTCCTGGCGACGCTTGACCAGCTGTTGGGAGGTGGTCATCAGCTTGCGGTGGCGACCGGCAAAAGTCGCCAGGGCCTCAACCGCGAGTTTGAAGAGCACGGTATGGCTGATCTTTTCGTGGCCAGCCGCTGCGCTGATGAGACCGCTTCCAAGCCGCATCCGCTGATGTTGCATCAGTTGCTGGAGGAGACCGGGTGCGGGCTCGAGAAAGCAGTGATGGTCGGAGATACGGTCTACGACCTGGAGATGGCCGCCGCGGCGGGCATGGCATCAATCGGTGTCAGCTACGGCGCGCACCATCCCGAGCGTCTTGCGGCGCTCAATCCACATGCAATCATTGATCACTTCTCAGAATTGTTGCGCTGGCCGCCGCTCGTAGCTTGAGGTGTGGTGGTTAGTGGGTCGAGCCCAAAAGCGCGCAGCAAGTCTACCAATCGAATTAATGGGAGTCCGATGAGGGAATTGAAGTCATTCCCTTCCATTTTTTCGAACAGTGCTATACCAAGACCCTCTACTTTAAACGAACCGGCACAATCAAACGGCTTTTCCTGCTCAAGGTAGTAATTGATCTGCGCTTCACTCAGTTGGCGGAAGTGCACGGTGAATCGTTCGATTTCGGTGCGCTGTTTGCCGGACGCAGAATCGAGGACGCTGAGTCCCGTATAGAAATTTACCTGTCGGCCGGAGCACGCTTGTAGTTGGGTTGCTGCGCGAGTGTGGTTGCCCGGTTTGCCGAGCGCCTGGCCGTCGCACTCGGCCACCTGGTCGGATCCAATGATCAGTGCATCCGGAAAAGTCCCGGCCAGTGCTTGCGCCTTTTCCCTGGCGAGTCGTCCGGCCAGGGCGCTGGGTTGTTCGCCCAGGAATGCTTCTTCATTTATATGGGGGGAAGCGCACTCGAAGGGGATCTGCAGCTGCTCGAGGAGGTCTCTCCGGTAGGGTGAGCTGGAGGCTAGAATCAAAGGGCGAGCCATATCTGAGGTTCCGCTGAAAAAGGTTGTCTAAATTCGACCTGCGGCGCCGATCTTGCGGCGGTTGAATTGTTTTGACAAGGGTAGGGCTTGTCCATAGAATTGCGCGCTTATGTCGATACCCCCACTTCCCAAGCGCATCGATGCACGCAAGCTGGTGCAGCGCGAACAGCAGCTGATCGGTACGATTCCGTCGGATCAGCTTGAACGGTTGGCCGCTGCTGTGGAATCGATCGAAGGGGAGGTGCGCGCCGAGCTCGATTTCGGGCGGGATCTGCAGGGGCATCGCGTGGTCAATGGCAAGCTGCATTGTTCAGTGCAGCTGCTGTGCCAGCGGTGCTTGCAGGAAATGCCCGATGAGGTCGAGGCGGAGTTTCACTGGGGAGTGGTCTGGTCCGAGGAACAGGGTAATGCTTTGCCCAAGGATCTGGACCCGATCATACAGGACGGGGATGACCTCAACCTGTATGAGGCGCTGGAAGATGAGATTTTGCTCAATCTGCCAATGGTGGCCTACCACGAGCAGGAGTGTGTCGCCCGCGACCGCTTCCACTCTGAGGGCGGTGACGAAGAGGCCGGTGAGCAGCGAGAAAACCCCTTTAAAGTGCTGGAACAGTTGAAGGGTTCATCGAACAAGTCCTAGACCTGTCGATGAGTTTGGGCTCGCCGGTAGGCGCCCCGGTTCCAGTGTAATTTGTTGATTTAGGAGCAAGCCATGGCTGTTCAAAAAAGCAAAAAGACCCGTTCCCGTCGCGGCATGCGTCGTTCTCACGACGCCCTGGGCGCTGGCGCGGCTCTGTCCGTAGATCCGACTACCGGTGAAAAGCACCGTCGTCACCACGTGACCGAAGACGGTTTCTACCGCGGTCGCAAGGTGATCGAAGTCGGCGGCTCTGAAGAAGAGTAAACTTTGTCCAGCCAATTGCGATTGGCCGTGGATGCGATGGGCGGGGACTTAGGTCCCCGCTCTGTCGTTCCGGCCTGTATCAGATTCCTCCAGAAATTCCCCCAGTCGGAACTGAAGCTTTTCGGTCCGCACTCCCAACTCCAACCCCTTATTGATGCTGAAGGGCATCCCGAACTGGCCGCCCGTCTGGAAGTCATTTCCTGTGAGCAGGTCGTGACCCAGGCCTGCAACCCCATTCAGGCTGTTCGCCACAAGCGCGACTCGTCCATGGCGCAAGCCCTGCAGGCTGTGGCCAGGGGGGAGTCTCAGGCGATGGTCACTTCCGGCAATACCGGTGCTCTGCTGGCGCTGAGTCGGAACCTGCTCGGTAATATAGAGGGGGTTCGGCGACCGGCACTGGGCAAGTCCCTGCCGACGGAGTCCGGTTCCTGCTTCCTGCTCGATCTGGGTGCTAATATCGACTGCAGTGCCGAAGATCTCCTGCAGTTCGCGCATATGGGTGTAGAGGCGCAGCGCGTCCACACCGGCAATCGCGACCTCAAGGTGGCGCTGCTCAATATCGGTGCCGAGCCGCACAAGGGCACTGAAGAGATACGTCGAGCGGCCGAACTGTTCGAGGCCGACCCCAATATCAACTACGCTGGTTTTGTAGAGGGGCACGACATCTTTACCGGTGTCGTGGATGTCGTTGTCTGTGATGGGCTTATGGGCAACGTGGCAATGAAGTCCGCCGAGGGCGTCATTAGACTAATGGGTCAAAAGGCGTTCACGATTGAGAAAAAGGGCTCGTTCAAGCGTTTTTTTGGCCAGTTAGCCATAAAGCTGTTGCGAAAATGGCGTACACAGGTGGAACCCGCTCGCTATAATGGCGCCAGTTTTTTAGGGGTCAGAGGCAATGTGATCAAGAGTCACGGCGGTGCCAGCAGTGAGGCATTCTACCGGGCCATGATCACCGCCAAAGAGTGTGCCGAGGCCGATCTGGCCAGCCGGCTGGCGCAAGCCAAAAGCCGGTCCTGAGTGCAGGCGGTCTGACGGCAACCCCCGCTTACGACAACCAGGTTTAAGGATGTTCCATGACCAATGCAAGGCTCGCATTCGTCTTCCCCGGCCAAGGCTCCCAGCAGATTGGAATGCTGGCGGACGCCGCGGCTGAATTCCCCGAAGTACATGCCACCTTTGCCGAGGCTTCCGACGTGCTCGGCTACGATCTCTGGGATCTGTGCCAGAAAGGTGAGCAGGCAGATATCAATCTTACCGAGCGGACCCAGCCCCTGCTGCTGACTGCCAGCGTGGCGCTGTATCGCGTTTGGTGCGCGCGCGGCGGTGTGCATCCGGCTCTGATGGCCGGCCACAGCCTGGGAGAGTGGTCCGCACTGGTCTGCTCTGGCAGCCTCGGTTTTGCCGACGGCGTACGCCTGGTTCGCGAGCGTGGTCGCCTGATGCAGGAAGCCGTACCGGCGGGTGAGGGCGCCATGGCCGCGGTTATCGGTCTTGATGATGCGGCAGTGGAAAAGGCCTGCGCCGACTCCGCCCAGGGCGAAGTTGTGGCGGCGGTCAATTACAACTCTCCGGGCCAGGTAGTCATCGCCGGTAGCAAGGCGGCGGTCGAGCGCGCCATTGAAGCCTGTAAGGCTGCGGGTGCGAAGCGCGCCATGCCGCTTCCAGTCAGTGCGCCGTTCCATACCGAGCTGATGCGCCCCGCGGCGGAAAAGCTGGCACCGCAGATCGAAGCCACAACCTTTCACGTGCCGGAAATAGCTGTTATTCACAATGTTCACGCCAAGCCGGAAGCCGACCCGGAAGCGATCAAGCAGCTGATGGTCGAGCAGATTTACAGCCCGGTGCGCTGGACTGCCTGCGTTCAGGCGATGGCCGCAAGCGGTATTGCCGAGCTGGTGGAGTGCGGTCCGGGCAAAGTGCTGTCCGGACTGGCCAAGCGAATCGATCGCGGGCTGAGCAGCCACAATATCGAATCACCGGCGCAGCTCAACGAGGCGCTGGTGGCGACGGCAGAATGATTCTCGCCCGGACCTGAGGTCGGGGGAACTACCAGGAGTAACAATGACACTAACAAACAACCTGCAGGGTAAAGTGGCGCTGGTGACCGGTGCCAGCCGCGGAATCGGCGCCGCTATTGCCGATACGCTGGGTGCGCTGGGCGCCACTGTGATCGGCACTGCTACCAGTGATGCCGGTGCGGAAAAGATCAGTGCGCGCTTTGCCGAGAAGGGCGTTACCGGTGCCGGCAAGGTGCTGGATGTGACCAGCGCCGAGAGCCTCGCCGGGCTGCTCGAGTCAGTAAAAAGCGAATTTGGCGCGCCCACCATCCTGATCAACAATGCCGGCATCACCAAGGACAACCTGCTGATGCGCATGAAGGACGATGAGTGGGATTCGGTCATCGACACCAACCTGTCTGCGGTTTACCGTATGACCAAAGCCTGCCTGAGAGACATGACAAAGGCCCGCTGGGGGCGCATTGTCAATATCAGTTCCGTGGTCGGCAGCATGGGTAACGCGGGCCAGAGCAATTACGCGGCAACCAAGGCCGGTGTTGCTGGATTTGGTCGTTCGCTAGCGGCAGAAGTGGGTTCCCGCGGTATCACCGTTAATACGGTGGCACCAGGTTTTATCGATACCGATATGACCAAGGTGCTGCCGGAAGCTCAGCGCGAAGCACTGTTGAGCAAGATTCCACTGGGTCGACTGGGACAGCCGGAAGAGATCGCTTCCGTTGTCGCATTTTTGGCCAGTGATGCCGGTGGTTATGTCACTGGCGAGACCATTCATGTGAATGGTGGCATGTATATGTCTTGATGATTTTTGTGAGAAAATCGTCGTAACCTACTGATTGTTAAAGTTTTTGTAATCTAGCTGATGGTCGTGAAAGGCTGCGCATTACATCCCGAAAAAGTTGGGGTACAATGCCGCCTCGCATTAACCAGAAGCTGTGTGAGCCGGTCGTTATTTGCGCGTATCACAGAGGCGGAATAACAATAACGACTACAACAGATTTTTATCCACTAGGAGTTAAATTGAATCATGAGCAGCATTGAAGAGCGCGTTAAAAAGATCGTTGCTGAACAACTGGGCGTGAAGGAAGAAGACGTAAAGCCTGAAGCCTCATTTGTTGAAGATCTGGGCGCTGACTCCCTTGACACAGTTGAGTTGGTCATGGCTCTCGAAGAGGAATTCGAAACCGAAATTCCCGATGAAGAAGCCGAAAAAATTACAACTGTTCAGCTGGCCATTGATTACATCAAGGAAAACCTTGGTTAATCTCCGCTGGGTAGTTTAAGCGTCGGGTAGCCTTCTGCACCCGAGGCTGAGTGTATTGCGAGAGCCGTTCTATGTTGCATAGTACGGCTCTCCTTTTATTCGCACTGGAGAAATGTGACCGCAAAATTGTGCTTCGTCGACAAACAGTTGGCGGAAAACGCAGCGGTGGATGAATGATTTTCGGGGGAACACGAGTGTCGCGTAGAAGAGTAGTCGTAACCGGAGTGGGTATGGTTGGCCCGCTGGGCAATACCCTGGACGAAAACTGGTCCGGCGTTCTCGCCGGTAAAAGCGGTGCTGCGCCAATCGAGTCTTTTGACGTTTCGGCTTTTTCCACTCGCTTTGCCGCCACAGTAAAGAATTTTGATCCGACACCCTATATGCCGGAAAAAGAAGCACGCAAAATGGACGTGTTTCTGCAGTACGGCATGGTGGCGGGCATTCAGGCCGTCGAAGACAGTGGCCTGGAAGTTAGCGAAACCGATGCGCCCCGTGTAGGTGCTTGTATCGGTTCCGGTATGGGCGGGATTGCGGCGATTGAAAACAACGCCATGCTGATTGCCGAAAAGGGTCCGCGTCGCGTGTCTCCCTTTTTTGTGCCCGGTGCGATCATCAATATGGTCGCCGGCAACCTGTCGATTAAATACGGCATGAAAGGTCCGAACCTTTCGACCACAACCGCCTGTACGACCGGTACACACGCCATTGGTCTCGGTCTGCGTACGATTCAATACGGCGATGCCGACGTGATGGTCTGCGGCGGCGCCGAGATGGTCACTACCCCGGTCGGATTGGGCGGCTTCTGTGCAGCCCGTGCGCTGTCGACCCGGAACGACGATCCGCAAGCGGCAAGCCGCCCCTGGGATCGCGATCGCGACGGCTTCGTGCTGGGTGAGGGCGCCGGCGTGCTGGTACTCGAGGAGTACGAGCGGGCGGTCGCACGCGGTGCCAAGATCTACGCCGAGCTGACTGGGTTCGGTATGAGTGGCGATGCCTTCCATATGACTTCGCCGCCGGAAAATGGCGCCGGGGCGGCGCTGTCTATGCAGAACGCGCTTCGCGATGCCGAACTCAATGCTGGCGACGTGCAATATATCAATGCCCACGGTACTTCGACGCCGCTAGGTGACAAGGCGGAAATCGCCGCTGTGCATTCAGTATTCGGCAGCGCCGCCGATAAGATTGCCGTCAGTTCCACCAAATCCATGACGGGCCACCTTCTCGGTGCCGCCGGCGCAATCGAAGCCATCTTTTCGGTACTCGCGCTGCGTGATCAGGTCGCGCCGCCCACCATCAACCTGGACAACCCGGATGAGGCCTGCAAGGGCGTCAACCTGGTACCGATGGAAGCCCAGGCAATGTCGATTGATGCCGTGCTCTCAAACTCCTTCGGTTTTGGCGGTACCAACGGATCCCTGATCTTCAGGCGGGCCTGATCCGGTGCGTCCGCCGGTAGAGGCGGGCGCATATTGATTCCGGAGAAGCCATGTCTAGCCTTGCGCAATATTTCACCGAAAGCGGCACCGCAGATTCCCTGCCAGCAGACAGTGCCTTTGCCGGCGGTCTGCTCGAAACCATGCGCGGCCATCACGGCCAGCTGCCCCTTTGGTCGCTCCACCGCGAACGATTGCAGCGAAGCGGTCAACTAAACCGTCAGACGCTCGATTCTATCGAGGTTACTGTCCGGTCACTTGTGGCGAGTAGCCCCTGGCGCGACGCCAAGTTGCGATTGCGGGTAGGCGAGCGGGACGGCCGCCAGCACTGGGACTTCACCCTTTCCCCCCTCGACCCGACCCCGGAACTGCTCGGCGGCGCGCGGCTGTTTCCCTGCTCAACGCGATTGTCCGTCGGCGAAACTGCCAACCCGGGCTGCAAATTACTGCAGCGCACGGGATATAATCGCGCCAAAGAGGAATTGCCGACGGCGGAGGGCTTCGACGGCTTGCTCCGAGACACCCAGGGGCGGGTGATCGAGAGTCTGCGCTGTAACCTCCTGCTCTGGATCGGTGGCCACTGGTGGACGCCAGATCTGCGCCGCTGCGGTGTGCGCGGTGTGATGCGCGACTGGCTCTCTGCGAAAGTGCACCTGCACGAAGCCGATATCGATTTGGCCACGCTCTGCACAGCAGACGAAGTGGCTCTGTGTAATAGCGTACGCGGCGTGATGCCTGTACGAGAACTCTTCGGTCACCGCCACTGGGCGCCGGGCCCGGAAACGCGGCGATTGCAGCAGCTGATAGCGGAAGAATTGTGGTGAAAAAGAAACAAGCAAAAACCAAGAAGCCTGTCTGGCGCTACCTGCTGGGCCTGGCTTGTGTACTGCTGATAGCTCTGGCTGCGTTCCTGTGGACGGCACAGGAGGCCCTCGTACGGCCGCTGGCCGTGAGCGAGGATGGGTTGCGGTTCGAGGTTGCCGAAGGCAGCAACCTGTCGCGGGCCCTTCGGGAGCTGGAGCAGCAGGGGGTGATCAAATGGCCCCGACTGGTACTCGCCTACGCCTACTGGCAGGGGAAAACCGGGATCCACGCTGGCGAATACCTGCTGCCCGACGGCAGTAATGCCATGGACCTGGTGTCGCGCCTGAATCGAGGGGATGTCACCCGTTATCGGCTCACGTTGGTTGAGGGTTGGACGTTTCGTCAGGCTCTGGAACATGTGCGTTCCGGGCGGAATATCGTCCAGTCAGAGGCTGGCGCCGAACCGAAGACTGCCGCCAGCGCACTGGGTTTCGACGGCGAAAGTCCCGAGGGATGGATCTTTCCGGACACCTACATCTATCGCTCCGGTACCAGTGACATTGACCTGCTGAAGCAGGCGCACCAGCGCATGGTGAAAGTACTGGATGAAGAGTGGCGCAATCGCGCTGAAGACCTTCCTTACAGTTCCCCGTACGAAGCCCTGACTATGGCGTCACTGGTGGAGAAGGAGACGGGGCAAGCATCGGAACGCGGTGCCATCGCCGGCGTATTTGTCCGTCGCCTGAACAAGGGGATGCGACTGCAGACGGACCCCACGGTGATCTATGGGCTGGGGGATGAATTCGATGGAAACCTGACCCGCGCCCACCTCCGGCAGGCGACCCCTTATAACACCTATGTAAATAAAGGGTTGCCGCCGACACCGATCGCGCTGCCGGGTCGGGGGGCGATTCACGCGGCTCTTCACCCGGAAGAAGGAGACAGCCTGTATTTCGTCGGCAAGGGCGACGGCTCCCACCATTTTTCCGCGACGCTGCCCGAGCACAACCGTGCAGTGCGCGAATTCCAGTTGAAGCGGCGCGCGGATTACCGCTCTAGCCCGACAGCCAATGGAGACAAGTGATTTGCAGCGCGGAAAATTTATTACCCTCGAGGGCGGGGAGGGCGTGGGCAAGTCGACCAACCTGCGATTTGTCACCGATTGGTTGCGCGCTCGCGAGATCCAGTTTATCCAGACCCGCGAGCCCGGTGGCACACCGCTGGCCGAAGAACTGCGCAACATGCTGCTGAGCCATCGGGAGGAGGCGGTGGATCCTACCGCGGAACTGCTGATGGTGTTTGCCGCCCGCGCACAGCATCTCGCACAGGTCATCGAGCCGGCGCTGGCGCGCGGCGAGTGGGTGGTCTGCGACCGTTTTACCGATGCGACTTACGCCTACCAGGGTGGCGGGCGGCAGCTCGACCGGTCACTGATCGCGCAGCTGGAACAGACAGTGCAGGGTGACCTGCGCCCGGATCGGGTGCTGTTGCTGGATCTGGATCCGGAAATTGGCTTGCAGCGCGCTGCGGCCACTGGTGCGGCCGACCGCTTCGAGAGTGAACAACTGGCATTTTTCCAACGGGTGCGCGCTGCCTACCGCGAGCGCGCTGAGGCGGCGCCGGCGCGCTATGCCGTAATTGATGCGAGCCAGCCGCTGAATGAGGTGCAACTGCAGCTGCAGTCAGAGCTGGAGCGGCTGTGCGAACGTAGCGGCCGGATCCCGCAGAGCAACAATTGAGGTCCAGCCACTTGAAGGAAGCTCCTGAGAATTCACCCGTCCCGTCGCCGCTGCCCTGGCAGAAGACGCAGTGGCAGCGCCTGGGAGCGCAGTGGCGCGCGGGTCGCTGTCCCCATGCCCTGTTGATTAGCGGTCAGTCCGGACTCGGCAAGCGCCGCTTCGCTGAAGCGTTTGCCGCACTGGCGTTGTGCGACCAGCCGCGGGACGGACTCGCATGCGGTAGTTGCCGCGGCTGCCGGCTCTGGCAGGCGGGATCTCACCCGGATTTTCTGCGGGTGGAGCCGGAAAAGCCCGGCGGGCCACTGAAAGTCGAGCAAATACGCCAGCTCGGTAGTTTTGTCGGCCGCACCAGTGGCCGCGAAGGCGCCCGGGTGGTCTGGCTCGCGCCGGCGGAAGCGATGAATGTTAACGCCGCCAACGCGCTATTGAAGAATCTCGAAGAGCCGTCCTCCTCGGTCATTTTCCTGTTGGTTACCGATTCTCCCTCCGGTCTGCTGCCGACCATCCGCAGCCGGTGCCAGTCTGTCGCCTTTCCACCACCACTGGAGGAGGCGGCTTTGCGTTGGTTGCAGGAAAGCGGACTCGACGGCACCGATGCGCGGCGGGCGCTGTCGCTGGCCGGCGGCGCCCCTTTGCTGGCGCTGGCTCTCTCTGAACCGGAGTCGAGTGAAACCCGCGAACAGTTTATGGCGGACCTTACGGCGCTCTCGCAAGGCGCGGGCAGTGCCGTGACACTGGCGGGGCGCTGGGAGTCTCCCCCCGAGGGCGTTGAACTGGCACAGTTACTGCAATTCTGGCAGCAATGGCTCACGCAGATGATGCGCGCCCGCAGTTGTGACCTCACGTTCGACCAACAGATCATGGGGTTGCTGCAGCGCTTACCCGGGAATGAAGAAGCTGCGTTACGCCCACTGTTCAGTTTTTATGATCATCTACTGCAGGCCAGGCAGGCGCTGACTGGCGGGGCCAACCCGAACAAACGCCTGCTCCTGGAAGAGTTGATGATCCGCTGGGCAAAACTGTACGCATAGCGAGCACTGCTCGCTGTACAGTTTTGCGACCGGCCAGGGTTGGCCGGGCCGGGCTGAAATCCAGGGAGGGCTGCTAGCGATGGGCTCTCTACGCGGCCATGCTCGCTGTACAACTTCGCGACCGGCCAAGGGCCGAAGGCGCCGTGAATGCGTGGAGCGGCTGGATTGGCCGGGCCGGGCTGAAATCCAGGGAGGGCTGCTAGCGATGGGTTCTCTACGCGGCCATGCTCGCTGTACAGTTTTCCGACCGGCCATCGGTACCTGTTCAACTGGCAATCAGTCTCCGCCGCTGCGGATGGTTACCGGTTAACTGCTCGGGCACAGGCATTGCCGGGGAGTTCTGGACACAAACGATACGCTCAGATAAGTTACGGTCAAATTAGAACAACGAGGTCTGGCTATGAAAGCCATGGGTGGTGGTGCCCGCAACGGCATCCTTTCGCTGAAGATTCAGGATAAGTCCGTGCTGTATGCGGCCTATATGCCGTTTTTGAAAAATGGTGGTCTGTTTATCAGCACCGACAAGTCCTATAACCTCGGGGATGAGGTCTTCCTGCTGTTAAATCTTATGGACGAAGCGGAGAAGGTTCCGGTAGCGGGCAAAGTTGTCTGGATTACCCCGAGTGGAGCCCAGGGCAACCGGACCCCGGGTATTGGGGTGCAGTTCGGCGACAAGGACAATATCGCCCAGAGCAAGATCGAAACCTATCTGGCCGGCACACTGGAATCCAGCCGCCCAACCCACACGCTGTAGATGTATTACCTTTCTTATGCTCGTAGATAGCCATTGCCACCTCGACCGCCTCAAACTGGATAAATTCGACGGTGACCTGGACGCGGTCCTCGATCTGGCCCGCAGTCGCGGTGTCGGCAAGTTTCTGTGCGTGGGCATCAGCCTCGAGAACGTCGATGACGTGGTGGCGCTCGCCGACCGCTATGACGATGTTGTGTGCTCAGTCGGCGTGCATCCGCTTGACGTCGATTCCGGGCTGGCCGATGTGGAGAAACTGCTGGAACTGGCCCGCAAACCGCATGTAGTTGCGCTCGGTGAAACCGGCCTCGATTACTACTACAGCACCGAAACCCAGGCCGTGCAGCAGCAGAGTTTTATCGCCCACCTGCAGGCGGCCGGCAGGGCAGGGCTGCCCGTAATCGTGCATACCCGCGATGCCCGTGAGGACACGATTGAATTAATTCGTGAGCATGGCGACCGCGAGCGTGGAGGTGTACTGCACTGCTTTACCGAAAGCTGGGAGATGGCCCGGGCGGCCCTCGACCTGAATTACTATATTTCGCTTTCCGGTATTGTGACGTTCAAGAATGCGGAAGAGCTGCGGGATGTCGCTCGCAAAGTGCCGCTGGATCGATTGCTCGTAGAAACCGATTCTCCTTATCTGGCTCCGGTTCCCTATCGGGGTAAACCCAATATTCCGGCCTATGTGCGCGAAGTGGCGGAGTTTATCGCCGACTTGCGCGGAATGCCCTACGAGCAACTGGCCGAAATCACCACAGAAAATTTCTACCGTTTGTTTGATCGGGCCGCCTGAGCCCGGACACTGGATTGATTACCCCATGATGCAACAACAATTGCAGACCATGCTGGCTCTGCAGGACAAGATAAACACCCTGGTCAACGAGAACTGGCGTGCGCAGAAATTTCCCTGGTACCGCGCCATCTGGGTAGAGAGCGCCGAGCTGCTCGACCATTACGGCTGGAAGTGGTGGAAAAAGCAGCAGCCGGAACTGGACCAGGTCAAACTGGAGCTGGTGGATATCTGGCACTTTGGGCTCAGCCTGGAGCTGCAACAGGGTTCGCCGGAAACCGTAGCCATGCACATGCAGAAAGAGCTGGAGGCAGCGCAGCGCTCGCCCGGAGATTTCCGTTCGAATCTGGAAGCCTTCACGCTGAACACGCTGGCAAGCAAGCAGTTCGACCTGGTTGGATTTGCTCAATTACTGGCCGATGTCGAAATGACATTTGATGAGCTCTATCAGCGTTACGTGGGAAAAAACGTCCTCAACCGTTTCCGGCAGGATCACGGCTACAAGGACGGAACCTATGTGAAAACCTGGCAGGGCAGGGAAGACAACGAGCATTTGGCCGAAATCTGTGCCCGACTGGATACCGCCGCGACCGATTACAGCGAGCAGCTTTACCGAGCTCTCGCCGGTCGATATACCGAGTCAACTGCGACTTTGGTATAGGCCGCCGCCCGCCGAGGTGAAATTTGCCCGCAAATCTCTATAATGCGGGCCGCTTACAAACGAGGGAGAACTATCGTGAAAGCACCTGTTCGTGTTGCTGTTACCGGCGCCGCCGGTCAAATCAGCTATTCGCTGCTGTTCCGTATCGCCTCCGGCGAAATGCTGGGTAAAGATCAACCGGTTATCCTGCAGCTGCTGGAAATCACCCCGGCGCTGGAAGCGCTGAAAGGTGTCGCCATGGAGCTGGAAGACTGTGCCTTCCCGCTGCTCGCCAGCATCGTCCAGTCTGACGACGCTACCGTCGCATTCAAGGACGCCGAGTACGCTCTGCTGGTCGGCGCTCGTCCGCGCGGCCCGGGTATGGAGCGCAAGGACCTGCTGGAAGCCAACGCTGCCATCTTCTCCGCTCAGGGCAAGGCGCTGAACGATGTAGCCTCGCGCAATGTGAAAGTGCTGGTAGTGGGTAACCCGGCCAACACCAACGCGCTGATCGCCCAGCGCAATGCGCCGGACCTGGATCCGCGCAACTTCACCGCAATGACCCGTCTTGACCACAACCGCGCCCTGTCGCAGCTGGCCAACAAGACCGATTCCAGCGTGAACGACATCACCCACATGACCATCTGGGGCAACCACTCTTCCACTCAGTACCCTGACCTGCATCAGGTCAAGGTGGCCGGTGCCAACGCAATGGATAAAGTGGAGCAGGACTGGTACGAGAACGATTTCATCCCGACCGTACAGCAGCGCGGCGCCGCCATTATCAAGGCCCGCGGTGCGTCTTCCGCGGCTTCTGCAGCCAATGCCGCCATCGACCATATGCGCGATTGGGCACTGGGTACTGCTGAGGGCGACTGGACCAGCATGGGTGTCTTCAGTGACGGCTCTTACGGTATTCAGGAAGGCCTGATCTACTCTTTCCCCTGCACCTGCAAAAACGGTGACTGGGAAATTGTCCAGGGCGTCGACATCAATGACTTCTCCCGCGAGAAAATGACTGCGACTGAGCAGGAACTGGCGGAAGAGCGCGATGCCGTAGCACACCTGCTGCCGTAAAATCTCTGGCCACAAGCCGGCCCGGAGATTGGAAAAACCCGCACTTTGCTGCGGGTTTTTTTGTGTGTAAATTCAGGCCTTGAATGCCAGCGCTGCCCCGGCATGGCCGCTAACAGCAGGGAAGAAAGGTTCCTTCGGCAGTAGAGGGGCAAAGCGAACAAACAGGGAAGGGAACCCTTTCGTGGACGATTTATTCAAACCGCCGGAAAGCAATCTCGAGATCGACCGCGAGCAGCGTGTCCTTGAGAAACTTGCCCGCGAGGAGAGCTATCTCATCAGCCTGATTGCCGCGGCTGTTGCCACCGTGGTGGGCATTCTGTTTCTGGCGGATTTCGCCAACCGGGTACCACTGCTGGTCTTTCTACTACCGGCTTTATTCGCGGGCTTCGCGACCAAGTTCCTGGGTAGGCCTGTCGGGCTCGGATGCCGTTTCGCTGCGAGCCTGGCTTGCGGATCAATCCTGTTTTTCGCGCTCAGTCATGAAGGTGCCAATGCCATGAGTCTGTCTGTGGCCTTTCTGGGCATCCTGGTCTGCCTGGCAGTGTCCCGCAGGTCGCTCTCCCTCGAACAGGAGCGGGCCCTTTACCGCAGGCGACACAATATCGAGATCCGCTGATCGCCCTTTAAAATCAGGGGCTTATGGCCTGAATACTGGGACGGGGAGGGCGGTGCTACACTGAATTTCATGCAGTACCCGGACTCGTTACTATGGTCACTGAAGTCGGTCGCACCTCCCAGCGCAGCGCGTGTATCCTGCTGCAGCCTAACCAGTCTCTTTCATTTTCGGGAAACCTGTGGGTATTCGTGTCCCTCGTTGCTGTTTCCCTCGGCATCAGCCTCGCATTCGCGCTGGCTGGGGCCTGGATGATACTGCCTTTCGCCGGACTCGAGCTGCTGTTGCTCGCCGTACTCTTCGGTTACGTCTACATGGAAAGCACACGCCGCGAAGTCATTCGAATCAATGGCGAACGGGTGGTGCTGGACTGCTGTAAGGGGCACCGGCAGCAGAGTGTCTATCACCAGGAGTTCTCTCGCGGTAGCCTCGCGGTACTGGTACGCATGGGCAGTAGTGCAACAGAGCCGGCTTCTGTTAGCTTCGCAGGTCCGGAAGGTTGCCTGGAGGTGGGGGACTTCCTCACCGATGCAGAGCGTGCGAATCTCATTCGCAAACTCAATGAATGCGGCATCTGCGCACGCAAAGAAAAAGGCTACCAGCTACAGGAGTTTTGAAGGGGCCGAAAAGGCCCCCGCCAGCGGCCCCGCTTTTCGCTATAATCCCCGCCACTTTTCCGCACAGTACTACAGGGGGTTTCTATGACTTTTCCCAAGATCGGCAACCTGGCGCCGGCTTTCACACTCCGCAATCAGGATGGAGAAAAGGTGTCGCTGAAAGACTTCCGTGACCAAAGCAATGTGGTGCTCTATTTCTATCCCAAGGCCCTGACTCCGGGATGCACCACCCAGGCTTGCGGAATTCGCGACAGTGCCAAGGAATTTGCCAAGCGGGATACCGTGGTACTTGGGGTGAGTCCGGATCCGGAAGCCAAATTGCAGAAGTTTATTGAAAAGCACGAACTCAATTTTGACCTGCTTGCCGACGACGACCACAAGATTGCCGATAAGTACGGCTGCTGGGGACTGAAGAAATTTATGGGCCGGGAGTTTATGGGGCTACTGCGGACCACTTTCATCATCGACAAGAGTGGCCGACTTCGCCATATCATCGACAAGGTCAAAACGAAGACCCATCACGACGACGTACTCGAGTGGATTGACGACAATCTGTAATTGTCCGCCCGCGACTGCCTTCCACGGGAGTGGCGCCATACTGGCCGCTCCCGTCGCCACCTCCCACCCCGCTTCGCCAATTTCTTTTGAATATCCAAAACATAGGTACGAACGTACCTTTTTGGCGCTCAACTGTCTTTTGTGACACGATCAAAAAAAACTCTTTGTCGCCCCTTGCATTCAGATTTCTTGGTCTATACTGGCTGGTGTGAAGGAAAGGTGCGCCGGTACCGGAGTGGTAAGTCAAAGGGAAGTTGCCGGAGCGAATAGTTTAATATTTGTACAGCTCTGTGAAGGATTCGATGTCAGTTTCAGGTGTATCCCGGCACCCGGATAGTAGCCCGCTTTAATACCAAAATTGGTGGCAGGTTGAGGCAAAAGGGGTTCGCAGGAAGCGGACATTAGAACAATAACTGCGGCTCACGGAACTCAAAAGGAGCAGCTCGATGAACCAAATTCAGCCAGACCAGACATCGCTCTCAGAAGACAAGCCCCTGCAGCAGGCCAGAATTTCGGGAGATCCCAATATTCTGGACCAACTGTTGGCGCCGCCGGAAGCTACAAGCTTTGGCATCGCCGCGCGAGTTATCGACGTACTCGAGCAGCGTATTGGCAAAGCGTCGCTTGCCATCCGGCCAGTGGCATCCGATCTCAGCATGTCGACACGTACACTGCAACGGCGCCTGCAGGAGCACAGCCTCAGCTTTGCCTCCCTGCGTGATCATGTGCGTTTCCGCCACGCAGTGCACTTCCTCAAGGATACGGCACTGAGCGTTGATGGGATTTCCCGCATTCTGGATTTCTCAGACAGAACCAGTTTTACCAGTGCTTTCAAGCGCTGGACGGGTATGTCACCTACGGGCTACAGACGCCAGGTGCGCCAGCGCTTCTGACCCTGTCGCCATCGAGTGCCGGCCCGGGTACACATGACCTGGGTCGGTACGTTGCCTAGCATGTTCAAACCCGTTAGAGTTGGCCAAAATTTTTGTTAGCTAACTCTTTGAGGATTTGCATGAGCTTTTTTATTCCCGCCGCTATGGCGCAGGACGCCGCCCCGTCGCCTCAGGGCAACC
Organism: Microbulbifer hainanensis; assembly: GCF_014904735.1. Lineage (GTDB taxonomy): Bacteria > Pseudomonadota > Gammaproteobacteria > Pseudomonadales > Cellvibrionaceae > Microbulbifer > Microbulbifer hainanensis. The sequence goes on along the minus strand of NZ_JACZCR010000027.1, from coordinate 187,247 downwards.
CACTGATTACCCTGTTGATGTTCGCAGGCCTGTTCGGCTTTATGTGGTTTTTTATTATTCGCCCGCAGCGCAAGCGTCAGAAAGAGCACCAGGAACTGGTCGGCGCCCTGAAAAAAGGGGATGAAGTAGTTATGACCAGCGGAATGTTGGGCCGAGTGGAGAAGGTCGATGACGATTACATCGTTCTGGAAGTGGCCGACAACATGACGTTGAAGTTCCAGAAGGTAGCGGTGCACGCCATCCTGCCAAAAGGAACGATCAAGAAAATCTGACTTGCGTGAGATAAACCCACGCCAGCGAGAACCCGGCAAGCGCCGGGTTTTTTGTAGGTGCCATCGAAGTGAGAGCTACAATGTCCCTGAACTATCCACCCCGGATCTCCCTCGCCAGACTGCCCACCCCACTGCAGCCGTTAGAGCGCATTACGGAAAAATATTCAGTCCCCCACGGTGGTCCCAAGATCTGGGTCAAGCGGGATGACCTTACCGAAACGGCCATGTCCGGCAACAAGCTGCGCAAGCTGGAATTTGTTGCGGGAGCCGCGCGTGCGCAGGAGTGCGACACCCTGATCACCTGCGGGGGTATCCAGTCCAATCACTGCCGCACAACCGCGCTCGTGGGGGCACGCCTTGGTCTGCGCGTACAACTGATTCTGCGGGGGGAGCACAGTGGCGCGGCAGACGGTAATCTACTGGTCGATCAGCTCGCCGGTGCCGCTACCGCCTTCTACCCGCCGCGCCAGTATTTTGCCGAGCTACCCGAGCTCTTTTCTTACTGGCAAAACTATTACACCGAGCGGGGCCACAAGGCACTCTGCATTCCCACTGGTGCCAGTGACGGCCTCGGCATCTGGGGTTATATCGCCGGGGCGGAAGAACTATTGAATGACTGCCGGGAAAACGGCTTTGAGCCGGAACATATCATCTGTGCAACCGGCAGTGGAGGCACCCAGGCGGGACTGACACTGGGTTGTCAGCAGCTCGGCGTATCCACCGAGGTTACCGGCTTTGCTGTCTGCGACGACGAGGCCTATTTCCAGCGCAAGGTGCGCGAAGATATCGCGCACTGGTCTGAGTTGAGTGGGCACCAGGTTGACGAAAATTCACTCAACGTCCAGGTGAATGCGAAATACATCGGGCCGGGGTACGCCGTCGCCGATGAACCGGTTTATAGAACCATTGCCGAAGCGGCTGCGCTGGAGGGCCTTGTACTGGATCCCGTTTATTCCGGAAAAGCGTTTTACGGGCTGCTGCAGGAACTCCACAGCGGTCGCTATCGCGATTGTGAAAACCTGGTATTTGTACACACCGGCGGCCAGTTCGGGCTATTCCCCCACAGGGAAAAGTTTTCATTTCTGGCGTAACCACAGCGGCGGAATTGCGCAAAACCCGGGACGGCCGCAATAAACTGGTAGTGAATCAGGACTCCCATTACTATGGGCAGTTCAATCGCTTAGCGTAAGCTGCTAATCTGCGCTGCAAACAGCAACTACCGCTGTATAGAAAATAAACAGATATAAATTAGAGTAGTGGGGGTCACTTTTGGAAACCTTTGATAAATGGCTGTTGCAACTGGACAGCATGCTTGGCGGCGCCTTCTGGTTTCCCTACGTGCTGCTAGGGGTCGGTTTATTCTTCACCATCTACCTGGGTTTTCCGCAGCTGCGTTATTTTGGTCACGCGATCAAAATCGTCCAGGGGAAATACGACAAGCCCGGTGACCCCGGTGACGCCTCTCACTTCCAGGCCCTGTCCACCGCGCTGTCTGGTACCGTGGGTACCGGTAATATTGGTGGTGTTGGTCTGGCAATCGCCATCGGCGGCCCCGCTGCGCTGTTCTGGATGTGGATGACAGCCTTTCTGGGCATGACCACAAAATTCGTCGAAGTGACACTGTCACACAAGTACCGCATTAAAGCAGCGGACGGCTACTTCGCCGGCGGTCCGATGTTTTACATGGAGCGTCGACTGAATATGAAGTGGCTGGCGATTCTGTTCGCCGTCGCAACAGTAATCAGCTCTTTCGGTACCGGCAGCCTGCCGCAGGTGAACAACATTGCCCAGGCCATGTTCGATACCTTCGGGGTCGATAAGTCTGTCACCGGTGGCGTCCTGGCGATTTTGCTGGGGATGGTGATCATTGGTGGTATCACGCGCATTGCCAAAGTGACCTCCACAATCGTTCCGATCATGGCGGCGCTCTATATCATCGGCGCACTGGCAGTGATTCTGTATAACTACCAGAATATTGTCCCGTCTTTTGTTTCGGTGTTCCGCGACGCTTTCAATGGCACATCGGCCGCCGGTGGCTTCCTCGGGGCGAGCTTTGCTTACGCGTTTAACAAGGGCGTCAACCGCGGCCTGTTCTCTAACGAAGCGGGGCAGGGCTCTGCGCCGATTGCGCACGCCGCGGCGCGGGCGGATGAACCGGTATCCGAGGGTATGGTGTCGCTGCTGGAACCTTTTATCGACACCATCATCATCTGTACTCTGACTGGTCTGGTTATTCTCTCTTCTGGTGTGTGGACTGAAAAGTACATGAACAAGTTCGAGCGTGCCGATATGACGGTTGTCTCGGGCGTATACTCTGATCAAGAGTCCGGCGATGTAAGTGAACTGTTTAACTTCCTGCGCGGCAATGACAGCAAGGCCAAGCCATTTAACGGATCGGTCGTAGTGGCGGACGGCCACGCATTGAATCAGGATGAATTCACGATCATCAATGCGCGATCTGTAGCCGAGGACGTGGAATACCGGGTTGGCGATGACAACTACAGCGGTGTGCTGACAGTAGTGGATGGTCAATTCGCCAATCCAAATGTGGAGGTCTGGGGCAACTCCCTGCTGCACTCGGTCGCTCTCACCAATCGCGCCTTCCAGAAGGGCTTCTTCGGTGACTACGGCAGCTATATCGTGACAATCGGTATCCTGCTGTTTGCCTTCTCCACAGCGATTGCCTGGTCCTATTACGGGGATCGCTCGATCATCTACCTGTTTGGCCCCCGCGCGGTAATGCCGTACCGGCTGGTTTACGTGGTGGCATTCTTCTGGGCGGCGAAAGCGGATACGACGCTGGTCTGGCACCTGTCGGCAGTGGCGATTGTGCTTATGACGTTGCCGAACCTTTTCGGAATCAGCATCCTGGCGAAAGAAATGAAGCAGACCGTAAAAGATTACTGGAAAGATCCCAGCCACAAATAGAGTTCAGTGAGGTTGCCTCGCAATCCTGCGTGCATGAAGCCACACTGACACCGGCAATAAAAAAGGGCAGCCATTGGCTGCCCTTTTTTTACCCTGTCAATCTCGGTTAAGGATTGGCCTGGGCGTCCAGCGTTACGCCGGAATAGGCACTGTAACCGCGAATACTGATATACCAGGTGCCCGACTGCGGGTTGCTGATACTGCAGTTTTCGTTGTTACCGTACTTGTAGGGGCGGCAGTCCCAGCTGCTGGTTGTGGGCTGCGCACCGTAGCGTACATACAGATCGCCATCACCGCTGCCGCCGGACATCTGTACGTCCAGGGAAGACATTCCAGAGTCGACGTTCAGGGTGAAGTGCTGCCAGGAACCCTGGCTGCCGGACAGGTTGGTTTCGGTCCAGCCGCTACCGCTGCCGCCACCGCCATTCTCGTCATAGCTGCCGACCAGGCTGACGCCGGAGAAGCTGCTGTAGGCACGGACCATTACGTAGTAGGTGCCTTGCTGAACGTTGGAGATGGTGCAGGTTTCTGCGTTGCCGCTGAGATATGGCCGACAGTCATAGCTGGAAGTGGTGGGTGCAGAACCGAATTTCACATAGAGGTCTGCGTCACCAGTGCCGCCGGAGATCTGGAAGGACAGGTTGGAGGCCCCGGCAGGAACATCCAGTGTGTACTGGACAGTATTGCCGGTGCTTGCGGACAGGCCGGTAACAGCGACGCCGTTCTCAAGCTGGCTGCCAGTGCTGCCTCCACCGCAGCTGGATGTGGAAATGCCTACGGAGCTGAAGGCGTTGCTAACTGCTGCCTGGTCATAGCCCAGGTCCCCGGTTGCGGACATAACGCCGCACGCTGCGTCGTTATAATCGCTGGTCGAGTTCCAGTACATCTGGTTGGCGAGCAGGAATACGTCAAAGGCCTTGCGAGTGTCCCAGCCGCTGCTGGTGGCGACCAGATAGAAGGCGCGGTTGTAGACACCTGAGCTGTAGTGAACGTCCAGACCCGAGTAGTAATCGGCTGCATTATCAATGGAGTTGCCGTCTTGTGTCGGATTGTCCATGTAGCGCAGCGCACCACTGCCTTTGAAGATGTCCGCGCCTACCTGCCAGTCGTTGCTGCCGCGCATATAGTATTCCGCGGTTTCACCGGCCATATCAGAGAAGGCTTCATTGATGCCGCCGGGTTGTGCGGAGTATTGCAGTCCGGAATTCTGCTCGGTGAAGCCGTGGCTGACCTCGTGGGCAGAGACATCAAGGCTAACCAGCGGATAGAAAGTGCTGCCCCCGTCACCGAATGTCATCTGGGTGCCATCCCAGAAGGCGTTTTCATAGCTGTTGCCATAGTGGACGCGCATGCGCAGCTTCTGGGTCAACGGTGCAGTGTTGTACCAGTCGTTGTACATATTGAAGATGACGTTGCCAAAGAAGTGTGCATCATTCAGTGGCGAGTAGGCGCCGTTGATTGCGCGATAGTCGTTGTAGGGGCAGGTGAATGAATAGATGCTGCCGCCGCTGGTGGCATTGTTCATGTCCACCGTTTCGACGTTGGCGGTATTCATCGCGCAGTTGCTGTCGACTTGCAGCGGCGGGAAGTCCGTGCCGTATAAATATTGGCCCGTTTTCTGGTTGCCACCCGGTCCTGTTGCATCCTGGTGGTTGATACCTTCCCAGTGTTCCAGCACTTCACCGGTGAGGGCGTCGATGAAATAAAACGGTCGGGACGGCTCATCTCCATACTCCACCCAGCTCACCAGATAGGCGAGTCGCGCCTGATTCTGGTCATCCACGTGTACGTAGAGCTGCTCGGTGCGGTTTTTGGCGGCAAGCTGCAGGGCTGGCAAGGACAGGGCGCCTTTGAGTACGCCCTGTTGAGCGCGCTGATTTACCATGTGATCCATGGCCCGGCGCAGGGCATTGTCAGCCTTGATCGATGCTTTGACAGAAGGCACTTCCAGAGTCAGGCCAGTGATTACATCACCGGAAACCTCGGCAGCCACACCCTGGCCGCTGCTGGTTACCGACTGGCCCCATACAGGTATGCCACGATGCGACTGTTCATATCGTGATACCGTCTTGCCATTGGGCAGTGTGCGCGAGCGCACCATTTCCAGTTTTACATCATTCCCCGTAGTGGCGGCCAGGGCCTGGGCGTTGAGCATATCCGGGGTCGCCGGAACGCGGTTCGCCGCCTGGGCACCAACTGCCACTGCCAGTGTGCAACTGAATGCTATTAGACGCTTCATTGACTGTTTTTCCTTATTGCTTTTTTGCTTGAGTCCGCGCATCGCGCTGCTAGGGTTCTCCTTCGCCTGCGCGCCCGGACTGCAGAAACCTCCACGGCGAGCGGGCACAGTGCACGAAAACGGGACTGTGGTGTGGTCAGACTTCAGAAGACAGGCCGGAGTACCGGGAAGGGGCCGCGTTGGCGGCAGAGGTGCTCCGCTTTCTCAAACCAGTGCCCGGTGTTACCGGACGTCTGGCAGATTACATGGCGGATTGAGGTGAACAAGGGCAGGGTGAGGCTCAGACCTCATATTTTGTAATTTTTCACTATCTTTGCGCAATCAGTCACACTGAAAAGATGGCCATCCTAGAAAAGGATGAATATTGCGTACGATCGTCAAAGTTCTAGTGGGCATAAAAAAAGCCCCGCGAGCGGGGCTTTCCAGTGGTATATACGCACTAGACGTTCAGCAGCAGGAACTCCCTTTCCCAGGAGCTGATTACGCGGTTGAACTCTTCATATTCATCGCGCTTGATGGCGCTCCAGGCGCGGACGAACTTTTCGCCAAACATTTCGGCTGCCTCGTCGCATTCGAGCAACAGGCTGAGGGCATGCTCCTGCGTACGGGGCAGGGTGATCGGCTCCGAAGAGCAGTCCCCTTCGTAGGGTGCACTCGGTTTGACCTCGTTCACCATTCCCAGGTAACCGCAGGCCAGCGACGTGGCGATTGCCAGGTAGGGGTTGCAGTCCGCACCCGGGAAGCGGTTTTCGAGGCGTTTGGCCTGCGGAGAGCTGTCCGGCACACGCAATCCTGTCGTGCGGTTGTCATAGCCCCAGTGCAGGCTGGTCGGCGCTGCAATTTCCGGCGTAAACCGACGGTAGGAATTCACGTTCGGTGCAAAGAAGCTGATAAAGCCCGGCGTATACTTTTGCATGCCCCCGATAAAGTGCATGAAAGTTTCGTTTTCCCGGCCGTTGTCATCGACAAAAATATTCTTGCCGGTTTCCGCATCGACAATGCTCTGGTGAATGTGTAGCGCGCTGCCCGGCTCATGCTCCATCGGCTTGGCCATGAAGGTGGCATAAATACCGTGGCGCAGGGCAGTCTCACGCACTGTGCGCTTAAAAGTGAAAACCTGGTCCGCCAGCTTCAGTGGGTCGCCGTGCAGGAAGTTGATCTCCATCTGCGCGGTGCCGGACTCATGAATCAGCGTATCGACATCAAGACCCTGCGCTTCGCAGAAATCATACATATCCTCGATGATCGGCTCGTATTCGTTGGCCGCGTCGATACTGTAAGACTGGCGCGTCTTCTCTGTGCGGCCAGAGCGGCCCACCGGTGCTGACAACTTCTCGTCGGGATCCAGGTTGCGCTTGATCAGATAGAATTCCACTTCCGGCGCTACGACCGGTTTCCATCCTCTTTCCGCATATTTTTCCAGCACGAACTTCAGTATATTGCGGGTGCTGATGGGGTGCGGTTGGCCGTCCCGGGTATAGCAGTCGTGAATGATCTGCGCCGTCGGTTCGTTGGCCCACGGATTGAGGCGAATTGAATCCGGATCCGGGACCAGCAGCATATCGGTATCTGCCGGGTCTACTAGCTCGTTGTGCTCATCCACATAGTCGCCAGTTACCGTCTGTACCAGGATACTTTCCGGCAGACGGCTGTCCTGAGTCAGGAATTTGTCCGTGGGGGTAAATTTGCCCCGCGCATTGCCGGACATATCGGGCACCAGACACTCCACTTCGGAAATATCGTGTTCTGCGAGCCACTTTGTAATCTTGTCCATTTTGCACCTTGATCGAAATGATCTGCCCCGTGTTGGGTTGCATTAGTATACGCCCGGAGTCTCCAGTGGAGAGATGGCGCCGTCGTACATTTAGGGGCGGGAAAGCCCAGAAATTGCCGAGGCTGTGCCGGGCAAAAGTGCGAACGAACCAGTTTTTCGTTCGCAGGCTTTGATTATGACAAGAAACCGAATTATTATTCAATATAAATTGAATGATTGTTCGGTTTTTGCCGAATTGCCGGCGGGCTACCCGGGAGGCCGGGTTGCCGAAGCCTAGCTTGGAGACGTATCTATGACCGCCACCGGTACAGTGAACAAATTGATCGGACACACCGATTCCTACTACGCCGCCAGTGCCAACCCTGCGCCCGTCTATCCGGCGCTGGAAGGTACAGTGGAAGCCGATGTGTGCATTATCGGCGCCGGCTATACCGGCCTGTCTTCAGCGCTGCACCTGGCCGAGCGCGGCTACAAGGTTGTGGTGCTAGAGGCGGAAAGGGTCGCCTGGGGCGCATCCGGTCGCAATGGCGGGCATGTCGGTGTCGGGCAGCGCAAAGGCCAGGAAGACCTGGAAAAAATGCTCGGCTTCGATACTGCGAAACAGCTCTGGGATATGGGTGTTGAGGCGGTCAGGACCGTCGAGGACCTGATCACCAAGCACAATATCCAATGCGATATGAAGCGCGGCATCATGCATCTCGCGGCTAAACGCAGCCACAACGAGGACTTGAAAGCCGAGGTAGAGCTGCTCAACAAGCGCTATGGCTACGACCAGATGGAGTATATCGGAGAGGAAGAGGCCAGGGCGCTGGTGGGCTCCGAGCGCTATTTTGGTGCGCAGGTCGATAACGGATCGCTGCATCTGCACCCGCTCAACTACGCCCTGGGGCTCGCCGATGCGGCTGCAGCGGCCGGCGTACAGTTCTTTGAGCACAGCAGGGTCACCAGCTATCGAGGAGGTGCTCCTTGTGTTGTGGAGACTTCGGCAGGGCAGGTGCGCGCTAAGAATGTCGTGCTGGCCTGTAACGGATACCTGGGCAACCTGGAACCGCGCATGGCGGGCAAGATTATGCCCATCAACAATTTCGTGCTCGCGACCGAGCCGCTGCCTGAGGCGTTGGCCCATGAGCTGATTGCCAACGACTTCGCCCTGCAGGATACCCTGTTCGTCATCAATTACTGGAAGCTTTCCGGGGACAACCGCCTGATCTTCGGTGGCGGCGAGAACTATACATCGCGCTTCCCGCAGGATATCCGCAGCTTTGTTAAGAAGTACATGTTGGAGGTCTATCCGCAGCTCGCCGATACCCGAATCGACTACGGCTGGGGCGGCACACTGGCGATTACGCTAAACCGGATGCCGCATATGGGGCGTCTGGAGCCAAACGTGTACTACAGCCAGGGCTATTCCGGCCACGGTGTTCCGACGGCCACTTTCGCTGGCAAATTAATTGCAGAGGTGGTGGCTGGTACAGAAGAGCGTTTTGATATACTGGCGCAAATTCCAACACCTACCTTTCCCGGTGGCACACTGCTGCGCTGGCCAGGGTTGGTGACAGGAATGCTCTATTACAGCCTCATGGACAAGCTCGGTAGCTGATCGACTGCATCAGAATCGGGCACAGCCATGCACTGTGTAGGAGCAGCATTTCGAATTTGAATAATCATTCGGTTTGTGGGATAACAGACCTTCAAGTTCAATCGCTTGGGTGCAGCCATCGGCGGTATCGGATGCGCAAACCCTGAATAACAAAAATGACGGGGACGACCATGCCTGTTACAGAGAGACCACACAACAACCACAAGCACGTGCTGGCTTCGGCCATCGGTGCTGTTGTCATCGCGGTAAGCACCGGCGCGTCAGCGGCGGAGATCGAAGAGGTGACGGTAACCGCACAGATGCGTGCGGAGTCACTGAAGGACGTACCGATGGCGGTGAGCGCCTTTACCGGCGACACCCTCAAAGACCGCAACATGAGCGGTTTTAAAGACCTGTTCTCGATGACCCCGGGTATTTCCGGCGAGACCAACGATTCCTTCTTCGATTCCGTCTCCGTGCGCGGCGTCAACAACAACAGCTTCGGTACCGGCAGCGACCCGGCCCTGGGCGTCTTCCTCGATGGCGTCTACCAGAGCCGTACCGGCGCCACGCCGAGCATGTATGACATGGAGCGGGTCGAAGTGGTCAAGGGGCCGCAGGGCACCCTGTTCGGCCGCAACACCGCTTCCGGCGCCATTTCCATGGTCTCCCGCAAGCCGGGCGACACTTTCGGTGGCGACATTTCCGTCGGTGCCGGGCAGCTGGGCCGGGAAAACTTCCAGGGCGCAGTCGATCTGCCGGTCACCGAGAACCTCGCAGTGCGTATCGCCACCTACCACGACAAGGAAGACGGCAACATCGAGAACCTTGCTGGCGGTCGCGACCTCGGTGCCAGCGAAGACAACGCCATGCGTATGACGGCGGTCTACAGCGGCATGCAGGACACCACCGTGACCCTGGTTGCCCAGTACGAGGACCGCGAAGGCGACGGCACCATCTACCGTGCACTGGATACCAAGGGCGCCTACGACCAGGTGTACAACGACGCCCAGGGTAAAGATGAGTCCGAAATCGGCGATGCCATCCTGACCATTGAGCACGACCTGGCCAGCGGCACCACGCTGTCTTCCATCACCGGCTACAAGACCCACAACTACACCTACGCCGAGGACTTCGACGGTACCGCCAATCCGGTCGATACCTATACGCGCGACCAGACCGGTGATTTCTTCAGCCAGGAATTCCGTCTGACGTCCAACAACAGCGGCATGTTCAACTACGTGCTGGGTGCTTCCTACTACAAGGAAGACATCGACGCGGACCTGGCGGGTATCGATAACGAAGATTTCATCTGTGACGGCATCTACGCCGACGAGTGGGAAGAGGGTATCGGTACCTTCGACACTTGTGCCAGTCTGCCGCAAGATGCGATTGACGAGTTCTTCGGCTTCGAGGGTGACCCCTGGGAATACGCCCCGGGCAAACTGTCCATCGAAGCTGCCAACACCGTGGGTAAATTCAGCGGCTGGGGTGTGTTCGCGAACACCACATTCGACCTGAGCGAAGCCACCAGCCTCGGCCTCGGCGTGCGCTACACCGAGGATACCAAGAAGTATTCCGTCGACTCCCCGTGGCCGGACACCTGGACCGGGGGCTGGAACTACCAGGCCATGTATACCGATGGTCCGATCACCGGTGATAACACCTGGAGCAACGTCTCCGGTCGCGTCACCCTGAATCACGACCTCAGCGAGGCCGTCACCGTGTACGGAAGCGTGGCCACCGGCTACAAGTCCGGCGGTTTCGACTATCTGTCCTACCACATCACCGATCCGGCCTACGGCACTGACGAGGACAGCCAGTACGCATGGCTCGACGACCACGGTTACGAGGTGGACGCCAGCAACGCTGAGCCGAGCAAGTTCGACGAAGAGAATGTTCTGTCCTACGAACTCGGTGTGAAGGCGCGTCTGCTGGATAACCGCCTTGCGATCAACGCGGCGGCCTTCCAGTACACCTACGATAATATGCAGCAAGCCTTCTGGGTGGGGGCCGCGGCGATCACCCGCAATGTGGGTGAATCAAAGGGGCACGGCCTGGAAGTAGATGCCCGCTGGCTAATCACAGATAACCTGGATCTGTACTGGGGCCTGTCCTGGTTGGGTACCAAGTTCACCGGCGCACCGGAAGAGTTCTGTGAAGACTGCAATGGCAATGAAATGGCTTTCTCGCCGAATTTCTCCTCCTCCAGTGCGTTGACCTACCACCAGCCGACTGGTCTGGGTGAAATCACCTACACCGCGGAATACACCTACACTGGCGAGCAGTTCTCCGACCTGGAAAACACCGAAGCCGTGAAGCTGGACAGCCGCAGTGTCGCCAACGTGCGTCTGGCGCTGACCGCACCGGACGAAAGCTGGACCGCCGGCATCTACGCCGAAAACCTGCTGAACGAAGAGTACTACCACTGGGGCTATGCTGAGGCGCTGTACAACCTCCCGGCAACCAAGACCGACCCGTCGCGGGGCCGCGTAGTGGGTGTGAACCTCGACTATCGCTTCTGATTGTTTCTCATCTCTCACAGGATGAACGAAAAACCGGCGCATTGCGCCGGTTTTTCGTTTTTACGGGAGCAACCCCGGGCGCGATAATGGCTTGAAATTGGTGGTAAACTGCGGGCAACCGAGAAAAGGAAAAGCATCTTGTCCAATCTGGAACAGCGCAAACGTAAAAGCCAGCTGACACCGCGCCGCGAGCCGGTTCAGGCCCGCGCCCGGGAGCGTACCCGGCAGATTCTCGATACCACTGGCCGGTTGCTCGAAGAAGTGGGGCTCAATGACCTGACCACAATTCTGATCGCCAAGGAGCTTGGCGTTTCTGTGGGCTCTCTCTATCACTACTTTCCCAACAAGCACGCCATTCTCTATGCCATGGGAGAGCAGTGGCTGGCGAGCATGACCGCAGCACTGGAGGAGTTGGAGCAGCGCAACCTGGAGGACATGGCGCTTGATGGTTTCGTTGCCGAGCTCATCGAGTGCCTGCTGGCCGTCTACCGGGAGCAGCGCGGCCTGTTGCCACTGGTGCAGGCGATGTGGGGCATTCCCGAACTCCATGAACTGGACGAGCGCCACGATGAACTGATCATTACCCACCTTACCGGTATGTTTCAGCGGCTCGGCTTTCTCTGTCCCCCGAATGAAATGAACCGCCTGGCCCGTGCCACGCTCGAGACCTGTCACGCTATTTTCCTCGTCATCGTGAACCAGCGGGGCGTGCGCTCGCAGCGGACCCAGGCCGACCTGCAGCAGATGCTGCTGACTATGCTCGACGCCCACCGCAACGAATCCCGTCCCGGCGACCTCGATGACGTGGAGGCTCCCTGATGCCGCAATTGTCCGACAAGCTTGTTATCGCGATCTCGTCCCGTGCGTTGTTCAACCTGCAGGACAGTCACCGGGTGTTTGAGGAGCAGGGGCTGGATGCTTTCTCGGACTACCAGATAGCTCATGAGAACGACGTGCTGGAAAAGGGCGATGCCTTCCCGCTGGTGGAAAAATTCCTGCAGATCAACGAGCGCCTCGAAGGTGAACCCCGTGTGGAGGTGATTCTGTTGTCACGCAACAGCGCCGACACCGGCCTGCGTGTGTTCAATTCCATCGAGCATTACGGCCTCAATATCACCCGCGCGGCTTTTTGTAACGGTGAAAGCCCCTATCGCTATATCGCGCCGTTTGGCTGCCATCTGTTTCTCTCTACCGACGGCCGCGACGTTCGTCGGGCACTGGAGCAGGGCATCGCCGCCGCCACGCTGGTTGCGGGCGGCAGCCAGCGCCACGCGGACGACACCCTGCGCTTTGCCTTCGATGGCGATGCGGTGATTTTTTCCGACGAGGCAGAGCAGATTTTCAAGCGGGATGGTCTCGCCGCCTTTGCCGCGTCCGAACGGGCGTCAGCACAACAGCCCCTGGGCGGTGGGCCCTTCAAGGGCTTTCTCGAGGCCCTGCAGCGGTTGCAGTCGGAGTTCAAGGCCGACAGCTGTCCGATTCGAACAGCACTCGTCACCGCGCGATCGGCACCCGCTCACGAGCGGGTCATCCGCACGCTGCGCGCCTGGAATGTGCGCATCGACGAGTCGGTATTTCTCGGCGGCCTGCCCAAGGGAGAGTTCCTGCGAGCCTTCGGCGCCGATGTTTTCTTCGACGATCAGCCAAATCACTGTGCATCCGCGGCGGAGCACGTCGCCACAGGCCATGTTCCCCACGGTATCGCCAATCAGGAAGCCTGAGAGCGCTCATTTGCTCTAATTGGGCAGAGCGTGGCTCCAAGTGTGAACTCGCCACACGAAAATATTCTCCCGCAGTTGGCTCCGGTCGCTTTTGGCTGCTATTCTTTTCTCGCATAAACTTAGACGGTTTTTATAACTATCGGGGAGCCGCAGCGGGGTTGAGTCTGCAGGCAAGGGAACGCTAGGGAGAATCTATGAAGCTGCAGCAGTTGCGCTATATCTGGGAGGTGGCCCATCACGATCTCAATGTTTCTGCGACAGCACAGAGCCTCTATACCTCCCAGCCGGGTATCAGCAAACAGATACGCTTGCTGGAAGACGAGCTGGGCGTGGAAATCTTTGCCCGCAGCGGCAAACACCTGACCCGGGTCACACCCGCCGGCGAGGCAATCCTGAAAACCGCTGGTGAAATTCTGCGCAAGGTGGAAAACATCAAGCAGGTTGCGCAGGAATTCAGTAACGACAAGAAGGGCAGTCTGTCCATCGCCACTACCCACACCCAGGCTCGCTACGCACTGCCGACCGTCATCAAAGCCTTTATCGCCCGTTATCCGGATGTCTCCTTGCACATGCACCAGGGGACGCCGATGCAGATTTCTGAAATGGCCGCCGACGGCACTGCGGATTTTGCCATCGCTACCGAGGCGCTGGAGTTGTTCAGTGATCTGGTGATGATGCCGGTGTACCGCTGGAACCGGTGTATTCTGGTACCGAAAGATCACCCCTTGTGCCACGTCAGTAAATTGAGCCTGGAAGAAGTCGCCAAGCACCCGATCGTTACCTATGTTTTCGGTTTCACCGGGCGCTCAAAACTGGATGAGGCTTTCCTGGAAAAGGGACTGTCGCCCAAAGTGGTATTTACCGCGGCGGATGCCGACGTGATCAAGACCTACGTCCGGCTCGGGTTGGGTATCGGAATCGTGGCGGATATGGCCGTTGACGAAGGGGACGACCTGGTCGCACTGGATGCCAGTGAGCTGTTTGAGCCCAGCATCACCAAGATTGGATTCCGCAAGGGTATTTTCTTACGCGGATTCATGTACGAGTTTATTCAGCAGTTTGCCCCGCATCTGACCCGAGAGCTGGTGGATCAGGCTGCGCACGCTGCTTCACGGGCAGAAGTCGACGAGATTTTTGCCGGACTGGAGCTGCCGGTTTACTGACGGCGAAGTGAGTTCAACAAAAAAAAGCGGCCGAGAGCCGCGTTTTTTTATACACCTGCTGACATTGTCTTCCGGGGCATCAGGATGCTTTGGCCTGTAGTACTTCCTTGGCAAATTTGAAATACACGGTGAAAATCACTGGCTCAGTACCGTCTTCTTCAACAATAAAAAACGGTGCCCGCTCCACATTGTATTTTCGCGCCAATTCAAGCCCTTCGCTCTGCGGATCGCGCACATCGGCAATTACGGTCCTGTCAATAAATTGCAGCTGATCGTTTTGCTCGAGCTTTTCCTGCACATCATTGCACTTGGCGCAGGGCGAGCCATCAGCAAGCACTTTTTTGACCAGCGTAATCTTCACATCCACTTCCTTTCTCAGAGAATCCAGCCTGCGCATTAAGCCACTTATGGTGGAATGCGGCGTATGACGGAGAATCTAGCAAAAGCGCTAATAACTTTGAAATATCAATAGTGGATAGTTTTATAACTTTTAGTCTACTCGAGACCTGGCTTTGCCGATCGGTGAACGTCGTCTCTCAGGCGAGGAACTGCTCCGCGGTTTCAAGCAGCAAGCGCACCTTGCTCAGGCACTCTTCGTGCTCCGCTGCGGGGCTGGAGTCCGCCACAATACCTCCGCCGGCAGCACAGGTCATATGGCCTTCGGCCACCGTGAGCGTACGAATGGCGATATTGGTATCCGCGCGCCCGCAGCTGCTGATGTAGCCCACGCTGCCGCAGTAGACGCCCCGGGGGCTCCGCTCCAGCTCGCGGATTATCTGCATGGCGCGGCGTTTTGGCGCCCCGGTAATGGAGCCGCCGGGAAAGCAGGCCGCCAGCAGTTCGGCGAAACTGTGATCGTCGTCCAGCTCGCCGGTTATCGTGCTCACCAGATGATGCACGTTGGCGAAGGAGGCCAGTTCAAACAGTCGTGGGACACGTACGGATCCGTGCCGACACAGCTTGCCGAAATCATTGCGCAGCAGATCCACGATCATCAGGTTTTCCGCCCGATCCTTGGCGCTCTGCTGTAGTGCTTCGGCAGCGCGGGCGTCGGTATCGGGATCAGCGGAACGGGGGGCGGTGCCCTTGATGGGCTCGGTCTGCAGGCTGCCGCCGTCAGCGCGGATAAAGCGTTCGGGAGACAGGCTCAACAGCTGTCCCTGAGGCAGGTCGAGATAGGCGGAAAACGGTCCGGCGGCGCGTTTGCGCAGTGCCAGGTAGGCGGTTAACGCGTCGCCCTCGCAGGGCGCGTGAAAGCGCTGGGTGAAATTGGCCTGGTAGATATCGCCGGCCCTGATATAGGCCAGTACTTTTTCAACCGAAGCGCAGTAATCGGCTTCGGTCAATTCGTGGGCAAACGGTTCGTGCAGCGAGAACTTGCCGCAGCGGGGCTCAGTCTGCCAGCGCACCGCGGTAAAGCGCGCTACCAGATCGCGTTTCTGGTGCTGCGTACAGGCCGGATGAAACACGAGGTGGCTGGCGCGCAGCTGGTGATCGACGATCAGTGCCCAGCTGTACAGTCCAAAGAAACCGGCGGGCAGGCCGGTCGGGCGCGTGTCAGCGGGCAGAAAATTCCCGGACATTCCCAGTTCATAGCCCGCATAACCGATGGCGCCGCCACTGAAGGGCAGCTGGGCATCGAAGTCCTGCGGGCACAGTTCACACAACAGATCGTCGAGTTGCGCGAACGGGTCTTCCGCATCGGCGGCCAGCGATAGTGTCTCAATGGGATCGGCGCTGATGATGTCGAAGCGCCCGCCGGGGGCCAGGGGCTGGCCGCTGTCCAGCCACACGGGGGCGGGCATATCTGCGATCGCCTGGAAGGCCACCGGTGTATTAATGGAATAGGGCAGGGAGACGATCTGCATATTGAGTGAAACTGCCTCTTCGCTACGGACCGCTGCGAGCGCGGTACCGCGAGCCGGACCGCAAAAAGGCGGCTACTTTACTCGATTCTCCGCTCAATACCAGCTTGGGACATCAATCGGGTGGCCAATTCCTCCACGGAAAGTTGTGTGGCATTGAGGAAGGGCACCTGCGCTCGCCGCAGCATCTGTTCTACCTGTCGCACTTCAAACTCACACTGCTCCATAGAAGCGTAGCGGCTATTGGCGCGGCGCTCCTGCCGGATGCTCATCAGACGGCGGGGGTCGATCGTCAATCCGAACAGTTTGTTGCGATAGGGTCGCAGGATTTTTGGCAGCGCGGTGGAGTCCATATCCTCTTCAGTGATCGGGTAATTGGCGGCCCGCAACCCGAACTGTAATGCCAGGTAAAGACAGGTAGGGGTTTTACCCGAGCGTGAAACGCCCACAAGTATGATGTCGGCGCGCTCGAATTCGCGCACGCGGCGACCGTCGTCGTTATCCATCGCAAAATGCACGGCTTCAATGCGGTCACTGTAGCGGCGATCGTCAGCAATGCCATGGGAGACGTTTACTGACTGTGCGGGATCTGTACCGAACAGGTTTGCCAGCGGGGTAAGGTAGCTCTCGAAGACGTCGAGCATCAACGCGGAGCTCTGGTGCAGTTCCCGCCGGATCTGGTTCGAGACGATACTGGTGATGATGATCGGCTGCATCCCGGATTCATTTGCCGACTTTTCGATGCGCTGCAGTACCTGGTGGACTTTTTCCCTGGAGTCCACGTAGGGCAGGGTGACCTGCTCGACATGCTGGTCGCGAAACTGGGCTAGCAGGCTGTGACCGATCGCTTCTACCGTCAGGCCGGTACCGTCGGAAATGAAAAATGCCGTGCGCTTATTTAGTGCCATGGGACTTCCGTGCTTTCATTGCTGGTCCACATCCTAACGCGCTTAACCCCGTGAAGTCGCGTCAGTTTTCGACTTCCTCAATTTTGTAGAAAATTTACAACATTTTTCGCGTTTTTTACGGGCTATTTTTTACAAAACCCATCCTTATAATCGGCGGCCACAAATCCTGCTGCAGAGGGCGTTCACTTGACGAACTTCACCATTGAATTCGCAAAACTGGGTATGGGGGACGTCGACAAGGTCGGCGGTAAAAATGCATCGCTGGGTGAGATGATCTCATCCCTGGCCGGTGCCGGCGTGAGCGTACCCGGCGGGTTTGCCACCACCGCTGAGGCATTCCGCACCTTCCTCGCCCACGAACAGCTCGAACAGCGTATCGCTGACCGCTTGCTGTCCCTGGATGTCGGCGACGTGACTGCGCTGGCCAAGGCCGGCGAGGAGATCCGCCGCTGGATTCTGGAGACTCCGTTCCCGGCGCAGCTGGAACAGGAAATCCGTGACGGATATGAGGCTCTCGGCGGCGGCGAGACCGCGGTAGCCGTGCGTTCTTCTGCCACTGCCGAAGACCTGCCGGACGCCTCTTTTGCCGGCCAGCAGGAGACATTTCTCAATATCCGTGGCATCGATGCGGTCCTTCAGGCGGTGCATGAGGTGTTCGCCTCCCTGTACAACGACCGTGCCATCGCCTACCGCGTCCACACCGGCTACGCCCACGCCGGCGTAGCGCTGTCTGCCGGTATCCAGCACATGGTGCGCAGTGAAACCGGCGCCGCGGGCGTCATGTTTACCCTGGATACCGAGAGCGGCTTCCGCGACGTGATCTTCATCACTGCGGCCTTCGGCCTGGGTGAAACCGTCGTGCAGGGCGCCGTGAACCCCGATGAGTTCTATCTCTACAAGCCCGCCCTGGACGCCGGGCGCCCGGCAATCCTGCGCCGCAATCGCGGCAGCAAGGCGATCAAGATGGTCTACGACCAGAGCGGCGATTGTGGCCGGTCGGTCAAGACAGTGCCGGTTGCGGAGGAAGATCGACTCGGATTTGCCCTGACGGACGAAGAATTGACCAATCTGGCCGTCCAGGCGCGCAAGATCGAGGAGCATTACGGCCGCCCCATGGACATCGAGTGGGCCAAAGACGGCGATACCGGCGAGCTGTTTATCGTCCAGGCTCGTCCGGAAACTGTGCGCTCCCGCGATGTCGGCACCAGCATCGAGCGCTACCACCTGCGCGAGCGCGGCGAAGTGCTCTGCGAGGGCCGTGCCATCGGTCAGCGTATCGGCGCCGGCAAGGTGCGGGTGCTCGAATCCGTCGAGGATATGGCTGCGATGCAGGACGGTGAGGTGTTGGTCACCGATATGACCGACCCGGATTGGGAGCCGGTATTGAAGAAGGCCAGCGCGATCGTAACGAATCGTGGTGGGCGCACCTGCCACGCGGCGATCATCGCCCGCGAACTGGGTATTCCCGCCGTTGTCGGTTGCGGAAACGCCACCGAATTGCTGAAAAGCGGCACCCCGGTGACCGTTTCCTGTGCCGAGGGTGACACCGGCTTTGTGATGGCGGGCGAGCTCAACTTCGAGCGGGAAGAAACCGAAGTCAGCTCGATGCCGGAAATCCCGTTCAAGATCATGTTGAACGTGGGTAACCCGGATCGCGCCTTCGCCTTCAGCCACCTGCCCAATGAGGGGGTTGGCCTCGCGCGCCTGGAGTTCATTCTCAACCGCATGATCGGCATTCACCCCAAGGCTCTGCTGGAGCTGGATAAGCTCCCTGAAGACCTGCAGAAGAATATCCGCGAGCGCATCGGCGGCTACGCCTCTCCGGAAGATTTCATCGTGGAGAAGCTGGTTGAGGGCATCGCAACCCTGGCAGCGGCCTTCGCACCGAACCGCGTCATCGTGCGCCTGTCGGACTTCAAGTCCAACGAATATGCGCACCTCGTCGGCGGACAGTTGTACGAGCCCAGTGAAGAAAACCCGATGCTGGGCTTCCGGGGGGCAGCCCGTTACCGCTCCGCGGATTTCCGCCACTGCTTCGCGCTGGAATGCCGCGCGCTGAAAAAAGTGCGCGACGAAATGGGCCTCACCAACGTCGAGATCATGGTGCCGTTCGTGCGGACACCTCAGGAAGCGGCCGAGGTGGTCGATCTGCTCGCGCAGAATGGCCTGAAGCGCGGCGAAGGTGGCTTGAAGATCATCATGATGTGTGAACTGCCATCGAATGCCCTGCTGGCGGAGGAGTTCCTGCAGCACTTCGACGGCTTCTCCATCGGTTCCAACGACCTGACCCAGCTGACACTGGGGCTGGACCGGGATTCCGGCCTGGTGGCAGATCTGTTCGACGAACGCGATCCAGCGGTGAAATTGCTGCTGTCCCGCGCGATCCAGGCCTGTAAAAAAGCCGGGAAATACGTCGGGATCTGCGGCCAGGGGCCGTCGGATCACAAGGATTTTGCCCGCTGGCTGATGGACGAGGGGATCGACAGCGTCTCCCTGAACCCGGATACCGCCGTGGATACCTGGTTGTTCCTCGCCAACGAAGAAGGCTGATTGTCTTCCCAAAGCGGCCCCTCGGGGCCGCTTTTTTTATGGGCGAGAGTTGTAATGCAACCCTGTACTCGGCCCGCCCAGTCTGCCACCTGGCACATTTGCGAATACCTTCATTTAGACTGCTGTTTCCCTCCCGCGCTGAATATGTCAACGCTTTCCTCCCCATTACCCGCCAACTAGGTGGTGACATTACCTGTTCCACCTTATCGACAAGCGCTAACTCAATAACACTGGGCAACCAGAGAATAATTCAATCTAAGTATCCAGACTTCACGCAATAGAATCCGAATAGTCCTAAAGCGAAATAAAAACTGAAAACTGTGTTGCACAATTCGCGGAAAAGGAGTTCGCCACCACTGGTGATTACTGGGGCAGGAGATTAAGGGCATTGACGGTGCCGGTAATCGGCTGAAACCAGATCAAGTGAGTGAGGTGATCTATGCACACGTACAGACAAATCTGGAATTTCCGAATGCGTGTCGGCCTGCTGTTCTGCGTGGCGATGCTGTTGTCCGCAACGGGCTGGGCCAACCCCGACCGCCGCGGTGTCAACTGGTTTGATGATTATGCAGCGGCAAATATATCCGGCGCGTCTTCGATCACCATTTCTCTGTCTGAACAACGCGCCTATTTTTACAAGGGTGGCACATTGGTGGGCGTCTCCAAGGTGTCCTCTGGTAAGAGCGGTCACCGCACCAGTCCGGGGCATTTCCGCGTGCTGGCCAAACGCCCGAATCACCGCTCGACGATTTACGGAAGTTATGTCGATCGGCGGACAGGCCGTGTCGTCAAGGCGGATGTGAATACCCGCAGGGATCGTCGCCCGCCTGGAACTTATTATCGCGGAGCGAAAATGAGTTACTACCTGCGCTTCAATGGCGGCATCGGTATGCACGCGTCCGGCCATGTACCCAACTATCCAGCTTCCCACGGCTGTGTCCGTATGCCGCCGCATATGGCCCGCAAGTTCTTTCAGCATGCGCGGGTAGGCACACCGGTGCGTGTCACTTACTAACCACTTGCAACGTCATAATTACTCGATACCGGGTATTATCCATGGTGGTAATACCCGGTATCACTGTATGTGACTGCTTCAGACCTCCGTAGCCGCTATTATCTGCATCGAGTGAACCCAATAGATTTCGAGAGGAAAGCATGACCATTTCCACCCCGGACCTCTGCGATAACCACCCCGAGCTGGTGCAAGTCGTTGAGCCCATGTTTGTAAACTACGGCGGGCGCGAACATTTCGGCGGCGAAATCGTAACGATCAAATGTTTCGAAGATAACTCCCTGGTGCGCGAGCTGGTTGCCGAAGAGGGGACCGGCAAAGTATTGGTAGTGGATGCCGGTGGCTCCATGCGGCGCGCCTGTCTGGGAGACCAGCTTGCGGAAAAAGCCTGCGCCAATGGCTGGGAAGGCATCATCATGTATGGCTGCATTCGCGATGTGGATGAGATTTCTGGACTAGAGTTAGGGGTACAGGCACTGGGAACTCACCCAATGAAAACTGAAAAGAAGGGTATCGGCGAGCGAGGTCTCGCGGTGACTTTCGGAGGTGTGACTTTCAAGCCTGGGGAATTCCTGTACGCAGACAATAACGGCGTGATCGTTTCCCCGCGCGCGCTGATCTGAAAGAGGTCAGTGTGAAATTGCTGCGGCAAACGGGCGCCTGCGAAAATCTCCGGACAACACGCCCGGAATAACCGGTGCGGACAGGGTGTTGTGAAACTGGCTGTATTTCAACGAAGTTAGACGACCTACCGCTGAGTTCGGGGAATCGTTTCGATCTGTTGTGACGGTCAGCACGCTTTTAAATCCGAGCTGTAGCCTTGGTAGTACCTGAATCTCTTGTCTATGGGTTGATCCTGTTGTCGGCCCTTGCCCACGCCACGTGGAACGCGGTGGTCAAAAACAGTAGTGAAGGCTTTTTGCAGCTGGCGATGATCCGCAGCGTCGGCCTTCTACTCGGCGCAATACTGGCGACTCAATTGCCCCTGCCGCAATCCGAAACCTTCGGCTACCTGCTGGGGGGTGCGGTTTTTCAGTACTTCTACTTCTACCTGCTCACGCGATCCTACCGCGCGCTGGACTACAGCACGGCCTATCCCATCGCCCGTGGCGTCACGCCGCTGCTGGTCGCTACCGCTGCACTGCTTTTTCTCGATGAATCGCTACAGCCACTGCAAATAGCCGGGGTGTTGCTGGTGACCTGCGGGATCTTCGCGCTGATTATGCGGGAGCTGCGGGTTTCGCGCGGAGGGATCCTCCTCTCCCTCGGCACCGGCGTTGCAATCACCGGTTACACCACGCTCGGGGCTGCCGGCGTCCGCACTGTCGCCAATCCGCTCAGTTTTGTTGCCTGGTTGGAAATTCTGTCAGGGGCGGGGATTCTACTGGCGGTGTTGCTGACCCAGCCGCTGCGCGGCCTCTCCTTTGCCCGCTCTAATTTTCTGCGCGGCTCTGCTTCCGGCTTGCTCGCCAGTGGCGGCTTTGCCGTGGCCCTTTGGGCGACATCAATAATGCCGGTTGCGGCAGTCGTCGCCACGCGCGAAACCAGCATCCTGTTTGCGTCGCTGATTTCCGTTTACGCATTGCGCGAACGCTTTTCGCCGCGCCGGTTGATTGGGGCGCTGATCATCTGCAGTGGGATCGGTGCACTGGCATTGGCTTGAATTCGTCGCCTATCATAGTGAGCTGATATAGATCTCCGGCTGATGGCGCGTAATTTTGCGTCACGGCAATCTGCCACCTGGAAGGAAAAAATGAGCGACCTGCGTAAGAAGTGGTTCACCGCGCCGCTGTTGAAATTGATCAAAAAAGTCCTGCCGCCAATTTCCGATACTGAACGCGAAGCGATGGAGGCAGGCGAGGTCTGGTGGGATGCACAGCTACTGTCGGGCAAGCCCGATTGGGACGAGCTGCTGAGCATGGGGCCGCCCCAGCTCACCGAAGAGGAGCAGGCATTTCTCGACGGCCCGGTGGAAGAACTTTGCCGGATGGTGGACGACTGGAAGATCAGCTACGAAGACCACGATATTCCGGAGGAAGTCTGGCAGTTCCTGAAGCAGGAACGCTTCTTCGGCATCATCATTCCCAAAGAGTTTGGCGGCCTTGGTTTCTCGCCCTCCGCCCACGCGGAAATCGTTACCAAGGTTTCCACCCGCAGTACCAGTGTGGGCGTGACCGTGATGGTGCCGAATTCACTCGGCCCCGGTGAACTACTGATGGCCCACGGCACGGAGGAGCAGAAGAATTACTACCTGCCGAGGCTGGCCGATGGTCGGGAAATCCCCTGTTTCGGCCTCACCAGCCCAGAAGCCGGCTCTGATGCCGCTGCGATGGTGGACAGCGGTGTTGTCTGTTACGGCGAATACAAGGGCGAAAAGACTCTGGGAATGCGCGTCAACTGGCACAAGCGCTATATCACGCTGGGGCCGGTAGCGACAATCCTGGGGCTCGCCTTCAAGCTCTACGATCCAGACCACCTCCTTGGCGAGGAAGAAGAGCTCGGCATTACGGTGGCACTGGTGCCCACGGATACCGAGGGGGTCACTATTGGGCAGCGGCATCTTCCCGCCATGCAGGCTTTTCAGAATGGGCCCAACTGGGGCGAGGATGTGTTTGTGCCGATGGAGTGGATCATCGGCGGACAGGAAAATGTTGGTCGCGGCTGGCATATGCTGATGAGTGCACTGGCGGCGGGACGCGGCATTTCGTTGCCTTCCCTGTCTACTGGCGGCGCCAAGATGGCCGCCCGCACCACGGGTGCCTACGCGCGTATCCGCGAGCAGTTCAGTATTCCTATCGGTAAATTTGAAGGCGTACAGCGGCGTTTGGCGGAAATCGCCAGCATTGCCTACGTACTCGATAGCGCGCACAAGACCACCACCCGTGCCCTCGACGAGGGGCGCAAGCCGGCGGTGGTCTCGGCCATCATGAAAGCCCACGCCACCTGTGGGCTGCGCCAGTCGATAAACGACGCCATGGATATTCACGCCGGCAAGGCGATCATGGATGGACCGCTCAATTATCTGGGCAACGTCTATCGTGCCGTACCGGTCGCTATCACGGTAGAGGGCGCGAATATTCTCACCCGCAGTTTGATGATCTTCGGGCAGGGTGCTATTCGCTGCCACCCTTATCTGCTGGAAGAAATGATGGCCGCCGAAAACCCCGATACTGAAGCGGGCATAGACGCTCTGGACAAGCTGTTGCCCAAACACGCCTGGTTCCAGTTCAAGACGTTACTGCGCGGCGTCTTCCACGGTTGGACCGTGGGGCTTTTCGCCAGTAGCCCGCGCGGCGTCGGCAAGGCTGCAAAGTACTACCGCCAATTGAATCGCTATTCGGCAATACTGACCCTGACGACAGAGATATCGCTGATGTCACTGGGCGGCGAACTGAAACGCAAGGAACTGATTTCTTCTCGCCTCGGCGACGTACTCAGCCAGCTCTATCTGCTGAGCTGCACCCTGAAGCGTTTCAAAGACGATGGCAGCCCGAAAGAAGACCGGCCGCTGCTGGAGTTCGCCATGCGTGCAGGCTTGCACGATATCGAGGTGAGTTTGCTGGAAGTCTTCCAGAATTTCCCCCATCGCTTCCTCGGCCAGCTGATGCATTTTCTGACTATGCCCTGGGGACACAGTGTGCATACGGCATCCGATCGCCAGGCGCGCGCCTGCGCGGAGCTGCTGATGACACCATCAGATACGCGTGATCGCCTGACTCGCGGTGTATTTCTCGGCAATCCCGGCGATGGGGTGGATCTGGTGGAGCAGGCCTTTGTCAAGGTCAGCGAAACGGAAGATGCCCGGGACAAAATGAAGCGGGGTGGCATACGTGCCTTCAACCGTAAATCCATTGACGATGCCCTGGATCAGAGACTGGTCAGTGACGAGGAAGCGGAAAAGCTTCGCGCCGCTGCGGAAGCCGTCGATATGGCCATCCAGGTCGATCATTTCGACAACCTCGTGACAGGCAAATAGGCAATAGCCGGGCCCCGCCTGCGGGAGCGGGGCCGGGCGGAAGGGTCTTTTCCGATGACACAATCGCCGGATCGCCACCCCGAACGTTTTTCCTGCGCTGAAGCCTGCGTCGATGCGGTGCTGGAGGCGGTAGGCAAACGCATCGTTTTGGGCTTGCCCCTTGGTATCGGCAAGGCCAACCATTTTGCCAATGCGTTGTACGCCCGTGCTGCCGCAGACCCCTCCATCAATCTGACCATCTTCACCGCCCTGACTCTCGAGCGGCCTGTCGGCCACAGTGAAATAGAGCGTCGCTTCATCCAGCCGCTTCTCGATCGCCTGTATAGCGGTTACCAGGACCTCGGCTATACACCGGCGCGGCGCAAGAACCGGCTACCGAAAAATATTGAAGTCTGTGAGTTTTTCCTGCAGCCGGGCAGTTTCCTCGGGAATGCGGCCGTGCAGCAGGATTACGTCAGCGCCAATTACACTCACGTGGCGCGTGACCTGTTCGATCGCGGCGTTAACGTTATCGCACAGATGGTCGCACCGAGCCCAAGCGGCTCCGAGTTCAGTATCAGCAGTAACACTGACCTGACGCTGCCGATACTGCGCATGGCGAAGCAGCGGGAAAACTACCCGCTATTCTTTGTCGGGGAGTGCAACCCCCAACTGCCGTTCCTCGGCAATGATGCCTTACTGAATGCCAGCGAATTCGATTTCCTGCTTGAAGGAGAGAGCTTCGACAAGCCGCTGTTCGCCGCACCGTCACCACCTGTCTGTGATACGGAATACGCCCTGGCCACGCATATTGCCAGCCTCGTTGCCGACGGCGGCACCCTGCAGATCGGCATAGGAGCTCTCGGCGATGCTGTCTGCCACATGCTGCGCATGCGCCAAACCAATAACGAGATTTACCGCGATCTGGTACGTGACCTGAACAGTGACGACTCCCTGCAGCTGCGGCAGAAGGTGCCGCCGCTGTTCGAGAAGTTCAGCCACGGTCTATACGGCGCGAGCGAGATGGTTCCGCCCGGATTTCTGCACCTCCGCCGCGCCGGCATTCTGAAGCGCGAAGTCTACCCGGATGCCGCCGTGCAACAACTGCTGGACAGTGACGCCATTACCACCACAGTCAACGAGGAAACGCTTCTCGCCCTGCGGGACTGCGGCCGTATCCGCTGCCCGCTGACAAAAGAGGATACCGATTTCCTGCAGCGTCTCGGTATTGTCGATCCCAGCTACAGTTGGCGCGGGCACAAGTTGCTGAATGCCCAGGGCGAAGAGGAAGAGTGCGATCTTCACAGCGAGCACGGTCGAAGGCGCCTGCTAGGTAGCTGCCTCAATCGCCCGTTGCGCGGCGGCACCTGGCTGCACGGTGGCTTTTTTCTTGGGCCGGAATCGATGTATGCGGAACTCCGCGATTTCGCCGATAGCGAGCGCACCGGCATCAACATGACCGCCATCGACTTTATCAACGACTTGCAGGAGGGGCGCGCCCTGAAAGTCGCACAGCGGCGCAAGGCGCGCTTCGTTAATTCCGCGATGATGGTCACCCTGAGTGGTGCGGTGATATCCGACGGCCTGGAGGACAACCAGGTCGTGAGTGGCGTCGGTGGGCAATATAACTTTGTTGCCCAGGCGCTCGAACTCCCGGACGCCCGCTCAATCATCGCCGTGCCCAGTACTCGCTGCAGCAAGGGGGAGGTAATGAGCAATATCGTCTGGCAGTACCCGCACTGCACCATTCCCCGGCACCTGCGAGACGTTGTCGTCACGGAATACGGTGTCGCTGACCTGCGGGGCAAGTCGGACCGTGATGTGATGGTGGGGATGCTGTGTATCTGCGATTCGCGCTTCCAGGGGGAGTTGTTGGCGCAGGCCAAACAGGCCGGCAAAATCGAGGCGGACTTCACCATTCCATTGGAATTTACCGCCAATACCCCGGAACATATTGAAGCCGCTTTCAACGATGAAAGACGCCTACAGCTGCTGCCATACTATCCTCTTGGAACCGATTTAACCGACGAAGAAGCGCTGCTGGCCGTTGCCCTGAAGCAACTCAAGGTGGCCAGCAAAAAATGGTGGAAGATACTGCCGCTCGTCCTGGCCGGGCGCAAGGCATTAACGGATACCTCAGACAGTGCCCGGTATATTCACCAATGTCTCGAACGGATGGAGTTTGAGCATACCGACACTTTCGAGCACAGGCTCGAGGGCTATGCCCTGGCCGGGGCGCTGCGCAAGTTCATCGACCCGCGGAGACCTCTCAGGTGGGACTAGAGTGCCATCAATTGTGATCGCCAACTTAGCTGACATTTCGCAAAAAAATAGTATAGCGAATTTATCATTTCTACAGAATTGTCAGAATTGTCAGCTGGATGGTTAAATTATTCTTTTATATTCATTCAAAATTCAAGTATCGCGGTGTATATTTTAATATAAATATCAATCGTAATTCGTTCACCCATAAAAATTATGAAAGAGAAGTACTCATCCGCTCTATTACTTTTAATCGCTCTTCTCGTCAGTTCCAGCACATATGCGGGAACCTGGAGGGAGTATCGTACGGACAATTTCACACTCTACTCTGATGTGCCGGTAAACAGAGCAATACAATTAGCAGCGACGATGGAATTGTTCCGTAGTACGTTGCTTAACTATACCGGGACAGATGAACAGAGAATTGATAACAAACTAAAGCTTGTACACTTCGATAACGCAAACGAATTCGAGAAATTTAGCGGCAATAGGGCTATTACCGGTCTGTTTAGCGAAACAT
The DNA here is from genome assembly GCF_014904735.1 of Microbulbifer hainanensis. Lineage (GTDB taxonomy): Bacteria > Pseudomonadota > Gammaproteobacteria > Pseudomonadales > Cellvibrionaceae > Microbulbifer > Microbulbifer hainanensis. The sequence goes on along the minus strand of NZ_JACZCR010000027.1, from coordinate 159,974 downwards.
GGGGAATACCTCTCGCGATTTCACTACGCAACCAAGATGTGAACTCCAGATCAGACAATATTTATCACGAATATGTCCATTACTTTATGAATGAGAAAAGTAATGCGGTATATCCCCTGTGGTACAAAGAAGGCTTTGCTGAAATGCTGTCCAGTGCTGACTTTGGCAGAGAGAGTGCTTTTGTTGGCGGGCTCCCAAAGGCCCGAGACTATTCATTCAACCGCTGGGGAGCGTACCGCATAATGCAGGTGGATACGCTGCTATCACCTGATATGGAGAATGACAGTCCAATATATTGGCATAGATTTTATTCGAGCTCTTGGTTTTTAACACACTATTTGACTTTTGGTTACCTCGCGGGTAAGCCGGATTACCGCAATCGGTTTCACAATTATTTATTATCTTATGCGAAAGGAGACCGATCGCCGGAAGCATTTTTTGCTCAATTGAAGATTTCGGCGAAGGAATTACAGAAAGAACTAATGAAATATCGCAGGGAGCGGCTCCATGGTTTTAATATCAAAATAAAACCATATGGAAAAAAAATTAATTACAGAGCTTTAGAGGACAATGAGGCCAACTTTATGTTGGCGGAAGTCGCGACTGAACTGGGCAATAACCAGTTGGCCGTCAATTATCTGAAAAATCTCGACGGGGGAAAGTCTGGGTGGAGAAGAATGGCGGCACTCTTGTCGGTACTTGTTATGGATAAGGAAGATGTTGGGAAAACAGCAAAATTCATGGAGCAGATCGAATCAAAAGATGTAGATGACTATCTACTAAATACACTTTTCTCCCGATATTACTTAAACAGAATGGTGGTCGCTAAAGAAAGTGGCACTGATTTTGACTTGCTTTACAGAAAATCTGTCTTCTTCAGTAGAAAATCCATCAAAGAAAATCCTAGCTATATTCCTGCCTATAGAAATCTTTGGCTTGCGTATGCAGAGAATGGCGAAACGGTCAAGTCTGTTCAGACGATGCTCGCGGTATTAAATAAGTTTCCACACAATTTCAATGTCAATGCAGAAATTGGATTTTATCTTGCGGAGCAAGAACGCTACGACTTAGCCAGACCATATTTAAGCAATGTCGTTGCATGGTCTCACGCCGGATCATTACGAGACAAGGCTCAAGGATTTCTCAAGGCCGCTACTGACTCAAACTCAAAAATATTGGCTGATAAATCTGAAAATTAGGCGAAGCATTTTTGGATTGCAGCGTGGAACTTGATTAGCAAAAAAGCTGATTTTACGCTGGTGCAGACCTCTGCTGCCCGTATAGCTATACGATTTTGTCGTGTAAAGAGTGGAACTCAGTCCTTGCTATTGCAATATTGCATAGAGGATTTTCAAAGTATGCTGTGCACCGAAGCAGCTCTCTCTTGGCCTTCATCGAACTCACGGTAGTGCTATCTTTCGCGACACTGATATTGGTGTGTTGCTTTCGACGGTAATATCGGTCTAACTCTATACTTAGCGCCAAAAGGACAATCTTGCGCAGTAAAGACTTAATTTGCATAGATATCGAAAAACGACACCTAAGTGCACGCCCTGAAAGAGATTGTAATTGTCAGGGCTGGTGGCTGTTTATCGACTATTAAAGCGTGATTCACTGAAGTTGAATATTTATGCATGGGCAGTGTAGGTGATGGATGAGGTCGGCTCAAAGCGCAGGTTCGCTAAATCTGGATGCTGGGTCTCGAATGGATCTATTGGTTCTTACCTCGATAATACCGCAACTCCTACGGCAAAAACTTCAATGATCTCCAGTTGGTAAGAGAAGGATTACAGGGCTCTGGGTCTCGAATGACTGTGATTCTATTGGCTTGCTTGAATCGCCGTAAGTGCGATGGTGTAGACAATGTCATCCACCAGCGCACCGCGAGACAGGTCGTTCACCGGCTTGCGCATCCCCTGCAACATCGGGCCAATACTGACCAGTTCCGCACTGCGCTGTACCGCTTTGTAGGTTGTGTTGCCGGTATTGAGGTCAGGAAAAATAAACACAGTCGCGCGTCCCGCAACGGGGCTGTCGGGCGCTTTTGCCTGTGCGACGTTTTTCATGATTGCCGCATCGTACTGGAGTGGACCGTCGATAATCAGGTCCGGTCGCTTTTCTTTCGCGATGCGCGTGGCCTCACGAACTTTGTCCACGTCGGACCCGGTACCTGAACTGCCGGTGGAATAGCTGATCATCGCGACCCGGGGCTCTATTCCAAACGCCTGGGCGGAGTCTGCCGATTGAATAGCGATTGCCGCAAGTTCCTCGGCATTCGGATCCGGAATGATCGCGCAGTCCCCATAGACCAGAACCTGATCCGGCAACAGCATAAAAAATATCGACGAGACCAATTGCGTGCCCGGCGCGGTCTTGATCAACTGCAGGGCAGGGCGAATGGTATTTGCCGTGGTGTGCTGGGCACCGGAAACCAATCCGTCCACTTCGTCTTGCGCCAGCATCATGGTCCCGAGTACAACGTTGTCCTGGAGCTGTTCACGTGCCACTACCTGGGTCAGGCCCTTGTTTTTTCGCAGCGCCACCATCGGCTCGACATAGTTCTCCCGGACCTCGGTCGGATTGACGATTTCCACCTTATCACCGAGCTGGACACCCTGTTGTTCGGCCACTCGCCGGATTTCTTTGGGGTCACCCAACAGTACCGGGTGTGCGATCCCGCGCTCAGCACAGATCGCAGCAGCCTTGATCGTTCGCGGTTCCTCGCCTTCTGGCAGTACAATGCGCTTATAGTCCTTGCGGGCGAGTTCGGTCAGATGATAGCGAAATGCCGGCGGTGACAGCCGTTTTGGTCGCGATGATTCAAGGCTGAGAGATTCCACCCATTTCTGGTCCAGGTGGCCGGCAACAAATTCCTGCACCTTTTCAATTCGCTGCAAATCATCCGTTGGCGTGCGCGTGTTGAAAGTCTGCAGCTGCATGGCTGTCTGCCAGGTATTGGTATGTACCAGCATTACCGGCAGCCCAGTCTCCAGCGCCGGTGCGCATAACTTGCGTACCCCAGTTTCCAACTGGTATCCGCCGGTGAGTAACAGGCAACCAATCTCAACGCCGTTCATAGCCGCCAGGCAGGCAGCGACGACAACATCTGGCCTGTCCCCGGACGAGACGAGCATGGAACCGGGTACAAACCGATGGATCATATTGCCGAGGGAGCGCGAGCAGAAGGTGATGCTGTGCAGTCGGCGCGTCTCCAGTTCGCCCCGATTGACAATTTCTGCCCCGAAGTGCTCGGCCAGATCCAGCGCCCGCGGCGCCAGTAGTTCCGCGCTCCACGGAATACAGCCGAGAACGGGTAGGGGGCTCTTGCTATACAGGGAGAGAATATCCAGGTTACTGGGACTTCCTACCGCCTGCCCGAACACACCGGTGAGATCGGCGCCCGGGGCATCGGAGGTCCCTGAGGGCGCCCCAACCTTATTGATGATACAGCCCACAACACGGCCCGATTCCTTGCCGCCGAATGCCGCGCTGGCAAATTCGAGACGCTCTTTGAGCTGCTGAATGGAATCCCGATAGGGGCAGACTGCCAGGACGACTTCGGCATCCAGGGTTTTCGCAATCTGGTAATTCAGTTGATTGGCGAACTGACTGTCACTGTCTGGCAGTAAACCTTCGACCAGGATGACCTCGGCCCCTTTTGTTCCGTTACGGTAGCGTGCAAGGATATCCTCCAGCAGGTCTGCCAATTTGCCACTGGAGATCATGGATTCAGCATGTTGGGCGCTGAATGAATCCAAGATTTCCAGATTCGAGCCCCGGCGAAGAATCTCTGTCGAGCGCTCCACGCCGGTCTCCACCTTTGGTTCAGCCACCGGTTTGAAAAAGTGTACTCCCACACCGTTGCGCTCAAGCGCGCGGGTAACACCAAGACTGATGGAAGTGATGCCGACCCGGCCGCTGAGTGGCACCAGCATTATCGTGCGCGACATGGACGGCTACTCCCTCGACTCGATAAGCTGTAGCGCGTCCCGCGCTATGATCCATTCCTCGTTAGTGGGTATCACCAACGCCAGTGAACTGTCGGCGCGGGTGATGCGACCCTCGGCACCGGCGCGTATCCGCCGGTTGTTTTCCTCATCGAGCAGGTAGCCAAAGCCACCGAGCCACTCGAGTACCTTTGCCCGGACATAGACGGAGTTCTCGCCAATACCACCGGTAAACACCAATGCGTCTATCCGCCGTAAAGGCACCGCGTAGGCTGCGATATATTTAGCCAGGCGGTAGCAAAACAGAGCCAATGCCAGTTCCGCACCACGATGCCCGTCCAGCGCCGCCTCTACCAGCGCGCGGCAGTCATTGCTCAGTTCAGAAATGCCCAATAATCCGCTCTCACGATTCAGAAGCCGATTAATTTCGGCGGGCGCGTAATGCAGTGACTCAGCGAGATGAATGAGGATGCCCGGATCCACATCGCCACATCGAGTACCCATCACCAGTCCCTCCATCGGCGTCATGCCCATACTGGTATCGACACTGATGCCGCCTTTGATCGCGGCCACGGACGCTCCATTGCCCAGGTGCGCGGCAATGATATTGACCTCCTCGAGCGGGCGTCCTATCAGTTTCGCTGCGCGCTCACAGACAAACCGGTAGCTGGTTCCATGCATACCGTAGCGCCGGATACCATGTTCGCTGTACAGGTGATGAGGCAGGGCGTACAGGTAGGCGTAATCGGGCAAGGTCTGGTGGAAAGCGGTATCGAATACGGCGACCTGCGGCAGTTGCGGAAAAGCCTCGGTGGCCGCCCGGATACCCAGCAAGCCCGCCGGATTGTGCAGTGGTGCCAGCGCCGAGCATGCCTCGATAGCTTCTACGGTACTCGTGTCGATCAGGACCGAATGCGAAAAATACTCGCCGCCGTGAACGACGCGGTGTCCAACGGCAACAAGCTGCAGATCCCGAGCCGCCATGTTGGTGATCAGCTCCCCGACGAGAAAGCCCAGTACGGCCCCGTGCGCCGCGCCAGCTTCCAGTGCACGCTCGCCCCGGGCATCCCGATATCGCCAGGACACTGACGGCTTATTGTTACCCAGCGATTCCCCGATACCACTCAGTGGTTGGGCGCCGGTCTGCGGATCTACCACTGCAAACTTCAGTGAAGAACTGCCTGCATTTAACACCAGGACTCCGCGCGCGGCCTGCATAATACCCCGCCAAAATTTACAGACGTATGCCATAAGGCTAGCTGCTTTTGGCGGACTTCTATGTCATGCATATGGGAATTATTGAAGGACGCTGCAACGGGGACGCGAGGTCAGGATATCGCTGATGACTGGGGCGGTGACGGCTTTGCCCGGCTTTTATCTATGTGTTGCGCGGATTGTGTCAATTGTATACAGACAGGGCGCGTCGCTCGACTAGGCCGTGGAGATGCTGCACATCGGGCAAAAAAAAGGCGGCTCGCGCCGCCTGAACTGTACGTGACAGGAAAAAGGTTACTTAGCCGAACTGGTTCATGGTGTTGTCTTTACCAGCCGCTTTCAGAGCTGCTTCACCGGCAAAGTATTCCTTGTGGTCATCGCCCATATCGGAGCCGGCCATGTTCTGGTGTTTGACGCAGGCGATACCCTGACGGATTTCCTTGCGCTGTACGCCTTCCACGTAGCCCAACATACCCTTGTCACCGAAGTACTCCTTGGCCAGGTTGTCCGTAGACAGGGCGGCGGTGTGGTAAGTCGGCAGGGTAATCAGGTGGTGGAAGATCCCCGCTTCGCGTGCCGCATCTGCCTGGAAGGTACGGATCTTGTCGTCGGCTGCCGCAGACAGTTCGGTATCGTCGTACTCGGCACTCATTAGGTTGTCGCGGTCGTAAGCGGATACGTCTTTGCCTTCCTCTTTCCAGGTATCGAATACCTGCTGGCGGAAATTCAGGGTCCAGTTGAAAGACGGGCTGTTGTTGTATACCAGCTTGGCGTCGGGAACCTGCTTGCGAATCTCATCCATCATGGCGCCGATCTGGCGAACATGGGGCTTCTCGGTTTCAATCCAGATCAGGTCAGCGCCATTCTGCAGGGAAGTAATGCTATCCAGGATGCAGCGTGCCTCACCGGTGCCTTTGCGGAACTGGAACAGGTTGGAGGGCAGGCGCTTCGGACGCAGCAGCTTGCCGTCGCGATTGATGATGACGTCGCCGTTGGCCAGGTCGGCAGGGGCAACTTCTTCGCAATCGAGGAAAGCGTTGTACTGGTCGCCCAGGTCGCCTGGCACCTTGGTTACCGCGATCTGCTTGGTCAGACCGGCGCCCAGGGAGTCGGTGCGCGCAACGATTACGCCGTTGTCCACGCCCAGCTCGAGGAAGGCGTAGCGCACGGCGCGAATCTTGGCCAGGAAGTCTTCGTGAGGCACGGTGACTTTACCGTCCTGGTGACCGCACTGTTTCTCGTCGGAAACCTGGTTTTCAATCTGGATACAGCAGGCACCGGCCTCAATCATCTGCTTGGCCATCAAGTAGGTGGCTTCTGCGTTGCCGAAACCGGCATCGATATCGGCAATGATCGGCACGACGTGGGTGACATGGTTGTCGATCTTGTCCTGGATCGCCTTTTCAGCCTTGCTATCGCCAGCTTCACGCGCCGCGTCCAGTTCGCGGAACAGACCGCCCAGTTCACGGGCGTCGGCCTGGCGCAGGAAGGTGTAGAGCTCTTCGATCAGGTGCGCTACTGCCGTCTTCTCGTGCATGGACTGGTCGGGCAGGGGGCCAAATTCACTGCGCAGGGCCGCCACCATCCAGCCAGACAGGTACAGGTAACGGCGGTCGGTGTTGCCTTCAAAGTGCTTTTTGATGGAAATCATCTTCTGCTGGCCGATAAAACCGTGCCAGCAACCCAGTGACTGGGTGTACTTGGAGGTGTCCTTGTCGTAGGCCTCCATGTCTTTGCGCATGATATCGGCGGTATATCTGGCGATATCCAGGCCAGTCTTGAACTTGTTCTGAGCGCGCATGCGCGCCACGGATTCCGGATTGATGGCATCCCAGGAGCTGCCGTGGGCTTCACAGAGCTTGGCTGCCGCTTGTATGTCTTGTGCGTAGGTAGACATGCTGTGGTTCCTCGAAAAGGTGACTGCGATATAAGTGTTGAGAATCCTAGTGGGAGTGGCATAATTTGCCTAATTTATTACCCTTATCTTCACTATCCGTCAGACGAATATATGAATCTGGAAAGAGCCGACCTCAACCTGCTTGTCTACCTCGATGTACTGTTGCGTGAACGTAATGTCACCCGTGCCGCTAACTATCTGGGGCTTTCCCAGCCGGCCATGAGCAACGGCCTCAAGCGCCTGCGCGACCTGTTCGACGATCCGCTGCTGGTGCGCACCCGCGAGGGGATGATGCCCACCGAGCGGGCCCTGGAACTGCAGCCCATGGTTCGCGAGGCGCTCGCCTCCATCGACCGCGTCATCCAGCCCAACCGCGATTTTGATCCCGCCCAGGCGCGGCGCACTTTTCGCATCATGGCCAGTGACTACGCGGAATCCACGCTGATTCCGGCGCTGCTGATCCAGTTGCGCGAACAGGCGCCGGGGATCAGTCTGGATATCATGACGCCGAGCGACGTGAGCTTTGTCGATGTGGAGCAGGGCAAGGTGGACATGGTGATCAACCGGTTTGACAGCATGCCCCAGAGCTTCCACCAGGCCACCGTGTGGCGCGATTCGTTTTCCTGCGTAATGCGCGCGGATAACCCGATACTCGGGGACTACAATCTGCAGAGCTACCTGCAGGCGCAGCATATCTGGGTATCGAAAACCGGCATGGGAGTGGGGGTTGGGGTCAATCCTGAAGACGTACAGCGCCTGGGCTGGGTGGATGAAGCCATCGCCAGACTGGGCGAAAAACGCGATATCTCTGTGTTTACCCGCCACTACCAGGTGGCCATGCTGCTCGCGGAGCAGAGCGACCTGATCGTCACAGTGCCCACCCGGCTGGCGCAGCTGGCCAAGGAGAATCCCCGGGTTGTGCGCCGGGATCCGCCGCTGGATATTCCGCCGCTCGAGCTGAAGATGGCCTGGAGCCCGCTGTTGCAACAAAGTGCACCGCACCGGTGGCTGCGGCGGCTGATTCTGGATGTGGGTCGGCAGCTCTAGCTTGGAGTGGCGAAGGGGTCGACCTTACCCTTTGCCATTGTGACCCTTCCGAACATTCAAGATGTGAATAGTGAAAATAGCGCCTATAAATTAGCGATATGATCCTGCGGCTGTTTAGAATGCCGCAACTCCATCAATCAGCGAGAGGCCCGGATATGACGGAACGAATCCAAATTGGCGAACTGCAGATTGCCACCGCACTGCATAAACTGGTGACCGAAGAGGTTATACCCGGTACCGGTGTCAGCGCCGACGTCTTCTGGGCAGAGTTCGAAACCATCATTAACGACCTGGCGCCGGTCAATCGCGCACTGCTGGAAAAGCGCGATCAGCTGCAGGCGCAGATTGACCAGTGGTATACGGACAACCCCAACGCCTACCGTGATCTCGAAACCTACAAGAATTTCCTGCGCGAAATCGATTATCTCGTCGAGGAGCCGGCGGATTTCACTGCGACCACGGAAAATGTCGATGCGGAAATCGCCGTGATGGCCGGCCCCCAGCTGGTCGTGCCGGTAATGAACGCGCGCTATGCACTGAACGCCGCCAATGCCCGCTGGGGCAGCCTGTACGATGCGCTCTACGGTACCGACGTGATCAGTGAGGACGGCGGGGCCGAGAAAGGCGGTGATTACAATCCGGTGCGCGGTGCCAAGGTCATCGAATACGCCCGGGAGTTTCTCGACCAGTCCGCGCCGCTCACCTGCGGGAGCCACAAGGATGCCGTCAAGTACCGCATCAACGGCTCACTGCTGGAAGTGGAGCTGGCCAATGGTGATATCGCCACATTGCAAAATGGCAAGCAGTTCGCCGGCTACCGCGGTGAAGTCGACAGGCCCACTAGTGTATTGCTGCAACAGCACGGATTGCGCTTCGAAATCCAGGTCGACCGCGACAGCCCGATCGGCAAGACGGACGCCGCAGGCGTTAAAGATATTTTGATGGAAGCGGCGCTGACCACCATCATGGACTGCGAAGACTCTGTCGCCGCTGTAGATGCCGAAGACAAGGTGGTGGTCTATCGCAACTGGCTCGGCCTGATGAAAGGCGATTTGAAGGAATCCATCAGCAAGGGTGACAAATCCTTTGAGCGGACGTTGAACGCGGATCGCGAATACACCACGCCGAACGGCAATTCACTGACCCTGCCGGGCCGCAGCCTGATGTTTGTGCGCAACGTCGGCCACCTGATGACCAATGATGCCATCCTCGACAAGGACGGCAATGAAGTGCCCGAAGGAATCCTCGATGGCATGATCACCAGCCTGATCGCGTTGCACGATATTCGCGGTCAGGGCGCATTGAAAAACTCGCGCACAGGCAGCGTGTATATCGTAAAGCCGAAAATGCACGGCCCCGAAGAAGTCGCTTTTGCGAATACCCTGTTCGATCGTATCGAAGACGCCCTTGGCCTCGCACGCAATACGGTAAAAATGGGCATCATGGATGAGGAGCGCCGCACCACGGTGAATCTGAAAGCCTGTATCGCCGCGGCAAAAGAACGGGTGGTATTCATCAATACCGGGTTCCTTGATCGCACCGGTGACGAGATCCACACCTCCATGCTCGCCGGCCCGATGATCCGCAAGGGCGAGATGAAACAGTCGAAATGGATTAACGCCTACGAGGACTGGAACGTGGATACCGGCCTCGCCACCGGGCTGAAGGGCAGGGCGCAGATCGGCAAGGGCATGTGGCCGATCCCCGACCAGATGGACGCGATGATGCACGCTAAACTTGCACATCCCATGGCGGGCGCCAACACGGCCTGGGTGCCGTCACCGACAGCAGCGACTCTGCACGCCTTGCACTATCACAAAGTAGATGTTGCCAAGCGCCAGGAGATGCTCGCCAGCCGTCCGCATGCCAAGCTCGACGATATTCTCACGGTACCGGTTGCGGAAGAGACCAACTGGAGCGCCGAGGAAATTCAGCGCGAACTCGACAACAATGCCCAGGGGATCCTCGGTTATGTGGTCCGCTGGATCGATCAGGGCGTCGGTTGCTCCAAAGTGCCGGACATCAACGATGTGGGCCTGATGGAAGATCGCGCGACCCTGCGGATTTCCTCTCAGCACATTGCGAACTGGCTGAAGCAGGGAGTCGTCACCGAGCAACAGGTACAGGAAACCATGCAGCGGATGGCTGCCGTGGTCGACCGCCAGAATGCCGGAGACCCCATGTATCTCGATATGTCTCCTGACTACGACGACAGCATCGCTTTCCAGGCCGCGTGCGAACTGGTCTTCGAGGGTTGCGCGCAGCCAAACGGTTACACCGAGCCGGTGCTGCACCGCCGCCGGCGGGAATTCAAGGCCAGCCAGCAGCAGTCGTAAGTTTTTTCTGTCGACATTCGAATCCCCGCCCTGAGCGGGGATTTTTTTGACTTGGGAGTTTGTGCGCGTAAAAAATTTCTCCTCGCCCTGTTGACCTTGACTTAACTTGAGGTCTTAAGCTGCAGCCATCATTCACTGGCAATTGGGAAGCAGCCACAATGACCGCAGTCAAATTTAACCTCACCGACTATCTGCAGCGTATCGATTACCGCGGGCGACCCTCCGTCGACCTTGATACGCTCAAGTCACTCATCACTCTCCATACAGAGGCCATTCCGTTTGAGAACCTGAGCCCATTTCTCGGCCAACCGGTGGAGATAGACCTTGCATCAGTGCAACGAAAATTGGTCAAGACGCGACGCGGTGGCTATTGCTATGAACAGAATGCCCTGTTGCGGGCGGCTTTGCAGGCTATCGGATTTCCGGTTTCTGGCCTGGCCGCGCGGGTGCTGTGGCAGGCTCCGACGGATCACCAGCCGGCCCAGTCTCACATGATCCTGCGTGTGGAAATCGAAGACGCGGGCTATCTGGTCGATGTCGGTTTCGGCGGCCAGACTCCCACCGCACCATTGCGCCTTGACACTTCCGCCGAGCAGGCGACCCAACACGGGCTCTACCGACTGTCCCGAGTGGGAGACGACTACCTGCTCGAGACAAGGATCGCCCGGGATTGGTCGCCAGTTTACCGCTTCGACCTACAGGAGCAGTTGGCCGGGGACTACAAGGTTTTCAACTGGTACTGCTCCACGCATCCCGAGTCGCGCTTCGTCAATCAGTTGGTGGCGGCGCGCGCGTTCAGCGGCGGGCGCCATACACTGCTCAATCGGGAGCTCCGTTACTATCCATTAAATGGCCCCGGAACCGTCGTGCACCTGGCCGGGCCGCAGGCGTTGCGCGACACCCTTGTCGATGTGTTCAGGATTACTCTGCCCGAAGGCCCGGAAATGGAGCGTGCATTGGCCAGGTTGTTTCCGGCATCGGAGGTGCGGGCGTGACGAAAATTGCCGTTGTCTATCACTCTTCGACGGGTACCACCGAGCAGTTGGCGTGCGCGATTGCAGAAGGCGTTCACACCACGGCGGGCGCCGAAGCAATACTTCTGAAAGTTTCGGAGGAGGCGATCAGGCAGGGCCGCTATATCGATGGTGAGGTAATGCGCCAACTGGATTGCTGTGACGGAATCGTATTCGGTTCGCCCACGTTTATGGGTTGTGTATCCGCTCAGTTCAAGGCATTTATGGACGCTACCAGCGAGCGCTATGGTCGGCGAGCCTGGGCCGACAAGCAGGCGGCGGGCTTTACGATCGGCGGCAGCCCCAGCGGGGACCAGCTCAACACATTGCAGACCCTGCAGATATTTGCCGGTCAGCACGGTATGTTGTGGATGGGCATTGATTTGCCCGCGGGGTGGGACAGCGCCGGACGCAATCGCCTGGGCGCCCAGACGGGGCTCATTGCACAGCGTACGGAGAGCGGCGGCGTACACCCACAGGACCATCTGACCGCCAGCTATCTCGGACAGCGGTTCGCCAGGCATCTGGCAAGATAGCGGCCGATCCCAATGAAATCCCTCTCCCGTTTTTCAGGAGAGGGCCCCCAGCCCTTTGTTACAGCTGGATCCAGTCTTCCTGGTTATAGCGGGCGAGGCTGTAGCTGGAGATATTGTAGAGATCGGACTGCTCGGAAGGGATGGCGCGTAGAGGGCTAGAGCGTTAGTTGCCGCAAATTTGGCTCCGGCGCAGCGAGGGGCCAGTCGAGTTCGAAAACCTCTGCGAGTTTGCGCGCGCGCACCGGGTTATCGGCTTCGTAAATGCCCTGCCATGAATCGCGGTCGTCGCAGACCAGCGCCTGTTTGCCATCCGCGGTGACAAATTCCCAATCCGGGGTGTCAACGGTGGCCTGAATGCGTCGTAACTCGATGCGGGAACTCAGGCGCTGAATCAGCGCGGCGGTGCGGTGGAAGCGTTGCAACATCGGATCGGTATCCCGCACCAGCAGTCGCACCCGTGCAAAACGGCTGCTGCGGACAAAAGCCGACAGCGCGTCATTGACTGCAGGATCGTGGTAGAGCGGGTGCGCCAGCTGCGCGGAAAATACGCAAACGTCACGGCTGGCGCCCTGTAGCAGCTGAACCAGGGCACTGCGGAACTGTTCGATTTCCGCCAGCTGCTGGGATCCGCCCCCTGGCTCAGTCAAAACGGCGCACCATTTTGATATGCAGAATATCGGCCTCGGTGAAGGGCACACCTTCGGCGACAAAGCCGGCCTTGCGGTAAAAGCCTTCGGCGTGACACTGGGCGTGCAGGTAAACCTGGGTGAACTGGCGCTCGCGCGCAAAATCGCAGATGGTTTCGAGCAGGCGAAACCCGAGGCCGCTGCCGCGTTCTGACTTGAGCACGGCCATCCGTCCAATCTTGCCCGTTGGCAACAGCCGGCCGGTACCGACGGTATTGCCATCCCGCAGCACCAGGAAGTGCTGTGCGCTGGATTCCTGGTCGTCCCACTCCAGTGCGGGATCGACATTCTGCTCGCGCACAAATACCGCATCGCGCACGCCGCGAATCAGTTCGCGATCTCTATTCCAGTCAGCGGTTCGAATCTCAATACTCACGTTCAGAAATCCTCCGGCGGGTAAATCAGGGTGCCCTGTGCCACAAGCTGCTCGATTAGTGCACCGGGCTCAGCCAGCTGCGGATAATGCTCTATATCCGCCTGCGTGATCACGTGAGTTTCGCAAAATTTTTCGGCAAAGGGCAGGGGGGCCGGAAAAGTTTCACCATCGACGAACAGGGATTCCGGCTTTCGGCAAAAGGCGCAGCGCGAGGCCGGATTCAGTACCAGCTCGGCGCCCTGCGGTAACTGCTCACGCCAGTCGTCCGCGCTGCCGGCATCCAGTGCTACCGTATCGGGATACTTCGCTTCGGTCATGACTGCACCGAACCACTGGGCAATATTCTGCGGCTGTTCCAGCCAGCTGTGCAGCTGCGCGCGCAGTAGCTCGACTGATGCCGAATCGATTTCACCGGGTGACGTAGCCGGTACACGGCCCGGATCGGTATAACGGAGATGTTCAGGCAGGCCGTGGGCAACCTCTGCGGCGAGGTCCTCGAGAATGGTCCGCGCAGATGGCGCGCGAAATCCGATGGAAATCGTCGTGCAGGCCCCCTCGGCCACGCCCCAGTGGCTGTATTGCGGCGGCAGGTACAACATATCGCCGGGTTCCAACACCCAGCTGTTTTCCGGCTCGAAGCTTTGCAAGATTTTGAGGGGCGTGCCGTCCAGGCGTGGTGTGTCTTCATCTACCTTCGGGCCCTGCTGCCAGCGTCGCTTGCCCTCGGCCTGCAACAGGAACACGTCGTAATAATCGAAATGTGGCCCCACGCTGCCCTGATCGGCGGCATAACTGATCATGACATCATCCAGACGCCAGTCGGGAATAAAGCGGAAATACTGTTTCAGTTCTGCCACTTCCGACAGCCACTGATCCACAGCCTGGACCAGCAATGTCCAGTGGCTTCGCGGCAGTGACAGGAAGTCTTCCTCGGTAAACGGGCCTGTGCGCAGTTCCCAGGGGCCGGTATCGCCATTTTCCAGCACCAGACGCGACTCCACCGCTTCCTCCAGAGCCATACCGGCCAGCTCCTCGCCGGAAATGGGTGATTCAAAATCCGGAAAAGCGTTGCGTATCAGCAGGGGTTTCTGCTGCCAGTAATCACGGAGGAATTCGGCTACAGGCATGTCGCCTAAATGGGTCAGAACGTTGGACACGTAGGTTTACCTGAACTGGATGGAGAGGGTGGGAGTGGGTGCTCAAGGCAGCCCCAGCAATGGGACTGCCGCGAAGGGCACCTTGAACAAAAGAGCCGGATCGTGGTCCGGCTCAAAATGCTCACATCAGATGTTTTTCGCCTGTTCAACCGCGTTGCCGATATAGGACGCCGGCGTCAGTTCGTGCAGCGCGGCTTTCGCTTCCGCGGGGATTTCCAGGTTGTCGATAAACGTCTTCAGGGTTTCACGAGTAATTCCCTGTCCGCGAGTCAGCGCTTTCAGCTTCTCGTAGGGCTCCTCAATATCGTAGCGACGCATAACCGTCTGGATCGGTTCAGCCAGTACTTCCCATGCGTTGTCCAGGTCCTCTGCCAGACGCGCACGGTTGATTTCCAGCTTGCCCAGGCCCTTCAGGGTCGCCGCGTAGGCGATGATCGCGTAACCGGCGCCGACACCCATATTGCGCAGTACCGTGGAGTCTGTCAGGTCACGCTGCCAACGGGAAACCGGCAGCTTTGCGGCCAGGTGCTGGAATACGGCATTCGCCAGGCCCAGGTTGCCCTCGGAGTTTTCAAAATCGATCGGATTGACCTTGTGCGGCATGGTAGAGGAACCCACTTCGCCGGCCACGACTTTCTGCTTGAAGTATCCGAGAGAAATGTAGCCCCAGATGTCGCGATCGAAATCGATCAAGATGGTATTGAAACGCGCAATTGCGTCAAACAGCTCAGCGATATAGTCGTGCGGCTCGATCTGGGTGGTGTAGGGGTTCCAGCTTAGGCCTAAGGAGGTGACAAACTCCTCAGCGTTTTTCTGCCAGTCCACGGCCGGATAGGCTGAAAGGTGCGCATTGTAGTTGCCGACCGCACCGTTGATTTTGCCGAGCAGCTCAACCTGGTGAATCTGGGCAACCTGGCGGCGCAGGCGCGCGACCACATTGGCGAGTTCCTTGCCGACGGTGGTCGGGCTGGCAGTCTGGCCATGCGTGCGGGACAGCATCGGCACGTCGGCAAAGCTCTGCGCCAGTGTCGCAATTTCGGCAACGATCTTGTTCATCGCCGGTAACAGCACCTGGTCGCGCCCGGCCCGCAGCATCAGCGCGTGAGACAGGTTGTTGATGTCTTCCGAGGTACAGGCGAAGTGCACAAATTCACCGACCTTGGCCAGCTCTTCATTTGCGCTGATTTTTTCCTTCAGGAAATATTCCACTGCCTTCACGTCGTGGTTGGTGGTGCTCTCAATTTCCTTGATACGCTGCGCGTCTTCCAGTGAAAACTCCGCAACAATATTGTCGAGCAGCTCAGTCGCCTCCTTGCCGAAAACCTGTACTTCGGCAATTTCCGGGTGGCGGGACAGTTGCTGCAGCCAGCGTACTTCCACTTCGACACGGGCGCGAATCAGTCCGTACTCGCTGAAAATATCGCGCAGCGGTGCGGTTTTACTCTCGTAGCGTCCATCAATAGGGGAAACCGCGGTCAGTGCGGATAACTCGACTGTCATTTGCTCAACTCCGGATTAAAGATTGGATGATTCGATTTGCGCGATCAGTTCATTGGTCGCGGCGAGTAATTTTTTGCGCTGAAACAGCAGGTGCAACCTGCGGCCACCGAGCTGGCGCCACAGGGTCGCCGCGCGAACGCCGGCAAACAGCATGGTCCGGATCTGATTGGCAATTCGCTGTTGCTGCAGGAAATTGAAATCTCCCAGCACCTGGATCCTGAAGCGGAAAGTACTCAGGGTATCGCTGTAAATACTGGCGAGATTCGAAAAGACATTTTCGTGGCCAATACTGAAGTGATCCGCCTGTGCCCGGGCTTTCTCCAGCCTGCTGCCAATAATCGCCAGCAGATCCTGCTTTTTGCTCAACTGCCGTTGCAGGTACAGAATCGACAGGGCATAGCGCAGGCAATCCGTGTACTCCGGGTGCTGGCGCGTCATCAGTAACTGCCGCGAGACCTGTAGCCCCGGCAACAGTTTGTCTGCACCACCGAAAACGTCGGCGGCATCGTCCGGGTTCTGCTGAAACAGGCTGTAAACGCCGGTCTCGAGCTGTTCTATCGGCGCATTGCCGGTTTTGGCCAACCGCTCAACAAGAACTGCGGACTGAAAGATGCCCGCCAATGCCAGTGCCTGCTCTCGCCAGTTGCTCAAAATCGCTCCTTAATTGTGAGTTCACACATTGCCGATGCCGGTGGCCCGCTCGATTACCGCGCCACCGAGACAGATCTCGCCATCGTACAGGACAAGGGACTGACCCGGGGTAATCGCGCGCTGGGGCTCGTCAAACTCAACCCGCAGGTCGCCGTTTTCGAGGACGCGGACGGTACAGTCCTGATCAGGCTGGCGGTAGCGGGTCTTGGCCTTGGAACGGAATTCCTCTGCTGGGGCGGCACCGTTGATCCAGTGCGTCTGCGTCGCCTCAAGGCCAGTGGCGTAGAGCAGGGGGTGGTGCGCGCCCTGGGCCACGAGCAGCACGTTGCGCTCGAGATCTTTACCCACCACATACCAGGGTTGCTCGCCGGCGCCCTTGACGCCGCCAATCCCGAGTCCCTGCCGCTGGCCGATAGTGTGGTACATCAAGCCGGCGTGGCGGCCCATGACTTCGCCTTCCGGCGTCTCCATATCGCCCGGCTGTGCCGGCAGGTACTGCTCGAGGAAGTCCTTGAAGCGGCGCTCGCCGATAAAACAGATACCGGTGCTGTCTTTCTTGTCGTGGGTAACGAAGCCGTGCTCCTCGGCAATTCGGCGTACTTCCGGTTTTTCCAGCTCACCGATCGGGAACAGCGACTTGGCGAATTCGGCCTCACCCACGGCGTGCAGGAAATAGCTCTGGTCCTTGTTGGGATCCAGTCCCTTCAGCAGGTAGGTATGGCCACCCATGTCCTTGCGGCGCGTGTAGTGGCCGGTGGCGATGGCGTCGGCGCCGAGCATTTCCGCATATTCCAGAAATACTTTGAACTTGATTTCCCGATTGCACAGGATATCCGGGTTGGGCGTGCGGCCCGCCTTGTACTCCGCCAGGAAGTACTCGAAAACGTGGTCCCAGTACTCCGCGGCGAAATTGGCGGTGTGCAGTTTGATCCCCAAACGGGCACAGACGGCTTCCGCGTCCGCGAGGTCTGCCTTCGCGGTGCAATACTCGGTACCGTCGTCTTCGTCCCAGTTCTTCATGAACAGACCTTCCACCTGATACCCCTGCTGCATCAACAACAGGGCGGCTACGGAGGAGTCGACGCCACCGGACATGCCGACGATGACGCGCTGGGGCTGTTTACTGGTGCTATCTGACATAAAAATGGGGAGCAACGGCTACCGGGCTGTAAAAAGGGGGCGAATTTTACCCGTGAATGGGGTCTGTGACCAAGGCCGCTTTAATCTCCCCATCAGCATAGCGCTGCAAATGGGGTGTTCAGCGGCGGCGGCCCGGCGCCCGGGGTTGCCGTCGGCCTGTCGGGCGGGGTGCGGGAGCAACGAAAACCTGTTCAATCCGCTGCTCTCCTGATCCCAGCTCCCCCAGGGCCCAGTTGCCGATGGAAGCACGGATCAGGCGCAGGGTAGGGAAGCCGACGGCGGCCGTCATCCGGCGCACCTGCCGATTCCGCCCCTCGCGGATCGTCAGTTCCAGCCAGGAAGTCGGCACGGTTTTGCGCTCGCGCACCGGCGGTACCCTCGGCCAAAGCGTCGCGGGGGGGGCGATAAGCCGGGCCCTCGCAGGCGCCGTGCGGCCATCCTTGAGATCTACCCCCCTGCGCAGGCGGCCGGTCGCCTCTTCATCAAGTTCACCTTCAACCTGCACCCAATATGTCTTGGGCAACTTCTGCTTCGGGTGGCTAATCTGGTGTTGCAGGGAGCCGTCGTCCGTCAGCAATAGCAGGCCTTCCGAATCGAAATCGAGTCGGCCCGCGGCATAGAAGCCCTTGCGGTGGATATAGTCGGCGAGGGTGGGGCGCCCCTCCGTATCGGTGAACTGGCTCAGTACGCCGTAGGGCTTGTTGAATAGGATGATCTTGGCCATAGAGAAATTGAGCTATTGTAATCCAACTACAAAAATGGGCTGATGCTGATATAATCCCGCCGATTTTTCATCCCGCCCGGAAAGATAGGAAGGCGGGGCAAGCAACGCTCGACCTAAATAGTCACAGAGTTTTGGGAGTTTAAGCAATATGGGTCATATCCAAGTGCCGGCAGACGGCGAAAAAGTTACAGTCAATTCCGACGGTTCGCTGAATGTACCGAATCGCCCCATCATTCCCTTTATCGAAGGTGACGGCATCGGCGTGGATATCACCCCGGTAATGCGCAAGGTGATCGACGCTTCTATCGAGAAGGCCTACGGCGGTGATAAATCCATCGCGTGGATGGAAATCTTCTGCGGCGAGAAGGCTGCCGAGACTTACGCAGGCGACTGGTTCCCGGCTGAGACTCTCGAAGCACTGAAAGAATACGTTGTGGGCATCAAGGGCCCGCTGACCACTCCGGTAGGCGGCGGCTTCCGCTCCCTGAACGTTGCCCTGCGCCAGGAGCTGGATCTGTACGTGTGTCAGCGCCCGGTGCGCTGGTTCAGCGGCGTTCCGTCCCCGGTTAAAGAGCCGAATAAGGTCGATATGGTGATCTTCCGCGAGAACTCCGAAGACATCTACGCCGGCATCGAGTGGAAAGCCGACTCCGACGAAGCGAAAAAAGTCATCAAGTTCCTGCGGGACGAGATGGGCGTTAAGAAAATTCGCTTCCCGGAGCACTGCGGCATCGGCGTCAAGCCGGTTTCCGAAGAGGGCACCAAGCGCCTGGTGCGCAAAGCGCTGCAGTACACCATCGATCAGGACCGCGACTCCCTGACCCTGGTGCACAAGGGCAACATCATGAAGTTCACCGAAGGTGCCTTCGCCGACTGGGGCTACGAGCTGGCGCGCGAAGAGTTCGGTGCCCAGCCGATCGATGGCGGCCCCTGGTGCAGCTTCAAGAACCCGAAAACCGGCAAGGAAATCGTGGTTAAGGACGTAATCGCCGACGCCATGCTGCAGCAGATCCTGCTGCGCCCGGCAGAGTACGACGTGATTGCAACCCTGAACCTGAACGGTGACTACCTGTCCGACGCCCTGGCTGCACAGGTAGGCGGTATCGGTATCGCTCCGGGTGCCAACCTGTCTGATGATGTGGCCCTGTTTGAAGCCACTCACGGCACCGCACCGAAGTACGCGGGCCAGGACAAGGTAAACCCGGGCTCCCTGATCCTGTCCGCTGAGATGATGCTGCGCCACCTGGGCTGGAACGAAGCGGCCGAGCTGGTGGTCAAGGGCATGGAAGGGGCGATCGAAGCCAAAACCGTGACCTACGATTTCGAGCGTCTGATGGACGGTGCGGCACTGAAGTCCTGCTCCGAATTCGGCGACGAAGTCATCAAGCACATGGCCTGATCAGGGCCGAGGGGTCGACCCGCTGGTGGGCCCCACTAAAAAAGCCCCGTACCGCGAGGTATGGGGCTTTTTTTGTATTCGATGGTGGCGAGTGACCGCTGAAATGACAGGTCAATCCATCGCTTCAGCTTCTTTTTCGCGCTCGGTCTGGGCCTTGCCGGCGTCGACGGAGTCTTTACCGGTACCTCCCGCTTCGGAGGCCGCTCCGGCGGTGATATTGGCGGCGTGGTAGCCTTTGTCACCCTTGATGATGTCAAAGCTGACCTGTTGGCCCGCTTTCAAGGTGCGATAACCCTCCATCTGTATCGCAGAGTAGTGCGCGAACAGATCTTCTCCCCCTTCGTCCGCAAGAATAAACCCATATCCTTTGGCGTTGTTAAACCACTTGACGGTACCGGTAGGCATGGCGAAATCCCTCTAATTGCCGGGGCGACTGCTGGCCGCCTTACAGAGTCTTTTATCGTTATGTGCACTCGTTTGTGCGCTTTGGTCACAATCCTGTTTGCGACCGAGCCCGTTCAGTGGACGGGCAATACCTCTTGTAGCCAACTGATTTAGGAATGTCAAGGATTCATGGCGCCCCCTGTGCCCCATTGCAAATGAGGTTACAATGGCAGGCTGCCGCGGAGGCAATCCGACCGGTACAGGCTGTACCTGGTACTTAATATGCACTTTTGCACTTTCCGACAAACCTTACAGACCATTGATTGACACTATGGGTATATCTCTAGCCATTAAACTACACTCCAACGGCGACGATGGGGATTCACCATACTTCGACGATGCGAACGGCGATCTGGCGCTGGAGGAAGCTCCTCCGCGGCTGAAACGCCCCCCCATGTATAAGGTTCTGATGCTCAATGACGACTACACACCGATGGACTTTGTCGTTGAAGCCCTGGAGCTCTTTTTCGGGGCGAATAGAGAGCGCGCCACCCAGTTGATGTTACAGGTTCATACGCAGGGAAAAGCCATCTGCGGTGTCTATACTCGAGATATAGCGGAGACAAAGGCCGCTCAGGTCAATCAATTCGCCAGGGACCACCAGCACCCGCTGCTGTGTGAGATTGAAGCGGACGAGAGCGAAGACGATTGATGCTGTTTTTGAAACGAGGGTCCCGTCGTCTGAAAGGATTCAGACACAATCAAGACGCCGGCCTCCGGCGCGCGCTGATTAAGTGATGTTGGCGGGTGAAATTGGCGACTAGGGTTTGAGGTTTAGATGCTCAGCAAGGATTTAGAGGTAACGCTCAATCTGGCGTTCAAGGGTGCGCGGGCGAAACGGCACGAGTTTATGACCGTGGAGCACCTGTTGCTGGCGCTTCTCGACAATGAGTCGGCCGCAGACGTCCTACACGCCTGCGGCGCCGATCTCAGTGCCCTGCGCCGCGAACTGCTGGAATTTGTCGATTCCACCACCCCACTGATTCCCGAAGCGGATACCGAGCGCGAAACCCAGCCGACCCTGGGGTTCCAGCGGGTTCTGCAGCGGGCCGTATTTCATGTGCAGTCCTCCGGCAAAAAGGAAGTGACCGGAGCCAATGTCCTCGTTGCCATTTTCTGCGAGCAGGAGAGCCAGGCGGTCTACTACCTGAAGCAGCAGAGTGTCGCCCGCATTGATGTGGTCAACTACATTACCCACGGCATCTCCCGTGTGGGCTCCAGCGGCAACAACCACCACCATGCACCCGAGCCGGCACCGGAGCAGACCGATGAGGATATCGGGGCAGGGGCCGAGCCCGGCGGCTCGGATCCCCTCGAGAGCTACGCCACCAACCTGAACCAGGAAGCGATCCTCGGTCGAATCGACCCCCTGGTAGGCCGCGGACCGGAAGTGGAGCGCGTTACCCAGGTGCTGGCGCGCAGACGGAAAAACAACCCGCTGCTGGTAGGCGAGTCCGGCGTGGGCAAGACGGCCATCGCCGAAGGGCTTGCGCGGCGTATCGTCGATGAAGAGGTGCCGGAGCCCCTGCTGCAAAGCACGATCTACTCCCTCGACCTCGGTTCCCTACTGGCGGGGACCAAATACCGCGGCGATTTCGAGAAGCGCTTTAAGGCGCTGCTGGCCGAGCTGAAGAAGCGCGAGCATGCCGTGTTGTTCATCGATGAAATCCACACCATCATCGGTGCCGGTGCAGCCTCTGGCGGGGTCATGGATGCCTCCAACCTGCTCAAGCCGCTGCTATCCAGCGGTCAGCTGCGCTGTATCGGTTCAACCACCTTTACCGAATACCGCGGTATTTTCGAGAAAGACCGCGCGCTGTCGCGCCGCTTCCAGAAGATTGATGTGAATGAACCATCGGTCGAGGAAACCGTGCAAATTCTGCAGGGACTGAAGAGCTGTTTCGAGGATCACCACAAGGTGCGTTACTCCGATGCAGCCCTGGAAGCCGCTGCACAGCTGTCGAGCCGCCATATCACCGAGCGTTTCCTGCCCGACAAGGCCATCGATGTGATCGACGAGGCGGGCGCCTTCCAGGCGCTGCTGCCGGCAGATGAGCGCACGGACCTGATCGGCGTGCTCGAGATCGAAACCATCATCGCCAAGATGGCCCGTATTCCGGCCAAGAGCGTCTCTGCTTCGGACAAGAAACAGCTGGTCAAACTGGACGAGAACCTCAAAATGCTGGTTTTCGGTCAGGATCAGGCTATTGGTGCGCTGACCACGGCCATCAAGCTGAGTCGGGCCGGGCTCGGTGCGGAGGAGAAGCCCATCGGTTCCTTCCTGTTTGCCGGCCCCACTGGTGTCGGTAAGACGGAACTCTGTCGCCAGCTGGCGAAAGTGATGGGTATCGAGCTGATCCGTTTCGATATGTCCGAATATATGGAGCGCCACACGGTATCCCGCCTTATCGGCGCGCCGCCGGGCTACGTGGGCTTCGACCAGGGTGGCCTGCTGACCGATTCTGTGACCAAGCACCCGCACAGCGTGGTGCTGCTCGACGAGATCGAAAAGGCGCATCCGGAGGTCTTCAACCTGTTACTGCAGGTCATGGATCACGGCACGCTGACGGACAACAATGGCCGCAAGGCGGATTTCCGCAATGTGATCCTGATTATGACCACCAACGCCGGCGCCGAACTGATGAGTCGCCGCTCGATCGGCTTCACCAGCCAGGATCACTCCAGCGACGGCATGGAAGAGATCAAGAAGATGTTCACGCCCGAGTTCCGCAACCGGCTGGACAGCATTATCCAGTTCGGCTCCCTGGACCTCGACGTCGTCAAGACAGTGGTGGACAAGTTTATCGTCGAGTTGCAGGCGCAACTGGATGAGTCTCACGTCACCCTGGTCGTCGATGATGAGGCAAGGGAATGGCTGGCCGTCAACGGCTACGACGAGAAGATGGGCGCTCGTCCCATGGCTCGCCTGATTCGCGACAAGCTGCGCAAACCGCTGGCGGAAGCCGTACTGTTCGGCGATCTGGCAGGCGAGGGCGGCCGCGTCGAAATCACCCTGGAAAACGGTGATCTGGCCATGAAAACAGCAGTACCCGCCTGACTCCGGGAAAAACCAGGCGCAACGCAAAAAGGCCACCGTTAGGTGGCCTTTTTCGTCTGAGGCGGGGACTTTTCCCCTCTGATCTCAGCGGGCGCGGTAGGTGATACGCCCCTTGCTCAGGTCGTAGGGCGTAAGCTCCACTTTGACCTTATCGCCGGTGAGGATGCGAATGTAGTTTTTGCGCATCTTTCCGGAAATATGCGCGATCACCACGTGTCCATTTTCCAGCTTTACGCGGAAAGTGGTATTGGGCAGGGTGTCGATCACCTCGCCTTCCATCTCAATGTAATCGTCTTTTGCCATGCGGCAGTAACCTTCAAAATAACTTGTTCTGACCTTTCCCCGGTCCTGATCCATCTCGCACAAACGCTTTACACTTCGCCCCGTGGGCAGACATTGGCAAGTGCGTTTGTGAGGAATTCCGATCAAGCCGCGGCGCGACGGGCGAGCATTTTGCACGAAAAGCCACGATAGAGCAAAGCATGGGCCGGATTCGGAGCCCCGAACAGGCAAATCAGGGCCGTTTCAGGCTCCAGCGATTGTCCCGCAACAGCTCGGCGGGCCGAAACTGGCTCTTGTAGGCCATTTTCTGGCACTCTTCGATCCAGTAACCGAGGTAGAGGCTCGGCACCCCCAGGCGTCGCGCCCACTCGATCTGGTAGAGGATGCAATAGCAACCGAGGCTTCTCCGATCCTCATCAGGGTCGAAAAAAGTATAGATCGCCGACAGGCCGGCATGGAGCAAATCCGTCACCGCCGTTGCGACCAGGCGTCCGCGGGCGCGGAGCTCGATATAGCGCGTACTGCCCCAGGCGGAGTTCAGAAAGCTGCGAAACTGGTCGCGACTGGGCGGATACATCTCACCATCGGCATGGCGGCGTTCGATATAGCGCGCATAGAGCTCGTAGTGCTCGTCCGTATCGATGGAATCGACGTGAAAGACATCCAGGTCGCGATTGCGGCGCCAGCAGCGGCGCTGTTTGCGATCCGGGACAAACAGGTCCACCGGTATACGAGCGGGAATGCAGGCCTGGCAGTTCGCACACTGGGGCCGGTACAGGTAGGTGCCGCTGCGGCGGAATCCCAGTTCGGACAGGCGACTGTAGAGGCGCTGGTCGATGGGGGTCTGGGGGTCGACAAAGACCGTAGTGGCCTCCCGCTCCGGCAGGTAACCGCAGGGATGGGGCAGGGTGGCCAGCAGGCGCACGGAATCCAGTTGAGAATATTTACTCATAAGTCCACGTCAGGCTCCACGGCTGCGGGAAGGCTGGCTTTGACACTCCGGCCTCCAACAGGCGCTCGAAATCCTCTCGAGACACCTCTACCGCCCCAAGGCTGGTCAGGTGAGGATTGCTAACCTGGCAGTCGATCAGTGGGCAGCCCCACAATTCTAACTGCCGCACCAGGTGGACAAAAGCGACTTTGGAGGCATCTGTGACCCGGTGAAACATGGACTCCCCGAAGAAGATGCGGCCCAGTGCGACACCGTAGAGCCCGCCGACCAGCTCCTGTTCCCGCCACACCTCGACAGAATGGGCGTGACCGCGCCAGTGCATTTCACAATAGGCGTCACGCATCTCATCGGTTATCCAGGTGCCCTCGGCATCCGCGCGCGGCGCACGGCAGGCCTCAACAACGGCGTCGAACGCCCGGTCAAAGGTCACTGCAAAGTTGCCACGCCGCAGCGTCTTGCGCAGGCTGCGGCGGATCGCGAAGTGCTCGGGGAATACCACGCATCGCGGTGAAGGGCTCCACCACAAAATGGGCTGGTCATCGGAATACCAGGGAAAGATGCCGCGGCGATAGGCGGCCAGCAGCCAGTCGGGACTGAGGTCGCCGCCAATGGCCAGCAGACCGTTCGGATCGCTGAGCGCGCCACTGGTGGGCGGGAATTCGATCGACTCGCTGTCTAGCAGTGTCAGATAACCGTCATTGGTGCGGGTCACGGTTCGGCCTCTGTGGATTCACCCCAAGAGGGTACCCAAACAAAAAGGGCGATCACAAGGATCGCCCTTCGTAAGATGTAGTAATCGCCTCACTGGTTGTCCAGGAAGCGCTCCGCATCCAGTGCCGCCATACAGCCGGTGCCGGCGGAAGTGACCGCCTGGCGGTAGATGTGGTCGGACACGTCGCCGGCGGCGAATACACCGGGGACAGAGGTCTGTGTCGCATTACCTTCCAGGCCGCTCTGGACCAGGATGTAGCCGCTATTCATCTCCAGCTGGCCGGCGAAGATATCGGTGTTCGGCTTGTGACCGATGGCGATAAACACACCGGAGACTTCCAGTTCGCTGGTGGAATCGTCCTTGGTACTACGCAGGCGCACGCCGGTGACACCGTTGTCGTCGCCCAGCACTTCGTCCAGGGTCTGGTGCCAGCAAACCTTGATATTGCCGTTCTTGACCTTGTCCATCAGGCGATCCTGCAGGATCTTCTCTGCGCGCAGCTCGTCGCGGCGGTGAATCAGGATTACTTCGCTGGCGATATTGGAAAGGTACAGTGCCTCTTCGACAGCTGTGTTGCCGCCGCCGACCACGGCTACTTTCTGGTCGCGGTAGAAGAAGCCGTCACAGGTGGCACAGGCGCTGACGCCGCGCCCCTGGAATGCCTCTTCAGAAGGTAGGCCCAGATACTGTGCCGAGGCACCAGTGGCAATAATCAGTGCATCGCAGGTGTAGGTCTCATTGCCCTTGAGTGTGAAGGGGCGCTGCTTCAGGTCCACGGAGTCGATGTGATCGAAGATGATCTCTGTCTCGAAACGCTCCGCATGCTGCTGCATCTGTACCATCAGGTCCGGGCCCTGCAGGTCGGCAACGCCGCCGGGCCAGTTCTCCACCTCGGTGGTGGTGGTCAGCTGGCCGCCTTGCTGCATACCGGTAATGACAACCGGATTCAGATTGGCACGGGCCGCGTAGATTGCCGCGGTGTAACCGGCCGGGCCGGAGCCGAGAATAATCAGTCGGTGGTGGTTGTTACTCATGGAACACTCTTAAGGAGACGATTGAAAACAGTGTATTCAGCGGAGCCGCTCTCCGCGGCCGTGGCCAAAATTTGATCGACCAAGGCTATCAGATTGGCGGCCATCATAGGCGAAACCCCCGGGTCGACGAAATAGTTTACCTTTATTTAGACCATTGCCGGCCGCTATCCCACCGGTGAATCACGCCCAGCGCGGGCACCTGCGGAAACCTCCAAACAGGTCACGGACAACCTTAAAAAAATTTCCTATATTATTGATTCTATTGAACTTAATTGAAGTTAAAGTAATCTCTCAGGTAGGCCTCTGGTAGCATTTAGCCAGCGTCTGTAGTACACAGTCCGCTAGCTCCGGGGATAACGCCGCCATATAGACCCGACAACGACCAATATAAGTACCGAGGTAAGCCATTGAAGGCCGAAAGCGCGACCGACCAATCCGCCAATGACAGCGGCAGCCTGCCCGATTCCCTGATCGCCCGCCTGATGCGGGAGGGCGCACTGATCGGGTTGCTCGCCGGTGCGCTGTTGCTGGCCATCAGCCTGATGAGCTACAGCCCGCTGGATCCTGGCTGGTCGCATACGGGGCAGGGCAGCGACATGCATAACGCCATTGGCCCAACGGGCGCCTGGCTCGCCGACGTGTGCCTGTCGCTGGTGGGTTGGATGGCCTACGTATTTCCGCTGCTGATCGGCTGGCGCGCTTTTCGTATCCTGCGCGATCGCAATGCGCGCTTCCACGGCCCGCTGTTTGCCCTGCGCCTGTTCGGCCTGGTGCTCCTGCTGATCACCGGTGCAGCCCTGGCCACACTCTGCTTTGCCCAGTCGGCCGACCCGCTGCCGTTCTCCAATGGCGGTATCGTGGGCGCCGCCATTTCCGAATGGATGGAGCTGAGTCTCGGCTACGTCGGCGCCACCATCCTGCTGCTGGCACTGTTCGCCATTGGTATTACCGTATTCACTGGCCTTTCCTGGTTAAAGCTGGCCGACGCCATCGGTCGCAATATCCTCGGTTTCTTCGGTTGGCTGGGTAACCGCCTGCAGCGTGCACGCCAGCAGCGCGAGGAGCAGCGGGTAGCACGCGAAGCCATCGTGGTACGCAAGGCCGCGGTGGAAGAGGAGAAGCAGCGCACTGCCAAGCGGCTGCCACCAAAGATTGAGCCGGTAATCCCCTCCGTGAAGCCGAGCCCCCGCGCTGCCAAGGAAAAGCAGGGTGAGTTGTTCACCGGCCCCGTGACCGGAACCCTGCCGCCACTGTCGCTGCTGGATGCCCCCGACAAGAACAAAAAGGCCGGCTTCTCGCGGGAATCCCTCGAGGCGCTATCGCGTATGCTCGAGCTGAAACTGAAGGACTTCGGTGTAGTGGCCGAAGTGGTCTCGGTACTGCCGGGCCCGGTGGTCACCCGCTTCGAGATCCAGCCGGCTCCGGGCGTCAAGGTGAGCAAGATCAGCAACCTCGCCAAAGACCTTGCCCGCTCCCTGGCGGTGATCAGCGTGCGCGTGGTGGAAGTTATTCCCGGCAAGTCTGTCGTCGGGATCGAGATCCCCAACGAAAACCGCCAGATGGTCCGCCTCACCGAGGTGCTGTCTGCGGAGGTCTACGACAACGCCAAGTCTCGACTGACCCTGGCGCTGGGGCACGACATTTCCGGCCAGCCGGTGGTTGCGGACCTGGCCAAGATGCCCCACCTGCTGGTTGCCGGCACCACCGGTTCCGGTAAGTCCGTAGGCATCAACGTGATGCTGCTCAGCCTGCTGTACAAGTCCACCCCGGAAGAAGTGCGCCTGATCCTGGTGGATCCGAAGATGCTGGAGCTCTCTGTCTACGAGGGCATCCCGCACCTGCTGACGCCGGTCATTACCGATATGAACGATGCCGCCAACGGGCTGCGCTGGTGTGTCGGGGAGATGGAGCGGCGCTACAAGCTGATGGCGACCATGGGCGTCCGCAACCTGGCCGGCTTCAACCGCAAGGTGCGCGAAGCCCGTGAGGCCGGTGAACCGCTGCAGGATCCGCTATGGCAACCGGACCCCATGTCCAGCGTGCCGGAAGCCGAGCAGACCCGCCCGGACCTCGAGCCATTGCCAGCGATCGTGGTGGTGATCGACGAATTCGCCGACATGATGATGATCGTCGGTAAGAAGGTGGAACAGCTGATCGCCCGTATTGCCCAGAAGGCCCGTGCCGCCGGTATCCACCTGTTGCTGGCGACCCAGCGCCCGTCCGTGGACGTGATTACCGGCCTGATCAAGGCCAATGTGCCAACCCGGATCGCTTTCCAGGTTTCCTCGAAAGTGGATTCCCGCACCATCCTCGACCAGGGTGGCGCCGAGCAGCTGCTCGGTCACGGTGACATGCTCTACCTGCCGCCGGGCAGCGGTGTGCCGGTGCGGGTGCACGGGGCCTTCGTTGACGACCACGAGGTACACAAAGTGGTGGCGGACTGGAGCCGCCGCGGCCAGCCGGACTACATCGATGGTATCGTCGACGACTCCAACAACAGCATCCCGGTACCCGGCATGCAGACCGAGGGTGGCGAAGACGACGATCCGGAAACCGATGCCCTTTACGACGAGGCGGTCGCCTTCGTGACCAAGTCCCGCAAGGCCTCTATCTCATCCGTGCAGCGACAGCTGCGGATCGGCTACAATCGCGCCGCGCGTATCATTGACGCCATGGAGGCGGCCGGCGTGGTTTCGCCGGCAGGGCACAACGGCAACCGCGAAGTGCTGGCCCCGCCGCCGGCCTGATTCAGGTCGGGTTCAACTGGCGACAGCTAATCTTTAAGGAAATCCCAGCACTGGAAGTCCAACTATGAAACGCATTCTGACTACCCTGATCGCGGCCCTCGGCCTGACCGCCTGTGGTGCCTGGGCCGATGCCACTGACGACCTTAGCCGCCTGCTGAAACCTCTGGAATCACTTTCTGGCAATTTCCAGCAGACGCTGATCGACGAGCGTGGCGAGGTGCTGCAGAAGAGCAGCGGTGATTTCTCGGTACAGCGCCCGGGCAAGCTGCGTTGGAAGACCGGCGAGCCGTTTCCGCAGCTCCTGGTGACTAACAACAAAAAGCTGTGGTTGTACGACCCTGACCTCGAGCAGGTCACTATCCGCCCGGTAGATAAGCGCATGAAGGATACCCCGGCACTGCTGCTCGGCGGCAAAGTGGAAGAAATTCGCGGTTCCTTTGCCGTCACCAGTAAGAAGGGTGCCTATCACCTGAAGCCCAAGAATGCGTCGTCACCATTCAAAACCATGGAGATCCGCTTCGCCAAGAATGGCCTGCCGGACTCGATGACCGTGCGCGACAGCATGGGACAGACCACCAAAATCAAATTCAGCGGCATGAAGGCCAATCCGCGACTGTCCGCGGCCATGTTCAATTTCAAGCCGCCGGCGGGGACCGATATCGTCAAAGATGAATGACCTGTTTCAATCCGCTCCCAAACACCAACCCCTGGCCGCGCGCATGCGGCCGGAATTCCTGGCCCAGTACATGGGCCAGACGCATTTATTGGGGCCGGGAAAACCCCTGCGCGAGGCGGTAGAGCGCGGCCAGTTGCACTCGATGGTGCTGTGGGGACCACCCGGTGTCGGCAAGACCACATTTGCGCGGCTGCTGGCCAAGGAGTGCGATGCGCGCTTCGCCACACTGTCAGCAGTACTGGCAGGCGTAAAGGAGATCCGCCAGGCGGTGGCCGAGGCGGAGCAACACAACGCCCAGTTTGGTCGCGGTACTATTTTGTTCGTCGACGAAGTACACCGCTTCAACAAAGCCCAGCAGGACGCATTTCTGCCGTATGTGGAAGAGGGCACCGTTACTTTCGTCGGTGCGACGACGGAAAATCCCGCCTTTGAACTGAACAACGCGCTGCTGTCCCGCTGTCGCGTCTACCTGTTGCGAGGTCTCGCCGAGGAGGAGTTGCTCGGCCTGATGCAACGCGCATTGGAAGAAGACGAGGAGCTGCAGCGGCGCAATCTCGGCATTGCCGAAGGCGTGCTGGCGAAAATTGCCAGGGCTGCCGATGGCGATGCCCGCGGGGCTCTCAATCTTCTCGAAATCGCCAGCGATCTCGCGCGGGAGGAGGACGGCCGGCTCGTTGTCGATGAAGACGTTCTCGCCGAAGTGCTGAGTGCCGACGTGCGCCGCTTCGACAAGGGCGGCGACTATTTCTACGACCAGATTTCCGCCATGCACAAAGCGGTGCGAGGTTCCGATCCAGATGCGACCCTCTATTGGTTCGCGCGTATGGTCGACGGTGGCTGCGATCCGCTTTATATCGCGCGCCGCGCAGTGAGGATGGCCAGCGAGGATATCGGCAACGCCGACCCGCGCGCACTGCAGCTGGCCCTCAACGCCTGGGATGTGCAGGAACGCCTGGGCAGCCCGGAGGGCGAGCTCGCGATTGCTCAGGCGCTCGCCTATCTCGCCATCGCGGCGAAAAGCAATGCTGTCTACACCGGTTACAAGCGCGCGCTGGCAGATGTCCGCCGCGACCCCAGTTACGAAGTGCCGATCCACCTGCGCAACGCGCCGACCAAGTTGGCGAAGAGCATGGCGCACGGGGCGGAATACCGCTATGCCCACGACGAGCCGGATGCCTTTGCCGCCGGTGAGAACTACTTCCCCGAGGAGATCGCCGATCGCGAGTACTACCAGCCAGTACCACGCGGACTGGAACTGAAAATCGGTGAAAAGCTCGCTACCCTGCGCCGGCTTAATCGGGAGAGCGACCAGCAGCGTTACGGGCAGGAAGAAAACCCTAAAAGACCACCGATAGGTGGCGCCACAGGCAAGAACTGAACTGGGGGAGAGAAGTACACATGCAATGGTTCGCAATCGCTTTCGGAGGCGCTGTCGGGGCGATCCTTCGGCATCTGATTACTGTCTGGGCGCACCCGGTGTTCAACGGCAAGTTCCCGTTGGGCACACTGATCGTCAATGTCACCGGCTCCTTTCTGATCGGTATCGCCTATGTGGCGATAGTCGAGCGGGCCATGCTCGGCCCCGAGTGGCGCCTGCTGCTGATGACCGGCATGTTCGGAGCGCTGACAACCTTCTCTACCTTCTCGCTGGAAAGCCTGATGTTGTGGCACAATGGCCAGCCTCTGACGGCCCTGGGTTATGTCGCGATCAGCCTGGTGCTGTGTCTGGCAGCCACGGGTGCCGCCGTCGCGCTGGCGATGAAAACCCTGTAATCCGAATAGAAACACAAAGCTGTAGGCGCCTGTCCGCAGGCGAACTGGAAACAATGCTCGACCCAAAAATCATTCGCACCCAAATGGATCAAGTGGCCGCTGCCCTGAAGAAGCGCGGCTTTGAACTGGATACCGGTAAGCTCGAGAGCCTCGAAGAACGCCGCAAAGAACTGCAGGTACGCACCGAGAGCCTGCAGAACGAGCGCAATAGCAAGTCCAAGAACATTGGCCGGGCCAAGGCCGCCGGTGAGGACATCGCACCCCTGCTGAAAGAAGTGGAGTCCCTTGGGGGCGAACTGAACGAGGCCAAGCACGCACTGACCGAGTTGCAGTCAGAACTGGATGCGATTCTCTCCGCTATCCCGAACATGCCGGATGAATCCGTGCCGGAAGGGGAGACTGAAGACGACAACGTCGAAGTGCGCCGCTGGGGCCAGCCGCGCCAGTTCGATTTTGAGGTCAAGGACCACGTCGACCTGGGCGCGCAACTGGGAGGCCTGGATTTCGAAATGGCGACCAAACTCACCGGCTCGCGTTTTGCCGTGATGACTGGCCAGATCGCCAAGCTGCACCGCGCACTGGCGCAGTTCATGCTCGATACCCATATCGAGGAGCACGGCTACAGCGAGGCCAATGTTCCAGTAATCGTCAATGGCGATTCCCTGTACGGTACTTCCCAGCTGCCCAAATTCGAGGAAGACCTGTTCAAGCTGAATGACGAACGCGACTTCTACCTGATCCCGACTGCGGAAGTGCCGCTGACCAATTTCTATCGCGACCACATTGTCGAGGACGCGCAATCCCTGCCGCACAAATTCGTCGCACATACCACCTGCTTCCGTTCCGAAGCTGGCTCCCACGGCCGCGACACCCGCGGGATGATTCGCCAGCATCAGTTCGAGAAAGTTGAGCTGGTATGGGCAACCCGCCCGGATCAGTCTGAGGCAGCGCTGGAGTCATTGACCGGCCACGCAGAAACCATTCTGCAGAAGCTGAACCTGCCGTACCGCACTGTTGTCCTGTGTGGCGGCGATATCGGTTTCGCCGCGCGCAAGACCTACGATATCGAGGTGTGGATCCCGTCTCAGGAAAAATACCGCGAAATTTCCTCCTGCTCGTTGGTGGGCGACTTCCAGGCCCGCCGAATGAAGGCACGCTGGCGCAATCCGGAAACCGGCAAGCCGGAACTGCTGCACACCCTGAACGGATCCGGGCTGGCCGTGGGCCGCACCCTGATCGCCGTGCTGGAAAACTACCAGCGCGAGGATGGCAGCATCGAGGTCCCCGAAGTGCTGCGCCCCTATATGCGGGGCCAAGAGTCCATCGGCTCTGCTTCAGAGTAAAAACCCGCAGGGCGAACCAAACTGGTTCGCCCTTGTTTTGTCAGGCGAACACGAAGTTCGCCACCGCGAGCACCCACGGAATGCGCTACCTACCGCTGGCCTTTGACCTTAGAGAGCGACCCTGCCTGTTGATAGGCGGCGGCGCCATTGCCACACGCAAAGCGCGCCTGCTGCACAAAGCCGGCGCACAACTGATAGTCGTCTCACTGGAAATTACCGAAGAACTGCGTCAGCTGGTAACGGCGAGCGCTGGAGAGTTTATTCAGTCGTCCTATCGACCCGAATATCTCGATCGCGGCGACCTGGTGATAGCGGCTACTGCCGATGAAGCGGTCAACGCGGCAATATCGCGGGATGCCCAGGATGCACGGCTGCCGGTAAACGCCGTCGACGCCCCCGAATTGTGTACTTTTACATTCCCGGCAATCGTCGAGCGCGGCCCACTTTCCATTGGTATCAGCAGCGGCGGTGCCGCACCGGTGCTGGCGCGACGCATCCGCGCACAACTGGAAGCTCTGCTGTCGCCGGGCACCGGGGCGCTGGCGGAACTGGCTGCACGGTTGCGCGACCAGGTCAAGGCGGCTTTGCCGGAAACCGAGCGAAGGAACTTCTGGGACTGGGTATTTTCCGGACCGGTGGCGAGTAAAGTTGAAGCGGGAAATGTCGACGCGGGCGAGCGGGAACTGCTGGATCAACTCTCCGCCTGGCAGGGCAGCCCGGCATCTACCGGTGAAGTGTATCTGGTGGGTGGTGGCCCCGGCGATCCGGACCTGCTGACTTTTCGCGCGCTGCGGCTGATGCAGCAGGCAGACGTCGTTCTGTACGATCGACTCGTCTCGGCGCAGGTGCTTGAGCTGGTGCGCCGCGATGCCGAACGCATTTATGTGGGCAAGAAAAAGGAATTTCACTCGGTCCCACAGGATGGCATCAACCAACTCCTTGTCGACCTGGCCCGCCAGGGTAAAAAGGTCTTGCGCCTGAAAGGTGGAGACCCGTTTATTTTTGGTCGTGGCGGCGAAGAGATCGACCGGATCGCCGAAGCAGGGATTCCGTTTCAGGTGGTACCCGGTATCACTGCGGCATCCGGCTGCTCCAGCTATGCCGGCATTCCGCTGACCCATCGCGATTTCGCCCAGTCCGTGCGCTTCATTACCGGCCATTTGAAGCAGGGCGAATTGCGGCTGCCCTGGCAAGAACTGGCAGCCCCCGGGCAGACGCTGGTGTTTTACATGGGCCTAACCGGGCTGGAAACCATCTGCCGTGAACTGATGGCGCATGGGCTGCCCGCCGAAACACCGGCGGCGCTGGTGGAGAAGGGCACAACGCCTGAACAGCGGGTAGTGGTGGGGGACCTGACAACACTGCCGAATCTGGCGATTTCGGAAAATGTCGAGGCGCCGGCGCTGACCATTGTCGGTGGCGTTGTCAGCCTGCACGAAAAATTGCGCTGGTATCGCGACCAGTAACCGGGCTTTTGCCAGCGAGGGTCGCAGGCTTCCACAAGCCGGGCCGGCTACCTGAATTCGAGCATCTATACTGCAAAAGAAGTTTGCGAGTGGTGCTTGGCATGTTAATCGCGTTGATCCGGTTTTACTGCACTCTTTTAGTGCGGGCATTTCAGCCCCGGGAAAGTGAAATCTGTCTGCCTGATCCGGCGGACGATCACTCCCGCCGTTACACCCGTAGCTATCGTCTCAAGAAAAGCTGGGTGAAAAACCTCTGGATAGGCACCTCCCTGTTGATGCTGTGTTTCCCACTGCTCCCGTTTGTGCTGGCCATCGGCCTGCTTACTTCATTCCTCTCTTTTGCCATTCTCGACGAAACCGCCTAATTAATCCGTCGGCCGGAGCCTCAAGATCAATTAGGCGTGCATGGTCTCAACTACCGCAAGGTCAGCTCGTAGCGAGTCTCGCGCTTTTCCAGTGGGGAAGGGTTGCCCTTCACCCAGTCCTCGTGGCCATTGCCAAAGAATGGCGACAGCGGGTGAGCGCTCTGGCCCGTCGCCATATGGAAGATCGCGCGCTCTTCGTGGCCGGGTGAAACCACCATGCGCTCGGACGCGCCACTGTTCGGAGACTGTACGCGTGGCATATGGGTATCCCCAGATAGCGGTTCCGCCGGCATGGCGGTAAACCAGTTGATCGCGCTGACCGCCCGCGCCAGCGGGTGGTGGATCTGCGCGGTGTTTTCCACGCCCCAGGTCTGCTCGGAAAGAGGGCGGCCGTCTTTTGACATTTCAGCCAATACCGCATCCAGGGCTGCAAGCTTCAGCGCGTGCCAGGATTCAAACTCCGGATTGAGCAGGTTCTGCGGCTCATCCGCAAGCATTGCCCAGGCACCATATTCGATCTGGCGGTTGACCGGGTTCAGGCGGAATCCTTCCTGGAAGCGACGCATATAGGTCACCACTGGTGCCGTGGCCAGTTCGATAAACTTCAGGCGGTAATTGCGCACGATACGGTAACCGACGGAGTCAGCGCTGGCGCGGTCCCCCCATTGTTCGATCTGGTCGCGCACGTCGCGATAATTGGTGTCGCCGTCGAGCAGCGTCAGCAGTGACTGCTGCCAGCGCTGCAGGAACACGGCGCGATCATCCAGCTGGATATCCAGCAGATCCTTCTCGCTGAATTGGTCGTGGGCAAAAAGGTCGTCGCGAATCTGTTGTTGGCGTGCCCCCAGGGCATATCCCTGATTGCCCATGATGTCGAGGAACTTGCCGTCCATGGTGCGCGCGTTCGCCGTCCAGATGCGATGGGAGGGCGGATCGTAGACGCGCGGCTGCTCGGCAACAGTGAGGTAGCCGTCCCAATGGCGGGTGCCATCGGCCCAGGATTCGGAACGGCTGCCGTCGAAGCCTACACGACGTGGAATGGCGCCGCCGACGGTCCAGCCGATGTGGCCGTCAGTATCACCGACCACCAGGTTCTGGTGGGGAATACCCAGTTGCGGGCCCAGGTCCAGGGCTTCTTTGGCACTCTTTACATTTTCCATGCGCAGCAGGTTGAGATTACAGCCTTCGATATCGTGCGCGACCCAGCGATAGGCGAGCGGTGCACTGGTGTAATCTTCACCCACCACCGGACCCCAGATGGTTTTGCGCACTTCCAGGGTCTCTGGATCACCGTCTTTGACGGCGATGGTTTCTTCGTCGATATCAAAGTCACGCCAGCCGTCCGGGGTCCGGTACTGGCTGCCGTCGTCACTCAGTTCCAGTGGGATCAGGTCGCCCCAGTCGCCACCGGTATTGGTGAAGCCCCAGGCCACCAGCCCGTTGCTGCCCACCACCGCGATGGGGCCGCCGGGCAGGGTGGCTCCGCGCTGATAGCGGTCAGTGCCGGGAATTCGCCAACTGGCCCGGTACCAGATATTCGGTACCGTCAGCCCCAGGTGCATATCGTCGGCGAGAATGGCGCTGCCATCGGCTGTCAGCGCGCCACCGACCACCCAGTTGTTACTGCCGATGATCATGTCTTCGCTGGTCATCCGGTGATAGGCGATAGGCGAATCGTCGCTGAGCAGCGACGCGATATCGGTCTGCGGCAGGGAGACCGGCCCGCGTGCTTTACCGATCAGCGGCGCATCCCAGCTGCCGCCAGCGGGGAAAAAGAACTGATAGAGATCGGCCGGCAATAACTTGGCCAGTGCCGTATCGCGCTGTTCGTACTGACCGGTGGGGCTCTGCAGGGTGAGATACATACTGAACAGCGTCAGCATGCTGTCCGCTTCTGTCCAGGGTTGCGGTTCCTGCCCAAGCAGCGCGTACTCCCAGGGTTTTGCGCCCAGTTGCTGCAGGCCGTAGTTCACACCCTTCACATATTGCTGCAACAGAAGTCGCTGCGCCTTCGGCAATGCAGCTACATTGCGTTCGGCCCGTTTGCGGAACTGGTGCACGCGTACCTCGCGGTCGTGTTTCAGCGCGGCGGAGCCGACCAGTGCGGCCAGTTCTCCAGCGGAGTTGCGGCGCAGCAGGTCCATCTGGAAGAAGCGCTCCTGGGCGTGCAGGAAGCCCAGGGCAAAAGCCGCACCGTTGCGGTCTTCGGATTCGATCTGCGCTATGCCCTGGGCATCGCGGCGAATCGTCACGGGCGCTTGCAATGCGCCGGTGTCGAGCGTGCCCTCCAGAATCGGCAGGCTCTGGCGCAGCCACAACCAGGTAGCGAGGGTAAGCAGGATTAACAGTGCCGCCAGCGCCATCGCAATACGCATTAGCAGGCGGGGTAGGGAGGTACTCTGGGCCATGAGAACTTCTCGAGAGTCATTATTGTATTTGGTGTAATTGCGCAGTTTATCAGCAGATTTCGGCCACAAAATAGTTACTCGAGGACAAAAAACGGTCACAAATATGTGTTTCCGGAAGAATCAAATGCCACTAGAGTGCCGCCACTTAATTAGGCGCCGCCCAGAACTGACCAGTCACTAGAAAAAAGTCATAACGGGGTTTCCAATCGGCTTGTCTGATCGTAAGATGGCGCCCAATAACAAAAACAGACATTAATTAACATCACGCTTTTCTATAACAACAAACGCGAGGACGCGATGATGCACGACGCCGATCAGTCCGGTAACAGCCGGAACTTCCGTTTGACCTTTCTCTCTCAGGCCATCGCATTTGCGACTGCTCTGAGTGGCTCTGCGTACGCGGCCGAAATCGAGGAAGTAGTCGTAACTGCACAGAAACGTGCAGAGAACCTGCAGGATGTACCTATTGCCATTTCCGCCTTTACCGGCGACAACATCAAGAATATGGGTGCGCAGAACCTGACCGACCTGGGTAAATCCACACCCGGCGTCGAGATGAACAACGACACCACCCTGCAACCGACCTATAACATTCGCGGTATCCAGACTTCCGACTTCACCGTGGGCTCTGACCCGGCGGTAGCCGTATACGTCGACGGTGTCTACACCGGCCGCGGTGCCGGCGCAGAAGTGCCGCTGGCAGATATCGAGCGCGTGGAGGTGCTGAAGGGCCCGCAGGGTACCCTGTTCGGCCGCAACGCCACTGGTGGTGCGATCCATATCATCACCAAGAAGCCGATCAACGAAAACCAGTCCGAAGCCACATTTACCGCTGGTAACTACGGCCGTATGGCTACCGACATCATCGTCAACCGCGCGTTGACCGATGAGCTGTCGATGCGTGTTTCCGCCTCCAGCAACAAGCGCGACGGCTACTACCCGAACGGCGGCAACGGCGCTGACTGGGGTGGCCAGGATACTCAGACTTTCCGTGCGGCCCTGTCATGGCTGCCGAATGAAGACACTGAAATCCTGTGGCGCAACGAATACAACAAGCTGAACCAGAACAGTGGCACCCGTGCCTCCGTCAACGGCGCCCTGGCTCCCGACGGTGTCTTTGGTGACGTGACGCTGGACTTCCCGAACCGCGAAGAGCGTGACCTGTACGGTTCCTCTCTGACCGTCACCCACGACTTCGACGATGTAACTCTGACGTCCATTACGTCATATCGTACTTTTGATGCGACCATTCAGCAGGATGAAGATGGCCAGGCCAACCCGGACTACTTCTTCGGCTCCCGCAACGTGGATGACCAGAAGTACTTCTCCCAGGAATTCCGTCTCAATGGCGCGACCGACTCCCTGAAGTGGACCCTCGGCGCTTCCTACTCCCAGGAGAAGCTGACGCACGACACCGAGGCCTTCTTTACGCCGAGTACTTTCGAAAGCTTCGCGCTTTACACCGCGCTGAAGGAAGACCCGGAAGCGCTGATGGCACTGACCGCCCTGTTACCCGCAGAAATGCAGGGCCCGGTGGCTGCGCAGCTCGAGCCGCAATTGGCTGCCATCGCCCAGATGAACGATCAGCAGGTCAGCGAGCAGCTGCCCGCGGCGCGTGAAATGCTGCGCGGTTTTGGTCTCGACGGTGTGATGATTGCCAGCTTCTTCGGCAACTACATGCTGCCGGGCCTGGTTGCACAGGCGCAGACCTCTCCTGAAGCCTGGGCCCAGTTTGCCGGCTCTTTCCAGTGCGCCCCGGCACTTGCCGATCCGGCGATGCTGCAAGGCTGTCTGTTCCAGGGTGCCAATGCCTTCGTACAGGGCCAGAACGCCAACTGGCGCGAAAACGTTGTAAACACCGGTGATTACCGCTCCGCAGCCATTTACGGCGATGCGACCTGGTCAATCACCGACGCGTTGGATCTGACGTTCGGCCTGCGCTACACCCAGGATGAAAAAGACTTCTCCATCGACACCGCCTACCAGAACAGCCTGTACGGCATTCCGTTCGGCATCGCGTTCTTCAGCGGCGGCCAGTCTCAGATTTCCGAGAAGCCGTCTGACAGCTGGTCCGACCTGTCCGGCCGTATGGTGCTGGACTACCGTTGGAACGATAACGTGATGACTTACCTGTCCTGGGCCAACGGCTTCAAGGCGGGCGGTTTCAACAGCCTGAACTACGGCGCGAATATCGAGAACTCCTTCGATCAGGAAAACGTGACCAACATCGAAGCGGGCATCAAGTCGAACCTGTTCGACAACCGCATGCAGTTGAATGCGTCTGTGTACAGCTACCAGTACGACAACCTGCAGGAGCTGAGCCTGATCGGTTTCCCGATCCCGAGCTACAACCTGCGTAACGCCGATGCCGAAGGGCAGGGCGCCGAAGTTGAAGTACTGTGGGCCGCCACCGACAACCTGCTGATCGGCGGTAACTACTCGCACCTGGAAACCGAGTACACCCGCTACCAGGTCATCGCAGCCGCCGGTGAAACCGCAGCGGACGACCGCACCGGTCAGCCCCGTGTCGGCACGCCGGAGAACAAGGTCAACCTGATGGCCGAGTACACCTTCGATCTGGCCTCTGGCGCCAGCGTGGTAATGCGCGGTGACTACAACTGGACCGATGAGCGTGTCGGCACCATCACCGATCCGTCTCTGGTGATCGGCGATTACGACCTGCTCAACGCACGTCTGGCGTTCAACAGCGCCAGCGATCGTTACACTGTTTCTGCATGGGTCCAGAATGTGACCGATAACGAGGTGGTGGGCTCCTACGGCGGTCCGGGCAGTGCAATCGGTTCCGAAACCGGCTGGCGCTTCATGCCGCGTACTTACGGAGCTGACTTCACCGTTCGCTTCTAAGCTGTCTCTGCTACAGCGAAATGAAAAAGGGTCGGCAATGCCGGCCCTTTTTTTGTGCCAGATCACAAGCGCGCAAACTGGCGCCAAAAGCTTTCAGTTTACTGGCAATTTCGTGGGAATCCCGCCAAAACTGCGTATGATCATTTGAAATCAATCGCAGTAAGCCGACTTATGACGATACTGGCGGGAGAGGTAGATACGGAAGTCCGGGCAGAGCTCCTTGCCCGATACCGGCGCATTCGGGGAGAGACGGAACAGTTGTCCGATCCGCTGTCGGCAGAGGACATGCAGCTGCAGTCCATGTCCGACGCAAGCCCCACCAAGTGGCACCTGGCCCACACCAGCTGGTTCTTCGAAACCTTTTTACTGCGGCCCCATCTGCCTGGATACCGGCCATTCGATCCGGATTTTCACCAGCTCTTCAACTCCTATTACAACAGTCTCGGTACACCGTTCAGTCGCCCCCAGCGGGGCCTCCTGTCGAGACCGGACCTGGAGGCGGTGTTCGCCTATCGACGCCGTATCGACAGCTGTATGGAGCAGCTGCTGACACAGGTGCCGCTCATCTCTTCACTGGATGCATTGGTAACGCTGGGGCTGAATCACGAGCAGCAACACCAGGAATTGTTGCTCACCGATATCAAACATGCGTTTTCAATCAATCCAGTCTTGCCCGCCTACGCCGACGGCGGCGTTGACGAAGACACTGAAGATGGAGCGCCACCGTTAGTCTGGCTGCCCATCAACGGCGGTCTCCACCGGATCGG
Organism: Microbulbifer hainanensis; assembly: GCF_014904735.1. Lineage (GTDB taxonomy): Bacteria > Pseudomonadota > Gammaproteobacteria > Pseudomonadales > Cellvibrionaceae > Microbulbifer > Microbulbifer hainanensis. The sequence continues at coordinate 119,458 of NZ_JACZCR010000027.1, read as the reverse complement.
CAGTGAGGGCGACCACTTTTATTTCGACAACGAGAGTCCGATTCACCAGCAACTGGTGGGAGACTTCGCCGTTGCCTCGCGGTTGGTCACCAACGCTGAGTATCTGGAATTTATCGAAGACGGTGGTTACCGCGAACCGCGGCTGTGGCTCTCTGATGGCTGGGCGCTCATCCAGCGCGAACAGCGAACCTGTCCGCACTACTGGCAGCAGAGAGAAGGGCGCTGGTATCAGTTTACCCTCGGCGGTTTGCAGCCACTGCTCGGACACGAGCCAGTGTGCCATGTCAGTTTTTACGAGGCGGATGCCTTCGCCACCTGGGCGGGCCGCCGGCTGCCCACTGAGTTCGAATGGGAGGTAGCTGCCTGCCAGTTGCGCAGGCCGGATCAGCTTGCCGGTGCCAATCTGCTGGAAAAGCGCAGCTTCCGCCCATTGACGGCGACTTCCGGACAGAACCAGTTTCTGGGCGATTTGTGGGAGTGGACTTCCAGCGCCTACTTGCCGTATCCGGGCTTCAGGCCCAGTGCCGACGCGGTTGGCGAGTACAACGGTAAATTCATGTGTAACCAGAAAGTCTTGCGTGGTGGATCCTGTGTCACACCGGCAGATCATATCCGAATGAGCTACCGCAACTTCTTCTATCCGCACCAGAGCTGGCAATTCACCGGGATTCGCCTGGCAGGAGACGTACAATGAATATGGCCACCTCGCCACTCGACCATGTGAGCCCGGAAACGAATGTATTCCTGGTGGACGTCATCCACGGACTCAGGCAGGCGCAGAAAACACTACCGTGCAAATACCTGTATGACGAAACCGGCTCCCGACTGTTCGAAAAGATCTGTGAACTGCGCGACTACTACCTGACGCGGACCGAAGCGGAAATTTTTTCCCGGTATCTGAGCAATATGGCAGAGCATATCGGTCAGGACGCACTGATTATCGAGCCCGGTGCCGGCAATTGTGAAAAGGTTCGACCGCTCTTGCAGCAGCTGGATTCGCCCGCCGGCTACATTCCCACTGATATCTCACCAGAAATACTGTTGGCGGCCAGGGCGGAAATCGAAGCGCTCTTGCCGACACTATCGGTGCAGGCAGCTGTTGGTGACTTTACGCAGAAGGCATTCTGGAACTCGTTCGACTGCCCTCCGGCGAGCAAACGGGTGATTTTTTTTCCGGGGTCAACGATCGGCAACTTTGATCCAGAACAAGCACGCGCCTTACTCGCAATTTTCACCTCTCAATTGCAACCCGGGGACGGTCTGTTGATCGGCACCGACCTGGATAAAGACTCAGTCATCCTGGAGCGCGCCTATCACGACAGCGAGCATGTCACGGCCGCGTTCAACAAGAATCTGCTTACGCGAATCAACAGCGAACTCCAGGGGAATTTTGATCTCAGCCTGTTTGCGCATCGGGCGTTTTATCACTCGCTGCGCCAACGGGTGGAAATGCACCTGGTCTGTCTCCGCTCCCATGATGTCACGATCGCCGGCGAGCGCATACATTTTCGGGAAGGCGAAACCATTCACACGGAAAACAGCCACAAGTATTCCCTGAATGGTTTCCGCGGCCTTCTCGAGGACACCGGATTCCAGACCGTGACGCACTGGACCGATAGAGAGTGCCGTTATGCGATTCACTATGCTCAGGTTGCCTGAATCCCTCGTCGGTTGCGCACTGCTCTTACTCGCGCTCCTCAGTGGCAGTCCGCTCCATGCAGAAGACAGCACTGCGGCCGCGCCGCCATCGGCCAGCGCACTCATTGTGTACAAAAACCCCTTTTGTTTCTGCTGCAAGAAATGGATCAAGCACCTCCACAGCGCCGGAATTCAGACAGAAGTTGTCAACAGCACGCATATGAGCGAAATAAAAGGGCAGTGGGGTGTGCCGCAAGGCATGGGTAGCTGTCACACGGCAGTATGGCAACAGAAATACGTCTTCGAAGGGCATGTGCCCGCGCGCTTTATACGCCAGTACCTGAGCAATCCCCCCAAGGGCAGCTTTGGCCTCACCGTCCCCGGTATGCCCGAGGGGAGTCCCGGGATGTACGATGGCAAGAAGTTCGAACCCTACAATATCTACCTGTTAATGCGCGGTGGTGACTATCAGTTTTACAAGCGTGTAGAGCATCCGGATACAGAGTAGTTGCAGGCGCCCTAAGGTTCCGCCGCCTGCATTCGTCGGGAGACATAACCACTCGCGGGCCGTATCCGATTGGCCGCACTCCATACTTCAGCATCTCTGCTTTTGTTTTTCGGCCAATCTCAGTATGGTTCCCACTGAGTAAGCCGGATCCAACCCATGACCGAGAAGTTTTCGCCCGCCATAGGCCTGGGCAATTGCCATCTGCAGACCATTTTTTCCCGTTTTAATCGTCCGAAACCGTGGATAGCGACGGAGTGCCACTGGTACTACACCCTTGATGGCGACCAGCTGGGACTCCATGTCCCACAGCCCCTGGAAGACGACCCGCAGCGACCGTTAGTACTGATTCTGCACGGCCTGGAAGGATCCGTTGCCTCACCTTATGCCCAGGGCATCATGGACGCGTTGCTGAAGCGCAATTACCAGGTGGCGGTCATGCATTTTCGCGGTTGTGGTGGCGTGCCCAATAAACTCGTGCGTGCCTACCACAGCGGAGATAGCGATGATCCCCGCTGGCTCGCCGAAGAACTGAAAAAGCAGCTGCCCAACACGCCGCTGATGGCGGTCGGCTATTCACTCGGCGGCAATGTACTGCTGAAATGGCTGGGCGAGGACGGGGCGGGCAGCCCGCTGAGCGCGGCCGTAGCGGTTTCCGCGCCGATGGATCTGCACGCCTGTAGCCGCCGTATCAATACCGGGCTATCGCGCGTGTACCAGCGCCATCTTCTGACGAGCCTGAAAAACAGCCTGCAGCAAAAAGCACGGGATTCCAGTCTCGCCGGCGCACTACCGAACCTCGACAATCCACAGAATTTCGTGAATTTCCGCAATTTTGACGACGCCTTTACCGCACCACTGCACGGCTTTCGCGATGTGGACGACTACTACACACGCGCCTCCAGTAAGCCGCTGCTGTCCCGGATCGCCAGACCTACGCTGATTATTCACGCCACTGACGACCCCTTTATCTGCCCGTCCGCTATTCCCAACCAGAGCGAGGTCAGTTCCTGCGTAGAACTGGCCATCAGTCGGCAGGGCGGTCACGTCGGTTTTGTTAGCGGGAGCCTGTGGCGGCCGGAATACTGGCTGGAAACCAGGATCCCGGATTTTCTGGATACCAAGCGCAAACACTGAGCTGAGCCGCCGGCTACACCAGATGCAGGGTAAAAGATGCCATCAGTGCGAACAGGCTGAGCACCAGCGCCAGTAAAAGCAGGTCGACAGGACTCGCTGCGTCGTCGGGGCCCTCCGGACTATTGATGCGCCGACGCTGTACCTGCATTCGGCAATAAGATAACAGTACAACGACACCGCCAGTCAGGAGTAAAGCGACCTCTGACCAGGCGGAGGGCGGTCTGTCGCTCAGACGGCCAACAGCGAGACCAAAACCGACGACGGCGATCGCCGTTCGAACCCATGCGAGGAACGTTCTCTCGTTGGCGGCGTGATCAGTGAATTTTGTCGCCATCGCCACTTCCTGTGTCGTGCCGGAATGATCGATATTCAAGTCTAGCCCCCGCAAAATGCACCTTTGCCCATTGCCATCCGGCACAGCAGACGCGCCCCATTGGATTAAAATCCACCTCCCATAGCATCTGGCCGTACTTCTTGACTGCGGCATCATTTCCCACCAAACGCAATGGGTAACGCATCGGCTCGACCACTCACCGCATAACCGATACAAAGTGCGCTTCCAGGGCAGCGCTTCAGGCGACAAGTACTACACTTGGGTAAGGGCAGCAAACCCGGTTACGCCACCTTCATCGACGAGAATGCACCTGACCTTCAGGGCAGCCGGCCCGCCCACTTCAGAAATAACAGGTAAACAAACCACGGCCACCCGGCGCTCGCCGGCCCATTCGTGTATTTACTCAGACGCTAAAGATAATGAAATTGGCAACTGCGGAGTCAGTTATGTCGTTGCGGAAATCGGGAATTCTCAGCTGGGCAGTCATTGTTCTGTTCGTATCTCTGGCCACAGGTAGCTGGTATGTATACAACAAGCTACCCAGGTTTGACGGGGTGCCGGAGGCGCCGGTAATGGGTGTACCCATCGGCGCACTGGATCACAAGCCCACGCCCCCGTACTCGGGTTTACATCCGCGCCAGATGGCGCGTCCACCCGAATCATTTTCATTCCCGATTGCGATAGGCGAAGTAGGCCCGGTAACGGCGCTGTTTGCCGGTCCTCCCGTGTATCCTTTCTACTGCGGCCAAAATAACGTTACGAGACAGCAGCCTGTCATCGACAATCAGCGGCGCGAGGGCGTCCCGGTCTTTGTGCGGAATGAGGACGGCAGTGATACCGCAGAGATTGCCGGTTACAGCCGCGATTGTGGGCACGTAACACAAGCCGGCTACTTCTATCGCAGCAGCACTGATGGCGAATTTCATCCCCTCGAAGAAGCCAAAGACGATATCGCTCGGGTCAAGGTGAATGGCCGTGAGGTGGATTTCGTCGTGCGCCTTGAGACCGGCACTATCAACCGCTTCTTCTACGCGATTGCGGTGCTGCGCGGCAGTGAGGAGTCGTTAAGCAAACCCAGCCCCGACCATTGGAACCGCAGGCTTATCTACCAGTTGCGCGGAGGGGTCGGTATCGGTCGCCGCCAGGGCAATATTGGCGTAGGAGACATTCTGGATCGCCGAGCGGTCGAGCTTGCGAAGGGTTACGCTGTTGTATATTCCACCGCCAATCGGACCAGTAATCACTACAACATCTGGCTCGCCGAAGATACGGCCCGCCGTCTCAAGCGGCAATTCACCGCCCTGTACGGGGAGCCAATGTATACCGTCGGCATCGGCGGATCTGGCGGGGCCATCCAGCAATACTTGTTTGCGCAGAATGCACCGGGCCTGCTGGATGCAGCCATTCCGCTGTACTCATTTCCCGACATGGTCACGCAGACCATCTACGTGTTCGATTGCGAACCCCTGGAATATTTCTTCGATGTCGTCGATGGGGAAAACCCACTGTGGCGAAAGGCGGCAGAGCGTACGCTCCTTGAGGGGCTTTCAGCCAGCAACGATGTCGTCGACCGCTTCCACAAGATGAAGCAGGCTGCATCCCTGTTCGACAGCCGCTACCGGCACGATGTCGAAGGGACCACCGAGTGCGCCCAGAGCTGGCGGGGGCTGGTGCCGCGAGTCAACAACCCAAACTTTGTCGATTTCATCAACAACTTTGACAAGGATACCGGGCGCAGGACCCACTGGTCCCACTGGGAGGACCTGCGCCGTTTCTACGGCGCCGATTCCACGGGCTATGCGAACAGCACTTGGGACAACGAAGGCGTGCAGTATGGCCTCGAGGCCCTGGTCAGTGGCGACATCACGATGGCGACGTTCCTGAAGCTGAACGCCACAATCGGTGGCTGGAAGTCACCGCAAGAGCAGACGAATGAAAAGTTCTGGTTCCTGAACGGCAATCTCCTGCCTCCGGAATTTTCAATCTGGAGTGACCAGAACATGAACCTGGGCACTATGGATAAACCCGCCACACGCAGTCGTGCCAGTCGTGAAGCCGTTGAAGGCATCTACCGTTCCGGCCACATCTTTCTCGGCGATGTGGAGATCCCGATTATCGACCTGAGACACTACCTCGATGGCGAATTGAACATGCACCACAGTTCGGCGTCTTTCTCCGCCCGCGAGCGTATTCGCCGTGCCCGCGGTCACTTTGATAACCAGTTGATCTGGGTCAGCCAAAAGAATTACTCACCCCTGGAGAAGGCCCTGAAAACGATTGACCGCTGGATGCTGAATATTATCGAACACCCCGAGGCCGGTGTGGCAGGCAACCGGCCAGAAGACGCCGTCGACCAGTGCTTCGACAAAAATGGCGAGGTGGTAGCCGCTGGGCCGCAGGTATGGAACGGCGCCTGGAACGGACAGGCGGCAGGAAAGTGCATGCAGGAGTACCCGATCTACAGCACTTCGCGGCAGGTGGCCGGGGCCCCAATCAGCGGCGACGTCTTCAAGTGTGCCCTGCAGCCGGTAGAACGGGCCGTGTCGAAGGGACTCTACGGATCCCACACTGGTGAAGTCATCGCCCGTATGGACGAGATGCACAGAATTTTCCCAGACGGTGTGTGCGACTACAGCCAGCCGGATCCAATGCGCCCACAGGATCTCCTGATTCCAGGCGATACGCCGGTAAATATTGCTGGGCACCTGTTCGAGCCGGACTATCGGCCTCAACGTGTGCAAAATGAGAAGCAGCGCGCTGAATTTGGCCAGGCGGAATCGAGATCAGAAACACTCCAGGCGAGCAGTCAGTCGGAGAATTAGTCTGGCGATACTTAGAATGTCCATTGTCCCGGCGCGTGAATAGCGCGCCCGGATTCTTATTTCATCCCCAGAGAATAAGGGCTTGGAAGCACTACTGCTTCTGCCTTTTCAGAAACTCGATCAACTTTTCCGGGTGATCCGTCTGGATACCATCGGTGTTCCAGCGCAAAATCTGCGCCCATTCCACCTCAGAGCCGTCATCCTCATCGACAAAAACCATCGTGTTTCTGGCATGTGCCCGGGTGACAAAATCCTTGGAGAGTACGCCCATATCTGTGGCCACCAGCGGCACACTGTGGTTATCGAGCAAATCGCCCAGATTTTCATAGGAATGGGGATCTGGCATCGGCAGTGATTGTCCGAAATCGTCGCGACCAGTCTCCAGGTAGAAATTCATCGGGATATACCAGACAACGCTATGCTCCATATCATACTGCTTGATAATCTGTAGCAATTCCGCTACCGCGGGCACTTTAAGATCGAGGTAGATTCCAACTTTCCCTTTGGCAAGCTCCAATATTTCTTCCAATGTGGGGACCCGGGTATCTCTCCACTGGGGTCCAACGGCTGAACCAATATCCAGCGCCTTTATTTGCTGCAACGTCATGTCGCTTACTTTTCCGGATTCACCTTCCGCGTAGGCGTCTATTGTCGGGTTGTGGATGCTGACGAACTTTCCATCCCGAGTGCGGCGTATATCCACCTCAATAAAATCACAACCCAGCTCTATGGCTTTGGCATAGGCCGGCAGGGAGTTTTCCGGAATCCCGCGATGAACGCCGCGATGGGCGATCACATAGACGCCGTGCTTCGCGGCGCCAACCTGTTCGGGTAGTTGGAGGGTTTGAGCTTGTGCAGCGAGGGAGAGAAGACAGGCGACGAGTAACCAATAGAATTTTGGTCTGCTTATCGACTTCATCGAAAAGCCTCCATACCCGTCGCAGCAAGCCTTTGCCAATCCATTGCCTGGACCTCCAAGTATCAACAATACAAGAAAGTATTTTGAAGACCCTGAATCCTTAGGCAATCAAAAAGGGAAGAGAGAACAGCCTGAGATCAGCCTTCCAGAGCCAGCAGTCCGGAGCGACCCTCAACTTCTCCCCAGACAACCTCTTTACGGGTGATGTCTTCAAGGGGGAGGGTTCGATAGAATCCTTCCAGACTAACCAGCGTGTTCCCTTGGGCTTGCCACTGTTGCAGGAGCTTTTCCATGACCGGTAACAGCTTCATTCCCTCCAGTTCCGCATGTAAAGTATAGACATGGCCATAGGTTGCCGGTTTCCGGCTGGCAGCCAAAACCTGCTCCGCCACATTCGATTCATCAATGCCATCACGGCCCAGCAATTCATCCAGGGTAGGGAGGGTGGTTGGAATCTGTAGGCACCGGCTGCTTCGGTCCTGCATTTTGGGATAAAAGGGCTCTGCGCCCCTAACGTCACTGGCATAGGCAAAACCCATTTGCTCCTCGAGCTCTATGACGTATTTGTTCAGTTGCCAGCCGGCGGCTCCGATGGTGGTGGGACTATCACCGAATGCCTCGACAAAGGCATCGTATGCCCTGCGCATTTCCCGCTCAGTCCACGTCCGGCTTTTTTTGGCCACGAAATCCTGCCAACGCACATGGTCGTAGCAGTGGATACCAACCTCATGGCCGGCAGCGCGAGTCTGTCGCAGAACATCTCCGGCTTTCCGGGCGATATGGGGCCCCGGTAACAAGACACCGTACATCAGCGTCTTGTAACCATAGTGGCTGGCAACCGACGTCCGTTGGACCTTGCGTAGAAATCCTGGTCGAAATACTCGTCTCAGTGCTCGGCCAGTATGATCCGGCCCCAAACTAAATAGGAAGGTCGCTGGCACCTGGTAGCGGGCGAACAGTTCCAGCAATGCCGGTACACCTTCGACAGTACCTCGATAGGTATCGACATCCACTTTAAGCGCAATCTGCATCAGTTACTCCACTAACAATCCAGTAGCGCTTGCGCGTCGGCGATCTCATCTTTGTATTCATTGAAAATACTCATGAGAGCTTCCCGAATACCCACTTTCGGCGCCCAATTCAGTTCAGTTTCGGTATTCCCAATAAATGGCACTCGGGTCTGAATATCCTGGTACCCCTGTCCGTAATATTCATCGCTGTGGACTTCCACAAGCTTCACTTGCTCAGCGCCAGTGCGGTATTCCGGAAAATCTTTAGCGATATCCAGCATCAAATTCGCAAGTTCGCGGATGGAAATATCATTGCCGGGATTGCCGATATTAAAGATCTTTCCCGTGGCAATGCCGTCCTTGTTTTCAATGATTTTCATCAGTGCGGATATACCGTCGGTGATATCCGTAAAGCTGCGGCGCTGCTGGCCACCATCAACCAGTTTGATTTCTTCACCGCGAGCGATATGACCGAGAAACTGGGTCACAACACGGGAACTACCTTCCTTGGCCGCATGCAAATTATCCAGCCCGCGGCCCATCCAGTTAAAAGGTCGGAACAACGTATAATCCAGCCCTTCCTGCTCCCCATAGGCTGCTATCACCCTGTCGAGCAGTTGCTTGGAGCAGGAATAGATCCAGCGGGGCTTGGTCAGGGGGCCGAGCACCAGGTTAGATTCATAGGGGTGAAACTCGGCATCATCGCACATCCCATAAACTTCAGACGTGGACGGAAATACCACACGTTTTCCATACTTCACACAGGAGCGAACGATGGGGAGATTGGCTTCAAAGTCGAGCTCGAATACAGCCAAGGGGTTTTTTACATAGGTTACCGGGGTGGCTATAGCGATGAGCGGCAGTACAACGTCACATTTTTTAACGTGATACTCGATCCACTCGTGGTTGATCGTAATATCACCTTCAAAAAAGTGGAATCGCGGATTATCCATGATGTCGCCAATGCGGCTTGACTGCATGTCCATGCCCCAGATGCTCCAGTCGGTCGTCTCCAGAATCCGCTGGGACAAGTGGTGGCCAATAAATCCGTTAACCCCTAATATTAAAATGTTCATCAATCTACTGTCTCCGCAATAACGCGCTAAAGCAAATACTTCAAGTTGCCGGGTGAACGTTTACGCTCCCGATAAGCCTTAATTCCTCACCGAAACATTGCTTAAAAAGTTGCTCCGTTAGAGGCTTTTCTTCCCACTCCGCTTGAGTGATCGTAAGGCGATGGCCGTCCCGGCAATCCACCCGCAAATAGTCACCCTCCCAATAAAGTCTGGGTTCCATTCCGACTGCGGCATCGTGCTGGTAATAGCTGCCGAAGAACTTCAATTTGCTATTTTCGAACTCAAAAAAAGCACCGGGGTAGGGCGGTGCGACTGCTCTGATCAAATTGTGAATCTGCAGTGCGGACTGAGACCAGTCTATCTGGCCGTCTGCCGGCTTCCGGCCACCGAAATAACTGCCTTCATCGAGGCGCAGTGGGATCTCCGTGGCACTCCCATCCAGCATCTTGGGCAGGGTGCGCATAAGCACCATTTCCGCCGCACAGGTCACCTTCTGGAATACATCCGTGGCGGTATCGTTGGGAAGAATGGGGACAGACTGTTGGTCGACTAGATTGCCAGCGTCAGGCTTCACCACCATTCGATGCAAGCTTGCCCCGGTCTCTTTCTCCCCCAGAATAATTGCCCAGTTCACGGGAACACGGCCACGATACTTTGGCAGTAAGGAGCCATGTAAATTGAATGCTCCCTCAGAGGGGATCTCTAGCAGTTCCGCTCCAAGTAAATGTCGATAATAAAATGAGAACAGCCAGTCCGGTGCTAATTGACGTATTTTCCCAACAATCTCCGGATCATTCGGATTGTCTGGCTTTATGACTGGAATACCATTCCTCTGCGCCAGTCGCTCTACGCTAGCAAACCAGATATTTTCGGTTGGGCTGTCTTGATGGGTCACGACCAGTTGAATGTCGAAGCCACAGGCCAACAGTGCCTCAAAACCGCATACGCCAACGTTATGGTAGGCGAACACGACAACTCTGTTTCTTGGGCTGCTCATCTTAATCCTGCTGACTCCCATCACCCGACAAGTCCAGAGGCTTTTGCAAAATGGTCTTCACCAGGAAACGGGGACGATTTCTTACCTGTACATAGATCCGCCCCACATATTCCCCAAGAATGCCTACTGCAAACAAAAGAACACCCAGAATAAAGAAGGCAATCGCAAACAGGGTAAAGACACCTTCCACTTCCGATCCGACCACGAGCCGGCGTACGCCCAGAAATAATACAAAAAGGAATGAAAAAATTGATACCAGCATGCCAACCACGGAAAAAATCTGCAGTGGCAATATGGAAAAGCTGGTCATCAGATCAAAATTGAGATGAATGAGCTTGAAGAGGGAATACTTGGATTCACCGGCGGCGCGTTCTTCATGTTGGACTACCACTTCGGTGGGATTGGCAGCATACATATAAGCCAAAGCTGGTATATACGTCTGAGATTCGCGGGAATCCAGTACCGCCCTGACGATGTCCCTATGGTAGGCACGAAACATACAGCCTTGATCCGTCATGCGAATATCGGTAATGCGCTCTCGCAGGCGATTCATCAGTTTCGATGAATAATCACGCCATTTTGAGTCCATTCGACGGTGACGAATGGAGCCGACATAGTCGTGACCTTCATCCAGCTTGGCCACCAACTTGTCTATATCCTCCGGCGGGTTCTGCAGGTCCGAATCCAGGGTAATGATGAATTCACCGCGCGCCTGCTCAAAGCCAGAAAGAATAGCGGCGTGCTGCCCTGCATTGGCCCTGAGAACCACGACGCGGGTGACATCCGGACGCTCTTGATACTGCTGGCGTAACATTGCCACAGAGCGATCCCGACTGCCGTCATCAACAAAGATTATTTCATAAGAGCGCTGCAGCCGATCCATCGCGGCGTAAAGACGCGAAAAAAGTGCATCCAGGACAGCCTCTTCATTGAAGACGGGAATCACTATGGATAACTCAATATCACTATCTTGTTGTGGCTCTCTGATCGCGGGCGCAAGGCCATCCAGATTATGTACGCTCATCATTTTCCACTTGAGAGTAAGCTATTGATTGTTTCGCAGACCATATCAACGTCTCGATCAGTCATACCCGGGAACAGCGGCAGGGTTAATGTTTGCGCTCCAATTTGTTCTGCATTCGGGAAGTCACCGGCCTGGTACCCAAGTCGTCGGTATAGTGGAAACAGGTGCATGGCGGGATAATGCATTCCGACCGCGATATCGTGCTCGCGGAAGAAATCAATTATCTCCTGCCGCGACTTGCCGATGGCCTCACCATCAATGCACACACAAAACATATGCCAGGAATGCCCTTTACCGTTAGCAGGCTTTACCAGGGCAGGGTGATCCGGTAATTGCTCGAAATACCTGTGTGCGAGGCGCTCCCGTTGTCGGTTAAAGTCATCGAGTTTACCCAGCTGCACGATACCCATGGCAGCGCTAACGTCAGAGAGGTTCATTTTGCCGCCCCATTCTGACACAAAGATCTCACCCTGCTCGTTGCGTTCGATGCCGTGAAAACGGATACGTTCAATCCGCTTCATGAACGCGACGTCCTTGCAGGACAGGGCGCCACCTTCAATCGTGGTCATATTCTTATTAGGATGAAAGCTAAAGCAGGCAGGATTACCTGCCGCACCGATCATTGCGCCATTGTAGCTAGAACCGATGGCATGACAGGCATCTTCAATGACGGTAATACGGTTTTCCTGGCTCAACTTGTAGATGGGCTCCATATCTACGGGCAAACCGGAAAAATGCACGGGGATAATGCCCCGTGTTTTCTCGCTCATGGCGCCTTTGACCTTCTCGACATCCAGATTTCTGGAGCTCAGATCGACATCGACGAATACGGGCTTGGCTCCTACGCGAAGCACGACATTGGCAGACGCGACAAAACTCAGGGCCGGAACGATAACCTCATCGCCGGGACCGATGTCCGATGCAAGCAGCGCGGCCTCGAGGGCGGAGGTACCAGAATTGAATGCCCGAACTTCAACACCACCACCTATATAGTCCGCCAGTTCTTTCTCAAACCGCTGGACTTTCGGGCCGGTAGCCAGCCAACCGGATCGCAGCACTTCAACAACCGCGTCAATTTCTTCTTGGGAAATGGTGGGACGAGTGAAAGGCAACACGTTAAGACCTCGCTAAGACAATGACACCAAGGACGATAATTCCGATTCCTGTCACCTTCATTGGATTCAGCGATTCGCCCAGCAGCCACCAGGCTGCAAAGGCGTTGACAATATATCCGATGGAGAGCATAGGATAGGCGATACTGACATCGACCCTGGATAACGCCAGAATCCAAACAATGACACTAATGCCGTAACAGAATAATCCCAACCAGAGCCAGGGTTCGCTTATGAGCTTCTGCGTAACCGGCCATACACTGGCCATGCTGAGTGATATGCTTCCAGTCTCCGAAACTGCAGCTTTTAATAGCATCTGCGCAGCTGCGTTGAGTAGGACGCCGGTAAGAACTAGCAAAAAAGCTGTTCCGGTCATTGAATTTGTTACTCCCTGCTGCATCTCTATTCCGCGCACATTTATTGCTTCATCACCACGATACGGCGCGGCCCCTTAAATATGACCCGAATTTTCTCTCCTCTGCTTTTAAAGAGATGGAGATCGTCAGATCGAATGACCGCAACTGCCTGCTCGTCTTGATCCCACCGCTTCCAGAATTCCTTCTTCGTTGGAATCGTTTTATCAGGCTCCGCCTTCACACCCATTTCCAGCTCACCCGTATATGAAACCAGGGTAATGGGGCGTTCAAGATAGAAGGGCAGCGCCTGGGGGTAATTATCAATCGCGTAAACAGGTGTGGAGTCACTGGCATATTTTCTAATGACTTTCGCCTCATCGGCACTGGACCTGGAGATCGCAATCGCCTGAAACCCCCACAGCATCAAGGAAATCGCCAAGACAGAAAATACACTCGCGATGGGTACGGACTTCGATGGAGTGTTTCTCCACTTAAACAGGGCTGCAGATCCAATAGCCAGGGAAATCGCTGCAGTCATCAACCAGGGCCGGAATAAAGCTATAAGTTCTGCAGGTATTTTCTCTGAGGCGAAGCGGCTTGAGATTAGCGCAACGACAAAAATCAAAATAGCCGTTACCAGCATCACCCAGGAATCGCCTTTAATGCGACCTTCGCTGGCAATCCTTTTCGCCGCGAGCAACGACACAAAGGGCAATATTGGTAGTATGTAGGCCGGCAACTTCGAGTCACCCAGAGAGAAGAAGACAAATGTGGTTACGATGTACACCCACATAAAACGTTCTGGATTAAAGGTTTCACCCTTACTCGTGCGCCATGAAAACGTCGGTAACAGCACGCCCCTGCTGCTGGTAATCAACCAGGGAAGCACACCGATAATAAATACACCAACAAAGTAGTAAACCGGCCCTTCCCGATGATGGGTATTGGTGGTGTAACGTTCCAGATGCTCATGAATAAAAAAGAAATGCGCAAACTCGGGGTTTGCCTTGCTGACGACAATAAACCACGGCGCACAGATTAAAAGGAAGAGTAGTACTCCCTTGACGATATGTAGCTCTTTCAAGAGCTTCCAGTCTCTCTGCCAAAGGATGTAAAAGAACAAGGCTCCGCCGGGTAATACTGCTCCCACAAGTCCTTTGGTCAGTACTGCGCATGCCAGGGCAGCCCAGCCGGCCAACATAAAGTTTCGGCTACGCCGCGGATTCTCTTTGTCGCTCAGGGCCAATATTGGGAAACCAACTCCCAGGGTCATGAAGAAAGCCAGTGACATATCCAGGGTCAGGTAGTGGCCCGAACCACAGAAGAGTAGGGTGCTTGCCGATAGAAAGAAGCCATAGCGTCCCACTTCAGCGCCGTATAAGCGCAGGCCAAGAAAGCCAATAAAAGCAGCACAAGCCAGAGACGCTAGAGCGATCCACAATCGTGCTGTCGCGTTACTGTGGCCGAAGAGCTTATAGTTGATCGCGGTGAGCCAATACTGAAGCGCAGGCTTCTCAAAGTACTTCAGATCATTGAGGCGGGGCGTAATCCAGTCCCCTGTCTGGACCATTTCTCTGGGAATTTCCGCGTATCTCGCCTCATCAGGCTCAATCAGGTCACGATGCCCCAATCCCAAAAACCAGATAATCACTAGAAGTGCGGCACAGATCTTAAATGCGTTCATGTTGCCCTTACGGCTCTTCTTATTGGCAATGATTGTCGTTTCGCAATGGCCGGAGTTCTCCAGCCCCCAAATTGGTCACGCGGCTTCGTTGACAGAATTTGGATCGAGATACGCAGTGTCCAAAGTCTAGATTGATTGATTTTTCAAGTCGAGAAAATTCAGGATAATTTGGAGGGAAATCTCAAAGGTGTACGCACACTACCCTTATCCAAGCAGTGTTTTTCACAAAATTTTGACATTTATTTCACTAATGTTTGATGCCGTTTAGCGTGACCTTCGCAGCCTGGATTATTGGATTTAAAGAGAGGCCTTTTTAGAGAGCTGCTCCAGCGACAGTCTGCCAACACTATGCGGCTGGCCAACAAGCACCTGAACATTTCCATGCCGCGAGCCCGACCCATTGGTAGTTCCAACACCCACGGTGGGCAGGCGCATTATCTTTCAGTGACAGCTCCTCATTGCCCGAGAGGCCAGATTCGAGGCATCTATAATCTTTGCTCCGATTGGGATGGTCTTCCTAGGGGATTTAACAAGATTAATGCGGAAGTACATGACTGTCCGCACAAGCTGAGTCGATAACATGGGCAATCAGACTCTCTGTTGGGGATGGAAATAAGCTCGAATCAATAGGGTGTCGAGTGACGCTAGATGAAATAGGCGCCACCCAGAACCTTATCGGTCGCCCAGGTGGTACAGCAAGCATCAATGGGGCACGGGCAGTCCACAATAAAGCGCATCTGGAGGTGTTATGACAGGAATGACAGATTACGCAGCAGGCGAACATGCTCGCTGTGAAGCGAAAAATCGAAGAACAGCAGCTAGAAGCGATTTCCTACTTTTCTGAATTTCCAAGCCTACGAAGCGATCATAGTAGCAAGGGCAATGCATTGATAACGGCCGGTACTCATCGATTGTGGCCGATTAAGAGTGACCACGATCGCTGCCATTATCTCTGGCTTACAGGTTCAGACATCCAACGTCGTTGTCGTGCTGATGAGGAGATCTAGCAGTGATGCAGGAACCTAAGCGATCTACACGAATATGGCGAAAGGGAGTGCCTGGGATTCGGCTGGCTGGGCGAGTCAATACACAATTTAACATAATCTATATTATGCGCATTATGGCATCTAAGGCCTCGATACCCGGATAGCCAGTGTATGCCCCGGTGCGTACCGACTATTGCTCAGTTTGGCCGGATTCAAACAGATCTGATTGTTCCAGTATGCCTGTTCGCCATCGATCATGTTCTCGATCATTCAATCTCTGCTCACCAGGTTACTCGACTTCTGATCCACCGCCTCCAGCGCCTGGTGGAGCTTATCTTCCCAGAATGGAATATCTTTGTGATCAATACCGGATGGTATTCGTAGTGGTTCACCGACAACAAGTGCCATCCGCGTGAACATCCCCGGCAGTTCCATACGGTCCCAACGCCGATTCATGACGTGTTTGCGACGGCTTGAAGTGGACACGGGAACAAGAAGAAAACCCAGTGATGAGGCAAGCTCAATCGCCCCCCTTTTTACCACATGATAAGGGCCGAGCGGTCCATCCACGGCAAGCGCGGCAGCAGTTTGTGTAACCAGCTCGGCCCGCATAAGATCAAGCAAATTTACTCCATTATACCGGGGTGGTAACCGGATACATGTATAGCCAAAATGACGGCATATCTCACAGATAATTGCTCCCCGAAACGAATGGCTCGCAAAAACACAAGCCTTTCTCCCGCGCAACAGGGCAAACAGTGGCAGATACTGGCCATGCCAGAACACAACCAAAAACCGCTTGCCGCTGCCAAGCATACCATCCAGGCGGTCTAGCCCCTCAATTTCAACGCGCCATGTTTTGCACTGCAGCCTCAGAATCCATGCGCCAATCAATCCCAGAATACGTGTCCACATACCCGATCTCTGATGAGTTGCTTTGCGGCGATCACAACACACTTGAATTGCCCCTTCTATCTCACATTATCGGACGGAAGTAGCGCAGCTGCTATTCAGCGATGACGGACACATTCAAGACAGAATTGAATTAACTGCGTCGGATATTCGCACGGTTGAAACTCCTCCAAAGACATGGCACAGCTATACGTGCATGGAAGCGGACACTGTTGCACTTGAAATCAGGGAAGGCAGCCCCCCCTATACCATCCGCTACTGATTGTTTCCATGGCCAAATGATTGACAGGAGCCTATTAGAATTCCTATCAGCAAGGATAAAACAGATTCACGGTACCTGTGGGGCAACAATGACAACAGGCGCACAAACACGACCAGACCGGCGCCGCATTCTCCTGCGCATCGCCCTGCCCGCCAACGGCCGCCCCCCTGCACCGACCACCGCCAAATTCATCGCTGACGACGGTAAGCGATGGCAGGCCTCGCTGATGTCTATTGCGCTGCAGGTAGATCCACGCATTCAGGGGCCAATCTTCTTCTACACCGCCCCGGCAGCAAACGTGTTGTCGGGCAGTATCCTCCCGGTGCAACTGACAGTAGGCGAGCCTGGGCCGGGCGTCGCTATCCCGGCATCCGCAGTGATGTCCTGGCAGAGGGCGTGCTGGTACTACGCGGAGGGCGTCGCGGGCCATTTCACTCGCCGGCAGTTGGCCGCTGGCGAGCCTGTTGCGGGAGGCTGCTTCCTGCGGGGGCTCGCGCCACTTGCGGTAGTGATACGGGGTGCCCAGGCCCTGCGGCGATAACCTCGATATCCTGGATCAAGAGGCGCGCAGCGTGGCCACGGCCCTGGGCCTGTTACCGCTGGCGGTCGGCAGTGGCGATCCGGGCCGCGAGATAGAGGAGCCCATGGCGATAGTGATCCTCGGCGGCCTGTTTACCTCTACCGCGCTCAATCTGCTGGTGGTGCCCAGTCTGGCGCTGCGATATGGGCGATTTGAGACAGGTGGTTCGGAGGGCCGAGCGGTCGAAAAATAACTTACAACTCCTCAGCGTGTTGGAGATCCCTCCATCTGCGCACCATGTACAGATCAACTTACATAATGCATGGATCCCTTTTTTCAATATGAGCCTCGGCGTCAGTACTGTTTGGTGGCTTGAGGAACCGGACTCTCACTCCAGCCAACACAATTCTTCCAAATGTATTACAGACCAACCAATCGCCCTGCCCCATAATGCATGCGATAATATGATGAAAATCAGACAGATTCGCACAACATAGAATTCACAGGAATCGCTTTTTCAGGGGACTCAATAATGACCAAGTTAATTTCACAGGCAGACCTAAGCCAACTTGCAGAATCGGCGCAACAGGCGGATCGGCGACGCAACAACCTCAATGTACATGACTCCGTAGATGCGAATGTGCAAAGACTCTTCATCGCCACGCAACCGGAAACCTACATCAGACCCCATAGACACAGCGAACCGCACAAATGGGAATTCTTCATGGTGATTCAAGGGAGCATGTCATTACTGTTGTTTAGCGATGATGGCCGCATTGAAGACAGAATTGAATTATCCGCGTTGGATGTTCGCGCGGTAGAGATTCCTCCAAACACGTGGCACAGCTATACCTGTATGGAAGAAGACACCGTTGCGTTGGAAATTAAGGAAGGAGCCTACACTCCGACACCTGAGCAAGACCTTGCTCCGTGGTCACCAAAGGAGAATACTCCTGACACAGCCGCCTATGTTGAGTGGATGAAAACGGCCAAACCCGGAGACAAATTCAATTAAGAGACGCGGTTCTGAGTGACTTTTTCTTCGCTGCAAGAAGGTACACTTTGCCCTTTCCTAGTGGGATCGACTCCAATCCTCCAGGCTGGGCAGATAAGTCACTCTGCTCCGACAATACAATGTAGTCCGGATTGTTGCGGATGAATTTAACGAGCTCTTTACGGGTGGCGAGATCACGAACCGGGTGGTGCAAATAGTATACCGCGGCTCCCGACAGTCTTTCCTCAGGTTGATACAGGGCCACGGCTGCCTTGGTGTCTGCAAAAGCCTTGCTTTGAAAGACGTGCTCAAATGATCGAGACTGGCTTTCTTTCTCATCCAAATTCTGGCCATAGAATATATACAGCGCACACACAGCCAGCAGATTAAAATAAAATGCGAACCCCACCTTTTTGCTTCTTACAGAAAGTACGGCAGCTGTTAAAATCGCTGCAATAGCGATAAATGCAAGCAACCAGACTGCAGACTCCTTCCATATATAAAATGTACTGTATATGCAATAACACAGCACAGCAGAGGTTATCAATATCTGGAAGTAGATTAAGTAATTGACCGGCTTTACGCCATTTGAAATCTCCCCCGCATCCCATTTCTTGTGGATTTTCTCCACAAAGTACGCAATGAACAGGGCTCCCACAGGATAAATTGAGAGCAGGTAGATTATCCTCTTTGAACTCGATATAGACAGAAACAAAATGGGAATCAGAAGCCAGCAACAGAGAAACAGCCAATATGGGGATCTGTCTTTTGCTTTCAATCCTACATATAAACCGAGCGCAACGAAGACTAACCAGGGTTGGAATAGACCAGGAATTCTTACCAAGTAATAGTACCAAGGCTCGACATGGCCTCCGCTTTCTCCCAATAGCCGCCCAACGCTATTTACCCAAGTGGCTTCATAAAATGCGACCCAACCAGCCTTCATATAAAGAAGTGTGAGCCATAGAGAAAGCGGTACAATAGCAACTAAAAATATCACCGCTAATACGAAGATGCCTCTGTACCAATGACATTTCCTGACAAGAATATTCGAGAGGATGCTAAAGGGAAAAATTACTATTCCTATGATAAACAGACCAAATATGCCTTTTGTCAGAGAAGCTATGGATATGCCTACAACCGCCGAAAGAATATAGAGCCTGTTTTTTGACTCGAGATAGTAATAGAGATTTAGTAACGACAAAGAGACGCCAAACGTAAGCAATACGTCTTGACCGGAACTTCTTGAATACGACCAGAACATGGCCATGGACATTAAGGACAGAGCAGCTGTAATCTGAGCGACAAAGCTTGCTTTGCACCTTTTTAGATGAAAAATCAATAGACAAAGTATGCCTATCGCTGAAAGCATGGATGGCAGCCTGGCGGCGAAAGAGTTGATCCCAAATGCTCTAAAAGAAATTGCCGTCAGCCATGAATACATCGGCGGTTTTTCTAAAAAGGGCTTGCTGTTTAGTTTTGGCACAATGAAATCTCGATCGAGATACATTTGTGCGGCGATTCCAGAAACCCTGGCTTCGGTTGATTTGGTCAACGGCGTCGTACTGATTCCGGAGAATAGAAGTGCACCTGCTAATAGTATGAACCCGACCCAGACTGCCAGATGATCAATCTTTACCCGCATCATGGTTTAGCCACTTCAATGCTCTTAGGATTACAATGAATACTTCAACGGAATCCGCCATTATTCTCACATAGATCATTATCCTCTGGGGGCTTCAATATTTTGTAAATACTCTGTAAAAATTTCGTGAAAATTGAAACTAAATGGCTGGATATCGGAGACATATACCCTATGTTTCACAAATGGCTAATAGAGATTTGAGGGAATTTATAACAGCCCAGGAAATATTGTATATGGGGAGAAGGTATCGACCTTACCTATATCTCTGGCAATTGTGTTAAAGGCTTTTCAAGCCCTAATCGATTGAGGTTAATGCGGCTACACAAGTGTATATAAAACACCCTGAGAGCCGCGAATCCATTGATTGAGAAATATTGCTATTCTTTCTAGCTATAGTGATGTATTAACTTTTTTGTCGCTGAGACTTTCCAGCACCAGAACTAAAATCACACTAGCCAGCGCCAATGTCACACATATTGCGATCTGAAATACAGAGTCTGACGCATTGTCCCAAGGCAGTACGTTCTGCATCCTGAGGTTGCCTATCTTATCCCCTATCGATTGCTTCCAAGGCCAAATGATAGAGAGGGAACCTACCAGAATGCCTATTAGCCAAGATAAAATGGATTCACGATATCGATGCAGCAGCAGTGACAGAAGACGCACAAAGACTAACAGGCCAGTGCCGCAACCTGCGGCGAAAATTGCCGCAGTGAGAAAATTCGCTGATTTCACTGCTGCTAGAATCGGCTGATACATGCCAAGCAATAGCAGGATAAAGCTCCCTGATATTCCCGGCAGGATCATCGCGCAGATAGCAAGGAACCCGGAAAAAAAGACCGTGAGCGGTGTAACCTCTATGTGCACTGGTCTTATTTCTCCAATGCCGATCGCACAGACCACCCCTAAAACAAGCCAAAATATTTTCAGGCTTCGTTTCGGCATTTGCCGGTATACAAGCCAGCTGGAAGCCGCCACCAGTCCAAAGAAAAACGCTGACGTCTGTGTAGGGTAATGTTCAAGGACGTATGAAATTCCATGTGCCAGAGAAAGGACACTTAGAGCGATACCTGTGAGGAGACTGATCAGAAAGTTGCCATTTATATGCTGCCAAAATGCGCGAGGCCCTTCCTTAAACAAAGTACCTACGGCAGAAATATTAATGGCCTTGATGCTATCGATCAGCTCATCATAAATCCCCGTGATAAATGCGATGGTACCGCCAGAGACTCCAGGAACCACATCAGCCGCCCCCATCGCAGCCCCGCGCAAAACCACGCCAAAGTAACGCCCCATAAGAATCACCCTAATCACTTAGCATCGCTGTACTCTTCAGCGAATTATCCCTTGTATCATAGACAGTTAGAAGCGACCGCTGTCAAAATTGGTGGCGCACACGATCGCGGTGACTACCAATCTCAGAAACTTTGACGTCAAACGGCCTTAGTCCGTCCGCAATAGGTTACCACTACCAGGAATAGGAGGCACTGACTCCCGCAAAGTCTCTACCGACAAGAGGAGTAATTTCTACGCCTCCCCTCGGTGTCGTGAAGTGGAAGGCGCTGAAAATACCAACCGCGGCGCCAGCTGTTACATCAACTACGTCGTGCTTTTTCGCTTTAACCCGGCTATAGGCAACATAAGTAGCCGCCAGATAGGCCGGAATGGCTTCGGTTAATCCATATCGTTTGTGAATGAAGGCTGCACCCTGGAAGGCCGAGGACGTATGTCCCGATGGAAACGAATAGTCTCCATTGTTTTCCGGTCGGGGTTTATTGATCGCGTATTTCAGTGAATACGTAATACCGAGGTTCGTCGCAAGGGACTTATAAAACTGGTTCCTCCCTTCCGGGTCTCGGTTGAAGTAAGTCATCGAGTAAGCTGTGGCCGGGATCATCATCTGAAGAAGGTCTCCCAGCTTTTCGCCGCTACTCTCACCTTTTGCAAAGGCAGGTTCTGAGGGAATTGGTATCGCCACGCAAAGAAGAACTGCGTACCAATAGGTTTTTGTCCGCATAAATTTAACGCCTTGCTTCTTCTACTTATGAAAGCAAGTACCCCGCGACCACCTTTTGGATCTATTGGATTTATATGTCACCTAATGGCAATCGGCACCACCCATTGGCAAAGCAAAATCCAAAATCCTCTACTTCCGTGAACGCAATGGGATACTCAGCCCTTCAGAACTACACACGTTGTGTAAAATCCAGATTCATGAGCTGAGCTTGCTGCAGGCGGCATCAAGGATTAGTGAAAAGAAGGTCAAAAATTTGTCAAATTTCGACAAGTGCAATAGAAAGGCGGATCGCCCCCCTTAGTGGGTAAACTTTGGAATCGACGTTGGCGATTCACGAAATCGCGCACGCTACCATATAGACGTATTGGGGACCTTTGATATCTCAATAGCTCAATACGCGGATTTTATTGAATTTCTCGGACACCGCCCTTGTCCCTCACGGACCAGGCACTGCATGCACAGGCAATGGTGAATAAGGCGGCGATAGCCAGTGTTCTGGACATGAACCTCTAGTCACTGATTGCGAACGGCAGACTAATACTGGTGGTCGCGACCACTTTCCCGTTATAGTCTGTGAATGCGCCAGACAGGCTGGTGTCGTCCTACAGCTAAATTGACATGACTCTGCCACCGCTCTAGGCCTGCTGATTGGAACCCCAGGCCACTCTTGGATGCGACCAATTTCTCCGGAAGCAACATCGGTATACGCTTTGTACAGCCGACTGATATTACGCACATATAGCACCGGTTCCGCGCCGCGCACGTAACCGTACCGGGCTTCATTGAAATAGCGCGGCTCGGATAACTTGAGCATCGCCTTTTCGACATTGTTAAACCAGACATTCGGATTCAGTCCAAGTTGCTGGGCGAGCCGCTGTGCGTCTAGCAAATGTCCGTACCCTGCATTATAGGAGGCTAAGGAAAACCACAGTCTGTCATCTAGGGCTAGGTTTGGATCGAAGCGGCTGCGCACCCAATCCAGATACTTGACTCCAGCCTGGATCCCGCGATCCGGCTCGAACAACGGAGGGGGAATTCCCATATCCTCGGCAGTACGGGGCATAACCTGTAACAGCCCCTGCGCTCCCACTGGAGAGACAGCCTTGGGGTTGAAATTGCTCTCCTGCCACATCTGCGCCACAACGAGCCGCCAGTCGAATTCGTGTTTTTCGGCAGAGTTTTTAACGAGTACATCATAAGGCGAAAGGTCTTTACCTGCGACTATTCGCGCTTCAACCCTTTGCGTATAACGTCCGCTGGGTTTGAAATATGCGGCGATCTTTCGCTGATATTCATCGGTCTTGAGAAAACCCAGTAAAAATTCATCAATTTTCTGCAGCAGCTCCTTGTTTTGTGGCAGCGCCATCCAACCCTGAGGCCGCGGTTCAGTAAGCAAGATACCCGGTAATAATTCTGATCGCAGTGAAGACTCAATTTCGACCGCGTGAGCATCACCGACAGTAGCATCAATTTCGCCGTCGGCCACCATATTCACCAACTGGCCAAAGGATACAGGTGCAACTTCGATTTTAACGTCGATTCCATGATCCCGGAGAATCTGCCCAACCTCAACGAAACTCGAACTAAAGCGTACAGTCAGAGTTCTCCCCCCCAGATCCTGCAAAGTCTCTATCGGTGGGCGACTTTTGTTACTCAGGACTTGCGCCGGCATTTCCAGATAAGGCGTGCTGAAAACCACACCCTGATTGATTCTCTCTTTGGTAATGGTTGTTGAGGATCCGGCGATATCACCGCGCCCTTCCTTGAGCCATTGAATTAGGTCCTCTGTGTAGGGCACGACTATAACCTGTAATTGCAAGCCATGCTTTTCGGCGAAGATTTTCGCCAGGTCATAATCGAATCCCATCAGTATGCCTTTCCAGAGAAAGTAGCTGGTCGCAGTGTTATGGGTAAGCAGTCTTAACACTCTCGATTTCTTTATCGCACTCCAGTCGGACCTGCGCCTACCACTCTCCACGACCAGTGTCCTCGTCAGAAAATTATTGAGCCGGAGGTGCAATTTAGGAGAATTTTTGCGTATCGCCCAGACAATATTCTCTTCACCACTGACTTCAGCTCCTTGCCTGATGTCATTCCGATACTGGCGAATACCCTCCACAATATTACTATCCAAAATAGACGCTGAGTTTGGATACTTGTTCAACATGTCTATCAACCGGTCAGGGCTGTCTCTGAGATTGATTTCTTTGACCGTTAGATTTGCATGAGGATAGTCCGCCACCAACTTTCGCGCAGTGTCCATGAAAGTGCTTTGGCTGATGGCCAACAGTGTGATATTGCGCAGTTTCTCTGGTGCGCTGATATCTGGGCCGCCCCGCGAAGTCACCAGTACCTGATGGCTGTGAAATAGCGGCTCAGTGACGTCGATCAATTCGCGACGCTGCGGGGTGTCAGTAAAATTGTCCGGGAGGACATCGGCCTGACCAAGACGGAGTAGTTCGACCGCATGTGCCGGAGTCTTTGCCTGTATCCATACGGCCCTCAGCCCAATCCTACGGGCAAATTCGTCAGCCAGTTCCCGATGGCGTTGGGTAACGATAGCCGCGCGTGGCAACTGGTCATCAAGTGAATAAGCGTAAGTGACAAAGCGAATGACGCCGCGCTTTTTAAGCGCATCGAGATCCCCGCTCTCCTGGTAATTGACGAAAACAGGGCGTTCGTGCCCCCTCCCCTCCACCGAATTGCTGCGCAGGTGGTTCGCCGTAGAGACGTCCGCGGAACTATTTTCCTTACCACAGCCGTAAACGGTCGCGGCGACCAAACCAAATATGCAGACCGCCAGCCAAGTATTTCGACGCAACATTCGTATCTCCAGGTGCAGTAACATGCTGGATTTTAAGGTTGCTCAATAACGATTGTTTCCCGATGGCACAGCACTGCAACGGCCCACTTGCCAAACCGACGTGTGAACCTGCAGTCAGCTATAACCGCGGCGGCAATAGCCGTAGCAGACTTTGGTTTAATAGACCGATTCAGACATTTTCCAATATCTTACTTCGGCATTAGCGATTTTCCCCATTTTTCAAGGCGATTGGTGACACGCCACCGGATACCACGCCGTTAGAGACCCATAGCTACTTGGCCCGCCGCCTCGGCGAGATGGGACTAGCATATTTACATGTCGTCGAAGGACAGCTCCACGGCGCAACAACAACGAAACTATCGATGCTGGAGCACTGCGTGCAGTATTCGGCGGCCCGTACATTGCCAACAATGGCTACAATCGCCAGAGGTCCATCGACGCGACGTCTTCCGGCTATGCCGATATGATCACCTTCGGTAAGCTCTTTATCGGCAATCCGGACTTAGCAGAGCGTCTGCGTGCGAATGCGCCTCTATTTGAGGCTCCGGAATCTTCCTACTTCGGTGGCGGGGCGGAAGGCTACACTGAACTCGCCCGCCCATAGACTCAGACCACATGACAGACCCTATCCCTACGTCACGTACCGTCAACAATCGGAGTCCAAACATGAAATTGAAAGACCTACTTCCTGGCAAGCTTGGTTTCGGCACCGCGCCTCTTGGCAACATGTTCCGGAATATTCCAGAAGAGGAAGCCCGGGCCACGGTAGAAGCTGCATGGAACGACGGCATCCGCTACTTCGACAATGCGCCCTTCTACGGCGCCGGCCTTGCGGAGATCCGCATGGGCGAAGCACTGGCCGGGCATCCACGCGACGAATACGTCATCAGTACCAAGGTCGGCCGCCTGATTCTGGATGAAGTCGAAGACATCAGCAGTCGAGATCTCGGCGAAAAAGGCGACGTGTTCAAGTACGGACGCCCGAACAAGATCGTCAACGACTATTCACACGATGCCACCCTGCGCTCCATTGAGGACAGCTTGAAGCGCCTTAAGACCGATCATATTGAGATCGTCTGGGTGCACGACGTCGCCCAGGATTTCTACGGCGATGAATGGCTGGACGTGTTCGAGAGCGCTCGCAAAGGTGCATTCAAGGCGCTTGATAAGTTGCGCGACGACGGGGTGATCCAGGCCTGGGGCCTGGGCGTGAACCGTGTCGAGCCAATCGAACTGCTACTCGACCTGGAAGAACCGCGCCCCGACGGCTTCCTGCTCGCCGGCCGCTACACCCTGCTGGATCATTCACGTGCGTTGCAGCGCGTAATGCCGAAGGTAACGGAGCGCGGGCTGGGCATCGTGGCCGGCGGGCCATACAGTTCCGGGGCACTGGTGGGTGGTCCGAACTTCGAGTACGCACCGGCCACGCCAGAAATTCTCGACAAGGTTGCTCGAATTAAGGCCATCGCAGACCGCCACGGTATCAGCATGAAAGCGGCAGGACTCCAGTTCGCACTTGCCAATCCGGCAGTGGCTGCGGTAATACCCGGCGCCAGTAAACCCAGCCGAATATCGGAAGACCGCGCGGCACTAGAGGAAGTGGTACCCGCAGACTTCTGGCGAGATCTCCGCAACGCTGGCTTGGTCGATCCTAACGCGCCGTTACCAATATCGGTTTAAGATAGCTAGGGTAGTTTCAAGCCTGAGGCTGTGACGTACGTGCAATACAATCAGCTCAAGCGTATCGCAGGAGCTAGCCACGGAAAGTAAATTGCCTTTCATCAAGTTATGCAGATATTCACCGATGCCGAGTTCACCGGATGTGAACTCGGCTCTCCTTTCAATACCCACCTTGAGTCAAAATAGAACGGTTCAATATAAGAGCGTCCTACTTGATGATACAGAATTAACTGGGCATAGCCTCAAATTGCGGAACATCAAGCTTTTTCGCCCACTGTAAACGGCGCTTGGTAAACATCTCCAGCTTTGGTTCGATCAGTTCCGGTCGGTCCAGACTGCCAATGGTGACAAGGATATTGCCGGGAAATCCTTCCAAATTACTGGTAAACAATCTGGATCCGCACTCGGGACAAAAATTCCGATCGAGTCCTTTTCCGGTGTCTGCAGTATAATGAAAGGACTTCGGGCGGCCGCTTAACATTTGGAAATCGTCCTCCGGCACACTCAAAAATGTAGCCATTTCCCCGCCAGAAGCCTTTTTGCAGTCTAAACAGTGACAGCAAGCAATAAAGGAGGGATCGCTATTGAATTCAAACTTCACTTTTCCGCAAGCACACTGCCCTGTATATTTTTCACTCATATCAATTTCTCTTTCTAGTAGATCCAACACCTGTCTGGTTCAACAGCGATGAGATTTTCTCAGCCCGCTGGCAATCACTATGCTTACCCTGTCTTATAACTGAAAGAGCCTTTCAGCACGGTCAAGCCATCTTCATAAATACCCTGAAACAAGGCGGGGGCATTAATTTCACGCTCTATTCAAGTTCACCAAGAGAATCTTTTCATTTCATTCTAAATAGGCACTCACATCTTTGGGAAGTGTCCAAATGTAATGCAGGCAAACGTACGTAAGCATCGCGAAGGTAACACCTATGAGCGCCAACGTAGGGTTAGGAAGATAGCTTGAGCACGCGGTAATAAATACGCAAAGTAGCGTCAATACAATGTTATTTATTCGATGTGGCGGCAAGGCTTTGAAATAGCTAATCTGCTTACCGACATAAAAGAATGTAACCCCGAATAATGCCAGCATTCTAAAACTCTCCAAATCTATTTCATCGCGCATAGTCAGACCAATCAGGCTGGCAAGTATCACCAATCCCATTGCAAAGATCACATGTGTATAGAGCAGGGTTATTCCTCTACGAATGTCTTTAGCACTTTCGAGCAAATAGAAGGTCCCGTAGTAAATCCACCAGATGGCGCCAATCAAAATGAAGCCAAAGACCATGGCAATGATATTCTGGGATTCACTGGCACGATCTTGCAGGCTGGCAACCAGGCTGATAATCGTCTCCCCGAGTAAAATCATGCTCATCAGGCCAATACGTTCAACCAGGTGTTTCCTGTCCTCGCGCGTGAGCCGGACATTCCTGGAGACAAATGCCACCAGGAGCATTTCCAAAACTATGCCGGAATAGAAAATGACAAAACGCACCCCATCTGAAAAAGCCAGTGCGCAACAGGAAACTATTGCTCCAATCAAGGTAGCTATGCACATCCCTCCTGCATACCTTTGCATGCTGCAACCGCCGACTAGAGACCACGCATACAGGCTTGCAATGATTAAACGAATGGCACTATATACGAGTATGAATTGACTCGTGTTCACAAGTACATTACCACCGAACATCGCCGATAGATTAATCAGCAAGAAGATGATCAAAAGTGTCAGGATGCGCTGGACGCGATGGTAGGTATCTAACCGATTTGAATAGAGCGTGTGGCTGGCCCAAATCCACCAGAGCGGAAAGAACTGCAGCATAAAATCCCAGAGCTGCTTTAGTGCCACATGACCATTGTGGCTGTGGGATAGACCATGGGCAATTACCCCGATGCAAGCAACGAAAATCAGGTCAAAAAACAGCTCAAGCCAAGTGGCCTGACGGTGCTCAACGAGTGACCGGGGCCCTTTCACCAAATGCATATGTCAATTACCCGGACAATGGGCACCGGTTTCAATCCAGGCCTGAATCAGCGCGCCGAATTGTTGCTGGGTACCCGGTGCAGGTTTGCGCCCCTTGCCCGGATGCCATGCCCAGCCGACCAGTCCGTCCTCAGCCAAGTGCTTGTGAATTTCCTCGAGAGTTCGATTGCCGTTGCGCTTCTTGTCCTTCAGCTGCTCGCAGATCTCCCCCACCGATAATCCCTGCCACGCCATCGATGGCGGGGCCAGCGCCCAGGGATGGTGGCCGGGCACGCTGGCAATAGGGTCACCGAAGGTACGAACATTGTCTGTTTGGTGACAGGTAGAGCAGGCCAATCCTGGAGGCCCCTGCCCCTCCGCATTCGCCACGATTGGCGGTTGGTGGGGTTCCAGATTGTCTCCCTGAGTGGGTGTCCGGGTGACCGGATGACAATTGAGACATCTCGGACTCTGCATTACACGCGCGGCTTCTGTGAAGAGCGCGACCGAACGACCCTTTTGATCGGCCAGATTCGCAAAGCTGACAACGGGTTTCAGTGAATCTTGAGTAGCGTTCGCCATGCGCTTCTCAGTCGCGGTCACGCGAGGGATGCCCACATAGAGTGCAACCGCCAGGAGCCCCACGGCAATCAGCCAGGTGCGATGGATATTCAAGCTCTTCATCACCCCTCCTCGCCCTTCGCCACTTCTATCGGTAACGTCATTATCCGTTTGCCGGTTGCCGCTGACACCGCATTGCTCACTGCCGCTATTGCGCCGGTGGTTCCGGGCTCTCCAACCCCGCCGGAATCTTCTTTACTATCGATGATATAGACTTCGATTTCTGGTGCTTCACGCATGCGTAACATTGGGTAGGTGTCGAAGTTACTCTCCACGATACGGCCGCCTTTTACGGTGATTTTCCCGTAAAGCGCTGCAGTAATGCCGAAAATGATTCCACCTTCCATCTGCGCGCGCACCACATCCGGATTGACCACAAAGCCAGTGTCTACTGCGCACACCACCTTCTTCACCCTGACCCTTCCCGATGAAGAAACATCTACCTGCGCTACAAGTGCGAGATGGCTGCCAAAGCCACTAAACACCGCGATACCGCGCCCACTACCTTTCGGTAGCGGATGACCCCACCCCGCTTTGTTGGCTGCCAGTTCCAACGCCGCTTTCGGGCGCGGGTGCTTATTCATCATCGGCAAGCGGTAAGCCAGAGGGTCTTTACCGGACTGTAACGCCAGTTCCTCGATTACGCTTTCTACTACAAATACATTGCGGGTTGGTCCCACACCTCGCCAGTTGCCGGCACCGAGCCCTTTCGGCGGCTCGTTGCGGGTATATTCAATCAGTGTATTAGGAATATCGTACGGCCCCTGTGCACACTCGACTACATCCAGATCAATGCCATCTTTAGTGTTACCTGGTAAAAAGCGCTCCATGACATTGGGTCCGATGACACGATGCCGCCAACTGATAGGCTTACCGGCCGAATCCAGTCCGACAGTGACGCGACTGTTGTTCAAATAGCGGTAGTAATCGTGCTGCATATCCTCTTCTCGGGTCCAGGTTACTTTAACCGGACCCTCGACTTGCTTGGCGATAAGTACCGCTTGCGGGACATAATCGATCTCCAGCCGCCGGCCGAACCCGCCGCCCAGATAGTAGTTGTGCATGGTGACTTTGTCGGGAGGAAGGCCGACCGCCTTGGCCGCCGCCTTGTGTGCCCGCGCTAAATTCTGGGAACCCAGCCAGACTTCGCAGCTATCAGCTTTTACATGCACCGTACAGCTCAGCGGCTCCATGGCTGCATGTGCCAGTATCGGTTGGCGGAAATCAGCCTCATAGCGCTTCGCCGCTCGGGCTTCGGCCTTGGCCACATCGCCTTCTTTTGTGAAGATCAGCCCCTTGCGTCGCAGGGCTGTATCCGCTTCGTGCACCAAGTCTGCGGTCGTGAGCGTGGCATTAGCGCCTTCATCCCAGCGGATTTTGAGCGCAGCCAATCCCTTCCGCGCGCCCCAGGTGTTATCGGCGACAACGGCTACTGCATCATCAGTTTTGACGATCTGCTGTACGCCGCGGATCTTCATAGCTTTGCTGTCATCGACGCTAGCAAGCTTGCCATTGAAGACCGGACAGGCAGACACCACTGCATAGCGCAGGCCCGGCGGGCGCACGTCGATACCGAAGATGGCGGAGCCGTTGGTTTTCGCAGGACTATCCACACGCTTGGTCGACTTACCAACGAAACGAAACTTATCTGGCGTCTTTAGTACAGGAGAGGTGGGAATAGGAAGTTTCGCAGCATCGCGCGCAACCTGGCCGTATTCAATACTTCGCCCACTAGCGGCCTCGATGACCCTCCCGTCCATAGCATGGCAGGCCGAGGCCGGCACATTCCAGCGACGCGCCGCAGCTTCAATAAGCATTTCTCGCGCAGCAGCTCCGGCTTGGCGCAATGTGATCCAGGAGCCACGAAGGGCGGTCGACCCGCCGGTTACCTGCTCACCGATAAATGGGTTGGCATAGAGCTCGTTATTCGGCGGCGCGGCCTCGAAGGATACACTTGCTGGCTCTACTTCGAGCTCTTCCGCAAGCAACTGAACCTGTGATGTATAGACGCCCTGCCCCATCTCCACATAGGGAAGAACGAGGGTGATGGGTCCACTGGCATCGATTCTCACAAATGCATTTGGCTTCGGTTTGGGGACTGACGCGGGTGGCGTCGCGGGCACCTCCTGCGCCCATACACGCCCACCGACCGAGAAGCCGATTAGCAGTCCGCTCGCCGCAGCCAGCGAGACACCAAGAAAATCGCGCCGGGAGGGACTTTTGATGTCGATTTCATCCCGGCTCATATGGATGCTCCCGAACCGGAACTATTAGCGGACTCGGAAGCAAGCTTGGAAGCCCGGGAGATGCCTGCCCGAATCCTTACATAGGTGCCGCAGCGGCAAATATTGCCACTCATGACCGCATCGATATCCGCATCGCTCGGCTTGGGGTTTTCCGCGAGGAGACCCGCGGCAGACATCAATTGGCCGGACTGGCAATAGCCGCATTGAACAACGTCGAGCTCGCGCCATGCTTGCTGCAAGGCTTTACCGATGGGTGTTTCGTGCAGCCCTTCGATGGTCCGCACTTCCGCATCACCAACTGCGGAAATTGGTGTGACACACGAGCGCTTGGCTTGACCATCCAGGTGGACGGTGCAAGCACCACAAAACGCGATACCGCAACCGTATTTGGTTCCAGTCAGACCGACAACATCGCGCAGAACCCATAGCAGCGGTGTGTCGGCGTCGACATCAACCTCTCGCACTTTACCGTTAAGGTTAATTGAATATTTCATGAAAGTTCCATAGTTGCAGTATTCGTTAACGGGTGACAGATGTTCACTCGTACTAGCCGGTCAAGTGAATAATTTAGCGTATGGATGGCTTTCATTCTGAAACAAAAAAGAATGAGATGTCATTGTACTGGGGGAGGCCATTTCAGAGACGCGTTTATCGTGTAACTGAGCGGAGCGAGACTCAAGAGCAAACAATCCCGCTTGAATCTGACCCTGCCTCCTTAGCATGTACCTGTCACCACGTAACATGCGGGTTTGCCAACACCTTCTGCACCGATTTGACGATGACAAGAAAACCGTGTTCTCGCGTATGGATCCAAATGGCGAATCTAAAACCTTAATGTTAAAGTTAAGGTTAAGCTGTTCCACATTGAGGGTGCTTAAAAGGCATGAATATCGGAGAACTCGCAAAGCAGACGGGGCTGGCGCCTTCCCGTATCCGATTCTACGAACGCATTGGTCTATTGAAGACAGTCCAGCGCTTGCCCAACGGCTACCGGTCCTACCCGCACGAAGCAATACTGATGCTCAACCTGATTACCACGGCACAGAAAGCCGGATTTAGCCTTGACGAACTTCGCACGCTGCTACCGCCAGATTTGGAAAATTGGGAACGTGACTCTCTCGTCGAAGGTATTCGCCGCAGGGTCAAAGACATTGAGGACATGGAGGCCCAATTGGCTGAGAGTAAGACCCAGCTCGTTAAGGTGCTCAAGCAAATTGAAGCCAAGCCGGAAGATGTCGACTGCACCACCAACGCCAAGCGAGTCTCGTCCCAGATGGGGCTTGGTGAGCTGGAAAGCCCTGCCCCGGCGACGGACGAGGTGAACAGAAAGAGTAAAAAACAACGGCATTAACTGGAGGCATCCGGCCAGTTCGGCATCACTTTATTGGGGGCAATAGCTTGATTGTGCCCTTGAAGCCGGAGCAGCCCCGAAGGCCCAGGTTTATATGTACTTAAACGTCTTCTGAGGTACAGAATCTATGTGGCTGTTGACATTAAAGTTAACTTTAATCATAGGATCGCCTCCCACCAGGAAGTACGAATCGAGGAGCAACTGGGCATGCAAACGATACTGGGAGCAAGCGGACAGATTGGACGCGAACTGGCAACCCAATTGAAGCGGGACTTTACAAGCGAAATCAGGGTAGTCAGCCGTAACCCGCAGAAAATCAACGATACAGACCAGTTGCACAGTGCGGACCTGCTGGACGCGGCACAGACTATGCGGGCGGTTGAGGGGGCGGAAATTGTCTATCTTACCGCTGGATTGCCAATGGATACGCAATTATGGGTGAAGCAGTGGCCCATCCTGATGCGCAATGTGATCGATGCGTGTGCCGAGCAGGATGCCAAGCTGGTATTTTTCGACAACACCTATATGTATCCGCAGACCGACGAACCGCAAACTGAAAACACCGTGTTTTTGCCCTACGGTGAAAAAGGGAAAGTCCGCGCTGCAATTGCCCGGGACCTGCTCAAGGCAATGGAGGAAGGCCGTGTCCAGGCAATGATTTGCCGGGCTCCGGAGTTCTACGGGCCGGGAAAAACCCAGAGTATTACCAATTCAACTATCATCGATAACTTGAAGTCCGGGAAATCGGCCAAGGTATTCCTGCGTGACGATACATTGCGAAGCCTGATCTACACACCGGACGCAAGTCGGGCCATGGCCCTGCTGGGCAACACGCCCGAAGCGTACGGCCAGACATGGCACCTGCCCTGTGACGACGATCGACTGACATACCGCCAATTCATAGAACTGGCGGCTGACATATTTGGTACAGACGGAAACTACAAAGTGTTGAAGAAATGGCAGCTCCGGCTTGCAGGTCTGTTTAACAAGACGGTACGCGATGCAGCCGAACTCCTACCGCGCTATGAAGTGGATAACATCTTCATTTCAGACAAATTCAAGTCACGCTTTCCGGGTTTCCAAGTCACTACTTTTCAGCAGGGGCTGGCAAAGATACACCGTGAGAGTAAAGGAGCCTGAATTTCATATACAACTGTTACTCGCACCGAAAGTGAAGCGCTCGGCCCAAGTCAATGGCATACGTCCACCAACACAGCGATTGCTGAGTCGTTAGCGTCAGATAATACGCTCCGGCGCCGTGCTCTTTTCCAGACACACAGCGATCAATTTTGATGTGGGCGTGTAACTGCCAATGCCGTAACTCTCCAGTGGTAGCAGCGGGTTGGTTTCCGGATAGTAAGCCCCTGCCTGTCCCGCGGGGATATCGTAGGCGAGCAACTTGAACCCCTTTATCCGGCGCTCGATATCGTCGCCCCACAGGGAGATGATATCGACTTGCTGTCCTTCTTCGAATCCCAGCCGGTCAATATCCTCACGATTGATGAACAGAACCTGGCGGCCGCCGGTGACGCCGCGATACCGGTCGTTGGGGCTGTATACCGTGGTATTGAATTGGTCGTGGGAGCGCATGGTCTGGAGAAGCAGATCGGGCTTGCGCGCTTTGCGGTTTACCTCTTCCCTGAGTAAGGATTCCAACAGCGGGTGACTCATAAAGTTCGCCCGCCCGCTCGCGGTCTTCCAGTGCCGCTGCCCCGCGGCATTCTGCAGGTAGAAGCCTCCGGGGTTCTCGATCTTTTTATTGAAGTCTTCAAAGCCGGGGATCACATCGGCGATCAGGTCGCGGATCCTGCTGTAATCCTCGACAAGATGCGGCCAATCGACGACATCTTTCCCCACCGTTGCATTGGCGATACCGGCAATAATCGCGGTCTCGGAATACATCTGGGGCGAAAGCGGTTTCAACTGGCCGTAGGATGCATGCACCATGCTGAAGGTATCCTCAACGGTCACCGCCTGTGGGCCGCTCGCCTGCTGGTCGATATCGGTCCTGCCCAGGCATGGCAGTATCAGCGCCTCGCGGCCGGTAACCAGGTGGCTGCGGTTGAGTTTGGTATTGATATGTACCGTGAGCTGACAGGACTTCAGGGCTTTGTGGGTGCGCTCGGTATCCGGTGTTGACTGGGCAAAATTGCCCCCCAGGGCGATAAAGACTTTTATCTTTCCGTCGAGCATCGCCTTGAGGCAGTTGATGACATTGACACCCTTTTCCCGCGGGCAGGTGAAATTGAAGCGCTTCTCCAGCCGGTCGAGAAACTCTGGCGCGGGGGCCTCATGGATGCCCATGGTGCGATCACCCTGAACATTACTGTGCCCGCGCACCGGGGAAAGGCCGGCGCCCGGTTTACCAATCTGGCCGCGCAGCAGTATCAGGTTGGTCATTTCCTGAATGGTCCAAACCCCGTGATAGTGCTGGGTAATACCCATACCCCAGAAGAACAGGACGCGCTTGCCCGATGCGTAGATGTCGGCCATCTCCTCGATTGCCGACTTCTTCAGACCGCTCTGCTCGAGAATATGGTCCCAGCTAGTGTCTTCCTCTACCAGCTTGCGGTATTCGTCAAATCCACTGCAATTCTCCGCAATGAACTCCAGATCGAGGGGCCCCTGGGCGCCCTCTTCTTCCGCCTTCCGCTGCCGCTCAAGGAGCAACTTGCTGATCCCGCGGCACAGTGCCATGTCGCCACCGAGTGCCGGACGGTAGTAGGCAGTGCTGGTGGGAGTGGAACTGTTGGTGAGCATTTGGAGAGGATTTTGGGGGGCCTGGAAACGTTCCAGCCCCGTCTCGCGCAGCGGATTCACCGCCACGACTTTCGCGCCGCGCTTAACCGCCTTGCTGATAGGATCCAGCATGCGTGGGGAATTGGTGCCGGGATTTTGCCCGAAGATAAAGATCACGTCGGACTGCTCAATATCCTCGTAGGTAAAGGTACCCTTACCGACCCCGAGACTTTCTTTCATTGCCGTGCCGCTGGCCTCGTGGCACATGTTGGAGTCATCGGGCAGGTTGTTGGTACCGTAGATGCGTACAAACAACTGGTACAGGAAGGCGGCTTCATTGCTGGCACGGCCCGACGTGTAAAAGGCCGCTTCATTGGGGGATTCCAGCGCGTTGAGATGGCGCGCCACAGTCGCAAAGGCGTCGTCCCAGCTGATCGGACGGTAGTAATCCGAGGCGCCGTCGTAATACATGGGCTCGGTCAGGCGCCCCTGATACTCCAGCCAGTAGTCATCATTCGCTAGCAGCTCCGGAATGCTGTTCTCGGCGAAAAATGCCGCATCCACGCGACGGCTGGTTGCCTCCCAGTTGGTAGCCTTGGCACCATTCTCACAGAAACGAATGCGCCCCTCATGCGGGTCCTCACCCCAGGCGCAGCTGGGACAATCGAAGCCTTTGTGGTGATTGATGCGCAACAGCAATTTGATGTTCTTTAACGCCTGGGCACTCGCCAGCGTGGTATTCGTCACATTGCGCAGCGCACCCCAACCTGCGGCGGGCCCGCCGTAGGGTTTATATTTGAACGGTTTGACGGGAGGTTTCATCGAAGCATCTCAAATTGTTTGCTACAAAGCTGTAAATTCGTTCGGATTTTTAGGCCTTTTGACACAATAAGTTTGGTAAGTCTTCTTCTTACGCGAATTGTGAAGCTACTTTTCGCCATCACCCGCATTCGGTCGTGAGTGCCCTGGATCACTTTCAGCCCAGCAGCCACCATCGCAGTAAACCCGCGACGAGACCAAGTGCGACAACGCTCATCACCCAGATCGCGACCATCCACGCCAGTTGCTTCCAGAAAACGAGCTCGAACTTCATCAGTGATAGCCCTCTCTGCCGACTTTCCCGCGAAATACCCAGTAAGCCCAGGCTGTATAAGCCACTATCGTGGGAATGATGACGACGGACCCGATCAGCAAAAACAACTGGCTGTCGCGCGGGGCAGCGGCATCCCAGAGCGTGATCGAACGAGGGACGAGGTAGGGATACATACTGATCCCGAGACCGATAAAGCCGAGTAAAAACAGGGCAAGTGCCATCAGGAAGGGAAGCTTCTCCGCCCGCTTTTTCAGGCTCCAGAAGAATACTACCGTGCAGATCGCAACGAGCAGTGGGACTTGCGCCGTCAGCAAAACCTGCGGCATATCGAACCAGCGCCGCCAGTAGTCATTGTCCAGGAAAGGCGTCGCTGCACTCACCATTGCCAGCGCAAGAACTGTGCCGAGGCCCAACCAGAACGCCATTCGGCGCGCATGCTCCTGGCCGCTACCTTCAGTCTTCATGATAAGCCAGGTCGCACCCAGCAAGCTGTACCCGATGGCCACGGCAAGGCCGGTCAGCAGGCTGAAAGGGCTTAACCAGTCGGTCCAACCGCCGGCATATGCGTTATCCTCCACCGGTATTCCCTGCAGGATTGCGCCCAGTGTTACGCCCTGGGATACCGCTGCAATTGTTGAGCCCCCCGTGAAGACCAGGTCCCAAAGTGCCCGGTGCCGCGGGTCCCGCCAGCGAAACTCAAAGGCAACCCCGCGAAATATGAGCCCGAGCAGCATTGCGATGATCAGCGGGTAAGTCGCAGGCAGAATGATCGCATAGGCGAGAGGAAATACAGCGAAAAGGCCGCCGCCCCCCAACACCAGCCACGTTTCATTACCGTCCCATACTGGCGCAACAGAGTTGATCGCCTGGTCGCGCTCATGACCCGGAGACAGGTTCGGAAACAGAATACCGATGCCGAGATCAAATCCATCCATCACGACATAGGCAAACACGGCGAAACACAATATCGCCGCCCAGACCAAACTCAGATCGATGCTACTCATGGGATTCCCCTCCTTTCGGTACAGGAGCGGTAACCGCTGATCCCGGCGTAATACCCGCCGCGCGTGTTGGCACATTTTCCGGCTCGGTTTCTCCCCGATGTGGGGGCACTCCCATCAGGTGAAACAGGTAGTAAACACCGGCGCCAAAGACAGCAAAATAGACCACGATAAAAGCGATCAGGGATGCCGCGACCGCGGGCGCATCAATAGGCGAATTCGACTCCGCGGTCCTCAACAAACCGTAAACCGTAAACGGCTGACGACCGACTTCTGTGGTCACCCAACCCGCGATGACAGCGACAAAACCCGCGGGCCCCATGGCGACTGCGGCCCGGTGGAGCCAACGCCACTCGTAGAGTCTTCTGCGCTTTCTGGCGAACAGGCTCCATATCCCCAGAGTGAGCATGGCGAAGCCGAGCGCCACCATGATGCGGAACGACCAGAAAATAATCTTTACCGGTGGCCAGTCCTCGCGTGGGTAGTCAACGAGCCCCGGTAGCGGTGCATAAGGGTCGTGTTTCAATATCAGTGAGCCGAGGTGGGGAATCGCAACCTCATAGTGAACACGGGCTTCTTCGTCATCCGGCAATCCGAACAGAACAAGGTGCGCACCATTTGGACTGGGTTGATAGTCGCCCTCCATCGCCAACACTTTAATCGGCTGGTGCTCAAGCGTATTCAGCCCATGTGCATCACCAGCGAGAATCTGGATCGGCGTCACTATCGCCGCCATCCACATGGCCATCGAAAACATCTTGCGCGCACCGATATTGGTGCTGTCCTTGAGTAGATGCCATGCGCCTACGCCGCCAACGGCAAAGGCGGTGGTTAAATATGCCGCGGTAACCGTGTGCACGAGCCTGAAGGGAAAGCTGGGATTGAAGACAATATCCCACCAGGATCCCCCGGGGACGAACTGGCCACTTTCATTGATCTCATAACCGGCTGGCGTATGCATCCATGAATTAACCGATAAAATCCAGAACGCCGAAATAAATGTGCCGAGCGCCACCATGCAGGTAGCAAAGAAATGGAGACGCTTCCCGACTTTGCTGATACCGAAGAGCATGACTCCGAGAAATCCGGCCTCCAGGAAAAATGCCGTCAGCACCTCATAAGCCATGAGTGGCCCCAGGATGGGGCCCGTCTTCGCTGAAAATACCGACCAGTTAGTGCCGAACTGATAGGACAGAACTACGCCAGAGACGATGCCCATACCAAAAACGACTGCAAAAATTTTCAGCCAGTATCGGAACAGGTTGGCGTATACGCCACGACCGGTCTTCAGCCAGAGTGCTTCGAGCACCATCAGGTAACTCGCCAGGCCGATCGAGAAGGCGGGAAAGATGAAATGGAAGGAAACGGTGAAAGCAAATTGCGCGCGCGCCAGAATCACCGGGTCGAGCTGCTCAAGCAATGCTTCCTCCTTCCAATGGGCAGAGAATTTTTGATCAGCAACGATGATAGTTGAGGAAATTGGCTTTAGCGTATAGAGGAGGCGGAAGCGTCTAGTTGGCTGGAAAACACACGAGCGGCTATCACTTTTATTGCCGACGCTTCCTCAATTTTTTGTGGAAATCGAAATGACGATCTGAGGCCGGCAGCATAGCGGGACTCGGGGGCCAGACTACCGATGCAGCGCTTATCCGCCGGCGCGACTTCCATACACGGAGGGGGCCACACCCTCCCAGCGCTTGAAAGCCCGGCGGAAATTGGCCACGTCGTTGTAGCCGAGGTTATAGGCGATTTCCTGTATTGCCAGCCGGCCGGCGCGCAGATATTCCAACGCCAGCGTGTGCCGCACCTCTTCGAGGATCACCCTGAAGCTCGTGCCCTCTTCCTGCAGCCTGCGGTGTAGGGTGCGCGGCGTCATATGCAGCAGCCGCGCGATCACTTCCAGGCTTGGAAAAGCGCTGCGCCGCTCCAGCAGGATGCGATGGATACGGGCACCCAGCGAGGTGTTTTCGCGGATTTTCTCCAGTTCCCTCTTACAGATCCGCTCCGCATCACGCAGGGCCATCGGATCCGACATACCCAGCGGGCTGTCGAGTGCTCCGGGGGCAAAGGCAAAGCCCGCCCAGGCATGCCCATAGGTCACCGGGCAATCGAACAGCCGGCGGGCCAGGTCACTGTAGCCGGTTTCCGCAAACGGGAAATACACCTGCTCAATCCAGGTTTTGCCCTGGTTCACGGTATCGAAAATATTCTTGATGGCCAGCATCACCGCTTCCAACACCGTTCTTTCAGCAGCGCCCAGCGGACAGTTGGGCACAATTTGTAGATGCTCGGTTCGCGCTTCCTTTCCCTGTACATGTCGCATTGTCACCAATGTGATCCGCAGGGCCAGGTAGCGCTCTGCCAACTGGATCGCCTGGCGCAGGGATTCGCTCTGCAGCGCGGCGAACCCCAGGATGCCGTGGGTATTAACCTGAAGTCGCTCTCCCAGTAACAGGCCAAGCGCCGGCTCAGCGGATAGATTCACCGCGCGCTCAATGAGCTGGATGAACTGGGGATAGGTCGGTTGAAAGGCGGGGTCGGCGAGCCGACCGGGCTCTATATCGCAGCCCTGCAGCCAGGTTACGGAGTCCGCTCCTGCGGTTTCCAGCAGTTCCGCAATTTGCCGCAGGTACAGCGGGGGAAGCATGAAGTCGGTCATTGCGGCTGTCTCAACTGTGGGCAGTCCCAGAGTGTCAATAAATGACCCGTCAATGTCAATCCGGCCCCTCTCCACTTGCGCTCCTCCCCCGTAGGATTTCCATGTCCGCATCCACTGCGGGCCATGGCAGAAGGAGGAGACATGTTTTCAATTTTTCGAAGCCGGCATCCGGGTACCGCGCTGATCAACGGCGAGCCCGTGCTCGTCGATCCGAAAGAAACCCTGCTGCAGGCCGCCCTGCGCCAGGGCATTGATTTTCCGCACAGCTGTCGAGTCGGTGGCTGCGCCAGCTGCAAATGCAAACTGGTGTCGGGCCGCGTCCGCGAGCTGACCGACTCCGGCTACATCCTGACCGACGAGGAGCTGGATGCCGGGTACATCCTCGCGTGCCAGAGTGTGCCCAAAGGCGACGTCCATATCGAAGTCGACCTGTCGCAGCAACGGGCGCGGCAGCAGGTGGCCGGCAAGATCATCGCGCAGGAGCCCCTGACCCACGACATCACCCGCCTGGTGGTACAGCTGGAGGAAGGCCTGGCTTACAAAGCCGGCCAGTACGCTGATCTGACACTGGACTGCCTGCCCGAGGCACCGCGCAGCTTCTCCTTT
Organism: Microbulbifer hainanensis; assembly: GCF_014904735.1. GTDB lineage: Bacteria > Pseudomonadota > Gammaproteobacteria > Pseudomonadales > Cellvibrionaceae > Microbulbifer > Microbulbifer hainanensis. The sequence goes on along the minus strand of NZ_JACZCR010000027.1, from coordinate 78,722 downwards.
GCCAGCCCGGTACAGGCAGACGCCAAGGTCAGCTTCTTTGTGCGCAGGGTGCCGGGCGGACAGTTCACCGGCAGGGTGTGCGGCGAATCCCTGATCGGCCAGGGCATCACGGTCGATGGACCACTGGGCGATTTCACACTGCGCCCGGGCGCAGCACCATTGCTGCTGGTCGCGGGCGGCAGCGGCCTGGCCCCGCTGCTGGCCATTTTGCAGGACGCCCTGGGCCACGGAGTGGCGCGCCCCGTTACGCTGCTGTTCGGTGCGCGCGAAGAGCGCGATCTCTACGCCATCGAGGCGATACAGGAACTGGCGAAGCAGTGGCCGGCGCCCTTCCGTTTCATTCCGGTGCTGTCCGAGGCGGGGCCCGACTCCAGCTGGCACGGCGCTAAGGGCCTGGTGACGGCGCAGATCCCTGCCCTGCTGGAACCGGGCGCGCACGCCTACTTGTGCGGCCCACCGGGGATGATCGACAGCGCCGAAGCACTGCTGCGCGAGGCCGGCGTGGCGCGCGAACATATCCACGCCGACCGCTTCACCAATCGCAGCCAGGGGCCGGCATCCACTCGCCATCCCGTCATCGAACACCAACAGGAGAACTGACCATGAAGAGTCTGCACTATTTGAAATACTTTCTATTCCACGCTATCGGCCTGTATGCGGCCGTCGCGATTCTCGCCGGCGGCGCCTGGACCAGCTGGGGCCTGGCTGCCGTGGTGGCCTTCTACCTGGTGGGTGACGCCGTCTGCGGCGACGACACCAGCACGCCCCACTTTGGCCATTCGGGCATCCTGACCTTCCAGCTGTGGCTGGCACTGCCGCTGCTCGCGTTTATTGTCTTCTCGGCGGTCTGGAGTGTCGGCGATGGCGACGCACTGGGATTTGGCGCGACGCTCGGCCAGCTGACCGGATTCGATCTGCTCGCCGCCCGCGACGCGACCGCCACAGTGCATCACCTGTCGGCCTGGGTGCTCACCGGTCTGATGATTGGCGTTATCGGTACCGTTACCGGCCACGAGCTGACTCACCGCACCTGGGATCCGGTGTCCTTGCTGATCGGCCGCTGGCTGCTGGCCTTCAGTTTCGACAGCGTCTTTTCCATTGAACACGTCTACGGACACCACCGCTACGTATCCACCACCGAGGACCCGGCGACAGCGCCGCGCGGCCGCAACGTCTACTTCCACATACTCGCCTCCACCGCCAAGGGCAATGTCAGCGCCTGGAAGATTGAAAAGAAACGTCTTGCGCGCAAACGGCATGCGCTGTTCGGCTGGCACAACCGGGTGATCCGCGGTCACCTGATGAGCCTGTTACTGGTACTTATCGCCTACGCGATCGGCGGCCTTGAAGCCGCGCTTTTCTTCACTGCCAGCGGGCTCTGGGGAAAGGCGTTGCTGGAGATCGTCAATTACATGGAGCACTACGGTATGGTGCGCGACCCGGAAACGCCGGTACAGCCGCGCCACTCCTGGAACACCAACCGGCGTATCAGCTCCTGGACCATGTTCAATCTCACCCGGCACTCGCACCATCACGCCCAGGGCGAAGTGCCCTACCAGGACCTGAAGCCGTTTCCGGATGCGCCAATGATGATCGGCGGATACCTGACGACTATCGTCGTCGCGATGATTCCGTCGCTGTGGCACAAGTTGATGACACCGAAGGTACTCGCATGGGATCGCGACTACGCCAGCGCCACAGAGCGCCAGCTCGCTGCGCGGGCCAATGCGCGATGCAGAATAAAGGCGCTAGTCGCTGCATCATCTGCCACAACTTGACGTTGGAAAGAGACCAGGGCCCGCCCCCGAACATCGAGCGCCGCCTCCCGGCGCTGCGATGTTTTCATTGAGAGCTGCCTGCAGGTTACTGGGGAAAGCACGTTCGTCCTGTGGTCGTCACGGCAGTTAGATTCCCGCGCGGCGGATAATCGCGGCTCCAGCAGCCCTGAAAAATTATCCAAAGCTATGCTGAGTAATTGAGAAGCTACACTTCCAGGGGGTTACAGGACAAAGAAAATGAAGTTAAAAACCAGCACCCTGGCCACATTGATGATGCTTTTTGCACTGGTCGCTCACAGTATGTTGGGAATTTCTGGCGAGACTCCAGATGTCAAACCTCTGCTCGAGATACCCCTGCCTGAATTTCCAGGAAAGGAAACCTCAATGATCGAAGTCCGCTACCCACCCGGCGGCTCGGATCCGATTCACAGGCATAATGCCCACGCCTTTGTTTATGTGCCGGAAGGCCATGCGGAAATGCAGCTGAAAGGCAAGGATCCGGTTCAGCTTGGGCCCGGCGATACTTTCTATGAGGATCCCAAGGCAATCCACCTGGTAGGGCGTAACTTAAGTGACACTGAAGAGGCACGCTTTGTGGTATTCCTGATAAAAGACCAGGGTGCCCCACTCCTGACACCGGTAGAAAGGTGATTTCGTCTTCAATTGGAATCGACCTGCACCTCGTGGGTCTTCTCCAACCAGGTTGGTGCGACACCTATCAGACTCATTGACTCCTGTATATACGGTTTTTCACCCGGGAGATCTGCACCAAATGCAATTGCGGTATCCAGTGCGAATAACGCAATAAATATTAGCTTAGACCTGCGCAACTTTTTCACAACACATACTCCAGCTCTCTTCATTGGCATCCCGGCAATGCAGGTTGGCAAAATTAGCTTTGCCAACCTGCCACAGATTAACTGAGTCCCGCCTTATTAAGACCAAAGACAGCATCCTGAGAACCCGGCTCTGTCCGGGAAAGCACTCCCAGCCTATTCCACATATTGATCAGCCCGATCAAGAACGTAATCTCTGAAATTTCCTCATCGCTAAAATGTTCGGAGACGGAACGATATAGTTCATCATCGATTCCCTCTGGACCAATCTGTGTGAGAGCCTCGGTGAGTGCGAGGGCAGCCTTTTCCTTCGCATTAAACAGCGGAGACTCCCGCCAAATCGCCACATGGTAGAGACGCAGCTCTCGCTCCCCCCTGATTTTGGCCTGCTTGCTATGCATGTCCACACAGAAGGCACATCCGTTTAGCTGAGAGGCCCTGATCTCAATTAAGCATCTCGTCAGAGGATCTATAGAGGTTTTCTCCCCAGCGATACTCGCGTCAGAAAGGGTTTTGATAAGACCTGGGATTGTCTCGAAATGATTTACTCTTTTAGTCATTACTGGTTTCCTCAGTTAAATATCCAACTGCATCATCACCAAGTGATTTACAACTGCGCCAATACTATTTTTCAGGAATAATCTCCGGGTGAACGGTTAGTCTCCTTTTTCGCCCTTACAAAGGCGTTGATAGCATCTAGGAGTGAATGATAGTGCCTAATGACATAATATAAGGGTACATAGATAGGGTATTTCGGTAGGACATACAGTGGGCTACAAAGACATCTATGAACTCTTCAAGAATCGCATTCATGAAGGAGCGTTCAATCCGGGCGAGAGAGTGCCGTCCATACGAAACCTGGCAGAAGAGCTCGGGGTCGCGAAGCGGACTGTTGAAACGGCCTACGATATCCTGATCGGTGAAGGGTATCTTATAAGCCGGGGACCCAAAGGGACTATTGTTAACCCCGACTTGCATATAGATCTTGCCCCTCGCAAAGAAGCGCCAACACCGTTCGAAGATAGTGATCTGCGGAAAATCATAGACCTTAGAGATACCAATGGGCTATTCAGGCTCGGAGTGCCCTCATTAGACGAATTTCCCTATAAGAAATGGCTTCTTCTTTGCGGGAGGGTTGCGCGGTCTATGACCGTTGCCGATATGGCACATCCACCGGTAATGGGTTATCAACCGCTTCGGGAAGCCATTGCGAACTATCTCAACATATCGCGCGGTGTAACCTGCTCCTTGGCACAAATCTATATAACTAGCGGCTACAAATCCTGTCTCCGATTAATATTACAAGCCATCTCATTGAGCAAAGATAAAGTGGTTTTTGAAGACCCCGGCTACTTTTTTGCGCATAAACTACTAAAGCGTATTGTCCCGAACCTCCACTATGTTCCGGTTGACTCCCAGGGAGTCATCGTGGACTACCTGGAAAAGCATCACAAGGATGCAAAATTCCTGATTACTACACCTTCTCATCAAAGCCCGCTGACCGTGAGCCTTTCCCTGCCAAGAAGACATAAAATGCTGGAATGGGCGAGAAAAAACGATGTATGGATTATCGAGGATGACTACGATGGTGAATTCCACTTTACCAAGAATGTCATACCTGCCCTAAAAAGCCTGGATACCTCCGACCGAGTCATTTACACCGGAACATTCAGCAAGACCATCATGCCATCTCTGCGCACCGCCTATATTGTCGTTCCAAAAGAACTCGTCGCAAAATTTCGCGAGACAACCGAAATTACCGAGACAGGGCTCGCCCTGCTACCACAGAAAATACTGGCCAGTTTTATTTCTGAAGGACACTTCTTCAAGCACCTCAAGCGCATGCGCTCACTGTATAAATCGAGAAGAAAATTAGTGTTTGACGCCATCAATAGGATCTATGGGGATTATTTCGACCTGAATCTTCAGGATGGAGGAATGCATATTGTCGCTCTTCTAAAACGGAGCACCCAAGACATCAAACTAAGCGACATCTGGCAGTCCCACAATCTTCAAGTCTTCCCCCTGTCCATCTGGCACGCTCAAAATCAAAAACGATACGGATTGGTAATCGGGTATACCAATATAAAATCGGAAGAGGAGGCATTATCGGCCTTGCGACTCCCCTACAAGGAGACCATTCAATTGCTAAGTGAGTGAGCTAGTCAGCCTGATAATTGGCTAGGGTTGTCCCGGATTGATCAAACCGCGTTTCCCACTGCAACTAAATAACACACTCTTCTACACTAACGCTCTCTGCCCCACGGCGCTTCCAACGCAATCAGGTCTTGGGCGAGCTCGCGCTCACAGGGATGATCAATTCCGTCAGCAGCCGACACAGCCGGCGGTGTTACAGGGCGTGCCTCCCTCACCTCCATCTTTTGACTGCCCGTTTTCTCCGCCTTTGCCCAGCGCATAAATATCACCATCACTGGCACGATAAGCAGCACGGCCAGAATAAATATGCGGAAGTTATTCACCGCTGCCACTGCGAGGGCTTGTTGCTTTAACTCGCCAGCGAGCAGTAGATGCCCTAACTGTTCCGGCAGGTTCAAGTAATCAGTGCCGGCATTCAGGCCTTTACTCTGCCCCAATAGATTGGCGGCACTTTGAGTCTCCCGGTACATCAACCGACCGAACAGTGCGGCCGCGAGTAGAGAACCCAGGGTACGAAACTGGTAGAACAGCGCCACACCCTCTGGTATATGGCGGCGGGGGAAACTGCGCAGAATATGGATTGTCAGGGTGACATTTAGAATGCCTATGGCAATGCCTCGAACCAGCAGGCCCGGCCACATGTCGGCAAGGCCGCTTCCAGCCTGACCACCACTGAGCCAATAGCTGGAAATCAGCACCAGCAGCACACCAAGCGGCACTACCTTCATCGGGTCTCGATTGGGATTGGACGTCACCACCAGGCTGAACACCAGGCCGACCATCATTCCTCCAAAACCCACCAGGTAAAGTTTGCCTAGTTCCACATGACTGTATTGCAATACGGCGAGCGCAAAAGTACCGATTAACAGGTTGGTGCCGAGAATCGCGAAACCGGCCACAACGGCGTCGAACATGTATAGTTTTGCGAGCCGGTTTTGCAGTGGCGATATCCGCAGGAAGTGCGCCCTGCCCCATCGCCGGCGCAGGGCAATGACCAGAGCCAGGCCCAGGACCAATAGCAGCTGGGCGGTTTCCAGTATCTTTAGCGAATCCAGCCAGTTGTAGTGCTCGCCGCGCAACAGCAAATAGCCCAGGGAACAGGTAAATAACCAGGTCAGTGTGGCTTGCAGCCAGTTGAAAGGAAGCTGCCTGCGCTTATCGCGTTCAGGCCAATCGAATAGCAGCGGCCAGATCAACAGCAGACCGTAGGGCAGCAGCTGTACGGCAAAGGCCATCGGCCAGAGACCGTCTTCAGCCAGTCTCGCCAGTATCCAGGGGTAGACCCCCATTGGCAGTAGTGTCGCCACCAACATCAGCCCCCCTTCAACCAGCGCGATGGCGCGGAAACCCAGGTTCCGCAGCACCAGTGTCTGGGCCGTCACTGTCAGCAAGCCCGCCGCCATTCCGTGGCCCGCCCAGGCAGATAGTTGCCAGGTGGCCGACATTTGCCACGCGCTAATTGCGCAACATAGCAATCCCAAAGCGCCAGCACCCTGGATCAACAGCCGACTACCGATAGTCCGGGTCAGCCACGCCCCCAGCGGCAGAGCGCACAGGTTGGCCATCAAGAAGAGAATATTGATCCAGCAGGCTTCGTCCTGGGACAGGGCCAGGGTGCCGGCCATATGGGCAGCACCAGCACTATAAAGTTGACCGCTGATCCCCTGGGGCAACAGCGCCACTGTCCCAAGCAGCGCGAGATGCAGAGCCCTGTTCATGTCAGCGCTCTGCCACGGCAACGGCAACCTCTGCGGAGAGGCCCGGAACCACCTGGCCGCGCAGCTCATCCGGTAGCTGTAGCGCAATACGCACCGGCACCCGCTGTACAATTTTCACGAAATTACCGGTGGCATTGCTGGCCGGAATCAGTCCGAACTGACTGCCGGTCGCCGGGGCAAGGCTTTCAATATGCCCCTGCAGCGGATGCTCTGGAAGTCTGTCGAGATGCACCTCTACGGATTGGCCGGCCCGCATATGAGTGACCTGGGATTCCTTGAAGTTGGCTTCGACCCAGATCTGCTCAATCGGTACCAGGGATAAAAGTGGCATGCCCGCTTTCACCAGTCGACCCGCCTGCACCTTGCGGTCGGCAACTATTCCGGCGACGGGGGCGCGTATTTCCGTGTGCTCGAGCGCCAGTTTAGCGAGTTCGACACCTGCCTCCGCCTGCTTCTGCAGCGCCTCCAGGCGGTCTCGCTCGGTGTTCAGGCCCTCGAGTTGCTGGCGGCTGGCATCCAACTGTCGTTCCGCGGCGGCGAGCCCGGCGCTCGCCTGGCGCTGTTTACTGACCTGCTGGTCATAGCTGTTGCGGCTGACCGCTCCGGTCGACACCAGTGCCTTGTAGCGCTTAAGTTCCGACTTCTGGAGCTGAGCCTTCGCCTGCGCCGCCTCAACGCGCGAGGCACTCTCCCGGATCTTAAGGCGCTGCACCTTGATGCGGGCAGCCAGGTTATCAAGGCTTGCCCGGCTCAATTCCAGGCCGGCAACAGCCTGATCAAGCCGCGCGCGGTAGTCCCGGTCGTCAATGCGGGCCAGAAGCTGCCCTGCTTTGACCTGCTGGTTGTCGGTAACAGAGAGCTCGGTCAGCACCCCGCCCACCTCGGCGCTGATCTGGGTAATCTCGCCGTGCACATAAGCATTGTCTGTCCGTTCGAACCCAGACTCGGGTAATAGCAACCAGCAGGCGGTCAGGGTCGAGCCAAGCACCAGCCCCAACGCCACAAGCTTCAGCAAACGCTTCTTCATTACAACCACCTCAATATCGTACTGTACCGGACAGTACTATAATGTTCGGCAGTGGAAACAACAAGGCGGATCTTGGTACTACCCGTCGAAAACGGTACTATCTAGTACACTATCGTGAAGCAAGAAGAGAGATGCCATGCGCCCTTCCACCAAGGCCAAACAGGAAAACCTCCTCGACAATGCTGCAGACCTCTTCTTCGAGCTGGGCTATGAGGGCACCAGCCTGGACCAACTTATTGAACGTTGCGGCGGTTCCAAGCAGACCCTGTATCGCTACTTCGGCGACAAACGAGGCCTTCTGAAGGCTGTGGTGGCGCGTTTCACAGAGCAAATCAGACCAGTGTTTGAATTCCGGCTCGAGACCGGTGCCCCGCCTCGCGCCCAAATGGTGGATTTCGCTTGCAAATACAGAACCATCATCTGCTCGCCCGAACTGACCCGCCTGTTTCGCTTGGTGATTTCCAGGGCTAACCATGACCCGGAGCTGGTCTCATTCTTTCTGGACAGGACAGCGCGCTACGCACAGCAAAGCCTGATGGACTACCTGACGAACTTGTCGCGAAATGGTGAGATAGAGTTAACTGACATCGTACTGGCCAGCGATCAGTTTCTCGGCGCCATTCGCGGCCGCGGATTTATTGAGGCCTTGTTTATAGGATATGAGGAGGAAGCGTCCCTGTGCCGGCGTCAGGCGGAATACGCCGTCGACAGGCTGCTGCGGGGCGACGCACCAGAACAGAGATCGGAACCGGCCATCTGAACACACCAAATCCGCTGCGATTCCAATTTTCGCAAATCATTAAAGCGGCTACCTGACGACCAAGATAGCCACCATGATTCCCCCTGGTGCGGCAAGGTGATGGCTTGAAAAGAAGCCGAGCATGCGAATTATCTGTGCAGTTTCGGGTAGTCGAACAGTTCGACGGTGCCACAGGATTCGCCCAGCTCGCGCCAGCGGGAAATCTTCAGCCGTATATGTAGCACCGCGGCGGTGGGAAACTTGGTCAGTCGTTCGTGGGTGAGATAGTAGCCGAGGTCTTCGAGCCCCGGGTTGTGCCCCACGACCATCAGGTGATGCCAGTGGTCGTTCTGCTGCTGCAGCTGATGCAATAGCGACTGGTAGCTTGCCGCGTATAGTTCTGGCTGTACCAACACCTGATCGCTGTTCAATTCCAGCGCATCGGCCAGGGCTTGTGCGGTGGTGAGCGCCCGGACCGCGATGCTGGTCAACAGTCTGTCCGGCACGAGGCCGGCGTCACGGACTCTCTGGGCCATGCCCGGGAGGTCCCTTTCACCGCGCTTGTTGAGAGGACGATCGAAATCATCCAGAGCCGGATCATTCCAGCTCGATTTGGCATGTCGAATCAGCGTGAGCTTTTTCATCAGAGCGTCCGGTAAGTGCGGTGTCGCTGTATGGGAATAGTAGCCGTACGACGATAGCGGGAAGCCCGGTATCAGAGAAATTCACCGAGATAATCCAGCAACATACTTACCTTCGGCGATAAGTGGCGATTCTGGGGGTATATACCCCAGATACCGTCATCGTCTACCCGATAGTAGGCCAACAGGGAAACCAGCCTGCCCGCCTCCAGATACTCGTGTACGTAGTAATCCGGTAGCTGCACTATACCGATACCTTTCAGCGCGGCATCCACGAGCGCCCGCCCGCTGTTACAACGGATACTGCCGCCAACCCGGACGCTTTTCGATTGCCCGCCTTCCTGAAAGCGCCATTGATCCAGTGTCCCCTGCAGGCAGTTGTGTTGCCCGAGTTCCGACAGACTGTGTGGCTCTCCATGCCCCGACAGGTATTCGGGAGAAGCGCAGGTGTACAGCGTGCGGGACCCTAGCCGACGCGCCATCATGCTGGAATCTTCCAGCCTGCCGAGACGGATCGCGAGGTCATACCCCTCCGCTACCAGGTCCAGTTTTTGATTGGTCAGCTGCATGTCGACCTGCAGCTCGGGATAACGCAGGGCAAAGTCATTGACCAGCGGCGCCAGGGTCACCTCGCCGTAGGTCACTGGTGCCGTCAGTCTAAGTTTGCCCCGGGGAACCTGCTGCAGATCGGTCACTGCCCGTTCCGCCTCATCCAGTGCATCGAGTACTTGGCGGCAATGCTGGTAATAAAGCTGCCCGGTTTCTGTCAGCGAGACCTTGCGTGTCGTGCGGTAAAGCAATTTAGTGGACAGGCGCCCCTCCAGGGCGCTCACCTGACGGCTAACCTGGGCGGTGGATATACCCAGCCTGCCGGCCGCAGCCGTAAAGCCACCCGCTTCGGCGACGGCGACGAACTCATTCACGCCTTCCCAATTGACCATTCGCACTCCCAGCTTCCCACCACCAATTATTACCAGGTGGAAATTATCATTTACCAAAAACACCAATTATAGCGAATTCAGAAACAGATAAACTCCCTACCCCATCGCGGCGACCCACTGCCGCCCCCATTAAAAGGAGTCCCGTATGAGCGAAATAATCAAGTCGAGAGCTGCCGTGGCCTGGGGCCCGGGCCAATCCCTTTCTATCGAAGAGGTTGACGTGATGCCGCCACAGGCCGGCGAGGTACGGATTCGTGTAATCGCCTCCGGTGTCTGTCACACCGATGCCTTCACTCTTTCCGGAGACGATCCGGAAGGTATATTTCCGGCGATTCTCGGACATGAAGGTGGCGGTATCGTCGAGTCCGTGGGTGAAGGCGTGACCAGTGTTGCTGTGGGCGATCACGTCATTCCCCTTTACACGCCGGAATGCGGTGAATGCAAATTCTGCCGGTCTGGCAAAACTAACCTCTGCGGAAAAATCCGTGAAACCCAGGGCAAGGGCCTGATGCCAGATGGCACCACCCGCTTTTATAAAGATGGCGAACCCATCTACCACTACATGGGGTGCTCTACGTTTTCCGAATATACGGTGCTGCCGGAAATCTCCCTGGCCAAGGTCAACAAAACCGCACCACTGGAAGAAATATGCCTACTGGGTTGCGGTGTCACCACCGGTATGGGTGCCGTCATGAACACCGCAAAAGTTGAGGAAGGTGCGACGGTGGCGATCTTTGGGCTCGGCGGCATTGGCCTGTCGGCAGTGATTGGCGCAAACATGGCCAAAGCCGGCCGTATCATTGCCATCGATATTAATGAAAGCAAGTTCGAGCTGGCTCGCCAGCTGGGCGCGACAGACTGTATCAACCCCGCCAAATACGACCGACCGATTCAGGAAGTCATCGTCGAATTGACAGATGGCGGCGTGGACTACTCCTTCGAGTGTATCGGCAATGTCAACGTGATGCGTTCAGCCCTGGAGTGCTGCCACAAGGGTTGGGGGGAGTCGGTGATCATCGGAGTAGCCGGCGCAGGGCAGGAAATCTCCACTCGCCCCTTCCAGCTTGTGACCGGGCGCGTGTGGAAAGGCACTGCATTCGGTGGCGTCAAGGGGCGCAGCGAACTTCCGGAATATGTGGAACGCTATCTGAATGGCGAATTCAAGCTCAACGATTTCATTACCCACACCATGGGGCTGGACGAAATCAACGAGGCCTTTGAATTGATGCATCGCGGCGAGAGCATTCGCTCCGTGATCCATTTCGATCTGTGAACGGAGGCGAAATGTCGCTCGAAAATCTAAGTAACAATCGGAGCTTTGGCGGCTGGCACAAACAGTACCGCCACCGCTCCGAGGTTCTCCGATGCGAGATGCGCTTCGCGATCTACCTGCCGCCTAACGCCACGGGCGGTCGGAGGGTGCCAGTGCTTTACTGGCTATCGGGACTGACTTGCACAGATGAAAACTTCATGCAGAAAGCCGGCGCCCAGCGAATTGCCGCCAAGCTGGGCATGGCTTTGGTAGCACCGGACACCAGTCCGCGCGGCGACGATGTCGCCGACGATCCGGCCTACGACCTCGGTCAGGGCGCAGGCTTCTATGTCAACGCCACCCGGGACCCATGGCGCCAGCACTATCGCATGTACAGCTATGTGCTGGATGAATTGCCGCAGCTGGTGGAGTCCCATTTCCCCGTCAGCGGCGAGCGCGCCGTAGCCGGGCACTCCATGGGCGGCCACGGTGCGCTGGTGCTCGCGCTGCGCAACCCGGAGCATTATCGCTCAGTGTCTGCATTCAGCCCCATCGCCAATCCAGCCGGCTGCCCATGGGGCCGCAAAGCCTTTTCCGCATACCTGGGGACCGACATCTCGGACTGGGCAGAATATGATGCGAGCCAACTGATGAGTCGTGCCGAACGAGTTGTACCTGCACTTGTGGATCAAGGCGAAGCCGACGAGTTCCTGCTCGAACAACTCAAGCCGGAAACACTGGAGGCTGCGGCTGACGAATGCGACTACCCCTTGCGACTGCGTCGACACGAGGGTTATGACCACAGCTATTACTTCATCTCCAGCTTTATAGAAGATCACCTGAATTTTCACGCTCAGCATCTGGGGGTGCGCGCCTAGCCAAGCGCGGGGGAAAAGTAAGCTTTAGCCTGTAGCTGAACTAGATTGCATTCTCGGAAAGCTGCGGGCCGAGGGAAGATGCTTCGGCATTGCTTCGTCGGGCAGCCATCACTGGCTGCCCGATTACGATAGTTGGTATTAGTCTGGTTCGAGCGGAGACAAATACTGCTCGTCACTAACTTTCTCCAACCATTCTACCGCAGAGCCGTCGAGCGATTCCTGAATCGCAATATGACTCATCGCCGCCGTATCGGTAGCGTCATGCTAATGCTTTTTCCCGCAATTACAGAACACCACATCGCCAGCACGTATCTCTTTTTCGGACTGCCCCAACGGATGTGTGTGCCATCCCGATATTCACTCCTGAAACTTGGGAATTTCCGTAATATCGGTGACCGCGATACGGCTAACAAAATTGAGCGTATCCGCGAAAGCCCCCTACCCGACAAGCGAGCTAAACGCCTCTTCGCCGGCTCCCAGTGAAGCTAACCAGAGTTCTGCAGAAACCATCGATTGGAGAGTTCGGATCCGGGCCCCGGATCTTGCCCACCAAATTTTCATAATATAGTATTATTAATAGTCATAAAAACTAGCGATGACGCCATCTCCTGTTCGCAGAGGTACACAGCAGATCCAGGTCACGATGACTTCAGGCGGCGGTGCCCCTCGGTACCACCGTGACAACCGGAAGCTCAGCCTGGATGTTTCAATACTCGAGAGAGAATTATGATAAGAAAACTAATAATGCTCTTGGCGATGAGCCTCATGGCCCTTTCCGCCATGGCAACAGATAACCTGATCGTCAATACGGAAAGCCGGGAGTCCGTTTCCCTGAACGGCACCTGGCATTACATCCTCGATCCCTACGAGACCGGCTTTTATAACTACCGCTACAAGGAGCGTAGCGAGGGCGATCCGGAGGCCTACTGGAACCGACCGGTAACCAAACGCAAATCCGACCGCCGTGAACACGGTTACCAGGCGCCCTATACGCTCGAAGTGCCGGGCGACTGGAACTCCCAAGGCGATCTCTTCACCTATTACGAAGGGACCGTCTGGTACCAACGGGATTTCGATCTGCATCAGCTCAAGAAAAACCAACGCGCGTTTCTCTATTTCGGTGCGGTCAACTACGAGGCGCATATCTACCTGAATGGCAAGAAGCTAGGCATGCACAAGGGCGGCTTTACCCCATTCAACTTCGAAATCCCCGCAGACCTTCTCAAGGAAAAAGACAACTTTCTCGTCGTCAAGGTGGATAACAAGCGCCACCCGGACGAGATCCCCACCGTTAATACCGACTGGTGGAATTACGGCGGTATCACCCGCGACGTAAAACTGGTGATCACCCCAGACAACTTTATCCAGCAATATGCGCTGGAGCTGGATCCCGCCCAGGATATCCATCAAGCGATAGAAGAAAATCAGTTCCTGATTTCCGGCTCCGTTGCCCTGAACAAGACCGCCGGCAGCGGCACGGTGACGCTCACTATCCCGGAACTAAGCGTGAAGCAACGCTATCCGGTAACCGGAAATCGGCTCGACTTTGAGTTGCCACTGAAAAACCTGCAGCTCTGGTCCCCGGAGCACCCGAAACTGTATCGCGTCAACCTGGCCTACAACGGCGAGACGCTCGCGGACGATCTCGGCTTTCGCAAGATCGAGACGGCCGGAAAAAAGATTCTGCTGAACGGCGAACCCATCTTCCTGCGCGGTGTGGCCATTCACGAAGAGGTCCCCGGGGATGCACGCCGCGCGCACAGCGAGGCGGACGACAGACAGTTACTCGGCTGGGCCAAAGACCTGAATGCCAATATGGTGCGCCTCGCCCACTACCCGCACAACGAAGATATGACCCGTCTGGCGGACAAAATGGGCCTGCTGGTGTGGTCGGAAATTCCGGTGTACTGGACCATCGATTTCGGCAACAACGCCGTACTGGACAAGGCCAAGGCGCAGCTACAGGAGATGATCACCCGCGACCGCAACCGCGCCTCGATCATCATCTGGTCCGTCGGCAACGAAACCCCGGTCAGCCCCGTGCGCACCAGCTTTATGAAATCCCTGATCGATAAGGCCCGCACCCTCGACGACAGCCGCCTGATCTCCGCCGCACTGGAAGTGCACTACAACCCGGAAACCAACCGCGTCGACGACCCGCTGGGTGCCTATACCGATATTGTCTCGGTGAACGAATACCTGGGCTGGTACGGCGGCACCCCGGATATGTGCCGCACTGCAAACTGGGAGGTGGCCTACGACAAACCGCTGTTTATCAGCGAAACCGGCGCCGGCGCGAAGGGCGGCTTCCACGCCGACCGCAAGACCCGCTGGAGCGAGGAGTACCAGCAGTGGTACTACGAAGAGCAGATCAAAATGCTCAAGCGCATGCCGGACAACTACAGCGGCGTTGCACCTTGGATTCTCGCTGACTTCCGCTCCCCGAAGAGGAACCACCCGGTATACCAGCAGGGCTGGAACCGGAAGGGGCTGATTGATGATCAAGGGAATAAGAAAAAGGCATTCGAGGTATTGAAACAGTACTACCGCGAAATTGAGAAGGAAACGGTTCAGTAGGAACGATCCACCCAAAACAATTTCCAAACAGACCAGGCGCTCGGAGTAGAGCTCAGGCAATGCTCTACCCCTCGGCGCAAGGCTTAGGGGATAAGCAGTAACTTGCCAGTGGTTGCCCGGCTTTCAATATCGGCATGCGCACGCGACGCCTCCGACAATGGGTAAATACCGCCGATCTGTACTGTTAACTTGCCATTCGCAATCCAGTCGAACAATTCAGCAGCCTTCGCGAGCAGTAAATCCCGGCTATAAATATGGTCGCCAAAATTTGCATAACCAATTTTAATGCTCTTTGGCAGGCTGAATAAATCAATAGGTTCTGGCGCACCGAACCCGGGACCATACCAACAAAGAGTTCCCGCACGACGCAAGGATTCTATTGATCCCCTGAATGTTGTTGGTCCGGATCCGTCGAAAACAACATCCACTCCCCGGTGCTCGGTTATACGCATTACCTCTTCTGTGAAATCCCCTTTACTGTCCACTATAACGTGATCAGCCCCCGCTTCCTTGGCCGCCGAAACCTTGTCCTGGTTGGACACACGTCCAATCACACTGCCCCCTTTCAGTTTGATTATCTGCGTTAACAGTTGTCCAACTCCGCCAGCAGCTGCGTGCACAAGCGCCACGTCTCCCGCCTGTATCGGATAAAAGTTCGTTGCGAAGTGGCTAGCAGTAAGCCCCTGCATCATCACGGCGGCTGCAATACGGTCATCTATCCCATCAGGAACCGGAACAAGGGATGCCGCGGGCATAAGTACTTTCTCCGCATAGCTCCCCGGTGCGTAAATCCAGGCTACACGTTGGCCTGGCGCAATGTCATCGACGCCTTCTCCAACCGCCAAAACCCGTCCTGAACCCTCTACGCCCAGTGTCTTCGGGTTGGGCATTTCAGACCAAAATTTACCTTGCCGAACACCTACATCCATGAAGTTGACGCCTGCGGCAGCAACCTCAACCAAGGCCTCACCGGGGCCCGGAGAGGAATTGGGCTGTTTAACATATTGCAAGACATCCGGCTCACCCGCGCTCGACATAATTACCGCTTTCATAACGACTCCTATTTTTGGAACGATCATTCCAGAACAAAACAAATAAAAAGATTTATGGCTTTAAGGCCCGAATCGTCATCTGGCCGATTGCAGTGAGGCTGCGAAAATCGGCCCCTCCCCTCGCAGCGATTCGAATTGCTGCAATATTCGCAGTAATAAATCCGGCCGCCTCGTTCGGATCCAGATCAGCGGCAATCTCGCCTGCTTCCTGCGCTTGGCATATGCGTTCGACAATGGCTTTTTGAATTACCGGTCGTGCCGCATCGTGAATCTGATTCAATTCCGGACGGCTTTTACCGAATTCACAGATTGAACTAACACCGAGACAAGCGTGATTTGCGTGCAAAATGACACGCTCAATCAATTTTTCCAGGCCTGCAAGAGCGGTCGGCTGTTCTCGCAATACTTTCAAATGCTGGGCCACCTCTCCAGCGACGTATCTTTGCACTGCGCTACAATAAAGTTTCCATTTATCTCCGAACGTGTCGTACGTGCTCTGCTTACTAATTCCCATTGCACGAACGAGCATTACCGTTGAAGAGCCCTCGTAACCATGTTCACGGAAGATCTCGATAGCGGAATCCAGCACTTCATCTCTATCAAACTCTTTTGATCTTGCCATGACTGCCCACCCGTATTCTGGAACGATCGGTCTAATATGGTGAGATTATGGCCTGCAGAAGGAAATTGCAAGCTCCATCCCTACTAAAAACTGGAGCAATCATTTTCCTTTCTATCCGCTACATTACCCTATGGACGAAATTGGTCACCGCTAATCGAAACCTGAGATTCTGTGGCGGTTCACCGCGGCGCGGAATTTGATCTAGCGACTAATTTTCAGGACCGCATTTACTGCCCTGAGTATAATAGCGATTAAAGATGGAGCATCCGTCCGGATGCTCCACGCTTCGGGTGGGGCGACGATGCCAGCCAAACAATATCCCAAATATCAGCCCCGTAAATCAGGCTATCTTGGGAAAGTCTACAGTCGTGTCATTGACGCGATTTACCATGTTAGTAAAGAGAATCGCGCTGATTGCACTGATAGCTTCAATCACCTGGCGGTCCGTGTAGCCCACGGCCTGGATGGCTTCCAGGCTCGCCTCAGGAAGCGTGCCAGTGGTGGTGACCACCTCCCGGGCAAAGCGCACCAAAGCGTCAATTGCCACGTCGTCCTCATAAAGTCCGGTGCGCAACTGTCGAGTTTGTTCGACACTGTAACCAGCCATTTTGGCCATCAGCGTGTGCGCGGCCAGGCAGTAGTCACAACCGGTAGCCTCACTCACGACCAGGTTGATCGCCTCCAGTTCGCGGTCGCTCAGCGCACCCTGCTTGAGCGCGGCATTGTGTTCCAGGGCCTGCTTCAGGATCGGCGGCGAGTGACTGCCGATCGTCGCGTAGGCGTTGGGCACCTTGCCAACGCTTGATTTGATGGTAGTAAACAGCTCGGCAGCTTGGCCCGTGGCTTGATCGATAGTGGTAATATGCAGACGGCTCATGGTGAACTCCTCTCGCTTAACAGTGATCGCCCCAATGGCGATGAGCACATATTAGGGAGTTTCACTTTGCCCCTCTGCACAGCAGCGTCTCGAAGTTTTGCTCCAGCGTCTCAGGGAAGCCATGGATAAACTAAGCAGCCTGGTTAGCTTGATCGCCCCGAGAGGCACGGTGGACTTGCACTGCCGCTTCAGCGGCAAATGGGAGAGCGACCATGCACAAGTTCCCGAGGGCGTTATTCCCTATCATGTCATTCTGGATGGACAGGCTCGGCTCTTTACCACCGATGCGCAATGGCACCTGTCGGCCGGCGATGTCGTGTTGATGCCCGCCGGCTCCCCTCACCGGCTCAAAAGTTTGATCGAGAGTGGCGTCGAGGCGCCTTTATCCAGTCGCGATAACGGCGCAGTCACGGAGATGGTACGTGCCGGACAAGGTGTAGAGCTGGCAATGCTCTGCGGCGAGTTTCGGGTCGGCGCGCCCGGCGCACTGTTACTGGAAGGCACGCCGGAGCTGCTGCGGGTTCGCACCGGGGAGCGCGCCGACTGCGTTGAATTGAGGGAACTGATGACGATGCTGGGACGCGAGAGTATCAGCGGCCAACCCGGCAGCCTGGCCATCGTGCGCGAACTCTCCACAACACTTTTTACGCTGTTGCTCAGGGCGCTGGTAACTGAAAACGAGCCGGCGCCAGGCCTGTTGAGCCTGATGGCGGACGCCAAGCTTGCTCCGGCGATCGCCGCCGTACTGGCCGAGCCGCAGACAAACTGGACCAATGAGGCCATGGCCACCCTCTGCCATGTATCCAGGGCCACCTTTGCCCGACATTTCAGGGAACTGTACCACCTGGCGCCGCTGGAATGGGTAACCCAGGTTCGTATGGTACTGGCCGCACGTCTCCTTCGGGAAAAAACCTATGGTATCGCGCGGATTGCCGAAGAGTGCGGTTACCAGTCCCAGGCGGCCTTCAGCCGCGCTTTCAAATTGCACCAGGGTCATACGCCAGGCCAGTTTCGGCAACTGCACAGTTGATACAGATCTCCGTGCTCGCCGTTACGCTAACGGGCCGGGTACTACGAAAAGCGCACGTCGCTGATATCAATGGATACCATCAGCAGTTTCCGGATGACACGCTGCTCGAAATCGCGCGCATAGGCACGGCGCTTGGTGGGGAGCCATATGCCTTTAAGCAACCTTATAACCAATGGCCAATCCACGTTCAACTGCGCCTTTAATCATGACGTGGAAAACAGGGCTTTCCGTGAACGACCCAACCTGGCTGGTCCGGAGTTCAGCCCTGCTCACCTCCCTCGCATCTGTTTCACACACTAGTGCCGGAGCTTCACCGGAAGATGACCCGAGCTTCATTCTAGTGAAATAGACAGTTACCCCAACTTCTGGATAAGTTGTTTCCGCCGATAGCAATCAGCCGCGTGATCATTGACGATGCCCACCGCCTGCATCCATGCATAGACGATCGTCGGTCCAACAAACTTGAAGCCTCGCCGTTTGAGTTCCTTCGATATCTTCGTGGAAAGCGGCGAGTTCGTTACCCATGTTTTCCCATCGCCCTGTATCGGCTCGCCATCTGTGAAGGACCAGCAGAAGTCACTGAAACTCTCTCCTCGGCTCTCCATATCGCAGTAGATCTGCGCACCCCGGATCGTGGCTTCGATCTTCGCTTTGGCACGGATGATTCCCGAGTCAGCCATCAAGCGCAGGACGTCCTGCTCATCGAAAATTGCTACCCTCGCCGGATCGAAACCCGCAAAAGCTTTGCGAAATGCCTCGCGCTTGCGGAGAACGATGATCCAGGCCAGACCTGCCTGGAACCCCTCGAGCATCAGCATTTCCCACAGCAGTTGTGAGTCACGAATTGGTATGCCCCACTCAGTATCGTGATAGTGACGCATTAGCGGGTCATTCACTGACCAGGTGCAGCGGTCAATCTGCTCACCAGTAGTCATCTTCATTTTCCAGATTCCTCGATGCTTGTTTCGCGGAGCGAGTGCTAGACCGTGGGTATGGTTCCTCCGTCAACCACATACTCCGTACCGGTGATCGTTGCGGCGCGCGAAGAACCCAGAAACGCAATGAGATTGGCCACCTCGCTGGGTTCGGATGGTCTTCCCAATGGAATACCACCGAGCGAATCCATGATGATCTTCTTGCCGCCTTCAATGTCTGTACCCGCTTCAACCGCGAGCCGCTCCGCCAAGTGCACGGACGATTCCGTGAGAATCCACCCCGGCGCAACACTCACGACGCGCACACCCTTTGGCGAAACCTCTTTCGACAGGCTCTTGCTGTAGGTTGAAAGCGCAGCCTTGGCTGCGGCGTAGGCCGTAGTCGCTTCCGGCAACGGAAGTTCACGCTGGATTGACGAGACATGGATGATGGCCCCCGATCCCTGCGCCAACATCGCTGGTAGCAAGGCGCGATCCAGCCGGACCGCCGGGAGCAGATTGAGATCCAGTTCCCGCTGCCACTGTTGGTCATCCAGGGCTGCAAATCCACCGCCAGGCGCCGAAGAACCTCCGAGCGTATGAATGATGATGTCCGCTCCACCAAGGTCGGTCTCTACGGCTTTCGCTACGGCTCCGCAACCCTCGACCGTCGACAGGTCGGCAGCGACGAAGTAGGCGGCCGGCATCTCCTGGGGCTGATGTCGCGCCGTGGTAAGCACCCTTGCACCGAGTTCGACAAAGAGGGCGACAATGGCTTTTCCAAGTCCCTTGGTACCGGCCGTGACCAGCACCCGCTTTCCTTTCAGTTCGAGATCCATGGCTCAGTGAATCTCCAGTGATTGGATCTTGTCGCCTGCCAGCAGAAACACATGATCGAGCTGAATCGGGCTGCCGGGAAAGTTGCCGACAACGTTTGTAGCCACCGTCACACGGTCGCCGTCCTGCGCGACGCTTAGCGGTTCGATGCTGAATTCATACTTTTGCCGAGACTCACGTTGCCACGCCTCGATGGCATCGTGTCCGAGATGCGCTTGACCGTCATCTTTTACGCTGGCGTCCCGCGTGAAACAGCGGGCAAGCCGGGCCGGATCCGCACCATTGCAGGCACTGAAGTAGGTAGAAATAGGATCGGGTAGCAAAATTGTCATGTAATCAGTCTCTTATGAGGAAATTGCTGTACGTGAATTTTCCTCATAAACTTACCTTTCAACAAGAACGCACCTAAAAGTAAGCTACTTACCCATGAGAAAGCAGTACACCCCTGTAACCGCGGCCAGCGGCGCGGCAGAAGTGATCCGATTGCTGGAAGGCCGATGGAAGCTGATCATCCTGTTCCACCTGTTCGACGGGAAAGTGCAGCGCTATTCCGACTTTGAGAAACTGATCCCCGGCATCTCCCAGAAGATGCTGGCTCAGCAACTGCGGCAACTGGAGGGCGACGGTATCGTGTCTCGCAAGGTGTATCCGCAAGTCCCCCCCAAGGTCGAGTATCGATTAACCGACTGGGGGCAGGCACTGTGTCCCGCATTGGATGCCATGCTGAAATGGGCGGAACAACGCGATTCCCTGTGCCCCGAAGACACGTCGACCGAGAACGCTGATGCCTGATCACCGGAGCCTTCCAGCGTCCGGTTTCCCACGAAACTTCACCGCCGCGGAGATCTGTGCTCGCCACTAACATGGCAAACAGCCCGGGTACTAAGAAAAGGTCACGTCGCTGATATCGATGGATACCATCAGCAGGTCAGGAATGGGCCGCTGATCGGGACCCCGCGCATAGGCGCGACGCTTCGTGGGGAGCCAAATGCCGTTGGTCTCTACGTAATCTGAGGTCAGCTGCGCGGCAGCGAAACCGCCCGCAATATTGACGCTGTAATCGTGGCGGCGCAGCCGCAGATCCTCATCGAAGTAGAAATCCTGGACCAGGCAATGTGTCTCGATCGAGCCGGGAAAGCTGGCCCGCAAAACCCGCCACTCCTCCGAGTCCTCACGCCACGGCTCAATTTCCTCAACGCAGACGCCCTCCATGGCCAGGAGGAAAGGTGTGGTCAGGTAGGTCCACAGGGCTTCGCCATTGAAGTAGGCTCGCTGGAGCGCGTCCCATGGGGTGTTCATCTGGTGGCCGGCAAACGAATCCCTGGGTCCATATCGCTCTGCAACCACCGAGCCATCGAGCTTTTCGATGGTGATCCGCTCGGGCGTAAACATCGTGCGCTGATCGGCGGCGCCGTAGGGAAAGACCGAAGAGCGCTCCTCGTGCAGCCAGACTGTCATACGGCGCGGTTCCGAACTCTGCGGGACACCTTTCAACGGAAAGAGCCCGCCGCCGCTCACGATGGTGGCCTCCACTTTTTCGTACCGCTGCCAGAGTTCCATGCCGCCGTGGGCACGGATGATCTCGGCAAGCAGTGTGCCGGATTTGCCGATTTTCAATTTTGCACACCTCGCGCAACCGTCAGATTCCAAATTCCTTGAAGCTCCCAGGCTTACAACCCGAAACCCTCACCAATGATATTCAATGCAACCAACCGGCAGCAGTCTTTCGACACAGCCGTAGTACCTCCAATCATGTAGCACCAACCGTTATACAAACCGCTCATCGGCTTCCAGTGCTTCCGTTACAAACTTGATCAGGGCGCGCAGTCTCGCCAGGTTTCGCAAATCCCGGTGATAGCCGAGCCAAACGCTCCTGCCCGGCGGGCGCGTAGGGAATTCCACAACTTTCAAACCCGCCAGGCCATCGCCGATCGCTCGCGGCAAAATCGCAATGCCATTACTTCGCGCGCAATACTCGGCTTGCACCTGGCGGCTGTTGCTGGTGAATGCGACGGTTGCCTGTGGCAGCTGCTGATGGAGCCATTGAACATCCGGCATATCCCCAAACTGGGTGTCCATGGTCACCAGCCGCTGCCCTTCCCCATCACTGTCCGGCTCTATCACGTTCGGCGTTGCCGTGTACGCGGCGTATTCGATCTCCAGCAATTTTCGCTGCACGATATCCGGGTCTTCAAACGGGACAATGCGAAACGCCAGATCGGCTTCCCGCCGATTCAGGTCGAAAGGCCTCGAATCCGTTAATAACTCTATGCGAATTCCGGGGTGAAGATGTAAAAAATCCGCGAAGATTGGGGCCAACACGTAAACACCAAACCAGTCCGAGCAAGACACTTTAACTTGGCCAGTCAGCTCCCCCTCCTGCCCTTCGAGGCTGCGCGATAATGCGAACACCTCTCCTTCCATTCTCTCGGCATACTGCAAAACCAGCAGGCCCTCTTCAGTGAGAACAAGGCCCTCTGTGGTCCGCTGGAACAGCTTTTGACCCACGGCCCGCTCAAGCGCCTGCAGGCGCCGCCCGACGGTGGGCTGGCTGGAGCCAATCCGTTTTGCCGCCCCCACCAGAGTTCCCGCCCTGGCGGCGGCCAGGAAATAGCGCAGATCTCCCCACTCCATCGATCTATTCATATTTGAATTGCCAACATTCATTACCATCCATTTCTATTCAATATGGAATAACCATAATAGTAACTGCTGTTCACACACTATTGGAGTACAGAACATGTCGAAGATGATGAAAGCGGTCGTGGTCGAACAGGCCAATGCCCCCCTGGCCCTGGCATCGCTGCCAGTGGCCGAACCCGGCCCCAATGAGGTCCGCGTGAAAGTGGTTGCCAGTGGTGTCAATCCGCTCGACCTGAAGATCGCCGCAGGCAAAGCACCCCACGCCAAGCATCCGTTTCCGGCGATTCTGGGCCTGGATTCCGCCGGCATCGTCGACGCGGTTGGCGGCAACGTCACCCGGTTCAAGGTTGGCGATGCGGTGTACGGCCTGACCGGCGGGGTCGGCGGCGTGCAGGGCTCACTCGCCGAGTTCATCATTGCCGATGCCGACCTGCTTGCACCGGCCCCCAAATCAATCGACTTGCGGCAGGCCGCATCAATCCCGCTGATTTTTATCACCGCCTGGGAAGGCATGGTGGACCGCGCCAAGGTATCGAGCGGCAAAACCGTGCTGGTCCACGGTGGTGCCGGCGGGGTTGGGCAAATGGCCGTGCAGATCGCCAAAGCTTTCGGTGCCGACGTCTATGCCACGGGTAATGCCTCAAGCCAGGAAACCATCCGCGAGCTGGGTGCCACGCCGATCGATTACAACACGCAGACAGTGGATGAGTATGTTCAGGAGCACACCGGTGGCGAGGGATTCGATATCGTCTATGACACCGTTGGCGGAGAAGTTCTGGACAATTCCTTCAAAGCGGTTAAGACCTATGTCGGGCATGTTGTCAGCTGCCTTGGCTGGGGCACCCACAGTATCGCCCCACTCTCCTTTAAAGGTGCGACCTATTCCGGGGTGTTCACACTGCTGCCATTGTTGACCGGAGCGGGTCGTGCGCACCACGGTGAAATCATGCAACAGGCAACCAAACTTGTTGAAGGCGGAAAGCTTCGGGTTCTCCAGGATCCCAACCGCTTCGAACTCTCCCAGGCCAATGAAGCACATGAATACCAGGCTTCCGGCAAAGCGCGCGGCAAAGTAGTGATCGACATCTCAGAGGTATAAGTCGATCGAAGACTTCCCATCCTGTCAGGCTTTTGCAGTGTCGGTAACCGGCACTGCATTTTCTGCCCTGCCGAAAAGTATTATCCAGCAGCATCCAAAGGCAGTCGGCTACTTGACCTCTGTCGACAGCCGAATAATTTCTCAAAAATTTTTTTAAACCGTCGCTTATGGTTCGAAAAGTTCCAGATTATCGGCAACATACTCGCGGGTGCTCGTTGCCGCGCGTCCCAGAATTTTCTCGACATCTCGCGTGCTTCGATCATATCGCCCCTCGGCATGCAGGCGCGCCATTGTCAGCAGGTGCTGGTAGACATGATCCGGCAATTCATGCGCATCGAGCTGCTGCTCGCGCCACTCATCAAATGGAACATCGACATAATTGATCGGGCGTCGAAGCGCAGCGGCGTACTCCCCCGCATGCGCGGCCATATCCTGAGAACGCGGGCCGGTGAGCTCGTAAACCTTGCTGATATGGCCGTCGGGATCGGCCAGGATAGCCGCGATGACCTCGGCCACATCCCGGCTGTCAACCGGTGATGTTCGCGCAGTGCCAAAAGGCAGCCGAATCGTGTTATCCCGCGCGATCGACTCGGCCGCCCAGGCGGAGAAAAAGAAATGCTGGAGAAACACCGTGGCCCGGATATGCACGACAGGCAACCCCGACCAGTTCAATACCTGCTCGCCCAGCCAGTGCTGGCGCTGCTGGGGTGAGTCCGTCGAATCGTGCAGGCTCATCTGCGATACGGTCATCTGTGAGATATTGACCAGTACCTCCAGGTCGCCCGCCGCTCGCGCAGCGGCGGCGGTGGTGACTGTAGCTTCCAGATAGGGGGCGGACACGCTCATTCCGAAGAACATGCGCCGACACCCCTCCAGTGCGCGCGCAACATCCGCGGCACGGGTAAGATCGCCAACAAAAACCTCTGCGCCCATTTCGCGCAGAGCCTCTGAACGTTCGTCTTCCCGGCGCACCAGAGCCCGCACCGGCAGTCCCCGCCGGAGAAGAACTTCCGTAATAGTGCGGCCAACGCCACCCAGGCGACCTGCTGCACCAGTAACAAGAATGGGATTTTCCATGCTTTTCAATCTCCAAAAAGAGGGCCGCGACAAAGCCCGGGGGCCCAGGCAATACTGTCGGTGGCTCCATTTACACTCAATTTCGGTAAGACCTGGCGCAATCCCTCTCCCGGTTACCGCCTATGGCTCGCACGATAGTAGTTTCCTTTTGGGCAGACTAGACTGTGATTTCTGTAGTCACCCTTCCAAAAAATGGGAGGTGTAATGGACAGATTGGAAGCCATGTCGATCTTCGTTGAAGCCGTCGATGCGGGCAGCCTGTCCGCCGCGGGGCGCAAATTGGGAATACCGCTGGCTACCGTCAGCCGCAAGGTGTCGGAGCTCGAGACCCACTTGAATACCAGACTGCTGATACGCGGCAACCGGCAGCTGCAACTGACAGATGCCGGCGCCTCCTATCTCGAAGACTGTCGCCGTATCATTTCAGAAGTGAGGCAGGCTGAACGGCGGGCTTCCGGGGAATACCGGGCACCGACCGGCGATTTGGTCATCACTTCGCCGATGGTTTTTGGCCGCTTGTATCTGCTTCCGGTGATTTCCGCTTTCCTCAAGGCTTACCCCAATGTGAACATCCGCCTGATACAGACGGAGCGGCGCGTGAATTTGGTGGAGGAGCAGGTAGACCTCGCTGTCCGTTTCGGGCAACTCCCCGACAGCAGCCTGATTGCCAAGAATTTGGGCTCAATTCGTATTGTTACCTGCGCAAGTCCGGCCTACCTGTTAAAACACGGTATACCGGCGACGCCAGATGAGCTGGCATTCCACGATTGTATCGCCTTCGACGCGATCACTGTCGGAGACCGCTGGGCTTTCAGTCAGGGCAAGAGCGGGATCGATGCAGCCATTCGTCAACGTCTCATGGTCAACAGTGCGGAGACCGCCGTTGATGCCGCGCTGCAGGGTTTGGGGGTTGCACGTGTGTTGTCCTACCAGGTCGCAGACGCGATAGAAAACGGCTCACTGCGGTTGTTGCTGAATGACTATGAACAGGAAGCGATACCCGTCAATCTGGTTTTCCCACGTCAACGTATGCTGCCGCTCAAGCTTCGCGCATTTCTCGACTTCGCCGCCCCTATTCTGCGTGAAAAGCTCTCCGCTAATCTGTCGCCGGGCACAGTCTAGTCGTGTACGCAGACCCACCCCAGTGCGCTATGTCCAGATTTTCGTCTCACGGATCAACTCAATAAATGCACGCAATTTGGCGGGCACATGTTTGCGGCCGGAGTAATACAGGCAAAGGCCGGCGTAAGGCGGAGTCCAGTCATCCAGAACGCGAACCAGGCGACCTTCCTGGAGATAGGTGGCCGCCGAGTGTTCGGTGATATAGGCAAGCCCGGCACCGTCCACTGCGGCTTCGAGCATCAACTCACTGTCGTCGAGAGTCAGGACACCGGGGACATCGATCGAGAGGCTCTCGCCATGTCGCTCAAATTCCCACTGGTAGAGGCGGCCACTTGCCATGCGGGCACGAATACACTGGTGTTGCATCAGGTCATGCGGTGTTTCGGGTAAGGTTCGCCCATTCAAATAAGAGGGAGCCCCGGCAACGATTGACCTTACCGTCGGGATGATCGGGACTGCGATCATGTCAGGCGGCACCGACTCGACCAGGCGTACACCGGCATCGAAGCCCTGCCCGATCACATCCACCAACATGCCCTCGGTCACAATCTCGACCTGCATCGCCGGGTAGCGGCGCATATATTCGAGTATCAGGGGTTTCAGGAGCATGCGGGCCGCGCCGAGTGCCATATTCAGGCGCAGCACACCGGACGGCTCGGCGCGATGTTCGCCCACATTTTCGATGGCATCGTCGATGGTGGCCAGAACTGGTGCGATATCGGTGACGAATTGTTCCCCCGCCGCAGTCAGGGCGACACTGCGGGTCGAGCGGTTGAACAGGCGCACGCCTATCCGCTCCTCCAGTGCCGACACAGCGTGACTCAAAGCCGATGAGGAAACATCGAGTTCTCGCGCAGCTGCGCGGAAGCCACCGCACCGCGCGACGGTCACTACGGCTTCCAGTTCAGCGAGACTTGCCCTACTCATTGCACAAATTTCCTCAACAGTCTGTCCCACATTAACAATCTTATTCTATCAGTGTGTCTCGCACATACTGCCCCGAAATCATCAACCAGCGAGAACAGTTCATGCACAATATCGAACATATCTATATCGATGGGACTTTCGTCACACCGCAAGGCCAGGACGTCGCCGATCTGTTCGCCCCGTCCACCGGGGAAAAAATCGGACAGGTGAGGCTTGGCAATGTGGCCGACACTCACGCCGCTATCGCCGCCGCCAAGCGGGCATTCCCGGCGATGTCACGGACCAGCAAGGAAGAGCGAATCGCCATGCTGCTCAGCTTGCGCGACGCCGTATCCGCACGCACCGAAGATATGGCGGCGGCAATGACCGAGGAGTACGGCGCGCCCCACTACTTCACCACCTTCTCCGTAGCGCGTACGGCGACGGCATTCGAAGAGATGGCGAAGACCGTCGACACCTATCCTTTCCGCCGCACCATGGGGCGGGCCGAGGTCAGTATGGAGCCGCTCGGTGTGGTTGCGGCCATTACGCCGTGGAACAGCAATTTCGGTTTTATCTGTTCGAAGCTGGCCACGGCCATTGCGGCGGGATCGACGATCGTCATAAAGCCGTCGGAAATGAGTGCTATCCAGACGCAGGTCCTGACCGAGGCATTGCACAGCGCCGGTCTTCCTTCCGGAGTCTTCAATATTGTTAACGGCTACGGCCATGTCGTCGGCGCCGAGCTGAGTCGCCATCCAGATATTGCCAAAATCAGCTTCACCGGATCGACGGCAACCGGTCGCGCAATCCTCACTGCCGCTGCCGACACATTCAAGCGTGTAACCCTGGAACTCGGCGGCAAGGGGCCCCAACTGTTGCTCGACGATGTTGATCTTGACCAGGCCATCCCGAAAATCGCCATGGCCGGCTTCAATAATAGCGGACAGGCCTGCGTCGCAGGCACCCGCATCCTGGCACCGGAAAGCCGGTACGACGAGGTAGCCTCCCGACTCAAGGCATTTGTAGATACCCTAAAGGTTGGTGATTCACGCGCGGAGGAGGTCCAAATCGGGCCAATGGTCAGCGAAAAACAGTGGGAGCGGGTACAGTCCTATATTCGTCTCGGCATCCAGGAGGGCGCTTCACTACTGGTCGGTGGAGAGGGTCGCCCCGAGGGACTCGAGCGCGGTTGGTTTGTTCAGCCCACGATTTTTACCGGCGTCAGCAATGACATGCGTATCGCACGCGAGGAGATATTCGGGCCGGTGCTGTGCCTACTTTCATATCGCGATGAGGAAGAGGCTGTGGCCATCGCCAACGATACCGATTACGGTTTACAGTCGTACGTCTATGCCACAGATCAGGAGCGCGCGAAGCGTGTCGCCGGGCAGCTGGAAACCGGCCGCGTTGTGATCAATGGTGCTCCCCATGAACCCCTGGCACCTTTCGGTGGTTTCAAGCACTCCGGTATCGGTCGTGAATTCGGCACATTTGGTCTCGATGCGTTCATGGAGCCCCGCGCAGTTTTGAGTTAAATGAACGACCGGTAGCTGAAACAGTTAGCGCATTGGGAGGGGCTGTAGCGATGTCCGACCAGCTCCTCCAAAATTCCGTAATCAGGCGCATCTTTTCATTCACATCGCGCGCGTAAAATTCCGTATATTTTCCGCTCCCCCACTACCCGGAGGATTGGATTTTCAAGGCGCAATTTTTCCACTGAGCAGGTGTTTCCCATCATAGGGAAACACAATGTCCGGATCCGCTGCCTCGACATGTTGATCAGATTCGGGGCACTGAACATTATTGAGGATGTGACGAATCACATTCAATCGCGCAGTTTTCTTATTGTTGGCATCAACCACATACCAGGGCACCAGCTCGCTGTTACTCCTGGCAAACATTTCGTTGCGGGCCAGGCTGTACTCCTTCCAGTGCTTGACGGCCACCTCGTCCACCGGACTGATTTTCCATTGCTTCAACGGATCGACCTTGCGATCCTTCATGCGTTTTTTCTGTTCTTCTTTGTCGATATCCAGGTAGTACTTAATGATCTGAATACCGGAGCGCACCAGCATCGATTCAAAAGGCACCACGGAATCCATAAAATCGCGGTACTCTTGCGTACTACAGAATTGCATCACCCGCTCGACACCCGCCCGGTTATACCAGCTGCGGTTGAATAGCACCATTTCCTGCCGCGACGGTAAATGCGGTACGTAGCGCTGGAAATACCAGCTGGCGCAGTCCCGGTCTGATGGTCTACCCAGTGCCACTACCCGGGTCTCCCTTGGGCTCAGATGTTCGATGATACGTTTGATCGTACCATCCTTGCCCGCACCATCACGCCCCTCAAACAGAATAAGTATCTGCAGGTCGTGCTCGATCAGGTGGCGTTGCAGGGTCACCAGTTTGATCTGCAGCTCCCGCAGCGTTTTCTTGTAACCCATTTTCCGCCCCCTGTTTACTCGCCCTGTGCCGACAATGCAGTAGTTACAATGCCTATTTCACCACCCGGTTATATATCCAGGCGATCACGACACCCGCAATGTAACCATCGACAAATCCCCACACGGCGCCGATGACAGCGCCTATCAGGGTGGGCGCGTAACCGATATAGAGAGAGGAGAGAACTTCAACCAGCGCGACTCCCCAGCCAAACATGGCCGTAATACCGCAGAAAAAGACATAGGCTGCCCAAAGCACGCCAACGGCGACGCCCAGGGCATTGGGGGCGCATTTGTTCATGGTGATTCTCCGGATAGTTAAACCTTGAATAGCCGTGGATTCGTCCAGTAAATGATAGCCAACGAGTCAGTACTCGAAGAGCGAATCCTCACGAACGCGCAGCTTAGCCGACTCATTGGTTCGAAACTTCTGTGAGAGTGCTCTTAATGCCTCCGACTACTCATTCATCGAAAAGGTCAGGGAATCCACGCGGCTGCGAGCGCAGATACTGGTTTGGGGCCGATACCGAAGCCCCCAGGTGCGCCGCCGCATGCCAGGGCCAGCGCGGGTTGTAGAGCATGCCTCTAGCCAGTGCAATCAGGTCTGCATCTCCTGTACCGACAATCGCCTCCGCCTGGTCGTAATCGGTAATCAGTCCGACGGCGATGACCGGAATCGATACAGCCTGCTTGACCGCCCGCGCCAGCGGCACCTGGTAACTCGGCCCCACTGGAATCTGCTGCGCGGGATCGAGCCCGCCGCTCGATACGTGGATCGCGCCACAGCCGCGGTCTTCAAGCGCCTGCGCAAAGGCAACGGTTTGCTCCAGGTCCCAGCCATCGGGAACCCAGTCGGTGCCGGAAACCCGCACAGATACGGCCTGATCGGCCGGAAACGCCTCCCGCACCGCATCGAATATTTCCAGCGGAAAACGCATCCGGTTTTCCAGGGATCCGCCGTAGTCATCATCGCGCCGGTTAGAGAGCGGCGACAGGAATTGGTGCAGTAGATAGCCGTGGGCCGCGTGGATCTGGATAGCGTCGATGCCGAGCCGCGCGGTACGCCGTGCCGCTGCCGCGAAGGCGTCGCGCACCGCAGCCATCGCCTCGCGATCCATGGCGACGGGCGCATGTTCACCGGACTGGAATGGCTGCGCTGATGGTGCCATGGTCTGCCAGCCATTGGGTTGATCAGGCAATATCTGCCGGCCGCCGAGCCAGGGCAAATCCGTCGACGCCTTGCGCCCGGCATGGGCCAGCTGGATCGCGATCGGCATATCCGACCACTGGCGGATCGCCTTTAGCGTGCGGGCCATCGCCGCCTCGGTCTGGTCGTCCCACAGGCCGACATCGGCGTAACTGATGCGCCCTTCCGGCGTTACCGCTGTCGCTTCGATTGTCAGCAGCCCCGCGCCGGAAACTGCCAGGTGCCCGAGGTGCATCAGATGCCAGTCGGTCATGCACCCGTCAACCGCGGAATACTGACACATCGGTGCGATCACGATACGGTTGGCGAGCTTTAAGGAGCCGACACTCAATGGTTCGAATAGCTTGGGAGAACTCATAGAAACTCTTTGCCTCGGAATGATGTTGCCGGTTTGCATTCTCGCTTCAAGGGCCGTTATGGGCCGCCGCGCAACAGTTTTGCTTTTAAAACGGGTGACGCCAGACAATAGCATTTTCGCTACGTGGGCGATGCCGGGCCAGACAAAAGCCATCGATCGCCTGCGTAAGCTTTTAGCGAAGTTTACTCGTGATCAATGAGTGGCCAACACTTTCTCGCGATTGTTTCTGCCCGCTTAACAAATTCGCGGTAACTGCTCACCAGGCAACCGATCCAACAGCCGCTCGCTACCGAGCGTGTTCTGCAATATCACCTGTGGTCGCCTTTCCCCGGTGACAGCGCCTATGACCCGGCTATTCTTTGCGACAGGATTACCCTGCAGCACTGCCATGGCCTGCTCAGCCTGTTGTGCAGGTATAAAGGCGATAAAGCGTCCCTCGTTGGCGACATACAATGGATCCAGACCCAGCATCTCACAGGCACCCTGCACGGGTTCGCAAACGGGAATTTCCGATTCCTCGACAAATAAGGATTTGCCAGCGCTTTCGGCCAGCTCTACCAGTGCGGTAGCCAGGCCGCCGCGCGTCAGGTCACGCAGGCAGTGTATATCGATCCCCGCATCCAGCAGTTCCTTTACCGCGCCGTGCAACGGTGCGCAGTCACTCAACAGCGCGCTGTCGAACTCCAGCCCTTCCCGCTTGGCCATGACCGCCATGCCATGGCGGCCGATATCGCCGGACAGCAGTATCAGGTCGCCTGGCTGGATTTCCCCCGGTTCAATCGCCACGTTGTGGCACATCACTCCGATGCCGGATGTATTGATATAGAGGCCATCACCCTTGCCCCTTTCCACAACCTTGGTATCGCCGGTTACCAGTTGTACGCCGCACTCAGCGGCCGCTTGCCCCATCGATGCCATCACGCTGGCCAGGGTTTCCATAGGCAGCCCCTCTTCCAGTATCAGACTGCAACTGAGATACAGGGGGCCCGCGCCGCTCATGGCCAGGTCGTTCAGCGTGCCGTAGACCGCGAGCTTGCCAATATCACCACCGGGAAAAAACAGCGGCGTAATGACAAAAGAATCGGTGGTGAAAACCAATCGCTCTTTGCCCAGCGGAAGCGTAGCGCTATCGTGTGCCTGGGTGATCCAGGGATTGTCGAAATGTGGATAGATGTAATCGCGCAGCAGCTGCTGGGTCAGCTCGCCTCCGCTACCATGACCCAAACGCACGAGCTCATCGGTATCAGTCGGTAGTGGGCATTCAATATTCATCGGCATTGACCTGTCTGCTGTATCGGTAATAGGCCGCACAGGCCCCTTCGGACGAGACCATGGGCGCGCCGAGAGGCTGCGTCGGACGGCAGCGGCGGCCGAAGTGCGGACAGTCGCAGGGTTTCTTCAGTCCCTGCATGATCTCGCCGCTGATGCAGCCACTGCTGTCGATTGCTGGCTTGAGGTCAAGGCTGAACTTTTTCTCTGCATCGAAAGCGGAGAATTCGGGCCGCAGGCGCAAGCCACTATCCCCTATAGTGCCGACCCCGCGCCAGTTCTGCGCGGCGATATCGAATACCTGTTCAAGCATTTCCTGCGCGGGAATGTTGCCGCGTCGCTCCACCACGCGGGCATAGGGGTTTTCTACAATGCAGCGGCCCTCCTCCAGCTGACGCAGACACAACATTACGCCCTCCAGAATATCCAGTGGCTCAAAGCCGGTAACGACAATCGGTACCTGGTATTTCAGCGCGAGGCGCGGGTACTGTTCATAGCCCGTGATTGCGCACACATGTCCGGCGGCGAGGAAGCCCTGCACGCGCGAATTGGCCGCAGAGCAAATGGATTCTATGGCCGGCGGGACCATGAAGTGGGATACGAGGAGGGAAAAATTGCGCAGCCCCTTCTTCCTGGCGAGAAAGGCAGCCATTGCGTTGGCTGGTGCAGTAGTCTCGAAGCCGATCGCGAAGAAGACGACTTCCCTCTCAGGGTTCTGCTCGGCGAGTTCCACCGCATTCAGCGGCGAATAGACAGTGCGCACATCTCCCCCCGCTGCCTTCACTGCGAGCAGGTCCCGTTCGCTGCCCGGCACTCGCAGCATATCGCCGAAAGAGCAGAAAATGACTTCCGGACGCGCGGCAATGGCGATCGCCTTGTCGATGATCTCCAGCGAAGTCACGCACACCGGGCAGCCGGGGCCATGCACCAACTCCACCTGTTGCGGCAGGAACTGCTGCAGACCGTACTTGACGATCGCATGGGTCTGCCCACCGCAGATTTCCATAATGGTCCAGGGTCTGGTGGTAATGCGGGCAATTTCTGCGGCGATCTTTTCGATACTCGACCGCTGCCGGTATTCACTCAGGTATTTCATAGGCTAACTCAAATCGTCCAGCTCTCCGATTTCCTCCAGGTAGCGGAATATCCTGCGCGCTTCCTCCTCGCGCACCCTGCTGATCGCAAACCCGACATGCACGATCACATAGTCGCCCACCCGGGCTTCGGGCACATAGGCCAGATTAATGGGCTTGCTGATGCCACCAAAGCTGACCCGCGCGCTGCGCTCCAGCGGCTCGTTATTGAGAATTTCCTCGATCCGGCCCGGAATACCTAAACACATGACACACTCACCTCCCCGAGCGGAATTCCGAAATCGGCCATACAACGCACGTAATAGAGCTGGCCAAGGGCAATGCCACCGTCGTTGGGTGGAACTCTGCTGTGGCTGTGGACCCGAAACCCGTTTTGTTGCAGCAGTGCCGTCGCGGTTTCCAGCAGCCGTTTATTCTGGAAAACACCGCCAGAGAGAAAGATCTCTGGTACACCGGCTTTCTGCGCCAGGGCCAGGATCATCTGCGCCAGGGTGTTATGAAATGCAGCCGCCCGGTCTGAAATCGAGACCCCAACACTGCCCTCCTCTATCAGACTTGCGATCGTGGGAGCCCAATCGAGCGTCCAGCGATCACTGTCCCGGTACAGTTCGAAGGGATAGCTGGCGCCTGTGTCGGAATCCGCTGCGGCATACTCCACTGCCATCGCCGCCTGCCCTTCGAAACTGATTTCCGTAGCCAGCCCCAGTAGAGCGGCCACCGCATCGAAGAGACGCCCCACGCTGCTACAGCGCGGACAATTGAGTTGGCGCTCGAGCATTCTGGCGAGATTCTTCCTTTCGCTGCGATTGAAATAGTCACGCAGCGGCTCGCCCACAAAGGCTTCCGTGCCGAGCCACTCGCCCAATAGCCCCGCCAGCGAACGGCGCGGCTCATGCACCGCCCGCTCGCCGCCAGGCAGCGCAAAGGATCGCAGGCTGGCAAAATGCTCCACGGGGCTGTCGCCGCTCCAGTGCAGGCATTCACCGCCGCGGATACTGCCGTCCTCACCGTAGCCGGTGCCGTCCCAGCAGATACCCAGTGCTGCACCCCGGTGGCCGTGTTCCGCCATACAGGAGAAGAAGTGGGCCAGGTGATGTTGGACGGCGATGCGCTTGAGCGGTTTGGACTTTGCCCAGCGGTTGGAAACGTAGCCCGGGTGGAGATCGCAAAGTACCGCGCGGGGCTCCAGTCGGTAGAAAGTTGCGAGATCGTCGATGGCCTGTTCAAAAGTCGCCAGTGCCATCCGGTCCTGCAGATCGCCAATATGCTGACTGGGATAGGCGGTGCTTTGGCGCGCGATCGCGATGCAGTTCTTCAGGTCTGCGCCCAGTGCGAGCAAATCACCCTCTGCAGCCGTACTCTCTGACAGCTCCAGGGGCAGCGGTGCATAGCCCCGCGCGCGGCGCAGCATCACCGGTTTGCCGTCCATCACGCGGAGGACCGAGTCGTCCAGCGGGCGCAAAATCTGGCGATCGTGCAACAGAAACAGGTCGGCGATATCGGCGAGCCGCCGCAGGGCCTCGTCGTTGTCGGTACAGATGGGTTCACCGGCGAGGTTGCCACTGGTTGCCACTACCGGGCGCTGCAGCGACTCCATCAGCAGGTAGTGCAGCGGCGAAGCCGGCAACATCAAACCGAGGTTGGGATTTTGTGGCGCTACCCATCGCGAAATCTGCGCGGTGGCATCCGGCTTCGCTCCAAGTAACAGGATCGGACGTTCCTGCGAGCACAGCGACCGCTCTTCCTGTGGCGTAAGGACACAGTCCCGGCGTACGGTATCCATATCGGGATACAGCAACGCAAAAGGCTTGTGCGGTCGCTGCTTCCTTTGCCGCAGTCTTGCGACCGCTTCGTCATTGGACGCGTCGACCAATAGCTGGAAGCCGCCGACGCCCTTCAATGCGACAATCTTCCCAGCCTCGATGGCTGCAACCACGCTTTGTGTCGCAGCCTGACCCAGCTCGAGTGCTTCCCCTTGCAGATTCACCAGCTGCAACTGCGGCCCGCATTCGGGGCAGGCGTTGGCCTCTGCGTGAAAACGGCGATCTCGCGGATCTCTGTATTCCCGCTGGCACCGTTCGCACATCGGAAAGCTTCGCATCGATGTATTGATGCGGTCGTAGGGTTGCTGTTCCACGATACTGAAACGGGGACCACAGCGGGTGCAGTTGATAAAGGGATAGCCAAAGCGCGGGTCACTGGGATCAAACAGCTCCACCAGACAGTCCGCACAGGGCGCCAGGTCGGGCAATATAATCGCGGACGGCGCCGCTCCGCTTTCGCTCTCGCGAACGGTGAATCCATACTCCGCTTGCAGCGGCAACGGGGCGCTGGTCAGGCTGTGTATCCGGGCAAGAGGTGGCTTCTCCGCGTGCAGCCTTCTCACGAATTCACGGATCTGCGGAATTTCACCCTGGACTTCCACGCAAACACCGCGGGCATCATTGGCGACCCAGCCGTGCAGACCGCAATCGCCGGCCAGACCATAGACAAAGGGGCGGAAACCGACCCCCTGCACCAGTCCGGTAATTTCGAGATGGCGGCGCTCGCTGGTATCAGAACTCATCGGCATCCTGGAACTCGAGGCTGTCCAGGATGATTTCCTGGGCCTCCACATCGTGGATATCCTGCATCTCTTCGATTTGTAGCCGCAGCCCTTCCAGTGGGGTACCACCAGTCTCCTGTTCGAAGTGTTCGCGCAAGTGCTCTGCGGATATATGGGCGAGCGCACCAAGGCGGAGTCTGGCCGCCACCAGAGTCCCGCCCTGGTGCTCGGCGAGCTGTTGAATTTTTCTGACCAGATTTCTGATCAGGGACTGTTCGTGCATCGCGGACCTCCTGTCTGTTCCGTTAATAGATGCAGTATCTCTTTTTCCACGTTTACCGCAGCGGCCTCTACCGCTGGTGACAGCGCCGCGCTATTGGCAAAGTTTTCGCCACAAATTGCATAGATGGCCAATCGTCGCGGCAGTGAATCAAAAAGGCGACCGAGTTCCAGCGCTTCCGCCAGAGAGAATCCATGGCTAGATGTACCGCATAAACTGGGCGGCATGGGCTCGGCAAGACCGTCCAGCAAGACGATGTCGCCAGCCTCACGCTCTTCGGCCGAAACGGCATCCACCAGGCAAACATGGCGATCTCGCCAGTCTTCCAGCAGGCGGGTCATATCACCGCTATTTTCTATGCAATCAACGCTGTTCCCGAAACGGTCGCGTAACCGCTGCAGCACAAAGGGCCCTACGCCGTCGTCGCCACGATAACGATTGCCCAGGCTAATGATGGCCCAGTCCGTCACTGTCCTTCCCTCGCGCGGCGCTCCATATGGAGTTGCAGGAAATGGGTCGAACAGGAGATGCACGGATCGTAGTTGCGAATGGCCTGCTCGCACTGGGCCTGCAGTTTGTCTTCCGGCAAGTGAAGGAACTTCGGCAGCATCAGCCGCAGGTCGTCTTCAATGGTTTTCTGATTCTGGGACGTGGGCGCGACTATCTTTGCATCGGTAATCTTGCCCTCCTCGTCCATGCTGTAGCGATGGTAGAGAATGCCCCGCGGCGCCTCGGTGGCGGCGCAACCGGTAGACGGCCGCGGTTCGGTCACCAGATAGGGAGTATCCGGCTGCCGGTAGTTGTCGATGATGCGCAGTGCCTCGTCAAACGCGTAGAGCACCTCCAGGCTGCGCACCACGATACTCTTGAACGGATTGACACAGAACGGGGGAAAACCGATATCTTCCGCGGTTTGCCTGACCAGCGGCGAGAGACGATCGTAATTGAGGTTGTAACGCGCCATTGGGCCGACAAAGTAGGCACCCCTCTCGATTAATACACTGTGCAGCGCATTACTGTACTCCACGTGTTCTTCGCGAAAGTGGGTATCGTATTCCTGCACCGGGATATCGAGGCCGCGGGTTGAGGCTATGCGGCCGCAGCTCATGGGATATTCGCGCTCGTTGGAAAGTGCTACGAATTCATATTGATTTTCTACTGAGCGCTCGAAATCCGGAAATGGCAGCGACGCTGCCCAACGTACCGTGGCTGCCGCCATATCGCGGGCTTTTAACAACTGCTCGCGCAGGGGCTCAAGTTCGGTCGCGGTGGGAACGCGATAGAATCCGCCCACACGGACATTGATCGGGTGAACTTCCCGGCCGCCCAATAAATTGACGATCGCGTTGCCGGCCTTCTTGATCTGCAGGCCATCCTGCACGATCTGCGGGTGATCCTTGGCCATCGCCACCGCACTCGGGTAGCCGAGGAAATCCGGTGCGTGCAGCATGTAGATATGCAGCGTGTGGCTCTCGATCCACTCGCCGCAGTAAATCAACCGGCGCAGTGCATGCAGCTCAGGGGTTGGCGTCAACCCCAGGGCATCCTCCATAGCGTGCAGCGAACTCATCTGGTAGGCGACCGGACAAATGCCACAGATACGCGCGGTGATATCCGGCGCTTCGAGGTAATCTCGCCCGCGCATAAATCCTTCGAAAAAGCGCGGCGGCTCAAATATCTTCAGTTTGACATCATGCACACCACCATCGTCGTAACGGATATAGAGTGCGCCCTCGCCCTCGACGCGCGCCAGGTAATCGACCTTGATGGTTTTACTCTTGGTCATCCTGCTCTTCCTGACGTCGGCTCGCGGCATCAAACTCCGGAGCGGCCGAATTAAAATTGCGCAGGTTCTCGATCACCTTGGCGTTGCTCGCGCCCAACTCCTGTTTCCACCAATGACAGAGAGATTCCGTATTCGGGTTCTCCTTGGGTCCGTAGCACGCGTAGCAACCGCGGTTGTATGCCGGACAAACCGCACCGCAGCCGGCGTGGGTAACCGGACCCATGCAGGGGGTTCCATGAGCCACCCAGACGCACACATTGCCGCGGAGTTTGCACTCGATACATACGGAGTGCGCCGGCACCTGCGGTGGGCGCCGGTGCAGAAACGCGCTGATCACCTCCAATAACTGACGCTTGTTGATCGGGCAACCGTTCAGCTCAAAGTCCACAGGCACATGGGCGCTGATCGGTGTCGAGGTTTTCAGGGTGGAAATATATTCAGGGTGGGCATAGACGATCGCGGTGAATGCTTCCACGTCAGCAAAATTGCGCAGCGCCTGGATGCCGCCAGCGGTGGCACAAGCACCGATTGTCACCAGGGCATGGGACTGCGCGCGCACTTCGCGAATGCGCTGCGCGTCGTCTTCGGTCGTAATTGACCCTTCCACCAGCGACAGATCGTAGGGCCCTTCCACCTGCCGGCTGGACGCCTCCATGAAGTAGGCAATATCGATTTCTTCTGCCAGCTGTAGCAGTTCGTCCTCGCAATCCAGCAGGCTCAACTGGCAACCATCGCAGGAGGCGAATTTCCACACCGCCAGCTTCGGTTTTCGCGCTGTATTGCCTACAGGGCGCGGATCTGGAACCATGACTGGATATCCCTATAGCAAAACACCGGCCCGTCTTTACAGATAAAATTCGGCCCCCACTGGCAGTGCCCGCAGTGTCCGATCGCGCACTTCATGTTGCGCTCCATCGACAGATAAATATTCGACTCCGCCACCCCCTTGCTGCGCAATGCCTGGATACAGAAACGCATCATGATTTCCGGCCCACAGATGAAGGCCATCGCACTCTGGATATCGACCTCCGCCATTTGCAGCGGACCGGTGATCACGCCGATATGGCCAGGCCAGGCTGTATCGGCATGGTCGACCGACTGGCGTAACTCGAATACCTCCGACCAGCGCGGCAACTCCTCCCGATAGAGTCTTTCTTCCGGCCGCCGCGCACCATAAAAGATTCGCACGCGCCGCGCTTTCCAGTTGCCGTTTAGCAGGCTGTAGATCAACGGACGCAGTGGCGCCAGCCCCAGTCCGCCGGCAATAATCAACAGGTCGCGGTCCTCTACCTGATCCAGCGGCCAGCCCTGGCCGAAGGGGCCGCGTACGCCAATCTGCTCGCCTTCTCGCAATCGTCCCAGGGCCTGCGTCGCCAGGCCATGAACCCGAACCGTGTGCACGTAGCCCTTGTCACCAGTCGGCGATCCGCTCATGGAAATCGCGACTTCCCCGGTGCCGAACGCGTAGAGCATGT
Organism: Microbulbifer hainanensis; assembly: GCF_014904735.1. Taxonomy (GTDB): domain Bacteria; phylum Pseudomonadota; class Gammaproteobacteria; order Pseudomonadales; family Cellvibrionaceae; genus Microbulbifer; species Microbulbifer hainanensis. Next base: position 39,538 of record NZ_JACZCR010000027.1, on the reverse strand, counting down.
TGAATTGGCCGGGCATGAACTCAGGTAGAGCGCCACCGTCATCTGCACTGAGATGTAAAGTGAAGGTGCCGGCATACTCCTCACTGCGCCGGTCGATACGTAAGAGCGCTGGAATCATCGGCTTCTTTCCAGTGGCGGCGGCTGCGGGCTATAGACATCCATCAGCTGCATGCGCGTAGCGTGTAACCGGTCGGTGATGATGCGCGCAAATCGTTGCATCAATTCGTAGCCCATCTTCGGATCCGTCTTGCATTTTTCTCTCAGGCATTTGCCATTCAGGCATATGACATGAACTTCATTCATAGCGCGCGCGTCGAACGTCCACAGATAGGGAGGAAAAAGCCACGACCAGCCGAAAATATCGCCTTTGTGCAGGGTCTGCAGGCAGAGCGCGCCGTAGTTGGGCAGATAGGACTCCACTGCCACCTGTCCATCGCGGATGACGAAAAAATGATCCGCAGGGTCATTTTCGCGCGCGATATAGTCACCGGTATTGTAGATTCGGTTTTCTCCGCAACCGGCGAGCAGTTCGAGGTAATCTTCGTCCAGCCCACTGAAGAAGGGATGCTCGCGTAGCAGTTGCGCCATGCCTTTCATGATTTATCCAGCTCCCGTATGCGCGCGACCTCTTCAGTGAGGTCTATTCCCACAGGACACCAGGCAATACAGCGACCGCAGCCGACACAACCGGATCGGCCGAACTGATCGTGCCAGGTCGCCAGCTTGTGGGTCATCCACTGGCGGTAGCGGGATCGAGTGTCCGCGCGCACCGAACCTCCGCTGATATAGGTGAAATCTCCGGTAAAGCAGGAATCCCAGCGCTCCCAGCGCTCGGCATGATCACCGCTCAGGTCGGTGGTGTCCTCCACCGTAGAGCAGAAGCAAGTCGGGCAAGCCATGGTGCAATTGGCACACGACAGACAGCGGTCGGCGACCTGGTCCCAGGATGGGCTCTCGTAATTGCGGTACAACAGCGCCTTCAGGTCTGAGCTGTCAAAGCTGCGCGGCCCGCGAGCCATCTGTTGCGCTGTCCGCTCCACAGCGTTTCGCGCCCGTTGTACCTGGTCCTTAATCGCCGGCTTGACCGGTAGCTGTTGCAACACCCGCTCACCTCGACTCGAACCACTCTTGATCAGGAAATAGTGCGCTTCGCCATCGATCACTTCGGTCATGGCGAGGTCGCTGGGTAAAGTGATCTCCGGGCCAGTGTTCATCGAAGTGCAGAAGCAAGTGGCGGCAGCAGAGGTACAGTTGACCGCCACCATAAACAGTTTTGCGCGCCGGTTCGCATAGCTGTCGTTGCGGTACTTGTCATCGACAAATACCCGGTCCTGGGTGGCGATGGCGTGCAACTCGCAGCTGCGCACGCCCAGGAACGCCATGGCCGGCGCCTCTTCCACGATTTCGGTGATCGCCACCCCGTGGTTTCCTTTTTGCGCACGCCACACGGGGCGCCGCGGGAGCTGCAAAAACTTCTTCCATGAATGGGGACCGGCGGCATAACCAAAATAGGCGTCGTCGTCGCGGCGCTTAACCCGGTAGGTGCCTTTTTCCTGTTCGTCGGTCCAGCCCCTGGGCAGGTCGGCCGCTGACTCCACCTTATCGTAGACAATAGCGTGGTCCCGAAGTACCGGCCCCAGCAACTGGTAGCCTTCCCCCCGAATCGCCTGAATCAACAGATCCAGGTCTTCGGCCTGCAGTACCGATTCTTGCATCGTTTTGGCGTCCCACCCGGCGATATCCGGCGCGTAAATGAAACTGTCTGGCTGCCCGGGAGCAAACAGACAGAACTATTATTGAGTCAGATTGTAGAAACCGGCGGTAAAGCTTGAGAGGAGGCAGGTGACAATGTCCAACAATGAACACCAGGACGCACTATCGAGAACCGTGACAGAAAAGTTACGCAACGGCCAAGTGGTCACAGTGCGCCCGCTGGACCGGGGCGATATTGAACTGGAACGGGAATTCATCACCAACCTGTCAGCGGAATCCAGACACTTCCGTTTTCTCGGTGGCGTCGGCAAACCCAGCCAACAGTTGCTGGAGCGGCTGACGGATATTGACCACGACCAGCGCGAGGCGTTTATCGCCGTCATCGAGGATTCAGGTGGAGAAAAAGAAATCGGCGTATCCCGCTACGCCGTGGAATCCGGGGGAAGCGCGGCCGAATGCGCAGTGGTCATCGCGGACGATTGGCAAATGCAAGGTCTCGGCACACTGTTACTGAATCGCCTGATCGAGTCCGCTCGCGCCCGGGGCATCGATCATCTCTACTCCATCGATTCCGCCGAGAATGCCAAGCTTCGCCAGGTGGCGGGGGATATGGGCTGGGACTGTCGCTCGGATCCGGAGGATCACACCCAGGTAATTTATACCCTCGACCTATCCGAAGCTTAAGGTGCGGCAGGCAACCAGACTGCTCGTCATCCCGGTCTTGACCGGAATGACGACAGCGTCTTGGCATGCTGATCTATATTCCACCCTCCATCGGCGGCATTTTCTCCTCTGTCTCCGGTAAGATTGCAATCATCGCTGCGGTCGTAATCATCAGGCCCGCGATCGAGGCGGCGTTCTGTAGTGCGGAGCGAGTCACCTTGGTGGGGTCGATAATGCCCAGTTCGATCAGGTCGCCATAGCTCTCCGTCTGCGCGTTGTAGCCATAGTTTCCCTTGCGCTTCTTGATTTCGTTGATAATCACGGAGGCATCCTCACCGGCATTATTAACGATTTCCCGCAATGGCCTCTCCAGGGCACCGGTGGCGAGGCCTATACCGACATCCTGGTCGTGGTTGGACCCTTTAAGCTTGCTCTTTTTCAATGCTTGCAGCACGCGGATCAGCGCAACACCGCCGCCGGGTACCACGCCCTCCTCCACTGCCGCGCGGGTGGCGTTGAGTGCATCGTCGACCCGATCCTTTTTCTCTTTCATTTCAATCTCTGTCGCCGCACCGACTTTGATCAGCGCCACCCCGCCCGACAGCTTGGCGAGGCGTTCGCGCAGTTTTTCCTTGTCGTAGTCCGAGGTGCTGCGATCTATCTGCCCGCGGATTTTCTCCATCTGCGCGTCTATGTCTTCCTGAGACCCGGCGCCGCCAATCATTGTCGTGTCATCCTTGGTCACGATAATCTTGCGCGCCCGGCCGAGATCCTCAAGAGTCGCATTGTCCAGCGTCAGGCCCAGTTCTTCGGTAATCACCTTGCCCCCGGTCATCACGGCAATATCCTCGAGCATCGATTTGCGGCGGTCACCAAAACCCGGGGCCTTAACCGCGGCAGCATGCATGGTGCCGCGCATGGCGTTCACCACCAGGGTTGCCAGGGCATCGCCCTCGATATCCTCGGCAATAAATAGCAGGGGTTTGCCGGTCTGGGCTATTTGGTCAAGCAACGGCAGGCACTCGTGGATGTTGCCGATCTTCCTGTCGTAGAGGAGAACGTAAGCGTTCTCCAGCTCCACCCGCATGGCGCTGCGGTCGGTGACGAAATATGCGGAGAGATAACCGCGGTCGAACTGCATCCCCTCGACTATTTCCAGTTCGTTAACCAGTCCGGAGCCTTCCTCGATCGTAATTACTCCGTCGCGGCCAACGGTTTCCATGGCCTTGGCGATGATATTGCCAATATCCTCGTCGCCATTGGCGGAGATGGTACCCACCTGGGCGATCGCCTTGCTGGTATCGCAGGGTGTGGACATCTGGTGCAGCTGCTCAACAGCCACGTTTACCGCCTGATCGATGCCGCGCTTGATATCCATCGGGTTCATGCCCGACACCACCGCCTTGAAGCCCTCCTGCATAATCGCCTGCGCCAGTACCGTGGCGGTGGTGGTACCGTCACCGGCCACTTCCGAAGTCTTGGCCGCGACCTCCTTCAGCATTTGCGCGCCCATATTCTGGAACTTGTCCTCGAGCTCCACTTCTTTGGCCACGGAGACGCCATCCTTGGTCACCGCCGGCGGGCCATAATGCTTCTCGATAATGACGTTGCGACCCTTTGGGCCCAGAGTGGCCTTGACCGCATCCGCAAGAATGGCGGCACCTGCAATCATCTGGGTGTGGGCATCGGTTCCAAATTTCAGTTCTTTGGCGGGCATGGCTTTTCTGAACCTCTAACCAGGCCGCAATAGAAAATGCGACGCAGAAATAGATAAGGGCCTACGCGGCCCTTATCTCGTTGAATATTTCGCTTGCAGCATGAGCGCTACTGGATTGAAATCCGCTTGGGTTTGGAAACTTCACGCTTACCAATAGTCACCGTCAGCACCCCGTCCTTGCCCTTCGCGGAGATCTTTTCCGGATCTGCAGACTCGGGCAGGTTAAAGCGCCGGTAAAACATTCCGTGGGAACACTCGGTGCGCATATAGCCTTCTTTCTTTTCCTCTTTCTCCCACTTGCGCTCCCCGCGGATCACCAGCTTGCCGCCGTCCAGTGTGACTTCGATATCCTTGGGGTCCACACCAGGAATATCGGCTTTAACCATAAACTGGTTGTCCTCCTCGATCACGTCCACGGATGGCGACCACTCGCGGGCTGCCATTTCACCCTCCTCTTCAAACATGGAGGGCCAGCGCTCTCCCACGGCTCGCGTCAACTGGTCGAAATCCTCCTGGAAGCGGTGCCACAGGTCTGTGGGTCTTTTGGCGGGCATCTTCACAATTTTCTCTCCTACAACTACGGACTAATGGCGCCCGCCGGTAGCGGTGGGCGCTATGGATGAAAAAATTATAGTTAGCAGATCAGCAGAAAGCGGAAACTGGCGACTTAGCTGGCACAAAAAAACACTTTTCCGTCGTTCAGGAGGCCGGCGCAAAGACCACGGTGACTTGATGTTCGGCGCCGTCATCCGAGAGCGGGATACGCTCGCCGGAGACCTTCTCTCCGTCTAGGGTCAGCTCGGCAATATCGCGGGGGCAACCGCCGCAGTTGCGCACCTCGATATCGTAGCGACTGCCGCCGAAACGCATCGACAGGCGATATCTGTCCCAGGATTCCGGCAGGCACGGTTTGATCTCCAGGCTGTCACCATCGAGGATCCGCGCGCCCAGCAATGCCTCGAGTGCGCCCCGATAGAGCCAGCCGGAGGCCCCCGAATACCAGGTCCAGCCACCGCGGCCAACATGGGGAGGCACGCCGTAGACATCACCCGCCAGCACATAGGGTTCGGTGCGGTAGCACTGCACACCTTCGGGAGTGTCGGTATGGGTGATCGGGTTCAATAACGTGAACAGGTGATGGCCCCGTTCGCTGTGCCCGAGACCCGCAGCCGCCCAGACGGACCATGTGGCGGCGTGGGTATACTGGCCGCCGTTTTCGCGGATACCGGGCGGGTATCCCTTGATATAGCCGGGATCTTTTTTCGTCTTGTCGAAGGCCGGCTTCAGTAGCAGTACCTGACGCGCGTCTTCGTTCACCAGTTTTTCATAGGCGGAGTTCATCGCCTCGCGGGCGCGAGGCGTGGGCGCTTCCTGGGATAACACAGACCAGGTCTGCGCAATCAGGTCGATTTTGCACTCGTCGCTCAGCTTTGAGCCTATCGGCGTACCATCGTCGTAGTAGGCGCGCCGATACCAGGCGCCATCCCAGCCGCTCTCCTCAACCTGCTGACGGAAGTTTTCACCGAGCTGGCGGTAGTGTTCCGCCAGCGCCGCGTCGCCGATGTAGTCGCACAGAGGCGCCATATCGCGACAGACCCGCAACAGGAACCAGCCCATCCACACACTTTCGCCGCGACCGGTGGTGCTGATGCGGTTGAAGCCGTCGTTCCAGTCGCCGTTACCGATTACCGGCAGCCCGTGTGGACCCACGGCGCTGGCGCGTTCGATCGCGCGGCAGCAGTGTTCGTAGAGTGAACCGGACTCATCGGCGGTATCGAACTCCGCGTAGCGCTCGTGTTCGTCCTTTTCCAGCGGTGCTCCCTGCAGGTAGGACACCGGTTCATCCAGAATCCCGTAGTCACCGGTGGTGCGTATGTACTGGGCGGTGACGAATGGCATCCACAGCAGGTCGTCGGAGCAGCGGGTGCGGACGCCGCGCAATGGATTTTCATGCCACCAGTGCAGCACGTCGCCATCCTGGAACTGGCGCGAGGCCGCGCGCAGTATATGCTCGCGGGTCCACTCCGGGTGGGTCCACAGCAGCGCCTGGACATCCTGCAATTGGTCGCGAAAACCGAAGGCACCACTGGACTGGTAGAAGCCGCTGCGTCCCCACAGACGGCAGGCCAGAGTCTGGTATGGCAGCCAGCGATTGACCAGCAGCTCGGTGGCCTTGTCCGGCACTTCCACCTGCACGCTGCCGAGGTAGTTCTCCCAGAACTGCTCGAATTCCACGCGGGCCGCTTCCGCCCGGTGGGGATCGCGGAATTCCCCTGCGAGCTCCAGGGCATGGGCGCGATCGGCGCCCTCCCCCATGATGAAATAGACTGTCTGGCTCTCACCGGCCGCCAGGTCGATATGCACCTGATAGGCCGCACAGGGATCGCAACCGCACTGCACCTGCCCGGACAGACCGATACGGAACAATGCTTCCGGCGCCGACAGGTCTCCGTTGTTGCCGAGAAACTCCTGCCGGTCGGTGGTGAGGCCATGTGGTGGCAGATTGGCGGTCAGGAAAGCGACGCCGGGTTTGGCATCGGCGACGAAGGCATTGCGGGCCAGCAGCGCACAGTTCTCTGACTCGAATTCACTAACTAGGTAGGGCCAGCTGTTCGCCCGTATCAACCCCTGTACCCACTCCACGTAATAAGTGGCGGTCAGGCGGCGGGGGGTGTCCCAGCAATTTTTCAGGGTCAGGCGAGCGATCTTTACCGGCGCCTCCCGGTCCACTGTAACGTGCCAGGATTGCTCCAGACCGTGGCTGTTGTGCCGGTATTCACTGTAGCCGGCGCCATGGCGTATCTGGTACGGAGCGTCGGCAGGTCGCGGCGCCGGAGTTGGCGACCAGACTTCGGCTGTTTCCTCATCCCGCAGGTAAAGCACCTCACCGCTAGGGTCACGCACCGGGTCGTTGTTCCAGGCGGTCAGGCGGTGCTCTCCGCTGTTACCGCTCCAGGTACAGCAGGAACCGCCCTCGGACACCAGGCAACCAAAATCGGGATTGGCGATTACATTGACCCAGGGCGCAGGTGGCCGCTGGCCCGGTTGCAGATGCAGGACATACTCGCGGCCGTCGGCGGAAAATCCGCCCAGGCCGTTGTCGAACAGCAGGTCGTTGGGCCGCTCCAGTGTCGGAGTCGGCTGCGGCGCATAGTCTGAGGAGTGCACCGGCACAAAGGGCGGCAGCGGCTGCTGCTGTGTCCGCAGCGTTGCAGCGCCGTGCTCCAGTTGCGCCAGAACCGAACCGGCGCTGGAATCGAGCACGGCACGCGCGCCTGCCAACAGGCGGATACGCTCGTTACCGGGAAGCTCCTGGCCCGCGACCATCACCACCGAACCGGCAAGCTTGCGCAGGGTGCGCCCGCGGATGTCGGCGATCATTTCCTGTAATCGATCGCGGGTTTCCTGGGCATAGCCCGCCGACTCCTCGTCAATGATCACCAGATCCACTGCCAGACCGCGGCCACCCCAATAGGTGTGCGCCTGCAAAATCGGCTCGATGAATTCGATCTCCTGTTCAGTGCGGATCTGCACCAGCAGTATCGGGTTATCGCCGGAGATGCCCCGGCTCCAGAGTCCTGGCTGGATATGGCGGCTGCGCGCCAGCACCCTCGACGGCACGCGCAGACCGCTGGCCGGAGCCAGAACCGCCGACAGCAGGTCCATCATCCAGGGCATATTCCCCGCCACCATGCGCAGGTTGCGCAGCTCGTGTTCCGATTGCATACGTGCCAGGTCGAAGATCCAGCGCGCTTTAGGCCGCGAGCGGTAGGAGCGCAGCATCGACAGCAGTTCGCGCCGCGATTTGCTCACGCCAGTCAGGTAAACGATCTCGATCTCCGATTGCCGCGGCACCACCACTTCCTGCGCCGAGGCGATCACCGGATCCAACACCGGACCGGTAGTGCCGGTGAAGCCCGCCAAGCCGTTTTCCAGCGCCTGGGGATTCGCCGGGGAACGGCCGCGGCCAAGGAAACGGGCGCGGTCCGTTTCCCAGCCGACCCGATGGCGGACGCCGGATTGCACCAGAACACTGTGGGCCAGGTAGATCGGTTTTTCGTCGCTGCCGCGCGGCCGACGCCGATAGAGCATTACCTGCTCTTCGGGAAGGTACTGGCTCTCCACAAACAGTTTGGCGAAGGCCGGGTGGCGCTGATCTGCCGGCTCCGGGGCCAGGACGACTTCGGCGTAGTCCGCCAGGAGCAGGCGGCGCTCGCGATCGCTCTCGTTCTTGATGATGAGACGCCGCGCCTGGATATCATGCTGGGAACTCAGCGCAATGTGCAGCCGGCAGAAGAGCTGCGACTGGCGGCGCTGTAATTCGACACTCTGTGGAGAGAAGTGCGCAGTGCAGTTAGCGGCATCACCACCACAGGGCGCCAGGCCCACGGAAAAGAGTTCGCCGCTGTCCAGGTCGCGCACGTAGCTCCAGTGGCCCCACTGGTGCCGGGTGGGATCCGGCTGCCAGCGTGTTACGGCGATATCGTGCCAATAGCTGCCGCCGGCACCATCCGCCGCCTGCACCAGACTGTAGTGTCCGTTAGACAGCAGGTTGTAGTGCGGCTGCGGACGGGATGGTTGTGGCCACCAGCTGTCCAGTGCGACTTCGACGTGGAAGCTACGTAAAACGCCCGGTCGTTTCCAGGGTCTGGGTGCCGGTGGCGCGAGGGGATTGCGCTCGTGCAAAAGCGGCGTCAGACCGGCGATACGCGCATCTCCGTGAAAACGCTGCAGCATGATGTCACCGTGAAAGAAATTGTTCAGGGCCAGCAAAATCATGCCCTGGTGGTGACTCATATAAGAACGTACCGTGCGCGCACGGCGCGGTGCCGGTTTGGCTGTGCGACCGAAGTCGATGGCCTCATACAGACCGAATTGACCGTAACCACCGTGCTTTCTCAGCTCGCGCAGGTTTTCGATGACTGCGTCAGCGGTAAATGGCAGGGCCATCATCGATGCATAGGGCGCAATGACGAGACGCTCACCCAGGTCGCGGCGGAAACCGATACCCGGCACACCAAAGGCCCGGTACTGGTAGTGCAGATGGCTGTCGAGTTCGTAGTAACCGGATTCGGCGATGCCCCAGGGCAAACTGAAACGATCGGCGAAGTCCCGGTGGACATCGATGGCGTTGCGGCAGGCGCGCCCCATCAGGCTGCTGTCCGGGGTTTCCATCAACAACCGCGGCATCAGGTATTCAAACAGGGTAGCGCTCCAGGACATCAGGACCACACGGCGGTGCAACCGTCGGAATGGTCGCTCAAGATGGCGCCAGTGGCGCGCGGGAATATCACCCTTGGCAATCGCCAGAAATCCGGTCAGGCGCGACTCCGACGCCAGCAGATCGTAATAGTTTGCGTCCAGTGCAGCGTCGGTGACGTTGTATCCGATATGGAAAAGGTGGCGATCCGTGTCGTAGAGGAAGGCAAAATCCATTTCCTCAAACCAGTTCCGCGCCCGCCCGGCCAGGCGCGTCAATTCGCTTTGGAAGTTTTCGGCGTTCTCGCGCGCAGTCTCCAGTGCGCTACTCAACCGTGCACTCCACGCACCGGAATCCTCGCGATGCTGCTGTGCACCGGTAGCGATTATTTTTTGCAGCTGATCGACCTGCGTCAACGCCGCAGCACAGGTATCCGACAGCGTCTCCAAGGTCACCGGACCACTCAAGGTCTCGGCCAGCTCGCGGAATTTTTCCGCCGCCGGACCGCCCTGCTCCCGGCATGGCACTGGTGGTGCCTGCATCAACCTCTGCCAGGGCTCCAGTTTCTCCTGGTAGCGTCGTGCTGCAATGGCATGCTGGTGCAGTTCATCCAGCCAGTGGCGCAGACGCCCCAGGGACTCGGCGCTGAAATTCTTCTCGTCGCGCTCGATCAGCGTCAGCACCCGCTCCTGCAGTGCGGGCACTTCGCGCTCGTAAATATCGTCGATGATCTGCCACCAGTGTGGCTGACTCGCCCCGATCTCTATCCGTTCGCGCAGCTGCGCTATTTGCGCGCTGATATCGCGAATTTCACTAGAGCCGGAACCAGGTTCCGCGGGCTGCAGGGTTTCCGCCACAAGACCGAGGGTGTCACTGACGCCCGATACCAGCTGGCGACCGCTCAGCGGCTGCTTGTGCAGCGCTTCCAGGCCGCTGGCAAGAGTCAACAGGCTGGCAGCAAGGTTGCCGCTGTCGACCGTGGAAACATAGCGAGGATTCAGCGGGCGCAGCTCGCGCGTCTCATACCAGTTGAGGAAATGTCCGCGGTAGCGCTCCAGCCCACGCATGCGATCGAAGCTGTTGTTCAACCGCGCCAGCAATAGCGAAAGATCCAGATAACCGAAATCGTAGGCACTGAGTATCGAAAGCAGGCCGAGCCCAATATTGGTAGGCGAAGTCCGGCGCGCCAGAACTGCCAGCGGCTCCTCCTGGTAGTTGTCCGGTGGCAGCCAGTGATCGTCCGGCCCCATAAAGTGCTCGAAGAAAAACCAGGTGCGGCGGCTCAGCAATCGCAACTCGCTGATGTTTTCTTCCGTCAGCGTCGGCGCCTCGAAGCGGTGCGGCAGGTTGATACGGTAAATCAATTGCGGCAACAGCAGCCAGGCCAGTAGCAGCGGCGCGGCGGGCAACAGATTTACAGGTGCCGTGAACAGCAGCCATATGATCGCGAGAATCGCAAACACCGGCGAAATCCAAAGCTCCCGCCAGGCGCCATTTACGGACAAGGCTGCGCTCGCGGAGCGATTCACATGGGCCGCGGATCGCCATTCCAGCAGGTGGCGGTGAGATATAGCCAAACGGTATAGGGTGCGCACTATGGCGTCTAACGCATTGACCGCCTGGGTCGGCAACAACGCCAACGACAGCAACCAGTGGAGGGCTCGCTGCTGTAATACCGCCGGTCCGCCGCGCAAATGGCGCGCGGCGCACAGGGGATCGGCAATACTGCGCCACAGTATGGACAGTAACTCCAGCCATACCGGTGCCGCTGAAAGAAATAGAAGCCCCAGGGTCCAGACCAGCGCGCTGCCCGGCAGCCAGCCACTCCAGGCCAGCAGGAACAGCGCCAGCAGACTGGGCGCCTCGAGGCTGCGACGCAGGTTATCGGCAATTTTCCAGCGGTGAATCGGCGGCAGTGGGTTCGCTACTTTTTTTCCATCGTCGACCGGTACCCTGTTGCCCAGCCAGGACAACAGCTGCCAGTCGCCCCGAATCCAGCGATGGGATCGCCGCAACAGGGCGAAAACATTGGGGGGGTACTGCTCGTAGAAGATCGTATCTGAAAGCAGCGCCGCTCCGCCGATCGCGCCCTCCAGTAGGTCGTGGCTCAGTATCGTGTTTTCCGGAAGATGACCGGCCAGGGTCTGGGAGAAGACGGCCGGATCGTAGATACCCTTGCCCGCAAATATCGCCTCGCCGAACAAGTCCTGGTAGGCGTCGGAAACGGCGTGTGTATACAGGTCGACGCTGCGATCGCCGGAAAAAACCTCAGAGAACACCGTCTCTTCGGAGCCCGCGGGATCGGTTTCCAGTCGAGGCTGCAAGAAGCCATAGCCAGCGACGACGCGCCGGACATTTTCGTCGATCACCGCCCGGTTGAGTGGATGTGCCATGGTGCCGACAAGGCGCCGCGCCGTGCCCGGCGGCATCTGGCTATCGGCGTCGAGGGTAATGACGTAACGCACATGTCTCAGCTGTTCCCGGTCGCCGAAACAGGCCACGAAACTCTCGGTGTCACGCCCCTTCAGCACGCGATTGAACTCGATAAGCTTGCCGCGCTTGCGCTCCCAGCCCATCCAACAGTTTTCTGCCGGATTCCAGCGACGCTCGCGATGCAGCAGAAGGAATGGTGCCCTGCCCTCGGCGTCCGAATAGCGCTCGTTCAGCGCCTCAATGGAATCTCGAGCGGCCTGTAGCAGTTCATCATCCCCCGGGGCGCTCTGCATGTCGGCGTCGGAGAAATCACTGAGAACGACATAGACCAGATTGCCGTCGTCGTTGTTGAGGAAATTGATCTCAAGACATTCGAGAATCTTCTGCATGTCTTCCGCGTCGGAAAACAGCACGGGCATGACCACCGCGGTGCGGCATTCCGCGGGAATCCCTCGCTCGAAATCCATCTTGGGCAGCTTGCGCGGCGATAGGCTGTGGGTAATCAGTCCGTTGACCAATGCGAGGGCCATGCCCACCAGAGGCACTGCCGCAATGGCTACAACAAGTAGCGCAAGGCCGATTCCTGTGCCATGGACGAGTAGATAAATGGCGAGGGCCAGTAGCAGCGGCACGGAGAAAAGAGCCAGCCCGGAGAAATAGACTGTAGAGGCCTTATGCAACAGCTGCCGGTGCAAACGCTGCAGGATATTCGGCCGGAATTCCACCGCCTGCTCAAGCTCCGCTTCCCCTTCTCCAACCAGGAAGTAACCGACATGTCGCCGGCGGCTGCCCGGTTCCTGCTCTTCACTGAGCGCCACAAGACGCTGGGCGATCTGGAACTCGGCGCTGTCACTACCGCGCGCGAGCTTTTCGATGACGCCGCGGTAGTGATCGCGGGTTTCGAAATCCATTTTTTCGTAGGCGCCCGCAGGATCCGATGACAGAATCCGATCCACGCGGCTCAGGGATTCAATAAAATCCCGCCAGTCGTGAGAGCGCAGTTCCCGCAGACTGATAATGGCGCTGGCGATACCGACACTCTCGGCCTCGGCTGAAGCCAGCGCCTGCTCCAGGGCTTCATCGGCAAAATGCGCCAAATGCTCCAGTAGGCTCAGGCGCAGCAGCGCCGGTAGAGCCCACAGCTCGCCGGTACTCAGAATGGTCTCTTCCTGGTATTGGTCGACCAAACCGTGGATGGACTCGATATCCACTGGCTGCAACAGGTTGGACACCAGCGTATCGGCCAGCGCGTGCACACGTAAATCGGTGCCGCCGTCTTCCGCAGCAACCTTGGGCAATTGTCGCAGGTAATTCCGCGGCAGGGATTCGCGAACCAGCTCCAACGCCTCCTGGACAACGTGGCGGTTATCCAACAACCACTCTTCACTGCGGGTACCCTTTTCGCCCGCCTCAACGCGCGTGGCGAGCTGTTGGTATATTTCCTGAAAATGCTTATCCAGTGTCCGCAGGTGCGATTTCAGCGGATAGCCGCGCTCTATGTCGACAAGGTGCCGGTGGCGTTTGGCGAGTGCGGCAATGGTCTCGCGGCGCATCTGCTCATCGTCCCGCCCCTGTTTACTGGCGCTGCTTTCGGTTTGATTTCCCGATTCTCGGGCGACTTGTGGCGGTTTCCGGCGCAAAAAGAACTTGCGACCGCGAGCGGGCCTGTCGGATTTTCCAGATCTTAATTTCATCGATGGGCAGAATTATTTTCCGGAACTGTCGGATGGCGTATCTGGCAAAAATCAGCACCGGCCCCCAGGGCCTGCAGCTGGGCTTCTGGAAGATCCTGGAAAACCAAAACAGGCAGGTTACTGTGACACATCACGGTGTGGCAGACGGTACCGGTGACCTGCTGGGCACCGGTTTGCCAGTCGTGGGCACTCATCGCGATCAGGTCGGCGCCCTCCTCGGCCGCGGTCGCGTAGATGCGCTCGGCAACGTTCTGCCCAACAAGGAGTAGCGGGCGGACCTTGATACCGTTTTGCAGTTGTTTGGCGATTTCCTCGAGGTAAGCCTCCGCAGCGCGACGGTTACACTCGACAAACTTTTCCCGCGTGGCGTGTTCCTCTCGGGTGATTGGCATACGCCGGGGCATCTCCGGTACGGCAATTACCTGCAGGAGTATCAATTCCACCTCCTGCCCACGCATCATCGATGCCACTTGGCAGGCCACCCACTCGGAGCGTGGTGAACCGTCCATCGATATCAAAATGCGGCGGTAGGATGTCTTTTCCGCGTCCGATGGCGTCTCGCCCGGCCGCACGATCATGAACGAGCGCCCGGAACCGCTGAAAACCTTCTGCGCGGTACTGCCAAAGTCAAAGCGGGTGATCCCCCCTTTGCCATAAGCGGTAAACACGATCAGGTCGATATCCATTTCTTCGCAATACTCGACGATCTGCTCCGCGGGGCGACCCTCCACCACGGACAGGGTGACCTCGATATCCTTCTCAGCGATACGTTCTGCGACCCGGTTGAGGTAGCTACGCAATTCTGCCCTGCGCAGCCGCCAATCCACCGGATCGATACTCTGCTCACTGGTGTGGTTCTGCGACCTCTGAACGTGCAGTAAATGGATTTCCGCGCCGGTGTTACGCGCGAGCATGATGCAATGCGTGATTGCCTCTTCAGCGATAGTCGATCCATCGAGAGGCAACAAGATGTGTTTGAATGGCATGTCTGGCTTTCCCGCACAAAAACGTGCAAAGCAATTTGTGGTTCGTGGAAGATTTGGACGCCTTCACATTTTTGTAATTCCCATCGCGCGGCTTATCGCCGTTCTTCTGATTTCGTTGTGGCGCCGTCAAAGCTTAGTACGACAATGTTTAAGAATACTCATGAGTGAATTAACTCGCGTTGAATGAGGAGCCAATTTATGGGCAGCCCGAAAAACCACCGTGCCCAGATAGCGGATCTATATGTACTAAAGTAGATTCCGTTGCGTGGACTCTTGCGGCCGCCGCCGACCACCAACTCGCACCAGTCCCAGGCTTGCCCCAAATCAAGTGCGTTCACTATGAAAGAAAACCGCTATATCCGCTGGTTCGACACTATCGGCCTCGACGATATTGCCGATGTCGGCGGCAAGACCGCCTCGCTGGGGGAAATGTACCGATCCCTTGCGCCCCAGGGAATTCGCGTTCCCAACGGCTTCGCCATAACCTCTGCCGCCTACCGCGCCGTACTTGACAGCGCCGGTGCCTGGGAACCGCTGCGCAAACTGATCGCGGATGTCCCTAACGTAGATAGCGCGCAGCTGGGGAAAATAGCCGCGGAATCGCGCAAGATCGTGTACGAAGCGGGCTTACCCGACGACTTGAAGGGCGAGATCACTAAAGCCTATGTACAACTGTGCGAACAATACGGCCCGCAGTTGCGCCTCGCCGTGCGGAGCTCCGCCACCGCCGAGGACCTTCCCAGTGCCAGCTTTGCCGGTCAGCACGAGAGTTACCTGAATATTGGCGATAAAGACGGCCTGCTCGATGCGTGCAGGCGCTGCTTCGCCTCTCTGTTTACCGAGCGCGCCATCAGCTATCGCGAACGCAATGGTTTCGATCACTTTAAGGTTTATCTGGCCATAGCGGTGATGAAGATGGTGCGCTCGGACCACGCTTCAAGCGGCGTGATGTTCACTCTCGATACCGACAGCGGCTTTCCGGATGTCGTGTTTATCAACTCTGCTTTCGGTCTCGGTGAAAATATTGTGCAGGGCGCGGTAGATCCGGATGAATTCTATGTGCACAAACCCACCTTCGAGCAGGGGCACCGCTGTGTGCTACGCCGGCAACTGGGCGCCAAGCAGCAGACCCTGGTGTGCGATGAGGACCTGAATAGCCAGGAACTGCACAATATCGAGACACCGGATGCGCGCCGGCGCCATTACAGCCTCAGGGATGACGAGATACTGACACTCGCGGGCTACGCCATCACTACCGAGAAACACTACAGTGAAAAGCGCGGCGCGCCCTGCCCTATGGATATCGAATGGGCCAAGGACGGCGATGACGAGCAGCTCTACCTGTTGCAGGCACGCCCCGAAACCGTTGCCTCACAGAAACCCCGCAACGTCCTGCAGCGCTACAAATTCCACTCCAAGCCAGACAGCCAGTCCCTGCTCGCAAAGGGGCGCGCCATCGGTACCGGTATCGCGAGTGGCAAGCTACGCAGAATCGACAGTGTTGAGCAGCTGGCGGATTTTGAAGACGGCGAAGTGCTGTTTGCCGAAAGTACCAGTCCGGACTGGGGCCCGGCCATGCGCCGGGCCGCAGCGCTGGTAACCGAACGCGGCGGCCGCACCTGCCATGCGGCCATAGTGGCGCGTGAATTCGGCATTCCCGCGGTGGTCGGCATCGGCGATGGAGGACGCAACCTGACTGATGGAGAATCTGTCACGCTTTCCTGCGCCGAAGGCGATGTGGGCATGGTCTATGCCGGCGAGATCCCTTTCGATGTAACGACCACCGAGCTGGACAATGTGCCGAGACCGAAGACCAAAATGATGATCAACCTGGGTAGTCCGGAACAGGCATTCCGCCTGAGCGCCCTGCCCTGCGACGGTGTAGGTCTTGCACGCATGGAGTTTATCGTCAACGAGCATATCAAGGCCCACCCGATGGCATTGGCGTGCCCGGACAAAATCGAGAACGACGACGACAAGCAGAAACTCAGCCAACTGATCGAAAATTATCCAAGCGGCGCTGACTTCTTTATTGAAAAGCTGTCCGAGGGTATTGGCACCATCGCCGCCGCCTTCTACCCGCGACCGGTCATTGTGCGGACCTCGGATTTCAAGACGAACGAGTACGCTCGTCTGATCGGTGGCGCGTCTTTCGAGCCCCGGGAGGAAAATCCGATGCTGGGCTTCCGCGGTGCCGCGCGCTACGCGCACGAGGCTTATGCAGATGGCTTCGCTCTGGAGTGCGCCGCGCTCAAGCGCGCGCGGGAGACCATGGGCTTCACCAATATCAAAGTGATGATTCCCTTTTGTCGCCGTATTCCTGAGGGTGAACGGGTATTACAGACGATGTCTGCACACGGGCTCCAGCCCGGTTCGAATGATCTCGCGGTCTATGTGATGTGCGAGATACCGAACAACGTCGTGCAGATTGACGCCTTCAGCCAGCTGTTCGACGGTATTTCCATCGGCTCCAACGACCTGACCCAACTGGTGTTGGGCGTCGATCGGGATTCAGATATCGTCGCTTTCGATTTTGACGAGCGGGACCCTGGTGTGCTCGAAATGATCCGCCAGGCGGTAGAAGGTGCCCAGCGCAATAAGATTCCCGCAGGAATCTGCGGTGAGGCACCGTCGAATTACCCGGAAGTGGCGGAATACCTGGTAAAGCTGGGAATCGATTCGATCAGCCTCAGCCCCGACGCCCTTTTGCGCACCATCGAAAAGGTCGTCGCTATAGAAAAAAGTTGAAAAAGGCAGTCCCTGCCTTTCTCAACTCGCCATCTCATTAATTATTTTCGATGACACAGCGGAGAGTAGACCTGCCGGGTCTTTCAACTCTCCTCCGGCCTTCCATGACCGGCTATTGAAGCGCCTGAAACAGGCAACAACGGTCGGATTGTTTCACCCGAGCCGATCGCCCGATTGATCTGGATCAAGTCAGGCGGCTATTGGCAATCAGTTCTCCGCCAGCGCGGCTGGCCCATCGACAGAACCGGCCCACTCCTACGATGGAGGATCCCCGGATCGCCGGGATTTTGTGAACAACAAGAGCAGCTCCATCGCCAGCAGCTGCAGTATCGCCACCGCCAACAGCGCCACCCACTGCTTGGCACCCACCGGCGAGACACCCAGGACATGCTGCATCAGTGGCGAGTAGAGAGAAAGAATATGAATGCCCTGTGCCGCCAAAGTGCCCAGCAGTAACACCGGATTGGCAAAGAACGGCTGGCGGAATATTGAACGATTCTCGGAGCGGCTGTTAAACACCTGCACATTCTCGAACAGCACCATCAGCAGCAACACACTGTTGCGCGCCGCGTCTACGTGCCAGCCCTGCTGCAGCAACCAGTAGAAACAGCCGAAGGCAAGGCCGCCCATCACCAGTCCGGAGGTAATCACCCGGCGCAGCATCAACGGGTTAAACAGCGATTCTTTCGGCCGCCGCGGCGGTCTCTGCATTTCGTCACCTTCACCCGGCTCCAGTGCCAGACCGATGCTCTGCACACTGTTCGTGACCAGGTTCAGCCATAACAGCTGTACCGGTGTCAGCGGCAACGGCAGGCCGAAAGTGGTGGTCAGCACGAACAGAACGACTTCCGCGGCGCCGGTGGAGATCAAAAAGAAGATGACTTTGCGGATATTCTGGTAGGCAATTCGGCCCTCTTCGACACCGGCGACCACCGATGCAAAGTTGTCGTCGGTCAGCAGCAGGTCGGCCGACTCCTTCGCCACTTCCGTGCCCCGCTGCCCCATAGCCACGCCGACGTGCGCGCTTTTCAGCGCCGGCGCATCGTTCACGCCGTCGCCGGTCACTGCGACGAACTCCCCCTGGCGCTGCAGCGATTGAACGATCGTCAATTTCTGCTCCGGCGAAACGCGGGCATAGATACGGGCGCCCGCGGTCAGCGCATCAATCGCCTGGGGCCCATCATTTGCCGCCCGCTCCAGCTCGGCGCCGGTGACTGCGTGCTCCCCGGAATCTGCCAGCTCCAGCTCCCGCGCAATACTGATGGCCGTGTGCGGGTGATCCCCGGTCAGCATACACACGTTGATGCCCGCTGCCCGACATTCCGCCACCGCCGCGGCCGCCTCGGGACGCAATGGATCGAACATGCCTACCAGGCCCAACAGGCAGAGGTCGGATAAACCCGCCGCAGAAAGTCCCTCCACGCTGGACCGGTGCCCTTCCGCCAGCGCCAGAACACGCGCTCCGCGCTCGGCCAAACGCTGCATCTGCGCCACCGCCCGCTCACCATCCAGAGCCACATCGCCATCGGCAGTGGCCATGTGGCTCGACATCGGCAGCAGTTTCTCCAGGGCGCCCTTGACGCAAACCAGCTGGCGATCGCCATCTGCGTGCAGCGTGGCGGCGAAACCCAGTGCCGGTTCGTAGTGAATCTGCCCCTCCAGCCTGTGCGCGCGAAGTAGTGCTTTCCGCTTGTAACCGGTCTTGTGCGCCATGACCAGCAACGCCTGATCGACAGCATCGCCACTGCTGTGCCACTGGCCATTTTCCAGCGGGTGCAGCTCCGCCTCATTGCACAGGGCTGCGACCCGGGCAACGCGGGCCATCAGGGCGTGGTCCTCTACCTGTGGATCTGGATCCACAGGGAGGCTGCCGCCATTGACGATATAACTGCCGCCATCGCAGAAGCCAACTTCTCGCGCAGTGAGCTGGTTTTCGGTCAGGGTGCCGGTCTTGTCGGCCGCAATGACCGTGCAGGATCCGAGACTTTCCACAGCCACCAACTTGCGCACGATCACATGGCGCTTGACCATGCGCCGGGTGCCGATGGAGAGCACCACCGTCAGCGCCATCGGCAAACCCTCGGGGATGGCAGACACCGCCAGGGCGACCACTGTCATGAAAATAACCAGCGGCGGCGTGTCTCGCGCCAGCTCGATCAGGGCCAGTACAGCCACCGTGCCCAGCAGCGCAATGGTGAGTTTCTTGCTGAAACGCTCTATGCGCTGGAACAGTGGCGGCTGGGCGGACTCTGCCGACACCAGGCTGAGACTCAGCTTGCCCATCTCGGTATGCAGCCCGGTGGCGGTCACCAGGCCGCGGCCGCGGCCGGAAGAAACCAGACTGCCGGCGAAACATTGATTGTTCCGCTCAGCGACCGGAGCTTCTTCCGCGCACAGGACGTCGCTGTCCTTGTAAACCGGCAGTGATTCGCCGGTGAGCACCGACTCGTCCACTTCCAGGCCCGTCGATTCCACCAGACGCAGATCGGCGGGCACACGGTCGCCAGACGAGAGCAGCACCATATCGCCGGGAACCAGTGCCTCGGCGGCGATTTCACAGGTTTCACGGTCGCGGATTACCCGGGCGCGACTGACCATCAGCTTGCGCAGCGCCAGTGCGCTGCGATGTGCGTGGTATTCCTGCAGCGCACCGATGAAAGCATTGAGCAGCAGTATCAGGCCGATAAAGGAGGCATCGGCCAACTTGCCGACACTGAGGGAAACCAGCATCGCCGCCAGCAAGACGTAGATCAACGGACTGATGAACTGGCGCAGGAACATCCGGGGAAAGCCCGGCGGACGTGGCAGCGGCAGCTCATTGGCGCCAAAGCTTTCTCGGCGACGGTCCGCCTCCGCAGTCGACAAACCCGTGTCGCTGCTGTCCAGCTGGGCGGCGACTTCCCGCGGCGACAGGCAATGCCACTGGCGCTGTGCGTCTGTATCAGTCATGAGGCTATTGGCGTGTTCAAGTTGCACAGCGGTTGGGTAAATATGGGGAATCTGACCCTGCAACATTAGTTGAAAAACTTTACGTCCCCGCATCCCGACAGCCTCGCGCCGATCGTCCAGAACGGCGCGCAATCCCCCCAGAAAGCATAACAGTCACCATTGCCCCATACTTTAGAAATAGCTGCGAGCATCAAATCGGGAAAGCTGCCATGCGACAAATAGGCGCGGAGCTCTTACTGGACGAACTTTCCATTGACGATCTGAAAAATGCTGCTGCATTCGGCGCTTTGTCCGACGAGGCGATGAAATACCTGTTAAAAAACGGGCAGATCCACGTGTTACGTAAAGGCGAGACGCTCATCGAAACCGGCAGACCGTCAGGTTCCTTCTATATCGTTCTGAAAGGTTCCCTTTCCTACTACCAGGACGCGAATGGCCACATTGAGCATATCTACGATTTCCATTTTGGGGAGGCGATTGGCTTTGTCAGTATGATCGCGCTGACCCCGTGGCCGGGCACGACAATAGCCGCCAGTAGCAGTTATGTACTGGAGGTGAACTCAGATCTGTTCTACACCCTGCACTGCGAAATGCCATTAGACTTCGGCGTGCTGCTGATCAACCTGTCCCGGGAGTTGGCGCGGAGGATTCTGGGTCTAATCCAGACGGTGGCGGAACTGAAACGCGATAATCCTTGAGGTGAGGATGCCGGCGATAAGGTCTCAACCACAGGGTAAGCCAACGAAACGACTATGCCGCGACAAACGATCCGCAAACAAAGTGAAGACTGGGAGCTGATTCCCAATCTGCTCGACTACGACGCCGCCCGGCGAAATTTTTCCTGGGAACACGAACGGGAGCTGCTCGACGGAATGCCCGGCGGCGGGCTCAATATTGCCCACGAGGCAGTCGACCGCCACGCCGCCGGTGATCGGTGCGAGCACCTGGCACTGCGCTGGCTCGACAGGAGCGGCGAAGCGACGGATTTCAGCTACGGCGACCTGAGCCGGCTGACCAACCGCTTCGCCAATGTCCTCCGGAACCTCGGCGTCAAGAAAGGCGAGCGGGTCTTTGCACTCAGTGAGCGGATTCCCCCGCTCTATATCACCGCGCTCGGTACGCTGAAGAACGGCAGCGTCTTTTGCCCTCTGTTTTCCGCCTTCGGGCCCGAGCCGCTGCACTCGCGCCTGTCTATCGGCGAGGCCAAGGTCCTCGTCACCACCGAAAGTCTTTACCGGCGCAAGGTCGCCGCCCTGCGCGACTCACTCCCGCACCTGCAGCACGTGCTGCTGGTGCGAGACAGCGCACAGGAGAAACATCCCGACGACACCCTCGATTTCCAGCAACTGCTGGACGCCGCCGCGGACGAATTCCCGGTATGCAATACGAACCCCGAAGATCCCGCCCTGCTGCATTTCACCAGTGGCACCACCGGCAAACCGAAGGGCGCCATCCACGTCCATGAAGCGGTGGTGGCCCACCATGCCAGTGCGCGCCTCGCCCTCGACCTTCACCCACAGGACGTTTTCTGGTGCACCGCAGATCCGGGCTGGGTCACCGGCACCAGCTACGGCATTATCGCGCCGCTGACGATCGGGGCGACCATGATCGTGGACCGACAGGAGTTCGAACCGGAGCGCTGGTACGGCATTTTGCGCGACCACATGGTGAGCGTCTGGTACACGGCCCCGACTGCGGTCCGCATGATGATGAAACACGGCGCCGAACTGGCGCGCAAGTTCCAGCTCCCGGCACTGCGTTTTATGGCGAGCGTCGGCGAGCCGCTGAATCCCGAGGCGGTACTCTGGGGCGAAGAGGCGTTCGAGCTGCCCTTCCACGACAACTGGTGGCAGACGGAAACCGGTGGAATCATGATCGCCAACTTCGCCAGTATGGATATCCGCCCCGGTTCCATGGGCAAACCGCTGCCGGGCATCGAGGCGACTGTAGTACGCCGGCGCGAAGACGGTTCGGTGGAATTAATCGAGGATGCGGATCGCGAGGGTGAGCTGGCGTTGAAGCGCGGCTGGCCGTCGATGTTCCGGGGCTATCTGCACGAAGAAGAGCGCTACAGGGCCTGCTTCAGCGGCGACTGGTACCTCACCGGTGACCTGGCGCGCCGCGACGAAGATGGCTACTTCTGGTTCGTGGGGCGCGCCGACGACGTGATCAAATCATCCGGGCACCTGATCGGTCCGTTCGAGGTGGAGAGCGCGCTGATGGAACACCCGGCAGTGGCCGAAGCCGCCGCCATCGGCGTGCCAGACCCGATCGCCGGCGAAGTGGTCAAGGCCTTCGTATCCCTGAAACCTGCGCACCAGCCCAGCGAGGCACTGCGCACCGAGCTGTTGGCCCTGGCGCGCCGCCGTCTGGGCCCGGCGGTCGCGCCACGACAGATCGAGATTCATGACAACCTGCCGCGCACCCGTTCCGGCAAGATCATGCGCCGATTGCTGAAAGCGCGCGAACTCGGTCTGCCCGAAGGCGACACATCGACACTGGAGAGCCGGGAATGACAGGAAAACCCTCGCAAGTCAGCCGCGAACAGGGCCTGCAATGGCTGACCGACATGACCCGGATTCGCCGTATGGAGGAAAAGTGTGCAGAACTCTACGGCCAGGAGAAAATTCGGGGCTTTCTGCACCTGTATATCGGCGAGGAGGCAGTCGCCGCCGGTGCCATCCCGGAGCTGGGCGAAGACGCCGCCGTCGTCGCTACCTACCGCGAGCACGGCCATGCGCTAATGCACGGCATTTCCATGAATGCCATCCTCGCGGAGATGTTTGGCAAGCGCGAGGGTTGCTCGCACGGGCGCGGCGGTTCCATGCATTTGTTCGATGCGGGGACGCGCTTCTATGGCGGCAACGCCATAGTGTCCGGCGGCCTGCCGCTGGCCATCGGCCTGGCGCTGGCAGACAAGATGAAAAACCGCCGGCGGATTACCGCCTGCTTCTTCGGTGAGGGCGCGGTGGCCGAGGGCGAGTTCCACGAATCCCTCAATCTGGCCGCGCTCTGGCAACTGCCGGTACTGTTCATCTGCGAGAACAATCTGTACGCCATGGGCACCGCGCTGGCGCGCTCGGAATCGGTGACCGATATCCACCAGAAAGCGAAATGCTACGGCATCTTTTCCGCCGCAGTGGACGGGATGGATGTCATTTCCGTCAATACGGCGGTGCGGGACGCGGTAAAGAGAGTCCGTGAAAAAGCGGCGCCCGCTTTCCTGGAAATGCGCACCTACCGTTTCCGCGCCCACTCCATGTTCGACCCGGAACTCTACCGCAGCAAAGAAGAGGTAGAGCAGTGGAAGCAGCTCTGCCCAGTTGCCACCCTGACTGCACGGCTGCGCGCACAGAAGGTGTTGAACGATGCCGATGTGCAAGGAATCGAAAAATCGGTAGCCGAGGAAATCCAGAACGCCGTGGATTTTGCCAATGCGGGCCACTGGGAACCGGTGGAGGATCTGCTGAAGGACACCTACACGGAATCGATTTTATCGAATCTTTTTACCCTGAACACCGCCATAAACAACCAAAACATTCGAAATGATTGAATTTAATCGATCGATAAAAACCTGGATATCCGAATGATCGGACAAGAAGCCCAATGAAAACCACCTACCGCGAAGCCATGCGCAGCGCACTGCAGGAAGCGCTCCAGCAGGACGAGCGGGTCTTCCTGATGGGCGAGGACGTGGGCCGTTACGGCGGCTGCTACGCCGTCAGCAAGGGTCTGCAGGAAGAGTTTGGCGAAGAGCGCATCCGCGATACGCCACTTTCCGAGTCCGCCTTTGTTGGCGCCGGCATTGGCGCCGCACTTGGCGGCATGCGCCCCATCGTCGAAGTCATGACGGTCAACTTCAGCCTGTTGTGCCTGGATCAGATAGTGAACAACGCCGCCACCCTGCGCCATATGTCTGGCGGTCAATTCAGTGTTCCGGTAGTGCTCCGCATGACAACCGGCGCCGGCCGCCAGCTGGCCGCGCAGCACTCGCACAGCCTGGAGTGCTGGTATGCCCACGTGCCCGGCTTGCGTGTAATTGCGCCCGGCACCCTGGAAGATATGCGCGGCATGCTGCGCCTGGCACTGGAGGATCCGGACCCGGTGATCATTTTTGAACACAACGCGCTGTACAACCGGGAGGGCGAGCTGGCCGAGGACTCGTCAATCACGGATATCCGCCGCGCCGCGGTGCGCCGAAACGGATCGGATGTCAGCCTGATCTGTTACGGCGGCAACCTGCACAAGACGCTGGACGCCGCCGAACAACTGGCCGAGGGCGGTATCGATGCCGAGGTGGTTGATCTCAGATCGCTGCGACCACTGGACGATGAGACAATTCTCGCCTCGGTGCGCAAGACCCACCGCGCGGTATTGATCGACGAGGGTTGGCGCAGCGGCAGCCTGGCCGGGGAGATCGGCATGCGCATCGCCGAGCAGGCATTTTACGATCTCGACGCGCCGCTGGCGCGGGTGTGTAGCGCCGAAGTGCCCATCCCCTATGCCGCGCACCTGGAACACGCGGCACTGCCACAGGTGGACACCATCGTGGAAAAGGTGCGCGAGGTGATGGGACAAAATGTCTGAATTTCGCCTGCCCTCCCTGGGTGCCGACATGAAAGACGCGACCCTGCGCGAATGGTTTGTCGAACCCGGCGACACCGTAACCAAAGGCGATAGTATCGCCGCAGTGGAGACCGACAAGGGAATCATCGATATTGAGGTCTTCGAGTCGGGCACTGTTAAAGAGATTCTGGTGCAACCGGATGAAAAAGTGCCGGTGGGCACGGTGCTCGCGACAATCCGGAGTGGAGGGAAAACACAGGGGCACGCCGAACCCAGAAAAGCCGGCGTCAGCGAGGACAAGCAGGCTCCACCAGAGGACATGCCCCGCGCCCTTAATATCCAGCCACCACCGGGGGGAGAGCGCAAACGCATTTCCCCCGCCGCGCGCAAGCGCGCGCGCGAACTGAGCGTAGACCCTGAAAACATCGTGGGCACGGGGCCCGGGGGCGCCGTCACCCTGGAAGACGTGGCCTCTAGCGCGGGCCCAGCGGCGCCAACAGGAACCGTAGCAGGCACCGCCGAGAAGCAGGCCGAAGCCGCCGCGAGCAGTATGCGCCGCGCTATTGCTGCCGCCGTGGTGCGCTCAAACAGGGAAATCCCCCACTATTACCTGTCCACCAGTATCGACCTGACGCCCGCCCTCACCTGGCTCGAACAACAAAACGCCGAACGCCCTCTTCCCCTGCGCCTGGTCTACGCAATTCTGTTACTGAAAGCGGTGGCAGGCGCGCTGCAAAAGGTGCCGGAGATGAACGGTTTCTTTATGGACGACGCAGCCCAGGTCAAAGACGACGTACATGTCGGCGTGGCGATCTCACTGCGCAGCGGTGGCTTGCTGGTACCGACACTGCGCGATGTACACCGGAAAAATCCGGATGAACTGATGGCAGAATTCTCCGATCTGGTGAATCGGGCCAGAAGCGGCCACCTGCGAGGATCAGAGCTACAGGATGCCACCATCACCGTTACCAGCCTCGGCGAACAGGGTGTCGATACCGTATTCCCCATCATCTATCCGCCGCAGCTGGCGATCGTCGGTTTCGGTTCCATTGTCGAGAGAGTCCGACCGGTCAATCGCGCGCCGCAGGTGCGGCGTGTCATCAACGCAAGCCTTGCTGCCGACCACCGCGCCAGTGATGGCCACCGCGGCGCCCTCTTCCTGGCGGAAATCGATCGCCTGTTACAGGAGCCCGAGAGGTTATGAATCGCGAGGAAATACGAGCACTGGCACTGAAAAAACTTCTCCAGGTCGCACCGGATATCAATCCCGGGGAACTGGATCCGAAAACACCGATTCGCGACCAGTAC
The DNA here is from genome assembly GCF_014904735.1 of Microbulbifer hainanensis. Lineage (GTDB taxonomy): Bacteria > Pseudomonadota > Gammaproteobacteria > Pseudomonadales > Cellvibrionaceae > Microbulbifer > Microbulbifer hainanensis. The sequence continues at coordinate 13,561 of NZ_JACZCR010000027.1, read as the reverse complement.
GATTTCGACTCGATGGATTTCCTGAATTTCACCATCGCGTTGGGACGGGAATTCCAGATGGACATTCCGGAAAAGGACTATGTGGCGATACAGAGCCTGGACGGTGCCGTCGAATACCTGGCGCAGCATATCGAAGGCAGCGCAGAGGAAAACTAGTCACTGTTTTCGAAAGGTCTGGCGTACTCTGGTCGGAAAAAGTTCGGTGGAATCGTCAGCTCATCCCCGGAACTATTCTTGTCTGCACAGTGCAGGAAAGATCACCCGGTATCTGGCACCAGATCCGGCGGCTGCCCGACAGGCTGCGCAGCTCTATAAAATGGCGGCGCACGACAGAGCGCTATGACATCCACACCAGGATGAACCCGGATACTCCCCCGACAAAATCATGATCGCGCCCAATATCGCCAGCCGTATCCACACTGGATTTGCCATCACCGTCGCCGTGCTGCTGGCCATCGGTGGCCTGGTCTGGATATGGGGAATATCACCCGCGCCGTTCTGGGCTGCCGCCACGGCGCTGATGTTGGCAGTGGCGACAGTGGAAAGTCTGCGCGCCCTGCTGCGCCACCGGGCCGGAGTGGATTTGCTTGCCCTGCTGACCATGGCCGGCGCAATCGCACTGGAGCAATATCTTGCCGGCGCGGTGATCGCCTTTATGTTTGCCAGCGGCCGCTCCCTTGAGGAGTACGCCAGCGGACGGGCGCGCCGGGAACTCTCCGCGCTGCTCGAACGCAGTCCCCGGGTGGCGCATCTCTGTGACGACTCCGGGGTAAAAGATGTGGCAACCGGCGCGGTCACTGTGGGGGATCGTCTGTTGGTCAAGCCTGGAGAAGCGGTACCCGTCGACGGCTTGCTTCTCTCCGGAGCGGCGCAATTGGACGAGTCCGTGGTGACCGGTGAATCCCAGCCGCGACAGTGCACTCGCGGTGAGCAGTTGTTGAGTGGCACGATTAACGCCGGCGGGCCACTGGAACTGCAGGCGCTGAAAACCGAAGCCGAAAGCACTTATGCCGGCATCGTGCAGATGGTCGAGGAGGCCCAGGCCGGTAAGGCGGCCTTTACCCGCCTGGCTGACCGCTACGCCCTGCTGTTTATTCCCGCCGCACTCACCGTCGCTGGAGTAGCCTGGCTGTATTCCGGAGATCCGGTCAGGGCACTGGCGGTATTGGTGGTGGCCACCCCCTGCCCCCTGATTCTGGCGGCACCGGTGGCGATGATCTCCGCCATCTCCCGCGCCGCCCGACGCGGTATTCTGATTAAAAATGGCGATGCGCTTGAACAGCTCGCGGATGTCGAAAACATGTTGTTCGACAAGACCGGGACATTGACGACCGGGCGAGCGCAGCTGGTATCGATCGAAACAAAACCACCTTTCCTGCCGGAAGAGTTATTGCGCCTGGCGGTGTCGCTGGATCAGGTATCCCAGCACAGCACCGCCCAGTCGCTAGTCATTGAAGCACAGCGCCGCAATCTCGAAACCAGCCTCCCGCAACAGGTGCAGGAAGAGCCCGGCGAGGGATTGCGCGGACAGGTCGAAGGACATGAGCTGGTCGTAGGCAGTTTGAACCTGGTATTGGAAGGCAAAGAACCCGACAGCTGGGCGCGCGACCGGCTGCAGCAGATGGCAATGCGCGGGCTGTCGGGTGTTTTCGTCGGCATCGACGGTCACCTCGCCGGCGTCCTGTTGCTTGCGGACCAGATCCGCCTGGAGACTCCGCGGGCTCTGCGCGAACTACATCGGGCTGGCATCCGCCGTACAGTGATGCTGAGCGGCGACCGGCAAGACGTCGCCGAAACCGTGGCGCTTTCGCTGGGATTCGATTCGGTACTGGCGGAGCGCTCACCGGCGGACAAGGTCGCCGCTGTCGAGACCGAATGCCGCCGTGCCAGCACCGCCATGGTCGGCGACGGTATCAACGATGCGCCGGCGCTGGCGGCTGCCGATGTGGGCATCGCCATGGGCGCCCGGGGCGCCAGCGCATCCGCCGAAGCGGCAGACGTGGTGCTGCTGGTAGATCGCCTCGACCGGCTGCCGGAGGGGCTACTGATCGCACGGCGCGGCCGACACATCGCCCTGCAGAGTGTGCTCGTCGGGATGGGGCTATCGGGGGTGGCAATGCTGTTCGCCGCCTTTGGATTCCTGCCGCCTGTCGCCGGGGCCCTTCTGCAGGAGGCGATCGATGTCGCGGTGATCCTCAACGCTTTGCGGGCGCTGCAACCTCTCCCGGAACACCTTGCAGGAAGTACGCTGCCAGCGGAAGTGGCCGATCAACTGCGCCGCCAGCACGACGAGTTACAACCTATCCTGGACCGAATAGAAGCAACTGCCCACGCACTGGACACCAGCTCACCGGCGGAAAGCCGCGACAAATTACGATCCCTCGCCATTCTGATTCGGGACCAACTGCTCCCGCACGAGCGCGAGGACGAAGAAAAGCTCTACCCGATGCTTGCCGACAAGATGCACGGCTTCGATCCGCTGGGGGCAATGAGTCATACGCATCGGGAGATCTTCCGACTGGCGCGGCGCTTCGAACAGTTGACGGCGGAACTGGTTGACGAAGGTCCGAATGAATTTCAGCGGCGGGAACTGCGCGGCCTTTTGTTGAGCCTGGTCGCCATAGTGCGCCTGCATTTCGCGCAAGAGGAGGAGCTCTACTTCACTTTGAGTGACACCCAATAGTGAGATCGCGCTCATCGGCGGAGAAGATAGACAACAACATAGCCACGGCTCACTCCTCTTCCACTGGCGGAACCGCGCTCTCCACGCTCAACAGGATCACTTCTATCTCCTCGGTGATCTGTTCCTGGCGCACCTGGTTGCTCTTGCGCCGCAGTGACTCCAGGTTGTCATCGAGGTAGTGAACCGCGCCCTCCAGATGGTGCAGGCGCCGATTGTTTTCCGCCATCAGGGAGAGCGTGAGGATTTCCTGCAGCGCGGCAAACAGGTACTGGTCGACCAGCTCCAGCAGGAATTCCGGCGGGGTCAGGTTCAGTTGCGGCGGGTAGCCGCCCGCGTGCTGGGGAGGATCGAGCGCGCCGAAAGGCGGCAGCAGCTCTCGCGTGACGACTTCCTCCTGTTCCATATCGTGGTGCAGCACGCTGAGCGCGATCGCGCCCTCCCGTTGCTGCAGCTCGCCGAGCACTTTTGTTAACCGGATGAGGACAGAGTCCATCTCGTCACCGACTGCGGCGCCATCCAGTCCGGTTAACAGTTGCGGGTGGCCCTCCAGTTTGGCGCACAACTTCTGGCCGCAGGCAACGATGCCCGCCGTTTCTCCGCCGGGTTCGCGCAGCTTTGGCTCCAGCGCGTGTACCAGGGCTTCATTGAAGTTGCCGCAAAAGCCGCGCTCCGAACCCAGTAGCAGGAATACGCGACGCCCCAACTGCGCCCGGGGTAGCACATCCGGGTAAGCAGCGAGAAAGTCCGCCGCCGCCTCTTCCATGGTCAGGACTGCCTGGCGCTGAATATCGACGAAGCGGGCCAGCCTGCGCGTCTCCATAAATGCCAGGGATTTCATCGACGAGACGATTTCCCGCGCCTCGCTGAGCTTCTGCCACTGGTGCTGCAGCGCGCGCCGACGGCTCACTGTGTTGTCCGCTCGGCGCTGGCAAGCCAGTCGCGCACCTGCGCGCTGCAGCGATCACGCCCGTCGTCCAGGCTGATTTCGCCGGCCTCGACCTGTCGTTGCAATTGCGCCAGCAGTCGCGGGACTTCATCCAGCTCCACCTCGTCCAGCAGCCCGTCGTTAAAAGCCAGCATCCACGCCAACTGGAACTCAATCGGCAGCGGCCTCAATCGCTCCTGTTTGAGAATTTCCCGCAGCACGCGACCGCGGCGAATGGCCCGCTCCATGCTGGCCTCCAGCCGGGCGCCGAAGCGGGTGAAAATCTCCAGCTCGAGAAACTGCAGGTAATCGAGTTTCATGCGCCCCGCTTCGCGCTTGATCGCCGGGTGTTGCGCACGTCCACCAATACGCGACACCGATTTGCCAATATCAATAGCCGGGCGAAATCCTGCGGCAAACAGCTCGCGATCGAGGTAGACCTGGCCGTCGGTAATGGAAATCAGGTTGGTGGGGATGTAGGCGGCAATCTCGCCCTGCTGAGTCTCGATAATCGGCAGCGCAGTCATACTGCCGCCGCCTTCCTGCGGGTTCAGGCAGGTGGCCCGCTCCAGCAAACGCGCGTGCACAGAAAAGATATCGCCCGGGTAGGCTTCGCGCCCCGGTGGGCGGCGCAGTAACAGCGAGAGTTCCCGGTAGGTTTTCGCGTGGGTGGAGAGATCGTCGTAGACTACCAGCGTATCCCGGCCTCGGCGCATCCAGTATTCGGCGATGCTGCAGCCGGCAAAGGGAGCCAGGTGTTGCAGCCCCGGCAGCGCGCTGGCCTCGGCGACCACCAGCACGGTGTAATCCAGCGCGCCGTAGTCGCGCAGTAAGCCGAGGACATCCACGACTGCCGAGCGCTTCTGCCCGATCAGCACGTAAATGCAGTACACATCCTGTCCGCGCTGGTTGACCACCGTGTCCAGCGCCAGTGAGCTGCGCCCCAGCCCCTCATCGCCAATCAACAGCTGGCGCTGTCCACGACCGATCGGGATCATGGTGTCCAGGACCTTGTTGCCGGTGTACAGCGGCTCATTGACAAAGTCGCGCTGGATAATCGCCGGCGCTGCGACTTCCAGCCGTCGCCAGGCGGTACTCTCAATCGGGGCGCCACCATCCAGCGGCTGGCCCAATGGATCGATTACCCGCCCCAATAATTCATCGCCCACACCGATACCCAGGGGCTTCGGCAACAGGCGCGCAACGGCACCGGCAGTGAGTTTTGCAGTTTCCGTCAACAGCACAGCGCCGACCAGGCCACCGGTAAGATCGAACACCAGCCCGCGGCTGCCATCGGCGAATTCGAGCAGGTCATCCATTGCCGCGCCGGGCAGTCCGTCGACCCAGGCGATGCCGTCGCCGACCGACACCAGCCGGCCGCGCTCGCGGATGCGCATCCGCGGGCGGTAGTGTTTCAGCCACTCGGCGCGACGCTGCAGTAAATCACTGTTCATACGTCAATCATTGGCAGATGTGCTCTCGAGCTGGCTGAAACCGTGCAGTTCATCGCGCACATTGGCGCCGAGCACCCAGGCACCGATCGCGATGCGCAGACCGGCAATCAGCTCCGGTGCCTCGACAAAATGGCAGTCCACCTGTCCCTCGAGTAGTTCCGCGAGCGCGCTGGCTATCTCATCGCGCTGGTGCGAGGGCAAGGGAAAAGCGCTCGCCACTTCCACCACCTGCGCATTTTTCTGCGCCGCTTCGCGCAGTTCATTCAGCTGTTCCGTCGATACCTTGCCGAGCGAATCGAGCAACAGTGCCAGCAGGCGCGATTCCAGATCCGGCCCGGCGCTCTGCTGCAACAGCCGCGCGGCAAATTCTCCGCCTTGCTCCACCGCCTGCTGTTCCAGCTGTCGCAGCTGTTCCCTGCGCTGGCGCTGCGCCACCACTTCCGCCCTCTGACGTTGCTGCTGCAGCGATTCCTGCAATTCGTCCTCCAGCCGGGCGCGCGTGTCCTTTATTTCCTTTTGCAGAACTTCGCGTGCCTGCTGGCGCTCGTTTTCCCAGCCCGCCTGGCGGCCCTCATATTGTTGCTGTAACTGCTGTGCGTCGCTCCGCATTTTTTCCGCTTCGGCCACGCGCGCTTCTATTTCCTGTTGTCGGCGTGCAATGACCTCTTGCAGCGGCTTGTAGAAAAAGCGCTTCAGTATCCATACCAGCACGAGAAAATTGAGGATTTCCAGCAGGAAGGTTGACCAGTTCAGTTCCATGCCCGCCCCCTGTACTTTATCCGCCGGGTTTTAACAGGTATTCCAGCAGAGGATTGCGGAACAGGATTATCAGCACAATCACCAGTACATAGATGGCCAGGGATTCGATCATCGCCAGCCCGATAAACAGCGTGCGCATGATCGAGCGCTCCGCTTCCGGCTGGCGTGCCAGCGCATCCAGCGCGCTGCTGATGGCCCGCCCCATGGCAAAGGCGGGCCCGAGCACGCCGATGCCGATCGCTAGTGCCGCGAAGACGGTAGAACCCAGGGTGAACCAAGTCATGTCATGCACGGGGATTCTCCTGCCGCTGTTCCTTCAGCTGCTGTGACTGGAGGCCGCCGGCGACGTAGATCAATGCCAGCATTCCAAAGATATAGGCCTGAACCAGCGCTTCGATTATATGTAGCATCAGAATCGGGATTGGCGCCAGAAAGCCGGCGACTAACAGCACCAGCAGTGCTGTCATTTCCAGGCTCATGATATTGCCGAACAGACGCACGGCCAGCGCAACAGTGCGGGTGACCTCGCTGATCAGGGTAAACGGCAGCAGTATCGGACTCGGGCTGAGATAGTGGCGCAGATACCGCTTAAGCCCCTGGTTGCGGATGCCGAACCAGTGCACGGACAAAAACACCAGTATTGCCAGGGCCGCGGTGGCGGAGAGATCCCGCGTGGGCGAATGTACGCCCGGAATCAATCCGCTCAGATTGGCCACCACCAGGAAGATCCACAGACTGCCGACAAACGGCAGCAACAGTTGTACGTGATCGGGTGCCACCGCGCGGATTGCATCCTCCATCGCCATTTCCACACCTTCCGCAACTGTCTGCACTCGGCCCGGCTGTCGTTGCAGGCGTCGCGACAGCAACCAGGACGCCAGCGCCAGAACGGCAATAATTGCCCAGGTTGTCACTACGGTACCGGTGATTTCCAGTGGTCCCAGACGGAACAAGACCGCGGCGACAATTTCGCTTTGGTTCACCAACTACTCCCTGATCAACAGATAGACATTGATGGCCCCTACCGCCACACCGACAAGAATCAGGCTCAAGGTCCAGCGGGTGGAATAACCGGCCACGAGGTCGTCGAGCCATTGCCCGAGATAGGCGCCACCCACAACCGGCAGCACGAATACCAGACCGAGCGTGCCGAGATAGATGGTCTGCGCGATCAGCGTCGGGCGCTCGCGCTCGGCCCGTTGCATACGCCTGGCCTGGCGCTCCACCTTTTTACGCAGCTGTTTACCCCTGTCGTTTCGCTCCATTAATCGAAGCCCCTGCCCGCCTCCCACAGTCGGCGCAGAATGGATTCCTCCAACCGCCGCAGACTCTCTTTTGTATCGTGGAGACTTTGCTCCTCCGCCATTAATTGCTGCTGCAACAATTCGGATATCCGTTCATAGTCGCGATCGATCAGGTAGTGACGCGTACAGATCTGCAGGCGATTGTCGAGAAAGTAGAGTAGTCCACCGGGCAGCGCCAGGTATTCCCACGCCTCCCCCTTGCGGCGAAAACGCGCCAGACCAAACAGCAGCGCGGTCATTGTGCGCGTGTGCCCCGCCAGTATGCCGAAACTGCCGGACGCATCTTCCCCGACGAAGGAACTGACGCCTTCTATGCGCTTTTGCTCAGTGGCTGAAAGAAGGAGCAGACTAAAGGTATTCACTTCTGCAGTTCCCGCATACTGCCGCGCATATAGCAGTCCTCTTCAGTCAGTTCGTCGAAATCGCCGCGCAAAAATGTCTCGCAGTCTTGCAGCGTATCCTCAAGTGGTACCGAGACGCCCGCGATGCCGGTATGGGACGCAGTAGCGGTGAATGGCTGGGTCAGGTAGCGCTGCAATTTGCGCGCGCGCATAACGATGCGACGATCTCTGGGCGACAGCTCTTCTATACCGAGCATGGCGATAATGTCTTCCAGTTCGCGGTATCGCGCCAAATGTTCACGCACGCCTTCCGCCACCGTATAGTGACGATCACCCAGGGTGTGCCTGTCCATCAATCGGCTGCTGGACAACAGCGGTTCCACCGCAGGGTAAATGCCCTTGCCCGCCTGCGCCCGCGACAGCACCACCGAAGAATCCAGATGGCTGAAGATGGCGCTCACCGCCGGGTCAGTCATATCGTCGGCCGGTACGTACACCGCCTGAACTGCGGTAACGGCGCCGGTGCGGGTCGACAGTATCCGCTCCTGCAGTTCGGCGACCTCGCTGATCAGCGTGGGCTGGTAACCGACCGTGGCTGGCATGCGCCCGAGCAGGCTGGAAATCTCACTGCCGGCCTGTACGAAGCGAAAAATGTTGTCCATTACGAACAGCACTTCTTTTTGCAGGGTGTCGCGCAGGTATTCCGCATAGGTCAGCGCCGAAAGGCCGATACGGAAGCGCACGCCGGGCGACTCGTCCATCTGCCCGAAGGCCATCAGTGTCTGCGGCATCACCCCCGCTTCGCGCATCTCGTGCCACAGCTCGTGGCCCTCGCGGATGCGCTCACCGACACCGGCAAAGACCGAGACGCCGCTGTGCAACGATGCGACAGCATGCATGAATTCCATCACCAGCACCGTCTTGCCGACACCGGCGCCGCCGAACAGTCCGGTTTTGCCGCCGCGCACAAAGGGGCACAGCAGGTCGATCACCTTGATGCCCGTCTGCAGAATGTCGCCGGTGCCCACCGCATCCCACAGGGCTGCAGGTGGCGCATGAATGTTGCGATACTCACGCGCGCTTAACGCTTCCCCGCCATCCAGGGGTTCACCGAAAATATTCAGCAGCCGGCCCAGGCAATCCGGGGTGACGGGGACATGTAATGGCGCACCGGTATCGAATACCTGCATGCCACGACGCAGGCCGGCGGTGCGATGCAGGGTAATGGCGCGCACGTGGCGCTGGTCGAGATGCTGGTGGACTTCAAACAGGTAACGCTCGTCATCGATGGAGGCCTTGAGGGCCTGGCGCAGTGGCGGCAGTGTCTCGCAGCGAATCACCACCACCGGACCGTGTACTTCGGCAATGGCACCGATCGGCGCGACTACGCCGGCCTCCGCTTCCATTCACACCGGCCCTGCCACTACAGCAGCACCTGCTCCAGCAGGTCCAGACAGCGGCAGGCGTAGCCATACTCGTTGTCATACCAGACCTGGACCTTGGCGAGGTTTCCCTGGGTCCGGGTGGAAAGGCCGTGCACGATGCCGGAGTGCGGGTTGCCGATGATGTCGGAGGAAACCAGCTCCTCTTCGCTGTAGTCCAGTATGCCGCTCAGTTCGCCCGCGGCAGCGGCCTTGAACACACGGTTGATTTCTTCAGCATTGCTGCCGGTCTTCAACTGCGCAGAGATATCGGTGAGGGAGCCGTCCGCCACTGGTACCCGCACCGCCAACGCACTCAGGCGGTCCTTTAGCTGGGGCAATATCGCGACCGTCGCGGCATCGGCACCCGTACCGGTGGGAATCATGTTGACCGCCGCAGCACGGCCGCGGATTTTCTTCCCTGCAGGCTGATCCACGACACTCTGGCTGGCCGTATAGGCGTGAATGGTGGTGACAAGGGCCTGCTCAATGCCAAAGTTGTCATCCAGGATTTTCAGTGCCGGCGCCAGGGAGTTGGTGGTGCAGGAGGCATTGGAAATAACGTGGTGGAGATCCGGCTCGAAATCGGTTTCGTTGACGCCCATCACCAGCATGATATCCGCGTCTGGCGACGGCGCACTGATCAATACCCGACGGGCACCGGCTTCGAGGTGCTTGGCTGCAGCGGCGCGCTTGGTAAAGTGCCCGCTGCACTCGATGACCACGTCGATGCCCTCATCGTCCCAGGGGAGCTTTTCCGGACTCATCTCGGAAGACAGGGAAAGCTCCAATTTGTCCAGGTGCAGTTTTCCCTTTTCGATGGAGACATCTCGCTCCAGCCTCCCGTGTACCGAATCGTACTTGAGCAGATAGAGCAGGTTTTCCGAGGACATGGGCTCGTTGGCTGCGACCAGGGTAAAGCGCTTGTAGTCTCCCTGGAGGTAGCGGCGCAACAGCAGTCTGCCGATACGACCGAGGCCATTGATGGCAACGCGTTTCATTGGATTTCACTTCAATGGAATGGATTCCTCTAGGATAGAAACACAGCGGTGGATTCACACGGCCAGGCCGGATAAACAAGTGCTTATAGCCGCCTGACTAGAATCGGCAGGACTGTGAAGGGATCCTGTCTCGCGGGATTAACACACTGCTGGCAGCGCAAGCCATTGAAACTAGGCGTCAAGCAGGCGCGCCTGGAGTACGAGAATCACGCAGGAAGTGATGGCTACGGAGCTCAAGAACAGCGGGATATGGGTATTCTCTTTAGCAGGCAATTCTGCACGGATAGCCATGACGATAATTGCACCGGTAATAAACTGCGTGGTTATCATCATTAGCCCATAAAGTTCATGGGTCAGCACTGCACCCAGCCAGCCCAGCAGCATAAAAAGGCAAAAGAGGCCCCGGAAATGGCGTACATAGTGTACTGGGTAATGGTGCCACAAGTGGTAGTCCAGGCCCATGATATGCAGGCCGAAAACTGCCGCCACCAATGACTGGCTCAACAGCCCTGAGGACTCCCAATCGCCAAGGAAAAATCCAACCTGTGCATTGTATAGCGCAAAGAAAGCAGCCAACACGACCGTCGCCCTGGACCATGCCGCGTCGCTACTTTCCTCGTCGCCTTGCAGATCCCTCTTGGCAAGCAGGAAAAAGATAATGAATCCAGCCAGCGCCGCCAGGTAGGCATGATTTTGTAGCGGGAATATAGAGCCGTATTCGGGTAGCAGCGTTAATTGTTGTATTTTCGCCAGCTTGGGCATCATTTCCAGAAACACATAGGCCAGCCCTGTCCCCGCAGAGACACTGAGAATCGCGGGCGGACTTTCCCGCTGGAAAATACGCCATCTGGGCAACGTAAAATTGATGCCGCAGAGCAGTAGTATCGTTAAAAGCGGAGCAAATAAATCCATCTTCAATTTACATCGGCCACCTTCAGTTCATTAGTAGCTTCCCGCATTTTGCATGGCGCAGGGGGCAATAGAGCTTTTCCCAATCTTGTGGCATTCATTGCCTCAGACTCCACCGGAATCCCGGTTGAGCTTGCGGCCACCGATGAAAAACTGGCCCCAATATATAGCGTCCAGTATCAATATACTGTCGGCTTGAGCTTAAGGCAGAATCCTCGTCAAACCTGACGCGGTATTTTTCTAACCGCGGAATATGTCGCCCTACTTATCCAGCGGGCGCTGACAAATCCCGCAAACCGCGAATGGTGGCCCACCGCGCGGCGTCGGAGTCCAAACACCACCGATGCCGTGTCGTGACAAGCGACTCCCCCCAATGTGACTACTGCGTGGCCGCGTGGTCGCCACTGGATTTGTTCACCCCGCAAACATGCTGTATAACCATACAGCTATTTATACGACAGGGGCGCTGCCCCGTTCTCACCGTCACGAAAGAAGCAAACGCGAGCGACACGCAGTACCCCATGGCCGAACCCGTTGAACTGCCACCGGATTACTACCTGAGCAATTTCCGCGCCCTGGTGGACTTTGTCCTGGATTGCTATGAACCCCTGCTCACGGACGAGGAGCGGCAGTTTTACGCCAGCTTCCACACACTGGACATCGACAGCCAGCGGTTGTACGTAAGGCTGCTGTCGCGCAAGGGTGTACCGTCGGCCGCCGGTGCCATGTTTCGCGCAAGCAAACTGGATTATGCGGAAATCACCGGCCTGCCAGAGGCGGCTGAACAGCTTGTCGACGCCGGCCTGCTGCGGCGCAACCCGGCGCTGCCGCTGGCGGAAATCCTGCCCCTGTTCAACAAGGCCGAATTGCAGGCCTGTAGCCCTACTCCTCTGCCGAAATCGCTGAAACGCCCGGCACTGGAACTGGCACTGCTGGAGCAATCCGCCGCTTCGGCAGAGCTCCTCGACGCTTTATTGGCGAATGAATCTCTGCTGGCGGTACAGGCCGCAGAGCACTTTGAGACTTTCAAGCTGTGCTTTTTTGGCAACCTGAATCAGGACCTGACCGACTACGTCTTGCGGGATCTGGGGCTCTACCGCTACGAAAGTTACCCGCTGGACCAGCAGCACCTGCCTTTCCAGAGTCGGACACAAATCGACCAGCACCTGCGCTATTACGACTGCCTGGCGCAACTGGACGAAGCACTGGACGCGGGGACTCAAGCCATACTCGCGCTGGCGGAACAGCTGCCCATGACCGCCCCGAACAGTGAGGATACCACTCTGCTGCGCCGCCTGGATCGCCTGCGCCTGACACTGGCCCGACAGCTGGAGCGGCTGGACGAGCTAGATGCGGCAGACCAGCTCTACCGGCGCTGCACCCGGCCACCGGCGCGGGAGCGCCGGGCGCGGATTGCCATCAAGCGCGGCGATATCGACCGGGGTCTGGCCCTGTGCCGGAAAATCCTCGCGGCACCCCACAATGAAGCGGAGCAGGTTTTCGCCGAGAGTTTTGGTTATCGGACCGCCAAAAAGGAAGGCTGCCTCGACGGCTGGCAACAGCCAGCGCGGCACCAGCCACCCACTGAGACAGTGACGTTGCCGCAGGCACCGGAGCGGGTGGAACTACTCGCTGCGGACTACCTGCAGCAGGCATCCCACGGGGCAGAGATAGCCCGTTGCTACTACGTGGAAAACTGCCTGTTTAATGGAGTTCTCGGTCTCTATATCTGGGACATCCTGTTCGCGCCGGTACCCGGGGCTTTTTTCAATCCGTTTCAGGTGGCGCCCAGCGACTTTCGCACATCCGACTTCTATCCGGCGCGGCGGGCAGTCTTTGAACAGCGCTTGGCTGAACTGGACAGCGAAAGTCTCGGAAAGCGGGTTTTACGGAATTTCCGCGAAAAATGGGGTATCGCCAATCCCCTGGTCGCCTGGGAGGCCCTGACAGGGGACCTGCTGGAACTGGCGCTCAAGCACATCCCCGCCGACCACTGGCGGCACCTGTTCCGCCGCCTGTTGAGCGATATCGCCAATCACTGCAGCGGCCTGCCGGACCTGATCCTGTTTACGCCGGACGGTGGCTACGAGCTGGTGGAAGTAAAGGGCCCCGGTGATCGCCTGCAGCAGAACCAGGTGCGCTGGCTCGCCTTTTTTGCCCGACACCAGATACCGCACCGGGTACTACACGTGGAGTGGCAACAGCCGTGAGTTCCGTGGAAGCCTCTCCCAGCCAACGGGAAAAGCCCCCTAGCAAGGCGACACCCGTTGACTGCGACACCGGGCCACTGCAATTGTCCGTGGGCGAACTGGTGGCATTTGCCTGTCGCAGCGGCGACCTGCACAGCGACAGACCCGCGGGCCCCACGGCCCAGGAGGGGATTCGCGCGCACCAGAAGCTGCAGAAGCAGCGCCCTGCCGGCAGCGAAGCCGAGTACCGGCTGGAGGCACACTGCCACTGCGAGGGGCAGGCGGTCATCCTCAGTGGCCGCGTCGATATCCTGCACCCGCGGAATGACCTGCACCGGCCGGTGCAACTGGACGAAATCAAAACGACTTATTGCCCTCCGGAAAAATTGCCGGAATCCGTGCGCCAGCTGCACTGGGCCCAGCTGAAAATCTACGGCTTCTGCTACCTGCTGCAGCGGCGGGCCGAATCCGGTATCACCGGCATTGATGACGATCGGGTTGCACTGCAGATGCTGTGGTACAACCTCAAGGAGCGGAAGTCCTACCCGGAGCTGCGTGAATTCCGCTGGGCGGAG